>JAJPEU010000012.1 GCA_021166685.1 Sulfurovum sp. | reverse complement strand
CAAGAGCAGAAGAAACAATTTTTAGAAAATGCAAGATCGGTATTCAAAGTGGAAAAGGCCGACAAAACGTATAAAGATGAGAGTTAAAGTCAAACACAAAAAGAGAAAAACTGCTTATAGCAGTTAAACTATTTTGAGTGTTTCCATTGCCGGCTTGGATAAAAATATTATTTGGCTTTCTCTAAATATTTGCCTTCAACAGTATCCACTTTAATCATCTCGCCTTCAAGAATATGAAAGGGTACCTGTATAACCGCTCCGCTCTCAAGTGTAGCCGGTTTTTTGCCTCCTTGGGAATCTCCTTTGAAGTTGGGCGGGGTCTCAACAACTTTAAGCACAACCGTTTGAGGAATCTCAACTGAAATGGCATGACCGTTATGGAAAAGGACATCTGCCTCCATGCCGTCTATCATAAAATCAAATGTCTCTTTGCCTACCTGCTCATGAGTCAAAGCGATCTGCTCATACGTTGCAGTATCCATAAATTGCAGCATTTCACCATCATCATAAAGATATTGCATCGTTTTTTGCTCAAGAGCAGGAACTTCAAACTTATCACCTGCATGGACTGTTTTTTCTATCACTTTTCCTGTGCCAAGGTTTTTGATCTTCATTCGGACGAATGCTGCGCCCTTGCCAGGCTTAACATGTTGAAACTCTATTACTTTATAAGGGTTTCCGTCCATTTCAAGTCTGGCACCTTTTTTGATATCACCCATACCTATTGTAGCCATTTTGACTCCTCGTTAAAAAATTATGTGCATTATAGCAGATGCTTGGTTAAATCAAATTATAAGGACACCTCCGCCAACCAAGAGAAAGCCAATAAAAAATTATTTGGTAATTGATATATTATTTATATCACAATACTCTGCCGCTTTAAAATCCATTGCTTTTGCACTATCCATTAAAATAGGGACAAAGAACAATGAAACAAAAACGGCTGCCACTGTTCCGGAGATCAGCGCCACACCAAGCCCTCCAAAAATAGGGTCGCTGGCCAGCAAAGCAGAACCCAATATGATTGCTACGGCTGTCAATGCGATAGGCTTGGCTCTTGTCGCTGTAGCTACAGCAATTGCTTGGCGCTTTGGCATTCCATGACATTGCATTAATGATTTTGCAAAATCAATCAAGAGCAATGAATTGCGGGAACTTATCCCCATCAATGCAATAAATCCTATCAAAGAGGTTGCTGTTAAAAAAAACGTTTCCGAAGTAAACCAATTGGCTACCCAGTGCCCTACAATCACTCCAATCAGAGAAAGGAATGAGCCAAGCAAAATAATTCCGCTAAGAACAAAGCTTTTATAATAGACAACCAAAAGCAAGAAAATCAAAACTAAAGCAGTTATAAAAGCGGCGCCAAGATCTCTAAAAGTATCCAAAGTCACCTTCATCTCTCCGTCCCAGCGCAAAAGAAACTTTTCACCCGTCTTTTTATCCGTCAAATGCAAATCAAACATATAGGTTGTTATCCCGGGCTCCTTGTCTACCTCATACTTTTTTGCAAAATACTCCATCATTTTTTCTCTTGCATCAAGCAAAGGATAGACCTGCGATACCATGTCTGTTTCTGCAATGACGTTGATCATCCGATTGAGATTTTTATGCATAATCATGGGGCTTGAGTCCGCTTTTCTGATCGTAACAACCTCACTTAGAGGCACAAGCATTCCTTCTGTATTCATAAGGTTTAAAGAAGAGATTTTACTTTGCAGAACCTCTTTTTCATCTGATCGTAATTGCTTGCTTTTTTTGTCTAATGCTAAAAATATAGGTATTTGATCAGGAAAGTCTTTAGCATTTTTATGAGCAATCACCATTCCTTCAAAAGCAAGATACAAAATATTATTTACCTGCTCAACACTCAATCCGCTTCTGGCGATCTTCTCTTTGTCGGGCACCAATTCATATTTACTATAGATTTCATCTGCCATCATATCTACATCAACCAATCCCTTTGTTTTTGAAAGAATATCCGCAACATCGGTTGAAATTTTTCTGATTTCATTGAGATTTTCCCCATACACCTCTACAACAATGGATGCCATCGTCGGAGGTCCTGCCGGCTGCTCAATAAATTTAATAGTAGTTTGCGGTACTAATTTTTCGCATTTGTCTTTCACCAAAGGCCTTAGGCGCTGCGTCATTAAAAACGAAGGCTCATCTCTTTGGTGCTTGTCTGTCAAATTCACAGAAATTTCAGCAACATTTTCAGCACTCTTCATGCCTGTTCCTTTTACAAGCCCTGCATAATCAAGCGGTATTCCTTGACCCAAAAAAAGTTCAATATTCATTACTTCTTTTTCTTTTTGCAAAAAATCAACTACACAGCTGCTAACATTTTTTGTCTGCTCAATTGAGCTGCCCGAAGGCGTATCGACATAGATAGAAAAGGTATTGTCGCTTTTTCCCGGTAACATTTTTGCCAAAACCAGCTGTGCAGGAAACATCAACAAAGAACCGAAAAATGCAAAAACAGTTAAAACAATTACGAGCATTTTTTTAGATTTTTTATCTAAAATAGTATAGATAAATTGTTCTAGTTTTTTCATTGATCCTCTCCTTTGTTTTCTTGCATTTTATGATGGCTGTCTCCTGCTTTTGGTTTTTTAAGAAGCTTTAAACTCAAATAGGGTGTAAAAATATAAGCTACCCCCAGTGATGCCAGCAAAGCAACAGGAACATTATATGGGATAGGCTTCATAAAAGAACCCATCATTCCTCCCACAAACGCCATCGGAACCATGGTTAAGATGATTGCCAATGTTGCTATATTGGTTGGTGCGCCGATCTCATCGGTAGCCTCTACCAGCAATTCATCCATCTCCTTGCTTTGTGCTTCATGACTGTGCAAATGCCTATGTATATTTTCAATCACGATAATAGCAGCATCCACCAGCAATCCTAACGAAAGCAGAAAAGCAAAAAGGGTAATTCTGTTAATCGTTTGTCCCGATAAATAAGCGACAAAAAGAGTAATTGCCAAAATAGCCGGTACCGTAAATGTTACGATCAAAGACTCTCTCCATCCCAATGCAAATACCAACATAAAAGCAATGATAACAATAGTAATAATCAAGTGATGCATAAGCTCATTTACTGCTTCATTTGCCCTGTGCCCATAGTTTCTGGTGACAAGATATCCTATTCCTGCATCAGAAAATTCTTTTTCATGCGCTTTGAGTACTTCTATCACATCCTCTGAAACAAAAACGGCATTTGTCCCCGCCAGTTTTGCTACAGTAAGCGTAATCTGCTTTGCCAGAGAACTTTTTTCCGCACCATCTGCTTCTGTTTTATGCAGTATTTTGGCTTCTTTGAAATTTTGAATATCTATACCCTTGGTTACAGTAGCTACATCTTTAAGGTAAATAGGAGATCCCATATATTGTGCAACAATCACATTGCCTACATCTTCTACGCTCTCAATAGCATTTTCAACGCCAAAAATGACTAATTTCCCCTCATGTGTTGCGCTTTTTACATCAGGCACATCCACAGCAACGGACTGCACTGCTTTCATGATTTGCCCCAAAGACAAATTGTATGCTGAAAGTTTTCCTATGTCTGCTTGCACATTGTACTGTGCTTTATGGGCGCCGCTTAGGGTGGTTTTGGCTACATTATCAATAGCATTTAATTTTTGCTGTATATTTCTGACTTTATTGAAAAGCGTAACATCATCTACTTGTGAGCCCTCCTTGGGATAAAAAGCCACTGTAACGATAGGAATATCGATATCAATATCAAACGGTTTTATCAGCGGCTGCATGACTCCTTTTGGCATCTCATCCATATTTTGCATGACCTTATCGTACAGCTTAAGATTTGAGTCTTCTCTGTCTTCCCCTATATAATACATAACATTGACAATCCCCACATTATCCATCGCCATGCCATAAATATGCTCTATTCCGCGAATTTCTCTGAGTTTTCTTTCCAAAGGATTAATAATGATATTTTCTATCTCTTTGGGCGATGCTCCCGGCATCGCCACAATCACTGCGCCTCCGGATATGGCAATTTGCGGATCCTCTTCTCTGGGCATGATACTGAGCGCCAAATACCCCATAAGTAAAAGAAATACGCCCAAAACAGCAGTCAAAGGATTGCGTAAAAATCCTTTGGCCAGCTTTCCCGCAACATCAGTTACTTGATATTCATTTTTTGTATCCATATTTTTCCTAACTATTGATGATAACTTTTGCATACATGCCCGGATAGACAGAATATCCTTTTAAATCAAAAGTCATCTTAATGGTAAATTTGTGTGTCATAGGATTAGAGCTTGGAATGATAGAACTGATCGTGCCTGTTGTTTTTAGCCCGATCGAGGGAATCTCCACAGAAACCTCTTTGCCTAAATCTATATGTTTAAGATCATTCTCGCTGATCTCTGCTAAGATTTTTAACCTACTCAAATCCGTAAGCACTACCGCTGGCATACCGGGTATCGCCATTTCACCCTCATTGAGCTTTTTGGAGACAATCACTCCTGCATTGGGCGCTTGCACTTTCAGATAGTTATATTGATTTAAAACTTCATCTTTCTTTGCTAAAGCTTGCTCAACTTGCTCTTTGGCAATCTTCACCATATCTTGAAGATTTTTTGCTGCAAGCTGAAGTGTTTCAAGCTCATACTTTGAAACCATTTTTTTTGCATAAAGCCTTTCATGTCTTGCAAGGTTGGTTAGGACATTGTTGTACTGGTTTGCATTCATTTGCAATGCAAGCCTGGCTTGTGAAATGGCCAAATCAACCTGTCTCTCTGCTGCTTCTATCTCTATGGAATCGATTTCATAGAGCAGCTGCCCTTTTTTAACAATGTCTCCCTCGGCTACTGCCATATTTTTTACATACCCCATGTACCGGCTTGTGATCATTTTTTGATTGTCCGAGATCACACTCCCGCTCAAATTGATCTCTACAGCCTGCACTGCTGTTGTCAAAAAGAATAAGGCAGACATTAAAATTATTTTTTTCATACATTTCCTCCTGCATTTAAGATACTGTTTAATTCGAAAATCTTGGTATTGCGTTCATTTTCAACGGTCAAAAGCTTAAGCAGCATCTCAAGCTCTTTGGATTGCTTCATCAGCAAATCCGAAATTGAAACTAACCCTTCTTTATATCGGGCGTGATAGTTTTCGTACACCTTTTTGGCAAAACTTAACTGTTTTTTGTAATTTTTGATATCGGAGGACTTGCTTAAAATTTCGGTTTGCAGTTTTTTTACCTGCAGCGCGATACCGCTTTTAGCCAAAGCCACCTGATCCTGTACTTTGAGATAGTTGACCTTTGCTTTTTCGAGATTTGCAGCATCTACTCCGCCGTTAAACAGATTCCATTTAAACTGCACGCCAAACGTGTAGGCATCTTTGTCTAAAAATTCATTCCACAATCTATTGTCGGCACTTCCGTATTCTGCAAATGCACCGACCGTCGGAAGAAAATTTGATTTTTCTACATTGAGTGCCATTTGAGTGATCTGCAGTCCCAACAGTGCTTTTTGAATATCAATATTGTTTGATTCAATTTCGGCAGTATTTATTTGAGGCATACGTGCCATCTCATCAATTTTTGTTATAGAACTAACTTCGGTGTTGAGCAAAAAAGAGAGAAACTGATAAGCCAAATCTTTGTTGAGTTTTGCTTGATTGAGCATGCTCTGCGCTTCTGCTTTGCGCGCTTCGACTTCAAGAACATCAATATTTTGCGCATACCCTTCTTTGTACATAGATCTTACGACGGATTCAAGTTTATCAATATTTTGCATGATTTTTGAAAGATTATAAATATAGTTTTCAACCAAAGAGATATCATAAAATGCTTTTTTCGTTTGAAATATTTTTTCATTGAGAAGTTTTTGGGTATCGTATTGGCTCATGCGGTAAAGTGACTGGGTAATGCGTCCGTATTCGGTCAATTTGCCACCGGTATAAAGAGGCAGCATATAAGAGAGTTTGGTTTGGTAGTGGTTACGCGCTTCGGGATAATTTAAACTACTAGGTGGCTTATTGTACATATCTTCACATGCCTGCATGTCTCCATCTTGACAATTTCCAAAATTATTCATAAATTCATCCGCACCAAAATCCCCAAAATCCGCTTCGCGGCTTTGAAGCTTGAACCCAAATACATTACCCGCATCGTTCGACCGCATAGCCGATACGGTGGCATCAAGCGTTCCATAATTGTGCCCTTTTGCCGCTTTGGCTTCATACATTTTCATCTGGGACTCAAACTGCGAAATTTTCAACTCTAGGTTATTTTTTTGCAACATATCCAAAGCTTGTTGCAAACTTAAATGTTCTATACCCGCAAAAAGAGGGATAGCAAACAGAAAGATCAAATATCTTTTCATTCAACACTCCAATATTGATTCAAATTAATTATAGCTAAAGTAAAAAGATTTTCCATGCCGCGCATAAAAAATACTATATGATTAAAAGAAAGAATTATATCGAAGAAAATATATTTTGTTAATTAAAAGAAGTTATGATTATAAGTATTTTAAATAAAAAAATCGAGCGGACGTTTCCGCCGATTTTTTTAAAGTGTTGCATGCGCAACGCTGATGCACGCCTTCAAGGCAGAAAGCTCTTCTAGAACTTTTTTGCTGACTTTTCCGTCAACCCGTACAACGGCAAGGGCTTGCTGCTTGGTATCTCTTCCTAATCTAAAATCAGAAATATTAAGGCCGTTTTGCGCCAAAATTCTACCGACATCGCCGATAACACCTGGAGTATCTGTATTCCTAAAGAAAATCATAGTTCCTTTTGGCTCAACGTCTAAATCATAATCATCGATTTCAACAATGCGCTGCACACTGCCGTCAAATACAGTACCTGCTATACTGATGGTTCCCTGCTCTGTGGTCAATTTAATGATGACAACATTGGTAAACCCGCTAGTGTTGGGCTTTACCTCTTTGCTGATCGATATTCCGCGTTCGGCTGCCACAAATTCAGCATTTACGTAATTGACTTGGTCTGCCAGAGATTCCGTCAACACACCTACTGTGGCAAATGTACCCATAGACTCAATATACTCTGCAATCTCGCCTTTTGCCATTACCTTAATAGATTTTACAGCACTTTTTTTCACTTGTGCCGACAAATGACCCATTTTTTGTATAAGCTCAAGGTACGGTCTTACAAAATCTGGCAATTCATTCTCTTTGATCGGTAAATTCAGCGCATTCGGATACGCAATTCCTTTGGCAGAAGCTATTGCATTTTCTGCCGCTTGAATCGCAATGTTTTCTTGCGATTCTTTAGTGTTTGCGCCCAAATGAGGTGTTACAGTTACATTGTTTAAATCCAACAAAGGATGATCTGTAGCCGGTTCTTTGTCAAACACATCAATTCCGGCCATTGCAATTTTTTTAGATTTAAGTCCTTCAAGAAGAGCATCTTCATTGTAAAGTCCGCCTCTTGCACAATTAATAAGGATTACGCCATCTTTCATTTTGGCAATTTCTTCTTTTCCGATCATGCCAATAGTCTCTTCGGTTTTTGGCGTGTGTATTGTAATGATATCGCACGCCAAAATATCATCAAAATTTTTAGTGTAAGCAATATCTTCATTTGTTACTTTGGATGAATCAATATACGGGTCATACGCAATCACATCCATCTCAAAAGCTTTGGCTCTTTTTCCGACACGTGAACCGATATTTCCAAATCCTATAATACCAAGTTTTTTATCTTTGAGTTCAGTACCATACCAGTCCTGTCTTCTCCATATGCGGTCAATCTTGAGATTATTATGTGCATATGGAAATGTTCTCACGCACGAAAGCATATGCGTCATCGTAAGTTCAACTGCGGCAATAGTGTTTGCGGTAGGAACATTCATGACAACGATTCCTCTTTTGCTGCATCCGTCAATGTCAACATTATCAACACCTACGCCTGCCCTTACTACAGCTTTCATTTTAGCTGCATGTGCAAGAAAAAACTCATCCACATCTGTGGATGAGCGTGTAATTGCAACATCGGCAAGAGGAAGTATCTGTGTTACCAGCTTGTCTTTGGGCTCATCTGCCGCATTGATCATTTCAATATCAGCATCTGCGCTTAAAATATCTAATCCTTTCTGATGGATATGATCACAAACAACAATAGTAATCTTTGACATGGTATCGCCTCTTATTTTTTAAATTGTTCTTTAAATGCATCACCCAATGTCATGCTGTCATCTTGATCCATATTGAGTTGCTCCATAGCCTCTCTTTCTTCTTGGCGCTCTAATCTTTTTACAGAAACTCTGATTTTATCGTTATTTGCGTCAATAAAACTTATCACTCCCTTAATCTCTTGGCCTTTTTCAATTTCATCAAATTTAAGCGGGTGAAGATCTTCTGTTCTAATGAGCGCATCTATATTGTCTTGAAGAGAAATAAATACACCAAAATCTTTTTTATCTTTTACAATACCCGTTACTATAGAGCCGATTTTATGCGTTTGGGCAAATGCTTTTATAGGTGAAGTCTCTAGTGCTTTTTTGCTCAAAGAAATTTTCCCTGCATCTTTATCTATCTTAATAATTTTTACCTCAACTTCATCACCGACCTTAAGAGTTGATTTTGCATTTTGAGCTTTATCCCATGAGATTTCTTGATTATGCAACAATCCTTCTACGGTTCCGACTTTTACAAAAGCGCCAAAGTCAGTAACAGAAGTTACAGCACCTTTCACTACATCGCCTAATTTATATTCGGATGCAAAGGCGTCCATTGGCTTAGGAAGAAGGTTTTTAAGACTTACTCTCAGCCTTCTGCCTGCTTTGTCAATTTCAATTACCTCTACGTTGATCTCTTGACCATTCACAAGATAATCTTTAGGATGTTTTACATTTTTATCCCATGAAATTTCAGAAACATGCAAGAATGCCTCAAGATCTTCTCCCAAATCTACAAACACGCCATACGGTTCAATATTGCTTACAGTTGCTGTTACCGTATCGCCTACGCCGATAATCGAATCAATGTCTGACCAAGGATCAAGGTTTGCATCTTTAATAGAAAGCGAAAGATGTTTTTTCTTTTTATCATAGTCAAGCGCAATAACGTGAACCTCATCACCTTCCTGAAAATATTTAGATGGATTTACGGGACCTTTGTGTGAAATTTGAGAGTAATGCACAAGACCGTCCATACCTCCCACATCTACAAACATACCATAGCTGGTAATTTTTTTGATGGTGCCGACAACCGGTTCTTTGTTTTCAAGAAGCGCTGAAACGATTTCATCATTTTTGCTTTTATCGCGCTCAATCAATTCTTTTCTGGAAACAACAACTGAACCTTTTTCTTTGTCTACTTTTACGATAACCGCTTTTACTTTTTTGCCCATAGGATCAGTTTTAGAAGAAA
Source organism: Sulfurovum sp. (assembly GCA_021166685.1). Taxonomy (GTDB): domain Bacteria; phylum Campylobacterota; class Campylobacteria; order Campylobacterales; family Sulfurovaceae; genus Sulfurovum. The sequence continues at coordinate 9,673 of JAJPEU010000012.1, read as the reverse complement.
GATAAGAAAGTGTGCGCGGCATAAAAAATTCGAGCCCGTCGCAATCTACAACATAACCGCCTTTATTTTTTTTGGTTATTGTGCCTTCAATGATATATTCTTGCTCATCATCATACTCAGAAATAAACTCATTTAGTGCTACTTTGTTTTGTGCCATAGTATGAGATATTTTACCTCTTCCCAATGTCACTACACTAATACTGTCGCCCTCTTTAAATGTAAGATTTCCTGCTTTATCTTTTAATTCGCAAAGCGGAAGGCTTGCGTCTCTGCCGCCTCCTATATCTACGATTGCCTGGTCTTCTTTTTCATCTATTCTGACAATAGTACCTGTCACTAAATCACTTTTTGATTCTGATTTTTTAAACGACTCCTCAAGCATCGCTTCAAAATCTACATCTTCTATTTCGATATCTTCGAACTTCATACCTATCCTTCTATGTGCCTAATTTTATGTTATTATACTATTTTTTATTTAAATTACTTAATCTTCTACTTTTTTCATCGATTTAATCTTATCAATTACATTCTGAACAACCCAGTCGGGAGTTGAGGCTCCCGCAGAAATACCACAAAGCTTTTTGCCTTCAAACCAAGCCTTATCCAATTCCTGCTCATTTTCGATCAGATAGCTCTCTACGCAATATGTCTTGCAAATCGAGTGCAGCTGCTTGGTATTTGAAGAATGTTTTCCTCCTATAACTATCATGATATCCGCATTTTTAGCCAGCTCAGCTGCTGCATCTTGATTTTCAAATGTTGCATTGCAAATAGTATTAAACACTCTCACTTCTTTGTACTTAAGAATAAGCGCATTGACTACTTTCAAAAAATCTTCCGGTTTTCTGGTAGTCTGAGAAACCAAAGCTATTTTCCCCAAAAGCGGCAATCCCTCAAGCTCTTTTTCACTAAGCACAATAAAGGCATTGCGCTGATCTTGAACATAGCTGACTACGCCTTTAATTTCCGGGTGATTTTGATCTCCAAAAATCACAATGCTGTATCCTTCCCGGCTCATTTTTTCAACAATTTTTTGAGGTGTTGTAACATAAGGACACGTTGCATCAACAATAGTATTTCTTTGTGCTTTCAGTTGGGCCAGTTCATTCTTTGGAATGCCGTGTGTGCGAATCACCACTGCATCATCGGGAGTGATTTCATCAAATTTTTCTGCCAATCCAATCTGAAATCCCTTCTTAAGACGATCAATCTCATCCTTATTGTGAATGAGCGGACCATACGTCTTGCTTCCTTTATATTCTTCTGCGATTTTAATTGCTCTTTTCACACCAAAACAAAACCCATAACTTGATGCCAATTGAATCTTCATAGGCTTACCTTTGTTATCTGAGAAAGAATATCAAAGAAATTGGGAAAAGAAGTATCTATGCATGCACTATCTTCTATCACCATACCATCCAATAGGCCTGCAATTGCAAAACTCATGGCTATTCGGTGATCTCCGCAACTGTTTATTTTTGCTTTATGAATTTTTCCGCCTACAATCTCATATCCGTCTTCGTATTCAACTGTTTCGATTCCGCACGCATTGAGTCCGTTTAATACAGAAGAGATACGATCACTCTCTTTGACCCGAAGCTCATGGGCATTACGTACGCGGCTTGTGCTTTCTGCATTGGCCATAGCAATAGCAAGCGCAGGAAGTTCATCTATCAGCCATGCGATATGATTTTCAATATCAATGGCCCTTAATTTGCCATTGTAACTTACATGAATATCACCAATCGGCTCATAAATATCTTCGTGCACCGCATATATTATTTTAGCCCCCATGCGTTCCAGCGCTTTATAGGCTTCGATTCGCGTAGGATTGAGTGTTACATTTTTGATTGTCACAGAAGCATTCGGTGTAATTGCTGCAGCCACAGCAAAGAAAAATCCGCTGGAAGGATCAGCCGGGACAGTCATATTCAGAGGATCTAACGGCGTCTTTATCGGAGAGATTTCTATCCATCCCTCCTTTTGCAATACAATACTTGCACCCATGCCTTGAAGCATACGCTCCGTATGATCGCGACTAAGCAGCGCCTCTTTATAATAGCTTTTTCCATCTGCTCCCAGTGCAGCAAGAATAAGTGCGGATTTAACCTGTGCAGAATCTACAGGAGATTCGTAGCGAAAAGGCTTCAAAGCCTGTCCTCTGATACAAAGCGGGGCCAGATTACCGTTTTCTCTCCCGTCTATCTTGGCTCCCACTTCACGCAAAGGTTTTACAACCCGACTCATAGGGCGGTGACGCAGATACTTATCTCCCGTAAGAACAAAATTACCCTTCACTCCCGCAAGCAAACCACAATACAATCGCATACCTGTCCCAGCATTGCCACAATCCAAAACATCATCTGGCTCAGTAAGTTTCATAGGCGGCGCAATAACTACATCTGATCCTTCCCTTTGTACATGTGCCCCCAACTGTGATGCTATTTTTAAAGAGTTCAATGTATCTTCGCCCAAAAGAAAATTACGTATATGCGAAGGCTTGTCGCTCAATAAAGAAAATATAGCACACCGATGAGAAATTGATTTGTCTGCTGCGATATCATCACACACCAGTTTAAATGTTTTTTGTACTGGCGCTATATGTGCTACTTTCATCTCAGTTCTGCCTTGCATTCTTTTTTAAGGGTTTCCATAATCTGGGCAATAACAGTTTCTATCTCACTCTCTTGAAGTGTTTTATCCATCGATTGGATAAAGAAACGCATTGTCAAACTTTTTTTATCACCCAGTTTTTCATCCTCATAGATATCAACCGGATAAATATCTTTAAGCAGCGGCAACACCAAAGAGCGAAGCACTTTAGCCACCTCATAATAAGAAATCTGTTTCTCTATCACGACACTTAAGTCTTTATAGACCCCTTGGAATTTGGAAATTGATTTGGCATTTATGTGCTTGGGCATCAATGCGTCAAAATCCAATTCTGCAAAAAAAGTATCGGGAATGCCGTAGCTTTGCTGTACGCTAGGGTGCAATTTACCTAAAAATCCACAGACTTTTCCATTAACCAGAATGTCTGCAGATTGGTACGGATGCAATAAGCCGTTTTTATGCGTGCAAGGCATTAATTCAAAAACACCAATCACTGCTCCTATTTTTTGTACAAAAGAAGCAAAATCAATCATTTTTGGTTTTCCGCTATTACTGACATTTTCATTGCTTACCTGACCGGAAAAAACAAAAGAAAGAACCTCTTTTTGTTCGCGTCTGCTTCCAAAAACATAGCCTATTTCAAAAAGAGGGATGGATTTTTTAGTATAGTTCACATTGCGTTTTACCGCATTAAGAAGATTTATTAAAATTGTACTTCTTAGTGTGTTTAACTCTTCAACAATTGGATTTGAAAGATCCAATCCTTCCTCTACTGTAGAAAAACCATAACACTCCAATGCGGATTTTTCACCAAATACATAAGAAACATTTTCATAAAATCCAACGCTGATCGCACGGTTTCTTAATGATTTTTTTATTTCATATTTATTGGAGGTACTGTTTAGACGGTTTTTTTCAAAAAATGCCAATGGTTTTGCTTGTATATTGTTAATTCCTATAATACGCACTATCTCTTCTGCGATATCTTGAATATTGGTAATATCGTGCCTAAAGAGCGGCACCTCGGCCGTAATAAAATGATCTCCTATAACATTGATTTCAAAGCCCAAATGTCTTAAAATAGTAATCATTTTATTGGTTTCTACTTTTTGCCCTACAATTTGACAAATCTCCTCTGCAGTGACACGAAGAATTGTTTTTTCATACTCAGCATCTACGTCCAAAGACCCTTCGTAACAATTGATTTCACCATATTGATCCATTAAAAAAGCTAAGTACATAAGTCCAAAAGAAAGATCAGGATTGCTTCCTCTTGAAGTTTTATAGTAGAGTTCGTCCTTTGCCAAAGAACCGGCAAAAACAGCTTCAACGAGTATATTGGGATTGATATAGCTGGCCTCAAAAAGAATTTGTTTGGTTGCATCATTGGCTATACATGTTTTCTCTTGACTGACACCCACAATACTCAAAGGCATCCCGTTGCTGCTAATTTCAATAATACCTTTTTTGACAGCTGTGGGCCTAACAACTATCTTATCCGTTTCATTGCGAAAACAAACACTGTCATAAGCGCGCAATATTACTCCGGTTGCATGTGTTGCATAGGCAACCATCTCCCCTATAATCCCTTGCGTTTCTATCCCGACTAAGGCTAAACGCAACTGCACAATAAAACTATTTTTTTTTGCTTCTACTGTAGCCAGTTTGTACCTCAGATTTGCTTCCATTATACCTTCGGTATGAATCTCCGCTTCCCTGGCAATACCAAGCTTCATCTTCTCTTCTTGCTTATAACTAAAAGATTTTAACTCTTTATCTAATGCAACACTCAAATCTCTTGCTACACCATAAACGCTCAAGCAATCACCTCTGTTTGCAGTCAACTCGAGTTCAATAATCGTATCTGCCATTTTTTCATACGCACTGAGTTCATTTCCCGCCTCAAGCTTTCCGATACTTTCATCAAGAATCATGATTCCTTCGCCCAAAGAAGGCAATCCAAGCTCTGAAGCAGAACACACCATTCCTTCACTCTCTACGCCTCGAAGCTTGGCATGCTTAATGCTGAAATCACCCGGCAAGACTGCTCCTATCATTGCCACTGCGACATATTCTGCATTGATCACATTCGCAGCTCCGCACACAATCTGTCTAACCCCCAAACCTACATCGATCTGACAAACATTAAGCTTATCTGCATCCGGATGCTTTTCGCAAGAAAGAATTCTTCCTATAACTACTTTTTGGGGTATTTTAATAGGCTTGATACTTTCTACTTCTAGCCCAATCGCATTGAATGTCTCATAGAGTTTATCATTTGATATGTCACTTAGATCAATAAATTCACTTAACCAACTTCTTGTCACCCTCATCTAAACTGCTCCAACAAACGAATATCTCCCTCAAATAGTGACCTTAAATCAGGTATTTTATGTATCAGCATTGCGAAACGCTCCACCCCAAGGCCAAATGCATAACCGCTGACATCTTCATAGCCGACTGCCTTAAATACATTAGGATCCACAATCCCGCATCCAAGAACTTCAAGCCAGCCTGTTCCCGAGCATACTCTGCAACCTTTGCCTTCGCAAAAGATGCAAGAGATATCGACTTCTGCCGAAGGTTCAGTAAAAGGGAAAAAGCTTGGTCTAAAGCGCACCTTGACATCACCAAACATGTAACGTAGAAAATCTATTAATATAGATTTTAAATTTGCAAAACTTACTTTGCCCTTCTCTTCCACAACAAGCCCCTCCACCTGATGAAACATCGGCGTATGCGTAAGATCATAATCTCTACGAAACACTGCACCCGGGGCAATCATCCTAATGGGAGGTTTGGTTGCCATCATTGTGCGTATCTGCACAGGAGAGGTATGAGTGCGCAAAAGCCCGCCGTCGTTAAAATAGAAAGTATCTTGCATGTCTCTTGCGGGATGACATTTCGGAAGATTAAGCGCCTCAAAGTTATGAAAATCATCTTCAATCACTGGTCCGCTCTCAACAGCAAAGTTCAAGGCTACAAAATAGTCAATAATCCTATCCATTGTCTCTGTAACCGGATGCAAAGCCCCTTTTGCAGAAAGTGTACTATAAAGTGAAACATCAATGGCTTCGCTTTGAAGTATGTTTTCTATCTCTTTAGCCTTCAATATTTGATATTGGGTATCAAAAGCAGTCTGTAGAACTGTTTTATTTTCATTCAACTCTTCCGCAAATGCTTTTTTCTCGGGACCCGGAACATCTTTAAGCTTAGCAAACTCTACGGCCAACAGTCCTTTTTTGCCAAATAATTCAATGCGCACTTTTTCCAATCCCTCAAGCGAATCCGCTTGAATGATTTTTTCTTTTAAATTTTTCATTTCACTCCATTTGTCAGAACACCCACAAAGCAAAGCTCTGCACACTATGCTGATACCAATCCGCTTCAGCAACAGGTCTATACGCCCAGCCATGTTCCAAAAACTATGTTTTTATCGTATCGTTTTTATTTCTCTATGATGGATGTGATTTTATCCAAAACTAACTAATAGTGGGATTTATTGATATATATGTGTGTTATAATTCAATAAAAGTAGTAAACTAAAGGATATATTTATGTGTATATTTTGTAAAATTGTCAACAAAGAGATACCCAATAACACAGTGCATGAGAATGAGTATTTTTTAGCATTTCACGATCTCTATCCCAAGGCGCCTGTACATATCCTTATCATTCCCAAACAACATGTAGATTGTTTTCAAGAAGCTAGTGCTGAAATGATGGGGGAGTTAACAATTTTTATTCAAGAAGTTGCTGCAAAAGTCGGTATAGATAAAACAGGCTATAGACTGATCACCAATAATGGACAAGATGGAGGGCAAGAGGTCTTTCATCTTCATTTTCATCTATTGGGCGGAGGGCAACTTACATGGGATCATTCCCATGAAGATGCACACAATTTTATCTGAAATATGTATTTTTACATGGAGACAGAAACAAAGAAAAAATGATTGCTTTTATTCTCATAATGCAATCATCTGTGCAAACCAAAGAAAACTAAAAAAACCAATGATGTCGACTAAGGTTATCACAATAACAGAGCTGGCAACAGCTGGGTCAAACTTCATTTTTTTAAGAAGAAAAGGGACTGATACTCCCAAAAAACCGGCCAATAAGAAGCTTACCAACATAGATAAGCCGATTGAAAAAGAAACATATTGATTTTCAAACCAAAATTGAGCAATAATGGCACTAAGTATGCCAAACAGTATTCCATTGACGGCGGCCATTTTTAACTCTTTGATAAAGACAGGGCGAAGTTCATGAAGATTGATCTCTCCTAATGCCATTTGTCGGATAACTACTGTCATCGTTTGTACAGATGCTGTGCCGGCCATATTGGCCACTATCGGCATGAGAACTGCTAAAGCAACGATCGTTAAGAGTATCTCTTCAAATGCACCTATCACCATGGAAGCAATAATAGCGTTTACCAGATTGACAGCAAGCCAAATCGATCTTACTCTTCCTGTTTTTGAAAAACTCTCATGAATATGTTCTTTTTCGCTTAATTTATTAAGGTTGTAAATCTGTTTTGTTGCTCTTTTCTGCATCGCAGCTACGGCATCATCGTGGGTAATCTGGCCCAACAGATAACCCCTCTCGTCAACAACCGCTAAACTTGTAAGGCTGTATTTCACCATCATATTGATCGTTTTATTGATAGAATCATGAGGCGTTACACTATAAGATGGAGGAAATTTATTTATAATCTCAGAAAATACACTATCTGTTTTTTCCAAAAGAAGATCATCAATACAAATAGCTTTTATAAACCTGTCTCCGCTATCAGTCACATATACACTTTGAACTGTGCCAATGCCCTGCTCTTTGAGCTTCGCCAAGATCTTTATCGCCTGAGCTACAGTTTTGCCGCTCGAAACTTTAAAAATCTCAGTTTGCATTAAAGAGCCGGCTTCGCTGCTATGATAGTAGATAAGCTGCCTGATCGTTTCTTGTGTTCGATGTTTTAAAAAAGTAAATAATGTATCACTCTTCTGGCGATCAGTTTTGCTGATAGACTGATACAAATCAGTAGCATCATCACTATCCAACACTTCAATTATCTGCGCCAAGTATGTCGCATCATGCTCTTTGATAAAATCAATCTGAAATGGCAATGGAAGCTCTATGAGTGTCGCAGCTCTCTTTTCAAGAGGAAGCAGTTCAAGATAAGCGAAAAATTTTTCCTCATCTTCGGGCTTAATAACTTTCAGATAGTCTGCTAGATCCACATCATTAATATGCTTATTGGCCCGCATACCATTTTTTAATTTTTCAAGATAAAAATCTATTGATTTGCTGTCCACAACAAAAATTCCTCAATTTTATGAAAATCATTTATCTTAGATACATATTATGTATGAAAATAAAAAGCAAAAACCGTCTACACTCTTTTTCTTACCGCTTATATCTCTAGCCTTGTGCAAGCAACCAGGCTTTTAAGCTCTTTATCTGATCCAAAGTTCTTATTGTAGCAGTGCCGCCCTCTGATCGACGAGCATTCATTGAGGCTCGATTATCAAGCAGTATCATTACATTTTCACCTATACGCTTATCAATACTTTGCAAATCAGACAAACTGAGTTCAGAAATATCCATTTTTTTCTCTTCTGCCAAATTTACAACATTTCCCGTAATATGATATGCGTCACGGAAAGGAAGTCCTGCTTCCCTTACAAGATAGTCCGCCAAATCCGTAGCACTGAGATGCCCTATCATGCAAGCTTTCTCCATCTGCTCTGTGTTGACCTTCATTTCTGCAATCATCTCATCGAGTACACGAAGAGACAAAAGAGCCGTACGTACAGAGTCAAAAACACCTTCTTTGTCTTCTTGCATATCTTTGTTGTATGCAAGAGGCAATCCTTTCATTACTGTAAGCAATCCCACAAGATTGCCATTAACGCGTCCTGTTTTTCCTCTTAATAATTCAGGAATATCCGGATTTTTTTTCTGCGGCATGATAGAGCTTCCTGTTGCATGGCGATCACTCAGTGTCACCCATCTAAATTCGCTTGCACTCCATAAGATCAATTCTTCACTTAAACGGCTTATGTGCATCATCATCGTTGCAACATTAAAGAGAATCTCCAAGGCAAAGTCACGGTCACTTACCGTGTCAAGGCAGTTGAGTGTCGGTGTATAGAAGCCCAGCTTTTCAGCCGTAATCTTTCTGTTGATTGGATGCGGTGTACCCGCCAATGCTGCACATCCAATCGGACTATAGTTGTTCCGTTCATATGAACTTATAAAACGCTCATAATCACGCTTGAACATACTCGCATATGCCATCATATGATATGCAAAATTAATAGGCTGTGCATGTTGGAGATGTGTCATGCCCGGAAGCAATGTTTCGGTATGCTCTTCAGCAACCTTGATCAGTGTAGTAATGTTTTTCAAAAGAAATTCTGCAATCTCTTTGGTACTTCGCTGCACATAAAGCCTAAAGTCCAATGCTACCTGATCGTTTCGGCTTCTTGCAGTATGCAAACGCTTGCCCGCATCTCCTATTTTCTGTGTCAAACGCCCCTCTATAGCCATATGAATATCTTCATCATCACCATTCAGAGTAAAAATACCGGACTCAATCTCTTCAAGTATCTCAACAAGTCCCGTTTCAATCTTGCCATAATCCTCTTTAGAGATGATTCCCTGCTGAGCAAGCATAAAAGCATGTGCCTTTGAACCTTCAATATCTTCACGATAAAGTAATTTGTCAAAAGGAAGAGAGTTGTTAAGATCCTGCAACAACTGGGAGCTTTTCTCTGAGATTCTTGCAGAAGCAATTTTTTTGGACATGGCAGTTTCCTCAATATGATATCATTGAAAGTATTTTAGCGTAAAGTAAGTTTGCATCTATTGAAAGAAAAATAGATAAAAAAGCAGAAAAAATCTTAAAAAACATACACTCTAAAAGGCAACCTCCTCGCAGCAGTAAAAACAAGGAAGGATTACAATTTGGACAAGGAGTAAAAATACCTTAAGAAGATCGCCTTTTCTAAGAACAGTATAACAAGCGAGTGTAAATCAACGGTTAACTGAAGAAAAACAA
>JAJPEU010000004.1 GCA_021166685.1 Sulfurovum sp. | reverse complement strand
TATAATCTTCCTTTATCTCATTCCTATACTCTTTTATTATTTTCGCCTTATCCGCTACCCCAAGTGATCTCCACTCTTTGACAAGTTTTGTTTTTGCCAGCACACTTGTTTCTGTTTTGATCTGTTGTAGTATGTTCATTGTTTCTGCTCCGTCCATGTTGACTTGATTTGTGTTTTTTGGTATGATTGTATCAGTAGAAGAGGTTGCTGGTTGAGCATTATGACTCCCGCCTCTTCTGCCAAAAGGTTGGTTGTAAATGTAATTTTGGCTATCGTTGCCAAACCCAGCCTTTCTATTACTATAAAAACTTATAGTTCTTTCGCCATTCTTTTTATCGCCTATTATAATTTTAAATCTGTCTCCAAAGTTATTATAATATTCGTAAATTCGCTTCCCTGATTTTATATACGGCTTAGTATTTCTAATCGCAACACCAATATTTACTATCTCTTTTTCACTAACCCACCCGTCTTGATTTTTCCCTATATGTTTAACGATATGCAAAACACCAAAGCCATTTTTAAAATTGCCTTTATTGTCTATATAATCTGCTTTCCCTTGCTCAAATTTAATTGCATCGTCAATAAAATCAATATCTTTGTATATGGCTGTAGAGTTTTTCCCATTAAAAGTCACATTCCAAATCCCGCGCTTTTCTTTTTGTAGTTTTGATTTTACTGGAGAGTCTAGCGTAACGCTATCCGTTATAACTGCGCTGTTTTCGTCAAATGTGCCTTTGTTGTGGATGGATTTGATTTGGTTGGGGGATAATACGATAAAACTATCTTCTCCTTTGTTTTCTACCGCGTTTTTATATATGATTCCATCATATCCTTTCGATAACAAGATTTCTCGCAGATTTGACATTTTTGCATTTTTATCGTAAATATTAGTAGTGAATTGATTTTTTTCATCTTTATTTAATATACTTTCTTTATAGAGTTCTTTTGCTATTTTTGCAGTGTCATACCAAAATCTCATATCTTTTAATCTAATTAGATTTTTGGCTTTCAAATAGACTGGCATTATGTTCCCATAATCAATTTTATTAGTGTGCCTAAGCCTATCGTTTGCTGATTTTTGAGTGCCAAAATGAAAGCCAATATCTCCCCTATCAAACGTATCAAAATCCGCCCCAGTCCCATGATAAAAGACCTTTGGCGTTCCATCCTCATTCTTAGTCAGTGGGTGGCTGTCTTTGTGCCACTCCATGAGCCTTTTATGCCATGCCTGCTTTTTTAGTATTGCTTTGTATCTGTCTGTTAATGCTCCCACGGGTAATCCTTAGATGCCCGCCATCTCATCAAGCTTGTCGCTTACTTGCTGGTAGATGTTTTTTAGCTCTTCGTCGTCAGGGTTTGCATTGTAGGCGTTTTCGATAAGCTCTATGGCGTTTTTCGTTGACATATTTTTTGTTCTTATTGAAATTTATGCAAATTCGCTGTACGCCCCTTGTAGTGGGGCTTTGCTTGGGTTTTTCTGTAAATTTTATTGGTATTAACTTACGCGCGTGCACGCGAGGGAGCCAATACCTTGAATTTTTACATTTAAACCAGTAGCTCTTTTGATCGTTTTTTCCATCTTTTTAAAGATGGTCTGAAGATCTTTGAAATAGAGTTTTTTTAGGTATTCAGACTTAAAGACAAACTCCAGTCTCATAAGCGGATAATCCAATTTCTCTTTAGCTGTTTTACTATAAATTTTTATATCCATGACTCTGTTTGTTTTCTTCTCTTTATCGGTTTTCCAGTAGGTAGTATGACCCACCTGTTTTGGCTTTCTTGTTTGAGACAATCTTTTGATGATCTTTTTTGGTATCATGCCAATGTAATCAATGGCTATGTCTCCTCTAGTGACCCATGTGAATAGCAACCAACTCTTTAATTCATTCAGTGTTTGCATTAAAAGCTGTGAGCGTTCATTGTAGCCATGAAGTCCTGCAAACTCCAGAGTCTGTCTTTTTGGAGTTATGGCAAAGGTTTTAAGCGGCAATTTTAAGCCCAAACAGGTGTGTACGATCCTGGCATCAATGATACTTGGTGTCAATTTTTTGCCAAACGTTTCTTTCCATTTGTTGGGCTCAAATACACTTTTGTTCTTTACAACTTCAATGTAATAATCTTCATTATATATAAACATAGCTTCTAAATTCTCACCGGATAAATTAAGAGAGTCGATGTAGGCTCTCTTGTATCTCATGGCTGTGTAGAACCATTTTTTTCTGTGCTTTTCATCTGGCCATCTAAAAGACGTTCTACCTCCTCTATATCAAATACTGTGACTCTTGAAGACAACTTTTTTGCTGTTAAACGACCTTGACTAGCATATAACCATACGGTACTAAGACCGATGGAAAGATATTGACTTACTTCCTTGGCACGCATCCATCTTTTTTCTATTTTACTCATAGTAAATACCTTTGTGTACTTACCGCCTCGATTTGGAATTTGATAGCCTAAAGAGCTGTACAAGCTTTGAAATTATTTAGGCTATGTTGCAACAATCAAATTGTATTGGATTAAAACGATCAAAATTTAAGGGTAAAAGTAGGGGTAAAAGTAGGGTTAAAAATAGGATAAATTATTTTTTATAAAATGACTTTTCTACAGCTTTGTAAGTAATATTAAGATGTTCGGCAATCTTGCGAAAAGCTTCAGCTTTTGAGTTAGAGGCCGGCTTATAGGAATTGTACAGTTCCATTACTCTATGTTTTCGATTATAAGGGCGTTTGTTTGCTTTTATATTATTTTCTTCATCATCTTCTAAATAAGGATCATCATAATAATCACTAGCTAACTCATGAATTTCAAGCATTTCATCTTCAGTCATATATAACGTATTCCCACTACTTAAAAAGATATTTATTTGACCATTTCCTTCATACTGTATCATTCTTTACCTCATCCAAATAGTTTGCGTACCATTCCATTAGCCCTCTCATGGCTTCTTTATAATTTGATCGGTTATATGCCGCTTTGACCTGGTTTTTTTCATTATGTGCCAAACATGCTTCAATCACTTCACCCGTATAGCTATGGCCGTCTTTGGTGTTGGCTTTTTCGTTGGCTATCGTACTGAACATCGCCCTAAATCCATGCGGTACAAATTCCTCTTTGGCGTAACCCATGCGTTTTAACGCTATATTGAGTGTATTATCGCTTAACGGGCGGTCTTTATAGATAGGTGAAGGAAAAACATAAAGAGAGCTGGTAGCGTTCTGTTTGAGTTCGTTTAGATGTTCTATGACTTGCTGAGGCAGGGGGAGTGTAAATGGCTCTTTGGTTTTCATCTTATTCGCAGGGATGATCCATTCTTTGGTTTTAAAATCAATCTCTTTCCATTCCATATAACGGATATTGTAGCTGCGAACAAATACGTAAGGGAGTATCTTCAAAGCCATTTTGGTGGCATAGTCTCCCGTATAGCTGTCAATGGCATTTAAAAGCCCTTTGATGTCTTTTTCTTTTGTCAATGTTGGATAATGCTGTTTAATCTTTTTGCCCAGTATGTCTTTGATCTCAATATCTGCGACGATATTATGCGGGGTAAGTTCATGGGTGACGGCATACCTATAAGCCTTTTTCAGATACATATGAGCGCGTCTTGGGGGATCCGCTTTCCCTTTTTCTTTTATTTGCTCTATGACGCTGATGATTTCCAGTCGTGTTATTTCATCGATAGGCCTGTTTTTCAAAGCCGGATAAAGATGGTTTTTAAATAAGCTTTCTATTCTGATATGCTGGTCTTCGCTCACAGTGTTTTTATAATTTTTAAGCCATCGCTGAGAAACATTATAGAAGGTATTCTCTTTTTTGATTTCTGTTTGTATGGCCTGGGCTTTTGCCTGCTTTTTCTTTTCGCCGGGGTCGATTCCTTCGGCAATAAGTGTTTTTAGCTTCTCACGTTTCGATCTCGCACTTACTAGGGAGATCTCAGGGTAGGCCCCTATGGATAGTTTTTTTTCTTTGCCGTTGAATCGGTATTTAAACTTCCAGTGTTTGCCGCCGCTTGTGGTGACAAGCAAATACAGCCCGCCCCCATCAAAAAGTTTATAGTCTTTTTCTTTAGGCCTGGCCTCTTTGATCTTTGTCGCATTTAATTGAATTGTCATTCTCGCCATGATACATCCTTTGAAATATGGGGGCTTTTTTTATAATTTAAATAGACAAAAAATAAAAAGCCCCATAATCGGCCCCTAAAAGTTTCAGATTTCATTGAATTTATTGTATCGTATCAGACTATAAAGATAATTGAAGTGTCGGTATATTGGGAATTTTATGGATATATTGTATTGTGTTAAATTGGAGTATGGTGGAGGTGTGGGGGATCGAACCCCAGTCCTAAAACAGCTAGAACTATGACTCTACATGCTTAGATGATGTTGTTTGTTCTCATCTTGCTTCGCACTACACCCAAAACTATGCAAGACCAGCCTAAAGGTTCATCCATGGGTTAGGCAGCCCATAGGTATAGTCATCAGATATGATACCTCAAACTCCGGCTAAGATGACACTCACCGGCGAGGCAGTCCTCCGCGTTAGCGGGGTTAATAACTTACGCTACTGCGTAAGCTGGACGATAATCTGTATTGTTTGCGTTTATTCGCGTTGGGCCGCGTAACGGAATTGCCCAGTCCGACATGCACATAGCCCCGACTACTCCAGTCGAAACCAAGTCACCCCCATTTTTTAACAATCGGCAATTTAAAAATCAACAATTGTTCTTTGTAATGCCCGGCATTACCTCTAGTCATAGAGTAAAAGAATTCTAACACTTTTGGGTGAGTTTGTCAAGAGGGCAGACTGAAGGGCAAAGAGGGCAAAAACCCAAAAAGGTTTAAATTATTTTTGGAGTGATGCTTTGTATTAATCTTGCGGCGGTGCCTGCTTTGTCTGTTTTGGGCTGATAGAGATAGTGATGTATCTTCGGAGGAATATATTTTGGGATATCCAGTGCCTCAAATTCTTCTTTGGCGGCCTGTTTGGCTTTAAACAATGCCATCTGTACTCTGGAGTAGAAGTTTGCTGCACCTTCTCCGGAAGTTTCTATAGAAAGGAAATTGGCAGCAGGAAAGCGGCTTGTGACCAAAGATTGGATGCCGTCTGAAATACAGGAAGAAGGCATGCAGCCAAAAGGCTTAACGGAGATGACCAGGTGTGCAAGATTTTCTTTGGCACTTTCGATGAGGTGTGCCACCTCCATATGCCCTTCTCCTCCGCTTGATTCTAGTGGATAGTATGCTTTGCTTAGATCAGCCAGCTTTTGGATATCGGGTATTTCAAAATCATGAAGTCCTATGGCTTTGGCATACAGGATAAAATGTGTTTCAAGTGCGATTTTTGCAGTTTTAATGAGCAGTTTGTTTTTTAGGTTTGAAAAATCGATCTTTTTTTGATCAGGTTTTTCTATCTCTTGGGTTTTTTCCAGCGCAAATTCAGCTTCCCATATGCTGAGCATCAGGCGGTTGACGAGAGGCTGAGGGATACACTCTGCGCCTTCTTCTTCTAAAAATCGATGCAGGTTATAGTTGCCGTCTCCTTCGGTCATAGCCGCCCAGAATTCACCTATCACCATGACTTTCGGTTTGGGCTGCAAACGGTCAAGGCCTACCTTTTCAAGAACTTCCCTGCATTTCCACATGGCTTTTACAAGATTTTTTTTCTGCATGAACGCTTCAGAGACGATCTTTCTGCACGCTTCGATAGCCTTATTGGTTGCGCCTTTTTGGAGTTCATAGGGGCGCATTTTGTAGCCAAGCAGATTGATGATGTCCCCGATGATCACGGCTTTGGTGAGAGTAATGAAAAATGTAGGGGTAAAGTTGATTGCACTGTTGTCATTGACGGCTTGAAAGATACCTTTGTTGTGCTCAAAACTCATGATCCTAAAGCCTTCAAAACCTGCATCGCTGAGTGCTTTGCGATACTCGGTGATATACATTCCAAAGCGGCAAGGCCCGCACCCACCGGCAGTCACAAAGAGATATCTTTGGATGATCTCTTTGCTGCTCAAGCCTTTTTCGTCGCGTAGTTTTTGAAGGTACTTGATGAGATTGCCTACATTGAAATAGGTTGGATTGCACTGCCCGCGGTTTCCGAAAGCTTTGCCCAGTTGAAAAGATTCGAAGTCAGGGTTGGGCATGGCCACATACCTTTCTCCCAGCGAGTGTAATGCTGAAGCGATCAGTTTGTCCTGAAGTAAAGTCAAGCCACCAAAAAGAATGGTTACGTCTTGTTTTTCATTCATCGTAAAAGTGTACCGGGCGTGATCTTTCCAGTGGCTTTTTTCCCGGTGAATAAAGTGGAGAGTGTCAGGATCGTTGTTGGGCCGGAAGGCGCTGCATGAAGGGGAAGTACTCACAGGATCTCCTCTTGGGCAATTTTTTGGGATACAGTATCTTTTACAAAAGCGGGCAAACGGTTGTGTTTATTGTCTGCAAGGGTTTTTTGATACTGTTCAAGAGTATAGGCAAACGTTTTGACGCGTATCTTGATAGACCCGCCGGGTTTATTGGCATCAATATCGTGCAAAGTGAGGTGAGGGGTGTGGCTGCTGCCCAGTATTTTGTCTATGATAGCATAGGTAGGCGCATCATGCCCGCACTTAAAGCTTGAGAGGTCCACCACGGCGACATTTGGATGACGTGCGGCAAATTTGGCCGCCCAGACTTTTTGTGCCGAGTTGGTAGAGAAGTTTTCGGGCCATACGTCCCTGATGTCAAAAACGCCCTTGATGTGTCCTTGCTTCAAATCTTCTTCAAAATAAGGCCGAAGATAGGTTTCATCTTTGGGTATGGCCCGCATAGAGAGGGTTTTGTATCCTAGGGATTGAAATTCATCAAGCACTTCATGATTGAGTCCCGGATCGGTATGATAAGGCCTGGCCAACAGTAAAAGTACAACCTCATCATTTTTTTCTGCTTCATCCAAAAGGGCGCGCCCTTCTTTCATCAGCGATTCCTCGTTTGCTTTGAGCGTTTTAAAGGCTTGTTCTGCTGCCCAGCCGTTTTCATCTTTGGTGATGCGAAGCTTTTGCCCCCACGTATCAAAAAGCTGTTTTTTGAGCAATAAAGGGTTGTCAAAATTGAGCGCATCATCAATATAGCACAGCCCTTTGGCTTCAAAGAGATCTCTTTCTTTGGTAAAAGCCGCATGAACCACTTTGGGCGTTCCCGAAACGACGGGGCATGCTGTCTGTCCCATCGTATGCGTTACATATCCCGGAAGTTCGGTTACGGAAGGAAACCAAAGATAATCAAACTGTTTTTTAGCAAATTTTTTGTCAAACATCAGCGCATAGACATGCGACTGGGCCACCTTTGCAGGATAGCAAGAATCCACTGAACCGTATTTGGCACCCTCTAGGAACATATCTTCGTTGGAAAATCCAGAAAACTGGATATGAAGAGGATTGAGATCGAGCGCTTCAAGATAGGTGCGCAAAAAAGGCGCAAGGCTATAGATGTTGAGCACCTTGGGAATGGCTATTTGAAGTGTTTGCCTATAGGCTTTGTCGGAGGGAGAACTGATTGAAAATGCCCTTGTGATCGTTTTGCGAAAGGTCGGTCCCCATCCTTTGAGCGTGACTTTGACTTGCTGTTCACGCAAGATATCATTCACGGTGGGTTTGGGATCAAGTGTATAGGTCGGTGCAAAAAGCGCATGAGACTCTTTTTTGACAAGATTGGGCACTTTGGTTTGCAGCTCTTTTCTTTGATTTTTGATTGTTTGAAGCGCCTGCACAGACTCAACGGTGCCATTTTCACATGCAAATCCTGCAATATAGCGGACACTGTGAGAGCTTGGGGTTTGGGTATCAATAAAAGTACGCGAACAGTTGATAGAGCAAAAATGACACCTTGTGCCCTCATCGGTATGTGAAGTATAGGTCAGCTCCAAAGCCTCCTCCAGACCGACAAAAGTGGCATATCCCCGTTCCTGTACAACATGACACGCTTCTATGGCTGCCCCAAATGCGCCTGCTTCGCCAGGATAGGGATGGACATCGACTTTAGCATGGGGCGCAGCATTTTTGATGTAGTCCACCTGCGCTTTAAGTGCAGCTTGATTGTATTGGGTTCCGCCTTGAAGCACAAAGTGTTTCCCAAGCACAGAGAGGTTTTGCGCTTGCACAACATACTGCCAAACATTTTTGGGCAAGACCTTGGCAATACCTGCAAAAAGTTCTTCTTTGGTGTACCCTTCCTTTTGGAAGTTGACCCTGTCTGTATCCAGGAAGACCGCACACCCATAGTTAAATTTTGGGGATTGGGTTGCAGCAAAAGCAACATCAGCAAAACCTTCGACGGAAACACCAAACTGTTTTGCCATGCTTTGAAGCAGAGTCCCGTTTCCTGCACTGCACTGGTTGGAGAGACGAAAGTTTTTCATCATGCCGTTTTCCATGAACAGCACTTTGATATCCTGTCCGCCGATATCGCAGATCACATCAATGCCTTTTCCAAAGACCGCTTGAGCACTTTTCATGTGTGCAATGGTTTCTACGATATTGGCATCGGCTTTTAATGCGCCTTCAAGCACGTCGGCCGCATATCCTGTCACTCCCAAGCCTTTGATGTCGTAAAAACAATGGGGGTCGCATGCTCTAATTTGCCCCAAAAGTTCCAGCGTATCTTGTATGGGATTGCCTCTGGAAAGTTGATAGACTTTTAAAAGAAGCTTTCCTTCTCCATCCACCAAGACCGCCTTGGAGCTGGTTGAACCGCCGTCTATGCCCAGGTAGCAGGTTGTCTTTTTGGTAAGTTTTGCAGGAGTAAATTCAGAAATAGCATACGTTTTTTTGAAAGTTTCCAATTCCTCCAAAGAGCGGCAAAGCGGCGCATCGGTACGTACATTTGCCTCTTTGCCTCCTGTATCGACAAGGGTTTTGAGCACGGTAAGCCCCCCAAAAGTTCTGTCATGATTGGATTCGCCTTCTCCGAAGATCACCGCACCCAAAGCGGCATAGTATTGGGCATTTTCCGGAACGATGATAAGCGCTTCAAGTGCCTCTTTGTCATAAGCTATCCCTCTTTCGTCCCAAAGTTCACTGATGCGTTTACGCCAACATTGCTGTAAAAAAGGAAGATACGTATTGGGGCCGCCCAGAAGCAAGACTTTGGGCATCAGCGTGTTGCCTCTTGTAAGTACGGTAAGGTTTTGCATAACGATAGCATCAGCAAGAGAATTCATGATTTCATGCGGAGGTATGGAAGTTTTTACCAGATTGACGATATCTATTTCGGCAAATACCCCGCATTTGGCAGCAACATGATGCAGCTTGGCCGAATCAAAAGAGAGCTTTTGCAGCTCTTTTGTCTCCATGCCTACTTTCATAGTGCACTTCTCGATAGTGGCGCCTGTTCCGGAGGCACATTTGTCATTCATGGAAGTCAGTACGGCTTTTTGTCCGTTTTCCCCCTCTTTAAAATGGATAATCTTGGCATCCTGTCCTCCCAGTTCAACGACAGCGTTGACTTCCGGATGCAGATGTTCCACAGCTAAGACCACCGCATTAACCTCTTGGACAAACCGTGCATTGAGCGTGGGAGCGATGCGGCTTGCCCCTGAGCCGGTGATATAGACTTTTTCTATGGCTTCATAGGCTTGCGGGGAGATTTGAGAAAGCTCTTCTAAAAGCGCAAGAAGTGTGGAGGCTTGTTTGGTATTGTGGGGGGTGTAAGCTTTGGCAATGATCCTGAAAGCTTCATCGCACAGTACATATTTGACTGTCGTGGAGCCAATGTCGATACCCAGAGTATAGGCGGGCAGAAGAGGAGGGGTCATGCACTTTTTTTCCTGGAAGATCTTAATGCCCAGGCGATCCAGACTGCGCCTGCAATGATATAAGGAATGCTCAGCATTTGCCCTGCGGTGAAAGGCAGATCGATGATATAGTCTTCTTGGCGTGTTTTGGTGTATTCAAGAAAAAACCGCGCTGTAAAGAGCAAAACCAAGAAGATACCCGGAAGGATCTTTGTGGCAAAGAAAGGGCTTACCCTTTTATAGATGCTTAGCAATATCAAAAAAATGATAAGGTAGCTGATCGCCTCATACAGCTGGACAGGATGACGGGGAATCATATCCACACGTGCAAAAATGACTGCCCACGGAGCCTCACTGGGCAGCCCAAGGATTTCAGAATTGAAAAAATTTCCGATACGCACAAACATTGCCGTCAATGCCCCCGGTATCGCAACACGCGAAAGAAGCCATATATAGGAGGTATTGTAGCGTTTAGAGAAGAAGTAAAATGAGACAAGTACGCCCGCAAGCCCTCCATGGCTGGCAAGCCCGCCTTCCCATACCTTGAGGATTTCAAGAGGATGTGAGAGATAAAAATCAGGCTCATAAAAAAAACAATGCGCCAAACGTGCTCCGATGACAGCACCGACCAACGCGTAAAGAAGCAGATTGTCCAGAACCAAGGGGTTTTTTGCCTCACGCTTATAGATCCATTTCATGATCATTAGACCCACAAAAAACGATCCCACAAAAAGTACGCCATACCAACGCAACTGCAAAGATCCAAAGGTGAAGATATCGGGATCGGTATTCCAAATGAAATGTTCCATAAAATGCACGCCTTTAAGGGAATTGATTGGGGAGTATTATACTCTAATTTATTTTGGTTTTTTTGTTTACCTTTTTGCAAACAGATTTCCTTAAGTAATCCTACAGTAAAAATGATATAATTTTTTACACTGTCTGCAAAACCAAATTGCAAAAAGAGATTTAATGATAAGAACTTTTTTTCGATCCTTGAAAAGCATATTTTTGGCATCATTTTTCTTTCTCAAGCAGGATACTAAACGCTTAAGCCTGGGGACCTTTAGGGTCGCAGGAGTGCAGTACTGCGATGCTGCATATGTGGCATTATTGAAAGGCGAACCTGTAACACTTAGAAGAGAAACAAAAAATCCTCATGACCCCAAAGCAATCGCTGTTTATATTCGCGGCATTAAAGCGGGATATCTTCCTCGACACGAGAATAAAATCCTTTCATTGCTGATGGATCAAGGGGTACTTTTGGAAGCTGTGATTCACGCTTATGATTATGAAAAACCGCCATGGGAAAGGGTGGTGGTGAAAGTGAGACTGCAACGATAAACAATGGATCAAATTTTTTTGTGTTGAATGCTAATATATTGTTTTCATCTATCAGCATTTGATTAATTTTGCAGTCAATCCTTCCTCTCGAAAGAGGAAGGGGAAAATCACTTTGTTTGCGAAGTTTTCTTACTTTTTAGAATGGATAAATTACACCAATCCTTGCTCGATCATGGCATCAGCTACTTTTCTAAATCCTGCAATATTTGCACCCAAAACCAAGTTGGTAGGTTCACCAAATTCCGTAGCGGTTTCTTTGGCATTTGTATAGATATTTTTCATAATTTGAGCCAATTTTGCATCCACTTCTTCAAACGTCCAGCTTACCATAGAGGCATTTTGTGCCATCTCGAGTTGGCTTGTCGCAACACCGCCCGCATTTGCAGCTTTACCCGGACCGTAGCAGATTTTTGCATCAATAAATGCATGAACTGCCTCAAGGGTTGATGGCATATTGGCGCCTTCGCTTACGCAGATACAGCCGTTAGCAAGCAGGTTTTTGGCATCAGTAAGATTGAGTTCGTTTTGTGTTGCACTTGGGAATGCTGCAAAACAAGGAACAGAATATACTGCATTGCTGCCTTCTTGATACTCTTCAATCGGTGTATATTTAGCAGAGGGTCTATATGTTGTATATTCACTCAATCGTACTCTTTTGATCTCTTTTAATTCTTTTAGGAGTTCAAGGTCAATACCGTTTTCATCATAGATCATACCGTTTGAATCGCTGCAGGTAACAGGAAGTGCACCGAGCTGATAAAGCTTTTCAATGGTATAGATGGCTACGTTTCCGGATCCTGATACAACGCATCTTTTGCCTTCAAGGCTTTCGCCTCTGTCTTCAAGCATATACTTAGCAAAGTAAACAGCACCATACCCTGTCGCTTCAGTTCTTACCAGTGAACCGCCCCATTTTAGTGATTTTCCTGTAAGCACACCCTCATATTTGTTGGCCAATTTTTTATACATACCGAACATATAACCGATCTCTCTGCCGCCTACGCCGATATCTCCCGCAGGAACATCCGTATGTGCTCCGATATGTCTGTAGAGTTCGCTCATAAATGCTTGGCAAAATCTCATGATCTCATTGTCAGATTTTCCTTTGGGATTAAAGTCGCTTCCGCCTTTTCCTCCGCCGATTTGCAAGCCTGTAAGTGCATTTTTGAAAATTTGTTCAAACCCTAAAAACTTGATAACGCCTGCGTTTACGCTAGGGTGGAATCTTAAGCCGCCTTTGTATGGCCCAAGCGCTGAGTTAAATTCTATTCTAAAGCCTTTATTGACTTGAATTTCGCCTTTATCATCAACCCAGTTTACTCTAAAGAGGATTTGTCTTTCAGGTTCAACAATTCTCTCTATGATTTTATGTTGTCTGTATTTTGGGTATTTCTCCATCAAAGGTCTTAGTGATTCTAGTACTTCTTCTGCTGCTTGATAAAACTCATTTTGTGATGGGCTCGTTCTTCTAAGATAGTCAAAGACTTCTTTTACATATGGCATATTTCTCTCCTTAAATTTAAAAATGACGAAGAGTATAACACATTTTTAGAGTAGAAAAGACTTAAAAAAAATACATATTTTTGTTACTTTTGGTTATTTTTTAAAAAAATAAAAAATAAATAGTTTGTTTATGCTTGAAATCATATCGACATGAACTATCATGATAAATTTTAAACTATTTTAAAAAATAGGCGAAAGAACAGAATAAACTTATATGAATATCAACTAATTCATGTAAAATTCCGATCTAATTTATTTTTTGGCTGGGATGATGGAGCAGATATTTTTTATACTTTTTTTGTTGTCGGCGGGGTATAGTTTGAAATTTTTCAACTTTCCTCAAAACTTTTCACAAAGTCTCAATCTTTTTATTATCTATGTCTCTTTTCCTGCTACCATCTTGCTCCAGGTGCCGAAAATCAACTTCAATAGTTCATTGATACTGCCGGTTGCTGTGCCTTATATCGTACTTCTTTTATCTCTCGTTTTTGTCTATCTGTTTTTTAAAAATGAATCCAGAAACACAAAAGCGGCACTTTTATTGCTTTTGCCCTTAGGCAACACCTCGTTTTTTGGTTTTCCGATACTTGAAGCGCTTGTAGGGACAAGCGCCATACAGTATGGAATCGTATATGATCAGTTTGGAAGTTTTGTACTGCTTACAACATATGGAGCTTTTATTATCGCATATTTTAGCGGCAGTTCCGTGAGTACAAAGCATATCATTAAAAAAATAATCACTTTCCCTCCTTTTATATTTTTGTTTATCGCTTTTATCATTGGAGATTTTCCGTCTTCTTTTTCGCCTTATCTTGAACTTCTTTCGAAGACATTGGTGCCTTTGGCGATCATTAGCGTGGGATTTTCAATGCAGCTGAAGCTTGATGGCCAAAAAGATATATTTTTTAAAGCCATGGGGATCAAATTATTTTTGATCCCCTTTGTTGTGCTGATTATTTTTAAAATTTTCGGGTTTGTTGATGAGGTGGCTCTCACTACGCTTCTTGAGTCTGCCATGCCTCCTATGATCACAGCCGGTGCTTTAGCTATCAATGCCGGATTTGCTCCAAAACTCAGTGCCGCACTCGTGGGGTACGGGATTGTCTTTGCGCTTTTTTCATTACAGCTCTTTAAGTATCTGCATGCTTTGATTTAAAATACGAAAGAGAACCGTTATGGGTGTTTAACGCAGCATTCGTTACAATACGATTCTTTTTTTGCCTAACAATTCTTTTGTTTTTTCTTTGCGATTTTTTCTTTGTTTGGGTTTATTTTGCCATCATGCGTAATTGCCAAGAGTAAAAATATCATTTATTTAAATATGTGAAGGAGTATCGATGCTATTGTTGTCCACTAAAGAAGAGTGGTTTGGTAATGTCCGGGGGGACATTCTTGCGGGCATTGTTGTGGCCTTGGCACTTATCCCTGAAGCGATCGCATTTTCGATCATTGCGGGGGTTGACCCTAAAGTGGGGCTGTATGCGTCGTTTTGTATTGCAACGGTGATTGCATTTGTCGGAGGACGTGCGGGGATGATTTCCGCAGCCACGGGAGCCATGGCATTGTTGATGGTGACGCTGGTGAAAGAGCACGGATTGGAATATTTGCTTGCCGCAACCGTTCTGACGGGCATGCTGCAGATCGCTGCGGGCTATTTAAAGTTGGGTGTGTTGATGAGTTTTGTTTCTCGAACGGTGGTGGTAGGCTTTGTGAATGCGCTTGCCATTTTGATCTTTATGGCACAGTTGCCCGAATTGACCAATGTGACATGGCATGTGTATGCCTTAACAGCGGCCGGACTGGCCATCATCTACCTGTTTCCCCATATCCCCAGGATCGGTTCACTCGTCCCTTCGCCGCTGGTAACGATCGTAGTCCTTACTCTTGTTGTTTTGGTCATGGGGATCGATGTACGCACGGTGGGGGATATGGGTGAGATGCCTGACACGCTGCCGGTTTTTTTGTGGCCTGAAGTGCCGCTTGATTTTGAGACGCTTGCAATTATCTTTCCTTATTCGGCGGCATTGGCGGCGGTGGGGCTGCTTGAGTCTTTTATGACAGCAACAATCGTTGATGATATGACCGATACCGATAGCGATAAAAACCGTGAAGCCAAAGGACAGGGGATTGCCAATATTGCCAGCGGCTGCATGGGAGGTATGGCCGGATGTGCAATGATCGGACAATCGGTTATCAATATCAAATCGGGCGGCCGCGGCCGTCTTTCTACGCTAATTGCCGGAGTATTGCTTTTGGTCATGGTTGTATTTATGAGCGATTTGATCAAGATTATCCCGATGGCAGCGCTTGTGGCGGTCATGATCATGGTTTCAATCGGAACATTCAGCTGGCCTTCGGTCAAAGGACTCAAAACACTTCCTCTTTCAACCAATATCGTCATGATTGCGACGACAGGCGTGGTCGTTGCTACTCATAACCTTGCATTGGGGGTTCTAACAGGCGTACTTCTTGCGTCACTCTTTTTTGCAAACAAGATCAGCCATTTGATGTATTGGGACACGTCATATGAGAAGGGGAGCGATACGCGAATTTATAAATTTTTCGGACAGATTTTCTTTAACTCGGCAGACCGGTTTGCCGATGCATTTGACTATAAAGAAAATGCAAAGCAGATTGTTATTGATGTGACGCATGCGCATTTTTGGGACATCACTGCCGTTTATGCTTTGGATAAGGCGGTAATCAAACTTCGAAATATGGGTAAACACGTGGAAGTTATCGGACAGAATGAAGCAACCCAAACAATCATTGACCGTTTCGGTATCCACGATAAACCAGAGGAGATAAAAAAAATGATGGACACAGGGCATTAGCCCTCGTTATTTTATTCGTTGATTTTTGCTTTGATCTCTTTGGCTAAAATGGAAATCTTATTTATTTTTTGCAGATTGCTTAGATGCGTTTCAAGTAAAACTTTGACAAATGCAGACCCCACTATTACGCCATCAGCTCCGCTTGCTTTCTCTTTGGCGGTATGTTCATCTACGCCAAATCCCACAAATACAGGCGTATGTGTAAAACGTTTGATCTGTGTAATAATGCCTTGCAAATCTTCGCTTTTTCCTGCGCCTGTGATCCCGGCGTAGGCGACAAGATAGATGAATTTACGAGCTTGGGTAGCAATCTTTTCAATGCGCTCCATGGAGTCCGTGGGAGCGATGAAATCAATAAGGCTTAATCCTGCTGCCTCCATCTGTTTTTTGTAGGGGGCTGCCTCTTCAAAGGGCAGATCAGGGATAATGAAGCCATTGACGCCTGAGCGTTGTGCCTGAGTGATGAAAGTCTCTATGCCCCTGTGGTAAAACGGATTGAAATATCCCATCCATAATGTATCGATATGGGGAGCTATTTGGACGGATATTTCAAAAAGCTGATCGAGCTTGAATCCGTTTTGCAATGCTAAAAGATTTGCTTTTTCGATAACCGGACCGTCCGCAACGGGGTCTGAAAACGGCATACCAAGTTCTAAAGTATCCACACCCGATTCTGCCAGCGCCAGCGCCATGTCTACAGTAAATTCTAAAGAGGGATAGCCTGTAGTAATGTATGCAACCAATTTTTTCAATTTATACTCTTGTCTTTATAATTTTTGTTATTATATGATAAAATGAGTAAAAATATACACAATAGGAAGATGATGAGTATTCATACACCAAACATAGGCAAAAAGGTGTCACTAAGTACCATAGCAAAAATGAAAGGGATAGAGCCTATCGTCATGGTGACAGCGTATGATGCGCTTTTTGCGAAGCTGTTTGACGGCGGAGTTGAGATGATTCTTGTCGGCGACAGCCTCAATATGAGTTTTATGGGAAAGGCAGATACGCTTTCGGCAACGATGGACCAGATGATCTACCATACGCAGGCGGTATGTAACGGAGCAAAATCATCGCTTGTTGTGGTTGATATGCCTTTTGGTTCTTATGCAACACAAGAGCAGGCTTTAACTAATGCAACCAGAATCTACCAGCAAACCGATGCCCAGGCAGTAAAGATAGAGGGGGGCAAAGAGCGGGAACATATTGTGAAGGCATTGACACAAAACTCGATTGCTGTTTTGGGGCATATCGGATTGATGCCGCAATTTGTCCGCAGTGAGGGCGGATACAAGGTGCGAGGCAAAGATCAGGCAGATATCAACAGACTTGTGGAAGATGCAAAAGCATTGGAGAGGGCGGGAGCATTTGCGCTTGTGGTCGAAGGGGTAAAAAGTCAAGCGGCGCAGGCTGTTGCTGAAGCAGTATCTATCCCGACTATAGGGATAGGCGCAGGCAATGGCACCGATGGACAGGTTCTTGTGTGGAGTGATATGTTTGGTTTCTTTGAAGCATTTAAACCCAAATTTGTCAAACAATATTTTGAGGGCGCAAAATATATTCGTGAAGGATTACAGTCTTATCGCGATGAAGTTAAATCCGGAGCATTTCCTGATGAAGCGCATAATTATTAAAAGAGGTGTAGATACAGATGAAAAATTTTTTAATGGCAGCAAGTATTATAGGTATGATCTTCTTAAACGGGTGTGCCGAAAATAAAGATGCGGCTCCCAAGGAAAAGTATGGTTTTTCTCCTTCTTCTTCACCGGTAAGCCAAAAGCTTGCGCAGACAAAAGGACTAAAAAATACTTATATTGTGGTTAAAAAAGAAGACGGAAAAACAATTCTTCAAGGAAAAGTGCATACCAAAAAACAAAAATTTCTTGCAGGCACCGTGGCGAGATCTGTAGAGGGCTCGGGAAGGGTTGTCAATCGTTTGGCGGTTCGATAATTCATGGAAAGGATGATCCAGATAGAACGCTTTGAGGGCGAAAAAAACGAGGAATTTACACTGCGCCCCAGCTCATGGAATGAATATATAGGGCAGGAAAAAATCAAAAAAAACCTCAAAGTTTTTATAGAAGCGAGCAAAAAAAGAGGCGAAGCGCTTGATCATATTCTTTTTTTTGGACCTCCCGGATTAGGAAAAACGACGCTTGCAAATATTATCGCCTTTGAAATGAATGCCAATATAAAAACGACTGCTGCCCCGATGATAGAAAAAGCCGGGGATCTCGCTGCGCTGCTTACCAATATAGAAGAAGGTGATATCCTCTTTATCGATGAAATTCATCGTATGAGTCCGGCCATAGAGGAGATACTCTATCCGGCCATGGAAGATTTTCGTCTGGATATCATCATCGGCAGCGGCCCCGCGGCCCAGACGGTCAAGATAGATCTGCCTCGTTTTACACTGATCGGTGCAACAACCAGGGCCGGAATGCTGTCAAATCCGCTTAGAGAGCGTTTCGGGATGCATTTTCGTATGCAGTTTTATACCACGGAAGAGTTGGCGCAGATTGTAATGCAAGCTTCGCGTAAACTCGAAAAGGTAGCCCTAAAAGAGGCTGCAAGCGAAGTTGCAAAGCGAAGCAGGGGTACACCGCGTATTGCGCTGAGGCTTTTGCGCCGCGTACGTGATTTTGCCGAAGTGGAAGATGAGGGCCAGATTACTTTACACAGAGCCAGGTATGCTTTAGATGAACTGGGTGTCAATCATTTGGGTTTTGACGAGCAGGATATCCGTTTGCTTGAATTATTGGTCAGTGCAAAAAGCAAACCGATGGGACTGGGGACCATCGGAGCGGCACTTAGTGAAGATGAGGGCACGATAGAGGATGTTTTGGAACCCTACCTTATCGCCAATGGGTACATAGAAAGAACCGCAAGAGGACGTATTGCTACACAAAAAAGCTATGAGCATTTTAAGCTTGGCGGGCTCAAGGAGGGTCTTTTTGAATAAAAAGAGACTCCCCAAGTCAAAAGACGAGGCTTTCTCAAAAGAGAGTGCAAGCACAAGAGTGAGGGGAATTGAAAAAGGGCTTTGCTCGTTTTCAAGGAAAGAAAATATCCATCAGGAATTGTTTGATGTCTAAAACAAATTTGATGATCACAGCATTGTTTGTTTTGGCGATTATAGGCGCCTATAGCATCTATAAACCTTTTTTGCTTGCAATGATTGTGGCTGTATTATTGACTATGGCAACATTTAATTTGACAAAAAAACTTATGAATTTTACCGGTTCGTCCAAATTGAGTGCAGGCATCTCGTCGCTGCTTTTGACGTTGCTTCTTTTTGTGCCTATTGTTTATCTGACAACCACCGGCGTAGCATATATAACAAAACTGGATTCGGCAACCATCAAAGAAATGATAGGAACGGTGAGATATTCCGTAGAAAATATTCCTTTCCTTGGCCGGCTGGGAGAGGAATATTTGGATGATGAAAAGATTGCAGGCTACGTGAAAGATTCAGCTTCTTACTTTGCTACAGCCGGGAGCGCGGGGCTTGGATTTATTAAAAATATATTTTTGGTTATCGTATTTTATTTTTTTATTAACTACTATGGAAATCGTTTGTTTGAAGTGATTTTAACCTTACTTCCCGTTTCCCCCGCAAAAGGAACAAAGATGCTACAGGAGGTTTCTGCGACAATGGAAGTTGTGCTTTATTCTGTTGTTGTAACCGCTATTTTTGAAGGTTTTTTGTTTGGTGTAATGGCAAGTTTTTTTGGATTTAACGGTTTGCTTTTGGGGATAGTTTATGGATTTGCCTCTTTGATACCCGTTGTGGGAGGGGTTGTTGTTTGGGGGCCCGTGGCTCTTTATAGCTGGACAAATATCAATGAGTATACTGCGATTTTCATTGTGGGCTATTCGATTATTGTCATTTCGGTAATTGCTGATACATTTATTAAGCCTATTATCATTAAAATAATCAAAGAGGATTTACTTAAAAGTACTTTTGAGATCAATGAGCTTATTATCTTTTTCTCTATTTTGGCAGGAATGGGAACGTATGGATTTTGGGGTATGATTTTAGGTCCCGCGACAACCTCTTTCCTTATAGCCATTACTAAAGTCTATTTGGATTATAATGAAAACGATACCTTGTATCATAAAAAATAAAGGATTGAAGATTATTAAGATACTTATTATTGAGGATGACCCTGAATTGGCACTCATCTTGACCAACTACCTTACAAAGTTTGATATGGAAGTGGTAAATGCGGAAGATCCCTATATCGGCCTTTCTTTGCTTACGCAACATACGTTTGATTTGATTATATTGGATCTCACTTTGCCCGGAATGGACGGGCTTGAAGTGATCCCAAAAATACGAGAGGTGACGAGCATCCCCATTATCATCTCTTCCGCCAGAGATGATATAACGGATAAAGTCATAGGGATGGAAAGAGGCGCGGATGATTATATGCCAAAGCCGTACGACCCTAGAGAACTTGTCACGCGCATTAAAACGATTCTCAGGCGAACCCATGCGGTGGAAGAAAAAATACAAAAACCTGTCAATCTCTTTGTAGCCGATCAAAAAGCACACACCATCACTTTTAAGGGAGAATTGCTTGAATTGACTGCCGCAGAATATGATGTATTGTTGATGCTTGTACAGCACAAGAATGGATCAGTTTCCAGAGAACAGTTGCTTTATGAAAGTGAGCATATCGATGATGAGAGTTCCATTAAGAATATTGATGTCATCATCTCTCGCATTAGACAAAAAATTGCTAAAATTGACCCCGAGCATATCTATATCAAACCGATTCGAGGCGTAGGGTATCTTTTGACAGACCGTGTATGAAAAATCTATCCGTAACCACGTTTATCCATATACTTTTTTCTGTTGCTATTGCAATTTTGATAGCAACTTTTTTGCTTTTTCTTTCTTGGGATAAAAATCGCTACAAGATAGAGGAGTTTAAGCGCTATCAGCTTATCTCTATCACGTTTCTTTCAAATTTGCAGCTTAATCCGGACAAAGAGACGCTTGAAAAACTCTATAAAGAACTCTATCTGAAGCCTGTACCCGAAAAAAAAATATCAGAGATTAAAGAAAAGATAGCAAAAAGCGGGCAAACGATATTTTCGGGAGGATCCATCTTGGGCCAGGTAAGAGTCTTTAAGATCGGTGAAACGCAATATGTCTACGTCCAACGCATGAAATACAACCTAATGCTTATAGACGACAGGCCTGAAAATTATTATTTTGAGATTGCTTTGGCTTCGGGTATTTTTCTCATAGGGCTTTTGTTGCTTCTTTATCTGGCAGTGCTTAAAAAATTATTTCCCCTAAGAAAACTCCATAAACAGATACAGCAATTTGCCAAAGGGGATACGAAAATACGCATTACCTATGTCCATGACGATGAGATCGGTAAAATAGCCAAAAGTTTTAATGATGCCATACGCTATATCAATGCTTTGAGTGCTTCAAAAAATCTTTTTATGCGTAATTTGATGCATGAGCTTAAAACACCTATTACCAAAGGGCGTATTATTGTGGAGATGATGGAGGAAGATGATCCTACGAAAAAAACACTTGTTCGTGCCTTTGAGCGTATGAATGAGCTTATCTTGGAACTTGCACAGATCGAGAGAGTGACGACACAGGGTTTTGAGCCCGTACTGGAGAAGACGACACTCCAAGAAGTGCTTAAAAAAGCACAGGAGTTGTTGATGGCAGAAGAAGGACGCATTCATATTCAAGCAGATGATCAAATAATCTATACTGATATCAAGTTGCTTTCGCTAGCAATCAAAAATCTTTTGGATAACGGTATAAAATACAGCAAAAACAAACATGTCTGGCTTAAGTCAATTGGCGAAAATATTGCGGTTATATCAGAGGGGGAAGCTTTGAAGCAACCTCTTTCGTACTACACAGAACCTTTTACGCAGGAAGAAAAACGCAGTTCCGGTTTTGGACTGGGACTTTATATTGTCAATAGTATTTTGGACAAATTGGGCTATTCGCTTGCCTATAAGCATGTAGAAGGGAAAAATGTCTTCGTGATACATATGGAAAAAAGCCGCTCTGCCGTACAAAAAAAATTATGAAAATCCTATTCTTTAAGCGCTTGTGCGATCAGTTCTAGAGGATTTTTAAAGATTGTTTCAACCCCTGCATCGTTCATAGCTTCTGAAAGCTGCACCCTGCAAGCAGAGCATTCCGCAGAGACATAGTGTGCTTTTGTTTCTTTGATCATGGCAGCTTTCGGCTTGCCTGCTGCTTGTGCAAAATGAAACTTTTCTGTCTGCATTGTAACCCCTCCAAATCCGCAGCAGCGGTTAGGATCGCTCATTTCTACCATAGGATAATTCGGCGCCAGGAGGTTGCGGGGCTCCTTGTAGATGCCTTGAACCTTTCGCGCATGGCAGGGGTCATGATAGGTCACCAATTCATCAAATTTTTTACCTTTTTTCTCAAGCATCTCTTTAAGATGCGTATGATCATGCAGCCATACCGTTGCCATATGGATTTTTTCACCGACTTTTGCTGCCCTTTCTTTCCAGTCCGGCATATCATGGTTTTCAAAAAAAACCTGCCAATCATGCTTTACCATTGCAGAACAGGTCGCTTCGGGGATAAGCATTGCATCGCATTCATCCATAAAACTTTCAAAATATGCTATATTTTTTTTGGTCATATATTCTACGCTGTTCACGTCACCCGTAAAATAAGCAGGTGCACCGCAGCAAAGCTGTTTTTTGGGGATAAATATATCAATCTCAAGTTTCCCCAAAATTTCTACAAGGCTGTCGCCGATATCTGTATAATTGTAGTTTGCCAAACACCCGATAAAAATAGCAACTCTTGGCTTTTTGCCTTCTTTTTTGGCAAGGATTTCTTCCGGGTAGCTGTTGAGAAAACTTGTTTTGGCCATAGAAGGAAGAAGCCTTCCTTTTTTAATCATAGGCAAAGAGAATCTGGCTTTTAGTCCTCTGCCTTTTTCATCCTGCGCCAATGCACACGTTTTAAACATAAAACCGAATTTCATCACAAGATCCATGACCCTGCGATGGCGCAATAAAAAAAAGAAACCCCTTTTAAACCAAGCGATACCGAACTTATCGGCAATATCCGCACGTACTTCTTCTATAACCATGTCCGTAGCCAATGAATTGGGACAGACATCCACGCAATTGGTGCACAAAAAACAGCTTTCAAAAATATTTTTAGCGGTTTTATCCAGCTCTAGCTCTCCTCGCTCATAGGCTCCTAAAAGATCGATAAATCCGCGAGGCGAAGTTGTTTCGTCCGGATTGATCTGGTGTATGGTGCATACGGGGATACATTTCCCGCACTTAATGCAGGCATCACTGGTCGCGGTGAAGTTGAAAATTTCTTCAGATTTTTTCATGAGTTCTCTTAAACTGTTTTTGAAAATGTTTTTTTGCTTTGCGCATATTTGTTCATGTACGCATCAAACGGCATAGCGATATTTCGGATGAGAAGTGTGCCTGTCGGGCTGACACTTATATTCTCTTGGGTGATGTTCAGCAAGTCCGCTTCGGCAAACTCCCTCAGCGACTCCATTGCGTCGGCAAAATAGTCTTTAAATGTGATACTGTGCTCTTTTTCAACGCGCTTAATATCGATAGAGAAATTTGCCATAAGTTCCATAATGACCGCCTTGCGGATAAAATCATCTTCACTCAAGGCTATTCCGCGCTCAAACGGCAATCTTCCTGTATCAAGCGCAGCCTCATAGGCTCCCATATCTTTAGTGTTTTGAGCATAATACCTGCTTCCCTCTCCAATACTTGTCAGTCCAATACCGATAAGATTGGCCCCTCCCTTAGTGGTATATCCTTGAAAGTTTCGATGCAATTCACCCTTTTCAATAGCGGTAAAAAGTTCATCTTCAGGTTTTGCAAAGTGGTCCATGCCTACCATTTTATAGCCATTGCGTTCAAAAAAATCAATGGTGTATTGAAAAATTTTAAGTTTGACTTCAGGAGACGGAAGAGTTGTTTCGTCGAATTTCCGCATGGTTTTTTTGAGCCAAGGAACGTGTGCATAGTTAAAAACAGCCAGCCTATCAGGCGCAAGGCTGAAAGCAAGCTCTAATGTTTTTTTGAAGCTTTCAAAAGTTTGATAGGGCAAGCCGTAAATTAGATCGATATTGATACTGCCGATCCCATATTTTCTAGCTAAATCAACGGCTGCTTTTGTCAGTTCGTAAGGCTGGATGCGATGTATTTCTTCTTGCACTTTTGGATCAAAATCCTGCACCCCAAAACTGATACGGTTAAAGCCGTGCTTGACAAATACCTTCATTTGTTCTTCATTGAAGAAGCGCGGATCGATTTCACAGCTGATCTCGGCGTTTTGACTCCAGTTGGGAAATTTCGACTTAATATAGGTGACAATCTCATCAAGCTCAAAAGCTTTGTAAAAGGTTGGAGTTCCTCCTCCGAAGTGAAACTGTATCACTTCTCTTGAAGTATCAAGACACAAAGCCAAAATGTCGATCTCTTTTTTAAGATAGTCTACATAGCGGCTCAGTTTGTCTTCTTTGGAGGTAAACACAACGTTGCATCCGCAAAAATAACACGCACTGCGGCAAAAAGGCAAATGCACATACAAAGAGAGCTTTCCTTGTTCTGTTTTAAGGCATTGAAGGTAGTTTTCGTAAGAGAATGTTTCATTAAACTCCAATGCGGTGGGATAACTAGTGTAACGAGGGCCGGGTTTGGAGTATTTGCTGAATTTTTCTAAATCAATTTGGCTCAATTTATTTTCCTTGTTTCTTCGTTGCGATGATTATCCAGCCACACCATAATCCCTTTTTGTGCATGAAGCCTGTTTTCTGCTTCGCCGAAGATCTCTTCCGCATGCGCTTCAAAAACTTCTTCGCTTACTTCATACCCTCTATAGGCAGGTAAGCAGTGCAAGAAAATAGCATCTTTTTTTGCTAAAGACATCATCGCATCATCTACCATATAACCTTCAAATGCCCTAAGTCGGATCTCTTTTTCCTGCTCCTGTCCCATGGAAACCCAGGTATCCGTGGTGACCACATCGGCATCTTTGACTGCCTCCTTGGGATCATTTCCAAAAATGATTTTGGCTCCGCTTTCTTTGGCCATATCCAGTGCCTTCTCGGTGACAGCTTTATCACATTCATATCCTTGGGGTGTGGCTATCCGCAGTTCAAATCCAAGTTTTGCAGCAAGCATCAGCCAAGAATGCGCCATATTGTTTCCATCTCCGACATAGGCTACAATGGGATTTTTGCCCTTGCCGAACTCTATCATCGTCAAATAGTCTGTCATAAGCTGTACGGGATGGTATGAATCGGTCAATCCGTTGATAACGGGCACCTTTGAGTAGGCAGCAAACTCTTCGAGCTTGCTTTGTTCAAATGTACGTATCATCACCATATCCACCATACGAGAGATAACTCTGGCTGTGTCTTTCATCGGTTCACCGCGTCCCAGCTGGATATCATTGACAGAAAGAAAAAGTCCTATACCGCCCAGCTGATAGATGCCCGTTTCGAAGCTTACACGCGTACGGGTAGAGCTTTTCTCAAAGATCATGCCAAGCGTCCGGTGTTCCATGTAGGGAACAAACTGTTTTTGTTTGGTTTGTGATTTGATCTTCTGTGCCAAAGCGATCATTTCTAGAAGCTCATCTTTGGTGAAATCTGCCAATGTTAAAAAATGTCTCATCTGTGTATCCTCATACCGGAACCATAGCGGTGAAAATTTAAAAGAAATTATTTTACCATAAAAGGTTTGAAAGTCCAATGGGATTAAGCGAAGAAGTTTAGTCTTCTCCTCGGGCTTAAGGAGAAAACTATTTATTTTTGCAGTAAGAGAGCCGCCTCTTTTGCATGGTAAGTAATGATGATATCTGCTCCGGCACGTTTAAATGCGATCAATGTTTCCATCATTACCTTTTCATAGTCTATAACACCTGCTTTGGCAGCCATTTTGAGCATGGCGTATTCGCCTGAGACATTATAAACAGCCAAAGGCAGATTGGTATTGTTTTTGATATCTCTGACGATATCAAGATAGGCAAGGGCAGGTTTGACCATCAGGATATCCGCTCCCTCTTTTTCATCCTCTACGCTTTCGGCAATCGCCTCATTTCTGTTGGCAGGGTTCATCTGGTAGCTTCTTCTGTCTCCAAAGCTTGGGCTTGATTCTGCTACGTCCCGGAATGGACCATAGTAGGCTGAGGCAAATTTGGTAGAATAGCTCATCACGGGAAGATTTTTATATCCGGCCGCATCAAGTCCTTCTCTGATTGCAGTGATCATTCCATCCATCATTCCGCTTGGGGCAATCATGTCTGCACCTGCCTTGGCATGCACGACGGCTTGCGCGGCAAGATTGTTGAGCGTGATGTCGTTATCAACGGTATGCAAGACAGGATCAAGCACACCGCAGTGCCCATGATTTGTGTATTCGCAAAAACAAAGATCTGTCACAATAAACATTTCAGGGTGTACACGTTTGATTGCTCTGATCGTCTGAGCAATGATTCCGTGTTCGCACATCGCATCGCTTCCTACGCTGTCTTTGACATCAGGTATCCCAAAAAGTATGATGGCGTAAATTCCCACTTTTTTCAGTGCTTCGCATTCTTTGACAATTTCATCAATACTCATTTGGTAAACACCCGGCATCGAGGCCACTTCATTTTTAATTCCTGTGCCGCTTCTTGCAAAAAGCGGATAGATAAAATCATCTACACGCAGATGCGTTTCCTGGAGCAGGTCTCTTAAAACCGGATTAATTCTTCTTCTTCTAAAACGTGCAAACATGATAATAACCTTACAATGATATTGAAAGTATTTTACAATAATTATCAATTATTCATTATTAATTATTCATTCTTGATGTATAATTCTGCTATGAACAGTATCAAAATATCAAAAGTTGCACAGCTTCCGACAAGTTATGGCACGTTTAAAATTCAAGCATTTAGAGAAGATGAGAAAGAGCATTTGGCTATTTTTACCGAACCTCTGCCGGAAATTCCGGTTGTGCGCGTGCATTCTGAATGCTTGACAGGGGATGCGCTTGGTTCTTTAAAGTGCGATTGCGGGCAGCAGCTTCAAGCAGCATTGAAGTATATTGCCAAAGAAGGCGGTATGGTTATTTATCACAGGCAAGAAGGCAGAAATATAGGACTTCTCAACAAAGTCAACGCCTATGCGCTTCAAGATCAGGGGTATGATACTGTCGCAGCCAACCATCAGCTTGGATTTAAAGCTGATGAGCGTACCTATGAGGTGGTTGAGTTTATTTTAAATTTTTTTGGAATTAAAAAAATGAAGCTTCTTACCAATAATCCTAAAAAAATAGAAAGTCTCGAAAATATTGAGATTGTAGAGCGTTTACCTATACAAATGGAGCCCAATCCTTATAATGAAGGGTATTTAAAAGTCAAAAAAGAACAGATGGGACATTTGCTTTAGTGAAAAGTGATACTCTTGAAAAATTATTGAAAAATGAAGAGATCACGATTGATGAAGGTTTGGTAGAAAAGCTTATTCGTTTTGCCAATCTGCTCCACGAATGGAATCAGATACACAACTTTACCGGCGCCAGAACGATAACTGATATTTATAGGAATATCGTTGATTCGCTGTATCCTCTTACATTTATTTCTCCTCCCAAAACATTATTGGATGTAGGTACCGGAGCAGGATTTCCGGGTCTTGTGCTGGCCGCTGTTCTGCCCGGCACCTTAGTATTGCTCGCTGAGCCTCTCAAAAAGAGAGTCTCTTTTCTTAAATATGCGATCATGGATTTGGAACTTGACAATGTAATCGTGGAAGCTAAAAGGGTAGAAAATATAGAGCATGAACCTTTCGAGCTCATCTCTTCCCGTGCCGTGACGAACACTAGACTGCTTTTGGATTTGACTCAAAAAGTTAGTGACCCAAAAACAGCGTATTTGTTTTACAAAGGAAGCCGTGTTTTTGAAGAAGTGGGAGAGGTGCAACATCAGTTAAGTTATGATATAGTTCAAAAAAATCAACGTAATTATTTATACATTAAAGGGCAGTGATGGTAGTGAAGCTTCTTATTTTTGTTCTGGTGGGACTGGTCATCTATAAATTTTTTGGCGGTAAATTTCCTGCATTTGGCAAAACAAAAGAAGAAAAAAAAGTGGAGGAAGACACGCTTGTGGAGTGCGAAAAGTGCGGCACATACGTGACACTCAAAGAAAGTATCGTAGTGCAAGGGAAGCACTATTGCTCCAAAGAGTGCGCCAATAAAAATACAGGAAAGTAGAAGTATATGATTATTGTAGGTCATCCGTGGATAAAAAGCAGTCGTTTTCGATATGCATTTTCTCAAGAAGACATCAAGCAGACACAGGCAGATGACATTGTTTTGCTGGAACCGCTGGCAGATTCGCATGGACATGCCAGGTATTGTCAAGCAAACCACATTCCTTACGGTGTGGTCGTCAGTACTGTAGAGGATGCTGTTTTGGCAAATGCTTTAGGAGCTTCCTATATTATCTGTGAAGAAGATGATGCCTTAGAGATACAGCCTGTAGCACAAGCATATCTTTTTGATGCCCGCGTGCTGGTTCTTGTGTATGATCCTAAGAAAATCAGCAAGATTGCAAAAGAAGGGATTGACGGTGTTCTTTTTGCAGAAGCTATCTACTGATAAAAGTATGTTCATTGCGTGATTTTAGTCAATTTAAGCTCACCTATACGATCATTATTCTCAATTTTTTAGCCTATCTCTTTACTTCTTTTTTGAGCGGCAGCATTGCAGAGATGGATTTGCAAAAACTGGTGAATGCGGGCGCATTGTATGGCCCTTATGTGGTATTCAAAGAGGAGTGGTGGCGTTTGGGAAGCGCGATGTTTCTGCACGGCGGAATGACACATCTTTTGATGAATATGGTCTCTTTGTATCTCATAGGAAGAGGCGCAGAGATTTATTTTGATGCCAAGTCGTATATGGGGATTTACTTTTTCTCAGGAATTATCGGATCGCTTGTTTCTTTGATCGTGCATCCTCAGAGCGTGGGTATCGGAGCATCGGGTGCGGTATTTGGTCTTTTTGGGGCTTTGGCAGGATTTTTTCTGGCACATCGTGAC
The DNA here is from genome assembly GCA_021166685.1 of Sulfurovum sp. GTDB lineage: Bacteria > Campylobacterota > Campylobacteria > Campylobacterales > Sulfurovaceae > Sulfurovum. The sequence goes on along the minus strand of JAJPEU010000004.1, from coordinate 71,933 downwards.
AAGATCGCCCTGCAAAGCAAAGCGTTTATGAAAGATTTCGGAATAATCATCCTTGTTAATGGTATATTTGGATTGGCTATTCCGAGCGTGGACATGAGCGCGCATATTGGAGGGCTGATTGTTGGATTTGTCGGCGGATTTATGATTCAGCGAAAGGCACAATGGTTTATGGTGTATGTCGTACTTATGATAGCTGTCATCTTCTTTTTTTATACTGCTCTGCCCGGAGTGTATATGGATGCATTCGGATCATGAAATATTTTTTGAGCTTCGTTTTAATTTACTTTTTTTCCGGATGCAGTGTCAAGCCCGCAGCTTCCCCTTCTCAAGAGAAAGTAATGCAGCTTACACAGCAATTTATTCGGTTGGACCGAAGCGTTTCCTATACGGAAGCACAAATGCTTGCTTTGGATATTTTTGACTATACGGCCCGATTGACACAAAAGTACGATTTGGTTTCTCCTCCGATGTTTCATAACTTTTTAGTCAACACAGGCATACGCGAAGGAGGATTATGCTACCAGTGGAGTGATGCACTCTATGAACATTTGCTTGCAAAAAAATATCCCGGCTTTGAGTTTCATTTGGCCGTAGCGAATGAAGGAGAATATTGGAGCGAGCACAACGCCTTGGTTGTTGTGCAAAAAGGAGGAAGGGTTGAGGAGGGGGTTATTGTTGATCCGTGGCGCCATTCGGGTAAACTCTTTTTTGCAAAATTCAAAGAAGATCCTCTGTATCAATGGAAACACAGACGCAATAGATGCCAATGCAAAGAGTAATTGTTTTAATTTAAAAAGGAAGGTAAATTTTGTCTAGCAATTCTTGGTATTCGCTAGACGCGTCACTGTCTAGAGTGATGCCTCCGCCGCTTTTGTAGAAAAGTTTTTTGTTCTCCTGTTCTATAAAACGTATCATTACGCTTGAACGTACGGCCGCATTGTCATAGATACCAAAAATACCGGTATAGAAACCTCTATCATAATTTTCTATACGGTTGATGATGCTGACAGTACTTTTTTTTGGTGTGCCTGAGATTGAGCCTGCAGGCAGAATTTTAGACAGAAGTGCACCAAAATGGTCTTGCCAATTATCAGGAAGTTTGGCTTTGATCTTCGAACTAACCTGTAAAAGTTCTTTTTCTCCGGCTTGAATCTTTTCGATGTAGCGGAATTTCTCTACATTGACTTCTGAGGCGATCATCCCAAGATCGTTGCGCATCAAATCTACGATCATCACATGTTCGGCCATCTCCTTTTCGTTGTTAAGGATTGTTGACCGGGCATCGGAAAGATTGGCATCTATGGTGCCCTTCATAGGATAGGCTGCAATAATGTTATCTTTTATCTCTATAAAGGGTTCGGGCGAAAAACAGATAAAATCATCTTTAAAATAGAGCTTGAATTTGGCGTTTGCATGAGTAAAAATTTCTTTGAGAGTAAGATTGGTGTCTATGGGGGTTTTGAAGGTAAGATTGAGCAGATAGGTGTTGCCCGCGCGTATCTCTTCTTGTATGTGTTCCAGTGTTTTTTTGTAATGGGCAAAATCAACGGGAAAAGCTGCAAAAGAGGTTTTTTGTGCAGATTTTTTTTCAGGATAATTGCGCCAATCTCCCAATTTATAGTAAATTTCCTCTTCCAGTGATTCTAAAGGACTGGCAAAGATTTTTTGTGTATCAAAGGAGATGATAAAGAGGAAAGGAGTTTTTCTCCTGGCAAGATCGGTAATTTTCTTGAAACCGTTTTCTTTATTGAACCACATGGCTAACAACTCTTCTTCTAAATGCATAAGCAGTTTGTTTTTTTACCAATACAGCAAGCTGCTCTCTTTGCTTTGTTTTCAAAATGAATTTTTAAGAATCCAAAAGCAATAGCTTTAAAACAGCCATACGGATATAGACGCCGTTATTGACTTGGGGCAGCACTTTGCATCTTGGATCGTTGAGTATCTCGTCAGAGATATCGATATTGCGCATCACAGGCCCCGGGTGCAAAATGAGAATTTCTCTGTGCTGCAGTCTTTCTTTGGTAATGCAGTAGTGTTTGGCATATTCTTGATAGTCGTCAAAGATTGGCGAAGCATGACGTTCAAGCTGTGCTCTAAGGCTCATAATAACATTGACCTTGTCAAGCACCTCTTCAAGGGACTCATATTGCGGCAAATCACTATAAGGCATAAAAGGTTTTGGTGCAACAAGGATTACGTTCATTCCCATGCGTGTAAAGAGGCGGATGCCGGAGCTGGCTACCCGTGAACTGAGAATATCCCCAACAATCGCAATGGTTTTGCCTTTTAGATCGCCAAAATGTTCCTGCATGGTAAAAAGGTCGAGAAGCGCTTGTGTAGGATGTGCGTAGTTTCCTGCGCCTGCATTGATTACGGAGGTCATTTTTTTGTCTGCCAAGAGTTGCGGCGTATCATTTTCCCAGTGACGTATAATTACACCATCGGGTTCCATAGCACAGAGATTGGCAAAAGTATCTTCAAGTGTTTCGCCTTTATTGGTCGAACTTCTCGAGGGGTCAAGATGCACCACTGTAGCCCCGAGTCTTTTGGCCGCAACTTCAAAAGAACTTCGTGTGCGCGTGGAATTTTCAAAAAAAAGGGTAATCAGAAGTTTGTCGCGAAGCAGGTGCGGGGGGCGTTGATGCTTAAAACGTTTTGCATCTTCCACTATTTGAATTATCTGCTTGTCTGAAAGATCGGTAGTATCTAATAAATGCTGCATGAACACCCTTTGAAATAATTTTGTCATTATAGCAAATAGCTGCTAATAAATGTGTTGAGATTTGTCTGAACGCTCCACCATGAGGGAAATACTTCATCATAGAAAGGTTTGCTGACCGTATCAAAATATTCTTTCTCCTGATGCAGATTAACGCACCAGTCAAAGGAAATATTTCGAGACCGCAAGGCTTCCATGGAAAGTAAAGTATCGTTGATGCATCCCAAACGACTAGGCGTAACCAAAAGCATTTCAGCCTGAAATTGTTTGACCAGGTCTATCGTCATGAAATCTTTCATTATGGGTACCATCAGTCCTCCTGCCCCTTCAACTAAAAGCAGATCGCAAAGCGATGAGAGCTGATGATACTTTTTCATGATTTGATTTTTCTGAATAATGTGTCCTGTATCTGCACAAAATGGAGCGGCAGGAAGGCCAAAGGTGTATGCAGTGATTTCTTTGGGGGTGAGAGTTTTAAATTTTGAATTGACTTTTTGGCAGGCTTCAAGAAGAAGGGCCGCATCTTGCGGCTCTTCTTTTACTCCTGTTTCAATAGGCTTAAAAACCCCCACTTTTACCCCCCGTTTGGCAAAACCTTCGATAAGCAGAAGCGTGGTGTGTGTTTTGCCTACATTGGTTCCTGTGGCACCAATAAAAAGTGTTTGCACTTGAAAATCTCCAATTTTTATGTATAATTAAAACCGTATAATGATATTGATAGAGGATTTTAACATAAGATGCCAAAGTTTGAAGAAGAGTTAGATTGTTCGGTGGAATTAAAAGAACCGGCAAGATACAAAGTGTTGTTGCATAATGACGATTATACAAGTATGGATTTTGTAGTAGAAATACTCGTGCGCATCTTTTATAAAAATCATGGTGAAGCCGAACGCATTATGCTTCAAATTCATAAAAAAGGAAAAGCCATATGCGGAATCTATTCTTTTGAAATAGCACAAACCAAGGCACAGCAGGTGAAGCAGCGTGCCAAGCAAAACGGATTTCCCTTGCTTGCTACAATTGAAGAGGATATGTAGATGATAAGAACATTTCTTGTCAGGCCGATAGCAGGTTTTTCTTGGCGGAAAGTTTACGCAATCTGTTGTATACCGGAACAAAAAGTACCTATGGCAAAGAATTGATTTGTATGGAACGGATATCACTGAAAGACAGACGATAAAGGAGAACAGGATGATAAGTTTAGCACTCAATGATGTATTTAAGCACGCCGTAGGCTATGCCAAAGAGAATAGACATGAATATCTCACCGTTGAACATGTATTTTTGGCAATCATAAGAAGCGAAGAAGGTAAAGAGATACTCCTGGCGCTCGGCGCAAATGTGACGGCGCTCAAACAGGGAATTGCAGAGCATATTAACAAAACAATTCCTATACTCAAAGAAGCCGTCGAACCGTTTGAAACCGTGGCGCTCTCGCGGGCGATCAATGATATGATGACGCATATTCACAGTTCAGGAAGAACGGAGGCCGGCATTGGTGATATGCTTGCTGCTATTTTTATGCAAGAACATTCTTATGCGGTTTATTTAATGAAAAAAGAGGGAATTGCCAGGGTGGATGTTCTGGAAGTTATTTCGCATCGCGATACAGTACACAAATCAGATCAAAGAGCTGAGCCAAAAGAAGAGACGCTGCTGGATCAGTTTGCCACAGAACTTGTCGGACTTGCAAAAAAAGGAAAAATTGATCCGGTTGTAGGCCGCGCAGAGGAGATCGAACGCGTTATGCAGACGTTATGCAGACGCAAAAAAAACAATCCTCTGTTAGTGGGTGAACCCGGTGTAGGAAAAACGGCTATTGCTGAGGGCTTGGCGCTTAAAATTTCCCAAGGCGAGGTTCCTGAAGTGCTGAAACATGCAAAGATATTTGCATTGGAGATGGGGGCGTTGGTTGCAGGAACGAAATACAGGGGAGATTTTGAGAAACGGCTCAAAGGAATTATTGCCGAACTTGGGACAATAGAAAATGCTATTTTGTTTGTCGATGAGATTCACACTATGGTTGGTGCGGGCGCAACAAGCGGAGGAAGCATGGATGCTTCCAATCTGCTTAAGCCTGCTCTTGCCCGGGGAGAGCTGAAATGTATCGGTGCAACCACTTATGCAGAATACAGAAACTTTTTTGATAAAGACAAAGCACTAAGCAGAAGATTTGCCAAGATCGATGTGGAGGAGCCAAGCGCGGAAGACACAATGATCATCTTGCAGGGCATTAAACACAAATATGAATCTTATCACGGCATCTGTTTTACTGACGAAGCTCTGCAAAGCGCTATTGATTTGAGCGTCAAATATCTGCACGATAGATTTTTGCCGGATAAAGCAATGGATATTATCGATGAGGTGGGAGCACAGTTTATGCTTAAGGGAAAAAAAGGCGTGGTGATACAATCTGAAGATATTCAGCAGAGTGTCGCAAAAATGCTTAAGCTCCCTTCGTCCGTCATAGGAACGGATGAAACAAAAAAACTCGCAACGCTTCAAAAAGAGCTCGCGTCACACATTATAGGTCAAGACGAAGCCATCAAGGCATTGGTGAGTGCCATTAAGCGATCCTACGCAGGACTTAATGCTCCCGACAAACCCATAGGATCATTTCTTTTTGTGGGTCCGACAGGCGTGGGAAAAACAGCATTGGCTACACAGCTGGCAAAATCTATGGGTGTGCATTTTGAACGCTTGGATATGAGTGAGTATATGGAAAAACACTCTGTAAGCCGTTTGGTAGGTGCACCTCCCGGATATGTAGGATATGAGCAGGGAGGATTGCTTACAGAGATGATCAAAAAACACCCGCATACAGTACTGTTGCTTGACGAGATAGAAAAAGCGCATCCGGATATTATGAATATTTTATTGCAAGTGATGGATGGCGCAAAGCTTACAGACAACAATGGGGTAGTGAGCGACTTTAAAAATGTTATAGTGATCATGACTTCCAATATCGGCACCAAAGAAGCCAATGTGATGGGTTTTACCAAAGATGTTTCAATGAAAACGGATAAAGCTTTGGCAGATTTCTTTAGCCCGGAGTTTAGAAACCGTCTGAGTGCAACGATTTATTTCAATCCGCTCTCTCTTGATGTGCTGACAGAAATCGTAGATACAGAAATTGATAAACTTAATAGGTTGCTAAAAGCAAAAAAAGTAACAGTTAAGCTTGATAAAAAAACGAAAGAATATTTAGCCAAAGAGGGCTACGATGAGCGTTATGGCGCAAGACATATTGCGCGAGTGATTGAGGAAAAAATTAAAGAAACACTTACTGATGAAATTCTTTTTGGAGCACTTAAAAATGGGGGTGAAGCAAAAGTAAGTTATAAAAAAGAGAAGTTAAATTTTTTATTTGAAGAAAAATGATTTAAAAGTTTGCGTCAAACGGCTTTATAAGAAATTTATACAGTCAAATTCCGTTAACGTACAAACAATGACAATAAAGAGGAGTACGAATGGCTTCGATGTTTGAGGGGGAGTACTATGTTCCTCCCTTGGGGGCTTCTTATGTTTTTCCAAACCCGCGGCTTGCTTCAGATGAAGGACTGCTTGCGTATGGCGGTGATCTTTCGGTAAATCGTCTTTTAACGGCATACCGCAAAGGTATTTTTCCTTGGTATAATGAAGGAGATCCGATACTGTGGTGGTCTCCTGATCCTAGACTTTTGCTTTATCCTGATCGCTTCAAAGTAAAAAAATCTTTCCATCGTGTATTGCGAAACGGTCAATTTACGGTGACTTTTGACAGGCAGTTTGCCGATGTGATCAATCTGTGTGCGACTGTTCCAAGAGAGGGGCAAAGAAGTTCCTGGATTATTCCGGAAATGCGAAGGGCCTACCTGGAACTTTATCGGCATGGATTTGCCCATAGTGTTGAGGTGTACAAAGAGGGTAAATTGGTAGGGGGGCTTTATGGCATTGCAATGGGAAAAGGTTTTTTTGGCGAATCAATGTTTTCTTTGGTTTCTAACGCATCTAAAGTCGCTTTTAAGGCACTAAGTGATGTTTTAGGCTCTAAAGGTTATGATTTTATAGATTGCCAAATGAAAACAGATCATTTGGTAAGTTTAGGCGCCCAGGTAATTTCAAGAGATAGGTTCTTGGACGAACTTGAGCTTACTTTACAAAAACCTAGCGATTTAGGGCATTGGCATCATTTTTTTTGGGAGTATAATAATGGTTAACACGGAAATCGGTTTTTCGTTGTGGTTGGATTTTGTGGAGAGGGATTTTCTTAGAAATGATTTTATAAATTTGATTGAATCGGGTACCATTAATGGCGCAACCAGCAATCCCTCTATTTTTGCCTCAGCTATTACAACTTCTGACGCCTACAAAGAGCAATTGGAGTTGCTTCATGAAAAAAGTGCCAAAGAGAAGTATGAAGCGCTTGCGATTGCAGATATTAAAATGGCCGCAATTGAACTGAGGGGTATTTACGATGAAGGCAGGGACGGCTATATCTCTATTGAAGTAGATCCTTTTTTGTCCAATGATACACATGCAACGGTCGAAGAGGGGAAAAGACTTTTTAAGGCGATAGGCGAACCCAACGTCATGGTGAAAGTGCCTGCGACAGAAGCAGGATATGCCGCGATGACAGAATTGCTTAGTACCGGGATATCAGTCAATGCAACATTGATCTTTTCTCCTGAACAAGCCAAAAAATGTCTGTCTGCGATGAAACAAGGATTGGATATTTTTGAAAACAGCGGCGGGCGAAGAGCTGAAGCGGTTATTTCGGTTTTTGTAAGCCGTTTTGACAGACTGCTTGATCCTCTCTTGAAAGAAAGAGGGTTGCCTCCAGCAAAAACAGGCATTTTAAATGCAGCAAAAATCTATAACCTTATTGAGGATAATCGTACACCAAGCATTCGCACTCTTTTTGCGAGTACGGGAGTAAAGGGCAATGATCTGGATGCAGATTATTATATCCGTGAACTTTTAGCGCCGCGTTCTGTCAATACCGCGCCATTGTCTACCATAGAATCTTATATCAAATCCAAAGCTACACCGCCAAAATTGCCTATTGCGGATGAGGAGATTGATGCATATTTTGAAGTTCTTGAGGCTGCCGGCATTTCCATGGAAGAAGCATACGATACATTGCTCCGTGAAGGACTGGAAGCATTCGAAAAAGCATTTCAAGAGATGATTGAGACGCTTGGATAGGAAAAAATAATGGAAGAAAAACTCAAGCTATATCTTCGTACAATGATCAGCAATAAAGGAAGTGACCTTCATATAAAATCAGGTTCGATAGTGAGAGTGCGAATAGATGGTGTCTTGAAGTTATTAGGAAAAGAAGCTGTGAGCGCTCAAACGGTAGATGCGATTGCTCAAGAAATTATGACTCAAGAGCAGTATGAAAAACTTAAATCGGACAAAAGCCTTGATTTTACTTATGTTTTAAGCGAAGAGTATCGTTTTCGTGTAAACTTCTTTTATCAAATGGATGGATTGAGTGCTGTTTTCCGTGTAATTCCGGTAAAAATAGCCTCACTTGACGAGCTAAACCTGCCCGAGGCAATCAAAACATTTACGCAAATACAGCGCGGATTGGTATTGGTCACGGGAGTCACAGGGAGTGGCAAATCAACTACGTTGGCGGCATTGCTTGATAAAATAAACAATGAACAAAAAAAACATATCATCACCATAGAAGATCCTATAGAGTTTATTCATAAAGACAAAGGATGCTTGATCAATCAGCGATCCATAGGGCAGGATACCCGCTCTTTTTCTGACGCGCTCAGGGGTGCGCTCAGGGAAGATCCGGATATCATACTGGTAGGAGAGATGAGAGATTTAGAGACTATAGATATTGCATTGCATGCAGCCAATACGGGCCATTTGGTTTTTTCTACGTTACACACGCTTGATGCCAAAGAGACCATAGACAGGATCATAGGTATGTTTGAAAAAGATGAGCAAAACCGTATTCGTGGGTCTTTGGCTTCGGTACTGGAGGGAGTGATTTCTCAAAGATTGATTCCCACCAAAACAGGGGGAAGGATTGCGGGTATTGAAATTCTTAAAAAGACAGCCAGAATACAACAGCTTATTATGGAAAACCGTGATTATGAAATTCCCGATGCGCTCTCTGAGGGAAAAGAGATATATGGAACACAAACGTTCGATCAGGCCCTTTTGGATCTTGTGCGTTTTGATACTATTTCTCAGGAGACAGCACTAGAATATGCCAGCAATCCGTCTGATTTGAAATTGAAAATGCAAGGCGTTGGAAAAGGCGCGCTCGTAGATGAAAATGCATACATGCGCAAAACAGAAGTATTTGATTTTAAAGAGGTAGAGTAAGCACTATCACAGAAAACAGCTGTTTTCTGCTGGGAAGCAGTAAAGAGAAGCGAGTTGGACGGCAAGGTTTGGGGAGTGCTTTTCTTCAAGATCATTTTAATAAAAATTCGATATAATCCCCCTCTATTTTACAAATCCCAAGACAAGTACGAAGTTTTTGTGAGAAGAATTTATTTACAAGGAAACAAATTATGTTAGAAGGTATCGTTAGAGAGAGTATCGGAAAGAGCAATGCAAAAAAGCTTAAAAGAGATGGTTATCTAATCGCTAATATTTATGCAAACGGCGTTGAAAATATTGACGCTGCATTTAAGCGCGGAGAATTTGCAAGAGCAGTAAGAAACAAAAATACACTTGCATTCCCGGTAAAAGTTGGCGATAAGGAACTTAATGTAGTGGTGCAAGCGTATCAATTGCATCCGGTAACCGGAGATGTGGCTCATGTTGATTTAAGAGTGGCAGTACCCGGTCAGGTAACAAACTTCCTTGTACCCGTTAAAACAAATGGAATACCTAAAGGCCTTAAAAATAAAGGTGTTTTGATTATTTCTAAAAAAAGAATCAAAGTAAGAGGGGCTATCGAGAATATGCCTGCAAATTTTGATCTTGACGTATCTTCTCTTGATAGAGATGATAGTATCTTAATTAGAGATATTCAGGTGCCGGCAGGATGTCGTTTGATGGACAGACCGGACGTTGCTATTTGCGGTGTGATTAAAGCGAAATAGTAAAAATAAGTATAAAAGTAAAGTCGTGATGCTTTTCGTAGGTCTAGGCAATCCGGGATCACAATACGAAAACACAAGGCACAACATTGGTTTTAAAGTAATCGACGCACTGGTCGAAACATTTAAAACCATGGATGTCTCTAAAGCCTCTTTCCAGGGCACGCTTTTCAAAGCTCCTTCAGCACTTTTTTTAAAACCAACTACATTCATGAATCTTTCTGGCAAAAGTGTTCAGGCGGTCAAACAGTTCTACAAAATAGACTTAGAAAATATTATTGTGGTACATGATGACATTGATTTGCCTTTTGGTGCAGTTCGTTTTAAAAAAGGCGGAGGACATGGGGGGCACAACGGACTTAAATCCCTTGATGCTCATATTGGAGAATCATATATACGCGTAAGAATAGGAGTGGGCAAGCCCAGTCATAAATCTCAAGTAGCTGATTATGTTTTGCATGATTTTCGTGTTGATGAGGCATTGCATTTGAGCGCATTGATTAGCCATGTTGCTCAAGCATGCAAGGCTTTGCTTTCAGAAGATTTTAATGAAATAAAATCCAAATACAGTCTTAAGTCAATAGAAAGTTTAAAAGCTTAAGCGTATGATGCCTTCACTTTATTTTTGGTATTTGATAAAACTCTACACCAAAAACCTTTTAGCGATACTGTTTGGCCTTTCTTTTTCTTTTGCCATTATTGATTATTTTCAGCACATACGACATTTTGACGTCTCTTTCAATTATAAAGTACTTTATATTTTTTATATATGGCAGGAAGCATTGGGGCTGCTTTATCCTTTGGCCATTGTTTTTGCTCTCATTGTGACAAAATTTCATTTGATAAAAAACAATACGATGGGCGCATTGCATGCATTTGGATATGACAAAAAGAGACTTTCTGTACCCTTTGTAACGGCAGCGTTTGGGACCTATCTTCTTTTTGTCGCACTGCATACCACAGAATTTTCTTATGCTAAAGAGAAAGCAGAGCATTTGCTTAAAAATGAGATCCATGCGTATAATCTTAATGATCTTTTTTTTAAATATAATGATACGTTTGTCTATATCAAAAAACTTGATCCTGTGACTAAAACGCTTGAGGATATCACAATTTTTAGAGTTAACGGCTTTCAGGTAGACTACACTATTCATGCACAAAGTGCACGTTTTGACGGCACTCAATGGAATGCCTATAATGCAACCTTAAAAACACATATCTATAAAAATGGTGTATTAGAAAGATATGCCGTTGAACATAAAACACTTATTAAAACGCTGCAGGGATATAAACCTAAAATCATTCAATCTCTTTATGAAGGCGAAGAACTTAATATTATTGATGCTTTCCATGCGTACAGATTGCTGCAAAAACAACAGCTTGATTCTCATAAAATACGTGCAGTATTTTATGAGAAAACTGTTGTGCCGCTTTTTGCTCCCGCGTTATTGCTTATTTTATTTTTTAAGCTGCCTTTTCATGCACGGTTTATGCATGCCGGCAAGACGATCTCTCTTTCGTTGGGAGCCACATTTGTGACGTGGGGAATGCTGTTTGGATTAAAGCAAATAGGCCAAAGCGGTATAGTGTTGCCCGAATTTACCGCTCTTTTTCCTGTCGCATTATTATGGATATATGCCCTGTATGTTTATACTGCCGATGAAAAAAAAATTACGTAACTGCCTTCTTATCATTTTTTAGATAAAATCCCTCTAAATATTATCGCCCCCACAAGAAGGCAAAAGTAGGACAATAGAGATGAGCATCGACTATAGAGTATTGGTTCAAAAGTACGGCACACCCTTGTATGTATATGATTTTGATTTTATAAAAAATAGATATGAAATGCTCAAAGAAGCATTTAGCGGACGTAAATCATTGATCAATTATGCAGTAAAAGCAAACTCAAATCTTTCTGTAATTGCACATCTTGCAAAGCTCGGTGCAGGCGCTGATTGCGTAAGTATCGGCGAAGTTAAAAGAGCACTCAACGCAGGAGTGGATAAGTATAAAATAATCTTTTCGGGTGTAGGAAAACGTGACGATGAGATCAGAACAGCATTGGAATACGATATATTATTGCTTAATCTAGAGAGTGAAGCTGAGATGAAACGCGTGGAGATGATAGCAAAAGAGTTGGGAAAAGAAGCAAGAATTTCTATTCGCGTCAATCCAAACATTGATCCGCAAACACATCCTTATATTTCAACCGGACTGCATGAAAATAAATTTGGAGTAGAGATAGATATGGCAAAACGTATGTATATCTATGCTAAAAAATCGCTTTTCCTCAATCCTGTGGGGATTCATTTTCATATTGGTTCCCAGCTAACCAACCTAGACCCCATCAGGGAATCGTGTAATATTGTTGCGGATTTGGTACGGTCTTTAAATGCGATCGGTATTGAGATTAAATTTTTTGATGTGGGCGGGGGTATTGGTGTCGTGTACGATAATGAAAAGACCATATTGCCAACAGAATATACCCAAGCAATTTTTGAAGCAACAAAAGGATTGGATGTTACTTTGCTGTGTGAGCCCGGACGCTACATGGTGGCAAATGCAGGGGCGTTTTTTACCAAAGTGCTTTATGAAAAACAAAATGGCCATAAACGTTTTGTTATTGTGGACGGCGCAATGAATGATTTGATACGGCCAAGCCTTTATAATGCTTATCATAAAATTGAAGCAGTGGGCGCAGAAGGTGAAAAAACACTTGCCGATGTTGTGGGCCCCGTATGCGAAAGCGGTGATTTTTTAGGTAAAGATGTGCGCCTTCCCCCATTAAAACATGATGACCTCCTTGTTGTGCACAGTGCCGGAGCATATGGGTTTACAATGGCGAGTAACTACAACACCCGAAACAAAAGTGCGGAAGTAGCTATCGAAGAAGGAAAAGACAGATTGATTCGAAAACGTGAAAGCTATGAAGATCAGGTGCGTTTAGAGCTCGAATATTTGGAGAAATAAATGGTAAAAATGACACTGGATGAATTGAGAAAAAAGATAGACGGTATTGATGATATGTTGCTTAAATTGTATAATAAACGTATGGAGTACATACATCAAGTAGGCGAATTGAAAAATACAAACGGAGAGCCTATCTACCGTCCTGAACGTGAATCGGCTATTTTAAATCGTTTAAAACAGCAAAACAAGAGTGTTGGCGGAAAGCTTACGGACGGGGCGATCGACGCACTTTTTTTGGAACTTTTTGCGGTAGCAAGAAATCTTGAGCTGCCCGAAGCGGTTGCCTATCTTGGACCTGAAGCAAGCTTTACGCATCAGGCGGCAGAGAGCAAATTCGGTGCGACAAGTACTTATCTGCCCATGAATTCAATTCGCGGTATTTTTAGAGAAGTTGAAAAGGGAACGGCAAAATTTGGTGTAATTCCAATTGAAAACAGCTCTAACGGCATAGTCAGTGATACCATCAATTGTCTTGATGAGTATCCTTTAAAAATTGTAGCAGAGGTTATTATAGATATTCATTTGGCATTTGCCACATTAAGCGAAAACATTAAAGAGATTAAAACAATTTACTCTAAAGATATCGCCTTTGGGCAGTGCCGTAACTTTTTGCAGGATTTGGGTCTTGATGAGATTGAGCATGTTCCCATAGAATCCACAGCCAAAGCAGCCAAGCTCGCCCTGAAAGACAAAACAACCGCAGCCATATGTCCTGCGGTTGCGGCGAAGCTTTACAATTTGCCTATACGTTTTGACAACATAGAAGACAGCAGCAACAACCGCACACGTTTTTTTATCATTAGCAATTTTGAAAATCAGCCATCAGGCAATGATAAAACGTCTTTGTTGGTAAAACTTCTAAATAAACCAGGAAGTTTGGTGGAATTTCTCAACGATTTTGAAGAGGCCTGTGTCAATTTGACAAAAATAAAATCACATATTATTGAAGGAAAATCAATATTTTTTATTGAGTTTAACGGACATCAGAAAGATGCGCACATTCAACCCATTTTAGAAAAACACAAAGATGTGATTAAAGTGTTGGGTTCTTATGTAAAGCAAACAGAGGATATTTATATTTAAGCAGAGCAAGCAGAAAGAAGGAATAAAATGAAATTTAATAAAGCGTTGGAAGATATCCAGCTCTATGAAGCTGGAAAACCTATCGAATTGGTGGTTCGCGAATTTGGTATTGCGCCTGAAGATGTTGTAAAACTTGCATCCAATGAAAATCCTATCGGCACCAACCCTGCTGTGGCCGAAACGATCGTGCGCAATGCTGCCAAAGCACACCTTTATCCTGATGACAGCATGTTTGAACTTAAGGCCGCTCTTGCGAATCTTTATACGGTAGGGACAGAAAATATTATTATTGGCGCAGGAAGTGATCAAATATTAGAATTTATTTCTCATGCACTTTTGAATGAAACAAGCAGTGTGTTAATGAGCCAAGTAACTTTTGCAATGTATGAGATTTACGCCAAGCAAGTGGGCGCAAAAATAGTACGAACATCCAATTATACACACAAACCGGAAGAGTTTATTGAGGCATACAAAGAGCATCATCCCAAAGTGATTTATATATGCACACCCAACAACCCTACGGGAGATGCAACAAGCAAAGAAGACGTGTTGCGTATCATCAATGCGGTTGATAGCGATACATTGGTTGTGGTGGACGGTGCCTATATGGAGTATGCTGCAGCAAAAGAAGAAAAGTATGCAATTGCACCTAGAGATTTGCTGGAGTATGATAATGTAATCTATTTAGGCACATTTTCCAAAGCCTATGGGCTTGGCGGTATGCGCATAGGGTACGGTATTGCGCAAAGCGGTTTGATCCGGGCACTGCACAAGATGCGTCCCCCGTTTAATGTCACAACGCTTTCGTTGGCCGCAGCCTTGGAAGCAAGCAAAGATAGGGCATTTGTTGAGAAGTCTGTAGCGTTGCACCAAGAGCAGATCAAACGTTATGAGGCATTTGCAAAAGAGCACAATATAGAATATATTGACAGTTATACCAACTTTATCACTTATGTATTCAGTGAAAAATTTGACTCAACAAAAATTGCTGATGCATTACTTAAAAAAGGTGTAATTATCCGCAATCTTGCCTCGTATAAAATGAATGCCATACGTATCACTATAGGAACGGCAAAGCAAAATGATACTTTTTTTAAGTATTTTACAGAGATAATAGCTTGAGAAAAATTCAAGTCGTCAAAGCCCAAGAGATTAAAACCAAACCTTTCGCAATAGAGGATTTTTATCAAAAAAAAATTCTCACGTC
This sequence comes from Sulfurovum sp., assembly GCA_021166685.1. GTDB lineage: Bacteria > Campylobacterota > Campylobacteria > Campylobacterales > Sulfurovaceae > Sulfurovum. The sequence continues at coordinate 56,893 of JAJPEU010000004.1, read as the reverse complement.
TTTTGAGTCAAATATTAAAAATAAAGACCTGGAAGAACTTGCACAAAGATTGGGTTTAGTGCATAAAGAAGAGGAGATTGAATTTGCAAAAAAACTTCTCGCAGCCTATACCAAACAAAAGAGATAAGAAAAAAAGATGAATATACAATCCTATTCTATAGAAGAGCTCAAATTATTATCTGAAGATATCAGACAAAAGATATTGTATACGGTAAGTAAAAATGGGGGACACTTGAGTTCAACTATGGGGGCAACCGATCTTATTGTGGCTATGCATAAAGTTTTTGATGTACAAAAGGACCCTTTTATTTTTGATGTCAGCCATCAGGCTTATGCGCATAAATTGATTACGGGCCGATGGGACAGTTTTGATACCTTGCGCCAGTTTGGAGGGCTTAGCGGCTATACTAAACCCAAAGAGTCAAAATTTGATTATTATATTGCAGGGCATAGTTCTACTTCAATTTCATTGGCAGTAGGCGCGGCAAAAGCTATCGCGCTAAAAAAAGAAGACCGCATACCGGTAGTTTTGATTGGTGATGGAAGTATGAGCGCAGGAATGGTATATGAAGCGCTCAATGAACTCGGAGACAGAAAATATCCGGTTGTTATTATTCTTAATGATAATGAAATGAGTATCGCCAAACCTATAGGTGCTATCAGCAAACTGCTTTCTCAGACAATGGCAGGATCATTTTATCAAAAATTTAAGCTGAAAGTCGAAAAGGTATTGGACCATTTTCCAGAGAGCGCAAGCTATATGGCAAAAAAATTTGAAGAGTCGTTTCGTTTGATTACTCCTGGGATTTTGTTTGAAGAGATGGGGGTTGAGTATATCGGTCCGGTGGATGGCCATGATATCGGTTCGCTGATCGAAACGATGAAAATAGCTAAAAATCTTAAAAAGCCTGTAATTATTCATGCCCAAACGACAAAAGGAAAAGGTTACGAGATAGCCGAAGGCAATAAAGAGCATTGGCATGGAGTGAGTGCTTTTGATCTCAAGACGGGCCAATCAATCAAAAAAAGCACATCAAAATCAGCCACCGCTATTTTTTCAGAAACATTGCTGTCTTTAGCGCAAAGAGATGAGAAAGTGGTCGGTGTTACTGCGGCAATGCCAAGCGGTACCGGTATGAGCGCGGCTATGGAAAAATATCCCGACCGCTTTTGGGATGTTGCGATCGCCGAACAGCACGCCGTCACTTCAATGGGGCCGCTTGCAAAAGAAGGATTTAAGCCGTTTTGTGCAATTTATTCTACCTTTTTGCAAAGAGGATACGATCAAGTTATTCATGACATTGCACTGATGGATCTTGGCGTGACATTTGCTATAGACAGAGCCGGCATCGTTGGTGAAGACGGAGAGACACATCAGGGAGCATTTGATATTTCGTATCTTAGAGCGATACCCAATATGACGCTTTGTGCCCCATGCAATGAAACGACAATGAAATTTGTAATGGAGTTTGCCAAAGAGTACCGTAAGCCTTGCGCATTTAGATATCCCAGAGGTGCTTTTTTGGCCAAAGAAAGGGAAAGTAAACCTTTTGAGCTGGGGAAATCAGAATTGCTGCAAGAAGGAGAAAAGATTCTTTTTATCGGATACGGCAATGGAGTGGGGCGGGCAGAACAAACTGCAGCTTTGATTGAGCAAAGAGTGGGTATCTTGGATTTACGTTTTGTGAAGCCTTTGGATGAAAAGATGCTTTTGGCATTGACGCACACCTATAAAAAATGGTATGTCTTTTCAGATAGTGCGGCACATGGGGGCGTAGGCTCTGCATTGTTGGAGTTTTTAAGCCAAAACAAGATACAAGATGTAGTGCTTACTACTTTTGAGTACAATGATTCTTTTATTGCGCACGGCGATACAAAAGAAGTTGAAGCATCTTTGGGAATTTTACCTGGACAGCTGGCAAAAAAGATAGTATAGCGCAGCGGTTGTGTCTAGGGTTTTGAATCCCGGCTAAAACGCAATAGAGATAAACACTGAACTTAAAAAAGTATCTTTCAGATTTTTTTTTAAGTTCAGTGACAGTGAACAAATATTTTAAAGGAAAAAAATGGCTAACGAATACATTTTTACAAGTGAATCGGTAACCGAAGGTCATCCTGACAAGATGGCCGATCAAATCTCTGATGCAATTTTAGATTATATCATTGAAAATGATCCACAGGCCAGAGTGGCATGTGAAACGTTACTGAGCAATGGTTTTTGTGTTATTGCTGGAGAATTAAAAACACATACCTACTGCCCTATGCAAGAAGTTGCCAGGGAAGTAATAAGAGAGATTGGCTATACCGATGCAAACTATGGGTTTGATTATCGAAGTGCAGGTGTGCTGAATGGTGTAGGCGAACAAAGCCCCGATATTAATCAGGGTGTCGATCAAGCTTCTGGCGAGATTGGAGCAGGGGATCAGGGGTTGATGTTTGGATATGCATGCAATGAAACCAAAGAATTGATGCCTTTGCCTATTTCTTTGGCACACAAGCTTACTTCAAAATTAGCAGAAGTCCGCAAAAACGGCACAATACCATTCCTGCGCCCGGATGGCAAAGCGCAAGTAAGCGTAAAGTATGTCGACGGAAAACCTGTGGCGATTGATACGATTGTTGTTTCGACTCAGCATCACCCTGAAGTAAGTTTGGAAAAAGTGCAAGAAGCCGTACTTGAAGAGGTTATTAAAGCGGTGATACCTGAGCATTTAATGAATGATGACGTCACTTATCACATTAACCCTACAGGTCGGTTTGTCATCGGAGGGCCTCAGGGGGACGCGGGACTTACAGGCAGAAAAATTATTGTTGACACGTATGGCGGTTCATGTCCGCACGGCGGCGGTGCATTTTCAGGAAAAGATCCTACAAAAGTAGACCGTTCAGGCGCCTATGCAGCAAGACATGTTGCCAAAAATCTTGTAGCTTCGGGCATTTGCGATAAAGTCACTATTCAAATAGCGTATGCTATAGGCATAGCCAACCCCGTTTCTATTTATATAGATACCCACGGGACGGCAAAAGTAGAAGAATCAAAAATCACAGAATGTGTCAAGGCATTATTTGATCTTACTCCAAAAGGAATCATAGAGAGTTTGGATTTGCTTAGACCTATTTATAGAAAAACAGCGGCCTATGGACATTTTGGCAGAGAAGAAGAAGGGTTTACTTGGGAAAAATTGGATAAAGTTCCCCAGATAAAAGCCTATTTTCATATCTAATTAAAGAATAATTTAAATAAGTTTGGTTATAGTTTGTAAACTTTAAAATTAAGGAGTTAAAAAATGGCGGTAATAATTACTGATCTTTGTATCAATTGTGCAGCTTGTATCGATGAGTGTCCGGTTGAAGCGATTGTAGACGAGGATGATAATCCGACAGGAGAAGAATGTTATTATGTATATCCTGATAAATGTGTTGAGTGTGTAGGCTATCATGATACACCGGCATGTGCGGAAGCATGCCCAACAGAAGGCTGTATCACATGGGATATGCCTTTTACGTCTGAACATAAAGATTTCTTTTCGGGAGCAAATTATGTGGGCGGGCACAACTACGGCGTAGAAGATGCGGATGCTGAAATGCCTTTCAGAAAAGAAGTTAGTATGGATGACAGACAGGCCAGAAAACCGGTTATTGAAGACTAATACTTTATTCATTGGGTTTTACCCAATGAATCCACCCTTTCTTTGTTATTCTTAATTTTCTTTTAATATCTTTTTTGCTAAAATCCCCCCGAATACTTTTTCGTCAAAAAGCAATAAATCTTTGCTGACAAAAGTAAATTTTGTGTGTAGGAATTATCATATGGAACAAACATTATCTATCATTAAGCCTGATGCAGTTGCTAAAAACGTAGTGGGAAAAATTCTTGACAGATTTGAAAGCGCAGGACTTAGAATCGCTGCTACTAAAAAAATCAAACTAAGCAGAGAGGATGCAGAAGCGTTTTATGCTGTTCATGCACAAAGACCTTTTTTTAAAGATCTTGTCGATTTCATGATTTCCGGCCCGGTTGTAGTGACAGTGCTTGAAGGCAAAGATGCTATGGCTAAAAATCGAGATCTTATGGGGGCAACCAACCCTAAAGAAGCAGCTCCTGGGACAATCAGGGCAGATTTTGCTGAAAGTATTGATGCTAATGCGGTTCACGGAAGTGACTCTTTGGAAAATGCAGCAAACGAAATTAGCTTCTTCTTTTCTCAAAGAGAGATTTGCTAACCATCCATCTATTTATACCGTAAAAGAGCATCCAAAAGACTTGATAGAGGATTGACGATGGATCTTTTTGCGAGTTAGAAGTTTAGGTAAATTTGTTTTTTAAAAAGAGGCGTTAATGAAAATAGATTTTGAAAAAGTAGGGACTACACCAAAACCATTCAAGGTCGAGTTTGAAGATGCCAAACTTGAAGGCAATTTACAAAAAAGCGGTTATCATCGTGTTATCCTTGACGCAAAACTAAGCGGGGAAGTGACATTGGATTGCGATAGGTGTGGCAGTACATTCGGTCACACTCTGGAAAATTCCTTAAAGCTGACGATTAGTGATCAGGCAATGGAAGATAAAGATGATTTGGATATAATTGAATTTTTAGATGGCAAGATAGACCTGTCTTACATTCTAGAAAGCGAAATTAATGCACTCAAGGGTTCTTATCATTATTGCAGCATATGCAGTAAGAGTGATGAAGTTTTTGAGGTAGAATTTTAAATAAATTTACATAAAAGGATATACAATGGCAGTACCTAAGAGACGTGTGAGCCACACAAGATCAGCAAAAAGAAGAACACATTATAAACTGACACTACCAATGCCGGTAAAAGATGCAGATGGTACATGGAGAATGCCTCACCATATGAATATGACTACCGGTGAATATAAAACAAAAGCGTAATGCATGATTAAAATTGCAATAGATGCAATGGGTGGGGATTTCGGTCCGGAGCCCATCATTGATGGTGTAGTTCAGGCACTTGAAAGTGAAAAGTTTCTTCCTATACTCGTTGGAAAAAAAACAGAAATACTCGCACTTCTTCCACAATATTATCATGAAAAAGTCCAAATTGTTGAATCGTCGGACATTATTTCAATGAGTGACCAGGCGACCAATGCACTCAGAAGAAAAGAGTCATCTATCTATAAGGCAGTTGAATTGGTGCGTGACCATGAGGCAGATGCAGTTGTTTCCGCAGGACATAGCGGAGCCACAATGTCTTTGGCCACTTTGAGAATAGGACGTTTGCCCCATATTTCAAAACCGGCACTTGCCACATTGATGCCAAGTGTAATTCAGACAAAAACGCTTGTACTTGACGTTGGCGCCGTGGTAGACTGCACACCAAAAAACCTCTATGAGTTTGGTGTGATGGGAGAGGCTTATGCTAAAGAGATACTTAAGGTCGCTTCTCCAAGAGTAGGGCTTCTTGCCAACGGAGAAGAAGACAGCAAGGGAAACGCTCTTACAAAAGAAGCCTTTAAGCTGCTTAAGGGATTGAACGGTTTTGTGGGCAATGTCGAAGGACGTGATATTTTTAATGGCCATGTCAATGTTGTTGTTTGTGATGGTTTTACCGGCAATATTTTGCTTAAGACAAGCGAAGGAGTTGTTTCTACTATTTTTGCATTGATGAAACAGCATATTCGAAAATCACTGCCTGCCAAAATCGGTGCATTGATGATGAAGAAAAAAGTATTTGGCAATATGAAAAAACAAGTTGATTATGCCGAGTATGGCGGAGCACCGCTTTTGGGTATAAACGGATGCGTGATTATCAGCCATGGAAGTTCAAACTCAAAAGCAATTAAAAATGCAATATTTCAAGCCATAAGATATACTGAATCCAATGTAAACAAAACAATAGAAGCTCTTCTGGACGAAAACAAATAACCCAAGAAAACTTTCTTGGGTTTGCCCTCAAACTCCCCTTTTATCTATTTATGGTAAAATAACATACTTTATATTCAAGGACGATCATGTCACAAGCAAAGCAGATATATGCTTCTTTCAGGTCAATAGGCGCTTATGTGCCCAAAAAGATCTTAAGCAATGCAGATCTTGAAAAAATGGTAGATACCACAGATGAGTGGATTGTAAAACGCACAGGAATAAAAGAGAGGCATATCGCAGCAGCAGACGAATTTACAAGTGATATGGGAGTTAAAGCTGCACAGCTTGCCATAGACAGGTCAGGAGTCTTAAAAGAAGACATTGATTTAATTTTGTGCGCGACTGTTACGCCGGATTATTTTAATATGCCTTCAACAGCATGCATCATATCTGATAAATTAGATATTCACAATGTGCAGGCTTTTGATATTTCGGCTGCATGCAGCGGATTTGTCTATTTGCTTAGTGTTGCAAAAGCATTTATAGAGTCTGGCATGAAAAAAAATGTATTGATTATCGGAGCTGAAAAATTCTCTTCAATTGTAGACTATACCGACAGAAGCACTTGTATTCTTTTTGGAGACGGTGCAGGAGCAGCAATGATCTGTGCTACTGAAAATAAAGCAGAAGCTCTCATAGATATCCATGCCAGTGCGGACGGTGCATATGCAGATTTTTTGGTTACTCCTGCACCCGGATCAGTGCACCCTGTGAGTCAAAAAATGATTGACGAGGGGCTTCAGTTTGTACAGATGAAGGGAAATGAAACTTTTAAATTGGCAGTAAAAACATTAACAAAAGATGTGCAGGAGATATTAGAAACCAATGGCATAACTGCCGAAGATATTCCTCACTTTATTCCTCATCAGGCAAATTACCGTATCATCAAAGCAGTAGGCGATGCCTTGAAGATGAGAGAAGATCAGGTTGTTCTTACAGTGGGAAAATACGGCAATACTTCAGCCGCTTCTATTCCTATGGCAATCAATGATATTTATGAAGAGGGAAGACTTAAAACGGGTGATTTGATGCTGCTGGATACTTTTGGCGGGGGATTGACTTGGGCGAGCGCCCTGCTTCCTTTTGCCGGGAAAGCCAAACAGTAAAATAAAGGGAAGTGGTTTTTGAAAATCGGTTTTATCGGAGATATCGTAGGTAAGCCCGGCCGTCTTATGGTAAAGCACCATCTTGAGCGCTTAAAGCAAGAGTACTCCCTTGACTACGTGATAGCAAACTATGAAAATGCAAGTCACGGCTTTGGTCTCACGGAAAAAAACTGCGTAGAATTGCTAGATTGCGGCATAGATATGATGACAGGCGGCAATCATAGCTTTGACAAGAAAGAGGTTTTGCCTCTTTTTGATACCTATCCTCTTATTCGTCCCATTAACTATCCTCAAGAGACACCGGGAAAAGGAGTTTATGAGACTACTGTATCTGGTAAAAAAATAGCCATACTGAACCTTATGGGTTATTATACTATGCCTATGGTGGATAATCCGTTTACTGTGATCTTGCAAGAAATTAACCGGCTTAAAATGAAAAATATAAAGCATATAGTGATAGATATGCATGCTGAGGCGAGCAGTGAAAAACAGGTTCTTTTACATATGCTCAAAAAGGATGTAGGCGCTATACTCGGAACGCATACCCACGTAGGCACAGACGATTTGCAAATTGTAGAGGGGTGTTGTTATGTTACCGACGTAGGGCTTACCGGCTGCAGGGATGGCGTGATCGGCATGCACCATGATGTACCTATCAAACGGTTTCTAACGGGATTAGGAGGGCATTTTAGTGTACCTGAGACCTGTAAATCACTTTTGCAGATGGTGATATTTGAGCTTGATGATGAGGGACGCTGCAGGGATGCAAAAAAAATAAAGATCTATGACAATGCGCCCAAGTTCGTTACGGATGCTTGGATAGATTGATGCTGCTATGAATTGAGTTTAATGCGTACTTTTTTAGGATCTAGAAGCGCAATCGCTTCTTTGATCATGGGTTCTTCCAGGATAGTGGAGGGGTCTTTTTCTTTGGCTGCCTCTGTTTCTCCGGTTTCCGGAGAAACACAAGAGCTTTTCATTTCAATCTCTTCTATCATGGAAGAAAAATTATTGCATTCTTCTGATTCTTTATCAGAAGATGGAGTAATGTTTTTTTTCATTTCGTTGTTATGCTGGTTTGGCAGATTCTCTTTGGGGATATTGATAATTTTTGTTTCAAATCCAAACAGTTCTTTAACAAACATATTGATAACCCCCCAATGAGTAATGAGAAACTTTTTTTCATCCCCCTCTGCCGCAGAAGCCCACGTGAGTTGATTGTTTTGAAAACTTTCGAAGGTGATGTTGGCTTCAAAACATGCACCCAGCTCATAATTTCGGTCAAATATTTTTTCAATAAGTGTCTCGAAATTATTTTGATAGGGATTTGTCTCTGCAATTTGGGCTGATTGTTTATTGGATTTTTGCAAAGAGGGCAAAGATGCCTCTTGCGGTTCAGGAATAGATGCCGTTTGGGCGGAAACAAGTGTTCTGTCTGTTTGTTTTTCTGCTTTTTCTTCAGAGAAGACAGTTGTTTTTTGAATTTCTATTTTCGAAGGCAAAGAAGAAACAATCTCTTCTTGGGTAATGGTAATAACTTCGGCGGGAACGGCAGTTTCTTCTTCGTTTACACAAACAGATGTCAATGCAGAGATTTGTACTCCTTTGAGTTCATTTTTTAAAGATTTAATCATTGCATCAATCTCTTTAATTTCTAATGCCTCTATCATTTTAAAGAGCGTTAAAGTTAGCACAAACTCACCATCGCTTCCCAGGGCAAGTAAGTTTTTTGCATCGGCAATCACTCGAAAAAAACGCTCTATTATCATTGCCGAAAATATTGTATTTTGTGCAAGAAGCAGCTCTTTAAGATAAAGAGTGAGTTCGTCAAGTATCATTTCTGCTTCATATCCCGATGCTGTGCGGATAAAAGTAAGTATTTTTGAACGGTCTTTGTGCAGGATGTCTTCAAGCAGTTGGCCCAAAATGCTTGGGTTTATAATGCCAAGCATTCCTGTAACCGTACCGATATCAACAAAATTTTTAGAATAAACAATGGCTTGGTCAAGCAGCGTCAATGAATCTCTTAGGCTTCCTGCACCGCTGCGGGCGATGATTTCTAGAGCCTCTTTTTCATATTCTATATTTTCAAGATTGAGAATATGCTCAAGATGGCCAAGCACAAGGTTCTGAGATATTTTTTTAAATCTAAAGTGCTGTGTTCTTGAAAGAATCGTTGCGGGCAATTTCAGCGGATCAGTTGTGGCTAAAATAAATTTCACAAAGCCCGGCGGTTCCTCAAGCGTCTTAAGCAATGCGTTAAATGCTTGCGTGGTCAACATGTGGACTTCATCGATAATGAAAATCTTGTATCTTCCTAAGCTTGGTTTGTATTTGGTGTGTTCGATAAGATCTTTAATGTCGTCAATTCCGCGATTGGATGCAGCGTCCATCTCAACAATATCTATATGGCGATTTTCATTTGCCATAACACAATGAATGCATTCTCCGCAGGGATGTGAAGTTGTTCCTTTTTCGCAAAGCAATGCCTTGGCGAAAATTCGTGCCGTCGAGGTCTTTCCGCTTCCGCGCAACCCCGAAAAAAGATAGGCATGCGAAAGCCTGTCGCCGTCAAGAGCAAGTGAGAGTGTCTGAGAAACCGCCTCTTGACCGATCAGGTCATCAAAAGTAGCAGGCCGGTATTTTCTGGCAAGGGCTAAAGACACAGTGACTCCTTCATTTTGACTCTCATTTTAATTTTTAAACGATTTTGATAGTTATATATTGTAGTGAAATTTTACTTTTGATTGGTATAATTGACTAAGCAAACCATTATTTTATAAAGGGGAAAAAATGAAATGGGAAGGTCGGCGCCAAAGCAATAATGTAGAAGATAAGCGCAGCAGTTCTCCCGGAGGCGGAGGCACTTCGTCGATGGGTACTGTTATGATGATCTGGCCCTTGATCAGACCTTTGCTTAGAACCAAATTCGGTTGGGTGCTGATCTTTCTTGGGGTGCTTGCCTATATGAACGGATTTAATCCCCTTTCGATCTTGGGAATCGGTGAACAGGGGAGCACCCAGATCGTCGATCAGGCAAAAGATGACCGTCAGGCTGCCTTTATTTCTACGGTGCTTGCAGATATTGAAGAGGTTTGGAAAGAGACGCTTCCAGAATACGGCATTCGGTATAAAGAGCCAAAAGTGGTACTTTACCGTAATGCGACCCAGAGCGGATGCGGATTTGCCAGTGCACAGATGGGGCCTTTTTATTGTCCTGCTGATCAAAAAGTTTATCTTGATCTTGGTTTCTTTGATGAGCTGGCCAAAAGACACAGCGCACCGGGCGATTTTGCTCAGGCTTATGTTCTGGCACATGAAATAGGGCATCATATCCAGAATCTCCAAGGAACACTCGACAAGGTGCAGCAGGCAAAACAACAATGGGGCAACAATAGCGTCAAAGCAAATGCGCTGCAGGTGAGAGTAGAGCTTCAGGCGGATTGCTATGCCGGTGCATGGGCATATCATGCACAAAAGCGTTTTGATATCCTTGAGCCCGGAGATGTGGAAGAAGCGCTTAAGGCTGCGAGCGCGATCGGGGATGATACTCTTCAAAAAAAAGCACAGGGTTATGTCGTACCCGATGCCTTTACACACGGGAGTTCAAAGCAGCGTGAAGAATGGTTCAGGCGCGGTTTTCAAAACGGAGACCTTCGTGAGTGCAATACTTTTTGATAAACAATCGTCTTGTTGGAATTAATGACTACTTGGGTATAATCCCGTCTATGCAATAGAGACCAACCAAGTGAGAAAAAATGAGTTACAATCCAAAAGAGATTGAAGCCAAATGGCAGAAAACATGGGAAGATGAAGGAGCGTTTGAGCCTTCGGATTCTTTGAAGCAAAAGAAAAAATATATTTTAAGTATGTTTCCCTATCCAAGCGGACGTATTCATATGGGACACGTGCGCAACTATGCTATAGGCGATGCTTTTGCCCGTTATTATCGCAAGCAAGAGTATAATGTATTGCATCCTATTGGATGGGATGCTTTTGGAATGCCTGCTGAGAATGCAGCAATCAAACATAAGCTTCATCCTAAAAAATGGACTTACGAAAACATAGAATATATGCGTAAAGAATTGGCTTCATTGGGACTTTCGTTCTCCAAGAGCCGTGAGTTTGCTACCTGTGATGAACTTTATACAAGATGGGAACAAGAGTTTATTATCAAAATGTATCAAGAGGGATTGCTTTATCGCGAATCCACTACGGTCAACTGGTGTGAGACGTGTCATACCGTATTGGCCAATGAGCAGGTAGAAGAAGGATGTTGTTGGCGTTGTGATAATCCGGTACAGCTCAAGCAAATGCCAGGGTACTATATTGATATCATTAAGTATGCAGATGAACTTTTGAGCGATCTGGAAAAGCTTGAAGGCAAATGGCCTTCCCAGGTCCTCACAATGCAAAGCAATTGGATAGGAAAATCCCAAGGTCTGGAATTTGAATTTGAACTGAGCGGGGAGAGTAAGAAAAAACTTGACGGAAAGTTTGAGAGATACACTGTTTTTACCACACGCCCGGACACTATTTACGGCGTGACGTATTCGGCACTTGCAGCAGAGCATCCTATTGCAAAATATCTTATAGAAAATAGCCTGATCAAGGCGGATACGGCTCAAAAAATTACAGCTATCGCCAATATGACAGAAAGAGAAAGAGCACAAGCAGATAAGGAAGGATACGCCCTTGGTATCACAGTGATTCATCCTCTGACAGGTGAAGAGATCCCTGTATGGACGGCAAACTTCGTGTTGGCTTCTTATGGCGGGGGTGCTGTAATGGCGGTGCCGGCGCATGATGAGAGAGATTTTGAATTTGCCTCAAAATACAATCTTCCCATAAAACGAGTAATACACGGAAATGATGACATTCTTCCTTATACCCAAGAGGGCATATTGGAAAATTCTGAAACTTTTACGGGAATGAAAAATACAGAAGCCAAAGCAGCCGTTATCGCGCTTTTCGAAGAAAAAAAACAGGGAAAGGGAACTACAAACTATAGGTTGCGAAATTGGGGAATAAGCCGCCAGCGCTATTGGGGCGCCCCTATACCTTTTGTTCATTGTGAACAATGCGGGCTTGTGCCTGAAAAGATAGAAAATCTTCCCATTGCGTTACCCGAAGATGTCCACATTACAGGCGAAGGCAATCCTCTAGAGAATCACCCCACATGGAAACACTGTATTTGTCCAAAATGCGGAAATGATGCTTTGCGCGAAACGGATACCCTTGATACCTTTGTGCAATCAAGCTGGTATCAATTTCGATATGCAACCAATCCTAAGAAATGGAATGAGGTGGGTATTGACAAAGAAGAAGCAAATTATTGGCTGGCCGTGGACCAGTATATCGGCGGGATAGAACATGCTATCTTGCATCTGCTTTATGCACGATTTTTTACTAAAGTGTTACGGGATTTGGGTTATCATGATATTGATGAGCCGTTTGAGCGTCTTTTGACGCAGGGAATGGTGCTTATGGACGGTGCAAAGATGAGCAAATCCAAAGGCAATACGGTTGACCCGGATGCGCTGGTAGAAAAATACGGAGCCGATACTGCGAGGCTTTTTACTCTTTTTGCCGCACCCCCCCAAAAAGAACTTGAATGGAATGATTCTGCCGTTGAGGGTGCATTTAGGTTTATCAAAAAACTTTATGACAGAAAAGAAAAAGTTACACACAATGCGCTTCGGGATATAGACCAAAAAGCTTTGGGGAAAGAAACCAAAGCTGCAAGAGCAAAAGTATATGAGGCTTTGCAAAAATCTACGGATGTCTACGAAAAAACTTTTGCATTCAATACCCTTATTGCTGCATGCATGGAAGCGCTTAATGCGCTGGATAAACAAGACAATGCGGAGGTGTGGACCGAGGGAATGTATATTATGCTTAATCTTTTGGAGCCGATCATTCCTCATATTGCAACAGAGTTAAGCGATGTTCTTTTTGATCGCAAAAATCTCCAGTCCATCCTTGAAATTAAAGACGAGGTTTTTGTGCAGGATGTGATCATGTATGTTGTGATGATCGGAGGCAAAAAGCGTACCGAGATTGAAGTGGATCCAAATATGGGCCAAGAAGAGATTCTCTCTTTGGCTAAAGAGGCCGGCAGCAAATGGCTTGAGGGAATGAGTATTGTCAAAGAAGTTGTGGTTCCTGGCAAGCTGGTGAACCTTGCCGTGAAGCCGATTTAATTAACAATGAATAAACGCTGAGTAATAATTGAGGTATGCATTGCAATGTTTTTGCAAGAAGAGAGAGGCAAACAAGTGGAACGATCAAATAAAAATTTTTCTAAAAAAAACATACTCAAATTATTTATTATGTATTACGCATTATTCATTTTGACCGGGTGCGGCTATAAGCCCTCTTCTCATGCAATAGAAAATATATTTTCCGACACCGTGTATGTGGAAGTACATGTTGACAGGGCCGAGCCTGAAAATGCACCGTTTATTAAAGATGAGATGAATCGGATGGTCTATACGCGCTTTAAGGGCAAAATAGTACCTAAAAAGCAAGCCCAAAGCCAGATTATTGTCTCGTATGCCGGAACGACTTTTACTCCTTTAGCCTACAAAGACGGATATGTAACGCGTTATCGTGCCGATGTTCGCGTCACTTTTGATATGATTACCAAGCAAGGCAAACTTAAAAAGACTATTACCGCGATACAAGAAGGAGATATTCAAGCCAGCTCCCTTCTCTCCTCCACGCTAAGAATCCAAGCGATTCGCAGAGGACTGGAAAAAGCTATGAATGAGTTTTTGGCCTATGCAAGCGCCAAAGGAACGAGAGCGGGAAGCAGTGAATAGCACGGTACCCTCTTTTACAGATTTTTTAGCGAATAAACCTCTTTATTATAAAGAGATCGATCACAGCAGGATATTTGCAGCATACAAAAAACTAAAGCCACACCTAAAGCACCCTCAAACCGTTCATATCGTAGGAACAAACGGTAAAGGTTCTACCGGCAGGATTATCGCTTATTTAGCTCACAAAAGCGGCTACAAGACGGGACATTTTTCCTCTCCTCACATTATGAAATTCAATGAACGTATATGGATCAATGGAGCTGATGTGCAAGATGCAGCGCTTCAAACGGCACATGCAAGACTTTTTGGTATCCTGGGAAAAACCGTATGTGAAAACCTAAGCTATTTTGAATACACCACGCTTTTAGCTTTGGTTATTTTTGAAAATCTTGATTTGATCGTTTTGGAAGCAGGGTTGGGCGGAGAACATGATGCAACCAATATATGCGATAAAGCACTGAGCGTCATCACGCCCATAGGCATAGACCACCAGGCTTTTTTGGGTGATACTGTCGAAGAGATTGCAAGCACAAAAATACGAAGCATTCAAAAGCGGGTCCTGCTCTCACCCCAACCTTTCAAAGAAGTGGTTGATGTGGCTCAAAAGATTGTCAAACAAAAAGGGGCGGAACTTTTTTTGAACCAGGATATGCGCATAGATGACAGACTGATAAAACTAAAAGAGATTGCCAAGCAAAAAGCCTGGGGCAATTATCTTATAGACAATGCCTTGGTCTCTTTGCAGGCACTGGATATTTTGAGCATTTCTTACAATGTAGATGATTTAAAATCTCTTGAACTCTTCGGGCGTTTTTATCTTTGGAGAGAAAATGTACGGATTGATGTGGGGCATAATCCTTTGGCTGCAAGCGTTATAGAAAAAGCTTTAAATAAAAAGACAGTGCTTATTTACAACAGTTTGAATGATAAAAATTACGAAGAGGTTTTGCGTGTACTTAAACCCAAAGTGAAACGGGTAGAGATAATCCCTATCTATTCTGAGCGCGCCGCAGGTCTTGAACAGATAGAAAGAGCACTCAAAAAAATGGGACTGGAGTACACTTATTTTAATGGAAAGATCAACAAAGAGGAAAATTACCTTGTATTTGGATCGTTTCATGTAGTCGAAGCATTTCTTAAAAAAATGGATAAAAATAAATATGTATCAAAGTAATATCTACGAATATCTGGAAAATTTAAAAGAAAATAAACTTCTTATTTGTAAAGACGACAAAGAAGCCGTAAAGATACGCGATGTGGCGTATTTATTGGGGTATGACACGTTTGTGCTTCCTGATTTGCGTATAAATGTAGGGGAAGATTTGCGCACCTACACTGACGATATTCAACAGTTTTTTGTCCAGCTTTCAGGATACCATGAGAGCCAAAATAAAAAAATAATTGTCGCACCGATAAGAACCTTGCTTATTCCTTTTCCAAAACCGCAGTGGTTTGCTTCTAGGACGGTTGCGTTTGGAGATACCCTTGATTTAAATTCATTGAAAGATACCCTATACCGCTGGGGGTATCACTTTACAGATATTGCAGCAAGCAGAGGAGAGGTTTCTTTTCGCGGAGACATAGTAGATATTTTTCCTATTCACGCACCCAATCCTTATCGCATCTCACTGTTTGATGAAGAGATAGAAGCCATTCATCCTTATGATGAAGGAACCCAAAAAAGGCTGAGCGAAGAGTTGGAGTCTCTAACGATACTTCCGGCATTTTTAGCACTGCCTCAAAAAGAACACGAAGCGCTCCGGCACAGGGTAGAGCAGAGCAGCTATGATACGTTTGTTAAAGATATTGACTCCCTCGGGCTTTGGCATCTTGCAGAGTTGGGCGAAAGTGTATTTGAACAGTTTTCTGCAATCTATACCGGCAATCTGGAGGAAGAACTCAAGGAGATCTACGAGTTAAGCGAGCCGCTTATTCCCTATGAGTCTTTTTTGCTTCCTGTTATTTCTCAACAAAGCAGATACCGTGATCTCGAAGTGGTTGACCCCAACAAGCTCCTGCATGCACATAAAGACAAACAGATCACCGTTATTGCCAAAAACGAGAGCATTGTGCGCGGTTCACAATTGGATTTTTTTGAAAATATCACTTTTGTTTATCAGGAAGGAATAGTCAATCTTCTTGGCCCGGACAAACTTATTCTCTCCCTTAACAAACCGCTTAAATCCAAACGTGTTAAAAAAGCGACTTTGATCCTTGATGAGCTTAAACAGGGCGACTATGTCGTACATGAGAATCATGGAGTGGGGATCTTTAAGGGCATTGAAAAAAGAGAGGTTTTGGGCGCTACAAGTGAATTTGTGGTCATGCAGTACCAAAATGAAGATACACTTCTCATCCCTGTCTCAAATCTTGAGGTGATAGACCGGTATGTAGCCGAAGGGGGTGCGCTGCCTGTTCTTGACAGACTTGGAAAAGCAAGTTTTAGAAGCCTGAAAGCCAAAGTACGTGAAAAGCTTTTTGCCATTGCTTCCCAAATTATTAACCTTTCTGCCCAGCGTCATCTAAAAAAAGGGATCATTTTAAGATCGGACATGGAAGAGCATGCTCTTTTTATGGCAAAAGCAGGCTTTATGCATACTGAAGATCAGGAAAGGGCTATTCATGAGCTTCTCATCGATATGGGCAGCGGACGTATGATGGATAGGCTTTTGAGCGCAGACGTAGGATTTGGAAAAACCGAAGTGGCAATGAACGGGATGTTTGTCGCGGTCAAAAACGGTTACCAGGCCATGATGATAGCCCCTACCACTTTGCTGAGCTCTCAGCACTATAAAAGCCTTAAAGAACGTTTTTACGAATTTGGCATCAATACGGCAAAGCTTGACAGGTTTACGTCTGCCAAAGAAAAAAGCGCTATACAAAAAGGGCTTTTAGAGGGGACAATCAATGTGGTCGTAGGAACGCACGCATTGCTCAAAGTTAAATTTAAAAACCTGGCTTTGGTGGTGATCGATGAAGAACACAAGTTTGGGGTCAAGCAAAAAGAAGCGCTTAAAGAGATGGCTATTGATGTGCATCTTTTGAGCATGAGCGCAACACCGATACCACGAAGTCTCAATCTTGCCCTCTCCCAGATCAAAAGCTTTTCAGAGATACTTACGCCGCCGATTGAGAGAAAAGGGGTGCGCACGTTTGTAAAAAGCTATGATGAGAAGATCATTAAGGAAGCTATGATGCGTGAACGTCGTCGGGGAGGACAGATTTTTTATGTCTTCAATTCCATTGCGGGCATTGATGAGAAGAAAAAAGAGTTGCTCCATATCCTTCCGAGTATGCGTATAGCGGTACTGCATTCTAAAATTTCAGCCCAAGAGACTGAAGATGAGATGATGAAGTTTGAAGAAGGGGAGTATGATGTGCTGCTTTCCACCTCTATTGTTGAATCGGGTATTCATATGCCTCATGCCAACACGATGATCGTGGACGGGGCAGACAGCTTTGGCATCGCTGATCTTCACCAGCTTAGAGGACGCGTAGGGCGAGGCGGCAAAGAAGGGTACTGCTACTTTATGGTTGCAGACAAAGAGCGTCTTACCGACAATGCCAAACGAAGACTGCTTGCGCTGGAATCCCACTCAGACCTTGGCAGCGGCGCAGTGCTTGCTTTTCATGATCTTGAAATTCGCGGGGGAGGCAATATCATAGGAGAAGCACAAAGCGGGCACATCAAGCAGATCGGATATTCGCTTTATTTGCGCATGCTTGAAGATGCGATCCGTGAACTAAGCGGAGAACACAAAGAAGCAGAACAGCATGTGGATATGAAGCTGTCAGTAGATGCTTATCTGAGCGCAGAGCTTATCGAAGAAGACAGATTGCGGCTGGAACTTTACCGTCGGCTCTCTCTTTGTGAAAGTGCAGGCGAAGTGTATGAGATCGAATCCGAGATTGCAGATCGTTTTGGCAAACTCGACAGGATTACAAGACAGTTTATCGATATCATGGTCATGAAGGTGCTTGCCAAAGAAAAAGATATTACCAAAATTTCTTCATACGGCGAGAATGTTTTTATCGAATTTAAAGAGGAAAGCAAAGCGCGTGTGGTTTTGAAGTCGTCAAGCAAAGATGATGATGACATCATCGCTACGGCAATGGCCTATCTGAAAACATCTTTATAAGTAAATCAAATAAAACCATACAAGCGAATACCCTAATTAAACTACAAGCCAGACAGAGAATCATGCCCGCAATGGCGAAAATTACGTCATCCTAAGCCAAACAGAGGATCTAAACGATCATTATTCAGAGGCCTCAATATTATATTAATGCATTTTAAGCAACATTACACTGTAATAGTTCATAATTTTTCCTTATCTGGGAGAGAGTGGAGAAATTCGAATCAAACACGCGTTAAAGCCAAACTACCCGCGAGAGTAGGACGGAAAACTACGGGTCTCCAGCTAGATTGCCGAGTTGCATTGTCGATTGTATTGTTGATTATTTCAGCAATAAAAAACTTAAAGGATGACGAATGAAGCTTACATGGATACAACAAATTTTAGGATTTTTTGTAGTGTTAGCAATAATTTCCACAACCAGTGTGGCCGATAAAACAGGATATTTTATCCCAAGAGTACAAAAAATAATGCTCAATACTACTATTACCTTAAATACGGATGCGCTCTTTGAATTCAATGAAGCAGAGCTGAAAGGGGAGGGCAAACGATGTTTAAATCAATTTATATCTAATATCAAAGCGAATAAACTGAATGTAGCCTCTTTTGATATCACCGGGTATACCGATAGAATCGGAAGCTATAACAAAAATTTAAATCTTTCTCAAAGAAGAGCGGATTCAGTAGCTGCCTACCTTAAGTCACAAGGTGTTCAAAGTATCTTTAAAGTTCGAGGCAGAGGAGAAGCAAAGCCGGTAGCTAGAGGCTGCAGTGATAAAATGAAACGGTCAGCTCTTATAGCATGCCTAGCTCCAGACAGAAGAGTTGAGATAATACTTCAAGGTAAACAAAATAAAATAAGGGGATTCCGCTATGGCACAAATTAAAATTATAGAACATCTTGGCGCTAAGGTTATAGGGCAGCAGACTGTTTCCTCTTCTGTTTCAAATCCAATAGTGATACAAGCACAAAAAGGTGTTAAGTATGAGCTAAAAGATATGACTACAAACACAGCACCCATAAAAGTAATGGTCAAAAAAGTTGGTAAAAATCTAGAAGTCAATCTAGATGGAGACCATAATGGTGCCCCTGATCTTATTTTAGAAAACTTTTTTGATATCTCGAATACCGATATGATTGGTATAGATGAAACGGGTACATATTATTCGTATGTTGCTCAATCTGACGGTAACATAGTGAGCTTAAATCAAATAGCTTCAGGGCAAGAGGATCTCTCTATGCTTGGAGTTCCGGGTGAAAAAGATGATATGCCGATATGGGCATATCTCGCAGGAGCAGGCGCATTGATTGGTATAGCTGCCGCCGCCGGTGGCGGAGGCGGGGGCGGAGGTGAAGACGGCACGACCGTTGGCGGCGTAGACGATGCGGGAAGTGTAACGATCGAAGGATCAGCGGTTGTCGGACAAACCCTGACGACAGATCTTGTCGATCCCGACGGCATCACAGGCACGCCTGTGTACACATGGTCTGTGGACGGAGCAGCAGTAGCAAATCCGAATGCCGATCAAAGCACCTTTACCCTGACGGCTGATCATGAAGGAAAACCGGTCAGCGTATCGGTTACCTATAGCGATCCGTTCGGAAGCCACACCGTTACTGATGCACTCGATGTAGGCAATAACGGCGGCACGACCGTTGGTGCAGACACTACGCCGCCCCCAACGGCTGCATCCATCGAGATCGTACTAGACACAAACAATGACGGCAGCATCGATGGAGCAGAAAAAGGAGGGGCCGCTACGACGGATGTTGCAGTAGGCATTCCGGCAGATGCGCAGATAGGCGATGTTATCACAGTTACGAATAATCTGACCGGATCGGTAATTGCTACTTATATTGTGGACGGTACGACAATGACTGCCGGTTCCACTCAGACAATATCCGGTGTTGCGCTTCCAACAGGTGTTCAGGTTCTAACGGTTACCTCGGCTATCCGAGATGCCTCAGGAAATGTCGGGCCGAGCTCCAGTGACAGCGCAATTGTCAACCAAGCACCCATCGTGAATGCCAATAACTCTACATTGTTGGGGCTTGTCGGTGCGGAGGCATTAGGTTTGCTGGATATTTCGAATCAGGCAGTATTTGCGATGGATGCCAACAGCAATATTAAAACAGTTACTGTTAAATATACGAGTTTAGTAAATCTGTCTACGTATCAGCTCACTGCTTCAAGTGTGTTAGCGGCAGAATTGGGATTGACTGTATCGGTTGTGAATAATCCTGGAATATTGGGATTGTTGGCTGCTTCATCGACGATTACGATCACGGCCACCGATGGCGGTCCTATTGATAATATGAAACTGAATGAGTTGTTGACAACAATACATTTCGAAAATACCGTGCTTGACGTGGGCGTGTTGGATACATTGAGCATTACCGCAACCGATATGAACGGGTTATCGAGCACGGACAGCAGCAGCGATTTACTCAATGTCGGATTGCTTCACACTCAAAGTGATGATTCTGGTATTCAAGAAGGTACTTCAGGAAATGACGGTCTAAACGGTACGGCAAGCAGCGATCGCCTCTATGGTTTTGCAGGCGGTGATACATTATCGGGCGCAGAGGGGAATGATCTGCTTCGCGGCGGCGATGGCAATGATCTGCTAAACGGAGGGGATGGAAATGATATCCTCATTGGAGGAGATGGTATTGATGTACTGCATGGGGATGCGGGAAATGATATACTTGTTTTTGACGCTATGGATTCCATTATTGATGGAGGAACAGGCATTGACACGCTTTTAATTCAAGGCAGCAATATTACCCTTGATCTTTCAGGTGTTGCCGGTACTCAGATAGTTGGGATTGAAAAAATTGATATTACTGGAGATGGCGATAACGCGTTAGCGATAAATTACACCGATCTTCTTGCGTTGAGTGATACCAGTGATACGCTTTATATTACAGGGAACGGAGGCGACACAGTGACGCTTTCTGCTGAAACATTTACAGGATCGGCCACTGTTGACGGAGTTATCTATAATACCTATGATATGGGCGGAACAGCTGGTGCTGACATTTGGATACAACAGGATATTCGGGTGCTGTAAAGATCTTTTTGGATGTGGCCGGATGCTTTTTGATGTCTGGCCAGTCCTTATCCTGTGACTGTAAGGGTTGTTTTTATTTTTCAAAATCGAATGGTTTTATCCACACTAAAACGGATAGTAACATATGGCAAATAATTATAGTTAAAGCACAAATGAAGACGCTTGGATATAAAGCGCCTGTCGAAGTATTTTGTGATAGAATTTAAGGATTTAGATTGGGTGTATTGCAATAGCGAGTTGAATTCAGCTCTTTAAAATAGTTTACAAAGGCGGAAGTTTGAGGTATCAGCGTTTATGGATCATTTGTGCTTTGTGTATTGTGCATGCAAAGGCTGAGTTTATCACCATCGATAGTCCGGTCGGAGAAGAGCGTTCATGTGTTAAGCAGGTTTCTTCTTTGCTTCAGGAAGCTTATGGACATTATCCAAGCATAGAAGTTTCAAAAAAGATGATCCTGGATGCCGATGCACAGATGCAGAGCGCGAAATGGAATTACTTTCCGACGCCGTCTGTGGATATTTCGCAAAGGTCGGGGCGACGAGAGACAACTTTGCGGCTTGACCAGCCTTTGTGGACAGGAGGAAAGCTTGACGCGATCAGTGACCTGGCATCGGCGCGTGAAGATGAGGCGGAACATACGTTGGGTGAGACCAGTTATGCATTGGCCCAAAAGGTTTTGAGTGTTTTACAATACTATATTCAAGCAGACGGTGAGATTAAAGGTTTTAGCGAAGGTAAACAGCAGCTTGAAAATTTGGCCCAGATGCTCGAAAGGCGTATCAAAGCGGGCGTTTCTTCTGAATCAGACCGAGAGCTTCTTCGTGCACGTATCGCACAGATCGATGCGGATCTGATGTTGGCGCAGTCGAAATATGAGATGGCGCTTTCTCAGCTTGAGCTGCTTACCGGCAACTCCGAGCCATGCGCCATCAGTTTTACAAAAGACCATATCGTGAGATGCAAAATGTCTCTTGAAAAAATGGAGGAAGAACTTTTGCAGACACATCCCGTACTTAAAAAACTGACAGCAAAAATCGCAATGGCAAATGCTGAAAAAAAAGGCGCAGATGCGGTCATAATGCCAAATATATCATTGCGGGCAGAACATCAAAGAGGAACGATCTACGATACTGAGGTACAAGATGATACGGCGATGTATGTTGCTGTTTCGTTTAGCCCGGGCGCCGGACTCTCGGCGATGTCCAATATAGAAAGTGCCAAATATAAGGTGCTTCAGGCACAAGATGAGCTTAAGGTCAAAGAGCAGGAACTTAAAGAGAGTTTAGTCGTGGACTATGCGGATTTTATCGCGGCCGCAGCCCGGGCAGAGAGTATACACCAAACAATCGAAGCATCCCAAAGAGTTCTCGAATCATATACACGTCTTTTTATTGCGGGAAAACGCCAGTGGCTCGATCTTGTCAATACCTCACGAGAGGTAACACAAAATAAAATCGCTTTGGCAACACTTAAAGCGGTATGGGTCACATCCGCATACAAACTGGCACTGCAAACAGGAAAAATCGAGTTTGAAAATGAAGGAAAATAATGTTCTATCAAGATATTGAAAGCGCAAGGCATGATATAGCGTGGCTTACACAAGCATGCGCACTTCCGCCGTTTTCTGTTTTGAGGCTGACTTCTTATGAGCGTGAGATACTAGAGCAAACACTGGTGGATATTGAAGAGAAGAGTATCCTTTCTTTTTATGATCACCTGTTTGAGAATCTTGGGCTGAAAAATACACAATGGAGCAAAAGTATCTCACATGCCCATCTTCCTGTTTTGGCATTGATTCCGGATGAAGGGATACGTATCGTTATAGAAAAAGAAGCTGAGGGAAGCTGGAAAAGCGAAGGAAGAGACGGGCTGAGAAGTTGCGGGGCCTTTCCTAAAGGCACATGGTTTACCTCAATCAAGTCTGAACGTAAAAGCATTGACAAATTGTCTGCCAAAGAGATGTTTAAAACTATTGCATTAGAACAAAAACCGATCATTTGGTATGCAGCAATCGCATCATTGAGCATCAATATTCTAGCGTTGGCGACATCATTTTTCAGTATGCAGGTTTATGATCGGGTGATTCCAACGCAGGGGCTATCAACTCTTGCGGCTTTGAGCGTGGGGGTATTTATTGCTATTTTTTTGGAGATGATCCTCAAACTTTCCCGTTCGCATATCCTTGATCGGGCTGCTGTGAGTATGGATATCGCCTATTCGCACCATATTTTTGATCGTTTTTTAAAAATACGTCTGGATGCGCTGCCAAGAAGTATCGGAACACTTTCCGGACAATTGCAAAGCTATGCAACAGTACGGGCTTTTATCTCCACAGTTGCGTTGTATGTGTTTATTGATTTTCCTTTCTCGATGATTTTTTTAGGGGTCATTATCATGCTTGCAGGATGGATGATAGGGGCGATTGTTCTAGGATTTTTAATCATCGCTATTTTTGTCGGTATGATTTTTCGAAAGAAGGTAGAGGAGCTTTCGAGAACCTCAACCTTGTCATTGCATCAGAAGCTTGGACTGCTTGTTGAGAGTGTTGAAAATGCAGAAAATGTGAAGGCGAGCGGAGCCGGGTGGAAACTATTGAGCCGATGGAATGCATTGAGCGAAGATGCCATTCACGATGATATACAGATCCGTCATTATAGTGAAATGTCTAGCTATGTTTCAGGGTTTTTACAGCAGTTGAGTTATATCTCTTTGGTAGCGATGGGAGCATATTTGGTGAGTACGACGGAAAATTTGACTATGGGGGGATTGATCGCGACGACAATCCTATCGGGCAGGGTGCTTTCTCCTATTGCTATGTTGCCAAATCTGCTTGTTCAATGGGGAAAAACCAAAATGGCGGTTGAGGATCTAGATAGGGTTTATGCATTGGAGCGTGATAATGAAGGTGTGGAGCGTCCACTTTCTCCTGCCGTAATAGCACCGCATTTTCGACTTGAAAATGCTCAGTTTAGCTATGGGGAAAATGCGCCGTCGGTTAATATAGGAGAATTAAACATTGCCCCCGGAGAGCGTGTAGCCATTTTGGGCATGATCGGTTCAGGAAAATCTACGCTGCTCAAAATGCTGGCCGGACTTTATAAGCCGAAGCCGGGAAAAGTGTTTATCAGCGGTATGGATATGCAACATATTTCGCGAAACCGTTTGAATGAAATGATCGGATATTTACCGCAAAATATAAAATTGATCTCAGGAACACTTCGGGATAACATTTTACTCGGCCTTGCCGGGATTAATGATGAAATGGTACTGGAAGTTGCCAAGCAAACGGGGCTGATCTATCTGATCAATGTCTTGGCGCAAGGCCTTGATACACCCGTCCCTGAAGGAGGCGAAAGCGTCTCGGGGGGTCAGAAACAGATGATTGCATTAACACGTTTGATTCTTATGAAACCTAAAGCATGGCTTCTGGATGAACCGACTGCCAATATGGATGAACGAACGGAACGACAGATGCTCGAAGCGATAGAACGAAAATTAAGTCCTGAAAGTACGCTAGTGGTTGTGACACATAAGCCGGCGTTGCTTGGATTGGTTAACCGTGTAATAGTGGTAACGCCTCAAGGGATTGTGATGGATGGGCCAAAAGAAGTGATTTTAGCTAAATTAAATCCGACAGTCCAGGCCAAAAAACAAGGAGCGCAATGAAGCAGACAAAACATCCGTATCAAACAAAGATTAATCCTTTATGGATTATTTTCGGCAGTTTGGGAATAGTGATCGTGCCATTTTTTATTTGGGCATCGTATGCCAGAATCGATCAGATTTCTCATGCCAGAGGGCAGGTGATTGCCGCAGCCAAAACACAGGAGATCCAGTCAGCGGTAGACGGAGTTGTTGAAAAGATATTTGTACGGGAAGGCGATCATGTAAAAAAAGATGATCATTTGATTATTTTGGAAAAATCACAGGCACAAGCGGCATACGAAGATAGCAAAGCAAAAGTTGCAGCACTCAAGGCGACTTTGGAGAGATTGAAAGCAGAAGTCTATGAAAAACCGCTTGTTTTTGATGACTCACTTAAAGAATATCCCGAATTTGTAGAAAACCAAAAAGCGCTATTCCAAAGACGTCAGCGTGCACTCAACGATGATATCACCGCACTAAATGAATCGCTGGCTTTGGCAAAAGAGGAACTGAGCCTGAATCTCCCTCTCCTCAAAAGCGGAGATATCGGTGCTACGGAGATTATCAGGCTGAAGCGGCAGATAGCAGATCTTAAAGGTAAAATTTCAAATACAAGAAATAAATATTTTCAAGATTCACAAGCAGAGATGACGAAAGCCGAAGAGGAGCTCTCAACCAAAAAGCAAGAGCTTGTAAATAGAACAATCACACTGGAGCGTACAACGATCTCTTCCCCAATGAATGCGGTTGTTAAAAATATTATTGTTACCACGCAGGGCGCGAGAGTCCGTCCGGGAGATATTATTATGGAGCTTGTGCCGTCGGGTGATGAACTGATCATAGAAGCGAAGATCAGCCCTTCGGATATTTCGTTTGTTAAAAGAGATCAGCCCGCAGCGGTGAAACTCGATGCGTATGATTATAGTATTTACGGTATTTTCCACGGAACAGTCAAATACATCAGTCCTGATGCCCTCGTAGAACAGAACCAGAAGGATGAAAAATACTACTTTAGGGTTTTGATCGCAATGAAGCAAACCGAACTTTTACCAAAGAACGACAGAGCAATCGAATTGACACCGGGGATGACCGCACAGGTTGATATCATAACGGGAAACAGAAGTGTTTTAACTTATCTTTCTAAGCCGATTATCAAAACATTTTCTGAAGCATTGCATGAACGATAATTTTATTCATTGAAAGGAAAAAAAGCGAATGTTTATGGATTGGCCAAACCGATCAAGAAAAGGGATGGGGATCGTTTGCGGATTATCAAAATCTGCTACATAAAAAAGACCGCACGGCATACTATTCCGCATTGTTGCATTCGGAACCGTTTACGATTTATAAACGATCATTTTTTAAGATATTTTCCTTTTTATTGTCATTTGTCCTGCCTTGCATTGATTTACTTTCAATTAACTTCGCTAAAGTATACTTTAGTTATCAATATACCCGAATATACAGGAGAAAAACGTGAGTTATATTATCAATGATATCAAATCTGAGATATCCAAAGTTTTGGTTGGACAAGAGAAGATGATCGAAGGATTGCTTGCGGGTTTGTTATGTCGCGGCCATATTTTGCTGGAGGGGGTTCCCGGGCTAGCCAAGACAACAGCCGTGAATGCATTGGCAAAGAGCCTGGGACTCAATTTCAAACGTATTCAGTTTACGCCGGATCTGCTGCCAAGCGATATTATCGGCACGGAGATCTATGATCCTTCAAGCAACTCATTTAAGATCAAAAAAGGTCCTGTGTTTACCAATCTGCTGCTTGCCGATGAGATCAACCGTGCTCCTGCAAAAGTTCAGTCGGCATTGCTGGAGGTGATGCAGGAACGCCAGGTAACGATAGGAGATGAAAGCTTCAAGATCGACCTTCCTTTTTTAGTGATGGCGACCCAGAATCCGGTCGAACAAGAAGGAGCCTACGAACTGCCTGAAGCGCAGCTTGATCGGTTTATGATGAAGGTGGTTGTGGGATACAATACCAAAGAAGAAGAGCTTAAAATTGCGCGCCGCGTAGCCAACAACAGCTTTGAAAGCATAGCGCAAGTGGCAACAGTTGAAGATTTAAACCGTATTGCAGATGAAGTCATGCAGGTGCATCTTGATCCTGAAATAGAAGCTTATATTGTTGAACTGGTTACAGCCACACGCAATCCAAAAGCCTATGGACTTGAAGAGATTGCTTCTTATATAGAGTTTGGCGCCAGCCCTAGGGCGAGTATAGATATGTATAAAGCTTCACGGGCGATTGCTTATCTTAAAGAAAAAGACTATGTTTCGCCAATAGAAATAGCCTATATTGCCAAAGAGGTATTGCGTCATCGTGTGATTCTCTCTTATGAAGCACAGGCAGAAGATGTGACGCAAGATCAAATCATAGAGAAGATATTGGCTGCAGTACCGATTCCGTAATGCACTGCATTATGGAAAATGAGGAGTTGGAAATGAGGAATGAGGAATTTTTGAATGCATTGCATAGCAATGCTTTTATCTTAAAGAATAAAAGGTTTTTGAAAAAAAACAAATCAGCATTCAGCACTGATTTATCAGAGGCGCTTCGATGAATCTGGCGGCAAAAAAAATAATTCTCAAAACTAAAAAGCAAGTCTATGGAGAGATGCTTGGGAATAATGCTTCTCTTTTTCAAGGTGAGGGATTTGAATTTTCAGAACTTCGTGAATATGTGTATGGAGACGATGTACGCAAAATAGACTGGAAAACCACTGCCAAGCTCGGTAAACCTTATGTCAAGGTTTACAAAGAAGAGAGAGAGCTCAATGTCGTGGTGGTTTCGATGCTTGGCGGGTCTGTTTATTTTGGTACGGTTAGACAAAAATCTGATGTGATAGCGGAAGTGGTTGCTATACTTGGATTTTCTGCCGTAAAAAATAGTGATCTCTTTTCTCATTTCGTGTTCGCAGATGATTTGTATAGTGTCGCCAAGCCGAGTAAAAAACATTTTGCTATTCATCAGGCGGCAGAGGAAGTTGTTCGTTTTGAGCCGCTAGGCAAAGAAGCCAATTATGCTGCCTTGGTTGAGATGTTGGTCAAACGGGTAAAAAAGAAAGCCCTTCTTTTTATCGTATCGGATTTTGTAGGAGATATAGATCTTAAATTTCTTAGCAAAAAACATGATGTGTTTGCCGTGATTGTACGCGATAGGTTTGAAGAAAATCCTGACCAATTAGGGTATTTGAGACTTATAGATATGGAAAATCAAAAAAGTTTTGAAGGAGATATAGATGCGCAGACACTCAAGCACTATAAAAAAGCGCTTCATGAGAATGATGAAAAGCTCTACAAACAGTTTAAAAAGCGAGGGATACGGTTTACAAAAATCTATACCGATGAAGAGCCTTTATTGAAACTCATGAGGCAGATGAGGAGAGTATAAGAATGAGAAATGAGAAAGCAGGGATGAGGAATGCCGGTAAGTTTTTCTTTGAAAAACTTTTGTTGAACGGAAGTGCTGCTTTGCAGCATAATCTAAAATTTTTCACTTTTCACTTTTCACTTTTCATTATTTGGATGACTGCAACGCAGGCAGAAGAACAGAATTTAACGGTACAGATTCGGGATATCAAACCGCTTTTGGAGATACCCGACAACTCTTATTATATTTATTGGAGTTTGATTAGTCTTGGAAGCTTGCTGTTGCTTGGCATTCTTTTTTTTCTTTTAAAAAAAATATGGGAACAACGCAAGATAAATCTTGCCAAAATTTATCTTGCCAAGCTTAAAGCTATTGAGTGGAAAGATGCCAAAAAATCAGCCTATGAAGCAACGCATTATGCAAGGCTTTTGGCAACAGATACCCGCAAAAAAGAGTTGTTTTCTCAGCTTGAAACGATGCTTGAAAAATATAAATACAAAAAAGAAGTAGATGCGCTGGATGATGAGACGCGTAATCAATTCAATCTTTTTGTGCAGGTGGCCGATGAATCAATTTAGTTTTGAATATCCGTTTTTACTTTTGACTATCCTGTTGTTTATCATCTGTGCCCGATGGTGCAAACAAAGATCGCGTGCAATTTTTTTTCCTCATGTTGAACGATTGATTGTACAAAACCTTCCTAAAAACTCCCTGCTCGAATGGCTCAAATGGGTAGGTATCGTTTCGGCAGTGGTCGCTTTTGCTTCACCTGTCATCACCAAAAGCTATACGAGCAGCAAAAAAGAGGGGCGGGATATCGTATTGATTCTTGATTCGAGTGATTCGATGCGTCAGGGCGGATTTGATGCAAGCGATCTTTGGAAAAATAAGTTTGATGTTACCAAAGAGGTGGTCAGTACATTTGTAGCAAAACGAATAAATGACCGCATAGGGATGGTGACATTTGCAGATGTTGCATTTATCTCTTCCCCTTTGACCTTTGAAAAAGATTTTTTGCAAAATATCATCCAAATGCAGCAGCTTGGCATGGCAGGTAAGCGCACAGCGATCAATGATGCAATTGTGCAAAGCTACAGCATGCTTTCTCGAAGTAAAGCCAAATCCAAAATTGCTATTTTGTTAACCGACGGTATAGAAAATATAAGCAAAGTATCTTTTGAAGAGCTTTTAAAAATGATACAGAAACAGGATATTAAACTCTATACCATCGGCATAGGCAGCCAACATGATTACGACGGGCGTTATTTGCAGGCTTTGGCCGACGCGGGCAAAGGTCAGGCTTATGGTGCGGGCAATGCAGCTATGCTTTCAAAGATCTATGACGAGATAGACAAACTCGAAGTAACCAAAATGGATGACAAAAAGACAGCAGAATATACGTATCTTTATGTTTACCCTCTTTTTTTGGGGATTTTGAGTTTGCTGCTCTTCATCTATTTTAGAAATATTAAAGGAGTATAGATGAGTTTTGTCTATCCCTATCTGTTTTGGATACTGATTGTTCCTTTTGCTCTTTTTGCTGCATTGATCCTGACTAACAAAGAAAGGCTCTCCCGTATTTTTGACGCGAAGGTGCTTGAAAGGCTTAGTGCAACACAAGGAAGCGTTCCTCTTGTAGTGCGTCATATGTTGATGTTTGCTGCACTATTTTTTATGATAGTGGCGATGGCAAGACCCGTGATAGACAAAGGAGATCGGCTTGTCTCTGTGGAGGGTTTGCACGTGCTGATAGGACTTGATATTTCAGGTTCTATGCGAAGCCAAGACCAATATCCCAATCGCTTAGAGTTTGCCAAGAAAAAAATAGAATCGCTTTTTGATGCCATGCCGAGTGATGAAATAGGCGTGCTGGCCTTTGCGCACTCTTCTTTTATGGTGGCGCCGTTTACTGCCGATAAAAAAACACTCAAAGAGATAATAAAAGGGGTTGATGAAAATTATATCAATATGAGTTCGACCGATTTTGAAAGTCTTGCGACACTGTCTGTACAACTTTTGGAGCATAAATCTCCTAAGATTTTAATCGTATTTACCGACGGCGGAGACAAGGAGGCTCTTGGAGAATTTGCAGAGATTCTGAAATTAAATGATGTCGATCTCTATGCAGTGCTTGTAGGTACTGCCAAAGGGGCACCTGTCATCGATGAAAAAGGTAAAATGTTAACACAGCAAGACGGTTCCATCGCTATTACACAGAGAAATGATGCACTTTTAGAGGTTGCCAAAAACAGCGAAGGCATGGGCGCGGTAGCGAGCAACTCAAAAGAAGACATAGAAAAACTTGTTACCGCAATACGAAGCAAATATAAAAATCAACAACAAGGCGAAGTAAAAATCAAAGAGCGCTTGGAGCTGTTTTATTATCCTTTGGGGCTTGGTTTGCTGCTGCTGCTGATCGCATTAAGTTCGATACCCAGAAAAACAGCGGACAGCAAATCTCCGGCAACAAGCAGCGGAGGCAAAAAATGAAAAAAATAATAAAAGTATTTTTTGTTTTGAATATGGGATGTTTTCTGTTTTTAAGTGCAGGTTTGACAGATTTTAAAACGATTCAAGAGGCAAAAGAGGCGTATGAAGCCAAAGAGTACGGCAAAAGTGCGGTTTTGCTCAATAGTCTAGATGCAAAATCACCTCAAAAAATTTATAATACAGGCAATGCTTACTATAAAGCAAAGAAATATGATGAGGCGATAAAAGCATATGAGCAGGCGCAAGGCATAGATGAAGCCGCAAGGCTGCACAATATAGGCAACAGCTACTTTCAAAAAAATAATCTGGATAAAGCGATAGACTCCTATGAGAAAGTTTTAAAAATAAAAGAAGACAAAGATACGCGCTTTAATTTGGAGCTGGCAAAAGAGAAGAAGAAACAACAAAAAAATGAGAAATCCAGGCAAAACGATCAAAAAGACACAGACAAAAACGAATCAAATAAAGATCAAAACCAGCAGCAGCAAAATAACCAAAACAATGACCAGAAAAACATAGATAAAAACAAACAGAACGATCAGCAAAAGCAAGACCGGCAAAATAAAAATCAAGAGCAGAATGATAAGCAGCAGCAAAATAACCAAAACAATGACCAGCAAAACGTAGATAAAAATAAACAAAACGATCAGCAAAAGCAAGATAAAAACCAAAAAAAAGAAGAGGTGTCCAGGGAAGAGCAGGCACAACACAGGAGCAACAAAAAAGAAGAGGCCTCTTCTGCACAAACCAAAACTTCGGCACCCTTGAGTCAAGAAGAGAAGCTTAAGGCCGAAGAACTCAAAAGACTGCTTAAAAAATTAGGAGATCAAAAGATGCCCACCCTGATGTACCGGATGGATAATCAAAAAACACAAAGGAGTGAAGATGCAAAACCTTGGTAAAATCATTCTATTTAGTATCGCTGTATTTCAGTTTGCATGGAGCGCAAGCGTTGAAGCGACAGTTTCGAGCTCCAAGGTAGTCCAGGGCAATCCCGTGCAGCTGCAAATAACTGCGATAGGAGATCAGGCCGAATTTCCTGATATCCAGGAGATAGAAGATGCGCGTATTTTAGGACAATCAAGATCCGACAGCGTTTCAATTACGTCGGTCAACGGAAAAAGCAGCCGACAAAACCGTACTACGTTGCTGCTGCACTTTATTCCAGAACAAAATATGACCATTCCTTCTTATGCTGTTGTTGTGGACGGCACGACGCACCAGACAAAACCCATCAAGATCGCAGTAGTGCAGTCAGCTGCCCCAAAAATGCAAAACAATGCAAAATTTTCACTCCAAATGCTTGCTGAGAAAAGCGAAGTAACCGTGGGCGAATCTTTTGTAGCAACGGTTTATTTTTTATTTGCAGACGGATTGAGATTGGTTGATAATCCCAGATATGAAAAGCCGACTTTTGAAGGCTTTTTTGTCAAAGAGGTCCAGGAGCCAAAAACGTATAGAAAGGACAATCAAAACGTACAAGAGATTCGTTATATATTGACTGCAAAACAGGAAGGCAATTACACGATAGGTCCGGCTAAGGTAAACATTCCGGAGCAAGACAGCAATACAAAAGATCCCTTTGGAATATTCATGAATGCAGAATGGACAAAGGTGATTTCAAACATGATCCCCATCAAGGTGATGCCTGCTCCGCAATCAAGCGACCTGATAGGGTCATTCACTTTGAAAAGCAGTGTAGATACGCATGAAGCAAAGGCAAACAAGCCTGTCAATCTTACGATAAAAATAGAAGGCGAAGGAGGCCTTGAGACCTTTGAAATATCACCTTATGATATTGATGATGTTACTGTATACAGCAATGACGCAAAAGTACAGATCGATGCTGCAGGCAACGGTATCAAAAGTATTTATACTAAAAGTTTTGCTTTTATCGGTGATCATGATTTTACTATACCTTCTCGCGAGTTTTCTATGTATAATCCAAAAACAAAACGTTTAGAGAAGCTGCAAATACCTTCCTATGAGATTAAAGTCAAAAGTGTCAAGCCGCCGCAATCACCAAAAGAAAACACTATTTTGGATACCGGAGCAGAAAAAGAGAACAGCAGCAGCGATAAGACTCAGATTAAGTATAAAGATCAAAATGAATTTACCATCTCCTGGTGGATGCTCGTTGCCTCTTTTGTCTTTGGGCTGACAGTCATGTATACACTTTTGACGGGATTGCAAAAATGGAAGTATGCCGCCGGCAAAAATAGATTTAAAACTTCCGAGGCGCTAAAAATACTTTATCCGCATATAAGCAAATCTATCGAAGTGGAAGAAATGGTTCGCAAATTGTATGCAAAGAAAAATGGAGATAAAAATATTCAAATAGATAAAAAAGTACTCAAAGAAATAATGGAGCAATTTATATAGCTTAAAAGAGAAAAGAAGAACTCTCAGCTTAAAATATGGTGAAGCCTGTTGGCTTCTTGCATCCATCTGTTGAGGGTGTCCCATTCTTCATTTTCGACCATCGTGCGGCATTTATCCAACTCTGTTTCAAACGCTTCAATGGCTTGGAGTAAATTGGTTTTGTTTTGTCTGAAGATATCTTCCCACATGGTTGGAGAAGATTTGGCAATCCGGCTCATGTCTCTAAAACCTCCCCCTGCAAGAGCAATAATGTTATTTCTGTCCTCTTGCTGCATCACGCTGTTTGCCAAAGAAAAACTTAGTGCGTGAGGCATATGAGAAATAAATGCCGCATGCCTGTCATGCTCTTTGGAGCCCATAAAAACAAGCTTCATTCCTATTTGTTTGAAGAGTCTTTTGGCCACTTCTTGTTGGTGGGCGCCACTCATCTCCATATCGCACAGGACGACCACCTTATCAGCATAGAGGCCTTCTATTGCAGCAGTTGGCCCAAATTTTTCAGTCCCCGTCATAGGGTGTGCTGTTACAAAATTTTTGCGCAAATGAGAAGGAATGGCGTGTGATATCTTCTCTTTCGTACTTCCTAGGTCAATGACGGTACACGCTTCGTCTAAACTTTTCATCTGCTGCGCTACGGCGATAATGCTATCTACGGGAATGGTTAAAAAGATAACATCGCAAGCAGTGACCTCTTCCATGCTGTTTACAACAATATCGGCCAAATGTAACTCTATGGCTTGCGCCGCATGAGAAGCATTGTGATCAAATCCGACAATCTTCAGGTGAGGTGAGATGTTTTTAAGCGCAAGACCCAAAGAACCTCCCATCAAACCAAGACCGACGATACCGATAGTTTTTTCTCTCATGCGATTCCTTTGTGATGTGGCGGAAATTATAGCATTATTTTATGAACCTCTTATTGAAAAAAAGATAAACTATTGACAAAATACATACATTAACTAAAGGTTGACAATGAAGATGAAAAAAATTGTTTTTTCGTGGATATTGATAGGATCATTGCTTTTGGCACAAAAAGTAACGCAGATCAAGTTTGAAGGTCTTTCCCATCTTTCCCCGAGTGTTGCGATGGAAATTGCCGGTATCCATGTAGGCGATGAGATGAGCGCGGTAAAGATAAACGAATCAATTAAAAACTTTTTTTCACAAGGGTATTTCAAGGATGTATGGGTAGATCAAAACGGCGGCGTGCTGGTGTACCATTTTAAAGAAAAACTAGCCATTGCCAATCTGGAAATAAAAGGTTACGGCAGCGGCGATGATGCAGATAAACTCTCGCAGGGTATTGGACTCAAAAAAGGTGATCTTTACGATGAGACACGTGTTAAAAAAGCAAAACAGGAAATTATCTCAAAACTTGAAAGCGAGGGCTATTATGATACTGTCGTTGAGGTAACAACCTCAGCGGTGGGTGAAAGCAGCGTATCGGTGGTGTTTGATGTCAACAAGGGCGAAAAAATAAAAATCAAAAAAATGAATTTTGTGGGAGCCTCAGAAGTAGACCAAAGCGATCTTGAATTGCCTCTTGCAAACAAAGAAGAAGATTTTCTCGGTTGGATGCCTTGGAGAAATGACGGTGTGGCAAAAGTCGATCAGCTTGAGTATGATGCTTTTAGGGTCAAAGATGTTTATATGCAGCATGGATATTTGGACGCCTATGTCGGTAAGCCTTTAATGCGGGTGGATTTTGGTTCATACAATGCAAAAGTGGATTATAAAGTTGCCGAAGGCGCACAATACCGGGTGGGCAAAATTAGCATAGCACAAGAGGTTGAAGGGCTTGAAAGCGAAGATCTTTTGGATGATCTTACGCTCAAAGAAGGCAAAATCTTTAATATAGACCGCATGAGAAAAGATATGAAATACTTGGAAGAGGCCGTAGGGAATCTTGGATATGCCTATGCTAAAGTTTCTCCGCAAATGAATAAAAATGCTGAAGAAAAAATAATCAATCTTCAGTATGTGATTCAGCCTGGCGAGAAGGTAACCATTAATGACGTATTGATCTCCGGAAACGACAGCACAAAAGACAGGGTTGTTCGTAGGTATATCTATCTTGCGCCGGGAGATCTTTATAATGCAGAAGACTTAAAAGATTCTAAAAATGCATTAGGAAGAACAGGATTTTTTGAAAGCGTGGAGATCGAAAATCAAAGAGTTTCTGAAGACAAAATCAATCTTCTTGTTAAAGTCAAAGAGACGGCGACAGGTACCATCTCAGCAGGCGGGGGATATGGAAGTTATGAAGGTTTGATGTTTAACACAAGTGTATCGGATAGAAATATTTTTGGATCAGGTATCGATGCTAGCGCAGGATTCGAAATCTCAGAAATCTCTACGAGCTACAACCTCTCTTTTACCAACCCAAAAATTTGGGACAGCCAATACAGCTTGGGGCTCAATCTTTATAAGAAAGATTATGAATATATCGACTATACGCAAGACCAGATTGGCGGAACATTGATGCTTGGACGGCAGTTTCTTAGAAATTTCCATGGCTCTGTGGGGGTAGGATATGTCGATAACCAATCTGAATTCGCAGACAATAACGATTCGCTGTATTCATCTTATCTGGACGATGTTTACAAAGAGCTCTATAACGATAAATATAAAAAAAGTTCGATATTTTTTAGTCTCTCGTATGACAATACCGACGATTTTTATACCCCAAGAGAGGGAATGCTTGCTGCAGTAACGACGGAATTGGCCAATGTAAGTGGAGACGACGTGAATCTTACGGAGTATCCTGGCGGATATGGAAACTTTGTCAAAACAAGCGGCAAAGTAGGATTTTACTATGGTTTGGAAGATTGGATAGACTATGATATGATCTTGCGCCTCAAAGGAAGAATGAGTGCGATTAGTGCAGGAGACGATGAAAAAATTCCTACGGCTGAAAAGCTTTTCCTGGGAGGATTGGGAAGCGTAAGGGGATACAGCCCGTATTCCATTTCACCGCTATTTGACCCGAATGATCCATATTCAAGACGTATCGGAGGAAAATACAGCGCTTCATCATCCGTGGAAGCCAGTATTCCTCTCTCCGAAGCCGCCAAGATGCGTTTGGCATTTTTCTATGATTACGGTATGATTGGCGAAGATAGTTTTGATGAGATTAAACGCAGTTCAACCGGTGCGGTGATAGAGTGGCAATCCATGTTTGGCCCCATCAATCTCGTCTTTGCAAAAGCGCTTGATGAGGAACCGGGGGATGATACGGCTAGCTTCGAGTTTTCTATGGGATCTAAATTCTAGCATTGGTCCAAAAAGGTCATTTTATTTCAGGAGGATTTTCCTGAAATAAAAACAAGTGTTCCAAACTTATTTTTGGATTTTAAAATTTATGTATTTATTAAATCCTTGATTGCATCAAACTCTCCCCGATACCTCACGCATATTACGTATTTGTCCACCGTGGACTTGCTCCTAAAAAATAATTTTTAGATTATATTGAGTGCTTTATTTTTTGGTATATGATTTTCATCTTTGACAATAATGGCAAAAGGTTCAGGTTTTTCAAGCGCTTTAATTTTTTCTTTGGCAAGATAGAGCGGTTTATCGGAAGTGATCGTTAATACTTTGGCGGCATAGTGGAATTCTATGTCTGCATCGTTAGAGGCCTCGTGCAAGAGTATCGTCAGTGTATAGATAAAACTCAGCCAAAGCAGGCTTTCTTTGGGAGGAAGCAGCATCTTAAAATTTTGATAAAGAGGTTTAAGGAGCAGCTCTTTGCCATGCATACGCAACAAGAGCGAGATAAGTGTTATTTGTCTGTGTGTAAAACAATAACTTAATTCTTGCATGGCGATATAAAAAGCATGCTGATGGGACTTATATATGGTAAGTGTATTTCCAATGCTTGAAAGCTCAAGTGCATAAAGAAGTTCGGTAAGATAGTTATCGTTTTGATCTAAATTAATTTTGAGTGTATCAAAAAGCTTTGAGCCAAGTTTGAGTATGCTTTTTCTATTTCTTTTTGATGCGACAAAAGGTTGAAATCTATCCAAAATAGATACTATACTTGGGTTAAGTGTGCTTGGAAATCTAAAATGATCATTTTTTAGTAAATGTTCCAAGAAAACCCCTTCCCTGACACCTACGCCGCTGGATATGACAGAATTTGCCTCGATAGCGTAAAGAATTTCCTTAAATATCAGAGTGCCTTCTCTAATCGTGTCATACCGATCTTTGTCGAGCAGAAAACGTTTAAGATTTTTGGCGCTGCTTAGAGGAATCGCTTGAAGGTAGGTACGATAATCATCAATAGCATAGGTGAAGGCATGCAGTTTGTCTAAAGGATGGGAGGATCGCTTCATGATTGCTTTGCTTAATGTTCTGGCCGTTCCTCCTATGCCTATGGCGAAAGCATGTTTAAAATGTTTAGGAAGTTTTTGTAATTCTTTTTGTATGTATTCTTTTGCTTGATTATTGATGATCTCTATAGGCACCGGTTTGTCAAAAAAAAGTTCTTTTAGCCTCACGGTACCCAAATTCAATGAATAGGTGTCGAGAATTTTCCCTTCTTTTATCAAAGCCATATCCGAGGAGCCTCCGCCTATATCTATAGTGATTCCTTCTTGCAAAGGAAGCAGATTGGTCGCGGCTATTGCACCGTATCGTGCCTCTTTTTTCCCGTCTATAATTTTTATAGAAAGCCCCAATTCCTTTTTAATCCACGAGATAAATAGATTTCCGTTAGGGGCGTCCCTGATTGCAGAAGTGGCAATGCAAAGTGTTTTATGAGTCTGGTATTTTTGGATAGTATGGAGAAAAGATTTTAAAGCCAGATAAGCCCTTTTAAGACCTATAGGTTGAAGAAATCCCTCTTTTTCATAGGCTCCTTCGCCTATGCGAACTTTTGATTTTTGTTCACAAACGATAAAGAAACCGTAGCGGCTTGTTCTTTCAAAAATAACAAGCCTTGCAGAATTTGAACCGATATCTATAATTGCGGTTCGTTTTGCCATACTGTTTGTTAATCTTCTTCTTGAAGTTGACGGAACTTAAACATAAGCTCCTCAACGCTCTCAACATTGTCCGGATCGGGAACAATACAATCAACCGGACAAACCCCGATACACTGAGGTTCGTCAAAATGCCCTACGCATTCTGTGCATCGATCGGGGTCTATAATATAAATTGGATCATTCTCTTCAATTGCTTCATTGGGACACTCTTCCCTGCATGCATCGCATGCTATGCATTCATCTGTTATTATCAGTGCCATTTTTTCCTCTGTTTTGATATTATTTATAGGAGTTATAACCGAAGAAAGCTTATGCTTTATTTAAAATATGATTTTGTATCTTTATATTGAAGGGAGTGTTGAAAATACGATAGAATATTGTGGCAAAAAAGACCACAATATTATCTTGGGATTACGATATTTTTTTTGGAAAACAAAACCTATAACCGCGTCTTCTGACGGTTTCTATCGTGGTAATATCTAAAGGTTTATCCATTTTCTGGCGAATTTGGTTAATGGCTACTTCGATTACATTGGGTGTCACCAATTCGGGTTCTTCCCAAATGGCATCCAAAAGCTGTTCCTTGGAAACAATTTGATCTTTATGCATGGCCAGATGTGTCAATACTTCAAACGGTTTACCTTTCAGTTCGATTTCATTGCCCTGATAAATAATTTTTTCTTCTTCGGGATTGATAATAAGGTCTTCAATCTCAATAATATTTGAAGCCCCAAAACGTAATTTGGCTTCGATGCGGACGAACAATATATCAAAATCGAGAGGTTTTCGTATAAAATCATCTGCACCCAGCTTGAGCGCTTTGATTTCGCTTTCCTTGTCTTTCTGTCCGGAAATAACAATAACAGATGATTTATGAGAGTTGTTTTTGATATCTTGAATAATATTCAAACGTGTTGTATCGGAACCTTCCCAGCTTAAGAGCACAAGATCGTAATTTCTGATGTCAATATAATACCGCCCGTCTTCTAGATTTTCAGCAATATCATTTTGATATCCATGCTCTGTCAGCTTTTCTGAAAGCGTTTTACTCAAGGCCACTTCATCTTCAATAATCAATACCCTCATTTCACAAAGCCTTTCTATTTTTAAGATTTATTTAATAATTATAACATATAAAGCAGAGTTTCTAAAGATTTTTTTAAAAAATCATTAGTGATCGGGAAGAAAAGACCAGAATTCACTTAAAGCAACGCTGCATTTTGGCAAAACATCCGGCTTTGAAATTTTTAATGAAAGCGTTTGAATGCGAGGATAGGCGGAAGAGAGTATGTTTTTAATGCCAAATAGAGCTTCCTCAAGAAGCGTGTAGCGTTTTTCTTTGAGTTCTTTTTCAATAAGAAAAACCATATCGGCATAGTCGATAAAGTTCCCATTTTCATACGGATAAGAAGCTTCCAGATCAATACGTATGCGCTGAGGCCTATCTCTCTCAAAGTCCAACAAACCTATAATCACATCAAGCGTCAATGCTTCTATGTGAATCGTCATGACTAAATCTTTCCCTCTTCTTTTTTAATCAATCTTATGATGTTGGGTATATGTTTGTAAAAAATAATAAGCGCAATAATCCAAATGGGGGCATGCGACCCTATGCCGGGCACTTCAGGATAAAACAAATAAGAGGCAATGATAAACGAGACAAGACCAATCAAGGAAGAGAGAGAGGAAATTTTCAGCCCCCGGCTCGCACTAAACCATACGGCTATGGCAATGAGCGCAGGTATCGGCATCATCACAAGCAGTACTCCAAATCCTGTGGCAACACCTTTGCCTCCTTCAAAATTCAAAAAGACAGAAAAGCAATGACCCATAACACTCAGTACTGCAATAGTCCAAAGTACGCTTTCTGGTGCTTTTAAAAATATGGCAACAAGTATGACCGCAACACCCTTGACCGCATCTAAAAAAAGTGTCGCCCCCCCTAGCTTTTTGGCCAAAACCGGGTTTTTTTCTTTAACAACACGAAGGACATTGGTTGCACCAATATTGCCGCTCCCCGCATTTTTGATATCAACATCGGCAAACTTTTTGGCCAAAAGATACCCAAAGGGAACCCCCGAGATCAGATAAGCCGCAAGATAAAGTAAGATGTTTTGATTGAGTAGAATATCCATCATTGTTCCATTGTTTTAAATTTATAAGAAATATGCAATTTTAACTGAATTTTGATAAAATAGCCAGATTGCAAGAGTTCAAAACAGCCTAGAGCCTTTTGCAATACAGATCTATTGCTTTGGCTTTAAAGCAGCAAAGCGGTCAATAAAGAATCTTCCAAAATGACGTAAAGATGACTAAAAATGAGGATAAATAAATTATGAATATAGACTATAAGGTCGAGATACAAAGACTGAAAAAAAAGCTTGACGTAACAGTGGCAGCCCACTATTATCAGCGTGATGAGGTTTTTGAAGCAGCAGATATTACCGGAGACAGTTTGGAGCTGGCCCGCAAGTGTAAAGCTGACAGCAATCCCTGGGTGGTCTTTTGCGGCGTAGGATTTATGGGGCAAAGCGTTAAGATTATAGCACCTGAAAAACGTGTTTTGATGCCTAAGCTCGCTTGCTGTGCGATGGCGCGTATGATTGACAGCAGCTATTTTGACGACAGCGTCAAATATATGACAGACAGAGGAGTAGCCAAAGAGGATATTTTGCCTATTACCTATATTAATTCGGATGCGTCGGTCAAGGCTAAAGTGGGCGAAATGGGAGGGATGGTGTGCACATCGTCAAATGCGTTTAAGATTATTGAAAAAGGACTGGCAAGCGGAAAAAAGATCCTTTTTGTTCCCGACCGATGTTTGGGGCAAAATTTTGCTATACAAATGGGACTTAAATCCTGTGTCATTGGTGAAGGAGAATGTGATCCTAAAAAAGCAGATATTATTTGTTTTAACGGTTTTTGCTCTGTGCACCAGCTTTTTACTGTGGATGACATTGAATTTTACAAAAACAGATACCCCGGCATCAAGATAGCCGTACATCCCGAATGTGATCCCAGGGTGGTACTGGCTGCAGATTTTTCCGGCTCAACATCACAATTGATCAAGTATGTCAACGGGCTTGATCCGGAGCAAAAAGTGGCGGTAGGAACAGAATATAATTTGGTAAATCGAATGAGAAAGAAAAATACGTATGTCCTTTCTTCTACAAAGCCTGAATGTCCAACGATGAACGAAACAACACTTGAGGACCTCTATAAGACATTGAAGTCTATCGAAGACAATGAACCGGTAAATGAAGTTACTGTAGACCCTGATATCGCAAAATATGCCAATTTGGCTCTTGAGCGAATGCTGGCAGTAGAGTAAATCCTATGCTGAAAGATAAATTTATAGAAGCAATCATAGCTGAGGATGTTGGAAGGGGGGACCTTTTTTCTCGTATCGGTCAAACCAAACAGATACGTGCGTATATTCTTGCCAAGAGTGAAGGGGTTTTTTCCGGAAGGGAGTATCTTGACATATTCGCCAAAAAATATGATTTAAATATGGAGTGGCATACAGATGACGGCAAGCCGTTTAAAAAAGGGGACATTCTTCTTTATCTTGAAGGAGACTCTAAAATATTGCTTTCGCTGGAGCGGTCTATTTTGAATATCGCATTGCACGCAAGCTCTATAGCGACACTTACGTCTTTATATGTAGCTAAAATCAAAGAAACCGGCGTCAAACTTTTAGATACGCGTAAAACCCGCCCGATGTTACGTGATTTTGAAAAATATGCGGTACGGTGCGGTGGCGGCGTTAATCATCGAATGGGACTGGATGACTGTTTGATGCTCAAAGATACCCATTTGAAAACGATTGAGAATCTGGATATTTTTATGCAAGAGGTGCGTCAAAAAATTCCCTTTACTTCAAAAATAGAGATAGAATCTGAGAGTATCGAGACGGCAAAAAGGGCAATGAAAGCAGGCGCTGATATTGTAATGTGCGACAATATGTCCTCAAAAGAGATCAAGGAAGTAGTCTCTTACCGCAATAGCCATTATCCTCATGTTCTGCTTGAGGCTAGCGGAAATGTGACGCTGGATACGATCAAAGAAATAGCACTGACAGGCGTAGACGCTATAAGTTCCGGCAGTGTTATCCATCAGGCAAACTGGATTGATTTGTCCATGAAAGTAGAATAGTGGACCATAAAGATTTCCAAAATGCCGTAAAAAAAGCGAAGCATCTTATAGAGAATGCTTCCGGCATTACTATTTTGTCGCATATCAATCCGGATCCTGATGCTTTGGGTACGGCATTGGGAATCTATGCCTTGCTGCGTCAAGATAAAAATAAAAAAATAGAAGTAGTAAATGCATCAAAAGAACTGCCGCGTTTTCTTGATTTTTTGCCTTATTTTAACCATATTAAAAACAAAATGGATTATAATGAAAGTTTAGTAATCTCATGTGATTGCGGAAATACAGACAGGCTTGGATTTGATGTTGGGGGAAGAGATATACTCAATATAGATCATCATTCTAGCAATACGCACTATGGAAATGTTAATATAATAATCCCAGAATATGCTTCAAGTTCGCAGGTGGCCTATGAAATATTTAAATCATACCGCACCATCACTCCTGAGGCTGCTACATGTTTTTACGCGGCATTGCTTTCGGATACACGATATTTTACAACAAGCAGCGTGAACCACAAGGTATTTGAAACAGCAAGCGGGTTGATCAAGGCAGGGGCTTGTGCTGCGGATATTTCTTCTCATTTTACGCAAAGACGCCCATTGGCTTCTTTGCGTATATTGCAAAGAGCTTTGGATAGTCTGACATTATATCAAAATGCAACTATCGCATGCATGACGATCACTCAAAATGAGATAAGTGCTTCAGGCGCAACAATGCCCGATATGGAGGGCGTGGTTGATTATGCAAAATCTTTGGCGACTGTCGAGATAGCGATATGCGCGATACAGACCGAGGATGGTATTCGGATCTCTTTGCGCAGTAAAAATGCAGACGTTTCCAAGATTGCATTGGCATTTGGCGGAGGGGGGCATAAATTAGCCGCAGGATTTACACTTAAGCAAGGCGGATTGCAGCAAGCCGTAAATATAATTTTAGAAAAAATAAAAAAACTAGGACTAACAGATGAGAAGAGCAGCCAAAAGAGCAAATAAAACAAGCGGTATAAAAATTATGGCAGGATTATTGTTAGTGGGGGGAATAATGGGTGCAGGATATATATATACAGCGCCGCAGTTTGAGCGACAAGCTCCCCAAATAGAGATACAGGAAAGTCTGTTTTGGAACCGAAAAAACCCGCTACAAATCAAATTAACCGATAATGTCGCCTTAAAAAACTTTGAACTTATTTTAAACGACGGTAAAACAAGTCTTATTGTAGGCAAAGGAGAATTTGGCGAAGCAACAAAAGAACAGATTTTACAGGTCGGTTATCCAAAAAGCAACACCCTTGATTCCAAGGCAACACAGCTAAGGCTTCAAATTTCTGTAAATGATGACAGTTTATGGAATTTTTTAAAAGGAAATCATGCGCAAAAAACGATTGATATCCATGTAGACTATAAAAGCCCCGATGTAGATATATTAGCCAACACACGTACTATTACGCAGGGGGGAAGTGCTTTGGTCGTTTTCCAGGCGGAAGATGAAAATCTAAATACGCTCCATATTAAGGCGGCAGGCGAGACTTTTAAGGCAGTGCCCTATAAAAAAAAGGGATATTATGCTGCTTTGATTGCATGGCCTTTCTTGTATCAAGACAATTTTAAAGCAGAAGTTGTTGCTACAGATCTAGCCGGCAACGTACGGGTGGCTCATGTTCCATTGTATGTCAAAACCCATCAATATAAGGTTTCGTGGATTCAGGCTACAGATAATTTTATTGACGGAAAGATTACAGATCTAATCTCAAGCGATCCTGAGTATGCAGCCATAGAAGATAAATTAGAAAAATTTCGCGCAGTCAATGAAACAATGCGTTTAAAAAATGAAGATAAAATTCATACCCTGGGACGTAAAATTTCAGATGCAATGATCCAAAATTGGCAAATTAAAAAGTTTTATCCTTTAAGAAATGGACAAAAGGTTGCCGGTTTTGGCGACACAAGACATTATTATTATGACAATAAAGAACAGGAAGTATCACGCTCTTATCATTTGGGGCATGATTTTGCAAGTACAAAAATGGCAACCATCAAAACATCAAATCCCGGAGTAGTGGTTTATGCCGGAGATAACGGTATCTATGGCAATATGCCGATGATTGATCATGGTTTGGGGCTTTATACGCTTTATGGACACTGCTCTGAAATGATGGTCAAAGAAGGCGACGAGGTACAAGAAGGGCAGGATATTGGAAAAACCGGCACAACAGGATTGGCATTGGGGGATCATC
This sequence comes from Sulfurovum sp., assembly GCA_021166685.1. Classification (GTDB taxonomy): domain Bacteria; phylum Campylobacterota; class Campylobacteria; order Campylobacterales; family Sulfurovaceae; genus Sulfurovum. Next base: position 12,586 of record JAJPEU010000004.1, on the reverse strand, counting down.
TCCATTTTGGCGTTTTGGTACAGGGCGTGGAAGTGCAGCCTATGGAGTGGTATGATGCGAGTTGGATTAAAATTAATATCGATGATATTTTTAAAGCAGCAGACAAGATAATAGAGGGAAAATAAATTTCACAGCCAATTCACACAAATAATGTATACTTCCTTTAAAAAGAGAAAGATTATACTATAATTGCAGATTGGAAAAGCGGAGTGTTGTATGTATTGTTTTTGGATGAAAGGAAAAAGGTATGCAGCAAAGAACGATTAAAAAGCCTGTAGAAGTAATAGGTATCGGTTTACACAAAGGTGAACCGGTCAGGCTTCGGCTTGAGCCGCTTGATGCAAATTCCGGTATTGTTTTTTATCGCGAAGATTTGGCAATAAGCATACCGCTTCGCCCTTCAAGTGTTATTGATACACGTATGGCTACGGTTATTGGTAACGAAAAGGGATTTATTTCTACTATTGAACATTTTTTGTCAGCGATTTATGCTTACGGTATTGATAATTTGAGAGTGATTGTAGATGCAAATGAAATGCCCATTATGGACGGTTCTGCTATTTCTTTTTGTCTTTTATTGGATGAAGCAGGCATAGAGATGCAGGATGTCCCCAAAAAAATAATTCGAGTCAAAGAGGTGATTGAGGCAAGAGAAGGTGATAAGTTTGTACGTCTTGTGCCGCATGAGTATGCAGTATTTGATTTTAGTATTAAATTTGATCACCCTGCCATAGGAGAGCAAAGCGAGTATTTTAAGTTTAGCACGAGCGGTTTTGTTGAAGAGATAGCCAGAGCCAGAACTTTTGGATTTGCCAAAGATATTCAGTACCTAAAAAGTCAAAATCTTGCATTGGGTGCAACGCTTCAAAATGCAATCGGGCTTGATGAATACAAAATTCTGAATCCGGAAGGTTTGCGTTTTGATAATGAATTTGCCAGACACAAGATACTTGACGCGATGGGCGATATGATGGTTGCAGGACATAACATTTTGGCAAAATACGAATCTTTTGCCGGAAGTCATAAGCTCAATTTTGAACTTACATCCAAGTTGCTTTCTGACAGTAAAAATTATGAATTTGCAACAGTTGAAATGCTGCAAAGCAAAGCATTTGCTAAAAGCTTTGCTTAAGTAGTTGTGAGATAAAAAGTGTGAGAGACCATAAGTACGAACTTTTGATTGTATGCATTGCATCGCCTCTCTTAGTGGGCGTTTATAAAGATGGCGTACTTATTGAAACGATTTCAAACCAAAAGCAAACATCACAAGTACTTTTGCCTATTGTCAATAGATGTATGCAAACATATAATATCTCTCATATTATCTATACACGAGGACCGGGCAGCTATATGGCGATAAAATTGACCTATATCATGCTCAAAACAATAGAAATTAGCAAAGGCGTAAAGTGTTCAGGATGCAGTGGGTTTGAGCTAAATCAGAGAGAACCTATAAAAGCTGTAGGGAATCTCTATTTTATCAAGGAAAAAGAGACTATAATTACAAAAAAAATTGAACAGCCAATCCTATCTCAATTTGTTTTGCCGCAGTATATACAAGATATTGTTTTAGATAAAGAATCAGTTCCAGAGTATGTTTTGCCCGCTGTTTAAAGCACCATATTGAGTTAATAAATTATTATTTATTCTATTAGATGTATATAGTTTAGGTTAAAAAGAAGGAATAGAATGCTTGTAAGTGTACCTGCCACCAGCGCAAATCTAGGACCAGGTTTTGATACTTTGGGTCTTGCTGTAGATTTAAAAAACGAAATCATTATTAAACCCTCAAAGTTTTTAAGCATCTCCACTCACGGAGAAGGGGCAGATAATCCAAAAATTAAAAAAAATACGCTTTTCTTGAGTATTTTTAATGAAAACTATAAGCGGCTGACCGGTAAAGAAGACAATTTTAGATTTGAATTTTATAACAATATTCCTATTTCTAGAGGATTAGGAAGTTCTTCTGCTGTGATTGTTGCCTCATTGACTGCTGCATACACAGCAGCAGGTGTAAAGTCAAATAAACGAGAGATACTCAACCATGCTCTTCGCTATGAGCAGCATCCGGATAATATCACACCGGCAGTGATGGGCGGTTTTAACGTGGCCTGCGTGGAGGGAGATCGTGTGTATAGCAAAAAACGCCGCATGCCGGATCATCTTAGAGCGGTTGTTGTAATCCCAAACCGCACTATTTCTACGGCCCAATCCCGTACAATTTTGCCTAAAATGTACAAAAAAGAAGAAACGGTCTATTCTCTTTCAAGGGCTGCTTACATGACGGCTTTATTTATGAGTGAATCTTGGGATTTGCTGCGTATCGCATCTAAAGACAAGCTGCATCAATCTAGACGCATGAAGATGATGCCTGAACTTTTTGATGTGCAAAAACTTGCACTTAAACATGGGGCGCTAATGAGTACACTTTCAGGTTCAGGATCTACTTTTTTTAATCTATGTTATGATAAAGACGCAGATAAAATGGCACAAGCACTGCAGGCGCGCTTCCCACAATTTAGGGTTTTGACTCTTGCTTTGGATAACCATGGCGTTACAACCAGGCACTAAGAAGTGCTCTTAATCTCTTTTTAGGTATAATATCCATGAAAAAGTCACAGCCTATACGAATGTGTATCGCTTGTCGTAGCAGATTTCCTCAAAAAGACTTGATTAGACTTAAGCAAGCAAAGGAAAATATTGTTGCATATGACAATGAAGGAAGAAGTTTTTATTTGTGTGATGAATGTAGTATAAATGAAAAAAAAATCAAAGGCTTAATTAAACGTTTTAAACAAGAGGAAGAACGGTTTATTAAGCTTTTAAAGGAGTTAATCAAGAATGGATAAAGTTAAAATCCAAGAAATAGCAGCAGAAGCAGGATTGTCAAATGGAGATTTATTGGCAAAAGCCAAAGAGCTTGGCTTTGATGTGAAAGCTGCCAACAGTACCATCAGCATGGAAGATGCTGGCATTTTAGTCGATTACGCGATCAGCGGAACATTGCCAAAAGAGTTTGCACAATCAAAAGTCAAATCAAAAATGACTGTAGTGAAAAAATCAGCTCTCAAAACGGACCAAGAGCAGAAGGCAGAAGAAAGAGTATCGGAAGATATTTTGGTCAAAGAAGCGGCACCGCAACAACAAAAAGCAGAGTCAGAAACCGTAGAGGTTTCTGTTGAAAAAAAGCTGCATTCTGTATCCGGCGCGCCAAAAAAACGCAAAGGGATTTCAGTTGTAAGCAAAAAAGAGGAATCAGATACAGCTGAGGAAATTGAAAAAATTCCTGATGCGCAACCTCAAAGAAAAACACTTTCTCGCACCGGAATTAAAATTGTAAAAAAAGCAAAACCTGCACCGGTAAGAACTGCTGCGAAAATTTCAATGGAAGAGCAGACGGCTTATGCTTCCAAAAAGAAACCCAAAAAAGTAGCCGAAGCAAGAAGCGGAGGAGAGAAGCTTGATATTTTCAGTCATACAAGCCTTGATGGCGAAATCAGCAGTGTCTTTGATGAAGAAGAAGTGGTGCTTTTAGATTTCTCTGATAAAAATATTTATGAAGAAATGATGCGTCAAGAGCAAAAACGCAAAGAAGAAGTCAAAAAAAGAGAAGCAATACAGGGAGGAGCAGGCGGTAAACATGTTTTCCAAGGACAGCAGAACCGCTCCATCAGACGCGGAGGAAAACGCAAAAGGTATATCAAAGAGGAAAGCAAGGAAGCGGTAACCTCTGTTGAGATTCCTGAAAACGTAAGGGTTTACGAGTTTGCCGAAAAGGTTAACAAGAGTGTCGGCGAAGTGGTAAAAGTACTTTTTGCATTGGGTATGATGGTAACTAAAAATGACTTTTTGGGAAAAGACGAGATAGAGATTCTTTCTGAAGAATTTGGCGTGGAGGTAACGACTGTCAACCCTCTTGACGAATTAGATTATGCAGGAGCTTATGATGCGGTTGAAGATGCGCATCTCAAAGAAAGACCTCCGGTTATTACCATTATGGGACACGTTGATCATGGTAAAACATCATTGCTGGACAAAATACGAGCATCCAAAGTTGCAGACAAAGAAGCGGGTGGAATAACGCAGCATGTGGGTGCCTATCAGGTTGAAAAAAATGGCAAAAAAATTACTTTTGTCGATACTCCGGGTCATGAAGCCTTTACAGAGATGCGTTCGCGTGGAGCACAAGCGACAGATATTGTTATTATTGTTGTTGCTGCCGATGATGGGGTGATGCCTCAGACTAAAGAGGCTGTTGCGCATGCAAAAGCTGCCGGAGTACCTATTATTGTGGCAATCAATAAAATGGACAAAGAGAGTGCAAATCCAGACAATGTTAAATCTCAGCTATCTGAATTGGGGATTATGCCGGTAGATTGGGGCGGAGAGCATGAATTTGTTCCTGTGTCTGCCCATACAGGCATGGGGATAGATGAATTGCTTGAAACAATCCTGCTTCAAGCAGAACTTATGGAGCTTAAAGCTGATCCGACAAGAGATGCAAAAGCAGTGGTAGTGGAGAGTTCCTTGGAAAAAGGATTTGGGCCGGTTGCCAATGTAATCATTAAAAATGGTACGCTGCGAGTGGGAGACAATGTGATTGCCGGCAAAACATACGGACGTATCAAAGCGATTAGACTTGATGATGGTTCTAACGCAAAAGAGATTGGACCGAGTACGCCAGCGGCAATTGTGGGACTCAATGATGTGCCGGATGCCGGGGACACGCTTGTTGTGATGAAAACGGATAAAGAGGTGCGTGAACTTGCAGAAAAACGAGCAGAATACGACAGAGCAAAGACTCTTTCTAAAAGTACGAAAGCTTCATTGGATGATCTCTCTTCTTTGATCGCAGAAGGACAGCTTAAAGCGTTGCCTGTGATTATCAAGGCGGATGTTCAAGGTTCGCTTGAAGCAATCAAAGGCAGTTTAGAAAGACTAAGAAACGAAGAGGTAAAGGTTAACATTATCCATGAGGGTGTAGGCGGTGTGACAGAGAGTGACGTAACACTGGCGTCTGCAAGCGAACATACTGTTGTCCTAGGGTTTAACGTACGTCCGACAGGGGCAGTGAAGAAAAAGGCCAAAGAGCTCGGTGTAGAAATCAAGTCTTATTCTATTATCTATGACTTGATTGATGATGTCAGGGCACTTCTTGGAGGCATGATGAGTCCTGTGATCAAAGAAGAGGTGACAGGACAAGCAGATGTACGTGAAACATTTGTGGTGGCAAAAGTTGGCACGATTGCAGGGTGTAAAGTTTCTGAAGGCGTGATCACCAGGGGAAGCAAAGCCAGACTTATTCGCGACGGTGTTGTCATACATGAAAGCACCATCTCTTCCTTGAAACGCTTTACAGAGGATGCGAGAGAAGTAAAAAGCGGATATGAATGCGGTATCATGCTTGCAAACTTCAATGACATGAAACCAGGCGATGTGATTGAGACATTCAAAAATGTTGAGGAACAAGTGACGCTATGACGCATGAAGAGATCAAACGACACCGTGTAGAATCAGTGCTAAAAGAGATTATTCCAGAAGCACTTGCCACGCTGGACGATGAACGCATTAATGCATTGCTGGTAACTGACGTGGTATGTTCAAAAGGCAGAAGCGACGCAAAAGTCTATCTCGAACCTTCGTTTTTAAATGAAAAAGAACAAAATGAAGCCTTAAAACAGTTACGTATTGTTGCAGGATATATTCAAAATCACTGCAAGCAAAGCGAGGGGTGGTTTAAGGCCCCGCGTTTAACTTTTGAATTTGATGATCAGCTAGAAAAAGCCACACGCATTGAAAAGCTTTTTGAGCAGATCGCAAGTTTAAAAAGCAAAGAAAATGGGGAGCAACAAGATGAATCTTGAATCTCAAATAGCAAAAATTATAGAAGCTAACGGTGCGGCACTCTATGATACGGAAGTAGTAACAGAATTTGATGAGACCGTTTTTCGTATTTATGTGACAAAAATAGGAGGCGTAAGCTTAGATTTGTGTGCTGCTATCTCAAATGAATTGTCTCCTTTTTTTGATGTTCACCCTCCTGTAAGCGGACAATACCGTCTGGAAGTAAGTTCTCCAGGAATTGAAAGAAAGTTAACCAAGCCCATACATTTTAAAAATGCCATAGGTGAAAAAGTAAAAATAAAGATACCGGGTCAAGAACGTTTTAAAGGTACTCTTAGAAGTGCGGATGACCACGGTATCACAGTAGAAACTAAAGAGGGTGACGTCTCTTTGGCCTATGCACAGTTAGGAAGCGTTAAAACCTATTTTGACTGGAACAATTAGGCGCCAATATTGGGCCGTTTGACAGAAAGGGGGAGATCTGTCTATGGATCTGGATACATTGTGTATGCGGCTTGCGCTTGATGAAGCATGGAAATATCAAGGATTAACGTATCCTAATCCTGCAGTGGGTGCAGTGATTACTGCAGGCGGTAAAGTGATTGCTGCTGCGGCTCACCAAAAAGCCGGAACATCGCATGCTGAAGTGTTAGCGCTTTTATGTGCCTATGAAAGCATAAGTCAAACGTCCATCGAAATTGATTTTTTTGACGCACACGCGGCACACGCTCTTCTTTTAAGTCTTCCCCCCGGTTTTTTTAGCCATTGTACTATCTATGTTACGCTGGAGCCTTGTTCTCATGAAGGAAAAACACCATCCTGTGCAAGCTTGCTTTACGCGTTGGATCTCCACCGCATCGTTGTGGCAACCTGTGATCCCGTACAAGAGCATAGCGGGGGACTGAATCAGCTCAAAAATGTATGCTTTGGAGTACTTCAAGAAGAGGCAGAGGCCCTTCTTGAGCCTTTTAAACTATGGCAAAAAAGAGCTTTTGTGCTGTTTAAGATTGCACAAACGAGCAATGGAAAAATCGGCGGCGGATATTTAAGTTCAAAGGCATCTTTAGAGCATGTGCATCATTTAAGAAGCGTTTGCTCCAGACTGCTTATAGGAGGCAATACCGTACGTATAGATAGGCCAACATTAGATTGCCGTTTTGTTGCCAAAGAGGCCCCTGATGTGATAATTTATTCCAAAAAAGATAGTTTTGATAAATCAATTCCCTTGTTTGATGTTCCGGACAGAAAAGTGGAAATCGGCAATAATCTGCATTTTTTAAATCAACCCTCTTTTGTGCTTGTCGAAGGAGGAGAGGGAATGCTTTTGGCTCTTAAAGAAAAGATTGATTGGGTTTTAATCTATCAAACACCTAAGCTCTCTGCCAACAATTTAACCTATAATATCGATATGAATTTAAATTTTCTGCATCAAGCCAAAAAAAATGTAGATTTACTAATATGGAGTAAGAGAATTGACTGAAAAACAACAAAAACAACAAAATATAGTTCATATGTTTAATGATATCGCTTCGACATATGATCTGGCCAACAGAGTATTAAGCTTTGGTATTGATAAACAATGGCGTAAAAAAGGGTGCGATAAAGCTTATGAACTTTTGGGAAAAAAAGAGTTGACACAAATAACGGATGTAGCCACCGGAACAGGTGATTTGTTGCTTTATTGGCGCGACAGAGCATTGAAACACGGGATAAAGGTGAACAAATATATAGGTGTGGACCCATCGGTGGGAATGCTTGAAGTGGCCAAAGAAAAAGTTGATTTTGCTGATTTTCTGGAGGGAAAGGCACAAGCGCTTCCCATTGAGAATGAGAGCACGGATATTATCTCTATATCGTATGGCATTCGAAATGTTATAGACAGGGCAGAGGCACTTCAGGAATTCAATCGGGCCTTAAAGACCGGCGGTATGGTTGTTATTTTGGAATTTACCAAGCAGGAGAAAAGTGGATATATTTCCAAGATCGTTGATTTTTATATGAAAAAAATTCTTCCTGCTATAGGAGGATTTGTCTCTAAAAACTATGTTGCCTATCGCTATTTGCCAAACTCTATCGAAGAGTTTTTGACAACAAAAATGCTAGAAAAAGAGCTTCGCGAGGCAGGATTTGAGATGAAGTATACAAAATCTTTTTCTTTAGGAATTTCAACTCTTTTGGTTGCACAAAAAATATAAGGGATGATTGATGTCTTCATCCATGATGAGCGTAACCTCCCTCAATACTAAAATAAAATCTCTTCTAGAGGCCACATTTATGCATATCCTTGTAGAAGGAGAAGTGGCTTCTGTTACCTATCATACCTCCGGACATGTGTACTTCTCTATTAAAGACAAGGAGAGTGCGATTAAGTGCGTCATTTTTAAATCAAATGCCAATAAGCTCAAATTTCGTATGGAAAATGGAATGCATATTGTGGTGGAAGGTTCAGTGGGAGTGTATACTCCAAGAGGAGAGTATCAATTTTATGCGGCACATATAGAGCCTTATGGACAGGGGGCGCTGGCTTTAGCCTATGAGCAGCTCAAAGAAAAACTTAAAAACAAAGGGTATTTTGACAGTGCTCGGAAAAAACCGATCCCTAAAAATATTCATAAAATAGCTTTGGTAACAGCCAAAGAAAGTGCGGCATTGTACGATATGCTTAAAATTATAGATAAACGGTGGGCGCTGGTTGAGGTAACGATCGTTGATACGTTGGTGCAGGGAGAATCTGCGGGCTCACAAATAGCAAGAGCCCTAAAATATGCTGATACACTGAATGTTGATGTGGTTATTCTGGGAAGAGGGGGCGGAAGCACAGAAGATCTTTGGTGTTTCAATGATGAAATTGTGGCGGATACTCTCTATAGTATGAAAACCCCCGTTGTTAGTGCGGTGGGCCATGAAGTAGATGTGATGATTAGTGATTTTGTGGCAGATTTGCGTGCACCCACCCCTAGCGCAGCTATTGAGATGATATTGCCCGATGCAAAAGAGATACTTTTTATGCTCGATGATTATGTTCAACGGTATAAGCAGGCTCTTGAGCAAAAGCTGGAACAAAAGAGACGTTTGCTGAAGCATTTTGAAGAAATGTTTCAGCGAAGTTCGCCTTCAAGATATTTGGGAGATTTTGGTGAAGATTTTAAGCGTCTTGAAAAAGAATTATTTAGAATAATATTTCACAAAGTAGAGCGTTTTCAAGGCATACTGCCTGAACTTGAAAAGAGTTTTATGCAGCATATGTATTTTGTTCTAAAACAAAAAGAGCAACAGTATATCAGCCTAGGCAGGCAGCTGGAAATCAAGAACCCGGCATTGCAGTGTAAAAAAGGATGGGTGCAGCTTTCTTGTGAGGGGGAGCTGATCGAGCCTGAAAGTCTCATGGTTGATCAGCAATTCACCCTGGAAGATGCGAACGTTAAAATTGAAGCGGTATGTTTGAGTAAAAAGAGATATCATTTGTAGAATCGGTACTAAATTCGAAAAATTTATAGTTATCTTGAATGAAATTTTAGTGCGAAGATTTTATTTTTCAGAAGCAGGATGCTTCTGAAAATGAAGGCTACATCATACCCGGCATTCCGCCCATGTCAGGCATTGCAGGTCCGCGTGTAGGCTCCTCTTTGATATCAGAGACTGTTGCTTCGGTTGTAAGCAGCAAGCTGGCTACAGAAGTAGCATTTTGAAGTGCAACGCGTGCTACTTTGAACGGATCAATGATCCCGGCTTCAAACATATCGACATACTCTCCTGTTGCAGCATTGAATCCTAGATTGGCGTCATTGCTGCTTGCAACTTTGTCTGCCACTACGCCCGCATCAAATCCTGCATTTTGTGCAATCTGTTTCATGGGAGCAGATACTGCTCTAAAAATGATTTCAGCACCTACTTTTTCATCCCCCTCAAGAGAGAATTTAACGGCTTGACTTGCTTTGATAAGAGCAGCACCGCCACCGATAACGATACCTTCTTCCACAGCTGCTTTGGTTGCAGAAAGTGCATCATCCACTCTGTCTTTTTTCTCTTTCATTTCAGTTTCGGTAGCGGCACCTACCTTGATGACAGCTACACCGCCTGAAAGTTTCGCAAGTCTTTCTTGTAATTTTTCTTTATCATATTCGCTCGTCGTGTTTGCGATTTGCATTTTAATCGCATTGACTCTTGCCTGAACAGCCTCTTTGTCACCTTTTCCGTCTACTATCACAGTGTTGTCTTTGTCGATAACCACTCTTGAGCAGTGGCCAAGTTCTGCCAATGTCGCTTTATCAAGAGAAAGACCCAGCTCTTCTGTGATAAGTGTTCCGCCTGTGAGCACCGCGATATCTTTGAGCATTTCTTTTTTTCTGTCTCCAAACCCAGGTGCTTTGACTGCAGCGATATTGAGCACACCCTTGAGTCTATTGAGTACCAATGTTGCAAGGGCTTCACCTTCAAGATCATCAGCGATAATCAGAAGAGGTCTTCCTGTTTGCTGGATTTTTTCAAGCACAGGGATAAGATCTTTGAGTGAAGTAACTTTTGTATCTGTGATTAAAAGAAGCGGGTTTTCCATTTCGCAAGTCATTTTGTCGGAGTTAGTCACAAAGTATGGTGAAAGATATCCTCTGTCAAACTGCATTCCTTCCACTACTTCAAGATCGTCGTTGATACCTTTTGCTTCTTCTACCGTGATAACGCCGTCTTTACCCACTTTATCCATTGCCTCAGCGATAAGATTCCCGATGGTTTTATCTGAATTTGCAGAGATAGTAGCTACTTGCGCGATCTCTTTTTTATCTTTTACTTCTTTTGAAATCTTTTTGAGCTCTTCGATGATAGCGGCGCATGCTTTATCCATACCTCTTTTTACTTCGATAGGATTTGCCCCCGCGGTAATATTTCTTAATCCTTCTTTGAAGATAGAATGCGCCAATATCGTTGCAGTTGTTGTGCCGTCTCCCGCTTCATCCGCAGTTTTGCTTGCTACTTCTTTAACAAGTTGTGCTCCCATATTTTCAAGTGTATCGGAAAGCTCTATCTCTCTGGCAACACTTACTCCATCTTTTGTAATATGCGGTGCGCCATAACTTTTTTGTATAAGTACATTTCGGCCTCTAGGCCCCATTGTTACCTTCACTGCATCTGCGAGTTTGCGCACTCCCTCATAAAGTCCGTTACGTGCTTTGTCTGAAAAAAATATCTCTTTTGCCATTTTTGCTCCTTTTATATTGCCTTAAATGTTTTCTTTAGTTTAGAATTCCCAAGATATCGTCACTCTCCAAAACCAACAACTCTTGACCATCCATTGTGATTTCTGTGCCTTTGAATTTACCAAAAATGACTTTATCGCCTTCTTTGATCCCTTTTTTGGCAGCCTTATCGGCTAGGGCAACAACTGTCCCCTGTAAAGGTTTCTCTTTTGCATTATCTGGGAGAATGATACCCGATGCCGTTGTTTTCTGTTCCTCTTCTCTTTTGATAAGAACACGTTTACCTAATGGTTTAAAATTCATAAGTATCTCCTTTATAGTAGTTTTATGAAGTGTATTCTAATGATTTTTAAAAAAAATGTCAACACCTTTTTTAAAATTATTTAAAATACTTTAGCCATATTGACTAAAGTATTTTAATGAAAAATATATATTTTAATTTATGATAAAAAAATAGATAAAACAGTATTGACATTAAAGGTTAAATTTGATAAAATTTCGGCTCTTCATTAGTGGCAAGGTAGCTCAGCTGGTTAGAGCGCTGGTCTCATAAGCCGGAGGTCGGGGATTCGAGTTCCCCCCTTGCTACCACTATAATTAGAGCTTTAAAACCCTAAAAAATACATATTTAATCGATTTAAAGTAATACAATTTTTTATTTTAATTTATATTATAACATATTTTACTACCAATGATAAAAAGCTATTTTGTGTAACAATATGTGTATCACTTCCAAATAAATTAACTTGTTAACTCTAATTGAAAGGTGCTTCGTGGAGGGGGGTAAATGAGAAACTTCTATCGTATAAATAACCTCTGACATTTTTTTAATATTTTCAATAACAGTTATTTGCTAGTAGTTACTAAAATCTACCTAGCACTATAACGTATGAAAGAAATACATTAGTAATTGACGTGATAATAATTTTTATTATATCTATTTTAAAATTACATATATTATTATATTGCTATAGATATAGTATAATAATAACTAATGTATTTCTTGAATTACAAGCAGACATAAGAATTTTGGAAAAATAATAAATATAGAGCAATTATGTAAACTATAAAACTTAGGAGAGTAGTAATGGTTGTGATAATAGCGATAGTGTTAGGAATTGTAGGTCTTGGATTTCTCAAAATGGGTATTGGTACTCTTAAAGATAAAATTAACTATAAAGATTATGGTGTAAACCCTCAATATACTGAATCTTTACATATAAAATTTAGTTGGTTATTCATTATCCTTGGATTAGTTCTATTAGGTATTTCAGGTATTTTAATAACAAATTAAAGGGGATAAGAGATGATAACGAGTTGGTTTTTATTTTTAACGACAGTTTTTTTTGGAAGTCTGACAATTTATGTAGGAACAATATTTGAACGTGGGGGAGTTAGACCAACAAATCGGGACCGTTCAAAATTCTGTGTCAATCGGGTAAAATAACACATACCCAAGGACACAGAAATGAAAATAGAAATAGATGTAGAGCAATTTGCTAAAGACATTAAAGCCGGTAAAAGTATCGGCGGTGCTGATGGAGCATTAG
>JAJPEU010000018.1 GCA_021166685.1 Sulfurovum sp. | reverse complement strand
AGTTTTTGGGCTTTTTTTTGGGCATCGGAGTACTCCCGCAGTACCGTTTTCATCTTCTCTTCAAACGCTTCAGGCCCTGCCAGATAGGCATTCTCTTCGTTCAGCAACGACGGAATGCTCCCCACAGGCGCGGCGATGATGGGGATTTTGCTCGCAGCGCCTTCGAGTATCACGATGGGCAGCCCCTCCCACAATGAAGGCATAAGCAAACAGTGCGAACGGCCCAGCAGCAGCGGGATATCATGCCGAAGGCCCAACAGCTTTACGGTCTCTTCGAGTTGATACGTTCGGATCATCTCTTGGAGCTCATCTCTTAGGTACCCCTCGCCGGCAATCTGCAGCTCAAAATCAAATTTGTCTTTCAAATGATGCGCGATTTCGATGAGCAGCCGGTGGTTTTTGACCCTCTCAAGCCGCCCCACCGCGATAAAGGTGAATCTCGGATTTTTTGCGGCGGGTACCGTGTATTTTTCAAGCTTTACGCCGTTGGGGATCACCTGATAATTTTTTTTATGAAAATACTTCCAGATTTCCCTGGAAAAAATGATATCCGTATCCCTGAACGGTTTGAGGCAAAACAAAACAAGCTCCCTCATCTTGGAGCCGATGTTGAAACTGTGCGAAGTAAATACGATTTTGGCCGAGGGGTGAAACAGCTTGACGATCGAAGCTGCGACGGCTGCATGGGCCATATGCGCGTGGATGATGTCTATCTTGTTTTCTTTTACAAATCGGCTGACGGATATGAGGATCTTTATAAAGTCAACCAAAGTGTTGGACTTTCGCAAAATCGTCGTAGGGATCTTGTTTTCCAAAAATTCATTCAAAAGCTCATCTCGTTTGGACATGGCGAGCACAAAGGTGTTAAACCGGGATTTGTCCGTATGCGCGGCTAAGTCCAGCACCACCTTTTCAGCCCCGCCCATGCCCAGTCCGGTCACAAGCTGCAAGATATTAATGCGCTTCATCAAGTTTGCTCTCCATCATCGCGGTAATGTGCGCCGCCACGTTTTTCCATGTGTACTCCCGGGCGAGCAGGCTGTTGGTGCGAAAGATAGTTTTTCGCACCTGAAGGTTCTCTTTTAAGAGCCTGATCTTATCTGCATAACTGCCCGGATCAAAATCATCCAGCACAAACCCGTTTTGATACGCTTTTACGATATGCCCTATCCCGCCGGCGTTTGAGCTCACGACCGGCAGCCCGCACGCCATCGCTTCAAGTGCGGAGGTAGGCGTGCCTTCGGCAAACGAGGTCAGCAGGTAGCAGTCGCTTTTTCGGTAATGCTCCCTTACCTCCGGGGCTGTTTTAAATCCCAAGAGTTTGACGTTGTCTATCTTCTCGTTTGCCAGCAGGTTTTGCAAACGTTTTTTTTCCGTACCGTCGCCGATGATGACAAAATCGCACTCTTTGAGCCTCTTGGCGATTTCAAACACCAGTTCTATATTTTTTACGGCAAACAGATTGGCCACTGTTACGACCGTAAACCGCCGGAAGTCAAAATGTTTTTCAAACGGTTCAAAAAAGATATCGCTGATGCCGCTGGGCTGCACAACAGCTTCCCTGCCGGTAAGCCTTGTTATCTCCCGGGCCGTATCGTATCCGGTGGAAAAGATAAGATCGGTCCGCCCCAAGAGCCTGGGCAGCAGGTGCTGGTGGGCAAAACTTTGCGTGATCTGCCCGTGGATCGAGAAAACTGCCAGTTTCGCCCCCACAAGCTTTTTGATGAGGCGTGCAAAAAGAAGAGCGCTCCAGTCTCCGTGGAGATGCACCGCATCATAAGACTGCCTGTCAAATAAAAATTTGATGGCAACCAAACCGTAAAACAAAACCACTCCCAGCGCCTGGGGACGGATCTTGTAGAGTTTGAAATAACCTATTTTTTCATCAGCGGGAGTGATTTTTTCTCCGTCGTTAAACACGACCTTCACGCGATGGCCCTGCGTGATCTGTTCTTGCGACAGATGGAAAATATGTTTTTCCATCCCTCCCTTCAGGGGCGGCAGCTTGGTATAAATCCTAAGAATGTTCATAGCGCATGCCCGCAATTTCATTTTTGTATTTTTCAAACACTGTGTTCCATTCGTATTTTTCAACGACATCCCTGTACGCCTGCGTCGCAATGCTTTCCCTCAAAAGCGCATCCTGCATCAATACCCCTATCGCACGGGAAAGCTCTTCGCATGAATCCGAACCGATCACGAGCGCGTTGGAACGGTCGGTCAACACCCCGAGAATGGAGCCGACATCAGTCGAGATGATAGGCATTTGCAACGCCATCGCCTCCACGATGGTTCTTGGCATTCCTTCGCTGAGCGAATACTGGACATACAGATCCGAAGAGACGATAAGATCTACCAGCTCTTTTTGATCGATCCATTCGATCAGACGTACTTTTTGATCCAAGTTGTTTTCATGAATGTAGCGCTCATACTCATCTTTTAGTTTTCCTCCGCCCACCAGGGTTAGATGAAAATCTGCAAGATTGGCATGGAGGCATCGCATCAGGTTCAAATAATTTTTTTCCCAGACAAACCGTCCGACCGAAATGATTTTAAGCGGGCCCTTTAATGCAAAATCTTTTTTTTGTTTGTTGAAAATAGCGAGATTGACGCGGTTGGGGATAAGCACGATATTTTCGGTAATCTTGTTTTGGATCAGCTTTTGGGTCATGGCGTCATTGAGAGAACGGATTTTACGGGCATGCCTGAAGGTGTACCGCATCAAAGAGGCACTTATCCTGCCGAAGAAAGATTGGCTTTGAAACAGCCTGAAATACTCTTCGCCGTGCAGTTCGACCATCAGCGGGATACGAAAAAATCGGCTTGCCAGCGCAGCTGTAACCCCTCCTACGATCGGACACTGGCTTAGAAGATGGGTGATATTGTATTTTTTAATCAGCCAAAACATCCAAAACGATGTCAAAAAGAAGATTTTGGATCTTTGGGTAAGCCTTGGCACCAGATGAAGGTGGATGTTGCCCTCACGGGAATAGCTGTAGGCATTGTTTTCGCTTCTTGCCAGGATATGATACTCTTCAAACCCCCCGGCAAGCTCTTGCCATATGTTTTTGGTGTGGTGGTGCCTGCCGTACAGCGGAGGGTAGGTATTGGCGCTGATATGTAAAAGCTTAGCCATGAAAAATCTTTTGTATATACATTTTTGCAACATTTTCCGTCGAATAACGCTTCACGCGGTGAAGATTTTCTTCTTTGAGTGCACGGCGCGCGCCGGAGTCGGCCATAAGCTGCCTAAGTTTCTCGGCAAAGCCGTCGCGGTCACGGACATCGACCATGTACTCACGCTGCTTGGCCCCCAGGATATCTTTGATCCCGCCGGCATCGGTGGTGACGATAGGAAGGCCTGAAGCCATCGCTTCGATCAAAACACGCGGGAACCCTTCCGTAAAGGTGGGGTTGATGAAAATCTCTGCAATCTGGTAATACTTCTGGATCAGGGCATTGGGCTTTTCTCCCATGATACTGAGGATATCGTCAAGCTTTTTGGCTTTGACTTCCTTTTCCAGCGCCTCTTTTTCCGAACCCCCGCCGATAACGATGCACCGGTACCCGTTTTTTCTCAACGCCTCTGCGCCGGCTTCGATCACATACGGCATATAGTAAAGGCTCTTTCGCACAGGAGACAGGCGATGCACAAACAAAATGATTTTTTTGTCATCATCGATATCCAGCTCCTTGCGAAGGATTTTTCTTTTCTCCTCGGAGATTTCGGTAAAACGGCCAAGGTCGATATCGTTGTACAAAACCATCAGCCGCTTTGGATCAACCTTTACAACATCGCGGTAATACTCCGCCATACTTTCAGGCCCGGTGACGAAATGGTCAACAAACGTTTTAGTCAGGTAAAAAGGCAGGTCGGATTTCAAAAACCTTTTGAGATCCTGCAGGCTTCTTATTTTGGTATCATTCACCAGATGGGTAGTGCCGCTTTGCCAATAGTACACCTCGCTGCCGTACCATCCGGAAACCGCGATTGCCGGCAAGGCTGCATTTTGAGAGATACGGATAAAGATTTTTTTGTAGCCTTGGGTATTGAGCCGTTTCAGTATCCCAAACAGTTCAACCATTCGTTTAAGGGGATGGGTTTCTTTTTGGGCAATGATTTGGATCCTGTCGTGATTGAGGCGGGGCAGTTCATCGGCTTTTTCTATGATGAGCACGATCTCCACGCCATTGGAGGCGATCTCTTCGAGCAGATGCAGGATATGATAAAAATGGCTGCCCTGGTTTGAAGCGTAGTGGTTGAGGATGTAGATTAGTTTATTCATCGTGCGATCTTTACCTTTTTGTGTCCTAATTTGTTATATACAAACGGTTCTTGTTCTTTAAGAAGCGTTTCAAAACGTTCCCTGTCGCGAAATTTAACCGCTTTTGCAGGATTTCCAACCGCTACGGCATAATCGGGGATATCCTTTGAAACCACGGCCCCTGCTCCGACCACAGCACCCGTTCCGATCTTCACACCGGGCAAAATGGTCACATCCGAAGCGATCCACACATAGTCCCCGATCACAATCGGCGAACAGATCATTTTATCATCAAAGGGCAGCGCTTCGAGCAGCGGGCCGTCATAATAATGGGTGCGCGTGTAGAGTGTCACATCGGGAGCGATCACCACACCGTTTCCGATCTCAATACCCCCTGCGCCGTCAAAATTTGCGTTTTTGCCGATATATACATTGTCGCCCATACTGATATTTTCTGTATTTGCAAACTGGGAATGTATGGATTTGAAAAAACAATTTGATCCGATATGGGCAAATTTTTTGTTCCTGTATTTTAAATACGACAAGAAACCAAGTAAAAGTTTACGCACCAAAACGCTCCTGATATTTTTTTAGATAGAGATATGCAATGGTTTCACTAAGGGTATACGCCAAACAGATTGCCAACAGCGGGTCACGGCCCAGCATCAGCATAAAGACTGCGATAAAAATCAAAATAAATAAACTATTATACCGGTTCAAAATGCCGGTTTGATAATGCATCAGCAGGCTGTTGCGAATAAAAATAACCCTGGCTGCCGGAAAAACAAAAAGGGAGTAAACAAACAATTCACCCCAGGGTATCTGAGCGTTTGAACTGTAAAGAAACATTACAGACAGGGAAAAAATACCGCCAAAACCTATCGTGCCCAGCAGCGAGGATATGTTTTTAGAGAGCGTCTTGTAGTGCAAAAAATTTACTTTGGACAGCAGCAGAGACTCCAAAATACGAATATTTCCCACCACAAAAGAGGCACATTTTTGAAAAATTGAAAAAATACCCAAAACACTCGGAGAAACCAATGCGCCGATCATCAAAATCAATCCCGAATCCTTAAGACGCTTGGCAACAATATCCAAATAATACCCCTTAAATGTCCGATGGTGCGTTTTCATGTAGGCCAGATAGTACGACAACGAAACGGCTTTCCTCTCAGCAGAAGAGCGATGGACGATGAAATACAGTGAAATAGTAAAAAAATTTGAGACGATATAGATCAAAAAGAGTGTTTGTATCGTCAGTTTTTCAAGCAGCGCCAACACGATCACGATACCGGATGCAGAAAAAAATTTTAAAACAAAATAAGCGTGCAGCCGGTTGCCCGCCTGGGAAACGATATCGATATAATTGAGCCAAACGGCGCATAAAGCAAAACAGACAACAAGAAAATACAACAAAGAAAAGTAAAAACCCGCAAACGCCAAACATACAAAAACAAGCGAGATATAGACATAATGGGAGAACAGCATCTGTCCAAAATGATTATTTTCTTTCTCCTGGAGATAAATGATAGAAAAATTGGGCGGCAAGAGATAGACGATCAGCGAAATCATCGCAACCAATGCATTCCAATAGGCAAAAAGCCCGACCAATTCCAGTCCGGACTTATGGACGATAAGCCAGGTCGAAAAAAAACTCATCAGAGCCGTTAAAGTGTTGATTCCCGCCAGGGATGCAAATTTGGTTAACACGGAATACTGTATTTGTTCGTTATATATTTTTTACATACCACGCGATTGCTTCTTTCATCCCCTGCTCGATCGTATGGGTGGGAGCATAACCGACCATCGTTTGCGCCTTGACAATATTAGCATTGGAATGACGGATATCGCCTGCTCTAAAGTCCCTGTATACCGGGCCTTTAGGAATTTTGAATTTTGAATTTTGAATTTTGAACTGTTCGGAAAGATTCTCAACAATGATCCTGTAGAGTTCGTTGAGGGTATTTCGTCCCCCCACAGCCACGTTGAATGCTTCACCGAAAGCTTTAACGTTGTCTGTGGTTCCTGCAAGCAAATTCATCTGGATGACATTGTCGATATAGGTAAAATCACGGCTGGTTTCACCGTCTCCGTTGATACATACCTCTTCATTTGAGAGCAGTGAGCCGACCCATTTGGGGATGACGGCTGCATAGGCGCCGTTGGGGTCCTGGCGTCGGCCGAAAACATTGAAATAGCGCAGCCCTATCGTTTCGATCCCGTAAGTGCGGGCAAATACCCCTGCGTAGAGCTCGTTAGCCATCTTCATGGCCGCATAAGGAGAAAGAAGATTTCCCGTACGCTCTTCGACTTTGGGCAGTTCGGCCGAATCTCCGTAAACCGAACTGGAACTTGCATAGACAAACCGCTTGATGCCTGCATCTTTTGCTGCAGTAAGCATAGCCAGAAAGCCTGTGATATTGGAACGGTTGGAAGTGAGAGGATCGGCGATAGAGCGGGGCACAGACCCCAAAGCCGCCTGATGCAAAACAATATCTACGCCTTCGCAGGCTTTTTGACACGTTTCAAAATCGGCGATATCCCCATGGATAAAGGTAAAGTTTTTGGCTGCATCTGCCCCGACCGAAGCCAATACATCATCGATATTGTGCTGGTACCCTGTTGAGAAATTATCAATCCCTACGACTTTTTGGTTATGATTGAGCAGAAACTCCGCCAAATTGGAACCGATAAAACCGGCATTGCCGGTGACAAGCCATGTTTTCTGCTCAGTTTTGAATCGTTCCAGCAATTGTTCAAATTTCTTCATTTATAGTCTTCCGTCCACATTTTTGCTGTCAATAAATGATTTGATATCAAACAGTACGCACTTGTCCGTTTTGTGCAGATCAAGCGTTTTAAACTGATGGTGCGCCACTGCCAAAATAATTGCCTCATAGTTGCTGTATTTGAATGACTCGACCATACCGATGCCGTACTCATGTTTAACTTCGGCTTTGTCCGCCCAGGGATCATACACGTCGACATCAACGCCGAACTCCTTCAATTCATGGATCACATCGATGACGCGGCTGTTGCGGATATCGGGGCAGTTTTCTTTAAACGTGATCCCCAAAACCAGCACTTTTGATCCTTCGATCCTGTGGCCTTTTTTTATCATCAGTTTGATCACCTGGTTTGCTACATAGATCCCCATGTTGTCATTGAGCCGTCGGCCCGCAAGGATAATCTCGGGATTGTATCCGATCTCCTGCGCTTTATGGGTGAGGTAGTAAGGATCGACGCCGATACAGTGCCCTCCGACGAGTCCGGGACGAAACGGCAGGAAATTCCATTTGGTTCCGGCAGCTTCCAATACCGCTTCGGTATCGATACCCAGTTTGTTAAAAATCACCGCGAGTTCATTCACGAACGCAATATTGATATCGCGCTGAGAGTTTTCGATGACCTTGGCCGCCTCAGCCACTTTGATCGTCGGGGCAAGATGGGTTCCCGCAGTGATGATGCTGGCATAAAGCGCATCGACTTTTTGTCCGATCTGCGGGGTGCTGCCGCTGGTAACCTTTTTGATTTTGGTCACGGTGTGCTCTTTATCTCCTGGATTGATCCGTTCAGGGCTGTAGCCGCAGAAGAAATCTTTGTTAAATTTCAAACCGCTGCATTTTTCGAGTACCGGAACGCACTCTTCTTCGGTGCATCCGGGGTAAACGGTAGATTCATAAATGACGATATCGTCTTTTTTCAGCACTTTTCCGATCGATTCACTCGCTTTGTACAAAGGGGTAAGGTCCGGTTTTTTATGCTTGTCGATCGGAGTCGGCACCGTAACGATATAGATATTGCACTTGGCGATCTCATTGAGGTCGGCCGTAAACCTCATACCATGCGCAAGCGCCTCTTTAACCTGTGTTTCATTAAGCTCAAGCGTACGGTCCACGCCCCGGTTAAGCTCATCGATACGCCATTGGGCGATATCAAACCCGACCACCTCATATTTTTCGCTAAAGGCATGCGCCAAAGGAAGACCGACATAACCAAGTCCGATTACTGCTATCCTGTAAGACATCTACAATCCTGATATAAAAATTTGGCTATTATAGCCAAAGAAACTTTTAGCTAAGAACTTGCCGATACCCGATTGGTGTCCATTTTTTTATTTTATACGGTTCAGCCTTGCGAAAGCTTATAAAAGTAGTTGGTTGCTTCGACGAACCCGTCGACTCCCCCGCAGTCAAATCTGCGTCCCTTAAATTTGTACGCGATAACCCTGCCCTCCTTGGCCTGCTCAAGAAGTGCATCGGTGATCTGTATCTCTCCGCCCTTGCCGGGTTTTGTTTTTCGCAGGATATCAAAGATATCGGGTGTAAGGATATAACGTCCGATGATCGCAAGATTGGAAGGGGCGTCCTGCGGATCCGGTTTTTCCACCATATCGCTGACACGGTAGGTGTCCTGTGTTTTGTCGACCAACGTGCCTGCGATGATGCCATACTTGTTGGTTTGATCAAATGGAATCTCTTCGATCGCTACGATTGAACACTGGTACTTCTCATATACGGCTATCATCTGCGCAAGCACCCCCTCCTGCCCGCCGGTACACAGATCGTCTGCAAGCAGTACGGCAAAAGGTTCATTGCCTATGAGTGTTTCGCCTGTGAGGATGGCATGGCCTAAACCTTTCATCTCCACTTGTCGCGTATAAGAAAAAGTGCACCGTGAGATCAAAGACCGGATCTCATCAAGAAGCTGTTCTTTCGAACCCCCTTTGATCTGATGCTCCAGCTCATAAGAGACATCAAAATGATCTTCAATCGCACGCTTGCCGCGGCCTGTCACGATCGCCATCGTGTAAATACCCGCCTCCAGCGCCTCTTCGACACCGTACTGGATAAGAGGCTTTGTAAGAATGGGCAGCATCTCCTTGGGAGTTGCTTTGGTTGCAGGCAAAAACCGCGTACCATAGCCTGCGGCAGGGAAAAGACACTTTTTGATCAAAGGGAATCCTTTTTATTTTAATTGTATTTTAACAAAACCTAACTAAATGAGATCCACGATTTATCGCCTGCATTGCAGTTTTTGTTTTAAAATACTCTTTCCGGCTTCTACGCCGGGCTGATCATAGGCATTGACATCTATGAGCTTTCCCACAAGCGAAGCAAGCAGTTCATAATAATAGATCAACGAACCCATCTGGTATTCGTCTGCTTTAGAGATCATAATGCAGTCCAAAGGGATGTCTCCCTGTGCTTCCAGCGCCTCGATGGTTGAATCGCACTGAAGATTGATCAGCGCATTAAAACTAAGGCCGTTGAGACAATTCAGGGTTTCCAGATGCGGCAAAACAAGATCGGGAATGGTGAGATTTTCTTCTTCAAAATCCTCTATCTTGATAAAAGTGATAGATTTGTCTCTGGTGCCTTCCGTGATAAGCTGTAAAAATGAGTGCTGATCCTTGGGTCCTATGAGGCCAATGGGCGTCAAACCGACATGGAAGGCACTATGAAGCTGCCGCTTGCCAAGGCTTTCCCCCCAAAGCTGAACGTACCATTGGCAAAAATAGGTTAATGTCTCCGAGTAGGCAAAGATGCAGTTAATGTGGTACTGCGAATGGTTTTTGGCATAGAATGCGGCTTTTTTGAGAAGCACGTCAAGAATATACCCTTTTTCAAAGAAACTTTCCCGTATGAAATTTGCCCCTTCTAAAAGCGAATGGATATCGATCCCGCACAGCGCCAAAGGAAGCAGCCCCACGCTCGAAAGAACTGAAAACCTGCCGCCTACATTACAAGGCAGATAGACTACTTTGCCTTGAACCGCTTTGGCATACTGCTCCAAAGGTGAACCCGGATCGGTAATGAACGTATAATGGTTTATATCGCTTTGAAGCGTCAGCAGATACTTGTAAATCGCAAATGTCTCCACGGTCGTGCCCGATTTGGAGATAACAATAAAATGGGTAAGGGCCAGATCCAACGTATCCAGCATCGCATGAATGCTAATGGGATCAGTGCTTTCAAAAAAACAGAGTTCTCTTGAAAGTGTTTTTCTGGGTTTGATAAATTCATAGACGGCTTTTGCTCCCAGCGAGCTTCCCCCGATTCCGATCACCGCAATGTTCTTGATATGCTCAGGGATCATCCGAGCATAAGCCAGCAACGGCTCAACATCTTGTTCCGGCAGCGCATAGTACCCTATGTTTCCGCATTCTTTTACGATCGATTCAAACGCTTTTTTCTGTACTTTAATATCCAAAGATTTAAAATAAAGCCTGTTTTTCATAAAAACTCCTTCTTTGCTTATCGGGTACTTTTCACCAGTCTTTTCGCTTCTGTTATAAGATCGTTTACTTTTTCCTCATACTCTTTGGCATGAAGCGCGTCTTCAGACTCAAAGCGCGTGACAAGTATCGGCGTGGTGTTGCTGGCCCTGACCAAGCCCCACCCTTTTTCAAAATTGATGCGCACCCCGTCCACTTCAATGATGTCGACAATCGCAGGAAAATCCGCCGGAGGGTTTTTAAGCAGGAGTTTGATCTCCTCGATCAGTTTAAACTTCTCCTCCTCAGTCGTCTCCACCTTGATCTCTTCGGTGGAAAAAACCTTAGGAAGCGCCTCTATCTCTTTGTCTATATCGATCCCGTCATGAATAAGTTCCAGCATCCTCAATGTAGCGTAAACCGCATCATCATACCCAAAATAACGGTCTTTAAAAAAGATATGTCCGCTCACTTCACATGCAAGCTGGGCATTGGCCTCTTTCATTTTGACCTTTAGGTTGGAATGTCCTGTTTTATACATAATAGCCGTAGCACCTCGGCGCTTTAGCTCATCATACATCACTTGCGAACATTTGACTTCTCCGATGACGGTAGGATTTTCCATCTTCATGGCATAAAGGAGTGCCATTTGGTCACCCTTGATGTTGTATTTGCGCGTCAAAACAGCAATCCTGTCCGCATCCCCGTCATAGGCAAAAGCAATATCCCCCTCTTTGGCCAAAAGCGCTTTTATTTCTTTGAGATTTTTTTCATCCGAGGGATCGGGATGATGGTTCGGAAACATGCCGTCCGGTTCGATAAAAATACCTTTGCTGTGCAGCTCTAACCGCGTAAAGATCTCAGGCAGCACGATGCCTGCTACTCCATTGCCGCAGTCATAAACAATGTGCTCTTTCATTCCCTTCAGATGAGAAAAATGTGTTACCATATAGTCGATATAGCGCGTGACCGCATCGATCTTTATTACCTCTCTTGGCACCCTTGGAACGCTTGCTATTCTCTCTGCCTCTTTACCTAAACGGTAGATATCCTCTCCAAAAAAAGGTGCCTGATCAACCGTGATCTTAAATCCGTTATATTCGGGTGGATTGTGCGAACCCGTGATCATCACAGAGGCCGAAGGCGTAATGCCGTTCCATGCCTGGTAGTTGGTAAAATAGTTTACCGGTGTCGGGACAATGCCTGTCGATAGTATCTGCTTGCCTCCTGCATTGAGTCCTGCAGCCAGCCATTCAAAAAGTTGCAAAGAGTGAGATCTTGCATCATAGTCAACTGCCACATAGATGCCGTTAATCTTGGATGCAAGCACGTAGCCGATCTTCATGACACTCTCTTCGTTGAGTTCTTTTTCAAAAATTCCGCGGATATCATACTCTCTAAATATGGATTGACTGATCATGGTTGTTTCGCTTCCCTTTCTTGAATATCATTTGTCGGATATTGTATCCGACTCTTGCTAATTCCTACTTTGCACCTATACAAAAATGCGGATTTCATTCCAATCAACAAACCGCGATCGTGCATTAATAATTTCATTTTTAAAATTGATAAAAATCACAATTATTTATGATACAATAAAATCATTCAAACCAATAAAAGGAGTGCAGCCATGAAAAAGCTAAATATCAGACAGATGCTAGTCCTCGGAGGTGCCGCACTAGTGATAAGCGGATGCGCGCAGGTTGGCCCCAATACAAAAAAAGGTGCGCTTATAGGGGCAGGAACCGGAGCGGTTGTTTCTGGTGTAACCGGCCACAATATGGTCACAGGCGCCGTCGTTGGTTCTGCAGTAGGTGCAGGGATCGGTTATCTTGAGGATGAAAAATAGATAATTTTCTACCGCATAAAGAGGCCGGCACATTCCCGGCTTCCCAAAACTATCACATCAAAAAAAAGAGGAAGTAATTTGTTATGCTTGGTTGATTTATTATAGGGTGCTGAAATCTGTTGAATTGTATTTAAAGTGCAGTGGCTCCGGATACTGGATTCGAACCAGTGACCAAATGATTAACAGTCATCTACTCTACCGCTGAGCTAATCCGGAATGGTTAAGAAAAAGCTAAGGTGCTTGTTTCGTGGGTGTGATTATAATAAAAAACTTTTTAAAAGTCAAGAGTTTTCAAGATAAAATGTAAAAAATCACGCAATATCAAGCGCGATTTACCAATGCGGTGCTTGCGCGCCGAATTGGCTTATTTCCTTCTGGATGTCTCTTGGCAGAGGTTTACAAAATATTTTGCATTCTCTACGGGCACATCAGGCAAGATACCGTGACCGAGATTAAAAATGTGCCTTCCCTCTTTCATCGTGTCCGCCAAAGCCTCTACGCACTCTTTCGTCGCTTCTTGTGAGTAAAGGCGGCACGGTTCCATATTGCCCTGAAGGACATATTTTTTACCCAATTTTTCTTTGGCAAGCGCCATAGGCGTAGACCAGTCCACCCCAAACACATCAAAATTTCCGTACACATTGTCTAAAAAGGCAGGCACCCCTTTAGGGAACATAATGATAGGGATATGGGGGTATTTTGCTTTGAGATAGTCAGCGATCTGCACCATATATTGCCATGAAAATTCATCATATTTAGCCGGCTCGATCGCTGCTGCCCAGCTGTCGAAAATCTGAACGACATCAATGCCTGCTTGTATCTGTTTTTCCATATAAAATTTCACCACTTCGGTAACTTTGGCTAAAATGCGGTGTAAAAGTTCAGGATCTGAATACATCATTTTTTTGCAAATATTGTATGTCTTTGTCCCCTGTCCTTCTATCATGTAAGTCGCCAATGTCCAAGGGGCACCGGTAAATCCTATGAGTGCCTTATCTTCTGCGAGCTGTTCTTTAATCAGTTTGATCGTTTCATACACATACGTCAGCTTGTCTGCTGCTTCATTGCCGCCGATGAGCGCATCAAGATCTTCTTGGGTTTTGATAGGGCTTTCAAAAACAGGCCCCTCTCCCGTAACAAAATCAAGTTTCATTCCCATTTCGTTAGGAACAACAAGAATGTCTGAAAATAAAATCGCCGCATCGACATCCAGAATATCTACGGGCTGCAACGTCACTTCGCACGCTCTTTTTGGATCATGGCACAAATTTAAAAAATTTCCTGCTTGTGATCTGACCTCTCTGTATTCCGGAAGGTAACGGCCTGCCTGCCGCATCATCCAAACCGGAGTATAAGGTGTTTCTTTACCCAAACAGGCATCTACAAATATTTTACCCATTAATGATTACCGCCTTTATGTAAAAAATATAGTCCTACCGACAGACCCAAAATGGAGATGGAAAAATAGAGCATCTCCAAGGCGCCGTTATAGTCTGTATGCAGTACTCTCTGAAAAAAACTGACGATAAGCACCATCACGATTACTTTTGCCAATTTGTCTTTAAGTTCATCAAGCGAATGAATTTCAAGAATTCTTGATGAAGCGCTTTGTTTGGCGATATCGATATCGGAAATAAACAGTTCATACAACCCGAAACCGAAGATAAACATGACGATCGCCATCAGGTACAAATCGATCGCACCGATCAATCCGCCTACGACCTCTTCATGAAAATCCTCAGGATGCAGATGGTTGATATAGACGTTGGCTACGTTGGTTACTACGCCCCAGATATCCATACTGGCAACGATAAAGAGCGATATGCCGCCCAGCATACTGAAAATCACGGCCAGCAACACAAAAAACCGCGAATTCCAAAGAATATTTTCAAAAAAACGCTCAATCAATTTCATTCATGCTCCAACTTAATCCATTTTTGCGCGATCCTCACGGCATTGGTTGCTGCTCCTACACGCACCTGATCAGCCACGCCCCAAAGATGCAGCATATTTTTTGCAAAAAGATCTTTTCTGATGCGCCCCACATAGGTTTCATCGGTATCGGTTGCTATAGTAGGCATAGGGTATTCGCCTTTTTCAAGGTTGTCGACAACAACAACGTTTTCAAAAGCCGCCAAAGCCTCTCTGGCTTTTTGTACATCTACATCCACATTCTCTTCAAAAGTAATTGTGATGGACTCGCTATGGCTTCTGAGTACCGGCACGCGTACGCATGTTGCAGAAACAGCGATGTTTGAATGCATGATTTTATTTGTTTCGTTCACCATTTTCATCTCTTCTTTGGTGTAACCGTTGGGTTGGGCCACATCAATTTGAGGAATGACATTGAGCGCGATTCTATGTGCAAACGCTTCCACTTTGGCTTGATCTAAAGAGAAATTGAAAAAAGCCTGCATCTGCATGACCAGTTCCTCCATTCCTTTTTTTCCCGCTCCGCTTACTGCCTGGTAAGTACTCACATCCACTCTTTTAATGCCGTAAAGGTCATGAAGCGGTTTAAGAAGGTGCACCATCTGAATAGTAGAGCAGTTAGGGTTGGCGATGATTCCCTTCTCTTCCCAGAGCTTGATATCTTCAGGGTTTACCTCAGGCACCACCAATGGTATTTTTGGATCCATTCTAAAATGTGAAGTGTTGTCAATGACGACTGCCCCTGCTTCAACGGCATATTGTGCGTATTTTGCGGAGATGCTCCCGCCTGCCGAGAAAAAAGCAATATCGATATCTCTTCCCTCAAACACTTCAGGCGTCAGCTCTTCAATGCGGTAAACTTCTCCCTGGCACTCTATCTCCTCCCCTGCACTTCTTGCGCTTGCAAGCGGCAAAATATCGTTGATAGGAAACTTTGTCTCTTCCAGCACTCTAAAAATTTCTTCACCCACCGCACCGGAGGCACCTACAACAGCAACATTATATTTTTTCATTCTTATAATCCTAGTGTATTATTTGTATTTTCTTCATTTTCATCGTCGCCGGGCTCTTCTTCTTTGGAGCACTTGGCGATACTTACAACCTTGTCTTCTTTTTCCACATTGACGATCTTGACGCCTGAGGTATTTCTTCCGGCTTTACGGATTGTTTCCATGTCTATACGGATCATTTTTCCAATACTGGTCAGACACATCAAATCTTTGTCTTCCTCTACAAACACCACACCAATCACATCGCCTGTTTTAGGCGTCAGCTTCATAGAGATAACTCCTTTGCCTGCCCTGTTCTGCTCACGGTATTCGCTGGCTGTCGTACGTTTTCCAAGGCCTTTTTCACTAATCATGAGCAATTCATCTTCTTCGTTTTCAATCGTTGTCGCTCCGCACACATAATCCCCTGCGATCTTAAACTTGATCGCCGTGACTCCTCTTGCTACCCTGCCGATCTCTCGTGCTTCTTCTACTTTGAAACGTATACAAAGACCTTTTTTCGTAGCAACAAAAAGCCATTTGGTATCAGGCTTGACAATCTTGGCTTCCACAAGCTCATCATCCTCGTCAAGATTGATCGCCCTGACGCCGTTGCTTCTGATGTTTGAATACTCTGAAAGGTTTGTTCTCTTGACAATACCGTTTTTCGTAAAGAATACCAAACCTTTATCCGCATCAAAATCCGTCGTCGGAATGATCGCCATGATTTTTTCGTCTTGTTCAAGATTGATAAGGTTGACTACTGCTTTTCCTTTGGCTGTACGGCTTCCCTCAGGGATGCGGTATACTTTAAGCCAATAGAGCTGGCCTCTGTCGGTGACAAACATCAGCGTATCGTGGGTTGTGGAAATAAAGAAGCGCTCGATAAAGTCGTCATCATGGGTAGTCACAGCGATCTTGCCTTTTCCTCCGCGGTGCTGCTTTTCATACGATTTGACCGGTACACGCTTGATGTACCCGCGGTGTGTAATCGTCACCACCATCGGCTCATCGGGAATCAAATCTTCGATATCTATGTCATCATAGTCATCAATGATCTCCGTACGGCGCGCTGTAGTGTATTTTTCTTTGATTTCTATAAGTTCTGCTTTGATGATCTGATTGATCTTCTCTTCGCTTTTGAGAATACTTTCAAGTTCTTCGATAAGCCTTCTGAGTTCAGCAAGTTCATTTTCGATCTTTTCGATCTCAAGGCCTGTTAAACGTCTTAGTCTCATCTCCAAAATTGCTTTGGCTTGAATTTCCGAAAGTTCGAAACGCCCCATCAGATTCTCTTTGGCTTCAGTATCGTCATTGCTTGCACGAATGATCTTGATCACCTCATCGATGTTATCTACAGCGATTTTGAGACCTTCTAAAATATGCGCTCTGGCTCTTGCTTTTTCAAGATCAAAGATAGTTCTTCGGATGACAACTGTTTTTCTATGCTTCAAAAAGAGATCAAAAAGTTCAAGAAGATTAAAAACTTTTGGTTCTTTGTTCGTGATAGCAAGCATGATGATGCCAAAGGTTACCTGCATCTGTGTGCTTTTCAAAAGATTATTGAGAACGATCTCGCTCATTGCATCACGCTTGAGTTCCATCACGACACGGATACCCTCCCGATCAGATTCATCTCTAATTTCAGAAATGCCTTCGATATATTTCTCGCGGACCAATTGGGCGATGTTTTCAATCAATCTTGCCTTGTTCACCTGATAAGGAAGCTCATCGATCACAATAATCTCTCGGTTTCCCTTCTCTTCTATGTGTGTCTTGGCACGCACTTTGATACGTCCGCGTCCTGTTGTGTAGGCATCCGTAATCCCTTTTCGCCCAAAAATGATACCTCCGGTAGGAAAATCAGGCCCCTGCACCTTGCCCATCATATCTTCCACGGTGGTCTGAGGATCATCAATACGCAAGACCAGCGCCTCAATAAGTTCATCCAGACGGTGCGGTGGAATGTTGGTAGCCATACCTACTGCGATACCGGAACTTCCATTCAGAAGAAGGTTCGGTACACGCGAAGGCAGCACATCGGGTTCGCTCATGGAGTCATCATAGTTAGGCACAAAATCGACTGTGTCTTTTTCAAGATCATTCAAAAGATCTTCGGCGATTTTTGTCATGCGCGCTTCGGTATACCTCATCGCAGCAGCGCTGTCCCCATCAACAGATCCAAAGTTACCTTGCCCGTCTATCAGCGGTGCCTGCATCGAAAAATCCTGAGCCATACGCACAAGCGCATCATACACTGCCGTATCTCCGTGCGGGTGATACTTACCGATCACATCCCCGACGATACGCGCGGATTTTTTATAGGGATTTCTGTGAGAAAGATTGAGCTCATTCATCGCATAGAGTATTCTGCGGTGTACGGGTTTAAGCCCGTCTCTGGCATCAGGCAATGCTCTACCGATGATCACACTCATCGAATAGTCAAGATAGCTTGATTTGATGCTGTCTTCTATCAGCACCTCTTCAATATTGTTTTGATCTTCAAACAAATCACTCATTAGGCTTCCTTATACTTTACAAAAAATTGGATTATTATAGCTTAGAGTTGGAACAAAACTACTTAAAAGAAGGCTTTATGACGTTACTTGGGGCTTCAAATGAGGATTTAACACATTTTTAACATACTTCATCTATAATGGCATTTCTATTTAAAAAACAGGACAAAATATGCCCATTGAAGAGATAAAAAATATTATTGATTACGGGATAATCGGGTTACTCGGTTTGCTTAGCTTTTTTACCTTTGCTTTTGCCATCGAAAGAATACTCTTCTACAGATCTATCAAGCTCTCCGGTTATCGCAACAAAACGGCTTTGGAGCTTGATCTCTCCAAACATTTGGCTACCATCGCTTCCATAGGTTCCAATGCACCTTATATCGGCCTCTTGGGCACGGTTTTGGCGATTATCCTTACTTTTTATATCGTAGGAGAGCAGCAAGACACGATCAATCCGGGCGAGATTATGAAACACCTTGCCTTGGCGCTTAAAGCAACTGCGGCAGGACTCTTTGTTGCTATTCCTGCCACAGTCATCTACAATGCACTGCTTGCCAAAACAGATACTATTTTGGCACGATGGGAGATACGCCAAGAACAAGAAGGCAATACACGCGCATGAGACGTGAACGCTTTGACAAAATGAATGTCGTTCCGTTTATCGACATCGTGCTTGTATTGCTGGTAATCGTATTGGCTACGGCTACTTTTGTTGTTAACCAAACGATTAAAGTCGATTTGCCCACAGCCAGTTCCGAAGTAAACGAAGAGAGAAAAAGCATTCATATCGCCATCAATAAGGAAGGGGAGTATTTTTACGAAAAAGAGATGCTTGAATTTGAAACAGTCAAAGAGAAGCTTCTCAAACTGGACCCCAAAAAAGACCTTATCTCTCTGCATACAGACAAAGAGACGCAATTTCAGAAATTTGTAGACATCATCGATATCCTCAAAACAAAAGGGTTTGAAAATATCTCTGTCGTTACAAAAAAGTAAGCATATAAACACATTACACACGCAGATGTCTGTGTTTTCTTTTTATTCTGTCATCATCGCATAAGGCCTCTGCAGCTTCCGGGTAAGCTCATAAAGGCTTACCGCTCTTCCCTCTCTGGCAAATTCCCTTCCATCCATGAAAACAATCATTGTCGGTATCGAAAAGACTTGAAAATGTGCAGAAATCTCAAGATTTTCATGGGCATCAAGATAGATTTGTTTAAGCAGCGGAAAATGCACATCAGCCATCTCTTTTATCTTCGGTTTAAGCGCATGGCATACGCTACAGTGCTCACCTGAAAAATAAAGCAGCACTCCTGCCTCTTTTGCGATACTCTCTTGCAGTTCCTTCAAGGTCATTCTTTTCCTTTGTTTATTTTTTTAGTTTTCATTTTTGAAAAAACTATTGTTTTTTACAACATTATAGCCAATCTTGCAGTGCCTCAACGGCTGTTTGCTGTTTTCAATGAATAATAAAGATCATAAACCAGAGTATGAATCAAGTTCGGAACAACCGATACAAGATCCAATAACTGTCTTGTTCGGGGAGTCGGCTTTATTGTAACTCTTTTGCTCTCTCGCCGATGCGGCAGAGCCGCTTCGAAAAAGCTTAAGTCAAAGCGGGGTATAATGCCGTCAAACTATACACAGCAAGGACAGATAAGATGGGTAGAGCGTTTGAATACCGAAAAGCAGCGAAACTAAAACGATGGGGAACGATGTCTA
This sequence comes from Sulfurovum sp., assembly GCA_021166685.1. Lineage (GTDB taxonomy): Bacteria > Campylobacterota > Campylobacteria > Campylobacterales > Sulfurovaceae > Sulfurovum. The sequence continues at coordinate 17,015 of JAJPEU010000018.1, read as the reverse complement.
AAGTTTTCCCCAAATTAGGGAAACTAATCACTATGGCCGCCAAAGACGGCGGGCCGGACCCGGATATGAACCCCAAGCTTCGTACCGCTATCCTCAATGCCAAAGCGCAAAATATGCCAAAAGACAATATCGAAGCAGCCATCAAAAGAGCATCAGGCAAAGATGCGGCTGACATCAAAGAGATAAGCTATGAAGCAAAAGCTCCTCATGGCGTGCAGCTTTTTATTGAATGCGCCACGGACAACCATACAAGAACCGTTGCCAATGTAAAAGCGATACTTAACAGAAACAAAGGAGAAATGCTCACAAGCGGCTCTTTGGATTTTATGTTTACGCGCAAATCAGTCTTTGTCTTTGACAAAAAAGAAGGTATGGATATTGAAGAGCTTGAACTTGACCTCATAGATTTTGGCCTCGAAGAGATAGAGGAAGACAAAGAGCCCCAAGAAAATGGAAGCGACAAAGAAATTGTGAGAATTTACGGTGCATTTACTGCGTTTGGGGAGTTGACCAAAGCGCTTGAAGAAAGAGGCATCGAAATCACTAAAGCAGAAATTCAGCGTATCGCCAACACCCCTATTGAACTGAATGATAAACAGCTTGCAGAAGTAGAATCACTCATCGACAAATTAGAAGATGATGAGGATGTCCAAACAGTCTATACCAATATCGAATAAATTTTTCTCCGCCCTCCTGCGGCAATGCAGGAGAGATTATCTTCTTTTTGTTCTTTGATTTATCAAAGGACTAACAGTGGTTGCCGAAGGATTCCACAAAAGTTTCATAATCCCCTTCAAAATCAATCATGCTGCCGTCTTCACACAGCTTGATAATTCTGTTGGCAAAAGCATCGATAAGTTCCCTGTCATGAGAAACACAGATCACGTTCCCCTGATAGTTGTGCAGCGCTTCCCCTAATGCCACGATTGCTTCGAGATCAAGATGGTTGTTGGGCTCGTCAAGCACAAGAAAATTGGCGCTGTCCATCATCATCTTGCTGAGCATGATACGGTGCTTCTCCCCTCCGGAACAGCTTCCCACTTTTTTCTTCTGTTCTTCTCCGGTGAAAAGCATACGCCCCAAACACTTGCGAAGATCATCGATATGCCATTTGGGGTCATGAGACTGCAGCCACTGCGGAAGCTCTTCGTCTCCTGCAACAATATCCGTCGTATTTTGAGGAAAATAACTTGTCGTGATCGTCTGTCCCCATGTAAATTTTCCGCTGTCTGGTTTAATTTTCTCCATAAGAATCTCAAGCAAGGTAGTTTTGCCCGCGCCATTGGAGCCGATAAGCGCCACTTTGTCCCCGCGCTTGAGCGTAAACGAGATATTTTCCAACACTTTTTCTTCACCGTAGCTTTTGCAAAGATCTTTCACCTCAAGCACTTCGTTTCCTATCTCGCGATGAGGCTTGAACATAATGGACGGATCTCTTCTGCTTGAGAGTTTTATCTCACTGATGTCAAGTTTATCCAACTGTTTTTGCCGGCTTGTTGCCTGTTTTGCTTTAGAGGCATTGGCAGAAAATCTTGCAATAAATTTTTCAAGCTCATCTTTCTCTTTGAGTGCTTTGCTTCTGTCTGTCTCGGCTTGTTTTGACAAAAGATTTGCTGCGATATACCAGTCATCATAATTGCCTGTAAATTCACGGATGTTTTGAAAATCAAGATCAAGGATATGCGTTACTACGCCGTTAAGAAAATGTCTGTCATGGGAGATAACCACCATGGTTCCCTCATGACGTTTCAGTTCATTTTCAAGCCATGCGATAGTCTCCATATCGAGGTTGTTGGTGGGCTCATCAAGCAGCAGTACATCAGGCTTCAAAAAAAGAACCTGTGCAAGCAAAATCTTAAATTTATCGCCCCCCGTAAGTGAACTCATCAGCTGTTCATGCTGGTTTGCCGGAAAGCCCAGAGACTCAAGAAGTTTCTCTATTTTGACTTCACTCTCATAGGTGGGGTCTTCATCGGCGCAAATCATTTCAAGCTCAGCCAGGCGGTTGTTGACCTCATCGCTTTCAAAATCACCTTCCATATAAAGTCGTTCTTTCTCTTTTTGTGCATCGAAAAGCTTTTTGTTGCCATAAAGCACAGCATCTTTGAGGGTAAAATTTTCAAAAGCATACTGGTTTTGGCTCAATACGCCCAATTTGAGTCCGGGCTGAAGCTGCACTTCTCCTTCGCTTGGCTCAATCTCTCCCGAGAGAATTTTAATAAAAGTCGATTTTCCTGCGCCATTCGCACCGATAAGGCCGTATCTTTTTCCCGCATCTAACGTGATATTTATTTTATCAAAAAGCACTCGCTTTCCGTAACGCTGTGTGAGGTTGACTGTACTTAACACATCCTCTCCTTCTTTGATTCTATTAATTTATGCAATTTTAGCATAATGTACTGAAACTACTCAAAAAAGCATTTGGGTGTATGCTCTATGATTTACAATGCTGCGCGTTGCCCGAAAAAGACAATCAGACCGTTTGGTTTTCTTCAAGCCGGCCTTTGTTGTGCAAGGTGACAATTTTTTCATCTACACCTACACACACACTCTTATCTTTGCCTTCATATTCGATGTTGCAAAGCAGATACCTTACCGCATTAAGCTTGGCTCTTTTTTTGTCGTTCGCATCCAGTTCGCACCAAGGGGCATAAAGTGTGCCTGTTTTGGTGAACATCTTGTCTCTCAGTACAATATAATCGTCATACGCTTCGTATGATTTATAGTCCAGCGGGGTTATTTTCCAGTTTTTCAGCGGATCCTTTTCTCTGTCTTTGAGACGGTTTGCCTGAGTATCACGCGAGATGGTAAGATAAAATTTGAAAAATAAAATGCCGTCATCTACCAGCATCTCTTCAACCCCGTTAACTTGGCTGTAGAAGTGCTGATGCTGCTGAGGGGTACAAAAACCAAAGATATGCTCAATGCCTGCACGGTTGTACCAGCTCCTGTCAAAAAAAACAATTTCTCCCTCATTGGGAAGCTGCTTGAAGTATCGCTGAAAATACCACTGTCCTATTTCTTTTGAATTAGGCTTTGGGAGCGCTACTATCCGTGCTTCTCGGGGATTAAGAAACCGGCTGAACTCTTTGATAGTTGAACTTTTTCCGGCACCGTCCAAGCCCTCAACGATTACAAGCAGACGTTTATTTTGTTCAATAACCCACTTTTGGAGTTTGACAAGTTCATACTGAAGCTTTAAAGCCTCTTCCTCATAAAATTTGCTTTCCATTTTGCCGCTGCCCTTAAAGACTTTGGAATGCTTTACTGTATATTCAGGCAAGTTTAATGCATAGGCTGCTTTTTGTAAACTCATTGATTTCTCTCTTTTAATTCCACAGGAATTTCTTTACTTGTCTGTACGCCAAGCTCTTTAAGCTGCTGTACTTGTCTTACCAGATTGCCTCTTCCGTCGCTTAGTTTATTTTTGGCCGCGTGAAAACTGTTTTGAATGCTGTCTATCTGCTTGGATATCTTGATAAGATCTTCAGAAAATCCGACAAATTTATCATACATGGCTCCCGCGCGTCTGGCGATCTCTTTGACATTTTGATTTTGACGTTCGTACTTCCATATGTTTTCTACCGCGCGCATGGCTACCAATAGCGTTGTCGGTCCCACCAGAAGTATTTTCTTTTTAAAAGCATTGTCATAAATACTGCTGTCATGCTCCAAGGCGATCGCCAAAGCACCCTCAATAGGCATAAACATAAAAATAAAATCCAAGGTATTGATTTCCTTGAGACGTTCATAGTTTTTTTGCGAAAGTCCGTCGATATGAGACCTGATGGAATCCAAATGTATTGTCAAATGGTAGGGCTTTTCGTCCTCATGGGCATTGATGTAGCGCTCGTAGGCGACCAGTGAGGTTTTCGCGTCAATAATGACATCCCTTTTGTCGGGAAGATGCACGATCACATCGGGCCTTAAGATTTCACCCTCTTCCGTACGCAGGTTTACTTCTCTTTCAAATTCAAAACCTTTGCGAAGACCGGAGGCTTCGAGCACATGCTCAAGCACCATTTCGCCCCATACCCCCTGCTGTTTGTTTTTGCCTTTAAGCGCATTGGTAAGATTGATGGCGTCCTGACTTATTTTTTGATTAAGCTCCTTGAGGGAGTTAATCTCATTTTTGAGGACTGCCCTGTCTTGACTCTCCGTATCATAAGTTTGTGCCACCTGTTTTTTAAACTCCGCGATCTGGGTTTGAAGCGGCTTGATCATGCTGTCGAGATTTTGTTTGGAGAACTCTGCAAATTTTTGCGAATTGCCCTCAAACACTTTTCTGGCCAATACTTCAAACTCTTCTTTTAGCTGCTCTTTGTTTGACTGCATCATCTCGAGTTTTGCTGCCGTATGCCTCGCATCAGATTCCAGTTTTGTAAGCAGTCTGGCATTATTTGTACGGTGCTTGTTGTTGTCTTCAAGCAGAATTTCGTTGCGTTCTTGCAGCACTTTATGGTCAACAGAAAGCTTTTCATAGAGCATTTCTATATTTTCAAGTTTTGTTTTTGTCTGGCTTTGCAGCTTTTCGAGCTCATTGTATCTTGCCTGAATGCTCGCAAGCAGCTCTTCTTTGGATCCCAATATTCCTTTTGTTTCCGCAAATTGCTGCAGCTCCTGCTCGTTGCTTGCATTCTTGATATTAAGTGCCGTCAGTTCCTGTTCGAGTTTCTCTATTTTTCTCTCTTTCTCCAAATGACTTTCTTGAAGTTCGGCTACCTTTTGAGCCAATGTTTTACTTTTGCTTGAATAGATCACTACGATCAATACAATAATAAGCAAAACCACCAAAGCGATACTCACGATGAGTAAAAACGTAGAATCATGCTGAAGTTTTTCAATCCAATTTTGCATCTTAACCCTCTATAAGATCATAATCTCTAGGATAATCACATCTGATATCTTTAAGAGGCAAATCTCCTTTGCCGTATTTCATCCGCTTGAAAACAATAAGCACCGTATTGTCCAACTCATCATAATAAGCCACGCGCGCAAGCTGTCCTTTGGCGTCTACCTGTAGTGTATATTCTTTGTTTTCGTACTTGGCAATAAACACGCTTTTTTTCTCTTTATACGGAGTTGCGTTTTTTAAAACTTCCGCAAGATCAAATCCTTTATTGATAAGATAATTTGAAACCTGCTCGAGATCATGGTCAACCACTAAAACTTCCACACCATCGCTGCAAACCTCTTTTTTGGTAGGAGAAAGATACTCCCACTTGAGCCGATTCTTGTTCGAAAAATATACCTTTCCGCCGTAGGTGATCACTTTTTTCTTTGGATTGGTAATCGTTTGTATAAAATCTGCTTGAAAATTTTCGGGCACCTGTATTTGAGCAAATAACATGCTACCCATTATAAATGTTAATAATACTAATTTCATCTGTTTCCTTTTGTTCATCAAAATATACCCAAAATCGACTTGTTTTGGGCTAACATGTTGGTATTTTGTCGTAAAATCGTGGAAGAAAGAGAGAAAAATATCTCTACCGAAAATATACTCAAAAAAGCAATTTACGCAAGGTTTAACCGTCTTTACATTTTTTTTGGATAAAATTATTCGAATTTTACAACATAGGCATACGCAATCATGATAAAAACCGTACTTAAACTATTTGGCACACAAAATGAAAAGATCGTCAAAAACTATCTCAAAAAAGTGAAATCAATCAATGCGCTTGAAAGCAAATATGAAGCGCTCAGCGACGAAGCGCTGCAATCTGCTTTTGCAGCGCTCAGGCAAGAAGTACAAAGCGGTAAAGCAAATTTGAATGAAGCGCTCTATGATTCTTTTGCGATTACCCGCGAAGCATCTAAGCGTATTTTGGGAATGAGGCATTTTGATGTCCAGATGGTCGGAGGCATGGTGCTGCATGATGGCAATATTGCCGAGATGAAAACAGGGGAAGGCAAAACCCTGGTTGCCACCCTTGCTGTTATACTCAATGCGATGAGCGGCAAAGGCGTGCATGTCGTTACGGTCAATGACTACCTTGCACGCAGAGACTCCGAACAGATGGGTATGCTCTATAGATTTTTAGGGTATTCTGTAGGCTGCATTACTTCCGATGTGCACGATGAGCGAAGCAGAAAAGCACAATACAGTGCGGATATTGTGTATGGGACCAACAACGAATACGGTTTTGATTATCTGCGCGACAACATGAAAGTGCGCGTGGAAGAAAAAGTACAAAGAGAACATCATTTTGCCATTGTGGATGAAGTGGATTCTATCCTTATAGACGAGGCGCGTACGCCGCTTATCATCTCAGGCCCCACGCATAGAGACCAAAATCACTACGCTAGGGCAGATGCTATTGCCAGACAGATGATAAGAGGTGAAAAAAAAGAAACCAAACCCGGCGAACCCGAAGAAACAACGGGAGATTTTATCGTTGATGAAAAAAACAGGGTTATCATCATGACCGAACAGGGGCTCGAAAAAGCCCAAGAGCTTTTTGAAGTAGAAAACCTTTACAATTTGGAAAATGCAGCACTTTCACACTATCTCGATCAGGCACTCAAAGCACATTATATTTTTGCAAAAGATGTTGATTATGTAGTGAAAAACAATGAGATCATCATTGTTGATGAATTCACGGGAAGACTCAGCGAAGGACGCAGATACAGCGAAGGATTGCACCAGGCGCTCGAAGCCAAAGAGGGAGTACAGATACAAGAAGAGTCTCAAACTCTAGCAGAAATTACCTATCAAAACTATTTCAGGCTCTATGAAAAGCTCGCCGGCATGACAGGTACGGCTCAAACAGAGGCAACTGAGTTTGCCCAGATTTACAATCTTGACGTCATCAGCATCCCCACCAATGTGCCTATTGCCAGAATAGACAAAAATGACCTTATCTATAACTCAGAACGAGAAAAACTCGATGCGGTAGTCAAAAGAATTAAAGAAGTGCATACCAAAGGACAGCCTGTTCTCATAGGAACAGCATCCATCGAAAAATCAGAAATGATTCATGAAAGGCTCAAAAAAGAAAAGATTCCTCACAATGTTCTTAATGCCAAAAATCACGAACAAGAAGCGCAAATCATTATAAACGCAGGACAAAAAGGTGCCATAACCGTAGCTACAAATATGGCCGGCCGCGGCGTTGACATCAAAATAGACGATGAAGTAAGAAGTTTGGGCGGTCTGCTTATTCTCGGTACGGAACGTCACGAAAGCCGCCGTATAGACAATCAGCTCAGAGGCCGTTCCGGGCGCCAGGGTGATCCGGGAGAAAGCCAATTCTATCTCAGCCTCGATGACAATCTGCTGCGTATTTTCGGCGGTGAAAAAATCAGAAATATTATGAACAGACTCGGCGTAGAAGAAGGGGAGTATATCGATTCAAAAATCGTGACAAAAAGCGTAGAGAAAGCACAGAAAAAAGTGGAAAACATGCACTACGAATCACGAAAACATATTCTTGAGTACGATGATGTCGCCAACCACCAAAGAAAAGCGATCTATACCTTCAGAAACCAACTTTTGGATCCAAATTTCAATATCGCCGGAAAAATTACAGAAAATAGAGTTGAATTTATTGATCATCTTTTGGCTGAATGCGAGATTTTCGAAGGAATGCCTAAAGAAGATTATAATTTGGAAAAACTTATTTTGCTTCTCAAAGAAGAAGTCCTTATGGATGTTCCCATGAAAATGCTGCATGAAAAATCAGCTCACGAAATTGCACAGATTGTCTATGAAAAGATGACCGATCTCTATGAAGCCAAAATGTCCAAAATCAATCCGCAGCAAAGACAGGAAGTTGAGCGTATCCTTTATCTTCAGGTACTTGATCCGCAATGGAGAGACCATCTTTATGAAATGGATGTGCTTAAAACAGGTATAGGATTGAGAGGATACAACCAAAAAGATCCGCTCACAGAATACAAACAAGACAGCTTCAAGCTTTTTACGGATCTGATACAGCGTATAAAATATGAGGCCGTAAAGGTGCTTCAGCTGGTTCAATTTGATTTCAAATCCTTCCAGGAGGAACAAGAAGCCATAGAGAGCATTAAAGAAGAGCTCGAAAACGATATTGCCGATGCAGCCTTTAACCAATCTTATGAAGAAGGTGCCATTACCGAGGGTCTGAGCCTGGCATCTGCTTTGGAAACCAAAAAACCCAAAAGAAATGACCCCTGTCCTTGCGGTTCAGGAAAGAAATACAAAAACTGCTGCGGGCAAAGCGGACCCAAAAAAGGACTTTTAGCATAATGGGCAGTGCATTCAACGGGCTGTTTGTCCGTCGTATCATCAGGCATTATCTTAAATATGATAAGGAGAACCCTTTTATTTTCATCTCTGCTTTGCTTGCTTTTTTAGGTATTGCCGCGGGTGTCATGGTCCTAATGATCGCGATGGGCATCATGAATGGCACGCAAAAAGAATTTACCAAACGTCTTTTTGTGATGAACTACCCCCTTACGATACTTCCGCTGGAAGAAAAAAGTGTCGACGATACATTGATACAGACACTCAAACAAAAATTTCCTCATCTCAAATTCAGCCCCTACTATACCACACAGGTTATTACAAAAAATGAAGGGGCTGTGCAAGGCAGCCTTCTTTACGGGGTAGACTTTCATCAAGAGAGCGGCCTTAATCCGATTTTTGCCCAAGCAAAAGGGGAAGGAAAAAGTCCCTTTAGAGCAGTGTTGGGAGATGCACTTTCCTTTGAGATGAATGCACCCAAAGGCGAAAAGGTTACTCTCTATTTTTCCGAACAGCAAGCCGTCGGTTTTGGTACCATGCCATTACAGAAGCGTTTTGAAGTCGATGGTATTTTTGATTCTGGACTCAAAGCCTATGACAAGGCCATCATATATACTACACTGGAAGCTTTTGAAGTATTGCTTGATAGAGAAAAGGGATTTTATGACGGCTTGCACCTCTTTACGGAAAATCCGCTTAAAGAGATAGAAAGCATTAAAAAAGCCTTGCCGGGCAATGTGATTATCGAAGGATGGTGGGAACAAAACGGTAACTTTTTTACAGCTATGGCAATGGAGAAAAAAGCACTTTTTCTTGTTTTGCTTCTGATTATCCTTGTTGCTTCCTTAAACATCATCTCTTCTCTTTTAATGACCGTAATGAGCCGACGCAGCGAAATTGCCCTCATGCGTACGCTGGGTGCCACCAAACAAGAGATACGTTCCATCTTTTTCAGACTGGGAGTGATTATCGGCACCGCCGGAATCATCGCAGGAGCGCTTCTGGGCGGATTGGGCATCTGGATCCTTACTACTTTTGACATTATCGCTATGCCTGAAGATGTATACGGCACAAGCAGGCTTCCTGTAGATTTGGCCTTAAGCGACTTTGGATTTATTTTACTGGGTACGGCTGTTATTATCTTGCTTTCTTCGCTTTATCCTGCAAAAAAAGCTTCACAAACAGATCCTCTTACGGTCTTAAAAAACGAATAAATCTATTCTCCGATCATCGCCTCGGGCGTTTTGATCACACGCTTAAGAAATTGTATCGGCATCAGAAGAATATCTTCTGCCGCGGTAGTTCGGATTTTTGGCTTGTCAAGAGCTCCGGATATTTTCAAGCCTACCGTCATACTCTTGTCTTCCCCCAGCATAATGTACCCCACCAGAGGAATATTGCCAAGAAACTTCCCCAATTCTCTTGCGGTTTGAATCGCAAGATCTATCTGGATTATTTTTTCCTTCATATTGATTGTCCCTTTGCCTGCTATCGTTGCGGATTTGCCTTGAATCAAAACAGAATCAAAAATAATAGTATCGCCCATGACGCGATACTCTATGATACCCTCTTTAATCAGAAAACCTTTTTTTGAGAATCCTGGACTGTTTAGTGTCGCCAAGGCAGGAACGGTATTGAGAAAAGCCAAAATATGGTTATAGGCTTTAAAATCGCTCAAAACCCCTCCTTCTATAATCATATGTCCTTTCATTTCTTTATCCGGATCCCCAGATTGCTTCAAAGAATATCTGCCTTCTTTCAAACCGTCAAAATGAATCAAAGGATGAAGTGCCCTGTCTTTTATCCGCAAAGCCTGCAATATGACCTTTTTGCCCTCTTTGTTAAACTTTATAATATCTTCATCTGAACTTCCTGCGGCTTTAATTGTGCCCCCAGGCATGACCTCGATATCGTAATTGTCCAGCACAAGCGTATATTTGCCATATCTAAAATTGCTTTGTTTTCCTACAATGACCAATTTTTTCATGGTTTCTTTTTCTTGCTGGGGCCTTGAACTTAAAAATTTTTTAAGATCGATGTTGAGATTTGAAAGATTAATGCGAGAAGCATCAGGATTCCAATGCAAACGCTTGTTGAATGCATAAAAATCCGTCCCCTTTTTTCCCGTATGCCCGCTGTATGGCACCTTTACGTGACATATGTTTTCGTTGTCATAAAAAAAACAGGTTTCCCTAAGCAACTCTCCTTTAAATTGGTAATTTTCAAAATCCTCACTCCAAATTTCCAACGTTCCGCCCCCTTCAATAAGACGCTTATTCGTAAGAAAAGGTTTTATTTTTCTAAGATCCCTTAAGGTAACCAGTGTATCTTTTGTGCGTTTTTGAATTATTATTCCCAATTTAGGTATGTTTATCTTTGGTTTATCGCTAAAATCAAGTTCAAAAGGCACTGTTTGATCTTTCAGCATAAAATAAGGCTCTTTTTCTTTGCCTAGTTTTATCTGCTTTGCCTCCAATACAAGGGACGCTGTTTTTTCTTTGGGTTTTATCTTTCCTTTTATCTTTCCTTCATACTGCTGACTTTTAAGATACACCTCTTTGAGGGTTATTTCATTTTTCTCGTAAGATACTGTTGCATTTTCTACAGGCAGCACCAGGGAGGAAACCTCAACCTCTCCTTTTTCCAGCTGGGCATCAAAAACAAAATCCTGTTTTTTTTCTGTAAGATTTATTTGTGCTTTAAGCCTAGCATTTGCGTTTCCGCTTTTTTGCAGCACCGGTACATGAAGATTATAGGCTTGAAGTATTTTTTGAACTACTGAATCAAACGGGGTATTTAAGTACAGATCCAGATGAAGCATCTTTGGTTTTTTTTCAACCAAATGCATAATATCTACCGTGCTTCCTTCTAAACTTCTTTGTTCATAAAAAGGTTTTTTGAAATCAAAATGCAATGCGCCTTTTTTATAGCTCAATAAAAAACTTTCAGCCGTCACAGGCGGCAACTCCTGCTTGTAGTGAACCTTTGCGTCCTCAAACAACATTTCGCCTTTAAGCGCATCAAAATCTATCTTCACTGCACCTTCATTTTGCATTTTTGCTTTTCCCTCCAACGAGAGCAGCTGATACTTTTTTGCTTCTACTTTTTCAACCATCCAGCTTTTTACCGCTTCATTAAGCGTCAAAGTATCGACAAACGTTTTAAGGTCCGTAAAGGGATCGCTTTTCAAGAAAAAATGCAGCTGATCCTGTTCTTTGGTCGCGGCAAATGCGCCTTTAATGTGATACGCATCAAAGTATCCCCTGGCTTTTATCCTGTCTCTTTTAAAATCATAAATAAGTTTTCCTGCGACAGTGGCCTGATTTTTTTTAATATAAAGCGAAGCAATATCCGCAATAATCTGATATTCTTTTTTGGCTATGCTCCCTACAATTTCATAGTCATCACTGGCAATATAAAGGATATCGTTTGCAAAGGCGATCTTGAGGGTGTTGTTTTTAAGATAAACTTTTTCTAGCTCCAGATACTCAAAAAAAGTAAAAAGAAATTTGATGTCGTTAAGCTTTTTATCGATATTTTCCAAAGAAGGTTTTTCTCTGCTTGCAGGCACAATCAGCTCTTTGGCTTTGAGCGTAAGTTTTTTATCAAGTTTAATGTATAATTTCTTGACCTTGTATTCCCCAAACGCCAGTTCATCAAACTGTATGCCAGATTGAAGCCAAAAGAAAAAGGCCATACCCATGACGATTAAAAAAATCAAACTATTTCGTACCGCTGCATGGAGAGCATGGGCGGAATCTATAGCACTGCTTTTGATCATCTCTTTTGCCTTTTATACAACGTTGCCCATTCAAACGACACAAACACTTTTTGTACCCCAAGGCTCTATAGATACTATTATAACACAGCTGACTAAAAAAGGATATGCTCTAACGCCTATAGACAAGTATATCCTTGCGGCTCTGGGCAAACCGCAAAGCGGATGGATCTATGTTGGCAGTACCCATTTGAACCGCATTGATTTTTTATACAAACTTACCAGTGCAAAAGCACGCATTGAAAAGATTACATTAATTCCAGGCGAAACCAGCGCTATTTTTTTTAATGATTTAGCCGAAAAATTGCACTTAAACAAAGAAGAGCTTTTTAAGTACTACCGCACATTTTCAAGTTACCCGGAAGCCGGAATTTATGCAGATACCTATTATGTGCCCTTGGGTATCAAAGAAAAACAGCTGATGGATTTTCTCATCAGAGAATCCGAGAAAAAATACAAAAATTTTTCGGAAAAAATTTACGGCAATTATGATACAAAACGGTGGAAAAAAATATTGACTATCGCTTCCATCATTCAAAAAGAAGCAGCAAACAACGAAGAGATGCCGCTTGTCTCATCGGTGATCTACAATCGATTAAAAAAAGGAATGCGGCTGCAGATGGATGGCACACTCAATTATGGGGAATATTCTCATACCAAAGTCACTCCCGAACGCATTCGCAACGATGAAACAACATTCAACACCTACAAACATAAAGGCATACCTCATTCGCCTATCGGGGCAGTAAGCATAGATGCGATAAAGGCTGCGATCAAACCCGCCCAAACCAATTACCTTTATTTTATGAAAAATGCGCAAGGCATACATGACTTTACAGACACATTCAAAGAGCACAGAAAAAATATCGAGAATATAAAACAATAGCTTTATGAAATCATTAAAGCAAATTTTTTAAATCATCCAGATCAAATAAAAGTAAACGTTCATCTTTGCATTGCAAAAGCTCATTCGAAAAACCGTCTTTGGAGAACAGCGCGTAAGTGTTTACGTCAAGTCCGGAGCGTACGGCTTTGGCTTTGAGTTTGGTCAATTCATTTTTACATACTTTTCTGTCTTTATATTTACACTCCCCTAAGATAAGCTTCTCGTCATCTGTTACAGCCAAAATATCAAATTCACTGTCCCAGTTCCAATAGCTCCCGCTGCTTTTAAGCGGCGCATGATCTTCATAATGCTTCACTAAAAGTGCATCGCAAAGCTGTTCATACACCAAAGAGCGCAAACGCTCATAATGATTTTGAAAATTTTCCATAAATCGTTCGCCTTTGCCGCAGGCAAGCTCCTGCCTGTAATACTCTACAAATCCAAACCAAAAGCGCATAAAAGGCTGTACAAACCGAAGCTTATCTTGTATTCGATAAGTTCTAAGTTCTTTTTTAATTTTATGCCTTGGGTGAATGCGCAAAGGTGTTTCTCTGGACATTTCGAGTTTGAGAATATTTAAATCAATCAAATCGTCTATGATTTTTTCGCCCGCAGCCTCACTTAGTCTGGCTTTTCTCAATACGCTATAAAGTTTGCCGTCTCCTCTTGCTGCAGCCATCAAGATCTCTTTGTAGGGGCTCTCCAAAAGATAGCTCGGTTTTATAAGGGACTCAAAAATATGAAAATTTTGTACAAAATTGGATTCGACCATAGAAAAAATATCATCAAAATAGTTCAAAACGATGCTTTCTTCTATGCCGCCTAAAATTGAAAAATATTCTAAAGCCTGCTCTATGGAGAGATGGTTAAAAAACCTGTGAAATGTTTTAAATGAAGTTTTAATGAAAACCCTTTTTACTTTAGTTGGTACGACATTTGAATAATTTTAACATACTTTTAGCTGAATTTCTATATGATTAATAATTAAACAATAAAAAGAATAATATGGAACAATTTTATACCAAGTGCGAACAAATACAAAATATTATCAAAGGCCTCAATCTTACAAGAACACTTTTTGTCTCCTCTATTGTCCTGGGAGAAGCGCACACAGGAAAAAAAACATTAGTACGCACCCTTTTCCCTGACATAACAACTGTTTCCGGCAGCAATCAAAAAGAGGTGGAAAGCGCACTTGAAGAGCACGATGAGCTGATTATCACTGATTTTGAAAAATTAAACAACCAAAATAAATTTCAATTTGACAATAAACGCGTGATCGCCATAGCCAATCACACAGGAAATCAAGAGACCATCGATAAACTTTTTGCATTTATCTACATACTCCCCTCCTTGAGAGACAGATTAGAAGACGCCCGCTATATGACATCGCTTTTTTTTCAAGAAGCCTGCACAGTACTGATGAAAGATGAACATTCCCTCTCTTTGGAAAACATCACGATGGACCTTTCTTGCAACAACCAAAGTCTCAAAAAATCTGTCTACGAACAGGTTATGTATCACAACATGCAGCCCAAAGAAATTGAGCAGATTGTATACACCTATCTTTTGGAGCATTTGGCAGGAAACAACGCCTATAAAGAGTATCTTGGACTCTACGAAAAGCCTCTTATTGAAGCAGGGCTGCAAAAATTTAGATCACAGCTTCAACTTTCACAGGTTTTAGGCATCAACAGAAATACTCTGAGGAAAAAAATATATGAATACCGTATCGATTGATTTTAAATCATTTGTTGAATGGGACAACAGCCCTTTCATTCTTTTTAATCATCATGGCAAAATACTTTATCTCAACAGTGCGGCAGAACTCCTCTTTGGCCATACCACCCCCAGAGAAATCTATGATATTGCACTTTTTTATGCGCCGCAAAATTTTGGCTACAAGACCACTATGCTTTCTTTAAATTACGATGCTTTCAGTTTTTATGCCATTACTGTAGGGTACGAAAATGAAGAACAAATTGCCATAAGGTTTTACAATAAACCGCGTATCAAGCAAAACATTATACTTCATAAAGAAAAACTGATCACTACGGATATCAATATTTTACTGGAAGCCAATATCGCTCTTTTTAAAATAAAAAACAACAATCATCTTGAACTTTTTACAGACCAGGACATACCCCCCTTCAAAATAGACCAAAATAACTTCTCAAAACTCTTAAGAAAAATAATGGATGCCTTTAGGTCATCAGACTCTATTTTTATTGAGCTTAAACTTCTTATCGGTGAACACATTATTATAGCTGACAAAAAAGAGTCTATTGTGAAACTGACAATAGAAGCAAACAGTCGATATCGTGATGCCGATGAAGAGATCGTTGCCCTTACAGCCAATACCCATATCGCATGTTCCCTCAAAGAACACGCCGTTAGACTCGATATACCGTTAATCCGTTAATGTATTTTTACACAGGAAACACTTCATTGTCTTCCTTTCTATAGTTTTTTTAATTGGATATTGATTAAAAATTAATCACTTTTTGCATAAAAACAATCTTTATTCGTGTTAGTATTGTAGGGTAAATCATTTTAAAGGACGATACATGAAGTTTAAAGCCTTATCTCTCTTGACAGCATTTTTGCCTATTGCGGCATTTGCAGAAGACAAACTAAATTCAGGTGACACGGCATGGATGATGATATCCGCAGCGCTTGTTTTTTTGATGACGCCCGCGGGCCTGGCACTGTTTTATAGCGGCATGACAAGAAGCAAAAATACGCTTAACACGTTTGCAATGGTTGCGGGCGCTTTTATTCTTGCAATGGTTTTATGGATTTTTGCAGGATACTCTATTGCTTTTGGCACCGCATCGGATCCAATGATGCAAAATGTGGCCGGAGGACTTGGAAACATGATGCTCGAGGGCATCAAATGGACAGATTTGAGCGGATCATATCCTACGTATGTTTTTGTTATTTTTCAAGGCACGTTCGCTGCGATTACCGTAGCTATTGCTTCTGGATCAGTCATCGGACGTATGAAATTCTCTTCATGGCTGGTATTCGTAGCGCTCTGGGGCCTTGTAGTCTATGCTCCTATTGCGCATATGGTTTGGGGAGGGGAAGGTGCATTTCTTTTTGATGAAGGCGCACTTGATTTTGCAGGAGGGACCGTAGTGCATATGAATGGCGGTTTAGCCGGCTTAGTGCTTGCTCTACTGGTAGGAAAAAGAACAGGCTATCTCAAAACCCCGATGAAACCCTACAGCGTTTTGCTCTCGGCAGTAGGCGCAGCACTGCTTTGGTTTGGGTGGTACGGGTTTAACGGAGGTTCTGCATTTGGCGCAAACGCAGTTGCAGGTTTAGCTGTACTGACTACAACTGTTGCCGCGGCTGTTGGAGGAGTAACATGGATGCTGCTTGAATGGGTCATCTTCAAAAAACCGACACTTCTTGGTATTGCTTCGGGTATTGTAGCAGGCCTTGTTGCCGTTACGCCTGCGGCTGGATTTATAGGTGCAGGCGGTGCATTCATTATTGGATCATTTGGCTCGATCATCGGGTTCTTTGGAGTGGTGTGGCTCAAAAAAAAGTTTGGGTACGATGACAGCCTTGATGCTTTTGGTATCCATTTCTTGGCAGGTCTTTGGGGTGCGATTGCAACCGGTATCTTTGCGCTGGACGACAAAGACCTGCTGTGGGACGGACCGCTCAAAGAAAGCGGCGACCGAATGCAGCAGATTTTTGTGCAATGCGAATCAGTTTTAGTGGTAGGCCTCTTTACTCTTGTCGGTACGGCTGCTGTTTATTTTATTGCATCGGCTGTTACCGGTGGTGCCCGTATAAATCTTCAAGCTGAAGAAATCGGCCTGGACGAAAGCATTCACGGCGAAAAAGCAATGAATTTATAATAACGGCATGATGGCATTTATGCCTTAATCCTATAATCGCATAAGCGATCGTGATGGGCGCAATTCATTGTGCCCCTACACTACACATCATTAACCAAGGAGTTGTTTTATGAAAAAAATTGAAGCTATTATCAAACCCTTTAAACTCGAAGAGGTCAAAGATGCGCTTGTTGAGGCGGGTATCGAAGGAATGACTGTCTCGGAAGTCAAAGGATACGGAAGACAGCAGGGGCATTCGGAACTTTACAG
>JAJPEU010000017.1 GCA_021166685.1 Sulfurovum sp. | reverse complement strand
GATACCGTTGTCGTTGACCATATTGCCGTTGGCGTCGTATTCGAAGGTTTTTGTCTCTCCGGTGTCGGCATTGTAGACACTGCTGAGGCGGTTTGGATGCAGGGCATCATCATAGGCATATTCCCCGATATCGCTCTTATGGGTGATATTGCCAAATGCATCGTAAGCATAGCTCATATCGCTCATGCCGGTGATATTCTGTCCGTTCTCAAAGACGAATCGGGCATGTTCGATACGGCTGAGCGCATCATAGGTGTACTCAGCCGTTACGCCAAGGTAGCTGTCGGTGCGTTTGGCCAGGTTGTAGGTCTTGTCGTACTCATAGCTTAGATCCCTGATCGCGTTGTCTCCCAT
The DNA here is from genome assembly GCA_021166685.1 of Sulfurovum sp. Taxonomy (GTDB): domain Bacteria; phylum Campylobacterota; class Campylobacteria; order Campylobacterales; family Sulfurovaceae; genus Sulfurovum. Next base: position 45,573 of record JAJPEU010000017.1, on the reverse strand, counting down.
GAACCCTGTCTGTGAGCCCAGCATCGCACCGCTGTCGTCATAGCTGTCGGTATTGATCAACCCGTTGCCTGAAAGGTACTGCGTGACCCTCCCGAAACTGTCCATGGAGAGGACTTTGTAGTGGTAAACATTCTCTTCATCTGCAAGCATCTCATTGTAGGCCTCTGACATTTGTGTGTTGTTTTCAGCCAAACGCTGATAATGATCCGCCCGGGCTAAGTCTTCCTGCATCAATGCCAATGCATCTTGCGCCAGATTGATGCTTGACTCTGCATTCCGGGCAAGCTGCTGTGCCTGTTCATCATTCGCCTGTGCTGCATCCAGTGTATTCTGTGCATCCAGTGCATATTGTTGTGCCAATTCCAGGTAATGCCGCGTATCGGCATAATACCGGTCTGCAAGTTTCTGATATGTATAGGACTGACTCCTTGTGAAGATTGATTTTGCATATTTATCGGCAAGCACCTGATACTTATCTGCCTGTGCTTTTGCCTGATCTGCATAGTTCCTGTTGATCTCGGCACTGGCTTCATACTGTGCCGCAGCAGCTCTAAGCTGTACGGCCACCTCATTAAAGTAGGCACTTTCGGATTCATTCGCCTGGGCTACGCTTTCATAATAGCCTGCCTTGGCTTTGAGCTCATCGGCCTTTGCCTGGTATTCCATATATAGGGTTTGATACTCGGTTGCCCTTTGCAGTAACGCGGCGATCAGATTGACATAGTGGTCAAAGTCAAAGTCAAGGATCTGTTCTCTTGGCGATTTGATCGATTCAAGATAGCCGTAGGCGTTATAGATATTGACCAGTTTGAAATTGTTCGGTTTGGTGACGGCCTCCAACTGTCCTTTTTCATTATACACATACGCTTCGCTATAGGTCAATCCGTCAATGGCGGTTGTCACGGATGCCGGCCTTCCGTATGCATCATAGGCATAGGCTTTGGAAATATTGCCCGAGCTTTCGTAGGAGAGTTTTCCGATCGCTTTTTGACCCAAATCATACTGCCTGACAGAGGTACCCTCAGGAGTCTTTTTCTCAGTCAGCCTTCCGAGCCGGTCATAGTGCATGGTAGTTGTTTGCGCCTTTGCATCCTTTTGGCTTACCGGCTCACCAAGTGCATTATACGTATATGTCCATGTACCCATATTCGGATCGGCCATTTTTGTTTTGTTGCCGAGGATATCATATTCCATGAGTATCGCGCGCGTCTCATCGCCGTTTGGAACAGTCTTGACAAGGTTGCCGATGGCATCATAGGAGTACTCCATGCTGCTCTCGCCTTCCTGTACCGAAACAATCTTGTCCATGGCATCTTTTTTAACAATCTTTTCGCGGTTCTCAGCATCGATCGTTTTTACTTCATACCCGTCGTATTCGGCCTTCGTGGAGATCTCGCCGGTATCTCCCGTATTATGCGGAGGCGTCAGGGTTTCGGTCACGCGCCCGTATGTGTCATATATATACCTGATATAGCCGACATTCTCATCGTTCAGGCTGTGCGGAGAGGATTTTGCCTCTACCTGTCCTTTGGCGTTATAGGAGGTTTCGACAAAGATCTCTTCTCCTTCAAAGCCGAGGGTTTTCGTAGCAACGACACGATCGAAACTATCATAGTAGATGCTCTCCGTCTTTCCGTCCGAACTGCTTTTAGTAATGACATACAGACTGTTATTTTGAGAGTTGTCATAGGTATAGCTCATTGTAGTGAAAGTGCCGTCAGCCCGTACCTCTTTGGTCAGCTGGCCCCATTCATTGTATTCCCAGCGTGTGCTTAGTCCGTTTGGGCCCGTAAGGCTGACGCGTTTGCCTTCGTTTTCATCATAGAGACTGTTCTCTTCCTGCCCCAGTGCATTGGTAACCTTGACAATGAAACGGCCGTTATCATCATAGGTATAACCGGTAATACGATCTTCCAAGACCGATGAGGATGAAAGTTTCTCCTGTATCTTATTTCCGAAGCGGTCATAGGTATAGCTTTTGGTAAACTCCAGCGCGTCATCCGGTTCGATCGTTTCACTTTGAAGCATTCCGTATTCATTATAACTAAAGCTCGACGTCCTTGTCCGGGTATCACCGTACCCTTCATGTATTACACTGACGTTTGTCAGTCTGCCAGGCAGCCATTTTTCACCGTCTACGATATTTTCATAACTGCTAATAGTAGTCTTGACAAAAGTCTCTCCGCCCCCGGTCGTCGTCACCCGCATCTCTTCGACATTGCCGTACTCATCATACTCTTTATACTCGGTCAGCGTCTCTTTAAGCAGGATATCGTTTATAAAGCTTTTCATCTCTTCAGAACGGTTTTGGATGATATACCGGTCCGGACGGTTTGCCAATGAAGAAGGGTTATCTGCAATGCTCCAGCTTCCATTGATCGATATCAAAATCTCTGCCTGAGCAGAAGAATCGCTGAGAATCTCATCGCCAATGAAGCTTTGGGTTCTTTTGGCCCTGCCTGTAAGAGGATAGGCTTGATAGAACTCGGTCAGCGTCTTTGCACCGGTCGTCTCATCAGTTGTTTCGACCGTTCTAAATCCCAGCGGGCCTCTCATGAGATGATATTTAAGCCCGCTGTAGCGGTAGCTCATCTTCTGTATTCCGCCGATTCCATTCCCCACTTCCGTGGAAGCAACAACTGCTGCAGAAGTTTGAAGGTTGACCTCTTTCTCTTTGACATCGTTTTCTTTGGTATAAAGCTCATTATTGGCCAGGGTATCATACGTAATATTTATGACATTTTTGAATGAATCGGTAATGGCAACAATTTTCTCTTGCTTGTTGGCATTAAGATAAATACCTGTCTTTGTATCATAGATATCGACCAATCCATCACCGTTAAAGTCACCGTAAAGCACATTAAAATGCTCATCAGTATAACTGAAATCTATCTTTGCTTGAGATATTCGAAATGCAGAAAATGAACCCATACCATCATTGAGCCATAAATTATTCTCCCTTGGCTCAAGAAATAACGGAAGTCCTTTTTCAACAATATCAACAATACCGTCACCATCAAGATCGACTATATCGATACTTTTATAACTATCATCAGATTTATTAATATTCTGATCATTCGGATCAAGCGAGAAATTGCCTTTGCCGTCATTAATCCAGATACCGCTGTTATTTTTATACGTATGATAGATATCGGTTACCCCATCGCCATTGAGGTCTGCAAGGCGGATTTTCTTTTTTGAAGAGGCAATGGCAAGCGGTTGTGTATTCCAATGCAAATTACAATCAGAAAGATAAATATAACTGCTTTGAGTAGTAGAATTGCTAGTTTCTATATGCACGATATCCGGGATGCCGTCCCCGTTAAGTTCTACAAATTGATGAAACGTATCTTCATCATCATTGACGGTACTTGGTGCATGGGTGATATCTGAGCGCAGAAGAGAAAAAGCTCCATTGCCATCGTTTCTGTAAATATTTACAATGAAGCGTTTTAAGAACATCGAGCTTCTTACCGGGACTGCGATAAAAATATCAAGATCTCCATCTTCATCTGCATCATAAAAAGCGATATCCCTCTCTGCTATTCTAGTGTCTATTTTCGAATCAGATACACTTTCGACACAATCTTCTAATTTTATCTCCAAGAGACCATTTTGTTCAAAATTTCCTCTGCCGTCATTGATCCAAATCTTATCATGCCCATTGCTGTCCAGCTCATAAATATCCATATCGCTATCATCGTCAATATCGGCAAATTTAATTCTTTTTAATGCACTTTTTATATCAGGATGAGAAAATAACGTAAAATGTCCCTCTCCGTCATTGATCCAAATCCTATCGGTGTGTGAAGAAAAAAGCGGGCGATACCGTTCATAAATATCTACAATGCCGTCCCCATTAAAATCTACCAAAGCTATCGCATCATACTCTCCCAAAACATTTACATCTGTTTCATAGGCAATGCCGCCTTCTGCATTCATGATGAAAATATGATCTGCGTCATCTCTAACCTTGTAAATATCAGAAATACCATCTCCGTTGAAGTCTGCAATTTTAAATTTATAACTGTCGGAAGTTATCAATGGTGCTGCCAATTTATTAAATTGAAGATCGGCATGAACATTGGTATCCCAAGTAAAGCTAAGCGGTTCCAGACACTCATTTTCGACACACTCTCTAATCGAATCAAGCTTAAGCAAGTCTCTGAAATTACTTTGCGATAGATAGGAGAGTCTGTATTCTCGTATATCGGTGCCATTGACTGAAACCAAGATTTTTTCGAGGTTTTTATCTTGAAGGATGATTTTTCCTCTGTAGTTGGCCTTTCGCTTATCCAGGCGTCCGGTTCCATAAAGAAAATCAATTCTGTTGATCCCGTTGGCATAATTAACAGAGCTGATGACATGTTCATCGGTATAAACAAATTCAATTGCGTTATCGTCGTTTAAGAGCGCATCCCGAATCTTGCTAACTTTCCAAGAAACCGTTTTGCCTTCATAGTCAAAGCGGGCATTCGGCACAGCTCCATACTCGTATACATCGCCCGACTTGGTCCATACCTTGAAGGTTTGAGGGTTGTCTCCGTTTCCGCCATAGGAGACGATCCTGCTGTAGCTTTCAATCTTAGTGCGGTATTCAGTGCCGTCTGCACCTTCTGCTCCCGCTACCGCAACCAAACGCTGCCCGTCAAGGCAGTAATGGTCTTTTTCATCCAACTGAATGCTTCGGCTGATCCCATCATCGGCGATCGTCGAACCGCACCGTGTGATACTGCTGAGACCTCCCAAGTCCCAGCCTTTGCCCAGATAGCCGTTGCCCCCGTTTGAGTTATAAGTCAGTGAAAGCTTCGGAACAACTCCGGCAATTCCCGGAGGCAGCTGCAGATTGAACGTATATTCAAGCGCTCCCTGGTTAACGTTCATCTCCCCTTTGAGATTGACAACCGGCTGAGCGTGAAGCAACGAAACAAGAACAAACCCGCCAACCAATGCTTTTTTAACGAAACGAATCACAGAAAAAAAAGCATGGTGTGCCCCATACAAACCTATAGAAAAAACCATAAAATACTCCCCCCCCCACTCTTATTTCATGAGTTAGAGTATAATCGTTTTACCGGGAAGAATTATTGTTGTTGATCAAGATTTTTTTGAAATAGTTCTATCTTTTTATTCAATTCCTGAGTTTTTTTGGGAGATACAGGATTATTTGGAACGATGAGATGTCTGTCCTGAATACGTTCATCTGCTTTCTGAATGATCTCTTCGGTGCTTTTGTCCAGTTTACGGACCGTTTCCCGCTCGGTCATTCTTTCTGTTTCACTTTTTTGAGGAGGGGTTTCTTTAAACACTTCTTGATAGGTTTTTGGAGCATCAGAGTGTACGGGTATTGTGGGCCGAGGAGTCTGACCGGCATCAGACAGTTCTGTTTTTTTAGCCTTAAGAGACTCTGGAGTTTCGGCGGCTTTAGTATTATTGGATTTTTTTTCCTGCTCATTGCCGGCAATATTCACCCCATAGTATAATCCGCCGATCATTGCCAAGCCGATCAAAAACAATACAATCACTCTACCCTGAGGCATATTTTCTCCTTCTTTAAAACGTGAAGTATATATTATTTTTTATTGTATATACTAATTTATTCATGATCTTTGCTTTCATCAATACAATTCTAGGCAATAAATAATAAGATTATATCGTTCGAGAATAAAGAAACACCACCCCAAAAAATCCCCATTTTATCTATTGAAATCTAAAAAATAGTGCTATACTAAAAAAAAGAGTATCAAAGGAGGAGTGTTAATGAAACGTATCATCAATATCTACACCGAGAACAAAAACAGCGTACAATTTTATCTGCGCAGCACAATGGCAAGCTATCATCCTTCACACACGGATCAGAAAAGTTTGGTTCAGTTTTTAGAGACCGAAAAAGCAGCGGAAATTATCTATGCGGTAAGTGAGGATTTCAAACAGATCACCCCCAACTACAGCCGCAAAGAACAAGATCCTTCAAGGGTTGGCTACGATAAATCTTTCTATTTTCAAGGGATACAGTTTGCGGCCGATGACATCTACATCACCAATCCCTACCTGCACCACATTACCGGCTCTCCTACGGTAACCGTTGTCAAAAAAGAAACAAATAGTTTTGTGGTGGTTGATTTTGATCTTCTCAGACTTCTTGAGCAGCTCAAATTGATTGAATACAACTCATTGTTTCACAAGATCAACAAGTTCGTTATAGGTACAGGTGCTGTTTTGCTTGGTGCGGTTTCCCTTTTTTTGATTCTCTACGGAGGATTTGTTTTTATGAATCTCTTTGCCGGTTCGCTTGCTCATGATTTTCTGCATAACGTTTTTCAATCTATCATCTCTATTACGATAGGCCTTGCGATCTATGATCTGGCAAAACATATTATCGAGCACGAGATACTGTTCAAAGGAAGCATTCATGAGGAGGCTTCAGGAAGCACGCTTTTGGCAAAATTTCTCAATTCCATCATCATCGCTGCCTCCATAGAATCTCTGATGGTTATTTTTAAAATCGTTCTGGACGATTACAGCAAAATGATCAATGCGCTTTATTTGATTATCGGTGTCACACTTCTCATACTGGGAAGAGTCGCGCTGGTAAAGTACGAAAAATGCGAGCGATAGAAATTAAATTTGTTACGATAAACAAACATATGCTATAATACCGCTATTATTTAAACAAAAGGATACCTTGGAATGAATCCAACTGATCTGGGCGACAGGTGTTTCGCCTTTAAAACCTGCTGTGGAAGTGCCGTATGACGCTTTTACTTACCTATCTTTTTTTTGCTCTTGCAATCTCTTTTATCTGTTCGGTTCTTGAAGCTGTTTTGCTATCAAGCACCAATTCTTATATAGAAACGCTTCCAAGAACGAATGAAAAGGCAATTGCTAAACTCAAAAGTTTAAAATCAAATATTGATAGACCAATTGCATCTATTTTAATCCTAAACACTTTTGCCCATACAATGGGTGCTGCGGGAGTTGGCGCACAGGCGCAGGTGCTTTTTGGTGCAGAATGGCAAGCAGCAATAGCCTTTATATTGACATTGCTGATTTTGTATCTTTCTGAGATTATTCCCAAAACAATCGGAGCAATCTACTGGAAATCATTACTTATTCCTTCGGCATATCTCATCTCATTCTTGATCAAACTGACCTATCCATTGGTGTGGTTCTCTTCGATTATTACCACCTTTATCTCAAAAGGAAAAAACAAAAATACCAATTTCTCACGCGATGAGATTATGGCGGTTGTAGCGATGGGAGAAAGAGAAGGCTCGCTCATGAGCAAGGAAAGCTATCTGATTGAAAACCTTTTGAAATTAAAGCATGTCAAAGCCAAAGACATCATGACCCCAAGAAGCGTTGTTTTTGCACTTCCTTCTGCCACATCAGTAGGTGAAGCGCTCAATGAGGATCGGCTGTATATCCACTCTCGTATTCCTATTTTCGATGAGTCTATCGATCATGTCATCGGAGTGGTATTTAACCAAACCATTCTAGAAGAAAGCATTGAAGACCATGACGATAAATTGCTTGATTCTATTGCATTCCCTGTTCATAAAGTCTCTGAAAATGTTCCTGTATTTGCATTGATTGATGTGTTCATCAAGAAAAAGACTCACCTGTTTGTCGTGCATGACAACTATGGACAAACTTCCGGTGTCGTTACGCTGGAAGATGCGATTGAGGCGCTTTTAGGAGTTGAAATTGTTGACGAAATGGACGAAGTGGAAGATATGCAAGCTTTCGCTAAAGACAAAAACAAGCTTTTTCAAGACCGCATGCTGCTGCAAAAGAAGAGACTTCAAACCATCAAATCAGCCTAATGTTTGTTTTTTAGACGGTTTTTAAAAAGCCGCCTAAAAACTTATGCCTTGCAGCCTCTGCCTTTTTTCATAATAAAAATTAATGGGTTGGCATAGTGCCAAACTGTTTCATCATCTCTTGCATCTGTTTGAGCTCTTCTTGTGTAGGCATCCTGCTTGGCATCTTCTCTTTTAAATCCTTGCCGTATATTTCTTCTGCGGTCTTTACCGGAAAGTCAGGGAGCTCAAATTCGCTACGATTGATCGGAACATCAAATTTAACACTTACAGCCTCTTCGGTATGCTTTATGCCCATGATATCTGCCTGGATTTTCAGCATAACACCTTTATGTATCCATATTTTTGCTCCCATCACTTCCCAAATCTCACAATCATAGCCAAGCACTCTGCTGCTGCCTATTTTTTTCCCGCCCATTTTATCAAACATCTCTTTACCCATTTTAAGCATATCCTGGCCGCCTGATTGCCCAAGCATTTCAAGGGATTGTTTGATGATTACTTTTTTATCGGGATCAACCATATAAACGGTGCCATTATCCATTTTAATCATAGAATTGGTTTTTATGGTTTGCCCCATCGTGGTGGACACGCTTTCCTCTTTTTGTATCTGAAGCGTGCCCCACTCATCAAACACAACCTTGCGCTTACCATCAGTCTCGCTCTGCATTCCCATAATGTTTCCGCCCCCGCTTATAGCATATTCGATAATGCCGGACCTCACCTCATACAATTTAGCCTCGCCCCAAAGTACATTCATAAAGGCGCCAAACAGCATAAGCAGTACTATAATCTTTTTGTATCCCATCTTGTTTTCCTTAATCTTATTTTAACTGTTATGTGCAATCTAGCAACCGGCTATGCCTCTTGTTCTTTCCATTTTTTGTAAGGATTGCTGATTAGGTTGGCATTATAATATCTTGCATCATTTGTTACTTCCAGGCCTGCCCATGGCGGCAAGACAATCTTTTGATCTTCGGCTCTCAGCTCGACTTCAGCCATAATCAGCCCTTCATTTTCCCCCAAAAACTGGTCTATTTCCCATAGTGTATTTTCATACAAAATCTTATAGCGGTATTTATGAATGATTGGTTTTTCACATAATCGCTCCAGTATCTCTTTGGCTTCTTCTGCAGGGATGGCATATTCATATTCTAGTCTGGATGCTTTTTGATTCTTTCCCTTGATCGTAAGATATCCTTTGTCACCCACCACCCTTACTCTTACCGTTCGCTCTTTTTGACGACTCAGATACCCTTGTATATATAAAGTGCCGTTCTCTTTCGGCCATGTATTTTTCACTAAAAACTTGCGCTCTATTTCTATACCCATTTTTTCTCCCTGAACAACACAATCCACATACCAATCAATACAAGCCCCCCCTGCTATTGCTTGCACTCTTTAAGTTTCTTTTCCCACTCAAGCGTTGTTTTGCATATGATCTCCAAATCATCATACTGCGGCCGCCAAGAGGTAGCTTGTTTGATTTTTGTATTATTGGCGATCAAAATTGCAGGGTCCCCTGCGCGTCGCTCTTTGATCTCTACAGGAAAATTAACGCTGCTTACTTTTTTCATCGTCTCGATCACCTCTTTGACCGAAAATCCTCTGCCGTACCCCACGTTAAAGACAGTACTTTGATTCTCGCGGAGATAATGCAAAGCTTCAATATGAGCCCTGGCTAGATCCATTACATGGATATAATCACGAACACCCGTGCCGTCAGGCGTAGGGTAGTCCTCTCCAAAAATATATATTTTCTCTCGTTTGCCCACGGCTGTCTCTGCGGCTACCTTGATAAGCAATGTCGCATTATTCGTAGATTGTCCGATACGTCCGTCCGGGTCGCTTCCGGCAACATTAAAATACCGTAAAGCTACATATTTAAAATCCGGGTAAGCAAAAGCAGTATCTTTCAAAACCCTTTCACTCATGAGCTTGCTCATACCGTAAGGATTGATGGGATCAGCAGGATCAGTCTCTTTTAATCCTGTTTGCAAATCAACCAAATGAGAATCAGGCTCACCATAAGTGGCTGCCGTAGAAGAAAAAATGAAATTTCTGACGTTATTTTCAACAGCACATTTGATAAGATTGACCGTGTTGGCCGTGTTGTTCAAATAATATTTAAGAGGATTTTCAACACTTTCGGGCACGACAAGCGAAGCAGCAAAGTGCATAATCGCATCATAGGTATTGTTTTGCATCAAGGCTGCTATCTCTTCCCAATCAGAAAGATCCTTTTGAATAAACTCAAGCGGTCTTCGCTGCTCCTTTGCGATCTGCATCAAGGCATCTACCGTCTCTTGAAAACCCGTTGAAAGATTATCAAGAATAGTGATCTCGTGCCTGCCCTCTTCAAGCAACAATTTAACCACATGACTTCCGATATAACCCGCTCCTCCTGTAACCAGGATACGCTTTTTTTGTGTACTTTCCTGCATGATTATTCTCTCTTTTATACAATATACAAAAGTATAACGAATGATATGTGTTATGCAGATGAACTATGGGATGAGCCTGTGTAATTTTTCAAAACAGGAGGGAACCCAAAAAAGACAAAGACTGTCTTTTAAACTTCATATACTATTTACACAAATAGATTATAATATAATAAATAATTTTTCAAAGGAGTCAAAATGAAAAAGATACCGATACAATGGAACCTTCAAGCATTCTTGAGGGTTGGTGTTTTAGTGGGGATAATGGCCCTAATGCAAGGGTGTGCTACACATGAAAATTTTGTTAAAAAACATGACCGCTGGGTAGGTCAAAATATTGCGCACTTCATAGGGAAAGCAGGCTATCCTGACCATACCTTTATATTGCCAAACAAAAATAAAGTTTACGTCTACGAGTATTCCAGAATTCGCAGTGTGCCGTCAATGCCTGTCATGGGATATGGATACTATGGATATCGCTACTATGGGATGTTTGGATACAATCAAGATATTGTAACGGACAGCTGTAAGCTCTTTTTAGAGACTGACGCAAAAGGTACCATTGTAAAATGGGGTTCACGAGGCAACCGCTGCGTTTCAGAATAATCCATTTGCCCAATCCGGGCAACTTGGATTCAAAAAAGAATATTTTTAGTCTTCAAAAATAATAATATCATAACTGCTTTTGGTCACCAAGGCTTTGCTTGAGTGAACCGAACCGTTTCTGTTGATACGGTTAAGCTCATTGCGGAGCTGATCTATCTCTTTTTGCATCTGGTCAATCTGTTCTTTTAACTGCAACACAATATCCACTCCCGCCAAATTTACACCCATTTGACGTGTCAATCGTAAAATAAGTTTCATGCGATCGATATCTCTTTGAGAGTATAGACGCATCCGTCCTCCCGTCCGCGAAGGCTCCACAAGTCCTTCTCTCTCGTACTGCCTCAGCGTTTGAGGGTGAATTTCCAGCATATTGGCAACCACCGAGATAAGATAAACAGGTTCATCGTAACTGTGCATCTGTTCCTCCTTTATAGTTTGGATTCTAGCATTGTTTTTAGTTCGTTATCGAGTGTATCCACATCAGGCAAAACAACATGGGCCACCAGATACAAATCACCCACCATCGCTGTTTTTCTATCAGGTACTCCTTGGCCTTTAAGTCTAAACTTTTGGCCATTTTTAGTATTTTGAGGAACTTTTAGCGAAACTTCTTTTTGGGGTGTTTCAATTTGTATTTTTCCGCCAAAAAGCGCTTCTTTAAGCGGCACATCAAATGTTTTGTAAAGATCGTTCTCTTTTCTTTCATATTCTCTGGATGGAGCCACCTCCACACTTAGCAAAAGATCTCCGGCCCGGCCTTGAAACTGTTTTCCTTTGCCGCGCACACGCATGGTTTCACCGCTTTTGATACCTGCAGGAATCTTGATATCAAAACTTTGACCGCTCACCGAAACACTATGTTTGCCGCCCGTTATGGACACCATGAACGGTACAGTGATACGTGCTTGCACGTCTAAATCAGGCATTCCGCCAAACCCTCCAAAACTGCCAAACCCTCCTTGCGCGCCGCCAAACCCGCTTCTTGCACCGCCAAACATACTTCGTAATATTTCATCTAAATCTATATCTGCACTCTGTCCGCGTGCAAAATCATGAAAATTTTGTCCGCCGAACATTTGATCACCGTATTGATCATACTGCTGTTTCTTTTGGGGATCGCTAAGCACTTCATAGGCTGCATTAATTTCTTTAAATTTCTCTTGAGCACTCTCTTCTTTATTGATATCAGGATGATATTTTCTTGCTAATTTTCTGTATGCTTTTTTTATTTCATCAGCATTTGCATCTTCGCTTACACCAAGCGTTTCATATAAACTTTTTGCCATCTTTTTTCCTGCAGCATTCCAGCTTCATTTTTATATAATTATATCAAAGTAGTTTAGTCAATGTCAATCAAGTTAATAAAAAAATTATTTTGAATAGGGTACAAATTTATACCCTTCGTATCTCAATTTCATTACGCCGCCCCTAAGGTTAATCACGTTGTAGCCCATTTCGTTAGCTAGAAATTTTGAAACCTCGGCAGTACGGCTTCCTGTGCGGCATATGAGTGCAAACTGCTCATCTTTCTTTACAATTTTATTCAATTGTTCTAAAAAACCCTGAATATCAAATCGTCCCTGCTCATCAAAAAACATAAGCGTATATGCACCTTTAACTATGCCCGTTTCTCTCCATTCCGAAGGTGTTCTTATATCAATAATCTTGATATCTTTTTCTATAAAATCCGGAGTAACCCAAACTTCCTGCAAATCTGCCAATAAAGCAGTCCCTATCATCACTAACCCAAAAAGTATTTTTCGCATGCGTTTACCTCTATTTTATTGGCATTGTAGCACAAGAAGATAAATCAAATAAGCGGTATCGATTAAGCAAGAAACAAATGAAATGAGAATGAGAAATTAAAAGAAGCTGAAGACAATAAAGGCGAAGCCGTGAGGTTCCGCTTTATTGATTTTTAATGCAAAAAGTGTCTTACACCCGTAAAATAAAGCGCGATACCATGCTCGTTTGCCGCTTGAATCACCTCATCATCACGAATGCTTCCCCCCGGCTCAATGATCGCTTTCACTCCTGCTGCAGCGGCGGCATCTATGCTGTCGCGGAACGGAAAGAAAGCCTCAGACGCCATCGCTGCGCCGCTGACGTCAAGATTCATCTCTTTGGCTTTTTTAAGTGCACATTGCGCTGCATCCACGCGGCTGGTCATACCCATTCCTACTGCAACCATCGCTGAATTTTTAACGTAAACAACGCAGTTTGACTTCGTTAGTCCTGCAACTTTCCATGCTATCTCTAAATCTTTCATCTCTTGCGTACTTGCTTTAAGCGTACTTTTTTGTTCTGCTTTGTGCACTTCGTTGCTGCAGATACAATCGCTGTTTTGAAAAACAAAACCGCCATCAATATGTTTAAAATCTGCAGGATCATTGGCAAGCACAAGCTTTTTACCCCCTTGCGCAAAAAGCTTAATGCGTTTCTTGTTTTCAAAAACCGCTATGGCTTCCTGATCAAAATCTGCCGCAATGATGACTTCAAGAAAAATTTCATTCATTTTTTCCGCCAAAGCCTTTGTTACAACCCCATTCACGGCAACCACACCGCCAAATGCAGAAACAGGATCACATTTAAGCGCCTCGGCGTAAGCATCCGCAAGGTTTTCTTTTATGGCAAATCCGCAAGGATTTCCATGCTTGACAATGCAAACTGCATTTTCGTCTCCAAAGCTGGCAGCTATCTTGAGAGCGCCGTTCACATCGGTAAGATTGTTAAAACTTGCCTCTCCTTTAAGCTGTTTGAAATGATTACTGAAAAATCCGCCAAATTCGTACAAGGCGCCTTTTTGATGAGGATTTTCTCCATAACGTGTATCAAATACCTTTTTGCCCGCAATGAACTGATAGGCTCCAAAACCTTCATTAAAGCGGCCGTTCATATAGTTCGCGATCATCGCATCATACGCGGCGGTATGCTCAAAAGCTTTTATCATAAGATTTCTTCTAAATTCCAATGTGTCTTCTTTTTTTTCTATAGCTTCAAGCACCACATTGTAGTCATTTGCGTCAGTTACGATAAGTACGTCATTAAAATTTTTTGCCGCGGAACGCACCATGGTAGGACCGCCAATATCAATATTTTCAATAATCTCTTCAAATTCATCCGTTCTGGCAATAGTTGCGGCAAACGGATAAAGATTAACACAGACAAGATCTATCCCTTCCACACCGAGCTCTTTGGCCTGTGCAGCATGCGCCTGATCTTCTCTTTTGTACAGGATACCGCCATGCACATAAGGGTTAAGTGTTTTTACGCGCCCCTCAAAACATTCGGGAAATTTAGTTACTTCATCTATCTCTGTAACCTTAATACCTTCATTGCTTAATGTTTTGTAGGTTCCTCCGGTTGAAATAATTTCCCACCCCAATCGCTCCAATTCTTTTGCAAAAGCAACAATACCGTTTTTATCGCTTACGCTCAACAATGCTCTCATAAAGTTCTTTCCTTCCTTCTTTTTGTTTATCGTGTGTTTTAGATTATTGAAATACTCAAACTACAAATCTTGCTCAATCGTCTTGGCAAACGTCGTAAAATATACCTTTTTAACTTTTTCCAAAGGAAGTTCAACATCGTTGACCTTGACCTTGCTGCCGCCGATTGTTCCGATGATTTCAAATTTGATTCCCCGGTCTGCTGCCATGGCTGTCAATGCTTCAAGATGCTTATTTTCAACCTCCACAAGTGCCCTGCTTTGCGTTTCGTCAAAAATATCTCTGCTTTGCAGAACATCAACATTTGCCGCGATACCTTTATCTGAGACCGCTGCCATTTTAGAAAGTGCGATAGCAATACCGCCAAGATTGACATCCTTGGCAGCTTTAAGTAAATCTTTTTTGTTAGCTTCGATCACAAGATCCCAAAGCTTAAGCTCGGCGCCATAATCAACTGCCGGCAAAGATCCTGCCGTTTCGCCAAAAAGCTCTTTAATATAAAGCGAACCTCCAAACTCTCCTCTGCTGTCCCCCAAAAGAATCACGCTGTTGCCTTCTTGCTGAAAAACACTTGGAAGCACTTTGTTCTGACTTTCATTTAGACCTACCATGGCAATTGCAGGGGTAGGAAATACGCTTACGCCGTTAGTTTCGTTATAAAGGGATACATTGCCGCTTACTACGGGGGTGTTGAGTTCGAGGCATGCCTCTTTTATTCCTTCGCACGCTTGGGCAAACTGCCACATCACCTCAGGATTTTCCGGATTTCCGAAATTCAAACAATCCGTAATAGACAAAGGTCTAGCACCGCTCATTGCTACATTGCGTCCGCTTTCCACCACTGCCAGCGCAGCACCTTTTTTGGGATCGATATAACAGTAGCGAGGATTACAATCAGAACTCATCGCCAATGCTTTGCCGTTTTCTTTAATACGAATGCAGCTTGCATCAAGACTTCCCGGTCCTTTTGCAGTATTGGTTTGCACCATTGAATCATACTGCTGATACACCCATGATTTGTCAACCACTTCCAGGGATGCCAATAATTTCTCAAATGCCTCCTGATCTGCTATCGCAGCATAGTCATTCACTGTTTTCGCATTCACCCCGTCAAGGTATTTTGGTCTTGATGTCGGCCTGTCAAGCATAGGAGCTTCTTCGCTTACCGGAGCAATAGGCATATCTGCACATTTTTCGCCATGCCAGTAAAGCTCCATACGGCCCGTATCTGTTACCTCACCGATTATTGCTGCATCAAGCCCCCATTTTTCAAAGATATCGATGATAGCCTGTTCACTCCCTTGTTTTGCGCAGATCAGCATACGCTCTTGGGATTCCGAAAGCATAAAGTCATAGGGTGTCATTCCCTCTTCTCTTGCGGGTACCTTATCAAGATGCATAATGAGTCCGGCACCTGTTTTGCCTGCCATTTCAAAAGAAGAAGAGGTGAGCCCTGCAGCCCCCATATCTTGAATGCCCACGACATGATCAGTTTTAAAGAGCTCCAAACAGGCTTCGAGTAAAAGCTTCTCAGTAAAAGGATCGCCCACTTGCACGGTAGGACGAAGCGATTTTGATTCCTCTGTAAAACTGTCCGAACTCATCACGGCCCCGCCAAGCCCGTCTCGTCCCGTTTTGGAACCCACATAGATCACAGGATTGCCAACACCTGAAGCCACGCCAAGAAAAATCTCATCCGCTTTTACAAGCCCCAAAGAAAAAGCATTTACAAGAATATTGCCGTTATAACTCTCATCAAAACTTACTTCTCCGCCGATAGTGGGTACACCCATGCAGTTTCCATAGCTTCCTATGCCTTCTACTACGCCGCGCACGAGATGTCTTTGGTATTTGCTTATCTCGCTGTCTCCTTTGACTTGGCCAAAACGAAGCGCATTAAGGTTGGCAACAGGCCTGGCTCCCATCGTAAAAATATCCCTAAGGATGCCGCCCACACCTGTCGCAGCACCCTGAAAAGGTTCAATAAACGAAGGATGGTTATGGCTTTCCATTTTAAATACAGCCGCCATTCCTTCGCCGATATCAATAACTCCTGCATTTTCACCGGGTCCTTGAATAACCCATGGCGCTTTTGTGGGAAAACCGTTGAGGTATTTTTTGCTTGACTTGTAAGAGCAGTGTTCCGACCACATAGCCGAGAAAATACCTATCTCTACAACATTGGGATGACGGCCCTCAAGGATACGAACAATCTCTTGATACTCTTCATTGCTTAATTTGTGATTTTTTAAAACTTCATCTAGATTTTCAATCTGTGACATAATATGGCGTCCTTTGAGGAGGTAAATAAGGGTATTATTATAATTAAAAAGTGCTAAATAAGTGATAAATAGGTAAAATTATTCATCAAACAAAAAGGGCAAAAATGAATAAAATACTGCAGATGCTCCAACTTCAACAACAGCTAAATGATGCCACAAATGGAGAAGGCTGGGAGAACGGTGTCACCAAAAACGGCAAACGTATCGATTGGAAACGCTGCGCCTATCTTGAATGTGCCGAACTCATAGAAAGTTATCCCTGGAAGCACTGGAAAAATATTGATGCAAAACCAGACTATGAAAACATCAAGATCGAAACAGTGGATATCTGGCATTTTATTATGTCTCAGGCTCTTCAAGACTATAAGGTCAAAAATAGAGGGACTATCGATGCTTTGACCCGATCAATCGGTGCTCTGCCCAATTATAGCGCCTTTTCAGGACCTCTTGAAATTACAGAGAAAAATTACTACGAACAAATAGAAACCGTTGAAAAACTGATAAAGTCACTCTTCTGCGAGACATCAACCGAAAAATCGATCGAAGCATTTATTGATATAGCGATACAGTCAGGACTTAATCTGGATGCTTTATACAAACTTTATATCGGAAAAAATGTTTTAAATCAATTTAGACAGGATCACGGATACAAAGAAGGAACGTATCATAAGCTATGGAACGGGATTGAGGATAATATTATTATGCAGCAGTGCCTCGATACTCAAGAGGGGATAACCGCTGATGAGCTTTATAGTGCACTTGAAGCAGCCTATCCAAAAAAATAACATCTTCTTTTTCACTTCTTCTCAAAAAAAAGGAGGGGTGTAGAATAATTCTGCTCTTGCAGTCTTATTCCACAACTCTAGTCAAATCCTTTTGTATCATTTGATTGCCAATCACACTGACTTCTGTTGCAATACGAATATTTTTAGGTATATCGTATCCGCATTCCTGACCGCACTGTACTGTTCCTACAAGATAATACCGTCCGCTCGGAACACCATAAAAAGCAAAATTTCCCTGTGTATCTGAAGCTGTAAATCTTAAATAATTAAAAAGTCTGGAATCCGAATCATCCATACTGTACCCGCCAAGATAGCTCTCTTTATACCACTGCCTTGAATAGCTTGTCAACGGATTGAGATACAATCTTGTTGATGCGCCCAAGATTCTTCTATTGTAGCTGTCTGCTAAATAAATAGCGCCTTTTATTGTTCCTTTGCCTGTTTTTGGCAGGCGGGCATATTCAGCAATCGGAAAAGGAATGCGTTTAACTTTTTGCTGACCCGCATCGTCGGTGATTATCATTTCGTCTTCTGTGATTGTTTCGGTTTCATCTTCAAGATCCGATATATCTACATTTTCCTCTTCCGGACTGCCTTGGCTTCCCCATTTTGAATATCCTGAAGAACGTGAACCGTTTTCAGAAAGAGTAAGTTCTCTTTCTACACATCCGCTAAAAAAAAATACTATTATTAATAATGTAAAAAATAAGGATATTTTTTTTGTCATTTTTTGCTTCCTTTTTTATATAATCTGAATTATACTGTATTAACTTTAGGAGTATCCACAAGTATTAACAATAAAACCGATCATTTTTTTTGTTTTTTTTATGATTTTTCAAAAACATTTCCAAATAGCCTTTGGCCTGCTCATCTCCGGTAAAGGCTGCCTTTTGATACCAAAATGCCGCCTTGCGGCAATTTTTCTTCACCATTTTCCCCTGCCGGTAACGTTTGGCGAGTTCATGCTGCGCCTGCGGCTCGCCATTGCTGGCAAAGCGGTGCAAGTTTTTTACTTTTCTTTTTTCTTGTCTATAATATCTTAGCGTATTTACAAAAAACCAACACAAAAAAAGAAACAAAAATAGTATACTGTATATCTCAAGATCACTTGAAATAAAAAATTGGGTCAAATCTTTCATTTTATTTTCCCAAACAAAATTCGCCGAACATCTTGTCGAGTATCTCTTCACTATCATAAGGTTTAGAGATAGAAGAGATCATTTTAACA
This sequence comes from Sulfurovum sp., assembly GCA_021166685.1. Lineage (GTDB taxonomy): Bacteria > Campylobacterota > Campylobacteria > Campylobacterales > Sulfurovaceae > Sulfurovum. The sequence continues at coordinate 26,959 of JAJPEU010000017.1, read as the reverse complement.
GCTTCTTGCAAATGATAGGAGAAAAATTCCAACTCCCCATTTAGCAATGGCACTTTTGCCTCTTGGATTGATAGTTTTGTTTTTGTTACCGCGTCTATTTGGCGCGCTGTTACCAGCATTAACTCATCACCTTGGCCGATACTGTCAAAAAGATTTTCCAATTTTTGAGTGAGATGCACAAATCCTTTTTTTGCACTCACTTCTATAGGAGCATATCTGTCAAGCCTTGATCTGTCAAAACGGTGCTCCAGATCTGTTTTGTTGACAGCAACAATACATTCTTTTTCCTTGAGACCGTCAACAAGAGAAATAATCTTTTCATCTTCTTCATCAAATATCCTGCTTCCGTCAAACAATGCAATAATGACGTCTGCCTCTTCTATTGAGCTTAGTGAACGTTCTATCCCTATCTTTTCTATGCCGTCTCGAGCATCACGGATGCCCGCAGTATCCACCAGTCTGATAATATGGGAACCGATTCTCACCTGCTCTTCTATAGTGTCTCTTGTGGTGCCGGCAATGTCGCTGACAATCGCTCTATCGTAACTAAGCAACGCATTCAGCAAAGAACTTTTACCTACATTGGGCTTTCCGATAATGGCTACCTTAAAGCCTTCTATCAACCCCTTGCGCCTATGGCTGGCATCGACAATCCGTTCTATTTGATACGTAAGCTGATCAAGCTGATCAAGAATACTTTGCATAATATCATCGGGGATATCTTCTTCAGCATAGTCTATCATTACTTCAGAGTAGGCCAGCGATCTAAGCAAGGCTTCTCTGGTTTCTTCTACAAATATTTTAAGTTCGCCTTTGAGTTGTCTGGCTAAAATTTTAGCGGCGTCCACACTCTTGGCCTCAATCAACTTTGAAATGGCTTCTGCTTCAGTGAGATCAATCTTTCCATTTAAAAAAGCCCGCTTTGAAAATTCTCCGGGCTCGGCAAGACGCACGCCATAGGCCATTGCGGTATCGAGGATCTCTTGTGCCACCACCATACCGCCATGACATTGAAATTCAACAATATCCTCTCCCGTAAAACTATGGGGTGCTGAAAAATAAATCATAATCGCGCGGTCAATAAGTATATTTTCCGGGGTATAAAGAGAGGTCAGATGCGCATATCTTGGAATAATCTCTTGCTTGTGTGAAATTTTGTGAGCAATCTGCAATGCTCCATCTCCGCTTATTCTGACAATGGAGATCGAGGAAACACCATGCGCAGTCGCAATGGCAGCGATTGTTTTATGCATAAATTTTATTATTAAAATCGTTGATCACAACAAATTTGCTGCCGTTTTTACCTGTTTTTACAGCCACATATTTATCGGGAAAAGTTTTGCGGAGCTGCTCCAACGCAATCTGAACCAAAATCCCATCCAAAGGGCGTGTTTTTCCTTTTCCAAATTTTTCTACATTTTCAATAACCGGTTTAATATAATTTCGGATCATCTCTTCTTGTGAAGTTAAAAATTCTGCTATTTCAAGTTTAACAAAAAGTTCATACTTTGCATGCAGCCAGTTAAACAGCATATAAGAAAGTGCATTATAGCGATAGCCCTCTTTGCCTATAAGCAACGCGGCATCTTCGCCGTCAATAAAGATAAGTGCGGTATTGTCTCTTACATCCACTTCAACGACATCAATATCAAAACAGGAATAAGACAGAAGTTCTTTCAGCTGGTTTTCTATAAGAAGCGCCAATTCATCATAAATAATGCTCTCTTCTTTATACACCTCTTCGTGCTGATGTGTATCTGTATCAAAAAAACTATCTAAAACTGCATTTTTTTCGGCTAGAATAATCTTGTCATCAAGAATTATCTGACTGGATGCAGCCAAACCGCTTTCTTCGGCAACATTTTTTGTGTACTTGACTGCCGCTTTTGCCTTGGAGATTTCTTTTGGCTTATCGCAAACTGCAATGATAATTGCTTCTTTTTGAAAAAGACCAAACAATCCTTTAAAAGGATGCTGCACCACTTCATATTTAAGTTCAGTGACAGAACACTCTAATTCCTTGGCAGCCTTTTGATAGGCCTCTTCAAGAGTAGGTGCATGAACTTTTCTCATTTGCTGTCCTTTCCCTTATGGTGCAATGCAACAGCTGCCTCTTTGTGTTTGGCGTACATATGATTGATATAGTACTGCTGCGCGATAGTAAAGAGGTTATTGACCAGCCAATACAGCACAAGACCCGATGGAAAATAGACAAAAAACACCGTCATAATGACCGGAAACCACTTAAAGATCTTCTCTTGAAGCGGATCAGTGAAATTCGACGGTGTAATTTTTTGTTGAAAATACATTGATGCGCCCATCAAAATCGGTAGAATAAAGTAAGGGTCCATTCTTGAAAGATCGTTTATCCACAACATCCAATGGGCGCCTTGAAGCTCATCGGCGTTCAAAAGCACGCGATACAATGCAAAGAAAACTGGAATTTGAAGCAGCATAGGAAGACATCCGCCCATAGGATTAGCTCCGTGTTTTTTATATAATTCCATCATCTGCATATTCATTTTTGCAGGATCGCCTTTGTATTTCTCTTTAAGTTCTTTCATTTTGGGTGCCAGATCTTTAAGCTTTTGCATTGACATCATACCTTTGTACGAAAGAGGAAAAAGTATCAGTTTCACCAAAATAGTAAAAAGAATAATCGCCCATCCCCAGTTTCCTATATATCCGTGTATCCACAAAAGAACCTTAAAGAAAGGGATTGCCAGAAAAGAGAACCAGCCAAACTCAATGGCATCGGTAAGTTCCGCATGTATGGATTTAAGAATTTCATGGTCTTTTGGGCCTATATAGCCATGGAGATTAAACTCGCTGCTTCCCTGAATAAAAATAAGGGGATTGTCCTCTTTTTCTTTTAAAATAGAAACGTTCATTCCTTTGTCGAAATCAAACAATAATGAAGCATAATATCGATCAAATGCAGAGGCGATTTTGGCATTATTGAAACTCTCATTGCCTTTTGCATCCCCGTCTTCTACGGTTTTAATGGTATTTTCATTTGTCTTAATCAATGCCCCCCGCACCAGCATATATATAGACTGATCGGCTACAGGTCTATAGCCGGGGGTGATGAAATATGGCACATCTTTGGATGTTGTCACCGCAACATCGTAAGCTCCGTTTGCTTTAAATGTAATCTTTTTTGTCACTGTAAGCCCTGAGAGCTTCTGTTCTAGTATCAACGTTTGATCCTCACTGGATACGTCAATACTGTTTGCTGCGCCCACAACGCTATAAGGCGTTTTAAACGCTTCGCTATTTATAATCGCATCAGAAAACCGTATCTCAAGAGGCTTAGCTTTTTGCGGATCAAGAATCTTTAAAGTATTGCCTTCATCGTCTCTATACTTATCTTCCAAAAGCTCTATTTGTGCAATACGGCCGTATACATCTATCGTCATTGTAAAATTGGTAGATTTAACTGTCGCCAAGGCAAAGGTTTCTGGTTTGGCAGAAGCATCAACAACCGTATCGGGTGTATTTTGTGCTAAAGGGGTGCTGCTTTCGGGAGCAGGATATGCTTGGGTTTGCGTTACATTTTTTTCACTGTTTTGTTCTGCAGTTTGTGCCGGAAAAAAATAACTAAATGCAATAAATACAAAAAAAGAGAGGGCGAGTGCCAAAAGAAGTCGTTTTTGAAGATCTTGTTGTTCCAAAGTGATACCTTTATTAAAAATACTGATTGAGACAATAGTATAGTATGATATATGTTAAGTTTCTTTGATGCAGGTCAAATTCGAATAAGCTATTTTTCAGCCAAGCATCTCTTAAGCGCGAGCAGATACGATTTACGCGTCTCTTGATAAGTTTCTTTAATAAGTGCAGGCTTTGCAACTAGCACATAACTACCCGCAGACAGAAGATCAATATTTTCTATAAAATGTGCCCTGAGTAAACGTTTAGCTCTGTTTCGATGAACTGCATTTCCTATTTTTTTACTGGCAACAAATCCCACTTTGTACTCTTTCTCTTTTTTATAAAAAAGAACAAAATAAGGAGTGTGCCATATTTTAGTGGCATGTTTGTACACGCCATCAAACTCTTTACCAGTTTTTATTCTAGTAAAATGTTTTATGCAGCTAATTTTTTTCTGCCTTTAGCTCTTCTTGCAGAAATCACTTTTCTGCCGTTTTTTGTTTTCATTCTTGTTCTAAACCCGTGTGTTCTTTTTCTTGGTGTAGTGTGTGGCTGGTATGTTCTTTTCATTCCGTATGATCCTTCATAAAATTTTGCCTAAACGTCGTGTAAGACAATAGTGGACGCGATTTTACCTAAACCTGCCTTAAATCATACTAATATAAACTTCGAAAAACAATTTCACCCTCTTTGTTTTCTGCCTTCGCTTGAAAATAAGTATCTATAAGCCTCAAAATAGCTTCTTTAATCGAATATTTTGTTGTTCTTATCTCCAAGGCAACACTGTAAACACTGTGACCGTTGCTTAACAGTATCTTTCGCAGCAATCTCTCTGCAAACCGATATCCGCCTTCTACTTTTGTCTTTTGGCAGATAACCGCATAAAGATCGTCTTCCTTATGGATCTTAAAAAGCATGTCTGTATCACGCTTTTCTTTTTTTAATAAATCGCACAAATCAATATCTTTTGCTGAAATCAATACAATAACAAACGTCTGATCTTTTTTATGTTCAAGAAAGTAATATAAAATATCTAGTGTCGTTTCCAGTTTATCTATCATTTTAGATGCTATTTTTATCTGTTTTTCATTAAAATGCAAACCTTCCCTTGCCATCTCTCCCTCCTCCCTTTTTTTATAACCTATTTAAATGTTTGTTGATTATATCAAAATTAATTTTAGTATACTATTGCTATACTTGCGTTTATGAAAAAAGAACATACTCACAACCTACCTTCTCCTCTTTGGCTGCTTGAAGAAGAGCGCTTGATTTCAAACTTGGAAACAATAGCCTATATTAAAAAAGAAAGCGGCGCAAAAGTGCTGCTTGCGCTCAAAGGCTATGCCTTATGGAAAAGCTTTGGCACCATCAAACCTTATTTGGAAGGTTGCTGCGCCAGCGGACTGCACGAAGCTAAGCTTGCCCATGACACCTTTGGCAAGGAAGTACACACCTATTCACCTGCGTTCAAAAAAGAGGAGATGGACGAGATAGCAAAAATCTCGCATCATCTGGTTTTTAACTCTCCTACACAGTTCAAACAGTTTGCCGCCCAGGCCAAAAAAATCAATCCTGCACTTTCCTTGGGGTTGCGCATCAATCCTGAGTATTCAGAATCACCCAAAGAGATCTACAATCCTTGCGGGCTCTACTCAAGACTCGGCACTACCATTGCAAATTTTGATGAGAGCATTTTGGGACAATGCGAAGGGTTGCATGTGCATGCTCTTTGCGAACAGGGAAGCGAGGCATTAGAAAAAGTACTCGAACACTTTGAGGATAAATTCGGAGCCTATATACCCAAAATGAAATGGATCAATTTTGGCGGCGGACACCATATTACGCGCAAAGGCTATGATACTCAGAAGCTTATTGATCTTATCAAGGCTTTCAAATCCAACTATGGCGTAGAGGTATATCTTGAACCTGGTGAAGCTATAGGCTGGGAGACAGGATCGTTGATCGCTACCGTGCTGGATATCGTACACAACGGTCTAGATATCGTTATACTTGATACTTCCGCAGAAGCCCATATGCCTGATACCATCATTATGCCTTACCGTGCCGAGGTACGCAATGCAGGCAAAGCCGGCGAGAAAGCCCACACCTACCGTCTTGCAGGCAACACCTGTTTGGCAGGAGATATCATGGGGGATTATAGTTTTGATGCGCCGCTTAAGATCGGCGATAAAATTATCTTTGAAGACCAGATGCACTACACGATGGTCAAAGCAACCACTTTTAATGGGATCAAACTCCCAAGCATTGCCATCCAAAGAGTCGACGGCACCCTGGAAGTCGTACGGGAATTTGGCTATGAAGATTTTAAAAACAGACTTTCTTAAAAATCTGTTTTATAGATAATGTCATAGGATTGTGAAATTTCGCTTGCCTCTATGACGCTTTCGGTATGCGGAGTATGTCTGTACTTAAGCTTGACGCTGGAAATTTCATCGTTGACATAAATAATTGTAATTCTGTCGGTAAGTTTTTTTCCCACTTCAACACTATTGTCTTCCCCTAAAACAAGGTGGTCTATTTTAACGCCTGCATTGACAAGAGCCGATTTTGCCATTGCGCCTCCCATCATCTTCATCATATCATCGCCGTTATTGGTTCCCGCACCGGCTTCAGAATCAAAAAGGATAACTGAAAGTATCTCCTCTCTGCTTAAACTGGGTGAGGAAGAAAAATTAATAATCGGGGCATCAGGAGTGCCGGTTGCCACAATAGTGATAAAATGGTTTAGCGATCGATACCCGATGCGTGCATCCAAAACGGGCTTGCCGGGATTGCCCGTAAAATAGAGATAGCTTTTTTTGAAAATAAACTTCTTGTCTTCAAACATGTAGCTGCCGCCCTCGGGTATCTCCACGGTTCCTATGACAGCAAAAGGAGCATATTCGGATTTGTAAATACCCAAATCCGCAATAATCTGGATATCAATGTCGCCCTCTTTGTACAGAAGAGGTTTTTGTGTTTTAACCTGTATCTCTGTGCTGAGATTTTCCATAAACGGGCTTTGCTTTTTTTTCATCTCCTGTACCATAATAATGTCTTCATCTGAGGCAAAACTTTTTTGACTCATATCATAATAGATGTTGCCGCCCAAAAGTACGATTTCACCTTTAACGGATGTCTTGTTGCCATCAAGTGAAGCTTTGAGATCTATCTTGCTGTCAAACTTGGCACTCTCGTGGGATACATGAAGCATATTTGCGGTGGCAGAAAAATCTCCTTTTGATGTTTTCATGTTGTAAAACCCTTCGGTTTTAAGCTCATCATTGACCCAAAATTCTGACAAACGAAGGATATCGCCATCCAGCTGGACCGTTGAAGGTTTGGTGGCAAAGAATTTTTGCCCGTCATAGGTCAATGTATAATTTTCCAAAATTAATTTTGATGCTTCAAGACGACTTTTCAGCAGAATATCGGTGAGGGTATATTTTGTCTTGCGATCAGCATGGTAAACAATTTTTGGTGACGTCAGCCTCAACTCAATGTTTTTCAGTTCTGTGACGACAGCCAGTATCTCTGCATTCCCATCAATTTTGGGTGCTTCTTCAAGCATATATACCGACTGTATATTCTGTATGAGAGACTGAAATGAGTGCGTATTGATATTTACGGTAAATTTTTTATTCAAAAGGCCGTCTATCTCTGCATTCATTCCCCCTACTGTCAACTTTCCATTGATCTTTGCATTTGTCTGATTATGGCTGATCGAGAGCTTCAGCGCTTTGGCGTCTACTGCTGCAACCAGTGTCTTGTCGCTCCAAGTGATATCTGCTTTTAGAGGACTCAGCGCATCCCACTTAAGCTCTTTAATATAAGGCCGCAAAAGAGAATTTTTCGGCACAATGCCTTGCAAAACGATCTGGAGTTTTTTTCCGTAAAATATATCAGCATCCACATCCGCAAGATTGGAGTTGATGTTTGCCTTTCCTTTGAAGGTTTGATTGGAATCAAAATTAAAAGGAAAGTCTACGATCACGCTGCCTTTTGCCTCTTTAAGTTCTTTGGGAAGATCTACTATTCCCTCAAGACTGATCGTCTCTTTTGTCTCAAGATGAAGCATTCCTTGTTTAAAATCAGAGGAGGCAGCATACCCCTTGATATTGTCAGAGTCCAATTGCACCTGTATGCTGCTGGCATTCCCTTCATAATCAAGCACAGGATGCTTCAAGAATTCAATCAATTGAGGATCTATGCCTGTTAATGCTTGCGCCTTAATATCTCCGCTATAGCTGATATTGTTGTCCATTTCAAATCTATTGCTCAAAGAGATCCCTTTTGCATAGGGTGTCGTGATCATAAGATGTGAAACTGCTTCCAGGGTTTTACTATTTATCTCATAGACAACATGTGAACGCAAATCATCTATGTCAAAATTAAACTCCCCTTCTTTTCCCTTTAAAACTTGTGTTGCTTTCGCTTTTATCTCTGCTGTTATTTGTTCTTTAGATGCGTTAAAATCCATAACGATCTTTCCAAAAGCTTCTTTGCGAACCGGCAACTTGTAAAGGTCAAAAAGTGCTTCACTCGGAGAGAGCTGCATTGTGCCGCTCAGCATGTTCTGATGAATCTTGCCTTTATACAGTATACTGCCCAGGTTGGCAGTCGTGTTGAGATCAATGCCTCCTTGCTCAATCAACAATTTTTCTACATCGAATATCAAGCCTTCACCGCTAAGCATAAAATGTTCCAGCTCCAATGGATCGTATACCGTTGAAAGAAAAGTGATCTCTGCTTGTTTTATCTTCACATATTTGGGAACAAAAGGAGATTTTTTGGTTTTTTGATTCGTATCTTCTTCTTGGGGGGGGATATTTTGGGTTGTATTATTGTCTCTTCCAAATAAGATCTTTTCCAATGTTTGTACGTTTATATTCTTTAAAGACAGTGACTCCACTTCCAAAACCTGATCAAGAAGATCTGCCTGCAATTGTATCTGCGTAACATTGGTATCAACCTCCAACCTTGCGCCTTCCACCGTAAATGCATCCCTGTCGTAAACTATCTTTTCTGCTTCTAGGCGAACATCAAAAACAGCAATGTTTTGCCGCACAAAGGAATCAACTCCGATGGAAATCTCGCCAATATCAACTGTAAAATCAAACGGTTTTGCCTCTTCTTTGGGTGTTTTACTTTCAAAAGAAGCGATAAGTTTTTCGATTATATCGATATTTGCTTTTTCAATCTGCAGTTTTGAGACAGCAATTTTTTTATGTAAAAGCATATTGGGATTCCATTTTAACGCAATCCTCTCGGCCAACGGCTCGCCCCTATATCTGGGCGTTTCTATCTCTATGCCCGTAAGCACATTGCCCTTGAGCGCATCGTAAGAGATATTGTATCGGGGGGCAAACTCATCTGCTGCTTTTTTGATAATCCAGGGAGAGTTTGCTGCAAAATAAAGCAACCCCCCCAACATCAAAACCGACATAAATACAAAAAAGACTATTCCTTTTACTCTAAAAGAAGAACTATCAGGTGATACTGTTTTCAAAATGATTGTCCTATCTGAAATGAAATACCATACTGAGAGAAATCGTTCACATTAAATCCAACGTCAAACTTCAAAGGTCCAATCGGTGTCATATAGCGCACCCCTGCCCCTGCGGAAGTGATGAAATCTCCTGAAAAATCATAACTTTTTGCAGTAAGCATCGTATTGTCAGTGAAAACTGCCCCATAAAAATCGCCCCAAATTGGATAATCTGCCTCAAAAGAGAGATTAAGCATACTGGAAGCGCCTTGTATGCTGTCTTCTTCCGGAGAAAGAATGACACCTATTTCCCTAAACCCATAAGCTCTGTTGCTAAAAGACCCTCCTCCAAAAAAGAGTTTTGATTCGGGCACCTCATTGGTGGTCTGATCCACCACTCCTATCTTGGCGACACCCGCAAGCGTAAGTTCTCCGAAAGTATGAATATATCTTCCCTCAAGAAGCAATTTTTCATATACGCTTGCTTCATCGCTGTAAGGAATGCCGTATTCAAAATATCCCGATAGATAATAGCCGTATTTGGGATTGAGTTTTGAATCCCTTGCATCATATATCCCTTCAAAATAAGGATAAAAAAGCAAAAATGTGCCGTCATTAATCGCTTGCTGAAGCACATAATCATCTTCAAGGTTTTCTAGCAGAGCAATATCGATATTTTCAAGCGCCACGCCTGCTCTGAGCTTTAATCTGTCATGCTCATGCTCAAAGTATGCTCTCGTATACTCTTTTTCTTCCGTAAATCCGTCATATTCAAGATTGGAATATCCCGCAACTGCGCCGAAATCCAGATAATATCCAAACAAATTAAACCAAGCCGGTTTGAAAAAATCCAATTGGAGCAATTGTTCTTTTTGAGACCAAGAAGCCTGCAAGGTCATTTTTTGGGCATCACCCATAAAGTTTCTTTTGGTCACTTCACTGTGCACTCGAGCACCGACATAAGTATCGTATCCTGCACCTGCTTCCAGGTGATATGGCTTCTTTACCTCTTTTAATACAATATCCACCGGCACCTTATTGTAAAACTTACGGTCAAAATTTACGATTGCGCTGTCAAATGCATCAAGCCTGTATAGATTAGAATACGTCTGCTTGATCCGTCTGGTATCAAATCTTTCTCCTTCTTTTGCAGCGACACGTGAAAGTATTATTTTTTCGTCTATTGTTTTTAACCCCGTAATATTGGTTTGGCTAAATACACAAATACCGCCTTTTTTCAATACATATTTAAGATCAGCCCGATGGGTATCCAAATCCACATACGCTTTAGTATCAAGATCGTAACTGCAATAGCCGTCCTCAAGCAACGCATTGATAATCTCATTTTTGATTCTGATAAACTCCTTGGCTCTAAACCTCTTACCTTTTTTAAATACAATATGTTCGGCAATACTGTAATCGCTGCTAATATTGATATCGTTGACAAGAACCGGTGTATTTTCGTCGATCTTTATGTCGACAGTGGTATTGGTTTCTCTAATCGTAAAATTGGCATCATAAAATCCTTCCGAGTCATAAAAACTTTTCAATGTCAGGTTGAGTGTCGGAATCAGCTTGTCTTTGATGCGAGGAGTATCTTCTTTCCAAAATTCAAAAAAACTTTTAGCATCAACACTTAAAGCATCATAAAGTTCTTTTTTTTCAAATGCTTTTTGTCCGGAAATATGAATAACATGCGTAGGTAATTTAATCTTCTCTGCACTAAACAAATTACTTGAAAACAAAGCAAAAAAAAGTATCAGTTTATAATTCATTTTTTGATCTCCGTTTTACATTTTATCAAAAAGAAACTAACATAAAGCCTTTGCGTCTTTATCTAAAATTTTACAATTAAACCCTCTGATTAGGGCATACACTCGATTCCGACTCACGTCCTCACTAATGAAAATTCTGTCATTTTAATCCTGAATTGAATTTAGAAAAATAGAGCAAAATCCAAATTTCTTAACGCAGCAGATCCTTTACGCTCTGCATGGGGTCTTTGTTTTCTTCTATCATCGCATAAACTTCAGCAGCGATAGGTAAATAGATATGCTTTTCTTGGGCTATCTTGTGCAGCGCTTTGGCCGTTGGCACACCCTCTGCAACCTCTCCCAGCTCCCGAAGTATCACATCCATGCTTTTTTTGGCAGCCAGTCCCAGTCCTACCCTATAATTACGTGAGAGTGTGGAACTGGCGGTCAAGAAAAGATCTCCCGCACCCCCCAAAGAAAGAAAAGTTTCGCTTTTTGCACCAAAAAATAAACCAAATCTCGTCATCTCCACCAGCCCTCTTGAGATAAGTGCAGCTCTGGCATTATTTCCAAGCCCCAACCCGTCGCAAACGCCTCCTGCAATGGCAATTACATTCTTGTAGGCGCCTGCAACTTCTGCACCTACCACGTCATCGCTGATATAACCCTTGATAAAATCCGGCAATGCATCGGCATAGATTTTTGCAAGTTCCAAATTGGTCGAACTGATAATCAGCGCTGTGGGCAACGACTCTTTCACTTCGCTTGCAAAAGAGGGTCCTGAGATAAAAGCCAATCTGTCAGGGGAGACAAACTCCGAATAAATCTCATTCAAAAAAGCTCCCGTGGCCGTCTCTATTCCTTTGGCGGCAACCAAAATCTTCTGCCCTTTGTCTTTGAAGTGTTCCTGCATCCAGCTGCGCACATTTTGTGCGGGTATAGCCATGACAAGATATTCTCTGCTCAGAGCTTCATCTGTTGAAACGAAACGCTCTATCTCTCTGGGTGTACGAGAAGAGATGACCGCATCATTGTTTTGGCTGTAGGCATGATAAAGCGCCTGTCCCCATTTGCCTGCACCGATAATGGCAATCTTCATAGCTTATCCTCTCTCTTTTGTTTGGATTATCAAATTTTCAAAAGCATTCAACTCTTCTTCCCTGCCTATGCAAACTATCGTATCTCCGCTATCCAATTTATGATTGACTCCTGTTGTCACAAAGACAAAACTGTCTCCGGCTTCCTGATCGATCATTCCCACCAAAAGCACCCCATGCTGTTCAAAAGTATACTCATCAGACATTACGCCTCCCAAAAAAGAATTTTCCGGAATCACAATCTCTTTAAAACTAATTTCATGCTTATCGCCCACAAACCCTTCAAGAAGCTTGGTTGTAACAGGCCTTTTGAGAATATTATGGATGCGGTTGGCACTTACCTCGTAGAGATCAATCACTTTATCAGCGCCTGCCATTTTAAGTTTTTGCGTCGTGTGAATCGAATCTGAAATAGATAAAATAATACACGATTCAAACAGTGAGCGAAGCGAAAGTGTCAAAAACACATTAAGGTGCTCATCGTCCATCACGCAGACAAGCTGATCTTCGGGCTTAATATCAAGGTTCATCAGCTGTTCATCGTTCGTCACATCAATCAGATGCGTATCCTCAAATCCATTTTCTATGGCCTGCTGTTGATTTTTTTCATCAGCTTCTGCAATTACAACGTAAAAACCGTCTTCACTCAATCCTTTGCCGATAGGTTTTCCATGATTGCCATAACCAAATAAAAAAACTCTTGAGTTTGTCATCTTAAATTCCCTTGATACATATCTTTAAAATACTCGATACTCATTTCCAAACCCATCACCAGCAGCACATCTCCATCCTGGAAAACCTCATTTGAGGAAGGAATAAAGATAAAAGGATAATCTTTCCCCCTATAAATACCGATAAAAAGAAGCTTAAAGGCTTTAAAATCTATTTGACCGACACGTTTTTTGCAAATCGCGTCATGTTCGACAACACTTATTTCATCAATACGCGCAATACCTTTTCCTGCCAAAATAGCATGTACTGCTTTATACATAGTAGGATGAGAAATTGCGGTGCGTATCATGGTGTCTGCCACTTCGCTGGGAAGCAGTATATGATCCGCACCCGCGCGCTCAAATTTTTTAATCATCTCCCGGCCGCTTGCCCTGGCAACAACATCAATTTTCGAAGAAACACTCTTGGCGTTCAGTGTGATATAAATATTTTCAACATCGTTTCGGGTAAGGCAAAGAAGTGTTATCTTGGCATGTGCCGCATTGAATTTACTCAGAGTTTCATACCGGCTTGCATCTTCCTGTATCACATCAAAACCGTCTTTTTGCGCTTGATGAACTTTAAGAGGATCGATTTCAAGAATAACATAATTTTTTATTCGATGATCATTTTGAGCAAAAAACATTTTGGTCATCTGACCATATCCGCAGATGATAAGAAATTCTTTATTTTTATTGATTTTTTCAATAATACGGACCTCTTTGAGCTCAACGAGTCTTTCCGAAAAAGCAGAAACAATGACCGACGTAGCAAAGGAGATCATCGCGATTCCGCTGATGATAATGACCATGGAAATGGTTCTTCCTGCATCGGTTACAGGAGAGATATCTCCATACCCCACCGTGGAAATCGTCACCAAAGCCCAATAGATGGCATCAAAAAGCGAGTCAATGTGGGGATTGATCTGCTCTTCGATAACATAAAGAGCTACACCTGCTGTCATTACGACAAAAACAAGAAGAAACAAAAGAGTTAACAGTTCAAAACGTTTGCTTGAAAGCACTTGCGTAAATTGGTTAATGCTTTTGGCATAACGAAGCAGTTTAAATACCCGAAAAAGCACAAAAATACGTAATATTCTCAAAGGTCTGTAGGCAGGAAATACAGCCAAAAGATCGATCATGGCAGAAGGAGTCAGCATATAGTCTATCTTTTTCCTTAATCCTTTCATCAGTGCTTCTTTTCCCCGAAATTCGCGTCCAAGAAATTCCGATTGCTTGTGCTCCTCAATCACTATAGGGCTTATATCATTATGAACCCACACACGCAAAAGATATTCGATAAGAAAAATGGCCGAAACAAGGTAAATATCATAATACTCAATCCATTTGGGTGCAGGATGTTTCACCTCATAGATAAGGATAAGCACGGAAGTAAGAATAAAAAAAATGATGCTTAAATCTACATATTTTTTATATGGATTCAAGGGGTTATTCAACATTTCCCAAACAAGAGATTTAACCGTTTTATATCTTTTGGAACGAGAAAGAGCCAGTGTAATTTTCAATATAAACCGGTTCATCTTTTTGTTCCTTTTGTCTAAATTAATCTAATTTTTGTTTAAGCAGTTCATTAACCTTTCCCGGATTTGCAGACCCTTTGCTGGCTTTCATCGTTTGTCCTACAAAAAATCCAAACAGTTTGTCTTTTCCCGATCTATACTCGGCGACCTTATCCTGATTGTTCGCAAGTATTTCATCGATAATGGCTAAAATTGCACCATCATCACTCACCTGCATAAGTCCCAGCTGATCAATAATGGCATCGATATCTTTGCTTTCATTTTCCATCATATAATCAAGCACGTCTTTGGCTCCTTTGCCGGAAATCGTATCGTCTTCTATTTTAGAGACAAGGCAGCCGAGTGTTTTTGCATCCACAGGGGAATTTTCGATCGAAATACCTGCTTTATTGAGCCGTCCCAACAGTTCTGACGTAAGCCACGTCACCGCTGATTTTGCAATAGCGCCGTGTGCAAGCATCTCTTCAAAATAGTACGCCATCTCTTTGGCTGCTGTGATTACAAGCGCATCTTCTTTTTTTATACCAAGCTCTTCAATATAGCGTTTTACCTTCGCGTCAGGAAGCTCAGGAATAATTTTTGCCTCTTCCATCATCGCTTCAGTGACGATGACGGGGCGAAGATCCGGATCGGGAAAATAACGGTAATCTGCACTCTCTTCCTTGCCCCTCATAGACTTCGTTACCCCCTCGGCCACATTCCACAGTCTTGTTTCCTGGCAAACCTCTTGGCCATACACGCCGTCTTCGTATGCCTCAATCTGTCTTTGCACTTCATACGCAATCGCAGCAGCCACAAATCTAAAAGAGTTGATATTTTTTATCTCCACTCTTGTTCCAAACTCTTTTTGCCCTTTGGGGCGGATAGAGACATTCACATCGCATCTGAACGATCCTTCCTGCATATTGGCATCGCTGATGTCAAGATAGCGGACAATGGAGTGTAATTTTTTCAGATAGCGCACCGCCTCATCCGCTGACCTCATGTCGGGCTCGGAAACAATCTCGAGCAAAGGGGTTCCTGCACGGTTAAGATCAACTTTGGAGATATTTCCCTCATGCATGTTTTTTCCCGCATCCGCTTCAAGGTGTGCACGGGTAATTCCTATCTCCTTGGTTGTCCCATCATCAAAATCGATACATAACGACCCTTCTCCGACGATAGGAATATCAAATTGGCTGATTTGATATGCCATAGGACTGTCCGGATAAAAATAACTTTTGCGGTTAAAAATTGATTTTTGGTTGACCTTTGCATTAATCGCATACCCAAAATTCATTGCTTTCTTGACTGCCTCAAGGTTGAGTACAGGCAAAGCACCCGGCAAGGCCAGACAGGTAGGGCAGGTATTTTCATTTTGGTGTGCTGCAAAAGAAGTAGGACAAGAGCAAAAGATCTTTGTTTTAGTGTTAAGCTGGACATGGACTTCAAGACCGATAACGGTTTCAAACATAAGTATTTTCCTTTAAAAAATGACAAAATAATAATGAATGCATTATACCCTTTTGCTTATTTAGGGCAGATGAAACTTTTTTTGATACGATTGCATTAAAAAAAGGAGCTGCATTGTTCTTTTCAAAACCTGCACTTACAAATCTTTCTGCACTCTTGTGCATCGGGCTTTCTTATGCGGTACCGTCCGCGTACCACTCCCCTTTGCTTTATGCAGGACTGTTTGCCCTTTCGGGAGCGCTCACCAACCAAATTGCCATTCATATGCTTTTTGAAAAAATCCCTGGATTGTATGGCTCCGGAGTCATTGAAAAAAACTTTGAAACGTTTAAAAAAGCGATCCGGGCGATGGTTATGACCCAGTTTTTCGCCAAAGAAAAGATAGAGGCTTTTTTTCAGCATGAAGATCAAAAAATAGATCTTGCTCCCCTTATCGGCTCCACGGATTTTACTCCGGCTTTTGATGCGCTCTCCTTGACAGTGATGGAGTCAAAATTTGGGGGAATGGTTTCCATGCTTGGCGGACAAAATGCCCTGGATTCCCTCAGGGAACCTTTCGCAGAAAAACTTAAAAATGCTGTCACGGCCATTGTAGGCTCAAAAATGTTCAAAGCGCAACTGGAACATCATCTGCGGCACTCTTCTTTGAGCAGCGACCTTATGGTTTCCATTGAGCAGATCGTCACACAAAGACTTGATGAGCTTACTCCTAAAATGGTCAAAGAGCTGGTGCGGGAGCTGATCGGAGAACATTTGGGGTGGCTGGTGATTTGGGGCGGAGTTTTTGGGGGCCTGATCGGAGTGGCCTCCTCTTTAATTCTCTAGATTTTTATATCAGCCAAAATACCGGATGGAGGCAATCCCTTCAGCTCCGGCCTCTTTGCAGGCCACCGCCTGCTCCTGCGTTATGATGCCTCCCAACGCTATTACCGGTATCGACAGGGCTGAAGCAACCGCTTTAAGCATAGCTAAGCCGACCGGCTCTCCTTTGTTTGGAGTATCAAAAATGGGGCTAAACGTCACCATATCCGCGCCGAGCGCTTCAGCCTGTTTTGCTTCTTTGAGCGAATGGGTGCTTACTACAACAAAAAGGCCGGCTGCCTTGGCTTTTTTGATCTGATCACACTGATCGCTTCTTAGGTGCACACCGTCCGCTTCATAGAATTTGGCCAAATCCGCATCACCGTGCAGCAACACTTTATCAAATCCAAACCGCTTTGCGTTTTCTACAAACTTTTTGGCATAAACAGCATACGCTACACAGTTTTTATCTCTATAAACAATCATAGAAGCTTTTTTGGCAAAACGTTCCAAATCCCTATGTAAAAATTCAAAATCCAGAGTGGAAGGATCGGTGATTGCGTAAAAAAGCATCTCTTAGCGGTCTTGCTCTTTTGCAATAAGTAATTTTTCAAGAAGATCTGTCTGTTTTTTCAACTCAACATACTGCTCTTGAACGGTGATAAAGTGCTCTAGGATTAAAACGGCCAGCAAGCCCGGCAAAACTGCAATAACAGAACTCATGACAGCAAGCACTAAATTGATTTGATAAAAAGACAGAAAAGAAGTAACGGCGCCGATGAGCACAAAAGCCCATGCGACCCCGAGAAAAAAATTGACTACAAAATTTAACTTAGTTGTCTGCAGTCTCATGGGTGTATGCACCAAAGAAAAATTATACTGCGCCTATCGTATCGGCAACAGGATTAGGTGCTTTTTCATGCTCTGCGTCTATCGCAACAGCCCCGGCAAGATACACGTAGATAAGTATCATAAATACAAATGTTTGCAGCAATGCAGAGAAAGTAAGCAAAAGATAAGCCGGAAGCGGTGCAATAAAAGGCACCAGCATCAAAAGTACCCATAAGAAAAGATCATCCCCTTTAATGTTACCAAAAAGCCTGAACGAAAGCGAGATGATTCTAGAAAGGTGAGAAACGATTTCGATAGGGAACATTAAAGGCGCAAGCATCTTTACCGGTCCGGCAAAGTGTGCAAAATAGTGTACGACGCCGTTTTTTCTGATACCTTCATAGTTATAATACACAAACACCATCAGTGCCAACGGCAATGTTACGTTAATATTTGAAGTTGGGGCTTCGAACCCTGGAATAATACCGATGACGTTCGAAATAAAAACAAAAAGTCCAACCGCAGCTACAAGAGGAAAATATTTTCTCGCCAGCTCTTCACCGATTACATCTTTCCCCATTGCAATCACACCGCCAAGATAGGCTTCCATCACGTTTTGCGTACCTGAAGGTACCGCTCTAAAACTTTTTGTTGCCATTTTTGCGATAAACAGTACAATGATAGCGACCAAAATCAAATGCGCAACCATCATCGCATCGCCATGACCAAAAATAGCACCTAAATAGGTAAATACACCTTCCATAAAACATCCTCTTTTGTGTAATATTTTGGGGATTATACACTTTTTATGCTTAGAATTACACTCTTTTTTCCTGCCCCAGACGATAAAGTGCAAAATCATATTTGACAGGATCTTTGCTGTCAAACTTTTTTAATGTGTCAGTCAATTCTAAAACCGCTTTCATGTCATAACTTTTGCGTTTTAGAAGGCCCAGTTTCCTTGACACATGAAAGGTATGCGTATCCAACGGAATCAGTAAATCTTTTTTATCTATTTTTTTCCACAACCCCATATCGAGTGCATCTTTTCGCACCATCCAGCGCAGATACATCAAATAGCGCTTGTAGGCTCCTGCCTGGTTTAACGTTTTGGGCAGATCGCCTGAGAGAAAACCGTATCCGTAACTTTTATGCGGATAAATGGCTTTTAGCACAGTGATAAAACGCCATAAACCCTCCAGTATATTTTCCTCTTTTTTGTACCCCTCATAAAAAAGATTTTCTATCGTATCCACTTCTTTTAAACGCTTCAAAGCTATAAACAAAGCTGTGACATCTTCATTCTTTTGAAAACGGTAATAGTGTTTTGTCAGCATTGATTTTATCTTTTCTTCCTCTTCTTGAAACAAAGAAAAATCCAAACTGTCTAAAAATGCAACGATACTGTGAGCATTTCCATAAGCAAACAAGGCACAAACAAGAGCAATAGATTCATCCTTATAGCGTGAAGCAATCAAAAGAGGATCCGGTCTGGCATAGGAGAGTTCGGCGTTATGATTGCGGTTTTCAACTTCGCGGTCTAAAAGCCGCTTAAGCTCTTCTGTAGCGGCCCTGCCAAAACTTTGGTGTATCAAAATGTAAAATGCTCTCCAAGATAATATTTGCGCACGTTTGTATCGTGAGCTATCTCTTCGCTGGTTCCTGATGCGAGCATCTCTCCGCTTCGCATCACGTAAGCCCTGTCACAAATACCCAACGTTTCACGCACATTATGATCGGTAATCAAAATTCCCATATCCAGCTCAACAAGCTGTCTGATAATATTTTGTATGTCCAAAACAGCGATAGGATCTACTCCCGCGAAAGGCTCATCAAGCAATAAAAATTTCGGCTCGCCAACCAATGCTCTTGCTATCTCAACCCTTCTTCGCTCTCCGCCGCTTAGACGTATTCCTTCTCGATTGCGAATAGGTTCTATGTTAAAAATTTCGAGCAATTTTTCTATTCGGGGCCCGATAGTCTCTTTGGGCAGGTTTAACGCCTCGGCTGCGATAAGAAGATTTTCTTCGACCGTCAGGTCCTTAAAGATGCTTGATTCTTGAGGAAGATAGCCTATGCCCAATTTGGCTCTGCTGCTGAGAGGGAGCTTTGTGATATCGCGGCCGTCTAAAAAAACTTCTCCTCCGGTTGTGCCCGTCAGGCCGCATACCATATAAAACGAGGTGGTTTTGCCCGCTCCGTTAGGGCCCAGAAGTCCTACGATCTCTTTGCTTTTTACCACCAAAGAAATATCATGAACAATTTTAGTTTTCTTGATCGTCTTTGAGAGATGTTTGGCTTCCAGTTTATGCATTATATTTCTATCCTGTATTTTCTCTTGTGATCATCGGGTTCAATGCTGATCAATACCAAATGATATCCGACATTTTTTAAAAAATTCCAAAGCGCATCGCTGCCCCACTCTACCATGTGCCATCCCTCTTTTTCAAACTCCTCAAAAAGTCCCATTTGCATAAACGTTTCATGATCCAGCCGATAAAGATCATAATGGTAAAGATTTTTTCCGTAACAGTGCTGCAAAGAAAAGGTAGGAGAAGTAACCTCTCCTTTTACTCCTCTTGATTTTGCAATTGCCTGCGTAAGCGTGGTTTTTCCTGCAGCCAAATCTCCGCGTAAAAAAACGATACAGTTTTGAGGCAAACGCTTCTCAAGATAGGCAGCTACTTTATCCAATTGGCCAAGCGATGCTTTGATTTCTTTCATAAACAATGACCGCTATTGCTTGATTTCATCTGATAATTGTTGGCTCATTTTGACAATTTTGTCCAGATGTGCCAGTGCTTTTTTGCTGTCAATCGCCTCTTTTGCCATGACTATTGCTTCTTGTATGTCCCGAACATTTCCTTCCACAAAAAGAGCAAAAGCCGCATTAAGCACCACAATGTCTCTTTTGGCCCCCTGCTCTTTTCCTGAAAAAATATCTCTGGCAATTTGTGCATTCACATGTGCATTTCCGCCCAATATCGCTTCTTTGGGTGTGTAGTTGAATCCGAGTGCCTCAGGATTGATCTCGCCTTCCAAAATGCGATTGTTTTCCAAATAGGCAAACGAGGTTCTGCAAGCAAGCGAGATCTCATCCATGCCGTCATGGCTGCTTACCACAAGAGCTCTTATCGTATCAAGCTCTAAAAGCGCATCCGCAATACGCTTGACATGGCTGGGATCAAACACACCCAGAAGATATTTTCTTGCCCCTGCCGGGCTGCTTAACGGCCCTAAAATATTGAAAATAGTATGGTAATCTATAGATTTTCGTATAGGCATAATATGTTTCATCGCAGGATGGTGATTCATCGCAAAAATAAAACAAAATCCTGTCTCTTCAAGCATTTTCATCTGATTTTCAACTGAAAGATCAAGGTTGATCCCGAGTGCTTCAAGCACATCGGCGGCACCTGAAACGCTTGTGACATTTCTGCTTCCATGCTTGGCAACCATACATCCCAGCGAAGCGAGCAAAAGCGACACGGTAGATGAAATATTAAAACTTCCTATCTTGTCTCCCCCCGTTCCTACCACATCAATTGCTTTTTGTCTTAAAGCATTTGAAAGCGGGAGCTTGATAGAGTGTTCACGCATCACGGCAGCTCCGGCCGCAATATCTTCAAAAGTTTCTCCTTTTCGACTGAGATCCATAAGAAACAGACGCCCCTCTTCTTGGCTCATTTCGTTATTGAATAATCTTTCAAATTGTGCTCTGACATTCATCTGCTCCTCCTTTTTGCATGGCATTGTCTATCTCTTCTGCATAGTCGTCTTTTTGACTTTTAGGGATCGTCTTCGTCGCGGGAATCTTAAGCACCCGATAGGATTTGGCACCTTTAAGATACTCTATCGTTACCACATCGCCCGCTACAATAGTTTTGGATGCTTTTGCCTGTATGCCATTGACATACACTACACCGCTTTTAAGCATATCTGCAGCTACCGTACGCCGCTTAACCACATTGACCGCACTTAACCATTTATCTACACGCATGTTATTGTTTAAACTCCAATTCCGCGGCTTTTGCCGCAGTAATACCCTTGAGCGTAAGCTGGCCATCCAAAAGGTACATCTGGGCTTTGAGCTCTTTAAAGATCTGTTTTGCTTCTTTAAGATTGTACATGCCTGTATCCACAAGCATCAGCATCACATCATGAAGCGTCTCTTCAGGCTTTTTTTTCAAAATGCCCAGCAGTGTCACTTTTTTGAGAAGTTCCTCTTCGTTCACAGTCGCCCTTTAGCTTAATGCAAATCCGCATTAAGCTTTACTTCTCTCGTGCTTCTTCTGGCAACAATCTCACCGGTTAAAGAGTCGTGTCTAAAATGAATGCCGTTTAGCCCCTGAAGCTCTTTTCCTTTGAAAGCGGTTTTTGTCTCAAGGTCGGCTAAGGGATTGGCTGCTTTTATCTTTTCAAGCTCTGCAGATGCAATTTTGATCTTTGTTCCTGCCAAGATGGTGATACCCGCATCCACGATACAACCGTCTCCAAGGGGAATCCCTGTCACCGAATTGGCTCCGAGCAAAGTATTTTCACCGATACTGATGGGGTTGCCGTCTGTTCCTGAAAGTACACCAAGGATACTGGCACCCCCGCCTACATCCGATCCCGCTCCTACGACTGCCGAGGAAGAGATGCGCCCTTCTACCATCACCGGGCCCAATGTACCCGCATTAAAATTGATATAGGAAGCTCCGGGCATTACCGTCGTACCTGCTGCAAGCTGTGCACCCATACGTACTTTTGAAGCTTCCAAGATACGCGTATTCTCGGCGGGAATGACATGCTGCAGATACCTTGGGAATTTATCCACGGCATCTATGACGGGGAATGTACCGCTTAGTTTCATCTCTATTTCATGATCTCTTAAATACTCAAGTTCGTATGGCATATTGCCTACCCACGCCACATTGCTTAATACGCCAAAGGCGCCGTTGAGATTGATGCCTCTGAGTTTCGCCTTACCCAAAGAAAGTGCATAAAGCTTCAAATAAACCGCTTCAACACTCGCGGGATTGGCATCTTCAAACAAAAAAACGATTCTGAAGTTTTTGCCTATATCTTCCATGGCAGACAACGCTTTGATCACTTGTACATTTTTGTGGGCGTCGCCTGCGGCTTCATCCAAATAAGGAGCAAACGCGGCCATAGCATTGGCTACAAAACTGTCATTGACGGTTGCAACAAATTCAGACCCCGAAAAATCTACTTCGCATTTTGCTTCTTGAAGCGCTTTGATAAAAACAGCTGCAGAGCCGAAATTTTCTTTCCAGTTGATCATCCCAAAATTAGCCTGAAGGATTTTTTCGGCATTTTTTTGCCCCCTGTCAACTCTGGCGATACCAAATGCGATAGGCTCTTTGTACCCTTCTTGTGCCGTCACTTGTGCCACTAACTTTTTAAATTCATCCGTTGATGCGACTGTCTGCATGGTCATATCCTCTCTTCTTGTCAATATTGTTTGGGGTAATTATACTTTTTTAGTTTGAAATTTTATACACATCAGCCATTACCTCAAACCAATCGCGCTTGAAATGCTGCTTGATATAGGCCTCCCGGTGAGGAATACTGCATCGTGTACAGTCTTGATGTATTGCGTCTTTTGATACAAACAAACCGCCTTCTGCTGAATCTATAGCACAATAGCTATAAACCGTCTTCTCTTCTTTTTTGCAAAATCCGTTATCGTCAAAACGAAAGTTCGGGCAGGCACACAAATAACAGTTGAGCGGCTCGATATCGTGGCATTTTTTATTTTCTTGATATAACGGACAAAACCCGGGCTCCTTTTCTGCCATATTTTCAAATTTGAAATAAGCGATTACCTCATCATCGCTCAAATGTCCCAGTCTTTCCATCACTGCTCTGTGTTTTTTGCCATGCGATTCAAACCATTCCTTGTAGGTCACACTGCTCCTTTGGCATCTCTTAATAAGAACAATTATAACCAATTTTATGTACAATCGCATCCATGAAACATCTACGAGGCTATACCAGACGGTACTTTTCATTGGCGATCATCGCAATGTACTCTACGCTGCACAAACTGTGTACGCTCGACAGCAACCATCGGTATCATCAGGCTGCTTACGAAAATCAAGAGTATAAAACCTCTCCTCCTAAAGATTCCTTATCCCTTTTTAATTTTTTTACAGCCTAAGCGGCATCTTTAAAAATAGTTTGTCATTTCACGCTATTCATAAAAATGTTCAATCGTTCATGTATCAATACACAAGGAAAACAATGAATCAAAATATTATTAGACTATCGCTTATTCCGGCATTATTGTTTGCCGCAAATCTCTTTGCCGACGAAACGCTTGATCCTGTTATCGTCGTTTCATCCAACAAAACCGAACAATCCGTCCAAAATACTACTTCTGCTGTCGAAGTGATCACTTCTGAAGAGATAGAAGAGAAAGGCTATCAAAGCGTAGCCGAGGCGATCGAACATATCGCAGGCGTCAGTGTCACCCGCGCCGGCGGCCTGGGGCAGCAGACTTCAATTTTTACCAGAGGAATGAACAGTGGGCAGACCCTGGTCCTTTTAGATGGTATGCGTCTGAATGATCCAAGCACGCCCGAAGGGAGTGCTTTTCTTGAAAATCTAACAACAAATTCCATTCAACAGATCGAGATCATCAAAGGAGGCTCAAGCAGTATCTGGGGGTCCAATGCAAGTGCCGGGGTCATCAACATCATCACTAAAACACCCAAAGAGGGAATACATGGCTCATTGGATGCAACCTGCGGTTCTTATCATACAAGAGGTGTAGATGCAAACCTTGCATATAAAGATGAGAAATTTACCGCACAATTTCTAGGCGCACTACTGAAAACAGACGGATTTTCAGCTGTAGCACCCAGAGATGCCGAGAAGGATGGCTATACAAACAAAAATGCCAACCTAAAACTTGGATATGCATTCGATCCAAATAACAAATTGATGCTTAACTACAACCGTATAAAAACTCATGTCGAATATGATGACTACTACGGAGGTCCGGATGATTCATTCAGCTATGCCGATTCAGACCAGAAAAACCTGGCGGCTGATTACCGTTTTAAAAAGGAACACTACCATCTTGACCTGCATGCAAGCACTGGAGATTATCAACGTGACGCCCATGACAGTGCAATTGGAAATTATCGGGCAAAAATAAAAGAATATAGTTTGCTTAATACCTTTGACTATGGTGAAGACAAAGCTATTTTAGGTCTCGAATATAAAGACATTGACGGTACATATACCTACCATTCTCCTTACTGGAATGAGTATGCAGCGGGTTCATATAAGAATCGGGGAATCTTTTTGTCCAATACCTATCTTCTCAGTGGAACAACACTGATTGAAACCAATCTCAGATATGATGATTATGATACATTTCAAAATAAAACTACTTATAAAATAGGTATCAAACACGATCACCCCTCACTGCCGGGTTTTACAACCGGTGCCAACTACTATACTGCCTATGATGCCCCAAGTTCCTACCAGCTTGCCAAATCATTACCCGATACACTGCTAAAACCAAGCTATACAAAAGGGTATGAGATCTATGCACGTTATAAAGAGTGGTTGAATGTAACCTATTTTGATAATAAAGCAGAAGACAGTTTTGATTATTATTTTGATACAGATACCAATCAATACATTTGCTATAACGTCGAAGGAACTTCCTCCTTCAAGGGTCTCGAGATCAGTTCAACTTATAAATTACCGGATGTTGGCCTGGTATTCTCTGCCAGCTATACCCATCTCTTTAAATTTGAAAAATATGATGGGAGTGAATTCTTCAGACGCCCAAAAGATACATTGAATGCTTCAGTTGATTATTATACAGATTCACAAATGCATTATGGTATCGATGCTCAATACACAGGAAACAGAAAAGACATAGATTATAATACATGGCCATATACAGAAGTTTCAACCGGAAACTATACCCTATGGAATCTCCATTTTGGAACAGAAGTCATGAAAGATACAGATCTCACCATCCATGCCAAAAACATCTTTGACAAAGAATACCAATCGGTCTACGGCTATGCTGATGAGGGAAGAGCGATTTATGTTAAAATGGCATATCATTTTTAGAAAAGGTAAGAGATCATTTCATGCATCACGCAAAGCAACAAGGCATAAATCCTATGTACACGCTTGTCCCCTTTTGGTTCCTGCCCTACAAGTTTTTCAACTCACTTTTTTTGGGGTTGAGCGTAGGAACTATTTTTATCCTCTATGCCCCCCTGGAGCCTTCCGTTTATTCTTTAGGAGGTGTTGTGCTTGCCATAGGTATGCTTTTGGTGGCAAGACTTTACCATATGATCTTGACTGCAAAATGGTTTTTCAGAATTTCTCTTTTTGTAGAGGGGGTTTTACTTTTGGCCATATGCTATTTTCTCTTCAAACCCTACACATACCAAACAGCCCTGGTTATCTATGCGGGCTATCAAGTCACTTTTGTCTTTGGAAGCTACCTGGTACGGGTTGAGACGCTTTTACTGAGAAAAGACACGCTTTTAACCCAGGTGGATACACTCAAACAGCTGGGCTATCTTTTGGGTATGGCAATATCCTATCTTTTCTACAAGATGCTCACGTATTGGGGCATCAGCGATCCCCAGAAAGAGGTTTATATTCTTCACTTCTTGCTTGCCGCTATAGAGGTTTTTGTTATTTTTTTGGTAATTAAAAGTTTTAAACGCGTCATATAATTTGATCAAAACAGAACAAGCAGCCGTTAAATTTATTGGCAAATAATTACCATTTGGTGTATAATTATAAATGAAGATCTGATCGTGAATGCTTGATTTTGAATCACGTTGAGAATGAGAAAGAGAGGGATTGTATGGCTTCATTGCTCAAAGGAGTCCATCATCAACCATAAAAAGGAGAATAAAATTGAGAGAAATAGGATTGGCTGCTTTACTGTTTGGCTTTTGTTTTGGCAACAACACAGCACAAACAAAAAAAATATACAATACACAAGAGTATCAAAGAAAGATAGAGTTGCTCCAAAAAGCGTGCGACAACGGAGAAGCCCAAGGATGTTCCGATCTTGGAATTATGTATCGACTTGGCAAAGGGGTAGAGCAGGACAATTCAAAAGCAGCCCAACTGTTCACAAAAGCATCCAGCAGGGGGGATGCCACCGCATACTCCAATCTTGGAATTATGTATGACTTTGGCAAAGGGGTGAAACAAGACAGCTTCAAAGCAGCAAAATTTTACCAAAAAGCATGCGATGGCGGAAACCCTTCGGGATGCTCCAATCTTGGGATCATGTACGAAGACGGCAAAGGGGTCAGACAAAGCAAACAACAGGCCTTAGAGTATTACGGCAAAGCCTGCGAGATGCAAAGTGAGCAATATTGCAAAGACTACGCCCGCTTAAAAAAAGAATCTTCTTTGGAAAAGATTTTATCTGAAGCCTAGATAAAAGTTTCAATACCGGCAAAAAGAGAGCGCATGTACCGTCTTGGGACCGTTCAAAATTCTGTGTCAATCGGGTAAAATAACACATACCCAAGGACACAGAAATGAAAATAGAAATAGATGTAGAGCAATTTGCTAAAGACATTAAAGCCGGTAAAAGTATCGGCGGTGCTGATGGAGCATT
>JAJPEU010000011.1 GCA_021166685.1 Sulfurovum sp. | reverse complement strand
GGCTGCGGCCAAAGTCCATGCAGTACAAAATAATGCTCCTTTTGTCTGAACCGAAACAGTGAACCCAAATCCCTTTTGCACTCTTTTTTATACCGGTGCGTTTGGCAAAACGCATGATGCCAGCTAAGTGCCAAAATATTATCTTTGGAGACTGCGGTGTGGCTTTCTTTTTGTTTATATTTTTTAGTATTTGTCGCTTCTTTGGGATCGCTGGTGTTTTTTTCTGTGTGGCCGTTCTTTTGATCTTCATCAGGAAAACATCTATCGTCTACCCAGCGCTGCGCCTGATTTTCTCCACGTATCAGCACCAGTGTTTGATTTTTATGGTGACGCTCGAGTATCGTATATTGACGTGCGGTATCCAAATGTACCTCACCGGTATTTTTGGTATGCTTTAAATTGTCAAAAGCCGGACACGCTTCGATAGGATAAGATTCGTATCTGGCAGAGAGTATTGCAGTAAAAAACAGCAATATGATAAAAAATTTATTCATCGATAAGGCCTTCGGATAGTTTCGGCGAATTATACACTAAAAATTTGCGGATATATCCGCGAAGATACCTAGGGCAGCACATCCAAACAAATCTTTCACTAAAAAACAATATACAATTTAATTTAACATAAATTTAACAATTAATACATAAGATTTATGAAAAATCCAAAAAATTCATTGCAGGAACGGCATCCGTAACGGCTATTTTGATCAAAATATCACTTTGTAAGCCTGTATCAAACTCAAAAAAAGGAGAGAACTAAAATAAATTTTCAATAGATTACTACGCAACAACAATAGCATCAACTCAAGACAAAAAAAGGAAAAAAAATGAAATTATCGATAAAAACGATATCTAAGTATGCGGCTGCAACAGCTTTATTTGCAGTGATTACAGCCGTTAGCATACCGCTTCAGGCGGCACAATGGAGAGGATCTCCCGGAGGAGGCGGCGATTCTGCGGCAGGAGAACAGCTCTTTAGGTATAAATGCAGCGGCTGCCACACTTTCGGCCATGGCGAACATCTTGGACCAGACCTGGCGAACCGACACAACAAAGACGGATGGTTAAGAAACTTTATCTCCGATCCCGCATGGTCCACGACCAACACAAGCTACGGCAAACAGCTTTTGGAGAAATGGGGATATGTCATGCCGGATTTTGATCTTTCCAACCAAGAGATCGAAAACATTATCGCTTTTTTAAATGCGCAAGACAGTCTTGGGCCGTTAAAACACACGCCTCCGGCAGAATTGACCGATACTCAATTTGAAGCAACAAAAAATATTTACTTTGACCGCTGTGCAGGCTGCCATGGACTTTACCGCACAGGTGCAACCGGGCCGCTGATCGATGAAACACGTTCTGAGTGGATCGGTACCGACGGTCTTGCCGCCTTATTGCGCTATGGTACACCACGCGGCATGCCAAACTTCGGCCATAGCGGTATCTTGACGGAAACACAAATCACAAGCTTGGCATCATATCTTCAACTGCCGCCGCCGGATGCGCCGCCGTTACCTATGGAAGATATTCGTGCAAGCTGGAATCTTATCGTTCCGCTGAGTGAACGTCCCACACAACCTGCACATTCGAGAGATTGGGAAAATTTCTTTGGTGTTGTGGAACGGGATGCCGGAAAGATCTCTATTTTTGACGGCGATACGCATGAACTGGTCTCACGCGTAGATGTAGGCTTTGCTGTACATATTTTACGTTCTTCATCAACCGGCCGTTATTTCTATGCTATCGGACGTGACGGACTGGTTACACTTATCGATCTTTGGACAGAAACACCGACGGTTGTAGCGACAGCAAAAGGCTGCCATGACGCACGAAGTGTTGATGGAAGCAAATCGCCCGGATATGAAGACAAATATCTTATCGAAGGCTGTTATTGGCCGCCGCAGTATGTGACATTTGACGGATTGACGCTTGAGCCGCTGACACGTGCCGATCTGCCGATGACCGACATTCATGGAGAAACACTCAAGGAAAACCGTGTTGCTGCCATCATCGCATCGCATACTGAGCCTATCTGGGTGGTATCGCTTAAAGAAGCAGGCTATGTAAATATCGTAGATTACTCTCAACCAAACTTTCCGACAGTCTCAAGTATTGCCGCTGAGAAATTTTTGCATGACGGAGGCTGGGATAATACCAAACGCTACTTTATGGTTGCCGCAAACGCCAACAACAAAATGGCTATTATAGACGTCGCTGATCGGAGTTTGGAAGCAGTTATCTCGACAGGAAACACTCCGCATCCGGGGCGCGGGGCCAACTGGTTCGATCCTGTTTACGGATGGGTCAATGCCTCAACGCATATCGGTGAAGGAAAAATGACCGTTTACGGTGCAGACCCGATCAATCATCCAGAATATGCCTGGTCAGTTGTACGCGAAATCACACTTCCTTCGGCAGGATCATTATTTGTAAAGACCCACCCAAATTCTCCATGGGTACTCATGGATATGACATTAAGCGCAAACGGTACATCCCATAGACAGATCTGCGCCTATTCTAAAGAAGGTGCCGCCATCGACAGATGTTTTGATGTAGCGCAAAACGGCCGGGCAGTACACTTTGAGTTCAACAAAGACGGCAGCGAAGTATGGGTATCTGATTGGGCAACGGACGGTGCAATCATCATCCTTGACGGCCAATCGCTTACTGAAATCGACAAAATTAACAGTTTGCAAACCCCGACAGGCAAATTCAACGTTCACAATACAGCTCATGATGTCTATTAATCCGTATGATTGCAAAATAGACCAAAAAATCAAAAATATTTGACACTGACTTAAAGTCAGCCGGGAGCCTTCCCGGCTGCAAAAACAGATACGGCTTATTTGTAAATAAGCCGTATGGTATGCTTTTATCCTGTCAAATACCGCCAACTCATCCTAAGACCCGTACAGCTTTCCAAAATACTCCAGATGAGTCAGATAAAGCCTCACATCAAATTCGAGCTGATGATAATCCGGTTCTATGTATGTGCACAGTTTGTAAAATGCTTTGTTGTGTTCTTTTTCTTTGAGATGTGCCAGCTCATGCGCGACAATCATACGCAAGAAAGGTTCAGGAGCTTTTTTAAAAAAATGCGAGATACGGATTTCATTTTTTGCTTTAAGCTTTCCTCCCTGTACGCGCGAAACAAAGGTGTGGGTTCCCAGTGCGGATCTGAGGTCATGAATCTTGGCGTCATAGAGTACCTTGGCTATCGGCGGAGAATTTTTTAGGCAGCTGCTTTTGAGTTCCTGGACATAATCGTACAGTGCTTTGTCAGTTGTATATTTATGAATATCATTACAGTGATAACGGGAGAGGAGATGCTCTCCCAAACGCTTCTGCTCTATGAGCATCTGCACCTTTGCAAGGATTTGGCTATCGTATCCGTTCAAATATTTCAGCATAGCGCATTATAGCCATTTTAGTCATAAATTACTTCCCATAGTGTACAATAAGCAAAAAGTACGGATATGATTTTTGATTCATTGGATTTTTTAAACGGCATAAAAACGGATATGCTGCCGGCATACTTTGGCACTGCGTATAAATCACCGCCCAAGCGGCCTCTCAGACGCTCCAATATGATGCTAAACCCCCTCAATCTCAAGCATCTCAACCGCATCGATGAAATGGATGCGGATATGATCACCCTCAACCTTGAAGATGCCATCGCTCCAAGCCGCAAAAAAGAGGCGCTTTACACTATCGGACTTTTTCTTTCACACCTAAAACAATCCAAAAGTTTCATTATCGTACGCGTTAATCCTCTGGGTGAAGGCGGAGAAGAAGAGATCACATTTCTCAATGACTTTGGTTTTGACGCGGTACGCATAGCCAAAATAAGAAATCAGACACAAATAGCCCAGGCGCTCACCCTTCTTGATCCCGGCAAAGAGCTGCACATCTCCCTCGAGACCAAAGAGGCATTTCAAAATCTCAGCACACTGCGCATAGACAAACGTCTTACGACAGCCAATCTGGGCATCCTTGATCTGCTGACTTCACTGGGATTGCCTCAGTCTCTGGTTACCCCGAAAAACCCTACTGTCAACTACATCCTAAGCAAGTTTCTTGTTGATGCCAAAACAGCAGGCATCCATCCTGTTTCTTTTATGTTTCAAGAATATAACGACACGGAAACGTTCCACAAATGGTGCGAACGTGAAAAAATGATGGGTTTCGAGAGCAAAGCCTGCATGGGCCCCAAGCAGGTCCGGATAGCCAACGAAATCTTTGGAATAGACCTTAACGCCATAAAACGCGCCAAGCATATCAAAGAAGCTTTTGAGGCCCATACCGCCAAAGGTATCAACGGCTTCATGGATAAAAAATTCGGGTTTATTGATGAGCCTGTTTATCGCGATGCTTTATTGATACTAAATAATATATAAAGGAAAACGCTTGAAATCCATTAAACTCTTTTTACTCATTGTTTTGGCTCCGCTCTTGTTGGCCGGCAATGATGACAGGCCGCCTGTTCCCTATGATTTTCTGGCAAAAAAAGAGGTTCGATCCTTTGTGGATATGATGACAAAAAAATACCGCTTCAAGCGTTCTTATGTAGAATCAACACTAAAACATGCGAAACTGGATCGCGATACGCTCAACAGATATACGGGCCGCTACAAAGTCGGATCGACCAACGGTCCGTGGGAACGCTACAAAGCCCATGTGCTTGATCCGCTTACGCTTCAAAAAGCAAAAAATTTTAAAAAGAAATATGCCAAAACGCTTGCACGTGCGAGCAGAGAATACGATGTGCCCGCAGAGTATATCGTAGGATTTATAGGAGTGGAGAGTAAATTTGGAGAATTTACAGGCGACTATCGTGTCTTAGATGCGCTTGCCACCCTTGCGTTTCATCCAAACCGCATGCAGAAGTTTTTCAAGCATGAATTGGAACACCTGTTTTTAATGGCACAGGAACAAAGATACGATGTCACCAAACTGAGAGGCTCTTTTGCCGGAGCGATGGGATGCGTGCAGCAGGTTCCTTCCGTCTATAGAGCCTTTGGCATGGATTACAACAAAGACGGCAAAAAAGATCCATGGGATCTGGAAGACTGCATCGGTATCATCGCACGTTTTATGCATCAAAACGGCTGGAAAAACGGTCTTCCTGCTGCTGTGAAAACTGATTTTAAAGGAAAACGCTATCAAGGGCGACTTCAAGCCACTCACAGAAAAACCTATCCTATCCAAACACTGAAAAAATACGGTATTCATCCTCAAGAAACATTCCGAGAATCAAGTGCCTATCTGCTTCTTACGCGCAATGTTTCCCATGACGATCTTTGGCTGGGGGGAAGAAATTTTCGCGTACTCACCCGCTACAACAATGCTGCAACTTATGGTATGGCGATCCATCTCATCGCTCAAGCTGTCAAATAATCATTGATACAAAAAAAAGAAGAAAAAAGAGGGAGGGAACGTTCCGCTAAAAAGCGGAACGTTCATCCTCATGGGAGATAATCGTCCAGTGGATCAATAATATCTTGAGTAGTTGTTTGGTTTGGCGACACTGTCACATTATTTACAAACCCCATCACTGCTTCAAAATCACCATTGACATCATATGCCAAAACTGCAAGATCGTAGGTTCCAACCGTTAGCCAGGGAAGGATATACGTGCCATTTGATACTTTCGTGCTCGAAACTGCATGACTGAAATTGTTTGTTGCATTTGTCTCGTTGTTGTCCCATGTTTCATCTGCATACGCATAAATGACCGCGGTTGAACCGTTTGTATCCACGGTTACCGTACCGTTGATCTCGCCTACTTCGCTGTTATCGACGATTTTAATCGTCGGATTAAGTATATATCGGCCATTTCCCGTAACCGTCAAAGATTTTCTAAGATCAAAATCTGCCGTCACATTAACAATCCCGCCTGCAGGTATCGTAAATCCGCCGACTGCTTTATAACCTGTTTGATCTCCGCTTGGCACTTCGAGTGTTTTATTTTGCTCGTCAACTACGATATAGCACTTTTCGGTATCGATCATGAACCTCACTTGTGCGATCTTTCCTGCGGGCAAATCAACTTGACTTAACAATGTGGTATTGCCGTCTTGCAAAGCAAGAAGATTGACGGTTCTTGACTCAGTCAGATTAACTTCCTGCCAGCTGCTATTGCCGTCTACATATTGGTACTGCACGCTGTCAAATGTTACATATACCGCGCTTACCGCTTCATTGTCCGCCGGGGCATCCGTCAGACTCAATGCTACTGTACCCGACGGCTCAGTAGACGCAGTAGTACTGCTTCCGCCTCCGCATCCGCTCAATAGCCCTGCCATAAGTAGAGCCGCTGCAATACTCATTGCCTTGTAAAATTTTTTCATATTTTTCCTTTTTTGGTTTTATGGATTGTTTTTCAAAAGAAGCAAAATTATCTTTGAAATGCGAAAAAATTTACAGGCAATTTGCAACCTTTAGACCTGCGCTTCATCTATTTGACAAAATAAAACAACAAAAAATTAAGCAAATAATGAAAATCGAAGCGAAGAATAAAGCGGCGCATAACGTGAAAGTGTTTGCAACCCGGCTGTCTCAGTAAGACCCGTGGCTTTCCGTCCTTGCTTCGCAACAAGTTTGGCATAAAAAATATAATTTTAAAACTTCTTCTAAAATACAAGAGATTATAGCTTATGCGAAATTAAACAATACTTATACAAATAAATAAGCTGGCGCATTTCTTAAGAGCCATAAATCAACGGTACGAACGCAAAGCCAGGATACTCTTGTTGTTTGATCTCGTGTTCTGATATTTTTTGATATCGAAAAATAGAATTTTGTATCGGGATGACCAAAATACCGCCGATTTCAAGCTGATCAAGCAATGCTTCAGGAAGCTCTTCTGCGCTGGCAGAAACAAGGATTCTGTCAAATTTATCTCCGGGCCTTCCAAGCGTTTCGCCGGATTTTTCTATGGTGCAGGGGCTGTCAAATTTAAACTTAGAAATATTCTTTTGACCCATTTGTGCAAGCTCACCGATTCTCTCCAGCCCTACCACGCTTCCTTTGTGTCCGGTCAAATAGCACAGCAAAGCCACCGTCCACCCCGATCCTGATCCTATATCAAGTATCCTGTTGCCGTCTTGGGGATTCAGCAGCTCGAGCATAAATGCAACCGTTGTCGGCTGAGATATCGTCTGATTTTTGCCTATGGGCAGCGGTGCATCAACATAGGTGTACTCTTCAAATTCTTCGGGAATGAAGTATTTCCTGTCTATCGTTTCAAACGCATCAATGATCCGAGGATTTTTCAAAACACCTGACGAGATCATGGAATTGACAAGTTCTTGAAGGTTTTTCATTATTCTTTCTCCACAAAAGCTGCGCTCATGTAGCCTACAACTGCGGAGTCATCCCCGCTTGCATCGGCACTGGTACGATAGTCCAGTAAAATCGGTTCAAGTCCTCTGTTTTTAGCCGCGATTAACATCGCTTCGATTCCTATTTTACCGCACGCCTCACATCCCTGATGCAGCATGCCGGTATCAAGATTTTGCACAGCTTCCAGGCAGATACCGTCAAGACGCTTGGCCTTATTGATATCATAATAATGGCTGAGATCAGTACTGATAACCACTGCTGTATCGGTATCCTGCAAAAGATACTCAATGACTTTCGCCAGCCTCAAAGGGGATTCATCGCCATAAACTAACTCCACCACCAAGGCTTCCCCGTCATAAGTCTTCACAAAAGGCATCTGCACTTCGGTGCTATGCTCATGGTGTGCTTCAGGTATGCAATGCAATCCGAATCTTTCTTTAAGCTCATTGACAAGCATCGTATCTATCTGTAAATGTCCAAGCGGTGTTTCATACTGATCGTATTCACAAATGCTTGTGCCCTTTAAATACACCCTATGGCTGGGACCGATCACAACCACACGCTTCGCATGACTGTTTTTAAACATCCTAAAGGCAACATTTGCCGTAAATGCCGAATAGATATATCCCGCATGCGGAACGATAATCGCTTTTGGTTTTTTCTTAAAAAGCGCCTTATCGCTGAAATGTTCATCGAGTATCTTATTGTAATGCTCAAACATCTCTTTTATCTCTGTGGGGCTTGAAGGATAAAATTGCCCGCATACCGATGTTTCTCTTGTACTCATTTCCATACCCCTTCTATCATTCTATGACATTTGGGACAGTGCCCCTCTTGCAATTTATTAACGATGACGGAATATCCCGTGCGATCGATCAAAAGTTCGCCGCAATCAGGACAATGCGTATCTCCGTGAACAGGGACATTGCCCATATAGATATAATATAGCCCCGCTTTTTTTCCGATCTCCTTGGCGCGCTGCAGCGTTTCAAGTTTCGTGCGCTCATGATCCATCATTTTATAGTCAGGATGGAATGCACTCAGATGCCAAGGCACATGTTTTCCAAGATCATTGGCTATAAATTCTGCCATTTCCTTGAGGTCTTGATCGCTGTCATTTTCCCCCTCAATCAAAAGCGTCGTCACTTCGACCCATATCCCTTCTTTTACCATCAGTCTAAGGGTATCTTTGACCGCTTCCAGTCCGCCTTTGAGCACTTTCTTGTAATACTCCTCATTCCAGCTTTTGAGATCAATATTGGCCGCATCCAGCCAGCCTGCCATATCCTTAATGACTTCAGGAGACTCAAAGCCATTGCTGACAAAGATATTTTTCAACCCTTTTTCTTTGGCTGTCACGCCGATATCTTTGGCGTAAGGATAAAAAATTGTCGGTTCATTGTAGGTGTAGGCTATCGAAGAAGCACCGTTTTCCATAGCCATATCAACCATTTTTTGGGGGCTCACTTCTATGGATTCGTTGATCTTTGTTTCCTGGGAAATATCCCAGTTTTGACAAAACGGGCATCTGAAATTGCAGCCTACTGTTCCAAAGGAGAGCGCTGTGCTGCCCGGAAGCATATGATAAATCGGTTTTTTCTCTATAGGATCAAGATTGATAGCGACAGGATGTCCGTATACCAATGTTTTAAGCTCGCCTTTGACATTTTTATTGACGCCGCAAATGCCGGTCTGCCCTTCTTTGAGTTTGCAGTAATGCCTGCACAGCAAGCAAATGATTCTCTCTTTTCCTTCTTCTGTTTTATAGTATTTCATCGTTTCTTGTTGAGTCATCCTAACTCCTTTTGCTCACTAAACTTTATAATAAATGACTAAAGTTTATTTATATTTATATTAGCACGTATCAAAAGAAAAGTCAATATTGCTATTCTGGGATTGTTCCGATATCTGTCTGCGCAAATCTCTGGTGGGTTCCATCGCAATAAGGGGGATTGCCGGTATGCTTACAGGCACATAGCCACTTTTGCGTTGTCGCTTTGGCTGTAAATTTCATTGGGACAAATGAGGTTCCCTTGTGGCTTCCGTCACAAAAAGGCTGCGTTTTAGCGCGCCCGCATGTACAAAAGAAGTACTCCCCTCCCTCTTTCAGTGAGGTCTTAATGGGCTCTACGCCTGCTATCATGCGCTTTTGCATAAACTGCTCCTTTTTGTATTCGCTTTTAAACTATTATAACAAAAAAAGAATGCCATTAAAACACTATGTTCCTTACCAGACACATATATCTATTGAATGTAATTTGAAATTATACTAAAGAAAAAAGAAGTATTTATATTTTTTGATATTAATAAAATACAAACAAAACGGCACATTAAAGCACCGCTTTGCGAACAGAACTTTTAAAATAAGTATCCCATGTTGAGTAAAAATCTTGTTTTCTCCATCGGCTGATACTCATCTACGTCATAATGGACCAAAAACGACACCCCAGCGCCAATATGCACTTTCGGTTTGCCAAACGGCACGAACTCTATCTGCGGCGTGACATATCCGCTTGTTCCGCTGAATGCCTTAAACGGCAGCATTGCCCTTAGCGGTTCGTTGGTATCCGTACCCATATCCGTAGCGCCGTTATATGTAAAAGTATAATCTATGCCGGCATTGAATGTATCGCTAAGCGCTTTTGCCGTACCGAGCACGAAGTTTAGCTCATCTGCGAAATCATAGTCGTTGTTTGCCTTGGGCCGATAAGTGTACATAAGATTTGAATCAACCCGCCATCCCTCATCGATCATTTTTGATGCTCCCAAGCCCAATTTATACTCAAACTCTCCCGTTCCGATCTGCGTAGGCATAGGTGTGTTAACCCCTTCTGCAATTGGGGGCGCTTTCTTAAACCGTTTATCGGTAGAACCCGTGGGCAGTTTGATCGCTCCGTCCAGTGCTATTTGGTATCCGTACTGATCCATCGGCAAAAGTACATGCCTTGCCGCTATGACGACATCGCCGATTCCGTTATTGTCAATAGCCACATCGTTTGTGCCCAGTACGGCAGAAGCCTCCATATTTTTATAAGGGATGATAAAGCCAAGCGATGTCTTCTTGCTCAATCCGTAGTTTAAACCGATGATCGTTACGTTGGCTTTCGCATTAAGATTCTCTTTGTTTTGCACTTCGTTTGTGCCTTCGAACATATCGTTTCTTTCAAATTGTATATGATTGATGCCCAATTTCCATTTTCCCTCAGGCAGCACCATGGCTCCCCCTTTGCAATTGATCGAGGGAAGCACGTCCGCACCTAATATCATCGGCAACACTGCCAACATCATTAACGTAATTTTTTTCATAAATTTCCTTTTTTGATATTAATTATCAATTTTACAGACACTTTTCTTAAAATACGTTGATAATGATAACAATTATATTTTTAATTGATTTTCATGAAATCTGCCTTGACAAACGGGGACATTATAATGCTCGAATCTTCTGTCGATGTTTCACTTATTTATATTTTTAAAGATAAAATCTCTATATAAAGAAAATAAACATATTTCTGGGAGACGAAAGCATGGCGGAGCAAAACGAACAAAAAACCCTTTTCAACCAAAAACAACTATCTGACAATGGAAAAAGCCTCTCTCAGACCAATGCAGATAAATATTTAAAAAATAGCAATACTGCAAAATATATATTTATCCTGCTGACGCAAGACACAAACAAAGAAGCGCTTCTTGAATTTCAACAATTTTTTAAAACCCATTACAAAAAAGAGCTTCAGCTTGAACTTTTGGAGTCCAAAAAAATCTATCAAGAGCCAAATACATTGTATTTTCTTTATATGGATGACGAAGCGATAAAGAATTTTCTTAAAACGCATAAAGAAGAAACGCTCAATATCGCCATACTCCCCAATGAAACATGCAAAGAAACGCTTCTTCACTACGGCATCTCAAAAGATATTTACGAAGCGGCCGAAGACGCATTGAACGAAAAACTGCGTATCACCGATCAGCTGTTGCTATGCAACGGAGAGATTGTATTTCAAAAAATCTCTATCGGCAATGTGCAAAACCTAAGCAAAAATGTTTTTCAAACCTCTTTGTACGACAATATAAAAGAATTTTTTTACAATCTAAAAAACCTTCGCTATCAAGCCATTGCACTGCAAACGGCCAAAGAACAAAAGATACAAACGGTAGCCAGCGGAGTGCTGGTGCTGGAGGATTATACAACCTTCAATACGCTAAAAACCATGGGCAGCACCTCTTTTCATGACGGAAAACTGAATGCACTAATCATAGCGCCAAAAAGCTTGGTATCGTATATCTATTATCTGGCAGCTATTTTCTTCTATCATAAATTTTCATGGGGAAACCTGCCAAAGAATATAGGATTTGTCTCTACTTCAAAACTTATCATCGAAGGGAGTATGTCTTTTGATTTTACGATCGATGATGTTGCATTGAGTGCCAAAACGATCGAACTGGAGGTTTTTAACACAAATCTTACCGTCGGTTATGGTAAAAGCTTCGAATCGGCCATCGCTCAAGCAGAAGAAGGAAACCTAAGCGAAACCGTCAATATCAATCATCTCCCAAAAGGAGAGATGAGGGAACTGCTTGTCTCCGGAAAAGTCCCCTTTTTAAAGAAGGCGAGCGATGAAGACATTAAAGAAGCCCTTTTGACCATCAAGGAAAGCGCCAAAATTTCTTCCATTTTTATCGCTTTAATGATCTTAAGCACCCTGCTTGCCACGGTCGGAATCTTTCAGGACTCAACCCCTACGGTAATCGGAGCGATGATACTGGCTCCTTTGATGGCGCCCATTATCTCTTTGTCCATGGGGATAGTGCGAAGCAACAAACTCATCACCCAAAGTTCCATCATCACCTTGGCACTTGGCGTGATGAGCGCGCTTTTCTTTTCTTTTGCTTTGACTTTTTTCATGCCTCTTGATATCATGACCTCACAAATGAGCTCACGCATCAATCCCAACCTGCTCGATCTCTTTGTGGCTATCTTTTCGGGTATTGCCGGAGCGTATGCAAGTTCAAAAGAAGAAGTAGCCAAATCGTTGGCCGGCGTAGCGATCGCCATCGCCTTGGTACCGCCGCTTGCTGTAACAGGGATTGGGATCGGCTGGGCAGAATGGCCAATGATCCATGGTTCTTTTTTACTTTTTTTAACCAACCTTTTTGGCATGATCATCGCAGCCTCTTTAACATTTATTATTTTAGGGTATGCTCCCGTCCAGCGAGCCAAAAAGGGTTTGGTGATGCCTGCTGTTTTGCTGATCGGCGTCAGTATCCCTCTCGTATTTTCTTTTTACTCGCTCATGCTTCAAAGCAGCGATTATGCCAAGCTCAATAAAATAAAAGAACTTTATATCAAAGAGCAAAAAATAGAACTCAATGTCCTCACGATCCACTCCTCAACCAAAGAAAAAGCCGTTATAGAGTGCGAGGTAAGCGCCAATTCACATTTAAATCAGGAAGCATACCAAACACTCCAAAAAGAGCTCTCAAAAAGGCTGAAAAAGAAAGTGGTATTGCATGTCATCCCAAAAATCGTAGTTGAGTAAGTGCAGACGAACAAAAACAGCTAAACGCAGGCGGCCCCCTTACCTGTCCTGTATTTTTGAAAGTTTCAGGTAAAGAATAGGCAGCACGATCAAGGTCAATAACGTCGAACTTATCAATCCGTTGATCACCACGATAGCCAAAGGACGCTGTATCTCTGAGCCCGGTCCGGTGACAAAAAGCAACGGAAGAAGACCGAATGCCGCAATGGTTGCCGTCATCAATACAGGCCTAAGACGCTTAACGGATCCTTGCACTACCGCCTCTGCGAGGGCATATCCGTTCTTGACAAGGTGGTTAAAATGGTTCATGAGCACTACACCGTTAAGCACAGCAATTCCGAGCAAAGCGATAAATCCGACTGAAGCGGGCACCGAGAGATACTCTCCGCTAACGTAAAGCCCCGCAAACCCGCCGATAAGCGCCAAAGGAACATTGATCAATACGATTGCTGCTTGAAGCAGCGAACCGAAAGAAACAAAAAGCAAAACAAAGATCAGCAGCAGCGCAATCGGCACAATAACGGCAAGCCGCTTAGCCGCTCTTTGCTGGTTTTCAAACTCCCCTCCGTAGCTCAAATAGTAGCCCGCAGGAAGTTTGACTTCTTGCTCGATCTTCGCTTTTGCCTCTTCGACGAAACCGACAAGGTCGCGGCCTTTGACATTGGCTTGGACAATGGTCTTTCGATAGCCGTTTTCATGCTCGATCTGCACGGGTCCCGCAGTCGATGCGAATGCCACAAAATTGCGAATCGGTACGGAAGCGCCGTTCTCAAGCGGATAGTAAAGACGCTGCAACTTATCTAATGAATTTTGCAGCGCAAAATCACCTTTTACCATAAGATCAATACGACGCATCCCCTCCTGAATAATCCCTGCATCCTCGCCCGTTAGCATTACTTTTAAAAAGCGGTTGATCTGCTCTTGCGTGACACCATAATGGCCCATCATTTTTTTATCGAAGCGTATCTCAAAATATTCTACCCCTTCGTTAGCCTTCTTATAGACATCGCTGCTGCCGGGTATCTGCTCAAGAATGCTTTTGATCTGCACAGCGATCTTTTCAAGTTCATTGTTGTCGCTTCCGAAGATGTCGACCGCAAGATCGCCCCTTACGCCCGTTAGCATTTCGGAAACGCGCATTTCGATAGGTTGGGTAAATCCGTATTCGATACCGATCATCTCATCGAGTACCTTTCGTATCTCTTCGATTACAAATTCTTTGGACGGCTTTCGCCATGTCTCTTTGGAATTGAGCACTAAAAAGGTATCTGTATCGTTCAAACTCATCGGATCCAATCCTAGCTCATCGCTGCCTGTTCTTGCAATGATATCTTTAATCTCCGGCACAGCAGAGAGAAGCTTTTTTTGAAGCTTGAGATTGAGTGCCCTGCTCTCTTCGAGTGAAATGGAAGGAAGCATCTCTACGCCGATAATGATACTGCCCTCATCCATAGTCGGCATAAAAGTCTTTCCTGTTCTTGAAGCTAAAAACAATGATACGATAAAGGCTAGAAAAACTGTAGCGATGACCGTCTTGTAGTGTTTGATGGAAAAAAGAAGCATC
Source organism: Sulfurovum sp. (assembly GCA_021166685.1). Classification (GTDB taxonomy): domain Bacteria; phylum Campylobacterota; class Campylobacteria; order Campylobacterales; family Sulfurovaceae; genus Sulfurovum. The sequence goes on along the minus strand of JAJPEU010000011.1, from coordinate 33,026 downwards.
GGCTCATACCTTTTGTGCAGGAATCTGATAAGAAACGACTCTGTGTCAGGACGTTTTTTAAGGATAAACGAACTAAGCACGGGAATAAGCGTCAATGCCAAAACAAGAGAGCTAAAAAGCGCAAAAACGATGCTCAGCGCTACCGGTTTAAAAAGCTTGCCCTCCAAGCCTTCCAAACTCAAAAGCGGCATAAAGACGATGATAATGATCAAAACGCCTGTAACGATCGACGGCGCCATCTCAATAGCCGCATGATAGATGATATGCAGTTTGCTTTGGGCGGCATGTTTTTGGTTGCCGAGTTCGGCGGTGATATGCTCTACCATTACAACGGCAGAGTCGACCAATATTCCGATGGCAATAGCAAGCCCGCCAAGACTCATAAGATTGGCGCTAAGCCCAAAATATTGCATTGCTATAAAGCTCATCATCAAAGCAAACGGCAAAATGAGCGCAACGCTGAAAGCTGAAGCAAGATTACCCAACAGCAAAAGAAGGATTACAACAATAAGCACGACTGCCTCTAAAAGCGCTTTTTTAACGGTATCCGTCGCCAGATTGACAAGATCGGAACGATCGTAAAATATCTTTATCTCAGTATGGGCACTCAAGATTGGCTCTATCTGCTTGAGCTGCTTTTTTACCTTATCGACAACTTCAGCGGTATTGGCACCCTTAAGTCCAAGCACCAATCCCTGCACCGCCTCGCCTTCGCCGTTTTTAGTAACAAACCCTGCACGGGTGAGACTGCCGATGCGAACAGAAGCTACTTCGCCGACACTAACGATCTTGTCGTTTACTTTGTGCACCGCAATCTGAGCTATCTCTTCGATGCGATCCAGTTTTCCGACACTCCGTACAAAAATACTTTCGGCTCCGGACGTAATACGCCCGGCTCCGTCGTTTTGATTGTTTGCTTCAAGCGCACTAAAAAGCATATCCATTGTTACGCCCAATGTCCGCATTTTGTTGATATCGGGCACAACTTCATAAGTTTTCACCTTTCCGCCAAGCGCATTTACTTCGGCTACGCCGCCGATAGAACGAATCTTTGGCGCGATGATCCAATCAAGCAGGCTTCGCTTTTCCGTAAGTGTTAGCGTATCCGATTCGATAGTGAACATCAAAATATCGCTTAGTGGTGTCGAGATGGGGGCCAGTCCTCCTTCCGTATTGCCCGGAAGCGTCTCTTTGATGTCTGCGAGGCGTTCGCCCACTTGCTGCCTGGCCCAATAGATATCCGTACCGTCTTCAAAATCAATGGTTACATCGCACAAACCGTATTTGGAAAGTGAGCGCATCATCGTTTGATGCGGTATGCCGACCATCTGCATCTCAATAGGAATAGCAATCCGAGATTCGATCTCTTCAGGCGTCATTCCGCTGGATTTAAGGATCAGCTTTACTTGTACGGGGGAAATATCCGGAAAAGCATCAATGGGAAGTTCTCTGTAGGCCTTGAACCCAAACCCCAAGATCACAACGGCAAGCATAGTAAGGAAAATCCTTTGCGACAGAGCAAATTCTATAAGCTTATTCATCTTCTTCGCCTGTAAGATTTTTCAAAATCGCAATGGAACTGACAGCAATGGGCTGATGAAGCTCAGGCCGATCTTCTATAAAATAGTCCGTTTCGTCTTCGCCGATGATGGCAACTTCCATGGAAACGTATCCCTCTTTGGTTTTCACAAAAAGTATTTTTTTATTATCTTGATTGATCACGGCACTTTTTGAAATTCTAAGCGACGGAATTTTTAGTTCAACCTTGACATTGGATTTAGTTCCGCTCAGCAAAGAAGTGCGTAAAGGCACTTCAAAACGCACCAGCAGCGTTTGGGTGGCAGGATCAACGATCGACGCACGCTCCAAAACTTTCGACTCGAACATTTCTCCGGCAAAATGGAGGATTACGTCCTGGGAGTTTCGGAGCCGTTTGGCATAGCGCAGCTCAATGCTGCTTTCAAGCCAGAGATTACCTTTTTGATGCACAACAAACAGTGCTTGTGATGGCGAAATACTCTTCCCCAAAGAAGCATCGATCTCATAAATGCTTCCTTCTATTTGACTTACAATCGGAAGAAAAGATGAAATCCTCAATGTACGATAGAGCGTTTCAATCATCGGTTCAGATGCGCCATAACTTTTCAGCATTGCCTTGGAAGCTTCATGCCGTATCTTAAGGGTATCAAGCTCCGTCTTGGCTTTTGAGCACTCTTTTTGCGGGATGATCCCCTCCTTGCAGAGGTTTTCTTTTCGTTTGTATGTATTTTGCTGCTGGATAAGCGCCAACGCATCGGCAACGGCTTCTTTTTGCACATCGATCCATTCAGCACCCGTAACCTTCGCAAGAAGATCACCTCTTTTAATCTGCATATGTTTGGCGGCATTCAATTGCAATATATTTGCCTCAAAAGGAAGAGAGATACTCTGCATTAAAGAAGGCGGTGTTACTACCTTTGCGATAAACTCTCCAAGCGGCACACGATCTGCGGGTTGTGCTTTTTGGGTTTTGATCTGCCAATCTGCCTCTTGCGCTTCACTTAGAACGACAGTCTGCGCATCCAATGCAAGGGAGATAAATACGATAGCAAATAAATATTTCATTGATTATCCTTTGTTTCACTGAGCGAATAAAGTTCAAATAGCGTATGATAGTACGCCTTCTTCTCCAGATAAAGCTCTTGTTTTAACCGATGATACTGTTGCCTGCCCAGCAGATACTCTAGAGCGGAAACCTCTCCCGCCGTATAACTTTTATACACCAAAGGCAGCAGCGTATTCTTGTGTCCCTCCAGGTTCGCCCGCAAAGTGCTTATCGTCGATGCGGCACCTATCAATTCTGCTTCGAGTTTATCAAAGAGTACGTTTTTCTCAAGCATTTCCTGCTCGTATCGGAAACTTATGGCACTGTTTTCATGCATCGCTGCAACACGCTCTTGTTCGGATTTCTTGGAGGTAAAGTTTAAAGGTACGGAAATGCCCACAGTATACCTGTCTATGTCAAGTTCTTTATCGTACTGCATGGACAAATTGACCGAGTCAAGAGGCATCGAGTGCCTTTGGAGAGAAGCGTGCGTCGATGCAATACGTTTTTCATATGCCTGCTTGGTGATTGAAAATCGCTCTTTTGGCAAAATGACGCTTTTTTTGATCCTATAAACATCTGCGCATGAAACATGATGTGCCCTGTTGTGCCGGCTTAATCTAAAGAGGTTGGCTTTTGAGAGATTTTGTATCATTTCGGCACGCTGAAATTCGCCAAAAAGCTTTTCTTTCTCCATCTGAAGCTGCACAAGCTCCAGTTTAGAAATTTCCTGAAGCTCAAATGCCTTTTGTTTTTTCTTAAAAAGCGCATCAAATTCACCGTAAGCGGCTTTAAGGTCAAGATAGTTCTCTTTATCCATGCAGTGCTGATGATAAAGGTCTTTCACACCATTCGTAAAATTCAACACTCTTTTTTCTTCGTCAAGCACATATGCTTGATTTTGAAAACGTGCGATATGCTGCTCCAGCTCTTGGGCATGGCCGAATTTGATTTGCTTGGAAATCCCGATGGAATATTCATCTGCTTTTGGCGCCAAATCAGGTTTTGCTTTCGCCAGCGATCCGTATAGTTCGGAAGGTTCGCTAGCGCTAGAGGCAAGGTTTTTTGCTTCAAGCGCCAAACTTTCATGCATAATCGCCTGCATTAGCGCATTGTTCTTTTCTGTCGATGCAAGCAGCTCTTTGAGCGATATCGTATTTGCATCCGATAGTTGTATCATGCACACCAAAAGAATCAAAGATCGTATCATTTTAACTCCTCAGAAAGCAGCAGAGAGCCGTCAAGTGCATTGATATAAAGTTCGCATTCTTTGCCTTTGACAATATAGAACAAAAACCTTTTTTTGGCATCCAGCCTGTAAGTTAAACTGTCTTTTTTGCAGTATTTAAGGCTTATGGCTCTGGCCTCTTCGGGTGAGATTTTGCTCAAATGGGCCATTCGCTTCTGAGGCACTTGCTTGAGGGAAAGACGGTGATTGTAAGTATGTAGGCTTTGGTACTCATCGACGCTAAGCATCTGTGACGCATAGATCCATGAAGCCGATATGGTTGCCAACAATAAAAGTCGCATAAATATCCTTTAAAAAAAATAGTATGTAATAAAATTCAATAAAAAAAGGATTAGGCGATAGGGGGTTTGATAAGATTTTTTAAGAGATTTTGAGGAGAAATACGGTTTTTATAGACAAATGTCTCTGATTTTACGGGCATATCAAAATGCAAATACGAATCTGAGAGAATAGCATTAAAATGGAACACATGATGCAATTGGCATGCCCTGCTGCAATCGCTTTGATGGGTTTGCTCACACATATGCACTAAAGCCGGTTCACCGCCTTGCCTATCACCCGTTACGATGATCGAGTCATGCGCTATGTTTACAGCAAATGACAATAATAAAATCAACTTTACAACTGCCGCTCTCATCATTTGCTCCTTTTCTGTGGTAAATATAGCATAAAATCATTAATAAAAGCAAAAAACGGGTCTATAGTATTTTTAAAATCATTCATTTTAACATCTTCAGACCGCGGTATGAAACCCCATTACAAAGTCTATTATTGAGAACGTTAAGAATAAAATCGGATGATTAGCTGTCCTTTCATTATCACATGGTATGATACGCCGATCATTACAAAAAACTCAGAAAAACAATGTATGCATTGATTGAGGCGGGCTTGCCGGGAGTATAAAAGTGCGGTGATTCCTCAAGGCACAATGCGTTTAAGAGGGGTACCGTACGCGATTTCTCTTGATTTGGCCTAGCTTTAAAAAACATACCAAAAGCAAAAACAATCACTATAAAAAAACGGTAGAAAAAATGAAGATACGCGCTTATTACGAAGATACCGATGCAGGCGGGATAGTCTACCATACCAATTACATAAAATTTTGCGAAAGAGCACGATCTGAAATCTTTTTTTCCAGAGGATTCTATCCATTTGAGGGAGAGCGCAGCGGATTTGTGGTGCGAAATATCGATGCCGATTTTTTGGCCACTTCCAAATTGGGTGATCTTTTGGAGGTCAAAACCCATACTATCCGAATAAAACATTCTTATATTATACTGCTTCAGGAGATTTTTAAAGAAAGTACGAAAATATTTAGCATGAAAGTAACTTTGGTGTATCTTGGAGAAGGAAAGCCTGCGCGTATCCCAACTCTGTTTAAAGAGATTTTTCAAACTTTGTAAATTTTGGCGCTTGCAAACAAAGAAATTTCTTTGTTTGCAAAAAGTGACGGCCTTATCTTACCATTGCCTCAAGCTCTTCTTGTGAAACCTGATTGAAGTTAAGGTATTTATAGACGCTGTTTTTGTTGGCATCGTTAATCTTTTTGGTAACGATATTCATGTACTCCTCTTTCGTAGGGATTTTACCCAAAAGTGACGCTACGGCTGCCATCTCTGCTGAACCCAAGTACACTTTGGTATCTTTACCCAATCTGTTGTCAAAGTTTCTTGTACTGGTACTAAAGACAGTTGCTCCCTTTGTCGCCTGTGCCTGGTTGCCCATACAAAGCGAACATCCCGGAATCTCTGTACGCGCGCCTGCCGTTCCGTAAATCGCATAGTATCCCTCTTCGATAAGCGTTTTTTCGTCCATTTTTGTCGGCGGAACAACCCATAGTTTAGTAGAAACCTGCCCTTCGCCTTTAAGCACTTCACCCAGCGCTCTAAAAAGTCCGATATTGGTCATACAGCTTCCGACAAACACTTCATTGATCTCTTTTGGTCTTTTCTCATCGGCCAAAATTTCGCTCAATGTCGCAACATCATCCGGATCGTTCGGACAGGCAAGGATCGGCTCGGTGACTTTAGTGAGATCAATTTCGATCACCGCTGCATATTCAGCGTCTTTATCTGCCTCAAGAAGCTTCGGATTGGCAAGCCATGCTCTCATCTTATCCGCTCTTCTTTGGAGTGTAGCCGCATCCTGGTAGCCCTCTTTAATCATCTCTTCGATAAGCGCGATATTTGAACTAAGATATTCCATTACCGGCTCTTTGTCAAGCTTAACCGTACATGCTGCCGCTGAACGCTCGGCACTTGCATCACTAAGCTCAAATGCCTGTTCGCACTTTAATGTTTCAAGTCCTTCGATCTCAAGCACACGCCCTGCGAATATGTTTTTCTTACCTTTCTTTTCAACGGTAAGCAAACCTTGTTTGATCGCATAATAAGGAATCGCGTTGACAAGATCACGAAGTGTGATGCCCGGCTGCATTTCGCCTTTGAAACGCACCAAGACAGACTCCGGCATCGTAAGAGGCATCATGCCCGTTACACCCGCAAATGCTACAAGCCCCGATCCTGCCGGAAACGAGATGCCGATTGGGAATCTGGTATGGCTGTCTCCTCCGGTACCTACTGTATCGGGCAGACACAATCTATTGAGCCAAGAATGAATAACACCGTCGCCGGGTCTAAGTATAACCCCTTTTCTGCTCGTCCAGAATTCAGGAAGCGTATGCTGAAGCTGAATGTCTGCCGGTTTCGGATAGGCTGCCGTATGACAAAAAGACTGCATTGTCATATCTGCACCAAAACTAAGTGCCGCAAGCTCTTTGATCTCGTCTCTGGTCATAGGGCCGGTAGTATCTTGTGAACCAACCGTTGTCGCTATCGGCTCACAGTAAACGCCCGGTTTCACCCCTTCCATACCGCAGGCTTTTCCTACCATTTTTTGTGCAAGCGTAAAACCTTTACCGTTATCCGCCGGCTGCTCAGGTGTCATAAAGATATCTGAAGAAGCCAGGCCGAGTGCCTCTCTGGCTTTGGCTGTTAATCCTTTGCCGATAATCAACGGGATACGTCCTCCTGCCCTCATCTCATCAGGAAGTGTATTGGGGGAGATTTTAAATTCGCTGACTATCTTTCCTTCTTTTTCGATCACCCCCTCAAAAGGCTTCACCGTGATCACATCTCCCGTATCAAGCGCATCCACATTTGCTTCAATTGGCAAGCACCCGCTGTCTTCTGCTGTATTGAAAAAAATCGGAGCGATAATAGAACCGATCACGACTCCGCCTGTTCTTTTGTTGGGGATACCCGGAATGTCTTCGCCCATATGCCACTGCACCGAGTTAATGCCTGATTTTCTAGAGCTTCCTGTGCCGACAACATCCCCTACGTATGCAAGAGGATAGCCTTGTTTTTTTAAACTTGCCATCGTTTCAAGCGGATTTTCCATACGTGAAACCAGCATAGAGTTTGCATGAAGCGGGATATCTGCTCTTGTAAATGCTTCAGATGCGGGAGAAAGGTCATCGGTATTGGTTTCTCCAGGAATTTTATAGACCGTAAGCGCAATCTCTAGCGGGAGCTCCGGTTTATTGGTAAACCACTCGGCATTTGCCCAAGACTCAATCACCTCTTTCGCAAAAGCATTTCCATGATCCATAAGCTCTTTGACATCATTAAAAGAGTTGTAGACCAAAATAGTATTTTTCAATTCATCGGCTGCTGCTTGAGCCACCTCAACATGAAGGTGTCTTAACGCCTCGACTAACGGACCGACGTTAAATCCGCCAAGCATTTTTCCTAAAATTTTGATCGCATGCACTTTATCAATGGCATGGCATACCGCATCATCTTGAATGATGGCATTTAAAAAGGCGGCCTTTACATAAGCAGCATCATCCACACCCGCAGGAACTTTGTTTTCAATTAAATCTAAAAGATAGGCTTCTTCTTCCAATTTGTCTGCTTTAAGCAACTCTACCAACTCTGCAGTTTGTTCTGCGGTAAGCGGCAACGGAGGTACACCAAGTTTTTCTCGTTCTGCTGTATGTGCTTTATATTCTTCGATTAAGGCCATAATAAGGTCTCCTGAATGGGATTAAATTTTATACAGCAATAGTATCGTGATTGTAGGAAAATTTTATATGAATGGAAACAATAAAGAAGATATTGATTTTTTATGTAACATATAGTTACAAGATATGAGCATAAACCAGCTCATATCTGCACAAAGATAATAAAATCTATTTTTATTTTTTTCTGAAGAGATGATATTGTTCTTTTTTGAGTAACTTCTCTACATATTCAGGATCGGCTTTTTTTACATTTTTCCAGATACCCGAAGGCAGCCTTACTTGCAGTTTGTTTTTCTCCCGCAGCTTAATAATCTTCTTGGGTGAGAGTATCTTGTCTACGGGAGAAAAATCTTCAGTACTCAGATCAACATCTTCTCTGTAAAAAAGTCTGTTTTTTAAAATTTCCCCACCCCGGTATTCCTTCTTCCGTATAGGGCACCTCATAACCGTTTTTAAATTCAACCACGATCGAATAAAAACTGTCCGAAAACACACTGATAATTTTTCCGGCTCCGAAAACAAGCCCGTATACTTTTTCTCCGACCTTAGCTTCTGTAAAATACGCCATTTTTACTCCCTCTTTTTATAGTATCTCTCTATTGCCTTTGGCATTGGGTTCACTGAGTATACCCATTGCTTCAAGCTGCTCAATAATGTTTGCCGATCTATTATAGCCTATTTGCAATTTGCGCTGCAAATAAGAAATAGACGTTTTATTGTCTGTCAAAATCACATTTTTTGCTTCTTCAAAAAGCGGATCCAATTCCATATCGGCATTTTTTCCCTCCGAAGAAGCTCCTCCTGCAACTAAAAAACTTTCATCGTATTGCGGAACACGCTGCTCCTTAAGATACTCAACAACTTCTTCTATCTCCTCTTCGGTGTTCCACGGTGCATGAATGCGCACAAGACCTACTGCTCCCGGAGGCGTAAAAAGTCCGTCACCCCGGCCCAGCAAACTTTCTGCGCCCATTGTATCCAGGATGACTTTTGAGTCAATACGCTGCCCTACCCTGTAACTCAGCCTTGAAGGCAGGTTAGCTTTAATGAGTCCGGTAACCACATCCACACTGGGCCTTTGCGTGGCGACAATCAAATGAATCCCGCATGCCCTTGCCATCTGGGCAAGTCTGGCAATAGAATACTCAACCTCCTTGCCTCCGTTCATCATCAAGTCTGCCAACTCGTCTATCACCACCACAATAAACGGAAAAGGATCGGCAGAACCGTCCTGTTTAACTTTTTCATTGTAATTATCAATATTTTTGGTACGGTTCTTTGCCATCAGTTTATAACGGCGCTCCATTTCTCCTACCATGTTCGACAGAGCTGCAATCGCTTTTTTTGCCTCTGTAATCACCGGTGTAATAAGATGGGGGATATCGTTATAGATAGAAAACTCAAGCATTTTGGGATCTATGAGCATCAGCTTTAACTGATCGGGATCATTTCTGTAGAGCAAAGAGAGTATCATTGCATTAATGCCTACAGATTTACCCGAACCTGTTGTTCCGGCGATCAACAAATGAGGCAATTTTTTAATATCCGTAATAAAAGGTTTTCCTACAATATCTTTACCCAAAGCCACCGTTAAAGGAGAACTTGATTCTCTAAAAAGGTCACTTTCAAGTATTTCACGCAAATAGATCGTTTCTATTGTGTCATTCGGTATCTCAATACCCACCACATCACGACCCGGAATGGGTGCTTGTATACGTATCGTTTCGGCACTAAGCGCCATGGCAAGATCATCTTGAAGATTGAGTATTTTAGAAACTTTGACATTGGGGGCAGGTTTGAATTCAAATGTAGTAACCAGCGGCCCGCTGTAGGTACGCACCACATCTCCGTCTACATTAAACTGCTTCAGCTTAGAAAGCAAATCTTCTATTTTTCTGTCTATCTCCGCTTCATTTATTTTTTTGGTTGTCTTGGGTGCTTTTTGTAAAAATTCCAGCTTTGGCAATTTAAAGTTTTTTGGTTTGGCTACTGCACCTTTTTCTATCTGTTCTAAAAGTTTTGAGTTCTCTTCCAATTCTTCTACTCTTTGAACATGTGTGTTTTTGGGTTGCAAATCATAAATCGATAATTCTTCTTTTGCTGCCCGTTCGTCAACCACAAGATCATCGATCGGATGCACAGGTATTTTTTTTATCTCTTTTATGAAATTGTCTTCTTTTCTAAAAGGCACCTGAGAAATTCTTTGATTTTCAGAAGAAAATCGAGGTCTTTTTTGGGCTGTTTTGTCTTTTTTTTGCTCCAGAGGAGGCATCATATCGTTTTCCAAAGGCGGCGATGCAAAAGGATTGGTAAATAACTTTCTAAAAAATACTTTTATTTTTTGCAAACTGTTTTGCAGTCCCCGCCATATAAGTTTAAGCGAAAATCGATGCAATTTTAAATCTCCGGGACTAAAATCATCATCCAGGATAAAAACCAAAGAGAGCGCTGTAATCATTAGCCACGAAAGCCACAATCCTGCTTTGCCGATAAATGGCTGCAAAAACTCTACAATCTGTGTTCCGATATAACCTGTTTCTTTGGATTCAACTATCAAAGATTGCAAAAAAATCAATCCTATAAAAAGAAGCAGCCATCCCAAATAAAAATCGATTTCTTTGAGCTTGCGAGAATCAGTAAAAAGTTTATACAAAGGATAAAAAAGTATTAAAATGTTGATATAGGCCAAATAACCAAATAAAAAAACATTGACATCCCCTACTTTTTTTCCTATATTTCCAACCAATGCACTGTCATGAAATAACGTTGAAAACGCACCATAAATAAAAAGGATAGCAGTTATAATCAGTGTAATCTTCAAGTGTACTCCCATATTAATAAATAATAAATGTATTATAACAAATTAAGATAAGTTGCTCTAGCCAAAGTATCAAATTGTCATAAAAATAAAAATTGGGCTGTTTTCTAAACATATTTTAAGAAAAAACATGTAAAATTCCGTTTACATTTTTAAAATGTATCTGCCTCGGTGGTGAAATTGGTAGACACGCCAGACTCAAAATCTGGTAAGCTTGCTTGTGTCGGTTCGAGTCCGACCCGGGGTACCATTCAATAAAACGCTTATTAATAAAGTAAAAAAAGTATGTTTAGAACGTATCGGCTTTAACGGTCAGATCACGGACTGATTGTATATCACTTTAAATAATCAGATAAACAACAAACAAATATTATTTGGTTTGCCAAATAAACGGCGCGGGAGTAGCTCAGTTGGCTAGAGCGTCAGCCTTCCAAGCTGAGGGTCGCGGGTTCGAGTCCCGTCTCCCGCTCCACTTTTATTTTATTATTACGTTAGTTGCGGGCGTAGCTCAGGGGTAGAGCATAACCTTGCCAAGGTTAGGGTCGACGGTTCGAATCCGTTCGCCCGCTCCATTTATAACACTATCTTCGTTTTCCATTCAAAACTAAATCAAACTTTCTTTTGCTATAATTCCCACAACAAAAAATAAGGCATTTTATGAAACTTGCAATAGCGATTACCGGTGCCAGCGGTGTTGATCTGGGTAAAAAGTTTATAAACTATCTGCCTCAAGGTATCGAGGCGCATGTAGTTGTTTCAGACAATGCCCTTACTGTAGAGTCGTTTGAAAACAAGAAAGTTACTCTGCATCAAAACAACAATATTGCAGCATCCATTTCAAGCGGTTCATTCAAAATAGATGCAACCGCGATCATTCCATGCAGTATGAATACTCTGGCCAAAATAGCATGCGGCATCAGTGACAATCTTGCGACAAGAGTGGCCGCGGTTGCACTTAAGGAACAAAAAAGGCTGCTGCTTGCACCCAGAGAAATGCCCTTTTCTGCTATTGCATTGGAAAATATGCGCAAGCTGGCTTCTTTGGGCGTTATTATTGCTCCGCCGGTGATAGGATATTATTCCGATTCGAGTACCCTTGAAGAGATGGAGCGCTTCATTATTGGAAAATGGTACGATGCGCTGGGCATTGATAACAGTTTATACAAAAGATGGGGAACACCATGAATACTTTTAGACGGGCAATCTATCCGGGAACATTTGATCCTGTCACCAATGGGCATTTGGATATTCTAAAAAGAGCATGCAAAATGTTTGATGAAATTATCATTGCAGTGGCAGAAAGTGAAACCAAAAATCCTATGTTCAGCCTGGAACAGCGCATTGAAATGGTAAATGCGGCCACCAAAATATTTCCTAAAGTAAAAGTGATCGGCTTTAACGGCCTGCTGGTTACCCTCTCAGACAATCTGGATGCCAATATTATCATCAGGGGATTGCGGGCGGTGAGCGACTTTGAATATGAGCTGCAGATGGGATATGCCAATGCATCTCTTAAAAAAGATCTCGAAACCATCTATCTTATGCCTAGTCTCGAGCATGCTTTTGTGAGCTCTTCTGTCGTGCGATCCATTTTACATTTTGATGGAAAAATAGACCATCTTTTGCCTCCGGAAGCCTATAAAATGATCCAAGGATATAAAAAATAATGTATATTTTGTTTGAAGGTATAGATACATGCGGCAAAACTACGCAAATTGAATTGATAGCCAAAACTCATCCTGAAGTAATCATCACAAAAGAACCCGGCGGAACTTCATTTGGCAAAAAAGCCAGAGAGATATTGCTTGGCGATTCACTTTCTTCCAAGCGAGCCGAACTTTTACTTTTTTTGGCAGACCGCGCCGAACATTATGAAGAGATTATCAAACCGAACAAAGACAAACTTATACTTTCTGACAGAGGTTTTCTCTCCGGCATAGGTTATGCCCTTGCCAATGGCGATTTTGATTTTGATTTGCTTGTCTTGCTCAATAAATTTGCACTTCAAGACCATCTGCCCGATAAAGTGATATTGTTTTTGACAGACATGAAAACACTCAAAAAGAGAATATCGCAAAAAAGTCTAGACGGCATAGAGCTGAGAGGCTTGGAATATTTGCTTCACGTACAAGAGCAGATGAAAAAAAGCCTTATTAAACTTGGTATCCCTCATCTTTTTGTGGATGCAACCCAATCCATAGACACCATACATACACAAATAAACAACTTTTTAAGGAATACACTATGATCAATCCGCTTCGGGGCATGAAAGACCTTACTTTTGAAGAAAGCCGGCGCTATATACACATTATTTCCACCGCCGTAAATATCGCCAAAAGATACGGCTATAGTTATATAGAGACTCCTATTCTGGAAGAAACCGCACTTTTCAAGCGGTCCGTGGGCAACAGCTCCGATATTGTCAATAAAGAGATGTATCAATTTGAAGACAAAGGCGGATACGATGTCTGTATGCGTCCCGAAGGAACCGCCGGCGTAGCCCGAGCTTTCATCAGTGATAAACTTGACCGTCAGCCGATCAAACAAAAATTTTACTACCATGGACCAATGTTTCGTTATGAAAGACCTCAAAAAGGACGCTTGAGAGAATTTCACCAGTTTGGATGCGAGAGTTTTGGAGAGGCATCGGTTTATGAAGATTTTACGATCATCACAATGATAAGTCAAATCTTTGACGCTTTGGGTATCGGTTTTGATCTCCAGATAAACTCATTGGGCTGCACGGTATGCATGCCTCCCTATAAACAAAATCTTGTCTCTTTTTTAACCGATATCAAAGAAGATCTTTGTGAAGATTGCAACAGACGCATAGACACCAATCCAATCCGTGTACTTGATTGCAAAAACAAGACATGCCAATTGCTTCTTAGCAATTCTCAAAAACTGATAGACAACCTTTGCGACGAGTGCGAGAATGACTTTAAAAAACTCACCGTCTTGCTGGATCAAGCAGGTATTCATTATACAATAGATACCAATCTTGTAAGAGGCTTAGACTATTACAATAAAACAGCATTTGAATTTGTAAGCAATGAAATCGGATCGCAATCGGCCATTGCAGGCGGAGGGCGCTACGATAGACTTGTGGAATTTCTTGATGGAAAACCCACTCCGGCAGTAGGTTTTGCCATCGGCATAGAGCGCATCATGGAACTCGTAAAAATGCCGGAAACTGCACGTGAAGGCATCTATCTCGGTGCAATGAACGATGACGCCATAGAACCGCTCCTCGCCCTTGCCGCCCGAAAAAGGCTGGAAACAAAAGTGACAATCGAGTATAATGCAAAAGGCTTCAAGAGCCATATGAAAGGCGCAGATAAAGCTGAAGCCAAATATGTTGCGCTTATAGGGGAAGATGAACTCAAGAATGGCACCATATGGATCAAGGACATAGAAAGCCGGGAAGAAAAAACAGTTCCTTTGGAAACGTTTTAATCCTCCGCTTTTTTCACTTTAAAGAACTTTTGAAAGAGTTCTTTTATAAAAAATATATTTCCGCGTTACCTCTCAAGCCAGGACACCAAATCTGTACTTAACTGATGGAGCGCTTTATTGGTGGCATCCGTATATCCTTTTGCGTCTGTCGTTACCGTAGGAACCGCATAACTAAAACGTCTGCTTTTGACCAATTTTCCAGAATCGGCATCAACAAGTGAAAAGTGAACCGAAACCACTGCCTCTGACACATTGTCTCTTACGCGGTGCGAAAAGGCAAAAATAGTACTCTCCAGCCTGAAATCTTCCTTGGCGGTTGAAGCAAAAGAGAGCACGGCGCCAAAGAGTCCGCTTTGCTGCAGTGTTTCAATGAAAGTACCTTGCAGCAATTGTCCTATATTGTTTGACCACCGGGCATTTTGATAGCTTCCCTGCTCGCTGTCGCTATAGGAAAAATTCATTTCTTGACCTATTTTCTCTTTAATGCTTTGAGGATAGATCACTTTAACTGTTTTTTCTTTTCGCAGACTGCCATGGGCTTTTACGGGGGTATCTACGCTAAGAGTATAAATTTTCAAAGGGGGTTCTTTTATGCTGCATCCTTGAAACAATAAAACTATTGTTATCCATGATATATTTTTAAAACTTAGCATTTGATATCGCTTCTTTGCTGAATTTTACCTCTTGTCATTCTCCGGGCCCCCTTCGTTGTTTTCTGGCTTTAAACAATATGTCGCTTGGACTTTGTTTTAACTGCTGTGCCAAATCATTGATCTGTGAAGAAAGTATCTGCACATCCACCAATGCGGGCTCAAGAATATTTTTGATATTGTAGTCTCCCCTGTCTAGACTTTTTTCTGCTTTGGATATCAACCCGTCAAACCCTTTCACTGCGACCGTAAGCTCTTCTAAAAGCGGATTGGCTTTGTCTTTTATGGAAGTAAAATCCTTTGTTGCTCCCTCAAAAGAGTGTGTTGCATCTTTCATGGAAACTCTGAGATCCTGAAGTGTTTCATCCAATTGTGTCAAGGAGCCAATCACTTTGATTTCCAGCTCTTCACCGCGAGATGTTATTTTTTCTATATGACTCAAGGTATTTTCAAAGGCTTGTATGTTTTTATCTGAAATGAGTTTTTTCGTTTGCACCAAAAATGCATTTAAACTATCGGCAATCTCCCCTAGACTGTCGCTGACTCTTGCAACATAAGAAGTTTTTGTTTGAATAACAGGGATATATGTTTTGCTCGGCTGTAATGTCTTTGCGGTATTCGTTCCTCCGTCAATCTCGATCGACAAAAGTCCTGTGACGCCAAACATCTGTGTGTGGGCCACCATGTCTTCTTTGATGGGCGTGCCTTTTTTAATCTCCAAAAAAATTTCAACCGCTTCTATATTTTGAGGATTAATGCGGATTGTCTGCACCCTTCCGACATCTACCCCGCGAATTTTTACACTGGCATCTTCAGAAAGCCCCGAAACAGACTCTCTAATCTCTATTTTATAGATATCATATTCGTCTTGCAAACCCCACTTGGCGAGCCACAAAGCAAACCATATCATACCTGCTCCAAAGACCAATACAAAAATACCTACAACCATATAGTTTATTTTGTTATACATTTTTAATTTTGTCCTTGAATCTTTCTTTGGTGTATTTATTTTTGAAAAATGCCTCTACGAAAGGATGGTGTGATTGTAACACATTTTCAAGCCTGCCTTCTGCAACCACCTGCTTATCGGCCAGAACTGCCATCCTGTCAACAATTGTAAATATACTTTCCAGATCATGAGTAATCATTACCACCGTTATCCCCAGCAAATCTCGCAAATTAACAATCAGCTGATCAAAATTTCGGGCACCTATAGGATCCAGTCCCGAAGTTGGTTCATCTAAAAAAAGCAGTTTCGGCTCCATCGCCAAAGCACGTGCAAGCGCTGCTCTTTTTATCATCCCTCCGCTTAATTCGGAAGGATACAGCTCCCCCACATAGGCATCAAGACCGACAAGATTCAACTTCGAATAAATCAATTTATCCCTCATTTTTTTTGAAACATCGGTATACTCTTTGAGTTGAATTTCAATGTTTTCAGCGATCGTCAGCGAAGAAAACAGTGCGCCAAATTGAAAAAGAACTCCCCATTTTTTTCTTAGCTCTTGCGCCTTTTTTGCATTGATGCTCTGAAGATTTTCTCCCAAAACATACATTTTTCCTTCTGCAGGCTCCAAGAGCATAATCATTTCTTTCATTAAGACAGATTTTCCGGAACCGCTTTCTCCCAAAATAGCATATATCTCGTTTTCGTTGATATGTAAATTTACGCCGTCATGAATGGTTCTGCTGCCAAATCGTGTAACAATCCCCTTTGCTTCAATCACACTCATAAATCAAGCTCCGTATAGATCACGGAGAAAAGCGCATCAAAAGCAATCACAAGAAAAATCGAATTTACCACACTCTGCGTCGTATGCAATCCGATACTTTCTGTATTTTCAGAAACCTGAAGCCCCCTAAAGCTGCCTACCGCTGCGATAAGGAAAGCAAAAACAGGCCCTTTTATCATCCCTAAAATATAATGCTTAACCGCAACCACTTCCTGGGTGCGAGAAATAAATTGATCAACAGAAATACCCAATTGCATTTTTGCAGCAACCATGCCTCCAAAAATTCCCATTATATCAGCAAAAAAGATAAGCAACGGCAATGCGATCATCAAAGCATAAATGCGAGGCAACACCAAAAAATGATACGGATCAAATCCCATCGTTCGCATCGCAGCTATCTCTTCGGTAATTTTCATGGCGCCTATCTCTGCAGTATAGGATGAACCGCTGCGCCCTGCGATTACAATGGCAGTGATCATCGGACCCAATTCTCTTACAATAGACAAACCTACCGTATCAACGATAAAAATATCAGCGCCGAATTTGGCCAACTGAACAGACCCCTGATAGGCGATCACCATTCCCACCAAAAATGCGGTTAGAGAAACGATCACAAGCGCGGTAAAGCCGGAATGATAGATATGATACACTGTTTCTTTGAAACGTATGCTCCTGGGATGAAAAAGATTATAAAGCAAAGCCGCAAAAAGCTCTCCCGAAAAATTAACAAACTCCTTAAAGTCATCATAGCATTCCACGGCTTTTTTGCCTAGGTTTTCAATCCGGTTTTTTCGGGTAACCGATATCGCTTCTTTTGATTTATGCTCTGCCTTTAAGAGATCATACATCTCTTTTTGTACGGAGGTATAGCCTGCAATTTCAACTTTTGTTTTTGCTGCAAAATAGGAAAAATATTCTATAAACAAAAGCATTCCCGCACTATCAAACTCGTCAATCAGCGAAACATCCCAAACAATTTTTTTATCGCAGGGTATTTGGCGCAGCAAATTTTCTATTTTCTGCACACTTTGAAGCATCCACTTTTCTTTTGAGATAAGCTTAATATAATCAGGATAAACTTCTAAAAAAAGATATTTTTCATTCATGATTAGATTATATTAAAGTTAATATTAAGTTTGGATATAATTGCATCTCATACAGTTAAACGAAGGCAGGTAAACATGAAACAATTTGGCTTGAATATTTGGGGTAATGATAATTTTATCATCAAAAACAACACGATAAATATCAATTATGCAAACAAACCTTCTCTTTTAGAGATTGCCCAGGATATACGCGACAAAGGGTATAAGGGCCCTCTTTTGCTTCGTTTTCCGCATCTGATAGAAAAACAGATTTCTACCCTTTTTACCACTTTTGAAAAAGCCAAAAAAACATTTGGATATCAAGGAAAATTTCAAGCGGTTTTTCCGCTGAAAGTCAATCAGTTCCCCAATTTTGTCCATGCACTGATGGATGTTTCCCAAAAATACAATTACGGATTGGAAGCAGGAAGCAAGGCGGAACTTATCATTGCTATGAGCAAAACTCCCATCGGGGCACCTATTACGGTTAACGGCTTTAAAGACAAGGAGATGATAGCGCTTTGCTTTATCGCCGCAAAAATGGGACACAACATCACAGTAACCATCGAAGGGATCGGCGAACTTCAAACTATTATACAGGTCAATACGGAATTTAATGAGGATATCGAAAATCCGATCCTCCCCAAAATAGGTGTGCGCATACGGCTGCACAGTTCAGGCATTGGAATCTGGGCAAAAAGCGGAGGCTACAGTTCCAAATTTGGATTAACTTCTACCGAACTTCTTGAAGCCTACGAATTGCTTAAAAAACATGAACTTCTTGCCTATTTATCGATGATACATTTTCATATCGGTTCACAAATGAGCGACATCTCACCTCTCAAGAAGGCGCTCAGGGAAGCAGGAAACATTTATGCGGATCTCAAAAAACGCGGTGCAGATGCACTTTGTGCGATCAATATCGGCGGCGGACTCGCAGTAGAATACAGCCAGCACGCGCACAATAGAGACAGAAACTACTCTTTGGATGAATTTGCCAATGACGTCATTTATCTGATGCAAGAGATCGCCAAAAGCAGAGGGGTTGACGAGCCTGATATTTTTACAGAATCGGGACGCTATGTTGCAGCCTCGCATGCGATACTCATCACGCCTGTGCTTGAGCTTTTTTCTCAAGAATACCATGAAAAAAATCTTCGCCTCAAAGAGAACAATCCGCCGCTTATTCAAGAGCTTTACGATCTCTTCAGTTCACTTACGCGGGACAATGCCAGAGAGTACCTCCACGATGCCCTCGATCATATGGAAAGCCTTCTTACGCTGTTTGATTTGGGATATATTGACCTGGAAGACCGTTCGAATACAGAAATTTTAGTCAATCTCATCATCAAGAAATCGATTGCATTGCTTAAAAATGAAGATACAAATGAACTCAAAAGACTTCAAAACCGCATTCAGGAAAAATATCTCGTAAATTTTTCAGCTTTTCAGTCACTGCCGGATTTCTGGGGTCTCAAACAGCATTTTCCTATTATGCCTATAGATCATTTGGATGTAAGACCCACCAATCCTGCAAGCATATGGGATATTACATGCGACAGCGACGGCGAAATCGATTTTAATCCCGATTTGCCTCTTTACCTGCACGATATTGACGTCAGTCAAGAAGAATATTTTCTTGCATTCTTTTTAACGGGTGCCTACCAGGAGGTTTTAGGGATGAAACACAATCTCTTTACCCATCCTACGGAAGCAGTAATTACCTTTGATGAAAAAGGGCATTATGCTGTCAACAATCTTATTGACGCACAAAACCTCATGGATGTATTGGACGACTTGGATTATGACACTAACATCGTGGATAAAGCACTCAAATACAAAATTGAAGAATCAGAACATATCAGCAAAGAAGAAAAAAGAGAGCTTTTAGGAAAGCTTTATCTTTATTTAAGTGAAAACAGCTATCTTAAAACCATTCAAGCCATTAGCGAAAATGATTAAGGAAGAACATTGAATCCATTGCGCCTTATCAAGGAGGATTTTGCAACGGTCAAAAAAAATGACCCCGCCCTCCATTCTACTTTTGAACTTTTTTTTAACTATCCGGGACTTTGGGCACTCTTGTTTCATCGGATTGCCCACTGGCTGTATCAAAAAGAATTACAGTTTGTCCCCCGTCTGATTTCAGCGCTGGGATTGTTTTTAACCACGATCGATATACATCCTGCAGCCTCTATAGGACGCAGGGTTTTTATTGACCATGGGGTAGGAGTAGTTATCGGCGAAACAACTGTTATTGAAGATGATGTGCTTATTTATCAGCAAGTAACGCTGGGCGGAGTAAGCCTTGAAAAAGGAAAAAGACACCCTACGATTGAAAAAGGTGTTGTGATCGGCGCAGGAGCAAAAGTACTCGGCAACATCACCATCGGTGCAAACTCCAAAGTAGGCGCAAACTCGGTTGTTGTTAAAAATGTGCCGGCGGATTCTACGGCGGTGGGCATCCCTGCTCGTGTACTCAAACGCGGATTTGATAAAAACCCGCTCAGCCACAATAAGATCCCGGATGTCCATAAAGAAATTTTCGAATATCTTATCAAGCGTATTGAGGTACTGGAAGAAGCATTGCAAACAGGGGATTCCAAGCATATCAAAGACAAAGACCACACCCTTGATGAAATTTATGATAATTTCATTCATTCTATGGATTAAAGAGATTCTCTATCCTTTTGTATTAGCGAATTTAAGTTATAATTATAAAATCAATCACATTCTATATATACAAGGTTTTTCATGCTATCTAAACGCATCAAATCATTATCGCCTTCATTAACCATCGCTGTTGCTTCACTTGCAAGGGATCTTAAAGCTCAAGGTAAAGATATTTTAAGTTTTTCGGCGGGAGAGCCGGATTTTGAAACGCCTTTGCTTATCAAGGAAGAAGCGATCAAAGCGATCAACGAAGGGTTTACACGATATACCGCTGTAGCAGGTATCCCTGAGCTCCTAAAAGCAGTAAGCGGCAAACTAAAGAGAGAAAACGGATTGGACTACGCCCCTTCAGATATTATTGTCAGCAATGGAGCTAAACAGTCTTTATTTAACTTATTTCAAGCCACAATTGATCCCGGAGACGAAGTGATCATCCCCTCACCCTACTGGGTAACCTATCCTGAACTTGTCATCTATTCAGAAGGTGTTCCTGTTATTATCGAAACTGATGAAAAAAGCGGATTTAAGATGACTGCCGAACAATTAAGGGCTGCAATCACCCCCAAAACCAAAATGGTTGTCTTAACTTCACCATCCAACCCTACAGGTTCGGTTTATTCAAGATCAGAACTTGAAGCGCTGGCAGAAGTTCTTAAAGGCACAAATATTATCGTAGCGAGTGATGAAATGTATGAAAAACTGCTTTACGGCATTGACTTTGTGGCTGCTGCAAGCATCAGTGAAGATATGTACCAAAGAACTGTAACCATTAACGGCTTGAGCAAATCAGTTGCGATGACCGGTTGGCGTTTCGGATACCTTGCAACTCCCAACAAAGAGCTTATTTCTGCTATGGACAAACTGCAAAGCCAAAGCACATCCAATATCAATTCTGTCACGCAAAAAGCAGCCATTGTTGCACTCAATGGTCAGGTAGACGAAGAGATTGAAACCATGAGAAAAGCCTTTGAAAACAGAGCGGAAGAGGCAGTAAAACTTTTCAATGAAATTGACGGCCTTTCCGTGCTAAAACCGCAAGGTGCATTTTATCTTTTTGTCAACATCAAGGATATTTCCAATGATTCTATTACGTTCTGTAAAGAGTTATTGCAGGCCACAGGTGTCGCTGTGGTTCCGGGGATCGGGTTTGGAAGCGAAGGTTATTTTAGATTTTCATTTGCTACAGATATAACAACCATTCGTGAAGGTATCCGCCGTATAGAAAAATTTGTTAAACAGAAACGGTCTGTATAAATTTTTGTTTTTATCAGCATCACAAAGAATATAAACTTTATATTTTTGCAAAGAAAGGGATAGCATATGAGGAATTTTTATAAACTCTTTGTGCTTTTTCTTCTATTCTCCGCTTTCTCTTATGCCAAACCAAAAGAGATTGATGTTTCGATTGTGATCAGCGGCGGTGTCAGCTTAGGAGCTTATCAGGCGGGATACAACTGGGCAACGATCAGATTGCTTCACGCCGCTCGTAACAACAGCACGACTGTTCGTCCACATTTGCGGTCTGTAGCAGGCGCATCAGCAGGCTCTATTAATGCACTTTTAACCGCCATGTATTGGTGTCAGGATGAAAGCGTTCCGTATAAAAACAGTGTTGATGACAACCTTTTTTATGATACATGGGTTGACCTTGGCCTGGAGGATCTTATAATCGAAGGAAAAGACCCAACCAATAAAAGCACTCTTTTTTCAAGAAAAAAGCTTCAGGAAAAAGCTGACAAGATCGTTGAGCACTTAAATAAACCTATTTACAGATCGGGCTGTGAAATACCCTTGGGCATCTCTGTTACGAAGGTGACGCCGATCATTGAGGAATTTCAAGGCATTCAAATTAAAAATCAAAATTTCTCCATACCCCTTACCCTTCAGACTGATCACGCAAAAGCGAATATATACAATAAAAATATGCCGCCCAGTACTGATTTTTATCTTTCCATCCCGGAGATAGATACCAAAAAAGAGAAGGTCATTGATGTACTTTTTGCCTCCTCGGCATTTCCGGGAGCATTCCAGCAGGTCAAGCTTAAATACAGTTATCAGGGAAAACAAGATTCCGGCTATTTCATAGATGGCGCCACATTCGACAATATCCCTTTGCAGCTCAGCATTGAACTTGATAAAAAATCCAAATACTTTATTTACATGGATCCCAGCAATACAAGAAAGCAGCCCAAGGAGCAAGAAAAAACAGAAGAAAAGCACCCCATGGGGTTCTTTAATGCCAATGCCATACCCCTGCTTGACAGCTTAGAGATATTTCAATCCATGAAACTCTATCAGGCACTCCATCTCTATTTTAAAAACAGCTCTTCAAGGGTACTTGTTTTGTCCTCCAGATACCATCCGCTGACAGGAAAATTTTTAGAGCATTTTGGTGCTTTTTTGGATAAAAATTTTCGTATCTATGACTATTATGTAGGTGTTTATGACGGCATTTATCACCTTGCTGAGACAATGAAAAAAAATGGATACTATTCCAATCTGTCACAAGTTGAACTTATGGATCAATTTAAAAAAAGTCTGGGCATAGATGAAAATCCGGAAGCCATGGCTGCATACAATCTCTTTTTAGAAACCGAGTTCCACTTTAAAAGTCCAAAGACAAAGGATAAATTTTCTGCGATCTACAATGCTTTTAATATCAAGAAAGACGATACAACACGCTATACAATAGATGAATTTAAAAAATTTCTTACCAAGCTTGACTCGAGCTACCTTGAGCCGGCCAAAAAGTCATTTTTAAGCTACGCAAAAAGAGATATCGATCAGTGGTATAAGCTGCCGCTAAGAACGGTTATTGGGCGCATTACAACGCTTGAAAACGAACGAGCTATGGTCTATCCGGAATCAACTTCTGTAGCCAAAGTAACAAGTATTGCCGCATGGGCCGGCAGCACTTTCGTAAAAGAAAAAGACGGATTTGACATTCTTCCCCTCAATGCTCCAAAGGATAAAGACAAAAAGGCTCTTAGGACTGCCATGAGACTTCTTCCCAATGAAATGGCAACCGATGTTAAAAATGGCGGTATTTCACTGGGGTACAATGCTTATTGGTATAAAAATCTCATGGTCATCAATGGGTTTGAAGCAAAAGCTGCTTACAGTTTCAATGACGGCATATCGGATTTTGTCCGCGTCGATCTCAACACTTTCAAAGAATACGGTGATTTTGTAAAATTCGGTGCAGGCTTCACGGTGTTTGGAGATATGGAAGGGGAGTTCTTTGATCCTGATACGGCCTATGGGTTCAATACCTATATTGACCTTATAGATATATTCAGGTTTACTTACGTAAGAAGATATGGCGATCCGGCACGAAACGACTATTTCTATTTCGGTATAGAAAACATTCCAAGTCTGCTCTATTGGCTTAACCGCTAGAACATAAACGCAAAGCATACCGGAAGAAGCGGGGCTACTTTTTCTTCGTCATTCTTTCCATTGCGTACCATATGATTCCAATAATACCAAAAATGATCATCGGCATCATCCAAGGATTTGCTTTGATTTTATCAAAAAATGCCATAAACATTTCACTCGAATAATAACTTCCTACACCAATTACCGATACAAACACAATCGAAGCGAATATATTAAAAAAAACAAACTTTTTAAAGTCATACTTCGCTAACGCCATAGACAGCGGTATGAGGGTTTTAATGCCATAAATAAATTTTTGGATAAAGATTGCCAAAATTCCGTATTTGCGCATGATAAGCGTTGCCAAAGCGATTTTGCGTTTGTGTTTTGCAAAATAGGGACGCACTTGTTTTTTTTGATATTTTCCAAGATAGAAAAGAAAATTATCTCCCATAAAATTGGATACCGCAGCGACCGCCAAGGCTGTTGCCAAATCCATTTTTCCTAAATAGGATAAAATGCCCGCAGCAGCAACGACTACCAAAGATCCCCCGAAAGAGAAAAATGCGATGGCCAAATAGCCCCATGTCTCCAGCGACGTTAATGTACTTTCCAAACCATTCTCCTTCTAAAACAATACACGAATCATACCCAAAATATGCTATAGTTCCTCTCATGATTGAAACACTGCTCTCGCTCATTTTTGTGTATGTTTTTATTTTTCTTGGATATCTTGCAAAACGCATATTTAAAGAAGAGATGAATCCCAAAACGCTTACACTCTTTTCTGTCTATTTTCTCCAGCCATTCGTGACAGTTTGGGGCTTCAGCACTGCCAAGCTTCACACTGAACATATTTTTGTACCTTTCGTGTATCTGGGAATCATTTTTGCACTACTGATCCCCTCTTTGCTTATTGCCAAAATGCTTTTTGCTGACGCGAAAGAGAGGGCCATTTTTTCTATTGCGGGATTTGTCGGCAACACAGGAAACATTGGCATTCCTCTTGGAATAGCTCTTTTTGGGGAACAAAGCGTTATTTATACAACACTCATCAATATTGCTAATATTTTTGTCGTCTATATCATAGGAGTCTATGTTTACTCAAGAGGTTCTTTTAGCATCAAAAAGTCGCTTTTGAATATTATTAAAATTCCTATTATTCCGGCCTCCCTGGTAGCTTTTATCATCAATATTTACGACATACCCCTAAGTTCTTCTATCCAGGAATTTTTTAAAATGGGCGCTTATGCGGGTATCGTGCTTCAGCTTTTTCTACTGGGTACATTTCTGTACGGCATTCGTCTTCAAGAACTTCATCTCAAACTTTTTGTTGGAACGATTTCGCAAAAATTTATTATCATTCCCTCCGCCGCAGCGCTCCTTTTGAGTTTTACCTCTCTTTCGCCCTTTGTACAGGGTGTAATCTTCATGGAGATGATGGTGCCTATAGCCATAGCCAATATCAATCTGGCTTCTCTTTACGACTGCCGCCCCAAAGAGGTTACTTCGCTGATACTTTTAAGTACTTTGCTCTTTATCCCGTTGCTTTTTATGCTCAGCTACATCATAAATTTTTACTATTTATGATAAAATTAAACATCAAATTTACTTCTATGCTGAGACAAAGGCTCACTATCATATTTTAAAGGATTTCTATGTCAAAAAATACCCTCATCATCGGTGCAGGCGGTGTCGGAAACGTAGTTGCATTCAAATGTGCAATGAACGCTGAAACATTTGGAAAAATTACACTTGCAAGCAGAACGCTTAGTAAATGTGAAGAAATAGCCAACAACATTCAAACACGTCTTGGTGTCGCTATCGCTGCGGCGCAAGTAGATGCAGATAATGTTTCTGAGCTTATCGACCTTATCAAAAAAACAAATGCCGATATCGTTATCAATGTGGCGCTTCCCTACCAAGATCTGGCCATTATGGATGCCTGTGCAGCCTGCGGCGTAGATTATCTGGATACCGCAAACTACGAACATCCCGATACTGCAAAATTTGAATACAAAGAACAGTGGGCAAGAGATGAAGCTTTTAAAAAGGCCGGCATTATGGGGCTGCTCGGAAGCGGTTTTGACCCGGGAGCCACCAATGTCTTTTGTGCCTATGCGCAAAAACACTATTTTGACGAAATCCACACCATTGATATTCTTGATTGCAACGCAGGCGATCACGGCTATCCGTTTGCAACAAACTTCAATCCCGAAATCAACCTTCGCGAAGTGAGTGCCAAAGGAAGATATTGGGAAAACGGGACATGGATAGAAACAGAACCGATGGAGATTATGCAAGTATGGGATTATCCAGAAGTTGGCCCAAAAGACAGCTATCTGCTTTACCATGAAGAGATGGAATCTTTAGTCAAACATATCAAAGGGCTTAAACGAATCCGCTTTTTTATGACATTCGGACAAAGCTATCTGACCCACATGAGATGCCTTGAAAATGTCGGAATGCTGGGGATCAAGGAAGTTGAGCACAAAGGCATGAAAATCGTGCCGATCGAATTTCTAAAAACTCTTCTTCCTGATCCTGCCAGCCTGGGGCCGCGTACCAAAGGGAAAACCAATATCGGCATTTTTGCCAAAGGCATCAAAGACGGCAAACCGCGAACGATCTATATTTATCAAGTGAAAGATCATGAAGCATGCTATGCCGAAGTCATGAGCCAGGGCGTCAGCTACACGACGGGTGTCCCTGCAATGATCGGCGCCAAACTCATGCTTGAAGGCAAATGGCAGGGCAAAGGAGTATTCAATATGGAGCAGCTTGATCCGGATCCTTTTATGGAAGAGATGAACAAGCAAGGGCTTCCTTGGAATGTCATCGAGCTTGAAGCAGATGAGAGCAGAGAAGTGAAAGCTTAAGGCTTCTCTTCCTATTCCCTCTCTTTTTTGTACTTTTTTTGCCTACTTTTGTCTGCAAAGAACCTCAGCTTATCCTCTATTTGATAACCGATACTTTTTTTAGGAAAATTACCCTTTTCATCCCTTTTTCCGCTTGCTATTCCTGTAAGTATCTCCATCCCCTCATCAACGTTCTCAATGGCATAAATTTCATACGTATTATTCCTTACCGCATGAAGCACTTCTTCTTTAAGCATTAAATGTTTTACATTTGATGCAGGGATAATAATACCATTTTTTTGAGTCCCTCCCAAAAGTCTGCACACATCAAAAAAACCTTCTATCTTCTCATTGATACCGCCTACAGCTTGAACCTGACCATTTTGATTCATAGAACCTGTCACGGCTATTGATTGATCCAAAGCTATTTCACTCAGAGACGAAAGCAAAGCAAACAACTCTGCACAGGAAGCGCTGTCACCTTCGATCTTGCCATATGACTGCTCAAATACCAAGGTTGCTGTAACACTCAGCGGAAAATCCTTTGCATATCGTGCGGCCAAAAAGGCCGAAAGTATCATCATTCCTTTATCATGCATGGGACCGCTCAGTTTCGCTTCCCGTTCTATATTGACTATGCCGTCTTTCCCCAGTCTTGTTAAAGCAGTAATTTTAACAGGATGCCCAAATGCATAATTTCCCAGATTTACAACCGAAACTCCATTTACTTGCCCTACTTTCTTGCCTTTGGTTTGAATTAAAATGGTTTCTCTTTGGATCTCTTCATAAATATAATCCTTGATTCTGTCTGATCTTTCAGCCTTCTGTGCAATAGCTTCATCTATTTCATTTTTAGTTATCTGTTTGAGTTTTTTCTGTGCGGCAATAAAATCGGCCTCCTGAAGCAAATCACCCAAACTTTTTAAATGTGTTGAAAGCTTTTGACTGTCTTCGGCTATACGCGAACCATATTCAATAACCCTTCCTACTGCTTTTTTATCAAGAGGCAAAAGTTGATTTTTTTTAACCATCATCCCTATCATTTGAGCATACAGGAAACTATTTTGCTCATTTCGCTCGATTCGGTCTTCAAAATCCGCATTAACTTTAAACAGCTCCTTAAATTCCGGATCATAATTGTAAAGCAGATAGTAAAGCATTCTGCTGCCGATGAGAATAATTTTAACATCCAGCTCAATAGTTTGCGGTTCCAGTGTCAACGTACTGATTAAACTCAACGAGTGTGCCAATGACTCTATGCGAATGGCTCCGGCTTGCAGCATTCGTTTTAAACCGTCCCAGACAAAAGGCTGCAGCAATACTTTCGAGGCATCAAAAATCAAATATCCTCCGTTGGCTCTGTGCAGCGCACCGGGTTTAATCAGATTAAAATCCGTCAAAAGCATACCCATCTGTGCAACATGCTCCACTTCACCAAACAAATTTGCATAGGTTGGATTGTTCTCATAGACAACCGGCACTCCCTCTTTATCTTTGTGCGTCACCAGAACATTCACGCGGTATCTGCTGAATATAGTGCTTTCACTCGCTGATCCTGCCCCTGTTGCTGAAAGTGCATTTTGTGCAGAGATTAAAAAATCCTGGGCGTTTTTTATAATATCTTCTTCAACGCTCTGAAGATACATAACAACATTTGGGTGGGCTTCATATCTTTTTTTGAGCTCATCAATACTGTTATCCACTGCTTTTTTTGTCATATGCTGTTCAAGCTCTCTAATCTCTTTTAATTGCGCCTTGCTTTGTATAGCCATATCTTGTGCGGTATGCTCTATCTGAGTTTTAAACTTTTTGATTTTCTCCTGAATTTTCTCCTTCTCTTTATCGCTAAGAGCCACAAATTCTTGCGCTTCAAGAATCTTATTTTCTTTGCTCATAGGAGAAACCGTATAGCCTGTTGCGGTATAGTTAATTGCTATATATTCTTCTTTTGCTCTTTCTTTTATCTTTTGAAAAGATTCTTTTTTAATCTCATTAAGTTTGTCAACGATAGACTGCTTTTTTTCTCTATATTCTTCACTCTCAAATACGGAGGGGATAATTCCCTGTAAATCTACTATCAGTTCTTCCATGTCTTTTTTAAGTTGAATCCCCATGGAAAATGCAAGTTTTAATGAAATCGGTTTTCGCGGATCTTCAAAATTGTTAACATAGCACCAATCTGCCGGCTTCTCTTGATCTTCTTTTCTGCTTTTAATAAACTGTTCAACAATGCTATGCTTACCGCTTCCAAGTTCACCCATTACATACAGGTTGTAACCTTTTTGTTTGATTCCCACGCCAAAATTTATTGCTTTGAGCGCTCTGGTTTGCCCTATAATTGTGTCAAGATTCTTTAAATCTTCAGTGGTATTAAAATCGAATTTTTCCACATCACAATGATTGTAAAGCTGATTAACATGAAGCGGTTTCATCATAAGTATCTCCGAATTTTGGGCACATACCAATGACATCTTTTAACTCATGATATGCTATTTTATGCACCTTGGCCACAGATTTTTGTGTTACAAAACCGCCTGCCACATTCACACCGCCATAAACAGCATTATCTTGCAAACCAGCGCTACGCCATCCCAAATCTGCAATCTTTTTTACATAAGGTATCGTTGCATTTGCCAATGCGTATGTAGCAGTCACAGGATAATCTCCGGGCATATTGGCGACACAATAGTGCACCACTCCATCCACTTCAAAAATCGGATCATCATGCGTTGTCGACCTGGAAGTTTCTATACATCCGCCCTGATCGATAGCAACATCGACAAAAACAGCACCTTTTTTACACAAAGGGAGCATTTTTTTTGTGATCAAATGAGGTGTTTTTTCACCGGTATTATAAACCGCACCTATGACAATATCTGCTGTAGGTAAAATTTTTTCCATATTGTAGCGGCTGCTATAAACAGTTGAAACATTTGCCGGCATTGCCGATTCAAGTTCGGCCATGCTTTTTGGATTTCTTCCCATTACCACCACGTTTGCACCCATCCCTGCTGCAATCTTGGCTGCATATTTGGCTACCGTGCCGCTCCCCAAAATCAATACTGTTGATGGCAGCACCCCGCTGCATCCTCCCATTAATACACCCATTGCATGTGTATGGGCCGAAAGAAAATAGCCCCCCATCATCGGCGCCATTTTGCCTGCAATTTGACTCATGGGCTCAAGCAAAGGCACCCTGTTCCCTTCTTGTATCGTTTCATAGGCGATAGCTATCACTTTTCTTTTTTGAAGTATTTGGGTAAGCTCTTTTTGCGGGGCAAGATGAAGATAGGCAAAAAGTATCTGTCCGGGCTTCAAAAGTTCATATTCTTGCGGCTGAGGCTCTTTGACCTTTAAAATCATTTCGCAATTTTCATATATCTCTTTTGGATTTTTAAAAATAACAGCGCCTGCCTGCTGATACTCATCATCTGAAAATCCGCTTTTTTCTCCGGCATTTTTTTCAATGTACACTTCATGTCCGCCCTGGACAAGCAAATCAACTCCCGCGGGAATGATTCCCACCCGATATTCCCTGCTTTTTATTTCTTTTGGGATACCAATTTTCACACCCCCCCTTTTTTTTCCTCTCTTCTTTTTGCGGAGAAACTTATTTAAAACTTTCCACTGCACTTTTAAAGCCGAGCATTCTTTTTTAAAAGCTGTTCCATTTTTATGTTATTTTTATTGTACATTATGCAACATTTTTTCTCCCTGACGCCCTGTTTCTCTTTTTTCACTGCCAAAACATGGCTTCCGGGCTCATGCGTTTTGCTTCAATCCTATCATGCTCATAAACCTTCCGCTGCATCCCTGCTCTTTTCGGTAAGAAAAAAACCTCTTTACCTCACATGCAGTGCAGATACCGCTCATTTCTATATTTTCTTCAAGCAAACCTGCATTGAGAAGTTGAATTTTATTTGCCAAAGGCAGGTCCAATTTATATTTATCACCTATCTTGTCCAGCACTTCATGCTGTGCAGTAAAATACTGAGCCACATCCTCTCCTACCTCATAGCAACATCGGCCAATCGATGGAGCGATACCTGCCACCACATCTTGGGGATTCGAATTAAATACCTCTTTCATCTTTTCCATTGTCTTAAAGACAATAGTTGTCTGGGTTCCCCTCCAGCCTGCATGAATCGCAGCAACAACTTCCTGTTGGGCATCATACAAAAGCACAGGCACACAATCAGCGGTCAGTACCGTCAGGATTACACCCTTTAGATCCGTAATCAGAGCATCGCAATCCAAAACCGCATTATCCATAGTTTCCCAACCTCTATTTTGTCTTTTGGTTATCACTTTGATATGGGAGCTATGTGTTTGGTTGGCTGCGATAAAACGGTATTTTTCAGTATCCGATTTCAGCAAAGAAGCTATCTGCTTACGGTTCTGCATGATCTGGCTATACGCTTCTCCTGTATGCAGTGCCAAACTGCCTTCATACGCTGCTTTGGGATTTTTGGTTGTCACGGCATGTACACACCGTTCATGCTTTTGCAATCCGTTAAAACGATAAAATTCCACCATTTTCTGCCTTAATCCATTTTAGATATAATATCCAAAAAAAGAGAGTACAAATGGAACATTGGTTTGATTTTGACAGACGCATCTTCAAACATTTTAATTATCTTCTTATCATTCAGCTTGTTCCTCTTTTTATTATCTCTTCGTATCTTATACATGAGATGAACCCTTATCTTTTTAATAAGCAGATGGTGTACTATTTTCTTGCATCTATTGCTTTTTTTATTGTTGCATTTATTCCGTGGAGGCTTATCTTTTGGTGGTTTGTTCCTCTTTTTTACGTAGGCAATCTGGGGCTGCTCCTGACAGTTGAATTTATAGGAAAAAGCATTCTTGGCGCCAAAAGATGGATTGAAATTCCAGGCATTGGATTAACCATCCAACCCTCCGAGTTCATGAAAGTCAGTGTCATTATGATGCTTGCCTATCTTATCAGCCGCAAACCTCCCCCACTTCAAGGATATGGGATTTTGCAATTCCTAAAACTCTCTATTGTTATTATTATTCCTTTTCTTCTTATCGCAAAAGAACCGGATCTTGGTACAGCCTTAGTGCTTCTTATTGCCGGATATGGCGTACTTTTTATTGTAGGAATTAATTGGAAAATTTGGGTCACCCTGGCGGTGATTGGGGGTATCGGTGCACCGTTTATCTATCAATACGGCCTTAAACCTTACCAAAAAACACGTATCCATGACGCACTTAACAAACCAAGCTACCAGGTTAGACAGGCGCTTATTGCGATCGGTTCAGGCGGACTTGAAGGGAAAGAGAAAGAAGAAGCAACCCAAACCCAACTCAAATTCCTCCCGGTTTCCTCTACGGATTTTATTTTTGCCTATCTGGGGGAAAGATTCGGCTTCAAAGGTATGACAACAGTGATTGCCCTGTATGTTCTGCTTATCTTTAATCTTCTTTACATTTCAGCCAAACACGCACAGGACTATCTCATTAAGACATTTGCCGCAGGCATTGCTTTTTTGATCTTTGTCTATATGGGAGTCAACATTTATATGGTTATCGGATTGGCTCCCGTCGTTGGCCTTCCGCTTCCGATGTTTAGTCATGGAGGAACTTCTTTCATTATTTTTGCGATAATTTTTGGAATTTTGCAAAATTTAATTGCATTTAAAGATTACAGCCGTTATAATGCGGACTCGAAAATCATTATGACTTCGAAAGACGAACCAACGATTAGATAAGGGTCTTTAGCTCAGTTGGTTAGAGCGCTCGGCTCATAACCGAGTGGTCCAGGGTTCAAGTCCCTGAGGACCCACCACTTATCTACTCAAACAATCCCCTAAAAACCACTCTTTTTAAGCTTCATAGCACCCTTTTTTGATTAGCCTTATTTTAAATTTATTATAGTACTATTCTTTCAATGGATCCTGATATCACCCGAAGCTGTAAGTAGAGATTGCCTCTCAATGATGCTGGTCAGGATATTGTATTTCATATATAATCTCACTTCAAAACTTAGAGTTTTTTTACTCTCTTTACCAAAATACATATAATGCTATTGGAGATTTTTTAAGGAATTTCTAAAACACTCCTAAAATGGAATGGAATCTTCATCACTATCTATTATTGGTGCAACTGATTTATTATTTTGTTATCCAGATGACCTGCCCCAAAATCACAAGAATCATAAGAGTCGGGTGGAAATGACAATTCATTGCTTGCTTCTTTTGATTACCCCATAGATTGCTGATTATGATACATTCAATATTTTAGCCATCATGTGTTGAGAATATCCTTCCTGATATGTCTTAAGAATTTAAAGATTTTTTCTTTAGTATATTTATTTTTTAATAAAATATCATTTTCACCTGACCCCTATATTCCTTACATAGGAGTAGCGGTTATAGCTTTGCGTATCATAAGGGTCCTGAATGATAGGGTCGGCTGAGAGGAATCTTCCCAGCATCGGGTCATAGAGCCTTGCGTTCATATGTATCAGGCGTGTCCCTTCGATATGTTCA
>JAJPEU010000003.1 GCA_021166685.1 Sulfurovum sp. | reverse complement strand
TTATTATTTTAGAGCGATAAAAAAGTATTGAATTTTTACAGAAAGTTAACGTTTTTTGATGAATAGGTATCCCCTTAGGTATCCCCTAAGCTTCTTTAATCACTAACAAAGCCCGTATTTTAGGGCACTATTCATGGTGCGGATGAGAGGACTCGAACCTCCACGCCGTTAAGCACTAGATCCTAAGTCTAGCGTGTATGCCAATTTCACCACATCCGCATGTGATTCTTAACAATTAAGAAAAGTGGTACGTCCGTCAGGATTCGAACCTGAGACCGCTCGCTTAGAAGGCGAGTGCTCTATCCAGCTGAGCTACGAACGCATCAATATAATTGAACTCTCTATTTATGGTACGCCAGAGAGGATTCGAACCCCTAACCCTCAGATCCGAAGTCTGATGCTCTATCCAATTGAGCTACTAGCGCTTCTTCTTTAGGTGGTTCTCAATATTAATGGGGTGGACGACGGGGCTCGAACCCGCGACACCCAGTGCCACAAACTGGTGCTCTACCGACTGAACTACGTCCACCATCATTGGTTTTTTAATTATATTGTTTATTAAAGATCTGTACATGGTCGGAGTGAAAGGACTCGAACCTTCGACCCCCTGGTCCCAAACCAGGTGCGCTACCAGACTGCGCTACACTCCGTTATCCTAAAAAGGAATGCAATTATAATCAAAAGCGCATTATTTGTCAATAGTAACATGAAATTAAATAAAAAATTTAATTTCATTCGCTTTAGAACCGATTTAAGCGTTACCGTGTATAATAATTTATAAAGTGGGAGAGTACAGGTGAATGAATAGTATATTTGAACAAATCAATAGTTTTTTGGCTTCATTTTTCTTTTTTGATATTTTTATTGGAAAAGTAGAAGGAGCTCCTATGCCTTTTATTGTGGCATGGCTCATAGTGGGCGGTGTATTTCTTACCTTTCGTTTTGGATTTATCAATATTCGCATGTTCACTCATGCTTTTAAAATCATCATAGGAAAATACAAAACAGCTGATGATGTTGGAGAAATCACTCCTTTTCAGTCACTCACTACTGCACTTTCTGCGACTGTGGGGTTAGGAAATATTGCTGGGGTTGCTATTGCTATTTCCGTAGGCGGGCCTGGTGCTACCTTCTGGATGATACTTGCAGGGTTTTTTGGCATGACACTCAAGTTTACCGAAGTTACTCTTGCGCAAATTTATCGGCAGAAACGACCTGACGGACGTATTATGGGTGGCGCAATGCAATATCTTTCTATAGGCCTGGCGACTAAAGGTTATACAAAAATAGGCAACATGCTTGCTGCTGTCTTTGCTTTTTTGGCCATTGGTGCTTCGCTGGGTGCAGGCAATGCTTTTCAAACTTCTCAAGCAATGGGTGCCTTGAGTGAACGCATTCCTTTCTTCCAGCACTACCCTATTGTCTTTGGACTGATAATGGCAACTGTTGTCGGTTTTGTAATCATTGGAGGTATTCGGCGCATAGCCCACACTGCCGAGAAGATTGTTCCTCTAATGGTGATAATTTATTTAATCACCTCTCTATGGATATTGATTCATCATGCTTCTGCGGTTCCTCATGCTATTTCTGTTATTTTTTATGAAGCGTTTGCTCTTGATGCTGCGGCAGGGGGACTTATCGGGGCAATTGTACAAGGATTTAAACGGGCTGCATTTTCCAGCGAAGCGGGAATAGGCTCTGCGGCTATCGTGCACTCAACCGCTTCAGTAAAATATCCTGTCAGACAAGGCATGGTTGCACTTTATGAGCCTTTCATAGACACAATTGTTATCTGTACAATGACGGCACTTGTTATCGTTACGACAGGAGTATATGATCCGGGCGGGACATTTGCAGATCTGGTAGCCACCAAACAAGGGGCTGCACTTACTGCAGCTGCATACGGAACAGTAATCTCTTGGTTCCCGGCCGTTTTATCATTCATTATTGTACTTTTTGCATTTAGTACCATGATCTCATGGTCATACTACGGAGAGCGTTCGTGGACTTATTTATTTGGAGAAAAATACACTTTAGGCTATAAACTTATCTTTATTATTTTTATTATATTGGCTTCCATTACGAACGCTTCCACATTGCTTGAATTTTCAGATTTGCTTATGTTGGGCATGGCGTTGCCTAATTTGATCGGGCTATATGTTTTGCAAGGGGATGTCAAAGCAAACTTAAATATTTATCTGACAAAATGGAAACAAGGAGAGCTTGACAAAGAAGTATTGGAATAACAGAACTTTTTATCCTAAAAATTCTGTTATTTCGAGGATTGTCTGACTGGTGAACGAATGGATAGCTGGATTGCCCTTAGACAAGCTCTACACACCTTTGACCCTCTGCCAATAGGCCGATCACATAGCCGTCAGTATTTGCCAACACACTGTCTACATCTTCTTTTTCGACAACCCATATCATGCCCACACCCATATTAAACGCTCTATACATTTCTTCTTCATCTACATATTTGCTCATGAAATCAAAAATAGGAAGCGTACGGATAGCATTTTTGTTAACAATCGCTTTTATGCCTTCGGGGAGTACTCTAGGAAGGTTTTCTATAATGCCTCCTCCCGTGATGTGCGCTAGAGCCTTAATGTACTTTTTATTGGCCTTAAACTCTTTGACGTAGATACGTGTAGGTTCCAACAGTGTTTCAACAAGCGGTCTGCCTTCAAATTCTGTGTCTAAACTCATACCCAATTTATCAAAAAAAAGTTTTCTCACAAGCGAATACCCATTGGAATGTACACCAGAACTTGGAAGCGCGATCAAAATTTGACCTCCCCTTACGTTGCTTACCGTATCCATCTCGCTTCTTTCTGCAATACCAACCGCAAATCCTGCAAGATCAAAATCATTTTCGCTGTACATTCCGGGCATTTCGGCTGTTTCTCCGCCCACAAGAGCGCATTCGGCTCTGCGACATCCTTCTGCGATACCCGCAACCACATCTTTTGCATTTTGAGGAATAAGTTTGCCCGTAGCGTAGTAATCTAAAAAAAACATCGGGGTTCCCATATTGCAAATTAGGTCATTGACACACATCGCTACAAGATCAATCCCTACGCTTTGAAGTCTTCCGCTCTCTATAGCGATCTTAAGTTTTGTTCCCACTCCATCCGTTGCAGAAAGAATAACCGGTTCTTTATAGCCCGAAGGAAGCGCATATGCTCCTGCGAAAGATCCAATGCCTCCGATCACATTACGATCAAAAGTCGATTTTACATCACTTTTAATAGCCTCTACAAATGCATTTCCCGCATCGATATCCACTCCTGCATCTTTGTATGAAATATTTGACATATTACTTCTCATCCTTTTTATATATTTTTCTTCTTGGAAAAAAATAAAATTCATTCTCCTGTTTTATTTTTTACCTAAACTCTCTGTGAAAAAACTTTTGTTTTAAAAAATTATTTATTCCCCTCACCTTTGCAATCAGGAAAAATTTTTTTAAGGACCATTAACCCTGAACAAAATCCGGTAAAGCCTGTTATAAGCAACATTTCCATCATTGCAAACTGCAAAAGAAATGCCGTCTTTAACATGCCCATTCCTGCCAATCCCATCACTAAACCAAGAATAATTGCCTATATTATGTATTGCATCTTTTCGGCACACATTTTAAAAAACCCTTGCGCTCTCTTTAATATTATAGCAAGTTTTAGCTGTTTAACTTCCGCCCCAGCCCTTCCTTCTGCTGAATTTACTTTTTGACTCAAACGCCCTATCGTACCTCGGTAATAGTCTATTTTGATCGTATTGCGGATCCGCTTATAATCCATCTGCAATTCCTTATAGGCTTCATAATCACAGTAAACACTTCATCTACCAAATTTACTTCGATAATTGTACACATTGCTGTAAATTGATAGGGCAAACCGCTTTTTTTATCAATTATATCAAGCTTTTTGTGACAAAAACGCTTTTGCTTTGTGTCTGATCTATTGGAAACATCGTAAACTCTACCAATGGGACATATCAATCCTTTATTATTTTCTGCATCAAAAAAGTTATAATACCCTATGAATAACAAATCCGATCCGCATCTTATCATTGTAGGGGGAGGCGCAAGCGGTCTTGTTGCATCCATCGTTGCAGCTAAGAGCGGAATGTGCATCACCCTGCTTGAACAAAATAGTCAAATCGGTAAAAAAATACGGATCAGCGGTAACGGCAAATGCAATATCACCAATAAAAATATTGTGCCTGAACGTTTTCATTCATGTCACAAAGGCTTTATTGAGACGGTTTTGCAGGATTACGGATTTGATGCCGTTAAAACATTTTTCACTTCTATCGGACTAGAATTGGTAGAGGGAAAAGAAGGGAAAATGTTTCCCATGTCTCTTCAGGCCAGCTCAGTATCAGAATTGCTTGAATACGAAGCTAAAAAGTTAGGCGTAAATTTTATATGCGATTGCAGAGTGGATGCTATCTGTAAAAAAAATGATATCTTCATACTGGAAACAACACAGGGGATACATAAGTGTGAAAAATTACTACTTGCCTCCGGTTCTCCGGCCGCACCTCAATTGGGAGGGAATGACAGCGGACTGCATTTTGCTAAACAAATGGGGCACACAATCATCCCCAATCTCCCCTCGCTTGTGCAGCTCTGCTCTAAAGAAAGCTGGATAAAACATGCCAGTGGAGTTAAATGCGAGGGAATAGCCAAACTTTATGCCAATGGAGAATACATCACAGAAAAAAAAGGCGATTTGCTTTTTACTGCTTATGGTATCAGCGGCCTTGCGATACTCGATCTTAGCCGTGAAGCAAGTATTCATTTGGCCCAACATGCCTATTGTGAACTCATCTTGGATCTTATACCCAAGCTTAACAAAGAAAAATTGACTGCCCTGCTTCTCATGCGCATTCAAAAGGAGAGCCAAAAACCACTGAGCCTTTGGCTACAGGGAATCATCAATAAAAAATTAATTCCCGTCATTTTAGAGCAATCCAAATGCAAAGCCATATACGAATATCAATTAAACCGTAAAGAGATAGGCAAATTGGTCTTTACACTTAAAAACCTCAAACTCTCCATCAGCGATACCAAAGGTTTCAAGGGTGCAGAGGTCGCCGCTGGCGGTATAGACACAGCCGAGGTCAATCCTCAAACAATGGAGTCAAAACGGGTCAAAAATCTCTATTTTGCAGGTGAAATACTCGACGTAGATGCAGATAGGGGTGGATTTAATTTTCATTTTGCTTGGGTAAGTGCACTACGGGCAGGAAAAGCATTAAAATCTAATTATATATTTTAAATACAAACACTTTATTTATGATTTCAACTGCGGGAATTCTCTCCAGCAGTTGAAATAAAATAGCAGAATAAAATTTACTGTGCGTTCTTTTTGTCTCTTGCCATACGTCTTCTTGTGGATGGATCAAGGTGTTTTTTGCGAATACGAATACTCAAAGGGGTAACCTCAACAAGTTCATCATCTTCAATCCACTCCATTGCTGATTCAAGCGTAATGGGTCTTGGGG
Source organism: Sulfurovum sp. (assembly GCA_021166685.1). GTDB lineage: Bacteria > Campylobacterota > Campylobacteria > Campylobacterales > Sulfurovaceae > Sulfurovum. Next base: position 66,582 of record JAJPEU010000003.1, on the reverse strand, counting down.
GAATCAATTTAATTGCATCATCAGCTCCGCTTGTTCTCATATTTGTAAGCTGTTTTCCTTTGAGTGGATTCACTTCGAGGTCTCCCGGTCTTGCTGATTCGCCAATCACCATGCCGTCATATACTTTATCTTGCGGCTTGATAAACATTACCCCTCTTGCTTGAAGGTTAAAAATCGAAAAAGCTACAGCTTCACCGTTATCCATTGAAATAAGTGCTCCAGGAGTTCGGCTCTCTACTACGCCGGAATATGGTCTGTATTCCAAATAAGAGTGGTTCATAATCCCCTCCCCTTTGGTATCTGTCAAAAATTCATTTCTAAAGCCTATAAGTCCGCGTGCAGGAATCTCAAATTCGATTCTCACAGTACCGTCAGGCATCGGTATGAGCGACGTCATTTCTGCTTTTCTTTTACCCAGTTTTTCAATAGCAACCCCTTGAAATTCTGAAGGCACATCAACAATAAGATGTTCAAACGGCTCCATCTTGACACCGTTTTCTTCTTTGATAACCACCTCAGGTCTTGCAAGAAGAAATTCAAAGCCTTCTCTTCTCATATTTTCAGCCAAAATACCGATCTGAAGCTCACCACGGCCGGAAACCTTGAAAGATGCATCACCTAACGGCTCCATACGCATTGCAATATTGGTCTCCATCTCTTTTGCAAGTCTTTCTCTTATCTTGTTGGAAGTAACATGTTTTCCTTCCGTTCCCGCCAAAGGACCATCATTAACTGAGAAGATAACTGAAAGCGTAGGTTCTTCAACATGCATTGGATCCAAAGGAACAGGATTGACAGGATCACAAATGCTGTCTCCGACATCAATATCCGAAAATCCTGCAATTGCAACGATATCTCCTGCTTCCGCTTCTTGAATATCAATTCTTTCAAGTCCTTTGAACCCAATCAATTTACTTACGCGGCTTTTTGTTTTCTCTCCGGAAGCCTTGACAAGCAAATATTCATCACCTTTTTTTACTTTACCGTTGAAGATACGTGTAATACCGATACGGCCCACAAAGTTATCATTATCGAGTGTAAAAACTTGTGCTTGCGTATCATTGTCTGCCGAGCCTGACGGATACGGCACATGGGTTAAAATCGCTTCAAAGAGCGGCGTCATGTCTTTGTTTTCATCTTCCATGTTCCATTTGGCATAACCATCTCTTGCAGCTGCATAAAGTACAGGAAATTCAAGTTGCTCTTCGTTTGCATCAAGTGCAACAAGAAGGTCAAACACTTCATCCATTACTCTATCGGGTTCTGCAGCATCTTTATCTATTTTATTGATAACAACCACAGGGATAAGTCCCAATTCAATCGCTTTTTTAAGAACGAATTTTGTCTGAGGCATAACACCTTCTTGGGCATCAACAAGCAACAAAACACCATCAACCATCTTCAATACACGCTCAACCTCTCCGCCAAAATCAGCGTGACCCGGAGTATCTATGATGTTGATTTTGTGATCACCATAAGTAATTGCTGTGTTTTTAGAAAGAATGGTAATCCCTCTTTCTTTTTCAATGGCATTGCTATCCATCGCTCTTTCTTGAATTTCTTGGTGGGCAGCAAATGTTCCACTCTGTTGAAGCAGCTCATCTACCAAAGTTGTTTTGCCGTGGTCAACGTGCGCAATAACGGCAATATTTTTTATTTTTTGCATAAAATATCCTAAGATGAGAATAATATTTCCCATGATTTTTCGCGAATTATATCTAAAAGTTACTATATAAAAGATTTTTAAAATTTTTATTGATCTATCAAAAAAGAAATCCGGTTTTAAAATACACCCGTATGGGCACCAAAAACAAATCTCAAAACTTTTAAAAATTTATACAAATTCAATAAATATATGAATTTTGTTGAGAGGTGAATTAAAACGATAAACCATAAAGTTCATGATAGGTTTTCACGGCATAACGATCAGTCATTGCAGCAATATAATCAGCAATAACCCGCTCTTTGGCGCGCACATCAAGTAATTCCTTTTGATGCCCCCCCATCAAATCAACATCTTCGCCAAATGCCTTGTAAAGCCCCTTAATACATTGCTTTCCGGCATGCATTTTTCGAACAATTTTTTCATGCCTATAAAGCGAAGTGAAAAGTAATTTTTTGAGTTTTTTAAGCTCTTTGGCTGTATAAGAAGAGAAACCGACAGGAATTGGTTCTTTTGCATCCAAAATTCCGCAGATAGGAATTTCTTGACGAAAATATTTTACTTGTTCTTTTGAATTGAGAATAAAATCTTCAACCAACAATTTGATCAATCCTGCAACAAAACGGTGACGGTAAAGTTTTTCATCTCTTTTTACATCTTCTTTTTGTATTTTTTCATCAACTTTTTGAAATAGTCCATTCTTCAAAAGATCATCAAATGAGATAAGTCCGTATTTGATACCATCATCTATATCATGGCTTGTATACGCTATCTCATCTGCATGATCTACTACCATTGCCTCAAGGGAAGGATGTTTATCTAGCGCAAATCGTTCGTCTAATGTTTTCAAAAAAGGTTTTTTATAGGGATAAGAATGCTTTAATACTCCCTCTAGCGTAGCAAACGTCAGATTAAGGCCATCAAATTTTTTATAGCGCTTCTCAAGTTTAGTTAGCACTCTAAAAGATTGAAAATTATGTTCAAATCCCAAAGGTCTGCCGTCTGCCTTGAGAAGTTTATCTAATTCATCACCCCCTACATGACCAAAAGGAGTGTGACCCAAATCATGCGAAAGAGCAATCACTTCGGCCAAGGTTTCATTTAAATCAAGCTTGCGCGAGAGCGTACGTGCGATTTGGCTTACTTCAAGCGAATGCGTCAAACGTGTACGAAAGTAATCTCCTTCATGATTTAAAAAAACCTGTGTTTTATACTCTAGCCGCCTAAATGAACTGCAATGCAATACCCTATCTCTATCTCTAGCATAAGGATCTCTAAAATCTTCTTCGAAGGTAAAAAATCGTTCACTGGGCTCCATGCTTATCCTCATGTATTTAAAACTTTTGTTATAATTGTAGCAAAAAGAACGAAGGTATCTCTATGCAAATCATTCTATTGCACCACACACCGCTTGAAGTATGCGCTCATGCCATAAGAACCTGCTGGCAAAGCTTCGATAACAGCGACGAGGGCGGAGAAAAAGACAAAGCCCTGATAGACAGGGTTGGCAACAAATTTAAACATGCCTCCACCCTCGAACATCTTGTCTATACATTCTACATTCAAGGGGTAAGCCGTGCATTATTGCAAGAGCTGGCAAGACACCGCATGGCGTCACTTTCAGTTAAAAGCACCCGTTACACGCTCAAAGAGCTTAAAGAGTGTGAACCGTTTGAAGAGCAGGACTATAAGGGTGCTTCAAAATTTATTGTCTTAACTGCTACTGAAGCAGTCAATACAGCAAGTATCAAAGCACTAAATAATCTTCAGGCTATTCTCAAAAGCGGTACAAGCAACGATATAGCCAAATACTGCCTGCCTGAAAGTTACAAAACAGAATTGACATGGACCATTAACGCCAGAAGCTTACAAAACTTCCTATCGCTTAGAAGCAGCAAATCGGCTTTATGGGAAATAAGAGACCTTGCCCATACGATTTATGAAAAATTGCCAAATGAGCATCAATATTTATTTGAAGAGTGTATGTATAAAGAAAAATAACTAAAATACATATTATAATTCGCGTATTATTTACGAGGAGAGAAATGTGCGTATAGTACAAATCATAGCGGTATGGTTTTTTTTACAAGTTTGCCTGAATGCCCAAACGCTTTCAATTGAAACTATTTCAACCAATATCCAAAAAAGTTTACAGACACGCTTAAAAGGCCAAAATAAAACCATTGTGCATAACCTTTATGAAAGTGCAAATTATAAACCTTTTTGGATAAATCCTGAAGATCGATACAAGATGAGTCAACTTATTCGAGCGCTAAAAGATCCAATGTTTAATTATAAAAATAAATCCTTTGATCAATATGCTATTGGACAACTTCTCTACAAACTGGATAACAATCAAATAAGTACAGCTAAAAAAGCGGCGGTATACGCTAGGCTGGATCTTATGCTAACTAACTCTTTTGTACGTTTGATTCGTTTTATTGTACAAGGAGATGTAGACTGGAACCTGGTACAAAAAAAATTATACAGCTTAAAAAAAAGTGAAGATACTACAGCCCATTGGGAAATGACTCCTAAAGAATTTCCTAACCAAAATCAGCTCTTTTCGGCTATAGTAAGCGATCAAATCTATCCATACCTTGATTCACTTATTCCTATGGAAAAACGGTATAAAACACTTATAAAACTACTGAAAAAATACCAAACAATGGATGCATTTCCGAAGATTGAATACAGCAATACTGATTTAAAATTTGGCGATAAATCTCCACGTGTCGAACAGGTTAAAAAACGTCTTCAAATTTCTGGCGATTATCCTAAATCCGCACCCATAGATAAAACATTTGATAAAACGCTTGAGCGTGCTGTAATTACCTTTCAAAAAAGATATAATCTGGCAGTAAATAGAAAAGTTGATAAAGTAATGACCTATTATCTCAACTTGCCTGTAACAGAGAAAGTTCAAAGTATTATTACTAATCTTGATAAAACAAAACTCTATCCTAGACATTTTGAAGAGGAATATATAGAGGCAAATATTCCTGATTTTAAATTAAGATACTATAAAAATAATAGAATGTTGATGAGAATGGGGCTTGTAGTGGGAAGAATAGACAGACCCACTCCACTCTTTGAAGATCAAATTAAATTTATGGTTCTCAATCCTACATGGACTGTTCCGGATAATCTTATCAAAAAAGATCTTATTCATGTATTGAGAGAAAATCCTGCTTATCTTAAAGAAAATAATATTCATGTATTTGCAGGCAACAAAGAGATAGATATTACATCCCGGCAACTGGCTCCTTACGAAAAAAGCAGTAGACCTGTACCCTATCGTTTTGTACAATACCCGGGAGACACTAATGCACTTGGCCGCGTAAAATTTATGTTTCCCAATAAATATGATGTCTATATACATGATACAGACAATAAATCATTATTTACAAGACGCTATAAAGTGTACAGTTCAGGATGTATGAGAGTTCAAAAACCCTTTGATTTAACTAAAAAATTACTTCAACATGCCCAAGGACACTATACAGAAAGTCAAATCAACAAAATACTTGAGACAAATCAACCCACAACAATTATCCTGTCTAAACCTGTACCCGTACATATGATATACTTTACGGTTTACGAAGAAGATGGATTGGCCTATTTTAGAAATGACGTCTATATGTATGATAAAATCATCGAAGAGTCTGCCGAAGGAAACAGAAAAGCTACTTTCAAAGCACCAAAACAAAGACTTATTTCTGTCAAGAAAAATGCCAAAACGGTTTCAAACTAGCTCTTTTTTTCTCATCTTCACCCGTTGAAGATGAGTGAATGCGATGGCCATCGCATCAGTAATATCCAATGGTTTTATCTCCTTATTAATTCTTAAGAGTTTTTTAACCATAAATGCAACCTGCTCTTTAGTGGCTTTACCATTTCCTGTAACCGCTTTTTTTACTTGCAATGGAGTATATTCATAAAAATATCCCACTTCCTGAAGTATCTTTAAAGAAAGCGCTCCCCTAAATTGTGCTAATTTTAAAACTGTCTTAGGATTAAAAGCAAAAAAGATATCTTCGATAGCAACTTCATCTATCTTATGTGCCCTTAAAATTACATCTAAACCTTCTACAAGCTCTACAATTTGCTCTTGAAGTAGTTTAGTTTTTATTTTAAGCAAACCCGCCTCAATCAGTGAATAAGTTTTTCCATCCCAATAAAGTATACAATAGCCTAAATTACGGCTTCCTGGGTCTATTCCTAAAATATTCATTCACACCTTTGTTCACAATGTGAATTATTAATTTCACACCGCTTTAATAACGCTATTTTAGCTTAAATTGGCTAAAATATATGAAGTTATTCACATTAAGTTTTCACTACTTTATTTTATTCACTCAAAAAGGGATGCCGCTATATGAATATAGGTCAAAAAGTTATCTATGAACTCAAAAAAGAGATCAGTGAAATTGAGTATGAGAGATATATTAAAAATCTTATCTATGATACTAAACATTCACGCAGTAATATCGTTTGTTTTTCTGCACCCAATATGCTGATAGCAAAATGGGTTAAAACCAAATATGCAGAAAAATTGGCCCATCTTTTTGAACTTCAAAATGAAATAAAACCCCAAATTAAAATCACTGTCGGCAAACAGACAGATACAGCAGCATTCCCGGTAGCCAAACCAAGCAACGAAAAACATGCTTCCAAAAGTACTTATCTTAATCCATCGCTCACTTTTGATAGTTTTATCGTCGGAGATTCCAATCAATTTGCTTACACCACCGCAAAATCCGTCGCCGAAAAACCCGGAAAACAATACAATCCGCTTTTTATCTATGGAGGCGTCGGATTAGGAAAAACCCACCTGCTTCAAGCAATCGGCAACTATCAAATCAATCTAGGCAAAAAAGTCATCTATACGACGCTTGAACAATTCATGAACTCTTTTACCTCACATTTACGCTCACAAACCATGGATAGATTTAGAGATAAATATAGAGAATGCGACCTTTTGCTCATTGATGATATTCAATTTTTAAGCCGCAAAGAACAAACACAAGAAGAGTTTTTTCATACTTTTAATGAACTCTATAGTGCCAATAAACAAATCGTTATTACGTCTGATAGACAACCCAATAAAATCGCAGGCCTGGTAGATAGATTAAAAAGTCGTTTTGAGTGGGGATTAATGGCAGATATTCAGCCTCCTGGACTTGAAACAAAAATTGCGATCATACAAAAAAAATGTGAGCTGGACGGTATCAGACTTAATAATGAAATTATTAATTTTATTGCAACCAACATGGGTGACAATATCCGCGAAATAGAAGGTACCATTATAAAACTTAATGCATTAAGTTCTATGCTAAACCAAGAAATTACTTTAGATTTTGCACAAAATGCAATCAAAGACCAATTAAAAGAAAAAAAAGAAAATGTTACCATTGATGATATTATTAAAATTGTATCGAGAGAGCTCAATATTAAACCGTCGGATATAAAATCCAAAAAAAGAACAAAAAATGTTGTTGATGCAAGGCGTACCGCTATTTATCTAGCAAGAAATCTTACTCCGAACTCCATGCCCCAAATTGCATTGTATTTTGGTATGAAAGATCATACTGCCATTTCACATGCGATGAAAAAAATAAATGAAATTATAGACAATGATGAAAATTTTAAAGTACTTCTAGAAGAACTCTCAAATAAAATACATACAGATACACAAAAATCAGAAATTTAATAAATGAAAACTTGAATAAAAAAAAAGATATAATTTTAAACGTGAACGGATGTGAATAATCAACAAAAGTTGACCATATAAGCAAACAGCGGTAATTTGGGCTGTAAAGTAGTTTTTCACATTTTCAGAGGATGCTACTACTACCTACTAAATTATTAAAATAAAGGAGAGCCAATGAAGATAAGAGTGCAAAAGCAAATCATAGAATCAATACTTATCAATCTACAACCTTTTTTAGAAAAAAAAGATGCAAGCCAAATTACATCTCATATACTATTTACATCTCAAAATGGTAAGTGCATTATAAAAGCGACAGATTCTGAAATTGGTTTAAAAATCACCACAGATCATATTATTGTAGAAAATGAAGGATCTTGTACTGCCCATGGTAAAAAATTACTTGACATTATACGTATTCTTAAAGAAGATGAAATTATTTTAGAATTGTTAGATAATGTTCTTATTATTAAACAAAAACACTCCAAATTTAAATTGCCGACTTTTGACCCGACTGCTTACCCTTCTTTTCCAAGTATTGAGGATAAACCTCAAATTTCTTTAGATTCTCTAAGTCTTATTCAAAATCTAAAAAAAATATCTCCTGCTATTGACACCAATAATCCAAAATTTGAATTAAACGGTGCACTTATTAATATAAAAAATAATGCAACAGACTTAGTGGGAACAGATACTAGAAGATTGGCTATTGCAACCATACCAAGTTCCAATACACAGGAACTCTCATTGATCGTTCCTAAAAAAGCTATTTTAGAAATACAAAAGCTTTTTCTTGATCAAATTGATATCTTTTTTGATGAAACCAATCTAATTATCACCAATGAAAATTATTTTTTCTTCACGAGACTGATTAATGGTAAATTTCCGGATTATCAAAGAATTATCCCCTCGAGTATAAAACATTCAATCTGTTTGCCTAAAAAAGAAATGACCGATGCTATTAAAATGATCACAACGATTTCGCAAGAGATTAAAATGACACTTCTTTCAGATGTTATCATTTTCAATTCTTTAAGTGCAGATAATGTTGAAGCAAAAACTGAAATAGAAATTCAAACAGGCTTATCTGAAAAATTTGAAATCAGTTTTAATAGCAAATATATTTTAGATTTTATTTCACAAATTGATAAAAACGAATTTTTAATGGAACTTAATGAACCTAATTTGCCATTTGTAGTGAAAAATGATCATTTTATAACAATCATTATGCCGATTGTTGCATAAATTTAAAGGAAATATGAAATGAGTGAAAAAAGAACAAAATATATTTTTGTTACAGGTGGCGTACTGAGTTCTTTGGGTAAAGGAATTACAGCAGCAAGTATTGGTACATTATTAAAACATACGGGATTGAGAGTGGGTGTTTTGAAACTTGATCCTTATATTAATGTCGATCCTGGAACCATGTCACCTCTTGAACACGGAGAAGTCTTTGTAACCAAAGACGGTGCAGAAACAGATTTAGATCTTGGACATTACGAACGATTTTTAGATACTTCTTTAACGCGAAATAACAATTTTACAACAGGTCAAATCTATAAAACGGTTATTCAGAATGAAAGAAAAGGCAAATATCTTGGAAAAACAATCCAAGTGGTGCCTCATATCGTCAATGAGATTAAAGAGCGTATTGAAAAAGCAGGATACGGCAAAGATATTCTTATTGTTGAACTTGGGGGAACGACCGGCGATATAGAAGGGTTACCGTTTCTAGAAACCATTCGGCAAATGAAACATGAATTGGGCAAGTCACAGGTAATGAACGTGCATGTAACGCTTTTGCCTTATATTAAAGTGGCAGGAGAGTTGAAAACTAAACCTACACAACATTCTGTTCAGGAACTCAGACGCATAGGCATTGCACCGCATATGCTGGTGCTTAGAGCAGAACAGCCTGTACCTAATGAACTTAAAAGAAAAATTGCTTTTAGTTGTGATGTAGACGAAGACTCTGTCATTGATGCGATTGATGAAGCTACTATCTATCAAGTACCTTTAAGTTTTTTGGCACAGGATATTTTAACACCGATTTGCAAACAGTTGGAGTTGGAAAATTGTCAACCAAAAATGGAAGAATGGAGTTCTCTGGTCAACAAAATTATTATGCCAAGCGATGAAGTTAAAATAGCATTTGTCGGTAAATATCTGGATCTTAAAGAGTCTTATAAATCTTTAACAGAAGCATTGATTCATGCAGGTGCACATCTTGATTATAGAGTTAATATTAAGTGGGTGGACAGTGAGAAAATAGAAGAAGAGGGCGCACAAAAATTCTTGCAAGACTGTGAGGGTATATTGGTTGCTGGCGGATTTGGTGAACGCGGAGTTGAAGGTAAAATTGAAGCCATTCACTATGCCAGAGAAAAAAAGATACCTTTTTTAGGTATTTGTCTTGGCATGCAGCTTTCTTTAATTGAGTTTGGGCGAAATGTACTAGGATTAAAAGATGCAAATTCTGTAGAGTTTAATCCAAATACAAAAGATCCGATGGTTTATCTTATTGATGAATTTATCGATGCGAACGGTGCAAAACAGGTAAGAACAACAAAATCTCCAATGGGCGGTACATTAAGGCTTGGAGAGTATGAATGTCAAACAAAAGAGGGATCTAAATTGAGAGAAGCTTATGGTTCTAATGTGATTTATGAAAGACACAGACACCGATATGAGGCAAATCCTAAATATAGAGAAGCCTTGGAAAGTAAGGGAATGGAGGTCACCGGTGAATCAAATGGATTAATTGAAGCAGTTGAAGTTAAAGATCATCCATGGTTTCTTGGAGTTCAATTTCACCCTGAATTTACTTCAAGACTTCAAAATCCAAACCCGTCTATTTTGGCATTTGTCAATGCGGCGATAAAACAATCAAACTAGATGTATCCTGTTTTAACGCATAAAGCGTTAGAAAAACTCTTAAAATTACGATTTAAAGAGGGATTTCTCTCTTTACGCGATCTTCCGTTGCCTAATACATTTAAAGATATGCAAAAGGCAACCCAACGTATCATTCATGCTATACAAAACAAAGAAAAAATTACAATTATCGGTGATTATGATGTCGATGGTGTGATCTCTACAACATTAATGAAGCTTTTTTTTGAAGAGATACAATATCCTATAGAGTGGATTATTCCCAACCGCTTTAAAGACGGGTATGGACTTTCAGCTAATATTGTATCCCAAATCAAGGGAACAAATTTAGCTATAACGGTTGACAATGGTATTTCAGCAGTGTATGCAGCAAAGCTTTGCAAAGAAGAGGGGATAGAACTTATTATTACAGACCATCATTTGCTTGCACCTGAAATTCCTGAAGCGTATGCCATTATCAATCAAAAACAGGAAGAATGCAGTTTTCCTTATGCTGATGTATGTGGAGCGCAGATCGCTTGGTATCTTATTGCCTCTTTAAAAAATAAATTAAACATAAAAATTAATATGATCTCTTACATGGAATTGGTATCTATTGCAATTATTGCGGATATGATGCCTTTGCAACATATCAATAGAGTAATGGTTCAAGTAGGTATTAAATCACTTTGTGTAAGTACTAAACCGGCCATAAGAGCTTTTTTAGAATATTACCAAAAAAAAGTATTAACCAGTGAAGATATTGCCTTTTTTTTAGCACCTTTACTCAATAGTGCAGGAAGGATGGAGGATGCTTCTTATGCTGTAGATTTTTTGAGTTCTACTGACATTTATGATGCAAACGTAAGACTTGAAAGGCTCATTGCATTTAATTCTCTCAGGAAAACAACAGAACAAACATTGACACATCAAGCTTTACTGCAGGTAGACAGCAAGGATGATGTAATTATTGCAGTAGGTCAAGAATGGCATGAGGGCGTTGTAGGCATCGTTGCTGCCAGAATAGCGCAACTATGCCAAAAACCTTCTATTGTATTGAGTGAAAATTCCAAAGGAGTACTTAAAGGAAGCGGAAGAAGTTTTGGTGAATGTGATTTATTTGGGATTGTAAATAGTTGCAGAGAACATCTTGATAAATTTGGAGGACATCAGGCTGCTGTTGGGCTTAGTTTGCAAAAAGACAAACTTGAATCGTTTAAGTCTAAAATACAAAAAAAATATAAATCAAGGGATTACAATCAAGAAATATCTGATTTGCAAATTATGGGAGAGTTTTCATTTTCTCAGATAAATTTTGAGCTTACAGCATTAATAAAAAAGTATGAACCTTATGGTTTTGGCAATCCTATGCCAAAATTTATAACAAATGATGTAGAAATTCTTCAAATACAAACCATGGGTAAGGAAGGTGAACATTTACGTTTTTTATTAAAACAAGACAATATGGTATTGCAAGCCGTTTGGTTTAAAAGTAAATCATTTTTAGAGATAGATCAAAAAGTACAGATAGTCTATACAGTTAATGAAAATCACTTTAGGGGTAAAATTACATTGCAACTTATGATTGATAAAATTATATAACAAAAACAAATTAATTTATTTTTTATTAATTTAAATATAAGTTTAACTATTTTGATGTAAAATCTATTTATATTTTTTAGAAGGAGTTACTAATGGATAAAAAAATGATAGAAGAGAGTATGGAGCTTATTGATGCCCATCTGAAAGAGAAGGGAATTTCTCGACGTGATGCAATGAAGCTTTTTGGGATGGGCGGAGCCGCCATGATGATGGGAAGCGGCGTTGTTACTGAAGCAAAAGCTGCAAGCTCAAGTGCTAAGGGAAAGATTTTGATCGTAGGCGGCGGTTTAGCAGGTATAGCAACAGCTGCTTTACTAATGCGTTCACTTGATGAGCCGGACATTACTGTACTTGAGCCAAATGAGAAATCAGCTTCTTATCAACCGGGGCAAACACTTGTGGGTGCCGGTGTTTGGAATGATGCTGATACTGAGTATACAACGGCTGATTTTATGCCAGAGGGTGTAAATTGGATCAAAGAAAAAGCAGTAGAATTTAATCCTGATCAAAACAGTGTAAAAACCAGCGGCGGCAAAGAGATTAAATATGATTACATGATTGTAGCAGCTGGGCTTAAACTTGATTTTGCTCGATTGGAAGGTTTGGGTGTAACTGAAACTATTACATCAAGAGGCGACAGCAGTGCCGCAAGAAAAGTAGTTGGTCAAAACGGTATAGCTTCTATCTATTTTGCTGATGGTGCTACCGATACTTGGACACAGATGCAAAAATTTATTGCAGATGCAAAAAGCGGTAAAAAAGTCCAAGGGATTTTTACTGATCCGGATACTCCTATCAAATGCGGCGGTGCACCTAAAAAAATCATGTATCTAACAGATGCAAGACTTAGGGAAGCAGGAGCAAGAGAAAATGCCGAATTAACACTCTATCCTAACGGAGATAAGCTTTTTGGTGTACCGGAATATAATGCAGCGATGATTGAACAATTTGCTCAAAGAGATATGAAATACAACTTCAAGCATAACTTGATTGGTGTGGATCCTGCTGCAAAGATAGCAACCTTTAAAAAGCATTGGCTTGAAAAAGGGGAATGGGATGAAGACCTTGAAGAGTATGAAATGATCCCAACAAGTGAAAAAGTACAGGTGCCTTATGATTTTATGCATATTACACCACCTATGATAGCACCTGAAGAGATTGGAAGCTCTCCTATTGGTTCAGGTAAAGGATGGGTACCGGTAAAACAAGAAACACTGCAGCATGTAAAATATCCTAATATTTTTGCATTGGGTGATATTGCAGCTGTACCGATGGGTAAAACGGGAGGAAGTGCTAGAAAACAATACAAAGTAGTAGTAGAAAACCTGATTGCTGTTATGGAAGGAAAAAATGAGCTTCCGGCAAAATATGACGGCTATACTGTTTGTCCTTTGATAACCTCTATCGGTACAGTCATGTTGGCTGAGTTTAACTGGACAGGCAAACCAACGCCTTCATTCCCGCTTGATCCTGCGCAGGAGAGATGGATTTGGTGGCTGCTTAAAGTCTATGCGCTTAAGCCAATGACTCAATACGGTATGCTTTCAGGCAGAGCATAAGAAATTTAAAGGAGAGAAGAATGAGAAAAATAACAGCACTAATTTTTGGAGCATCACTTCTACTGTTAACGACAGGATGTGAAAAAACAGAGGAACAAAAAGAAGAAGTAGTGACATATAAATACACTACTGCAGAAGTATATGATCAAATGTGCGTAAAATGTCATGGAAAAAATGGAGAAGGCGTACTTGAGAAAAAAGGACCGGCACTTAATGATCAAAGTTATCAAGAGCTAAGAATGGGTATTATGGATATTAAAATGGGCGGTACCAGTGGACATTCAGCCGGTACGGAACATGAGGTGATGGAACATAATATGAAAAAGATTCGTGAAAAAGGTATGGATTACGATACCGAAGCAATGGCACAATATATTGTTGACAAGTTTCAAAAATAAAAAATATTAATATGAAGGCAGAGAGATATTTTCTCTGCTTTTATTTCTACTATCTACTTAAATTTCTACGTTTTACATCCCTTTTTACATAAAATTATGATAACCTTATAAAATTGATAATGATATATTATGGAAAAAATAGAATGAATAAAAAGCCTGGATATGTATTTGTTTGGCCTATCGGCACCAGAATTATCCATTGGATGATCGCTTTTTCATTTACTGCCGCTTTTATCACCTCTTTTTATGAAAACCAACTGCATAGCCATGTTGCTTTTGGTTTTATTTTTCTAATCATGATTATCTACAGAATTATCTGGGGTGTAATAGGTCCAAAATATGCTACATTTAATACTTTTAAACTTAAGCCTTCAGAATTAAAATACTATTTTGTTGAAAAAATACAAAATAGATGGAGGAAGATACCTGCGGGCCATAATCCCGCTTCAAGCTGGTTTACCGTTTGGGCATTGGGAGTCGGGAGTTTTATCGTTGTTTCGGGCTTATTGCTTTATGGAATTCAGGAGGCGTTAGGTGTTTTTTCTTTTTTAAATGATCACTATACAGCTTATATTTGGCATTTGGATTTCATTCATAAATATGCTTCTTATCTTTTTCTTTTTTGGGTATTTTTACATATATCCGGAGTGATGATAGAGCAATTTTGGCATAAAACACATATGGTGTTTGCGATGGTTACCGGTTATAAAAAGACAGAAGGCGAAGATACGGAAGTAAGCCGATCTTTAACCTTTTTTGCTTTTTTTATGATATTTTTTGCAGCAGCAACGTATTTCTTTATTATCAGCAGTAACTATAATTTTTTAACGATCCAAAAATTTACCAATATAGACTACAATCAAACAGATCCTCTTTATGTAAATAAATGCGGAGATTGTCATGTAGCTTATCCTCCGTTTTTACTTCCTGAAGAATCATGGGAGAGGGTGATGAAAGGCTTAAAGAATCATTTTGGCAAAGAGATCACTGAAGCCAATATTACCAAATCACAGCAACTGGTTATTGAAACATTTTTAATCGAAAATGCTGCAGAAAGCAGTACTCGTGAAGTATCAGTAAAGATGCTAAATTCTCTAGGAGAATTACGTCCCAAGGCAATAACCAAAACCCCTTATTGGAGAAAAACACACCAGGATATTCCATTGAGTGTCTATAAACAAAAGAAAATCAAAGACAAATCCAATTGTGCTGCCTGCCATAAAGATTTTGAATATGGCAATTTGGATGATATGAATATAATCTACCGTCCATAAAATGGTATGCAATAAAAAATTCTCATAATTTATAAAAAAACACTGCTTCTCGATTCAAATTATATTTTTATAAGTAAAACTGTTATAATATATAATATAAACTTATAAATTAGGAGGGATTTACTCCTATTTATTCGTCAATACTATCTATAGGAGAAGCGTTTATGCAAATTGAAATGTCGAGACGGAAGTTTCTTCAAGGGACAGTTGCAATGAGTGTTGTCGGCGGAACGACAATAAGTGCAACAAACCTTTTTGCAAGCAATGATACACATGATAAAAAATTGACTATTACCACAAAAACAGGTGCAGCAAAAGAGGTAAAAAATATTGCTACACTCTGTGAAATGTGTGTCAATAAATGTGCAGCCATCGCTAGAGTGGAAGATGGAGTGGTAACTAAATTGGATCCAAATCCCATGTTTCCAAAATCAAAAAACATGCTATGTCCCAGAGGAAATGCTGGAATTCAGGCATTATATGATCCGGACCGTTTAAAGTATCCGTTGATTCGTATTGGCGAAAAAGGGGAAGGTAAATTTAAACGTGTTTCTTGGGATGAAGCGTATGAAGCCATCTTAAATGGAACCGATAAATTCCCTGGCGTAGCAAAGATACTGGATGAGGAAAAAGACAATCGTTCTACATTTCTATTTTGTGCAGGAGAAGGGATGGCAGAACATACGTTTAAAACGCTTTTTTCTGCATTCGGTTCAGCCAACTGGCTAAATCACTCTTCAATCTGTTTGCAAACAGTAGCTTCAGCATACGGTGTTACACTGGGCGCATATCCGCAAGCAGACTTGGATAATGCAGAGTATATTATTATGGCAGGAGCCAACAGAGCTGAAGCAATAGTGACTCCTGATACCATGGATGCTTTCAAACGCACAAAAGGCAGAGGTGCTAAACTGATTTGTATTGATCCTAGATTTACCAATACAGCAGCAAAAGCGGATAAATGGCTGGCAATCAATCCAGGAACCGATTTGGCTTTTGTTTTGGCTCTTACTTATGTCGTTTTGAGCGAAGAGCTTTATAATAAAACGTATGTGGCTGAAAATTTTAATGGATTTGATGAGTATAAAAAAAGTGTTATAGATAATCAATATACTCCGGAATGGGCTGAAAAGATTACAAATATTAAAGCCGAAGATATCTATCAAATAGCCAGAGACTTTATGGCATATGCCCCCAAAGCAGTCTATTATCCAGGCAGAAGAAGTACTTTTTCCAACAACGATTTCCAACTCAGACGGGCTATGGCAATTTTCCAGGGACTGGGCGGAGGAATTGATACAAAAGGCGGACTTATATTTGGCAAAAGACTTGAGCTGGGGGCACATGAGGGATTGGAACCTATCTATGCTAGAGCGGAAGCGCGTGCTGTGGATAGCAGTGAATCTCATAAGGGGCACAGCGGTTATGCCGATTGTGCTGTCGTAACCGATGGAGGATCTTGGATCGGCTGGAGAAATAGATTTTTGGAAGACAGAATGCCGTATAAAGTCAGAGGTATGTTCTGCTATAAGCACAATCCGATGATGAATATGCCAAATACAAAAAAAACAGCTCAGATGCTTAAAAAAATGGAGCTTGTAGTAGCAATTGATACCATGCCAAGCGATACTGTGATGTATGCAGATGTAGTATTGCCGGAGTGTACCTATTTAGAGCGTACTGATCCGGTAAATACATTTGGCGGAGTTGAGCCTTCTATCGCTCAGCGCAACAAAGTAGTTGATCCTATGTTTGAAACAAAACCTATTATAGATATCATGAGAGGGCTTACTGAGAAAATCTCCAAACCGCTCTTTGAAATTTCTAAAAAACATGATGAAGACCTACAAGATGAACTTGCCAATTTAGGTGAAGAAGAGATTGTTTCTGAGGATGGCAATACAACTAAAACGGCACCGACTATGACAAAGGAAGAAAGGGAAGCAGAAGTTTATGCAGAGTTTGACCTAACCAAACCTTTCAAACATTCTCAAGAGGAGATCAATGCACATATGGTCGAGAGTGTCTATGGCAAAGAAGCAGTTGAAGCACTCAATAAAAATGGTGTCTTCTATCCAAATATGGATAAGTTTTATAAAGCACTTTCTGTCAATGAATATCAGTACTATCCGGAAAAAGAAAAAGCCTACAGTGTCAATGGCGGGAAACCTAAGACACCATCGCAAAAAGTAGAGTGTAATTTGGCCAATTTGGCAAAAAAAGGCGTTGATCCTATGCCAATCTGGAAAGAGGAGTATCTCTTTAATGTACCGGAAGGAAAGTTTAAACTTTTAACAGGCCGTCATGCCCAATTTACACAGAGCGGTACAGCTAATAATATTGTACTTAGAGATTTAATGCCTGAGAATTATATTTGGATCAATAAACGTATAGCAAAAGAGAGAGGTATCGCTTTTGGCGATAGAGTTGAAGTTTTAAGCAAAACAGGTTCTGTAACCATTAAAGCATACCCGACAGAGAAAATTGCACCCAACCAAGTTTTCTTTATTCATGGTTTTGGTGCAGAGAGTGAGGCTTTGACGTGGGCTTATAAAAACGGTGGAAACGATAATACTGTCATTGAAGACATTATTGAGTCTGTCTATGGTGCAGCATCGATGCATGAAACAAATGTAGAAATAAGAAAGGTGTAATCATGGCAAGATATGGAATGGCTTTAGATTATAAAAATTGTATTAATTGTAAAGCATGTGAAGTTGCCTGTAAAGAAGAAAACGGGATTCTTATGGGCGCGGATAAACATAGAATTTGGGTAGGAGTGAAAGAGATAGAGGGTGAGTACCCGTTTCTCAGTATCGTTTCAAGCAGTTTTGAACCCAGTCAGTGTCAGCACTGCGATGATGCTCCCTGCCAAGAGGTATGCCCTACCAATGCCACATATTATGATGAAAATGGTGTAGTGCGGGTTAATGCAGAGAAGTGTATATTGTGCAGTTACTGTATGAATGCATGTCCTTATGATGCGCGATATGTGGACGACAGAACCATGACAGTTGATAAATGTAACTTCTGTAGCGATACAAGATTGGCAAGAGGCGAAACTACCACGGCATGTCAAAATACCTGTCCTACGAAAGTACGAACATTTGGTGATCTAGATGATCCCAATAGCGAAATCAGCGAACTGCTTAGAACTAGAGAGCATTTTAGTCTTAAATCACATCTTGGTACCAAACCAAAATTATTCTATCTAACATAAGGGGTTATTTATGGCAGAAACTATTCAACAAAAACAGAGTATAAAAGAGTTTATCGCTACGATTCCTTTCAATAAGATAGGAATAAAAGATTTATTGAATTTTGAAAAAACACCTCAAAATATGCTTGTAGCAGTTATCACGCTGGCTTTTTTGGCATTTTTTGTTTTGGGTGTGGCAACATATCTTATGCATGGACACCATGCCTACAATGTGACCAGAGAACATCCATGGGGACTATTGATTGCAGTATACATCTTCTTTGTTGTGAGCTCAACCGGACTTTGTATTGTGGGATCATTGGGGGATGTTTTTGGATTTAAAGATTATGAGATGATTTCAAAAAGGGCTATTTTTGGGTCTATTGTTACCATTATGGCAGGATTTGCAGTAATTGCTTTTGAGATCGGCCATCCTGTTACCATGCTCATTTACAATGTTCTTTCTCCTGGACTTACCAGTGCTATTTGGTGGATGGGAACTCTTTACGGGCTTTATTTGACCTTTATGATTATTGAGTTCGTTTTTTTGCTTAAGCATAATATGAAAATGGCAAAATTTTTCGGTTTAACTGGACTTTTAGTAGGTCTTGCGGCGCACTCGAACCTGGGCGGAGTATTTGGATTTTTAAATGCCAGAACCATTTCAAACGGGGTATTTTATCCGACCTATTTTATTTTAACCGCGTTTATCACGGGAATTTTTATTGCCTTTATTATGATGGGATTTAGATACAAGTTGGAGTTTCCGGAAAATGCAAAAGTGATGCTCACCAACTTGGCAAAAATTCAAGGACTTTTAATCTCTATCTTGATTTTCTTTGTCACTTGGAAATTTTTAACTGATATTTACGGAGATATGCCAAATCGTGCCGATGTTGCTATACATATTTTGGGCTCTTGGACGTTCTGGGCGGAAGTGGTTTTGGCGATGCTGATCCCTCTTTTTATTATTTTAAAAGATATGGGAAAAAATCTTACAGGTATGTTTTGGGCATCACTTAGCGGTATGGTTGGAGTATTTTTTATGCGATACAATCTTGTGCACGATACACAGCTTAAACCGCTTCAAATGATGAAAACAACTGAATACGAACTCGCTCCGTCGTGGGTTAATTATTTTCCCAGTATGACAGAAATTATGATTTCGCTTGGAGGATTAGGTTTATGTATTTTGCTTTATTATGTAGGCACAAAACTCTTCAATCTTGATGCAGATACACACCATTAAATAAAAAATCTTTGCACCATTTTTCAAAAAGGTGCAAAGATAGGCAAAATCAAATTAGTCTAAAAAATAGTAGGCTGTATCTTTTCGTTATTTGCTCCGCCTTCTTCGTTTATCTTAAGTGCGATTTCCCAAATTTTAGCAGCTATTGTTTGATACCGTTTGGATGTTTCACACTGGGGTGCCAAAACAGTAATCGGCAGACCGCTATCTCCTCCTTCTCTGATGGCAGGTTCGATAGGAATTTCTCCTAAAATTTCTGTATGATAATTCTCAGCAAGCGGTTTTGTGGTGCCTTTTCCGAAAATATCATATTTTTTGCCAGAATCCGGACAGATGAAGCCGCTCATATTTTCAACAATCCCCGCGATAGGAATGTGCAGTTGGGTAAACATATCCATGCTGCGAACGGTATCATCAAGTGCCACTTTTTGAGGAGTTGTAACACATATGCCGGCAGTCACAGGCAGATTTTGTGCTAGAGCCAACTGTGCATCTCCTGTGCCCGGAGGCATATCAAAGAGAAGTATATCGAGTTTATTCCACAAGATATCTTCTAGCATTTGTTCAATTGCCTGTGTAACCATGGCGCCTTTCCAGATAAGAGAAGCGCCTCTTTCAACAAGCGATCCAATAGACATAACTTGAACATTGTGTGCCACAATGGGCTTTATTTTATTGCCAAGAAAAACAGGCTGCTTTCCTTCTATCCCCATCATTCTGGGGATATTGGGCCCGTAGATATCCAGATCGAGCAGCCCGACTCTTTTGCCTTGCTGTGCGAGCGCGATGGCAAGATTTACCGAAGTAGTAGATTTTCCCACGCCGCCTTTTCCGCTGCTTATCATAATAAAATTTTGAATAGCGGGAAGTACATTTTTGCCATGAGAACTTGTTTCTTTGGGTATTTTTGGTTTTGCGATAAAAATATTTATCTCCAAATCTCCCAACAAAGAGATCCTTTTATGTATCTCTTCATGCAATTGTGCTTCAATTTCCGGTGCCGAAGAGGGGATGTCCAAGTAAATGTCAATTCTGTTGTTTGTAGCGGAGATATCCTTAACAAAGCCAAAATCACTAATGCTTTTGGTAAAACCGGGGTAAATTACTTTGGAAAGCTTCTCTTCAATCAGTTTTTTGTTTATCATGTTTAGCGGACCTTTTAAAAATATGGGTATATGTTAGATGTTTATGCGTTGCCAATGATATGGTCAGCATTTTTGTTTTTTGATCTCTTGTTCCCGGTACTGGCGGATCTTGCGGTCAGTCCAGACACCATGTGGATCGCGGTAAGGCACAATAGTGTGATATTTTAAAGAAGGACCCGTATGCTTGGCGACAATGCCGCGTATGTCGCTTTTTGGCCTACCGGCAGCCATGAGACAAAAGCCTGCATCAGCCATAGCTGAAAGGCTTGCTGTATTGATACCTGAGTAAATAAGAACCCCGTCGTCTTTAAGAATTTTTTTTAAATGTTCAAAAAGTTCAAGTGTCACCATTCTGCAGTTGGACCGTTCAATAAATGGATCAAGAAAGATTACATCAAACGTTCCTTTTTGTTGAGCAAGGGCATACCTGACATCACTGTTGTGAAGGGTTATATTGAAGTATTCTGAAGCGTATATGCTGTTTTTATGGAGTGTTTTTAAAATCTGAGGCCACGCGAGTTTTTCGCCAGGAATATTTTTTACGGTATTTGCACTTTGAAGAATTGCATTGCGGTCTTGATCGACCGCGTGGATTTCAAGTGCATGAAGCGCTGTACTCCGGGCTGCCTCGCAGGCAAGCAAGCTATTATATCCCATACCAAAACCGATATCGAGCAATCGCACAGGCCCTTTTTTTAGACGTTCCCTCAGCGAGGCTCCTGCAACAAAAAGTTCGCTACCCTGCGCTCTGGCTCCGGATCTTGGATGATAGTAATCCCGGAACATTTCGTTCCAAATGGTATAGCTTCCGTCCTTACATTCAAAAACGTTTGGCATAGGCAATTGGGGCTCTTCATTGCCTGCTTCAAAAAGGTCTCCCTGGCGATAACCGCGAAGATTCATCTGCTCTGTAACATAATCTGAAAACTGCCCTTTGCTCATCTGCCATTTTGGGGCAATAATCTCTTTTTCGGGAGTATCGGTTGCAAAACGCATCAATGGCAGGTTTGGTGGCAGATAGCGGATAAGCTCGATGAGAATTTCGGCATATTCATGCTCATTCATCACCGCGAACGGCCGGGCAAGATACTCTTTGGCAAGCTGGGTATTTTTAATGATATGCAAATTGTGAATTTTGATGCCGTCGAGACCGAGCGGAGCAAGTGTTTGGATCGTTTGGAGGTAATGTTCGCGATCTTCGCCCGGAAGTCCCACAATGATATGTGCGCAGACTTTGATATTGTGGGCTTTAAGTGCAGCAATGGCATCGAGGCTTGACTGCCAGTCGTGTTGTCGGTTGATATGCTCTAGGGTTTTGTTGTGGATCGTTTGCACACCCAGTTCGACATAGACATCGAGTGTTTCATTTAACTCTTTAAGATAATTTAGTGTTGTACCAAAGAGACAATCAGGCCTGGTGCCGATACTGATGGCATCAAAAGGATAAGCCTGCAAGAGTTCGGAATATCTTTTTTTCTGTTCGATAACAGATGCGAATGTACCGGTATAGGCTTGAATATAAAGCATAAAGCGGTGTGCATTGTAGCGTTTTTTTGCAAAGGCAATCCCCGCTTCAAGTTGTGCTTCGGTGCCTTTGGCATCAAGTGTCTGGATGGCCCTTGCGCCGTTTTCGGGGCAAAATGTACACCCCCCTGAACCATCCGGCCGTCTGTTGGGGCAGCCGAGCTCCAAGTCAATGGGTACACGAAAAAGGGATTCGCCGTATCTTTGCGTCAAATAATCACGGTATGAATAGTACGGCAGGCTTTCATAAAGCATTGGACGGTAAGCCTTTGTGTTTGGATAAAAAATTATAGCCAAGCCATCGTAAAAGCAGCATAAAAAACTTCATAGCAAAAAGTTTTTTACAAAGAAAATGCTTTACGGCGTCTGATTTTATTTTATCATCAGGGGCTGGGATTGCGGCTCATAAATATAAAATCCCTGCGAAAAATCTATGCCGATCTTTTGGACAACCTCAAAAACTTCGCGGGAGTGAACAAACTCGGCAACAGTTTTAGCCCCCACCCGTTTGGCAAAAGCAATGATCGTTTCAACAACAGCGCGGCTGTTTGCATCTTTATCGATATTTTTGATCAGCGACGCATCGATCTTGATGAAATCAGCCTGCAAATTCATCAAATAGGCAAAGTTGGAGTAGCCGCTGCTAAAATCATCGATCGCAATTCTTCCGCCCCATTGTTTAACACTTTTGATAAAGTAGTGAATCTCTTTGAAATTTTCAAAACCTTCTGATTCGACAATTTCAAAGATAACCCGGTGCCCAAGTTTGGTATTTTTTATTTTTTTCAAAATAAACTCAACGGTAGCGGTATCCTTGATATCATCAACTGAAAGGTTTATCGAAAATTCATCTTCTCTGTTTTCAAAAACGGCAAATACTTTTTCGATCATAATTCTTGTCAACAGGGTATAGAAGCGGGCTTTTTTTGCTACACTTAAAAAAGAAGAAGGGGGTATGGCAAACCCTTCGGGAGTCATGAGGCGCATAAGGCATTCATGTTTGACTATCGCGCCCGAACGATTATCCATAATCGGCTGAAAATAAGGAACAATCCGATCGGCTGCAATCGCTTCTTTAAGTTTTGCAATAGAGTTGATATTGTACGCAATTTCTTCTTTGATGGTATCGGTTTTTGAGAGAATCAAGATATCTTGTTGAGAACGTTTGGCATGGCGCAACACCATATCGGCATTGGTAAGGATATTTTCTGTCATATCTGCATGGGTGATGATTGCTCCAAATGTTACATGAACGATAATGTCATTGTTTTGTACGACAAAGGGATGTGATTTGATATGCTCATGAAGCATGCCAAGAAGATTTTTGACATAGTCTTTTGTACTATACTTTTCGATTAAAAGGGCGAATTCATCGGCATAAATACGGTAAAACCTGAAGGCGCCCGCCCCAAGAGAATGCATGATCCGATCGCACATTTGCACGAGGACCTCATCTGCTATATCGGCGCCGTAAAACTCGTTGATCTCACTAAAGCGGTCGATGTTGATCAGTGCCAGAACGGCTCCGCGGGTATGCTCAAGATCTTCCAAAAGTTTGATGCGGTTAGGGAGTCCTGTGAGAGAATCCGTATATAATTGATGGATAAGCTGCTCTTTTTTTTCAATGAGTTCAGTGATATTGTGCCGTGTTGCAATAAATTCGATGATTTCGCCCTTATCGTTTAAAATGGGAGTAATGGCTGCATCGATATAAAAATGTTTTTTGTTTTTGCCGATATTTTTCAAGATGCCTTTCCAGACGCGTTTATGAAGAACCGTTTTCCACAGTTCTTCATAGATTTTATCCGGAGTAGCAGGATCTTTGAGGATGCGGTGGTTTTGGCCGATAAGCTCTTCGCGCGTATAGCCTGTTATTTTGCAAAATTGGTCGTTGACATAAGTAATATTGCCGTCGATATCGGTAATGGAGACAATATTGCTTTCATCTATCGCTTTTTTGTAACTCTCCAAAAAGGCAAAAGTCTGTTTGATTTTTTGGTTCATTTGATTGAAAGCGTGTGAGACATCGGCCATTTCATCTTGGGTTTGGATCGGAATAGAGACGTTGAAATCGCCTTGCGTGATCATTTCGGATGCTTTTGTCAGGCTTTTGAGTGATTCGGCAAAAGAGAGATAAAACCCCGTCATAAAATAGATCAGACAAACCAGCATGATCATTGCGATGATGCTGATAGCGATGATCTGTCGGGTTAAAAGATCAAGCTCACGGCTTAGGTGTGTTTGAAGCGCATCGAAAACGGCATCGTATGTATCAAAAAAATAGCTGATGGTTTGCGTCGTTTCGTCAAAATAGCTTTGCGCATCAAAAGATCGATGATCGGTATTGATAATTTCGGAAACAAATCTGTCGCCAAGGCGGTCTGTTTTGTGTTCCATCTTTTCAATAAAAGGAGAGATAGTGCGGCAGATATCGTGGTGGGATTTGCAGGTAATTTCAAAAGCGTGCTTGATCGCGGCTTTATGAGACTGGGCTGTGCCATAAAGCAGGGTGGCTGCTTTTTTTTCCTCAAGAGACATTGATTGCTTCAAGATCACAGCCGTGCCTATCGCACGGGCTTTTCCCGCCTCCTGTGCCAGTGCGGGGAGATGTTCGTTGAGAATCTCGGCAAGATGGATGATACTTAAATGGATATCGTCGATAAGGTCCGGATCGACATCGGCATCTTGTGTCAAATGCAAAACCTGATCGGCCAAAGCGGTGCGGCGGTTGAAATTTTCTTGGGGAGAGAGGCCCCATATCTCTTCATGGAGGATGGTCCATCGGTTTTTGATCGCTTCCCATTCTTGCTTAATCTGGGGTGTCGGAGGTGTTAGGGCATCTACGTTCTTGATGGCTGTTTGGATCGAATCAAAAAGGGCTTCAATACGCTGCGTATAGCTGCTGTCGCCGTGCTGGAAGGCGGCTATCATTCCCCGCTCTAACAAAATATCTTCAAAAAACTCGCGGATTGCTTGGTTGTAGCGAAGATGGGATTGAAATTCTTCAACTGCGCGGTACTGTTTCCCCAGATGGCTGTATCCCCAAAAAACGAAAAGAAGCACGGGAAGAAAAAAAATAAAACCCGCCACCGCAATTTTTTTTGTATATTTGATATTGCCAATCAGGCGAATTACGGGCTTAAACAACTTTGATGAATGCATTCGACTCTTTCTGCCAAATCCACTTTCTAAAAAGCATTTTTTGGCAAATTTCCCATTTCGGTTAGATTTTGAATAATAATGATAGCATTATTATTGTGATAATTAAATTCTATAATTTTTTATATTTTAAAAACCTTCCTTCGCTTAACAGATAATTAACATTTTTTGGAAACAATACATGTCTAATCTGGAGCAACGATAAATGTAAAACAATCAGGCTTTACAAATTTTAGATGTTAAAAGTGCAAAAATCACGGCAGGTCCGAATAGAGGATAGTGTATTGAATTTAAATATAGAGATAAACGACAAGAGATAAAGGTGGAGACATTTTCATATTTTTCACTGTTTATGATAGGGGTATCGTATGGCAGTACCGCATGTATGTTTACCTGCATGCCTTTTTTGAGTCCGCTTTTAGTAAACCATTCTGGCACTATAAAACAATCCATAGGTATAGTTTTGCCGTTTAGTTTGGGAAGAATTTTTTCATATACAATGATCTCTATCATTGCCCTAAGCAGTGCCGGCCTGATCAAGGCGATACTGGATGACAATGCTATCTTTCAATTTATTTTAGGGATATTTACCATGATGATGGGGTTTTTTATGCTCTATAGAGTTTTTGGTAAAAATAAAAAAAGCTGTGCTTCAAATTCACCGATCCCCAACAAAACCGGTATAGGAAAATTTGGATTATTTGGGATCGGCGCAATGGTCGCGCTCAATCCGTGCGCACCTATTTTAACCCTTATCGCATTGGCTGCGAACAGTAAAACACTGATAAATGCCATAGGCATGGGGGTATCGTTCGGGATTGGAGCGGCACTAATTCCGTTTTTATTTTACGGATTTTTTCTATCCGGTGTTATGAGGGGATTGCTGATGGAGTTTAGATCTTATGCAAAAGCGATCGAAGTTGCGGCTTCACTGCTTTTGCTGGCAGTCGGAGTTTTAATATTAAACAGTCAAATCGCACTTTAAAGGCAAAAAATGGTTGATTTTGTAAAAAGAGACAAAAATGATATTTTCAACAGGCCCATTTTGGGGTTTGTGTTTAAAAATAAGAAATTTTTATTGGGAATTAGAATCGCTGTTGCGCTCTTGTTTTTTTATGCCGTCTTTTATGGGTTTATGAACCCTGCCAAAGAGAATATTTTTACCGGCGCAGTTTTTTGGATTTTGTTTTGGCCGCTTTTTATGCTGCTGACGCTTCCTACATTCGGAAGAATATTTTGCGGAATCTGCCCGCATGGATTTTTGGGCAAGTACATTACTGCTTTGGGTTTAAAAAAAACAATGCCAAAATGGATGCAAAACAGGTATATAGGGATTTTTTTATTGATTGTCGGATGGTGGGGGGCCTATTATGTGTTCCCTGGTTTTTTAACAAGCCCGCTTGGGACAGCCGGTTTGTTTGCCGGCATGACCGCAGTTGCGTTTATTGTTTATTATAGTTACAAAGATATGAGCTATTGTAAATATATTTGTCCTATCGGAACGATGTGCAGAGCGTATGATAAGTTGTCTTTTACAAAACTTGAAACCTATACGGACAGCTGCAGGGAGTGCAAAACGTTTGAGTGCGCCTCGTCATGCCCGTACCATTTGAAGCCTTTTTCATTTGCTGCGAAAAATCATACCGATGATTGTACTTTGTGCATGGAGTGTGCAAACGCATGCGAAGCGGTAAAATTTAAATTTACAAAACCCGCGCACATACTGGGGCAAAAATTCAAAGCCCTTAATGCTGAGGTTTGGGCTTTTATTCTGATCTTGGCAGCGATACCGGTGGCGATGACGTTTGCGCATGGATTGGAACGAAGCACTATCGCACAGGAGATGATCTGGAACAAAACGGCGGCATTTTTTGGCATGAGCGAATACGGTGTCGGATTTGCTTTTGTGTATGCGATAGTGTTGAGCGTATTTTTTGCGGTACTCGGCTTGTGGCTTGCTTCCATAGCCCTTAAAAAAGATTTTAATACTACTTTTTCAACCTTGGGATATGCCTTTGCGCCGCTTTTTATATTGGGCTCTTTGGGCCATACCCTGGAGATGTTTTTTGTCAAAGATTATGCAACGCTCGTGAAAGGGTTTGCCCAGGCTTTCGGATTTGCCGCCGAAGCTATGCCGCTGGCCAAAAGAGGCGACGCCTGGCTTCACTATTTTGGATTTCTGCGATGGATCGGTGTCATTTGGACACAGATACTTTTGTATAAAAGATTAAAGCTGATCGATAGTACAAGAATGAGAAAAATACTTGGCTATATTTTTGCTTCATTGCTGGTGATATTTTTTATAGGAATCAATATCTATCGAGGGTATGTATTTAAAGTGTATGGCGTCAAAGCAGCAGATCATTCCCATCATATGGGAGGGCAAAGCATAGCGCAAAGGCCCTCCTATGCAACTTCTTCCTCGCAGCCCCGGGATAATGGCGGAGAGATTTTGGATTTTAAAAATAGCATTAAAGCCGGCGATTTGATTTATTTTACCAATAGTGATCCAAAAGCAACATCAAAAGATTCTCGAACCAGGATGTATGGCGGCAATCCAATGGCGGCACCCACGCAAAAAGTATGGTTGGTTTATGGCGAGAATTTTGGACAAAACGAGTGTGTCGGAAAGCTGGACGGAGAGTTATTGCTGTATGATACACTTAACAAAGAAAAACCTGTCAAATCCGCCCTTCAATACAATTGCGCTGCCTATAGTTTTGAGATGCCGCACAACGGATACTATAATTTATTCTTCAATAGTTCAAAAATAGAAGAAAATACATTGCATTACAAAAGTGCAAAGTTGGAATTTTTGAATGGAAGCCATGGGCTTACTGATGTCTACGAGGCACACAAAAGCCAACCGTTTATCGCGGAAAAAAACAGAATAGATTTGATTAGATTGAGAAACAAAAAAGAGGACAGCTTTTTTTATACTCATTCGAGCGGGGATCTTTTGAGATTCAAAGCCCTTTTGAACAACAAGCCTTTGGCCAATGCCGGTATAAAAGTATTTATAAATACGGGCTGGACAAGGGAATTCAAGACAGATAAAGAAGGGATCGTAGAATTTAATATCATAAAAGACTATTTTCCAAAATGGTCTGAATTTGACAAAAGACACAAGGAAATGATGCTGATATCCTTGTCGTATACAGATGATGCCGAAGGTGTTTTAGACGGGGTCGACTATAACAAAATAAAATATACACTTACATACCCCCTCTCTTTTTATCCAAATGAGAGTGAATATAAATCTTATCAAGACGGATTGATTATTGCTGTCTTAACGCTATTGTTGGCATCTTTTGTTGCATACAGATTCAGAAGAAACAGAACAAAACCATTTGCAGAAGTTAGATATGATGAAAAATAAAATAAAAAACATAATCAACAATATGCCCTTAAACAAGGTTAGGTTTTGGATTCAGCTGGTTATGTTTATACTTTTTGCATACGGGGGATATGTTTTTATAGATTTTGGTTCAAGCATCCCGATATTTGCCTGTCCGTACAATAGAGAAACGGGGGCAACCTGTTATTTCATGCCTTTGCAGCATCAGCTTGCAATGCCGGCAAATGTGCTTTTTGGAGCCGCGGCTATTTCTGTATTTATCGGGCTGTTGACTTTTATCGCATGGTTTGTTGTTTTAAATAAAGCTTGGTGCGGATATGCATGCCCATTTGGTACCTTGCAGGACTGGATAACTGCATTGAGAAAAAAACTGGGGATCAGATACAGTACCTATTCTCAACCCCAGTTTGATAAATTGTCAAAAATCAAATATATTTTTTTGGCAATCGTTATTATGATTCCTTTGCTTATGGGCATTGGGGTTTTGGGGGGGGAATGGTCCGGAGCTTTTTGTCAAATATGCCCTGCACGCATCATATCTCCTATGTTTGTAGGTGATTTTTCTCAGTGGAAAATCGATTTTTCTTCAGTTGCAGCGATGATTTTAACGACGATCGGAGTTTTGTTTGCCGCAGTATTTTTTGTCGGAAGTTTTATTAAAAAAAGATTCTTTTGTTTTTTTTGTCCTATGAGCGCACTGCATTATACGATGTCCGATCTGTCGCTTTTGAAGCTTAGAAAAGACGGAGATAAATGTACCAAATGCGGTGATTGCTATAAAGTGTGCGATATGCAAATCAAAGACATCGCCGATGACGTAACAAGCACAAATATCTTAAGGGATGACTGTATGTTCTGCATGAAGTGTGTCGCAGCATGTCCTGAAGATGATGCTTTGCATGTGGATATTTTGAACATGAGAGTCTTTAGTTCCACAAAAGAAGGATTTGCAAAAAGAATGGGTATGAGCCATTTGGAGAAAAATAATGACCAATAATATAAAGCCTGCACTGGAAACACCTAGGCAAAAACAAAATAGACATAAAGCCATGGAGGCGGTAAAAGTACTTAACGCTATCAAGAAAGAGTTTAAAGAGCCGCCAAAAGCGATGAATTATTTTTATGATTTATTTGAAAAAGTGTATTGCAAACAAGAAGCGCTGCATACGAATAAAGTAAAAATCGGTACCATGTGCATTCAGATACCTTCTGAAATCATTTATGCACTTGATGCTGTTCCCCTAAGGCTTTGTAACGGGTTTTATACGGATGATGAGATAGGAAGCGATTTGATGCCTTCAAAATCCTGTCCGCTCGTAAAGGCAACGGTAGGCCATCTGGCTTCAGAAAATTTCAGTGATAAACCCGATATCATTTTTTCTCCAACGACCTGTGACCAAAAAACCAAAGCAGGGGCCATAGTGCAAAATTTTGGTTATGAGGTCATCGATGTAGATTTTCCAAGAACAAAAGAGAGTGAAGAAAGTAGGGAATACTGGAGAAGAAGTGTACGAAAATTTAGCAGCGATATGTCCAAAAATCTTAACAAAAAACTGACAAAGAAAAATCTTAAAGCCTCTATCCAAAAAATCGGATACGCCCAAACGCTGTATCATAAACTGAATGATTTTAGAAAAAACAGGCTTGTTCCTATTTTGGGCAAAGATATGTTTTTAATCACCAATGCTTTTTTCTTTGACAAGATAGACAATTGGATCGCAGCCGTTGAAGAACTTATAGAAGAAGTAGAGCAAAGGGCTGCAAATCAAATTCATGCCGGCGGTAAAATAAGTCCGAGGATCGTTTATACGGGCTCACCCCCTATTTTTCCAAACTATAAAATCCCTCTTATCGTGGAACAGTCAGATGCCATCATTGTTGCAGATGAAACGTGCAGTTCAAACAGGATGTTTAATGACAGGGTCAGTGTTGATGAGTGGTTTTTAAATGATATGATTGATTCAATAGCAGACAAATATCTAAAAGGGTGCACCTGTCCTATTTTTACAAAAAATGACGACAGAATCAGAAGGATAGTCGACCTTGTGAGGAGTTATGGCGCAGATGGAGTTGTTTATCAGGCATTTGCGGGATGTCAAGTATATGAAATGGAACAAAGAAGTGTTCTTGCGGCGATGGAAAAAGAGGGTATTGCGATTTTGTATGTTGAAAGTGACTACAGTCCTTCCCAGCAGGGACAGCTTACGACAAGGGTGGAAGCATTTGTGGAATCGCTGAAAAATAGACGGAGAATGAAAAAGTGAAGTATTTTGTAGGGATAGATATCGGTTCGACAGCGATCAAAATTACTGTTACGGATGAGCATAAACGTTTGGTCGGATTTAAAATCAACGCAAGCGGGAGCATGTTTTATAAATATGCCAAAGAAACTTTACAAAGTTTGCTGGATGAATTGCATATCGGCCAGGATGAAATCGCCTATACTGTTGCAACGGGATATGGCAGAAAACTGTTTAAAGAGGCAGATGAAAACATCAGTGAAATTACCGCCAATGCGATCGGAGCGCAAGAGGCGGCAAGAGAATACGGAGAGATAAAAACCATTATCAACATAGGCGGGCAGGACAGTAAAGCAATTTCACTAGACAGCGAAGGCAATGTGGTCAACTTTGCCATGAATGACCGATGTGCGGCAGGAACCGGAAAATTTTTAGATGTGGTGGCGATGAATTTGGAGATAGGCGTCGATGAGCTTAGTGACTATCATTTTAAATCAACCGGAACTCCGCTCTCGATCAGCAGCACCTGTGCTGTTTTTGCCGAATCGGAGATCATCGGACTGCTGGGGAGCAACCATAGTGTTGAGGATATTGTTTCCGGGGTTCACTATTCTATTGCCAAAAGAATCGTGAAACTGGTTAAAAGAGTCGGCATCAAAGAAAATGTCTATTTTGACGGCGGACCGGCTTTGAATGCCGGACTGGTTCATGCCATCGAAAACGAACTCGGCAAAAAGGTATTTGTACCGGAATATCCGCAAATTACGACCTCTTTTGGCGCAGCTGTTTTAGCATGCGATGCTTTTACGAGCATGTCAGAAGTTGAGCGTGAGTTTTAGCCTGCATGTTGTTCTATTTTTGGGAATATGATTTTATTTAAAGCATAAAAAAGTTAACATTAAACACAGTATCGGCATTAGACTTCTTTGCCGCTCTTCATTATAGCTTTTGCAGGCATATTTTTCGATATGATTACGGGATTGTTTTCAAGGAGTTGTGATGAAAAAAGAATTGAGTATATTTATCGGGCTGTTTCTATTTTTAGCGATTGGTATGCACTTTAAAGAGTGGATGGACCATCCCATTGAGCATGCTATGGCATTGCCGACAGCAGGAGCATATGGCATAGGCGCGGTACATCCATTGGTTTTTACGCTGGTTATTTATATCCCGTTTGTCATTATAAGGGGCGTAGTAAGACTATTTAGAAAATGAGGTCCTCGGGCATAAGCCGAGGATCAAAGTAAGATTAAATAGGAAGGACCCGTATATTTTCGTCGAGTTTCTGTCTTAGAATGTTTTCGATTGCATAAAGTGTGCCCGTTGATGAACTTGCGCAGCCGCTGCAGGCGCCAAGATATCTGATATAAATATCAAAATGTGCGCCATTTTCTTTAATATCCAAAATCTCCATATCCCCACCGTCCATGATGAGCATTTGACGAATATTGGTATCAATTACTTTATCTACAGCCTTTAATTTTTGAACAACCGTCATTTGGGCAAAATCAATAGCTATACCGCTTGCAGAAGCATCCGCTGCTTTGGCCATTTTTTCTTTTTCATACTCTTCGAGCAAGTCAACAAGGTAGATATCTTTTGCTTCGTGCCCGCCAGGCCTGATACATGATTTGCAAAATGCTCCTGCTTTGGTGTAGTCTGTGATCTGCTCTACCGTCGTAAGATCGTTGAGGCGAATGACTTCTCTAAGGGTAGACAGGCTGACGCGTGCGCATTCACAAACGATAATTTCATTTTCAAAACTTGCCATATCCACACCTTTGTACAGTGCGGCCGCTTTTTTGATCACATCATAAGCCATGACTGAGCAGTGCATTTTTTGAGGCGGCACCGCAGGAACATCCGGAGTATCTCTCATCGCATTTTCTACATCAATATTTGTGATCTTAACTGCTTCATCAACAGTTTTGCCTATGCACAGTTCCACCATTGTGTTGGAACTGGCAATTGCCGTACCGCATCCAAAACTTTTAAATTTAGCATCAAGGATGATGTCGGTTTCGGGATCAACCGCCCAATAAAGTCTTACTGCATCCCCGCAGCTCTCAGCGCCGAAATCAGCTACGATAAGTTTTGCCCCCATCGCATCTGCCTGCTCTTGGGTTATCTCGCCCTTATGTACTGGGTTGTTCATTGAATCCGTTACTTTTTGACTGTATTCGGACCAGATGGTTCCGCCGATTAAACTGTCCATTCCCATAATTTTTCCTTTATTGTTTCTTCTTAAAGAAGGCCTAGGCTTCTTTTTAGTTGATCATGTCTTTGTATAGAGGTGCCATGTCGGTTGCGCTCTAGATTAATGTCCGCTTTTGTAGCCCTCAGGCGCATAGGCATAAGAGCTTGAAATACCTCGAAGCCTTACAACGGCTCGTTTGACCACCTCGAGTGTGTAGTCAAGTTCTTCCTGCGTTGTGTATCTGCTGAGTGAAAATCTCACAGCCGTATGAGCCAGATCCGCCTCTGCCCCTATGGCTTCCATCACAGGGTTGGATTCCAAATCCTCACTTGCACATGCTGAGCCCGTACTTGCCGCAACCCCTTCACGGTTGAGGTCCCAAAGCATTGACTCACCTTCGATTCCTCTAAATGAGATAAGGATGGTATTGGCCGCTCTTTTCTCTCTGGGTGTGACTACAAATGTATCGGGGATTTTAAGAAGTTCATCTTCAAATTCATCTCTCATTTGACGAACATCGCTCATCTCAAAGTCAAGCGCATCCACCGCCTGTTCCATAGCTTTGCCCATACCTATAATGCCCGGAACATTGAGAGTTCCAGACCGGTAGCCTCCCATTTGAGAGCCTCCATGCAAAAGAGGCAGCAACTCTTTGCCTTTTTTCATATAGAGTGCACCGACGCCTTTGGGCCCGTGGAATTTATGTGCCGACATCGTGAGGTAGTCAACATTAAAGCTTTGTACATCTACAGGTAATTTTCCTATGGCTTGCACTGCATCAGTATGAAAGAGTACTTTATGCTCGGCACAGATATTGCCTATTTCTTCCACGGGAAAGATAGCCCCTGTTTCATTGTTGACCCACATGACAGAAACCAATGCAGTTTTATCGGTAATATTATCCCTGACGCTCTGGGGGTCAATCAGGCCTTCGTGGTTAATCGGAAGATAGGTAACCCTGCACCCCATACTTTCAATGAACTTTGCAGTAGCAATGATAGAGGGATGCTCTACTTCGCTGAGGATAATGTGGTTCTTTCTTCCTGTGAGAATATATTGAAAGTAAATACTTTTAAGCACCCAGTTATTGCTCTCTGTTGCACAAGAAGTAATAACCACGCTATCTTCTTTTGGCGCATGGATACCTGCATAGATTTTTTCCATAGCTTGTTTGATTGCCGGATGTGTTTCGCTTGCAAACTCATGTAGGGAGTTTGGATTGCCGTATTTTTGTACAAAATAGGGTTCCATGGCCCCAAATACATAGGGGTCAACAATGGTGGTTGCGTTATTGTCTAGATAGACTCGCATAATAATCCTTTCTAGTTAGGGGTAAATAAAAATCCGCCTCTAATTCCTCTTACTATGATTTGGGCTACAGTAAAAGGTTTTGTTTATTTTTTAATTAAGACAAATTTTATCCTAATTAATTTCTTGCATCTTACGCTATTTTTCTTAAAGTAACATAAAAATGAAAAATAAAAGAGGACGATTATACTCCCAATTAAATTAAATAAGCTTGATTTGCCTCAAATCAAAAAGTGTTTATTTCGATGAAATAGAATTTGGGATCAACAAAGTCAATCCCAAGAAGAAAATGTATGATTAAAAATTGGAAGGGGCGGGTGTATTGATAAGATTATAAAACTCGCTTCGGGTGCGCTCGTCTTTTTTGAAAAGACCCCGAAGCGCGGAACTTACCGTTGTGGAATTAATTTTCTGTACCCCTCTCATCTCCATGCACATGTGAC
The DNA here is from genome assembly GCA_021166685.1 of Sulfurovum sp. Classification (GTDB taxonomy): domain Bacteria; phylum Campylobacterota; class Campylobacteria; order Campylobacterales; family Sulfurovaceae; genus Sulfurovum. Next base: position 31,683 of record JAJPEU010000003.1, on the reverse strand, counting down.
GTGCATGCACTACGACAGCGACACCTTTTGGCTTGATCGTTTCCAAGATGGCATCGGCAATCTGCTCGGTCATCTGTTCTTGTATCTGCAAGCGTCTGGCATAAACATTGACGATACGGGGAATTTTTGAGAGCCCCACAACTTGACCATCAGGAATATAGGCTACATGCACACGGCCTATGATCGGAAGCATATGGTGTTCACACATTGAGTAAAATTCAATGTCGCGCACTAACACCATCTCGTCATTGCTTGTAGAAAAAAGCGCCTGATTTAAGATCTCTTTGGGGTCTTGATGATACCCTTCTGTTAAAAATTGCAAGGCTTTAACTACACGGTTCGGTGTTTTTAGCAGCCCTTCCCTTTGGGGATCTTCACCTAAAAGTTCAAGGATTTTGGTGACAGCTTCTTCAAATTCTTTATCTTGATTCATATGCGTACCTGTAATTATTAATCTTTTTCACATTGTAGCAAAAAGAGTTTAAGTATCTTCTCGTCTATTTTGGAGATGGCGAGCTTTTTGATCTCATTGGAATTAAAATAAATTCCCTGCCCAATGTTGCGCTCCTCATGAACAAAAACCTTGCATTGAAGCTTGAAGTGCGAGTAGGCGTGTGAAACTTCTCCTATGTATTTTGCAGAACAAGGCGGAATGTCAATACTTTCAAATCCCCAAAGCCCGTGCAGCAGTTTTGTTTTTCTTTGGATGAGGACAAGTTTGTTTCCATGGATTCGCACAAGGATATTTTGTTTTTTAAGCGGTGCGACTTTTTTCTTTTTGGCGGGATAGAGATCGGGGGTTTTTTTTCCTTCGCAGAGGTCCGCAAGGGGACAAATTTCACATTTGGGATTTTTGGGCAGACAGACCATTGCACCGATATCCATCATCGCCTGATTGTAATCAAAAGAATTAAACCGGTCAAGCATCCTCTCGGCGATCTGCCACAGTTGCTTTTCGTCCGGATTTTCCAATCGGTGCAATCGGCATAAAATACGTTTGACATTGGCTTCCATCACAGGTACGGGTTTCTTAAAGGCAAAAGCAGCAATGGCATGCGCGGTATTTTTTCCTATGCCCGGCAGTCTGATAAGTTTGTCTATTTCTTGGGGAAGCATCTCTGTAAGTGTGGCGGTTTGATGAAGGTTTTTGGCACGGCTGTAGTAACCCAATCCTTCCCACATCTTAAGTACGTCATCCATCGGTGCTTCACCCAATGCTTTGAGTGTTGGAAAGCGTTCAATAAAGGGAAAATAGTAGCGTTCCAAAACGGTTTTAACCTGTGTCTGCTGGAGCATGACCTCGCTGATATAAATATAGTAAAGGTTGTCGGTTTTGCGCCAAGGCAGGTCTAGCCGACCGTGTTTTTGATACCAGTTTCGGATATTTTTATGGATTTGTTCAAGGGCTTTTGGCATGACAGATTATAGCCATATTTTTAGCTATAGTTCGTTTTTTATCAATATTTCGATAAAATCACAGCATTATACAAACAAAGCAAAAGGATTGTAGTGAAAGTTACGGTAAATAAAATAGATGATGCCAATGTGTTGGTAAGCGGTATGATAGAAAACAGTATGATAGCGGAAAATATCGATAAGCTTGCTGTAAAAGCAGGCAAAGAGATGAAAGTAGACGGGTTCAGAAAAGGAAAAGTCCCCGCCCACGTAGTGAAAAAAATGCATGGTGAAAAGTTGTCTCAGGATGCAGAAGCGGATGCACTCAGAGCATTTATGGATAAGGGCGCAAAAGATGCAGGAATCGACGTTGCCCAGATTATCGGCCAGCCCATTTTCAAAAAATATGAAAAAAAAGATGCAGGTATCGATGTGGAGATAGAAATTTCTACAAGGCCAAATTTTGATACCAAGGGATATGAAGAGATTATCCCGACTTTTGAGCAGCCTGAAGCTTCTTCTGAAGAGATTGAAGAAAGACTTAAGAGTTTGGCTTCTGCGCAAGCGCCATTCCAAAAAATCAAAAGAAAAAGAACAGTTAAAGATGGAGATATGACTGTGATTGATTTCGAAGGATTTGTCGATGGCGTTGCTTTTGCAGGAGGTAAAGCCGAAAAGTTTAGTCTTAAAATCGGATCAGGACAATTTATCCCTGGATTTGAAGAGCAGATCATCGGTATGCAGTATGAAGAAGAAAAGACAATCAAAGTTACTTTCCCGGAAGCATATCAAGCAAAGGATTTGGCGGGCAAAGAAGCGGAATTTAAGGTAAAGCTTCATGAAATTCAAGAGCAAGTGCCTGCTGCCCTAGATGATGAGTTTGCGAAAAAAATGTTGCAAGGGGATGAGAATGCTACGCTGGAGATGTTCAAAGAGAAAGTAAAAGATCAAATCGTAGCAGAGAAAGTTTCCAAAATCTACAATGATGAACTTAAGCCAAAATTGATTGAAGCATTGGTGGAGAAATTTGATTTTGCATTGCCTAGTAATATTGTAGAGCAAGAAATTGATGCAAAAATCAATGAAAAAGCAAGAGCGATGAGCCAAGAAGAGCTCAATGACTTCAAAGAGCATCCTGAAAAAGTTGAAGCACTTCGTGATGAGGTAAGAAAAGATGCCGCGGACAGCGTAAAGGCGACTTTTATCGTAGATGCATTGGCAAAAAAAGAAGAGATCAGCATCAATGACCAAGAAGTAACGCAAGTAATCTACTATGAAGCTATGATGCATGGGCAAAACCCGCAAGAAGTGATCAAATATTATCAGCAGAACAATTTGCTCCCGGCTATAAAAATGGGTATGATTGAAGATAAACTCTTTTCGAAACTTTTAGGTTTGCATCAATAAAAAATATACAAACAGCAGCAGAAGACTGCTGTCTGTTAACCGTTAGAGTGTATAGTTGAGTCGATAGGATGATCTATTTAACTATATATTATTAAAGGTGCATTATGAGTTATATTCCATACGTAATAGAACAAACAGGCAGAGGCGAAAGAAGTTATGATATTTATTCGCGTCTTTTAAAGGACAGGATCATCATGTTGAGCGGGGAGGTCAATGACCAGGTGGCATCTTCGATTGTAGCACAGTTTCTTTTTCTTGAGGCGCAGGATCCGGATAAAGACATCTATTTTTATATCAATTCTCCGGGCGGCGTGATCACTTCGGGGCTTTCTATGTATGATACGATGAACTACATCAAACCGGATATTGTCACTATTTGTATCGGTCAGGCAGCATCCATGGGAGCGTTTCTGCTTTCAAGCGGAACAAAAGGGAAGCGTTATGCACTGCCTCATGCGCGCATTATGATACACCAGCCTTCAGGCGGGGCGCAAGGGCAATCGACCGATATTCAGATTCAGGCGCAAGAGATACAAAGACTTAAAGACACGCTCAATGAGATATTGGCAGCCCAAACAGGAAAAACAGCCAAAAGAGTGGAAAAGGATACAGAAAGAGACTATTTTATGTCAGCTAAGGAAGCGATGGAATACGGATTAATAGACAAAGTGCTTACAAAAAGTTTTGGTTAGGGCTTGAAGAATGGTGAGAGAAATAGTTGTCTATCCCGACAAGAGACTGAAGTTGATCTCTAGAAAAGTGGAGGTGTTTGATCAAAAGATTCACGCCCTCCTAGATGACATGTATGATACAATGATCGCTAAAAACGGTGTTGGGCTTGCCGCCATTCAAATCGGAATTGATTTGCGTGCAGTAATCATCAATATACCGCTTGAGGAAATAGACAATGAGCACAGCCAACCCAAAGAAAATACATTGGAAATGATCAATCCCGTCATTATTGAAATGGACGGTGCTACTCATTTTCAAGAGGGATGCCTGAGTGTTCCGGGTGTCTATGAAGATGTTGATCGCGCAAAACATGTCAAAGTGGAATATCAAGACAGAGCAGGCAATACGCATATTATAGAAGATGATGATTTTCTTGCTATTGCAATGCAGCACGAAATAGACCATCTTGAGGGAAGAGTTTTCATAGAAAAACTTTCTTATATTAAACGTAAAAAATTTGAAAAAGAGTGGAAAAAACGACAAAAAACTTTATAATTTTTTACGTTTATGTGTTGTGTTGCGAAAGAGAAAGCAAAGAAGATGACTATTCTCACAAGAAACGCCGCAAGAGATTATAAAACCCCTTGCGCAATCATGGCATTGGCTACACGTTTGAAGCCTAAGATATTTGCCGCCGCGATAAAATCTGTACCCAAATCGTACTCTTCGCACGTTTTTTTCATATGATGATAGATATTAGACATAATGTTTTGCAGCTTTTGGTCAACCTCTTCGAACGAGAAATAATTAAGAGAGTTGTTTTGCCCCATCTCAAGTACACTGACCGCAACTCCTCCCGCATTGGCTGCCTTGGCAGGCGCAAAAATAATTTTATTTTTGACAAAAAGATCTATTGCTTCAGGTACGGTAGGCATATTGGCACCTTCTGCGATAATCTTGACGTTATTGCTGATGAGTGCTTGTGCTCCGATGATGTCAAGTTCATTTTGCGTAGCACACGGAAAAGCGGCGAAGCAAGGAATTTGCCATACATAGTTTGAGCCGTTGCTGAAGGCATCATTTTTTACATAGACGGCACTTTTTCTCTCCAATGCATAATATTCCAAAGAAGCTCTACGTTCCAGTTTGATCTTTTTAAGAAGAGCAAGATCGATACCGTTGCTGTCATGTATCGCGCCTCTTGAATCTGAACAGGTAACAGGAATGGCCCCAAGATCATAAAGCTTTTCAATCGCATGAATGGCAACATTTCCGCTTCCGCTCACAGCACAAATTTTGCCTTTGAGCGTTTCATTTTGGTCCTGCAAAAGCGTTTCGGTAAAATAGATGAGCCCATATCCCGTAGCTTCCGTACGCCCAAGGCTTCCTCCAAGGGAGAGTGGCTTGCTGGTAATGATACTGTCGTAAGAATTAGTCAGCAGTTTGTATTGCCCAAACAGATAGCCCACCTCACGTTCTCCTACACCCATATCTCCGCCTAATACATCGATATCCGAGCCTATACTGTTGTAAAATGCAGACATAAATGACTGGCAGAACTTCATGATTTCATTGTCGCTTTTCCCTTTGGGGTCAAAATCAGCCCCCCCCTTTGCCCCGCCTATATGCAACCCTGTAAGCGCGTTTTTGAAGATTTGTTCAAAGGCTAAAAATTTTAAAATATCCGTATTGACGCTGGGATGAAAACGTACGCCCCCTTTGTAGGGTCCAAGAGCATTATTGAATTGTATTCTGTAGCCGTTATTGACACGAATATTGTTTTTATCATCCAGCCATTCGACTTTAAAACGAATTTCTCTGTTGGGTGATATGATGCGCTCTATGATATTGTGATATTCATATTCGGGATGATTTTGGATCAGAGGCTCTATGGAGACCAGGACCTCTTTAAGCGCCTGAAAAAAATTTGCACCTTCTTTGCAGTTGGTTTCTGTCGCACGTTTCATTGCTTTATCAATATAATTCATGGAACTCCTTGGAAAAATAAATGGCCATATTATATTACAATTTGACATATTTTTATATTTTTTTAGTCATTCGTGTAAACTTTGCCTATGAATGCAAAAACAGATAGTGGTAATTTTCCACAGGAAAACAAAAATAAAGAAAAACAATCCGCAATTGTCAACCGTCTTACTTGCGCTACCCTTGAGGGCGTTAATGCAAAAACTATAGAAGTGGAGGCAACATTTACCAAAGGTTTACCCGGGTTTACGGTTGTTGGGCTGGCAAGCAATGATATCCAAGAAGCAAAGGAACGCGTGAAATCGGCACTGCTGACCAATGGATTTGTTTTTCCTCCGCTTAAGATCACCGTTAATTTAAGTCCTTCGGATTTGAAAAAATCAGGAACCCATTTTGATCTTTCCTTGGCTCTTTTGATCGCCCTGCATAAGCATACGATTGATGAAGAGGGTCTTTTTGTTTTTGGCGAACTGGGGCTCGACGGGAAAGTGAAGTCAAGTTCTATGTTGTTTCCTTTGATTTTGTCGCTCAAGGAGCAGGGGGTTATCAAGCGGGCGATCGTACCAAAAGAAGCAATTTGCTATCTTAGTCATATTTCCGGAGTTGATTTTATTGCCATTGAAACACTTAATGAAGCCATAGAGATCTTAAAAAATAAAACTTTTGAAGCAAATATAAAGGCATTTTCTTATGATGCAAATCAGGTTGAGTTTGGAGCGAGGGTTTATTATTTTGAGCAGAAATATGAGGTTGATTTTGCAGATGTAAAAGGTCAGAGCATCGCAAAGAGAGCTTCGCTTATTGCAGCAGCCGGAATGCATAATTTTTTAATGGAAGGAAGCCCTGGATGCGGTAAAAGCATGATTGCCAAGCGTATCAAAAATATTTTGCCCCCTTTGTTTGAAGAGGAAATGCTCTCCATAGCCAAACATCAGTTTTTAGACGGAGTTGTGCCAAATTTTTCTGCTTTGCGACCCATGCGCGCCCCGCATCATACCGCCACTCCTGCCTCTATTTTTGGAGGAGGATCTTTGCAGGCAAAGATAGGAGAAGTGGCACTTGCACACAAAGGGATCCTTTTTTTTGATGAGCTTCCCCACTTTTCCAAGAATGTGCTTGAGGCACTGAGGGAGCCCCTGCAGGACAAAAAGGTACATATTGCCAGAGTCAATGCAAAGATAGAATATGAAGCAGACATTATGTTCGTTGCGGCGATGAACCCGTGTCCGTGTGGAAACTTGCTTTCAAAAAACAAAGTATGCCGTTGCAGTGAAGTAGAGATTAAACGGTATCAAAACAGACTCTCTGATCCGTTTTTGGACCGTATTGATCTTTTCGTTGTGATGCAGGAGGTAGGAGGAGAAGACAAAAGCGATATTAATTCGCAGCAGATGCATGAACAGGTGTTCGAAGCATTTAAAATGCAAAAGCAAAGAGGGCAGGAGCGTCTTAACGGTAAGTTGAGCGAGGAAGAGATAGAGCAGTATTGTTTGCTAGCCGATGATGCTGTGGCAGTACTTGAGGGCGCTATCAGCAGGTTTGATTTGACACATAGAAGTATTGCAAGCATAAGGAAGACAGCACGAACGATTGCGGATCTAGGAAAGCACAAGATGATTGAAAAATCAGATATTTTGGAAGCCCTGAGTTACCGCAGGAGGAAGTAAAGGTGAGCCCTTGGACTTTTATCATTGCATGAAAAAAGAGATTTTGAACTACAGCGCAGCACAAACGGCTTTAGTCACAACAAATCCCCCCACTACAAGCCAGACAAACATGATGGCCGAAGTATAAACGGGAGCCAGGCCCAATCCTTTGAACTTTGAAAAGCGCGTTCCCATTCCCAGTGCCGTCATTGCCATCGTCAGCAAGAATGTGTCAATCTCGTTAATCATCTCTACCGCATTTGCGGGAATAAGATGAAGCGAGTTAAATCCGGCAACACCGATAAAGTAAACGGCAAACCAAGGAATAACAAGCTGAACAGTGCCTCCTGTCTTGCTGCCTTTTTTTCTGGCCGATAAGCTGAGATAGATACCCAAAATGATTAACATGGGTGCGATCATGATGACTCGTGTCATTTTGACGATGATGGCATCGTCTGCCATCTCCTGGGGTGCTCCCGGGATAGAAAATGGCACAGCAACTACCTGCGCAACCTCATGAATCGTTCCGCCTGTGTAGATGCCGAATTCTTTTGGATTCATATGCAAAAAACCTGAAGCATTTTCTATGAACATCGTGTAAAGTACAGGATAAAGAAACATAGATATGGTTCCGAAAAGTACAACCATGGAAACCGCAATCGCTGCTTTGTGTTCTTCTGATTTGAGTACCGGCTCTGTGGCAAGTACAGCCGCCGCTCCGCAGACAGAAGCACCCGAGGCATTTAATATGGAGGTATCCCTGTCCATGCCAAAGATCTTTTGGCCCATCCATGTGCCGAGCATAAACGTGGTAGAAAGCATAATGAGCGAAACCAGGAAGCCTTCCAGTCCCACCGCACCAATCTCTTGAAAGGTAATTCTAAACCCATAAAATACGATAGCAAAACGCAAAATTTTCTTTGCTGAAAAGGTGATACCGCTTTCCCACGCAGCAGGAAATTTGTTGTGCAGGGTGTTGGCATAAAATATACCCATAACAATACCGATAACCAAAGGAGAAAGGCCCAAAGCTTTGATAGCCCCCATATCGGCGATGTAAGTTGCGGCAGCAGAAAATATGGCTACAAATAAGATGCCGTTAAGGGTACCTGAACGTTTTTGGGGAGAAAAAGGCATGCAAATTCCTTCAGTATTTTTGATAAGAATCTTGAGATTGTACTGTAAATTTGATATAATAAAAAATAAATCCAATATAAGATTATCATCAAAATATCTGAATAATAAAAGAGTTCAAATGAAATTAACTTTAAGACAAATGGAAATTTTTCTCAATGTGGTAGCTTCCGGACACTTAACCAATGTTGCCAAAGAGATGAAGCTGAGCCAATCGGCTGTATCAATGTCCATCAAAGAGCTTGAAAATATTTTGGGAAAACCCGTATTCGACCGCATCAACAAAAAGCTCGTACTCAATGAGGTGGGGCGTGCCTTTTATAAGGAGATCGACCCAATTTTTAAAAAGCTTGCGGATATTGAATATGAATTTAAAAATTCAGAAAATAAAGGGATGATTCGCGTGGGTGCGAGTACGACCATTGTTGATTATTTGATGCCCACTATTATTTGCAGCTATATGAGTTCATATCCCGATGTAAAAATCACTCTTAAAGAAGGAAATACAAAAGAAATTGCACAGATGATCCAAGAAGGAGCTATCGATATCGGCTTTGTAGAAGGATTGGTTTCGGGGCCTGATATCATCAAGGAGAAGATAGGCGTAGACGAGCTTTTAGTAATTAGTGCAAGTCCAAAATTCAATAAGAGTTGCTATATAGATGAGTTGGCGAAAGAAAAATGGATTCTCAGAGAAGAGGGTTCGGGAACAAGAGAGGTCTTTTTAAACTATATCAAGGAAAAAGTAGACAAGTTGAATATCTTTTTGGAACTTGGACATACGGAATCTATCAAAAGCATTTTGACCAATCGCGAATGTTTGACATGTATTTCTAAAATTTCTGTAGAAAATGAGCTTAAAGAAGGCAAGCTTTATCGTGTCGACGTCAAAAACTTTGATTGTAAAAGAGATTTTTTGATGATATACCATAAAGATAAATACCACAGTACGCTTTTTGAAAAATTTGTCTATTTTTCCAAAAAATTAATGATTCAGATGCTGGAATCTGATCAGAATACAAGATTTAAGCATATTAAATAATCCTCAGTGCATCCTGGTAATCCTCAGGAGTGTTGAGATTGGCAAAAGGCATATCTGAATCAAAAACCACATAATGCGTTTTGGCCTCCTCAAGCAAACTTTGCAAACGGTGGTCGCCCATAGCCAGACGGTTGCGGGCAAAAGAAAGGATACTTTTTTTATAAAAACCGCACAAGGGCTGTATGCCTTTGGGACTTTTTGCTACAATCGCGTCCCATTGTTGCGAATTATTTTTTTGCAATATTCGGATAATCTCTTTGTCGACAAACGGCATATCGACGCTCAATATGAACACTTCATCTGCATCCAAGGCCTCAAAAACAGAAATAATCCCTACAAGCGGGGAGGACTCTTTTTGGCAATCAAAAATCAGCGCATCGGTGAAATCAAATTTTTTTTCTTTGGTTGAGAAATATACCTTGTGAAACCATGCAGAGAGTCTAGCATATTGAAATTCGCTAAGCGTACCGTATTTGCCAAACGGGAGCAGGGCTTTATCCTCGCCCATTCGCGAACTTTTACCTCCGGCAAATACAACGGCAACCCCTTGTTTTTTATTCATCTGATATACACTCTGCGCTTTTGATGCACCAATAATACCAAAAATGCAATAAAAGTAATTAGGGACTCCATGAGGAAAAGATATTCTCCGTACATTTTTCCAGAAAGAATGGCGCCCACAGAACCGCCGAGGCCAAAAGCGATACCTAAAAAAAACTGTTGTGCAAGCTTTTTTTGTGTATAAAGCGAAAAGACATAGGTGATGGCTGCGGTATGATAGAGTGCGAAGCTTACTGCATGCAGGGATTGTGAAGCAAATGTAAGAATCACTGAATCTGCAAAAAAATAAAGCATCAGCCATCTTAGGGCGGTTACGAGGGTTGCAAATTGTAAAATATGAAGTAAATTTCTTTGAAGAAGCGGGCCTTGAAAGTAGAGCATGATAATTTCACAGATTACACCAAAGCTCCACATCCAGCTTGTCATTTCAAGCGAAATACCGTGAGCGGTTTCATAGATGGTAAAAAAGTTATAAAATCCTCCAAATCCTACCTGCATCAAAAAGACAGAAGTCCAGAAAGCCCAATACTTCAAAAGAGAAAAACTGGCATCCTCATTCGAATTCACGTGAGGGATTGTATCGTATCGCACCAAGAGAGCACCGAACAAAAAGGTAAACAACGCTGTGGCGCCCAGATAGTAGAGCGCGTCAAACGGTAGGCTTAAGTTGCGTCCCAGCCATAAAGCTATACCCATAAAACCCAAAGAGCCCCAAAGACGTATTTTTCCGTAACGGTTTTTTGGTAAGGTCGCAAGTGCGATGGTTTCTACATAGGGAAGGGAAATCCCCATTGCTGCGCCAAAAAGCAGATTGGCGCAAAGATAGATCCAGAAATTCTGTATCGTTATCAAAAAGAGCAATGTTCCGGCAAAAGTAAATAAAAGGGAGAAAAAATAGACTCTGGAAGTAAGTGTGAAATAATGGCGAAAAACAAAGGGGAGTAAAAAACGCATAAAAGGTGCAGCGGCGTAAATTATGCCTACTTCAAAAGCATTGTATCCCAAAGAGAGCAATACGTTTGGCATAAAGACAACATAGACACCGACTAGGGCAAAATAAAAAAAATAATAGCCGCCCAAAAGCGGAGAAAAGAATATAGTTTGCAATTTCATTCGGTATCAATAACAGCAGTATGGCTCAAAAGATCATGTAATGTTTTATGGTCTTTCCTGAAGAACATCATGATCCAGCCGAAAAAAGAGAAAAAAGACAAAATAGCACACAAATTTCTAAAAAGTATAATTCCTGCGGTAGGTTTTTCCCCTGTAGTTTCATCAATAATTTTCAGTCCGTATGCACGGTACCCGGGTGTTTGTGCCGATTTTAACATAAACAAAGTCTGTATGGTCACCAGGGGGGCAAGAATGTAAATCCATCCGGCCAGCCTGTGCGCTTCAAAATCTTCTCTTCCGTCCATGATCAAATAAAAGACCACGTACATAATAGGCATCAAAAGCATAAAGCTGTCAGTCAAAAATGCTTTTATCTTTGTAGCGCTTTTGGCGTAAGCGCGGGCAGAAGAAGTGTCTATTTTTTGGGCTGATTTGTTTCCTTGTTTGATCTTTCTAAATCTATTTTTTGCCATTAAAAACTCCATGCAAGCATAGTGTAGGGACCCTTAAAGTCAATGTTTGTTTTGAGTCCATCGGCAAGTTCGTCGCTGTCGAGGTGAAAGGCTTTATATCCCCCTTCAAGATTTAAACCCAATCCAAAGGCATAGCGGGCACTTATTTCATAGTCATAAAAAGTAGTTTCATCTGTACTGATGGCGTTAGCTTCACACTGCACGCTGATCGCGGTTCCCGGAATGGTAATTTTCGCCTTGCCGTACAGCATGGGAACCAGGCTCTCAAAATCTGTCGTCTCATTTTGCCACAATGCGTTTACGGCAATATCCCCATTAATATACCTTAGGGTGACTCCAAGGTCAGCTTCTATGCCCTTGTCTAAAATTTCATAATAGGGAGTGATATCATAGAGCTTTAGATCCAGACTGCTTGCTACAAATCCGTCAAAGGAGATAATATTTCCCCAAAAAAAATCTGTAGTATTGTTTTGTCCCGCATGCGAAAGATTCGTATAGCCTGTTTTCATGTGGGGAAGAAAAGGGAGCGAGTGCTCAAGATAGGCTTTAAATATTACATTGTTTTCCTGTTCCCAGCCAAATGTGTTTTCTAAATCAACCGCAGCATTCATGATCTCCCCCGGAAGTGTATAGGCGGCATTGCCGGATGGGGCATGGTTAAAGATTCCCAAGGAAATTTCTCCTTGAAGTGTTTTGCCATAGAGGCTCGACAGGCCAAGAAACGTGATAATGATAGACTTTTTCCAATACATGGCTATTTCCTTTTTTGATATATTCCAATGATGCTTTTTAGTGTGAAAGCCCTTGGGTCATGGTAAAGATAGGGAGCAGCATTGCAGAGACAATAATACCTACCACAGCACCGATGAAAAGCATCATTGCAGGCTCAAGCAGTGCCAGCAAGATTTTAAGCCGGTCTTCGTTCTCTTCGGTGTAGAGTCTTGAGATGTTGCCTAAAATATTGGCTACCTCACTCGACTCTTCGCCCAAAGCGAGGGATTGCATAAAGTTTCTTTTTGGTTTGATCCCTTTGGTTGCCTGCAGAGAATTTGAAAGTTTGTTTCCTTCCATGACCTTGATGACAGCTTTTTCAAAAAGATCTTTCAGGGCATAGTTTCCAAAAGTAGCAGCGGCAAGTTTTACGGCCTGCGCATAGGCTACTCCGGAATCCAGCATGAGTGAGAGAATGTAGGAGAATCTTCCTAGTTCATGATTTTGGATCAATGTATTTATGACGGGCGACTTTAGCCATAAAGTATCGATAAGTGTATGAAAACCTTCACTTTTTGCATAAGCTAGTTTATAGATCGCAACAATGAAAACAATTCCTATCGCCAAAGCAAAATAATGTGCAGTTAAAAAATCACTGATATGGAGTACAAACTGTGTAATGGGCGGCAGCTCTTGATCGGTATCTTCAAAAATACTGGTAATTTTAGGCACGACAAATGTGATCAAAAAGGCAGTCATCGCAATGGCTACGGTAAAGATAATAGAGGGATAAACCATTGCTCCCTTAACTTGTTTTTTTACTTTATTTTGGGCAGAGAAAAAATTTCCCATATTGATCAGCACTTCGACCATCTTCCCGCTTTGTCCGGCAACGTTAAGACTCTGCAGGTAAAATTCAGGCAAAGTATAGACTTTTTGCGTATTGAGCGCATGATAGAGAGATTTGCCTTCATCTATCATTGTTTTAATGGAGTTTAGAAAAGAGAGATATCTTTTTTCCTCTTCGTGTTGATTTTCCATCAATTTGACAGCTGTAAGTATGGTCATCCCTGAACCGAGATAAGAAGAAAGCTCTTTGGAGAAAGTGCTAAGCTGCTCTCCTGACATTTGGCGTTTTGAAAACACTTCAAAGGAAAATTCTTTTGCGGGCGTCAATGATTCATAGTAAATATTTTGATTGCGGAGTTTTTGAGCAGCCTCTTCTGTACTGCTTGCAGTTATTGTGCCTTTGGCTTTTTTGCCTGTTTTATCAAAACCTCTATATTTAAAGAGCATTGAGCCAATATCCTTATTGTTGATTGTCGTTATTATAACTTTTTTTGCTTTGGTTTTTTAGATTGTCTTGGCTTTGTATGCTGCACAGCAAGCAGGAAAGAAAAATTTCGTAATCCAAAATAGGTATCATTTTTTTCTTTGAAAAAAGAAGGGTGTTTCTTGTATGCTTAAAAAATGGTATGATAACAATGTGAATGTGTAAATATAGAATGTACAACATATAAAAATTTTAGTGCGGAGAGGAAAAGAGTGAAGATTATCGTAGGTGCAGTCCTTTTGACATTATCATTGCTGGGCGTACAGATAGATACAAATTTATATGAAGGCGAAAATACACTTGCGTATTATGACCAGTTGGCCGAGAAACTTTCTTATGATACGGCAATGGATGATGAATCCAAGGAACGTTTGCGAAGCGAAAAAACACTGCTCGAAAAACTTCGAATACTAATCGTAAAAGAGCCGCCGGTCCAAACACTCAGCACCTCATTGATCGAAAAAGAACAGATCAAAGATGATGAATATGTAAAATTATTCGATACTGTCGCTTCCGCCCTCAAGGAGAAAAATAAACTTGAAGCAAATCAGATGTTTATTCAAGAGAAGCTTTCCTACCTTAAAAAACGTATTGAGGGCATCTCTGATTTACAGCATAAAAGTCTGAGACTCTATCAGCTTCAGTTTGCCTACTATAAACTCAAGCAACGCTATGATGGTATATCTATCAAAAACTATGAGCAGTTTATCTTGGAGGGCGATAAAATTTTGTCCATGCTTATACCGCGTATAAAGTTTGATTTGCAGGCGTATGAAGTGTCTATCGCGAAAAATCAAAAAGAGATAGAACGCCTCAATAAAAAACTTATCGCTGCGAATCTTTCAAAAGAGCGGGAGCTTCTTTCTCAGGAGACTATTTCTCCAAAACTTGCAGACACATTTAAAAAAACAGAGAATGAGCGTGATGGCGTTCTTGGGGCACTCGCAGACAAAAGATTATTGACAGGACTTTATTATTTCCAGCAAAAAAATATTAAAGCCGTACTTTTGCAGGAAAAAGAATTTCGATTGATACTTAAGCAGTTTTCTGGGGAAAATACACTCTACGACGCCAAACTTATAGAGCTTGAGAAGTTGACAAAGGGCAGCGAAGATTCTATCAATTATAATGTTTTGACACTAAAAGAGAATCTTTTAACAGCATATGAAAACTTTTCTTCCTATATTCACACCCCCTTTGTCGTGCTTGATGAAACACCCATAAGTTTCCTGAGTATATTGAAAATGCTTGCCATTTTGCTTTTAGGATTTTTTGTTGCAAAGATTTATTTTACCCTCTTTACAAAATTGCATAAAAAACGCAAAGACATGAGGGCCGTTTCTATCAAAGTTGTGGCAAACATGGGCTCAACTTTCATTATTTTTATTGCATTTGTTGTTGCGATGAGCAGTATCGGATTAAGCGTGGCCAATTTGGCTGTAATTGCCGGTGCGCTTTCTATCGGGGTCGGGTTTGCTTTAAGAAGCATTGTTTCAAGTATGATTTCCGGAATGATTTTGCTGAGCGAAAAGTATATTAAGATCGGGGATTATGTTCGTATCAACGAAACATTAACGGGAAAAGTGATTGATATAGGATTTAGGGCAACCGTAGTGAGGACCATTGATAATATTGACATGATTGTCCCCAACAGTGATCTAATCGATGGGCAGGTGATCAACCTTACCTTTGAAGATCGCATACGCAGGATTTATATACCATTTAAGGTTCCTTACGGTACTAATGTTAAAAAAGTAAGATCGCTGATCTTGGAAGCAGTGCTTGCAAGCAATATTAAATTACTCAGAGACATACCAAGAAGAAGGCCGGCGGTGTGGATGCGTGCAGTCGGCGAAAGTTTCATCGAGCTGGATCTTCTTGTTTGGATCGAGGGGATCAAGCCTTCTACAAAATCGGAACTTCTTATTTTGATTTACGATACGCTTAGTGCCAACGGTATTGCGATGCCTCATCCGCAGTTGGATCTGCACATAAAAGACCGTCGTGTATTGAATGCATTACGCTAAAAGTTTGTTTAAATCCGCAATAAATTTTTTTGTATCGCGGTGCGGACAATGAATCGATTTGTTGTTCTTTATTTCTTTTTTTTAGTATTGCTGTTTGTGTTTTTGTATGCGCCTACCACGGAAATATCTGTTAAGTTCAATGAAATACAAACCCAGTTTACACTCTTTCTTTTGGAATGGTTTTTGCAGCCGCAACAGCTTCAAGGCATCGATATTTGGATCAATCCGCAGTATAAGATTGTCATTACGCAGGCCTGCAACGGTATGATCCCAATTCTTTTTTTGTTTGCTTCGATCCTTGCTTACCCCTCAGCCGTATCGCATAAAATCATTTGGATGCTGATTGGGTATTTGTCCTTTACCGCCGTCAATGTTTTGAGACTTTTGATGGTGGTATATTTTGTTCAGCGCGAAGGCGGGAGAGACAATTTTTATTGGGCACACGATATTTTAGGAAATTTCTTGCTGATGATTTTGGGATTATTGCTTTTTTTTGTTTTCATCAAAATGCGTAAAGTTTAAAAACTAAATCGAAAATAGCTTGACGAGTATGCATCTTTGAGTAAAATCTGATTAAATGTTGCGGCATAGCTGTATTCTTTTTCTTCGGAAGGAAGGGTTTCTTTGGATTCAGGAATGAAAATAGCTCTTTTATTTTTTTTCAATATCTCTTTGCTTTTGGATGATTCTATGTAAAAATCATTTTGCAAAAGCGAATAGGCATCTTTGGTGTCTTTGTGGTGCCGTAAAACGAAAGGAGTCAAATAGAGCGAGTCTTGCAAAGAGAGTTTGTTTCTTTCTGAGATATAAACCGCTTCGAGATGATTGTCGCTGTGAAGTTTCAGTATGAAAATAATGGAAACAGAAATAATCAAAACTGATACAAGAACTTCTATAAGGGTAAAAGCAGAGCGAAGCTGTTTCAATAAAAATCTCCGTTGTCAGACAGAAGCCTGCTATTTTCAAGCCAAATCTCTTTGGCCTCTTCAATTGTTTTGGTCTCTATGGGTTCTTTGAAAAAAGCAGGAAGAAAATAAACTTTGTCTCGTTGTTTTAAGATCAATTGCGTACTGCTTCCATTGGGATAAAAATCAATAAGTAGACATATTTTATCATCTTGGTAGCGCCCATACTCAACAGCAGTAAGGTCATTGCCGCTGTTGAGGGTATATACTTTTGTATCTGTTAAGTCTATACTGTTGTCGTATATCTCAAAAGAGCCGTCCATTTGGCGCTTTAGATAACATGTTTGGCATTTATTAAGACACATAAGCGTCATCCGTTTTGAGGCGGTATCGTTTTGCAAAAGTATTGACTTGAGATTTAACGGAGTAAGCGGTTGAGGCTTGGCACTTATTTTTTCTACGCCGCTTAATCCAAAAAAATAAACCAAAGAAACTATCATAATGACCACCAAAAGTTCTATGAGTGTAAAGCCTTGACGGTATTGTGTATCTTTTGCCATAAAGATGTCTATTGGCTGCACTCGCTAAGGAGTATATCTTTATTGCCGCCGTCTCCCCCTTCTTTTCGGTCAGAACCGTAGCTGATAATTTCGATATCATCTGTTTTATTGATATAGACAAAAGGGGTTTTCCACGCATCTTTTGGGAGTTCTCTGAGGTAGGGCTGCGTGCGATAGTTGGGATATTTTTCTGCGTCCGGATTGCTCAGGAGTGCTTCAAAGCCCTCTTCGGTGTCGGGATAAACACCGTTATCAAGTTTAAACATGTCAAAACGTTTTTTCAAGTCATTCATTTTAAGGCAAACGGTATCTCTTTTGGCTTCATCTGCAGCATCCATCAGTCCAGGCGCAACCACTGCGGCAAGTCCGCCCAAAATAACGATAACAATAAGTAGCTCAATGAGCGTAAAAGCTTTTCTGAAATCATATTTCGTTTTTTTCATGAATAATCCTTAGTTTGATTAGATATAATAATCAACAAATTCTACTTCAATAGAGCTTTTAGATGGATAAAACGATTCGATGCAGAACCAGAAAAGGGTTTGCACTCATTATTACCCTTTCTGTGCTGTCTGTTATGATCGCACTGGTAGGTATTCTTTTGGGTTATCTTGAAAAAGCAAGAACAGACGCCGCACAGACAAGAGCAATGATTCAGGCCAATCTCTATTATGTGGACATGCGCGATACACTTAAAAAGCTTGGAAAAAACAAAAAAGAAGTCATGGATCTGCTTTATGCCTACCCCATTCCTCTAAACTCGCCAGACGGTGAATTTTCAGTAACAATCAAGTGCGATCCTTTAGCAAACGGTATTAATATTAATTGGCTCGGATTTGAAAACAATCAGACCATGCAAATACATTATGAGACTGCACAACATGTGTTTGATACGATTGTTCAGACCTATGGCATCAAAGATGCCGCAAGATTGCAGGAGCTGCTTCTTGAGGAGATAGGAGAGCAAAAAAAATGGGTTCAAAAAGAGCAAAGCAGGCTTCTTCAAAAAAATGGTATTATATCACGCGAACAATTTGAGCGTATTTTGACAAGATATCAATTCGAAGCAGATGACGCCGAGGCGAATGATATTGCATGGGAAAAGTTTTTTGTTTTTGATACGCAATCAAAGCAGGCTGACGGCAATTATTTGTCTGCGGAACTTATCGCTTTGCTTTTCGGTTTTGATATAGTACAGGTTCAGAAAGACTGGATTGCCGGCGAAACAAATTTGCAGACATTTGTGCAAAATAACGGCGGAGAATATGCAAAATATGAAAAGCTTTTTTATAAAGGATTTGTGGATGAAGCAAGATGCGAAGTTCAGTTCCCCTATGAAAATAAAAAATTTGGATTTACCTTTGTGCAAAATCATGGAGAGATAAAATATTTTGAATTTCATAACAAATAAAAAAGAGTTAATTCTCGTACATGTGGCCATGAAACCCATTTCGCTGACAAAAAGTGTCAATCTTCTGTTGACGCCGCAGTTTTACATACTCAAAAAAGAAATATTGCCGATCAAATATCTGTACCAGGCAAAAAAAATAGCCCCTTCACTTTTTGAAGGCTTGCTTGATAGGAATTTCGTGCATGAATATTTTGTTTTTAAAGAAAAAGACACATGGGTATTTATCGCCTACAATATCAACAAAATTATGGATTTTTTGAGTACAAAAGGCATAAAGCCGGAGAAAGTTTCCAAGCTTTACTTTGCCCAGCAAGCGCTTGATATGCTTCACGCTCCGGTATCACTTGGAGAGAAAGAAATACTTGGGGTAATCGATCAGACTGTCGTGGTCGTTCCTGCGGCGGCATTAAGAGATGCGCCTTCGACGGGCATGCCGGATTTAGATTTTGCCCCTTCCAGAGGCGTAGCGTTACACAATGCGTATGGATCGATTTTGAGTTTGTCTCAGGCGGTTGTTTTTGCCGGTATTTTAATGATTTTCGCAATGATGTATCTTGTTGAGGGGATACGGTACGGTCAAGCTTCGCAACAGCAGCATCAAGAGTTAGAAAGGTTACTTGCTGCGCATCCGTCGCTGCAAAGCAAGTATGCCAGAGAGAGCATTGCTGCAAAATATAAAGCCATCGATGCCAAAGAAAGAAAAAAAAGAGAAGCTCTCAAAACACTTTCAGCGATGATTTTTAGGGGTGTGGCGCTTTCTTCTTTGGAAATAAGTGAGAAAAGCTTTAAGGCACGATTTGTTTGCAAGGATGACAGGGCCGCAAAGCAATTACAGGAATTGGCAAAAAAAGAACAGCTGAATGCATCCGTAGCCGCAAAAAGTACCGATGTGGATATAGAGGGGGCTCTATAGGTATGAAGAAATATCAAAATGAACTCATTGTCGCGATAGCGTTTTGTATGATGTGCGGGGCATATTTTTATAAACATCAGCAGTTTTCTAGGCAAACAGAGGAGATAAGCAGTATAAAACGTTCTGTTGATGAATTTAGAGAGATCGTGGCTTTTCAAAAAATATGGGGTGACAAAAATATCGCTTCAAAAATAGATCAGCTGCAAACAGTGATTCCCCAATCCAAAGTGAAATGGAGCAAAACGGGAAAAAAACTTACTGCCGGTTATGATAATTTAACTGCAGCAGAACTCAATAAGCTTGTCACCAAGATCTCAAACCTTGCCATAGAAATAGAAATGTTATCAATCAATAAATCCGATTCGATGTATCGTGTGGAGCTTAGATGCAAATGGTAAAGAAGATATTTCTTGGAGCGGCACTAATCTGGCTTGGCACAACGGTGTTTATGCCCAAAAAAGAACTATACTACAAGCTAGAGGAGATACTTGCAAAAAAAGACATTCGCATTAACGGCGAAACCATAAAAGAGGGATGGTTTTCGCTGGATGTTTATCATCCGACCGTTTCCATCAAGGGTATTGATATTGCAACCATTGAGAAAATGAAACTGTTCACGTTGCTTTTTTCTTCGGAGATAAAAATCCAAAATGTTTTACTCGATAAGTCTTTGAAGGAGACAGCCCCCGAGCATATAAAGGTTTTGACGTTCAGGCATACTCTGCTTTCTCTCTTTAAAGTCTCTTTGGATGCAAATTGTGATTTTGGCGCTGTAGAAGGAGATGTAAATCTCAAGGAACGTAAACTGCACCTTGATTTGATCGAGGCTAAAAATATCCAAGCGATACAAACGCGGCTTCGCCAAAATGAAAAAGGATGGTACTATGAAACATCTTTTTAAGCCTAAAATTTTTAGGCAGACTGTTGTGATGATGGTGCTTTTGCTCAGTATTAAGTCGGCATGGTTTGCCGTTACGCTCACATGGCTTCCTTCCGGCGGCCTTGAGCAGAGCCAAAAAGAGGATCCTAGGCCGCTTTACTACAGGGTAAAACTTACACCTGGTGAAACGCTTGCAGAATCCCAAAATAAACCCTCTTCCCTCAGGCCGCAGGGCACAATCAGCGACATACAGCTTTTGGGAATCTATAACGCTTCAGATGTTACCGTAGTAACGGTCGTATATCAAAATAAAAGCAAGGTGCTTGCCAGAGGAGATGCAATCAACGGTTTTATCTTAGAGGGGGCGGGCAATGATTTTGCAATATTTGGCAAGGCCGGCAAAACCTATCAGGTGCCTTTACTGAAAAGTAAAAGCGCACAAAACAGCATTGGTGAAATCAGCACCTCTTTGGATGCCGTTTCTGCCGGAAGCCCAACATCGTCCGAACCAAAAGGAGATGTGATGGATGGAGGAGATTATAAAATGGTAGATAAATCTCTTGTGGGCCATTATGTAAAAAATATAGACGATATTTATAAAAATATAGGTATTGTTGAGGTGAAAAAGGGAAATATGCTTCAAGGGTTTAAGATAACTTTTGTACGTAAAGGAAGTCATTTTGAGAAATTGGGTGTCCAAAAAGGGGATGTGATCAAAGCCATTAACGGCCAAGAGTTAAACAGCTATAATGCGGCGTTTGATCTGTATAAGAACATTGAAAATATCAATAACCTTACCTTGGTAATAGAAAGAGATGAGAAAGAAATGGAGCTGGAATATGAAATTAATTAAATCGGGAAAATCGGGCATATTTATTCTATTGTTTTTATTGTCAATGGGTCTTTGGGCGGAAGAAGAGACCGTTGATGTCAATTTTCGCAATCTCAGTGTCAAAGACTTTATAGAGATGGTATCAAAAATTACCCAAAAAAATATTTTGATAGAAGAGGAACCTAAAGGAATGATCAATTTTGTTTCAACCACACCTATCAAAAAAAGTTCTTTATTCTCTTTGGCCAATTCTATTCTTGAAGGCAAAGGAGCAACCTTGATTGATCAAGGCGAGTATTATAAAGTTGTCAAAAGCAATGATGCCGCAGGTCAGGGGGTGCCGGTGAGCAGCAGCGTTGAAGGTGATACGATGAGAACGGTCATGTTTCCGCTTAAAAATTCTGATTCTGCCGTTGTCCGCGCCAAGATCCAGCCCCTTTTGAGTAAAAGCGCCAAAGTGATTGCCTTCAAAGAAAATAACGTATTGGCAATCACTGAAACGCCAAGGGTATTGCGTTCGGTAAGCAAAGTTATCAACGCTATCGAACAAAAAGGCGAAAAGAGATCGGTGGTGGTCAAGCTGAACAACTCCAATGTCAAAGATGTTTTTCCTAACGTTCAAAATATGTCAAAGAAACTTTTCCATCAGACGATAGAAAGCGAACAGGTTGATATATTTAAGGATGATGCAACCAATTCGATCATCCTTGTGGGAAAAACAGACAATAACAACAGGATGATCAAATATATCAAACAGCTTGACACTAAGGGGGAAAGCACCACACAGCAGATGTACGTTATTCCTTTAAAGAACTCAAACGTAGAAGAGATGGAGAGCATCTTAAGCAAATTGATTGCGCAGATGAATGATGAAACCATCAAAGAGCCGGCAAAAGGGGCACAGCCGCCCAAAAAAGCGTTGGTGGTTTCAGACATTGAAAGAAACACCCTGATAGTTCTTGCCACAGCTGAGCAGTTCAAAAATATTAGAGCCACTGTACAGGCGATAGATATTCCAAAGGTACAGGTGTATGTCAAAGCCCGCATAGTGGAGATCAATACTGAGCTTGCTGAACAGATAGGACTTAAATACGGATTTGAAGGCGGCAAGATCACCTCAAACGGATTATTTTCAGCTGCTGCCAATACAGGGGCTTCCTCTTTAATGGTCTCTGATTCACTTCTGGGCTTTTTAAATACTCAAACCACATCTTATGTTGGCGATAATATTGTGACAACTAATGACCAGGCTTTTTCTTTCGATGAAGGAATTTCTGAAGTTTTTGCGTTGGGAGCACAGCTTGATCTTCTCAAGCAAAACGGCGCAGCCCATATCCTCAGCGAACCCTCTGTGCTATGCACCAATAACAAAGAGGCTGTTATCGAAGTGGGGCAGACCCAGTCTATCTTGACGCAAGCCCAGCAGTCTACACAGGCACAGGGCAACATCATTAACAGCTATTCAAGAGAAGATATCGGCATTACGCTCAAAGTCAAACCAAGACTTTCGAGCAATAATCAAGTTACCCTTGAAGTGGAAGCTGAAGTCGAAGATATTTTGCCAGGATCCAGCGCAGCTGCTGATAGACCCACTACGACCAAACGAAAAGTAACCACCAACGCCATTGTTGACAACGGAGAGACAATCATCTTGGGCGGAATGATGAAAAATGGCGGAGGAGACACCCTTACCAAGGTACCGTTTCTTGGAGATATCCCCCTTTTGGGAAAACTGTTTGTCTCCAGAGGGGAAGCTCAAACACAAACCAATGTAGTGATCTACCTTACCCCCTATATCGTAAGAAAAAGCGGAGATCTGCAGTATCTCAGGGAGGCATTGACGGAACTTGAGGGCGTACAGGAGAGATATAATACGATTGTAAGACAAGGTTTGGAGAAAAAAAGCGGATATGCAGCCAGTGTATCTAGCGAAACATCTGCGAGCCAGGCAGTCAACACTGCTCCAAAAAGCAATCTCAGTATATTGGAAGAAGGAAAATAAGCATGCAGTTTTCTCGTCTGCAGGATGTCAATCTTGATCCTCTCTGGGAAGAGGAGATCAATCATAAGCTTGCAGTGAAACACTCATTGCTCTTTAGTGTGGTTGACGGCAAAAAAATGTGCATTGTCGAGGAGCCGACGTTGCCTCACGCTCTTAATTATCTCTCGCAGCTTTCTTTGGACTATCCTGTTGTGCTGGTTGATGAAGAGAGCTTTGATAGATTAAAAAATAAATTTTTAGAAATTCAAACCGGTTCTGATTTTGAAGCAATGAGTACAACGTCAGACGAACTGATAGAGATCGAATCAGATCTTTTGGAATTTATACGCAATTCGCAAGATTTGCTTTCAAGCGAAGAGTCCGCCCCTATTATCAAGCTGGTTAATTCGCTTTTTTTTCAGGCTATCCAAAAAGGATCGAGTGATATTCACATTGAAAGTGCAGAGCGCAAAGGAGAAGTGCGTTTTCGTATCGACGGTGCGCTTAAAAAACATCTTGATCTTGAAAAACAGATCGTCAATCTGGTTATCAATAGAATTAAAGTCATCTCAAGTCTTGATATTTCAGAAAAACGTGTGCCGCAAGACGGACGAACACAGTTGAGCATCTCCGGAAAAAGCATAGATGTGAGGGTATCCATATTGCCAACTTATTACGGCGAAAGAGTGGTAATGAGGATATTAAGTCAAAGCGAACATATCCCCACATTAAGAGATTTGGGTTTTTCGGAGACTATTACCAAAGAACTCTATAAACTGCTTAACCATGCCCATGGAATGATGCTTGTCACGGGGCCAACCGGAAGCGGAAAGTCAACAACACTGCATGCCTGTTTGCAGCACATTGCTACGCCTGATAAAAATATTATTACCGTAGAAGATCCTGTGGAATATAATGCAAACAACATTAGTCAAATTCAGGTAAATTCAAAAGTAGGGCTGACGTTTGCAGCGGGACTTAGATCTATTTTGCGTCAAGATCCTGATATTATCATGGTCGGGGAGATCAGGGATAACGAAACGGCAGATATTGCATTGCGTTCGGCATTGACGGGCCACTTGCTGCTTTCTACATTGCATACCAATGACTCCACATCTTCTTTGAGCCGTCTTATGGACATGGGTATAGAAAATTTTCTTATTTCTTCGACACTTTTGGGGGTGCTGGCTCAGCGATTGACTAGGAAACTGTGCGTGCACTGCAAACAAGAAGGACCGCTTCCCCTTGATGTTGCAAAAGAAATAGATGTGCCCTCGGAAGGTATGTATTTTTATGCTTCGGGATGCAAGGCATGCGATTTTACAGGCTACAAAGGACGGCAAGCCATAGGAGAACTTTTCATTATTGATGAGCAGGTCCGAGAGATGATGAAAGAGGGATTCAATGACCATCAAATACGAGAAGCAATGAAAAAGCGCGGCATGCAAACCATTTCAGATAAACTCAAAGAGATGCTTGTGGCAGGTGAAACAAGCTATGAAGAAGCTATACGTGTCGGACTGATGGACGGCTAAAGAGATATGCTGTCAAGAAAAGCCTTTACCTTGCTGGAGGTGCTTATTGCTATAGCGTTACTAGGCATCATGCTTCCTGCCCTATACAGCGGGGTAGAGATGCTGCGCCAATCCAATCATCACCTTTTTGAGTCTTTAGAAAAAGCAAGGAAAGCAGCGAAGACGACCGAGGTGCTTTATCTGGATATTTTAAATTCAGACGGAAAATTGGATATAAAAAAAGATGAATTTTTCAGGCTTTGCATTGAAAATACCAAAAATTCCATTTATGCGCTTCCTGCGGCAAAAGTATGTTGGGTTGTTTCAAAAGATCAGCATGCTCTGTTGCGGGTAGAGGGCAACGGCTATGATCTGCCCCTGGACTCTGAAGACAATGTGGAGATTGATGTGGTAATACCGCATGTCGAACTGTTTGATGTATACCGCAGTAAAGACAAAAGTAAAGTATTGGTTTTAATAGAAGAAAAAGGCAAGGATCCTATAACTTTTATGGCTCAAGGTATATCTGAGCCGGAGCAAAATAAACAGGCGGTCCAAGCACAGGAGCAAGAACAGGCTTCCGAAACATCCCCATCGGATTTGTCAAATTCTGAGGTAAAATAATCAAAAGATAAGCACGCTCCTTTTTAAAATTGGTTACAATAATTTGTTATCAGAAAAAGGAGTAATGTGTGAAGGAAATATATGAAAAATTAGGTTTATTTTATCTGGGTAAAGATGTTGACAAGACGTTAATGGAGACAACGGATGTTTTAACGCTTCTTAAGAACAAAGATTTTACTACACATGCGGCAATTATAGGAATGACGGGCTCAGGAAAAACAGGCCTGGGTGTAGGTCTTATCGAAGAAGCCGCAATGGATAATATACCTTCGATCGTTATCGATCCAAAAGGAGACATGGGCAACCTGTGTCTGACCGACTCTGAATTTTCTGTACAAAATTTTAAGGTATGGACAGCGGATGAAGCTAAATCTAAAGAAACGAACCCTTTGGAGTATGCGCAAAAGACAGCTAACGCATGGAAGGAGGGTATGGAAAGCTGGGGACAGTCTGCAGAGCGTGTTCAAAAATTTCAAAATATTAAAAAAACAATTTACACTCCGGGAAATACAGCCGGAGTGTGTATCAATGTCATGGGAACCATGGATGCGCCTCCTATTCAGATCATAGAAGAAGCCGATACGTTTGCCTCATATCTAAAAAGCACAACAACCAGTCTGCTCTCTTTAATTGGAATAGAAGCCGACCCTATGGAGTCTAAAGAGTACATTCTTTTGGCACAAATCATTTCACAGGGGTGGATAGCAGGAGAAAGTTTGTCTATCGAGGGGATGATAACAAAAATTATCAACCCCCCCTTCAAAAAGATAGGCATCCTTCCCCTGGATGATTTTTATCCGCAACCAGAGCGTTTTAAGTTAGCAACAAAATTTAATGCACTGCTTGCTTCTCCCGGCTTTTCGGTATGGCTTCAGGGTGACAGTATGGATATTCAAAAACTGCTTTATGATGAAAACGGCAAAGCGAAAATAGCTATTTTTTCAATTTCACACCTAAACGACAATGAGCGTATGTTTTTTGTAACTTTATTGCTAAATAAGTATATTGCATGGATGCGTAGGCAAAGCGGCACATCGGCACTTAAAACATTGCTCTATATGGATGAAATATTTGGTTTTTTCCCTCCCACAAAAAATCCGCCGAGTAAAGAACCGATGCTTCTTTTGCTTAAACAAGCAAGGGCATTTGGTATAGGTGTAGTACTGAGTACACAAAACCCTGTGGACTTGGACTACAAGGGGCTCTCCAATATAGGCACATGGTTTGTGGGGAGATTGCAAACGGCTCAAGATATAGACAGAGTCATTGACGGACTTGGCGGTAAAGTAGGCTCTAGTTTCGATAGGGATGCAATTAGGCAACTTTTAGCCAATTTGCCAAAAAGAACATTTTTTCTTAAAAGTGCCCATTTGGACGATATTAGGCTCTTTGAAACGCGCTGGGTGATGAGTTATCTTAAGGGACCCCTTAGCAGAGAAGAAATTTCCAGGGTCATGGAGACACAAAAACAACAAACCCCCTTGGGTATAGACCATTTGCTGTCCGCTACTGCAAAAGACACCGTATTTGAAAATTATCAAAATATCGATCCATCCATCCATCAGTTTTATGAGCCGGATATCTTGCAGTCGTATCGTTACCGCCCAACGCTTGGCGCCATAGCAAAAGTACATTTTGTCCAACAGGCACGAGGCATAGATCAAGAAAGAATATTGCATTTGTCATTGCCTCTAAACGCTTCTTTGCAGCGACTTGCCTGGAATGAGGCTAACGATAAAAATCATTTTGAAAAATTTCCACATATGCCGCCCGGTGGAGCAAAATTTGCGTCATTGCCTGATATTATCCTGAAAGATAAAGGTCTAAAGCAGGCTATACGCGAACTCAAAGAGACGCTTTATAGGGAGCAAAATCTAGAACTTTATCGGTGTACCGCACTGATGATGGAATCCAAGGTTCATGAATCCAAATCAGATTTTCTCGTTCGTGTACACGATAGTTTGCAGGCACAAAAAGAAGCAGAGATAGAAAAGCTCAAAATACACTATGCAGCCAAAGAAAAAGTACTACAAGAGAAACTTTTTAGGGCAAACGAACGTATTGAAAGAGAGTCCTCTGACTCTGCCGGCTCAATGATAGAGGCCGGCATCGCCGTACTGGGAGCACTTTTTGGCCGTTCAAGTTCAGCAAAGATTGGCCGCGCGGTAAGCAAGGGAAGCAAAATATTCAAAGAGAGAGGAGAGATGAAGTCGGCCCATGAGCGTGCAGAATTGATAAAAGAAGAGATAAATGCGCTAGAAAGAGAATTTGAAGATAAAGCAGATGCACTTAATGAAAAGTACCATATCGATCGGTACAGGATTGAAATCGTAGCACTAAAGCCACGCAAAGCGGATATAGATATAGAATTATGCGCTATAGTATGGAGAAATATAGGCTAGCTAAGAGGCAGGAAGCAAAATTAGTTTCTGCTGCCAGGCTTGATTGCTTTGCTTCCTTGTTTGCAAAGCGGGCACTCTTCTGGTGTATACATTTCAAATTCAAAATCAGCCAAAGCAAAAAATGGGAATCCTTTGGAGAGTTTGCATTCTGGTTTTGATAAATTGTTCGTTCCCTCTCTTTGACAAAAGCCCCTATTGGCTAATGCGGCAAAGCCAACCACTTCTGCGCCAAGCGCTTCTATGATTTTTGCAGCTTCCATGGCGGAGCCTCCGGTTGTAATGATATCTTCGCAAATGAGTACTTTTTCCCCTTTGTGCACTTCAAAACCTCGGCGAAGTTCCATTTGCCCTTCTTTTCGCTCGACAAAAATACTTCTAACTTCAAGGGCGCGCGCCAACTCATATCCGGCGAGCACACCGCCAAGTGCTGGCGCACAAACCGTTTCTATTTGAATACCTGAATTTCTGATTTGTTCTGCTAGCGCTTTAGCAAGAAGAGCCGCCCTTTTGGTATCCTCTAGAACTTTCGCACTTTGTAGGTATCGGTTGGAGTGGTTGCCGCTTGAGAGTACAAAATGCCCCTCTAAAAGAGCACCCGCATCTTTATATATCTGTTCAACATTCATGCGAGTCTCCATTATACTTTTAGGATGTCAGCTTCTTTTACTTTAAGAGCCTCGTCTACCTTTATGATATATCCGTCAGTAATTTTTTGTATTTCATCAAGGCCCTTTTTTATTTCATCCTCGCTGACTGCTTTTTCTTTTTCAAGCTTTTTAACCTGGTCATTGCTCTCTTTTCTGATATTTCTTATCGCCACTTTGGCTTTTTCGCTCATTGCTTTGGCTTGTTTTACAATATTTTGTCTTTGCTCTACTGTCATTGGAGGGAAAAATAGTTTAATGACACTCCCGTCATTATTCGGATTTACGCCGATATTAGCTTC
The DNA here is from genome assembly GCA_021166685.1 of Sulfurovum sp. Classification (GTDB taxonomy): domain Bacteria; phylum Campylobacterota; class Campylobacteria; order Campylobacterales; family Sulfurovaceae; genus Sulfurovum. Next base: position 3,215 of record JAJPEU010000003.1, on the reverse strand, counting down.
TTGAATGGCTTTTTCGATTTTGTTTACAAGATTTTTTTCCCATGGTGTGATAGTGATAGTGGTTGCATCTGTTGCGATTACGTTCCCTGCCTGAGTTAAAGCAGTCGGGGTACCATAATAATCTACTTTGATATGATCTACAATTGAGGTGGTTACTTTTCCTGTTCTAAGAGTAGTAAAATCTCTTCTGAGTGCATCGATACTTTTTTCCATACTCTCTTTTGTGTGATTGAAAATTTCATTCAGCATAATTATCTCCTATAAATAAATTCTTATACAACACAGATAAATCCGTATCTTTCCATTCTTAAAAGTTTTATTCCAAATGCGCCCAAGAAAGGATTTTCGTATAACTTTAAAAGAAATTTTACCCTTTATGTACTTCATATAAGATGAGATTCACGTAAGGGTAATTGAAGCTCTGCCGTTAAGATTTTTCTTGAGGGTAGAGCTACGGTTTTAATTGTTTTTTGGAGCAGGGGGAGCAACAGGTTCTGTCGGGGTTGAATTTGCCGGAGAAGCAGGAATGGCTGCATTATTTGCAGGCACAATGGTGTCTACAACAGAACTAGTGTTCGCGCTTGTATAAAGATACCCAAGAGCAAGCGTGTTTATGATAAAAAGAAAAGCGAGAACAAATGTGAGTTTGGCAAGAAATCCTGTAGGCCCTTTCGCTCCAAATACGGATTCATTGCTGCCGCTATATGCACCCAGTCCTATGCTTGAACTTTTTTGCAACAATACGATAATAGTAATACCAATTGCCAATATAATTTGTGCAATTAAAAGTGTTGATGTCATTTATTCCTCTTTTTGACTGTTTTTGCATTATTCAATAGCCCAAAATAATTTGGGTATAATATCGGCGATTATACCCAAAAAAGCTTGAAGCAGCAATGAAGTTTGATGAAAGTGGTGAGAAGAGTGCATACAACACAAAAAAATAAATCAAAAATCATTAAAGAATTTTCTCGATTTGCCAAAGAGTATGATAGGCATAATATTATTCAATCCGAGGTCGCCAAACAGTTGGTGGCGCATCTTTGCATAAAAAAATATCCTGCTATTATTGATATTGGTTGTGGAAGCGGTGAAATCTATAAAAATATACAAAAAAATTATATATTTTTTGATCATTTTATTGCTGTAGATTTATCAAAGGAGATGCTTGAAATACATCCTTCCGGCAACGCGGTGGAAAAAATCTCTACAGATTTTAATGCCGCTGAAGCCTATGCGTCCTTTGATACGCAAGCAGAAGCGCTGATTATATCTTCTTCGGCATTGCAGTGGAGTCAAGATTTGGATTTTACCTTTTCTTGGATTTCAAAAAAAGCAAAAAAAGCATATTTTGCAATTTTTACCTCTTCTACATTTAAGACCTTACATCGGGCAGCAAAAATTCATTCCCCCATTTACACGGAAGATCAACTAAAGCAGAGCATTGACAAATACTATAATGCACTATATGAAACACATGCCTATAAATTGCACTTCGAGTCTGTTTACGAAATGTTAAACTATATTAAAAAAAGCGGAGTAAGCGGCGGAGAAAAAAAATTAACATACAAACAAGTTAAAAACTTAATAAAAAACTATCCTCTAGACTATTTAGAGTTTGAAGTGCTCTTTGTTGATGCTACTTCGCGTTATTTTGCATAAAGAACTCTTTTTCAAGCGCATAAAGTGTATAACGGATCTCTTTAAAAAGTTTAGAATGCAAAGGATCTATAAGCTTAAAGCTCTCTTCAAGCACCCTTGCCGACTCTTCTGCTCTTGAGAAGTTTGCTATTGTTAAATCATTGATGTTGTAACGCACAAGCTCACTGGGAACACTCTCTTTTTGTACGTCATTTTCTATATCTCTGTGCCGTAAACGATCTTGATCGTAAGCAGATTGAAATTTATGCCGAAGTGATTTTAGTGAAGAAGCAAGGAGGGCGTTGTCATAGATATATCTGTTGATATCTTCGATAACACGTATGCCTTCCTTGAGACGATTAAGATTGGCATCTATGAGACGCTCAAGCTTATTTGTGCATTCTTCATCACTCATCATTACCAAAAATACCAAGAATTTGGAGTAGAGCAGTAAACATATTCAAGAAATCCAAATAAAGCGATACTGCAGCATCTACGGGTGAATCATACGCTCCGTTGGCAATATTTTGTGTATCATAAATGGTGAAAATGCCAAACAAAAGAAGAACCCCTGCACTAATGACAAGATGCATCACCGGACTGTTCAGAACAAACATATTGATAAGCGATGCAATAATAACAACAATCAAAGTGATAAAAAGAGGTTTTCCCCAGCTAGAAAAGTCTGTTTTGCTGTTGATGGCAAAAAGACTGAGTGAACCAAAAAGAACAGAAGTCATCAAAAAAGCGTTACCTATTACCGCGCCATTGCCTGCTCCTACCAAGAAAGCCAATAGAGGCACCAATGAAACGCCAGTAGCGAAAGTAAAGATAAAAAGCGCAGCCAAATTCAAGCCCGGCTTGTTTCTAGTCATACCTAATCCAAAAAAAAGCATCAAAAGTTCAAATCCAAAAATGAACCATTTGTATTGCATAATAGTTTCAGCGTAAGGCATTGTAGCATAAGCCCCCGCAGCTGCCGCAATCATGCTGGCGGCCAAAAGTTGATATGTTTTTTTTATGAAATCAACAGAGGCACTTTCTCGAATGTAGCCAGACTCCGCTGTAGCATGAGTATAATTTCTGTTATATAAAGCCATTGTAATCCTTTATTATAATTTTTGCTAGTATAGTGAAGCTAGATTAATCTAAGGTTAATATACAAAACGATTATCCCTGATCGCGCTTTCTTCTAAGAGTTTCATACTCTTCTTTTGCTTTTTGTGCTTCAGATATATTTGCTTGAATCTTTTCTTCGATTGTTATTTTATTATTATTGGCAGCATTATCAACTTTAGGCTCATAATAGGAGCATCCAAAGAAGAAAATACAAGATAAAAAAATGATTGTTTTCATTAAGATCCTTTATAGATATTATGGCAATGCTATATGAAAATAACTTAAAATAAGAAAAGTATATATAATTTATATATTATTTAATGTAAGTAAACAAAAAAAATCAAACAATTTCCAAACATTTTCCAAAAAACCCTTGACAAGAATCTTATCCGGTGCTATAATACGCGTCCACAAACACAGAGACCTTAACCGAGTGGGTTGAGAGAGTGAGAGTG
>JAJPEU010000013.1 GCA_021166685.1 Sulfurovum sp. | reverse complement strand
TTATTTTAACCCAACAGCTAAAATATAGGATACTGTCCGCGATATTAAGATAAATATATTATTTAAATATCCGAAGAGTTTTTTGTCTTTACTCCTACAAGCCAATAAGCAACTGCCAGGCCTACGATGACTGATCCTATAATTAAAAGTTCTGTGCTTTTTTCAGTAGATAAAGAGTAGATTAGAACTTTTCGGATAAGCGCGGCCATCGCTAGCATAATAAAAGCCCCTATCGCAAACCCCTGGCCTTGCAAATGCTTGATCTCTTCATGAATCAGCTCTATCGCTGCCCATAAAACAAGCAAGCTTCCCAGTACTGTAAGAATACCTTTTTCCATCCCTATATCAGTAAAAAACAATAGATAAATATCATAAGAAAATAGGCCTATGGCAAAAAAAGCGACCAACGCCAATGCACCTGCAAGAAGAAAATTGATATAGGATGTAAATTTTTTTAATCCGGACAAAATGGTTTTTTCAAATTTTGACATCGATAAAAACTTGCTCAATTCTTCTTCTCTGTAAGAACTGGTAAGCACATCCAGATTCATATCAATAATTTTTTCAACCGCCAGGATTTCTTTGGTGTGATGTTCTTTTTCTGAAAAGTTATTTTCAATATTTTTTAAAATAAATGTTCGGACGAACGTAAACGCAGCATTTACATAATGTGTCGGCAATCCGATCCTTACGTGCACCTCTCCTATCTTGTACAAATACATAAAATAGGTCATGTCGTACTGTCCGCAAAAAAGATTTACAAACCACTCTTTGATTTTTTCGCGATGATAGGCAATAATTTGTTTATTTTTTAAAAAAGAGGCTGTTGCTCCAAATCCCCATATGTAGTCATAAAACCCGTCAATAAACTCTTCAGATAATGCTTCCATTCTGGGTTTTAGCTGCAGCAGCAATTCATTATCTTCCTGTGAAAATTTGTAATGCTCTTTGAGACTGGTATATTGTTGTTGCATTTTTTGCCTTTTTTGCTTTAGAATCTTTGACGCGGCCCGGTAGGAGGAGGCATCAAAGAATTACCACATCGCAGTGCCACCGCCCAATGCAGCTTTAACGTTATCGTCAGCCATTGAAATATTCCAAGCAGGTTCCCAAACTACATCCACTTCAACAACACCTACACCTTCAAGACGCTCCACTGCTTCACGTACCCACTGTGTAATCATTTGATGCAGAGGACATCCTCGTGTTGAGAGAGTCATTACCACTCTAATGTTGCAAGACTCTTCAATGATTGCATCATAGATAAGTCCCATCTCGACAAGGTTAAAACCAACTTCGGGATCTATAACCGTACTGATTGCTTCATAAACCTGTTCTTTCGTTATATTGCACATTGTTTACTCCTTATTTTTTCCATAATTTATCATCCATGCCACGCTATAAAACATAAACCCGGCACCTATAATTAAAAACGATACCCCTGCCTTAAAAAGTGTGGCGCTCCCAAACAAAATTCCCATACCTGCAATTGTTACACCCGCTGCAGAAAAAATAAATTCATACTCTGCTTCTCTTTTGGGATACATTTCATGCAGCATGGGAACTCTTTCTTTGCCGACCAAGGGACTGTAGCGTTTAAACCACACCAGAAAAGGAATGATCTTATAAAGATGTCCGTTGATCAAAAAAGTAAAAAAGCCCATGATCAAAAACCATGCCGAACCAAGCAGCAATTTCTGGGCGTCTATAAAAAGCCACAGTATTCCCAAAATCAAAGCAAAAAAAAGAGAACCATATCCGAAGAACATAGATTTGGCCCAGATATCATTTTCCTTTCGTGCTCTTGTTTTGTAAATAATGATGATCTGCTGCAGATAAAAACTCACCGAGGCAAACATTACAAGAAGAAATAAAATATTTCCCCAGCTGATTCCAAAGAGCGATGAAAAAAAGTAGCCCAACACTCCGGCAATCATCAGCTTGAATGCGCGATTGATGGGGGTTTCGTCAAAGCCATGAGAAAGTCCGAACATGGGCAATAATATAAGCGATAGCCCCATGATGGTCAAAGTCACATACCCGCCCAACACCAGCACGGCGTGAACACCCAGCCATTTATTTACATCTACCCCTATTCCTTCTCCTATAGCCAAAGACATAACAAAACCTGTCACAATGCCTGAGAGTAAAAAAAGATTTGCAACCGCCACGGTTTTAACCGTCAAGGAAATGTGCTCCACTCGTCTGAGCGTCATGCTTGTATCATAAAGAAAAATGATCATGGCAGTAAGCACCAGCAATCCGCCATACGGCAACACGGCGGGTAAGAAAATAAATCCTGTGCTCATAATAATTGTTCCTGCCATTAAAAGCGGCCAAATCACAAGATAGAGATCCACAGAAAAATGCCCCACTTCTACGACTACGGGCACCAATTGTGCCATTGCCCCAAAAATGATCATCATAATAAAACCTAACAAAAACCAATGCGTCCATCCAATAATATTCATATCTGAATAGGAGCTGCCTGGATCTAAAAAAAGCAAAAAAATAACTCCTGCTAAGTAAAAAAGCACCCCTATTTTAAAAAATGGGGTAATCATTTCAAACGGCGGGGCATACTCTTTGGATATACTAAACATTTACACTATCAACCTTGGCAAGCGCTATCGTTAAACTTTGCTTTTTCGCTTTCTCCTGCTTTATGAGAGAACAAAAGTTGCACATTCCCATCTTCCGTATCAGTCTCTTCAAGATTAAAATTTTGCTGAACTTTTTCCAATAAACCCATTGGTTTTTTATGATTAATCATCAAAAGTTTAGTGTGCTCATCCACCATTTTAAGACCTATCATGGCGTTCACCATAGGCTCTGGCGGTCCGCATCTTGAAGTATCAAATTCGATAATTTGATCTTCTCCCATTTGATATTTAAAAAAAGGGACCGTAGCTCCCTGAGGCATAAATTCTTCCGCATTGTTTGGTTTATTGATTGTTTCCATTATTGTCTCCTATAGTTTAATTTACTGCATTATAGTCAGCTTTTTTTTTAATCCGGTTGACTCACGTCAAGACTTAAAGTTTTTTTCTATAAATTCTTTCGCCATCGCATCAAATTTCTGCATCCGCTCTTTGCCCTTAGGTATCTGTGTGCGTAAAGATTTCATGTTTTCCAAAAACTCGCCGACGTTATTTGGAATCTTGTTTAAAAAGTAGTTTCGCAACCGCCTGGCAAATGCAGGCGAAGCCCCGCCGGTTGAAAAAGAGACTGTTAAATCTCCCTGTTTAATATAGGAAGGAAAGATAAAATCGCAATAGGCTGTATTGTCTACGCTGTTAACCAGTATTCTCGCACCTCTTGATTCTTGATAGATCGCACGATGAAGATCAACGGTATCCGTTGCAACAACAACCATATCAAATCCCTGTATATCACCTTCTTTATATTTTCTTTGATGCAACGTCAAACCGTATTCTTTGATTAAATCATCCGTTTTGGAATTTGTCTTCTCGGCAATCACGGCAATATCCTTAGAAAATTCTACAAGTTTTTCTAATTTATCGGCAGCTATCGCTCCTCCTCCCACCACTAATATTTTAAGCGGCTGCATATCTATATAGATAGGGAAAAAAGCCATTCTGTATCCTTTCATGTATTGTTGCAATAATATAACAAATTTTTTCTCAGAAAGAAACAATTACTTCAATAAAAGGATGCTTCACAAACCATGAACTTCAAAGGATCCACACATTTGATGCACATCAAGCCAAAACATTCTATAATTCAATACAATTAAATATCATTTTTATTATTAAAGGTTCCCGAATGCAAAATGAGTTACTTTATAAAATGCAAGATGCCTTTCCTCTTGCCCCACGTCCTTTCAGGATTTTAGCAGATGAACTGAATGCTGCGGAAGATGACATTATCTCCCTTGTACAAAAGCTGAAAGAACAAAAAATTATTCGGCAAACCTCTGCCATATTTGACACAAAAAGACTGGGGTACGCTTCCTCATTGGTTGCTTTTAAGGTTCCGCAAAACAATGTCGACAAAGTCGCTGCGCTTATCAATACCCATCCGGGTATAAGCCACAATTATCTACGCGACCACGAGTTTAATATCTGGTTTACCCTGGCCGTACCTCCCGAAAGCAAATTGGGATTGGAAAAAACCGTAGAATTGCTGGCAAAAAAAGCAGGTATAGAAAATTTTATTATTCTTCCGACGCTTAAAATGTTTAAAATATCGGTAAAAATGGACACAACCGGCACACAATGCAAAAAAGAAAAGGTAAAGAAAGCTGTCTATAAAAACTTGGAACTTACACCCCAGCACATAGCAATTATCAAAGCATTGCAAAACGATATCCAAATCATCAAAGAGCCTTTCAAGAAAATTGCAGATCAGCTAAATCTTTCTTACAATGCTTTCTTTGATCTTGTTAAAGAATTATCCGAAAGCGGGATCATGCGCCGTTTTGCAACAATCCTCAATCACCGAAAGGCGGGCTTTGCTGCCAACGCCATGAGTGTCTGGGCTGTACCAGAAGAGCAAGCCGAAGCCATAGGAAAAGAGATCGCAAGTTTCTCGGCGGTAAGCCATTGCTATTTGCGTCCCAGCTATCCGAACTGGCCCTATAATCTTTTTGCAATGGTACACGCAAAAACCCAAGAGGAATGTGATGCAATCATTGACGAAATCGCGCAAGAAACGGGCTTAAAAGAATACGGGAAGCTCTACTCAACCGTGGAATTCAAGAAACAGCGTATTGTTTACTTTGACGATGCGTTTGAGGCATGGGAAGAAGGAATAGTGGGGAGATAAAATTATTTTATCCCCATCTCGGCTTTAAAGTGCGCCAGACAATCTGTACAGTTTTTGACTTTATTGCTTTCAATGATCTCTTCAAGCGCATCATAATTAAGAATTTTAATATGCTCTCCCGTTTTTATCTTGATAATCTGTTCTTTTTTTAATTTCTTGAAAATACGGGAAAGTGTTTCTGGGGTAAGATTCAAAATAGAAGCGATCTCGTTATATTTGAGCTTGGTAAAGATCTCAACATTTTCTATAAGCATCTTTGCCACCTTGGCTTCAGAGGAAAGAATCGTCTCCTTGTGAATCAATGCCGAAAGAACCATAATTTTTGAGGTAAGGGATTTGATCAATTCCAAGGAAAACTGCTTATTTTCAAGATTTTTAAGAATGTAATCAAAATGCACCAGCGCCATTTTTCCGTCTGTTACGAATTCACAACTTACCGGAAAAGGCAGGCTTTCAAAACAAGCATATTCTCCCACTATGACAGGTGCATCAAAACGATTAATTTGAATTTGAGTCCCTTTTGGGGTTGTTTTATAAAGTTTTACGGTACCCTCAAGAAGAATATAAAGGTACTCGACTTTGTCTCCCTCATAAAAAACAATACTTTCTTTTGTATAGTTTTTTAAAATGGCATTTTGTTTAATCTCTGCAAGATAGTTTGGTGAAAGTTTAGAAAAAAGTTGAATATCGGTTAAATTGTACAACAGATACCTTTCAATTTATAAAACAGATTCTTTATTGTCAAATTGAATCAGATAATTACTGATTATATCAAAGCAAGTTTAAAATCTAAACTTGCTTTGAAGGGTAAAATGTATTTTCAAAAAAGATGTAGCAAAAAGCAACGGGAAAAATACTTTTTTTATTCTTCTTCAAACCAATTGAGCTGATCTCTCAGCTTTACCACCTCACCGACTACGATCAATGCGGGCGTGGGCAAATCTTTGGCAAGCTCCCAGATTGTACCAAGCGTTCCTACCACTGTTTTTGCATCTTTGGTTGTACCTCGGCTGATCACTGCAACAGGATACTCCTTTGGTTTTCCGATCGCTATAAGTTTTTGCGCAATATGTTTCAGACGGTGAAGCCCCATTAAAAAAACAATCGTATCATCTGTTTTATAGTTCTCCCAAGGAATCTGTGAGTGATCTTTGTGTGTAGACTCATGCCCGGTAACAACCCTGAAAGAAACCGTAATTCCACGGTGCGTCACCGGAATGCCTGCATACTGCGGTACGGCGATTGCGGAAGTAATCCCGGGAATAAACTCAAACCTTATCCCTCGCTCTTTTAAATAAATTCCCTCTTCTCCTCCGCGACCAAAAACAAATGGGTCTCCTCCTTTGAGGCGGACAACGTTTTCGTATTTCAATGCATTTTGGTAAATAACTTCATTTATTTCTTCCTGGGGAAGGGTGTGGTGCGAATCCTCTTTGCCTACATAAACAAATTCGCATCCGCTTTTCGCTTCTTTTAAAATATCCGGGTTGGCAAGTCGGTCATAAATAATTACATCGGCTTCTTTTACAACGCGAAGCGCTTTAATAGTTAGCAGCTCAATGTCTCCCGGGCCTGCACCGGTTAAATAGACTTTCCCCATCTTCTACTCCTGGTGTTGATAAATAAAAATGCCCGAAGGATGTTTAAGTTGAAAAATCTCTCGCTCCAAAAACCATTCCTTGGTATTAATAACACTGATTTGATTGGCATCATTAACCGAAACATACAAAAGATCGTCTGCATCGGACCATCTTACATGCAAAACTTTTCCCGGAAATGTAAAAGTTTTAGTAATTTCATACGTTTGGGTATCGATAATCTGAACCGCAGGAAAATCTTTTCCCGAGAAAGTAACTGCAAGATATCTCTTGTCAGGACTGAGTGCTGTGAAAACAGGCAATCCTTGTGTTGTAATATTTTTGATAAAATTAAATTTTTTATCATAAACCATAACCGCATTGTCCCCTACTGCAGGTATAAATGTCTTATCTTTGCTTAAACTCCAAAATCCAAAATGAGGCACTTTAAGAACAGGTTTGTTGCCTTCTGCAGTAATTTTAATTTGAGAATATTCCATCTTGTCTAGATCAATAGCCCCAAATGCTTTCGTTAAAAAAAACCCTACAATATAAACGTTATCTTGAATCATTGCATCAAAAGGCATTTCACCGACATCAAACTCTTTGATAGTTTTGAATTTCGGCAACCCTTTTCCGGCGTTTTCATCTTTAAGAACCGTCACTTTGTCGCTATCCATTTGAGCAAAAATTAACATATCTTTATAAATTTTGATTCCTACATTTTTTGAATCAGTTTTAATCTTCTCTATGGGCTTGAGATCTTTTGTCAAAATATCTACAGATTTATCGTCATAATTGGCTACGGCAACATAATTTTCCCCGATTACAAAACCGATTGCACTTTCGCTGGTTTTATATTCATTCAATATTTTCTCACGAACCGGATCAAATCGAACCACATAGCCGTCTCGACTGATAAGATATCCGTCTTTCTCATCAAATTTGATTATTCCGTGATTCATATTGTGCATATTTTCCATTCTAGACTTAACCAGCCCCTGATTAATAATTGCAACCGATTGTGATTCTCTTTCTACTACAAAAAGTTTTTCTGATGCGCTTGGCGTTGCAGCAAACAAAACACCGGTTAACAAAAATGCCGATACTAATATTTTCATTTAATTTCCTTTGATTTTTTCTTCACTTAAATAACAAGAGGGGTCTTCTGCCCACATATCTCCATAGATGGCATATGCCCTGCTTCTTGACCCGCCATTACAGATATCCAAATAACGGCAGGATTTGCATTTACCCAAAAGTTCTCTAGGATGCACCCTGAGTTTTTGCAGCAATGGCACAGGATGATTCGTCCAAATATCTGAAAAATCCTGATGTAAAATATTGCCTATCTTGGCCGGGAAAAAAGGATCGGGCTTCACAAACCCCTCGCTGTCAATATTTAACAACTTTCGTCCTGCACTATTCCCTCCCCACTGAATAAGTCTGCGTTTCATTTCATCGGCATGCTGCGGATATTTTTCTGCAAACCTGTCATAAAACAAAATTGCATCCATCTCCATATTCCCGGTTACGATCTCGATATCTCTATTGATTTCATGATACTCAAAAGCCTTATCAAGAATATAATTCACCGCTGCAATACGTTGCTCTTTGCTTAGATCCATTTCTAAGTTTTCCAATCCTCTTCCACTATACACAAGATGAGAAATATACACTTTTGGAATAGCGTGCTGCTCTGCAAGATCAAAGATAAATGCCAAATCATCATAGGTGTCCTTGGTGATTGTAAAACGGATGCCTACTTTTGTTTTACCAAAACTGTTAAGCAAATCTACTGCCTTCATTGATTCTGCAAAAGACCCCTTCAGTCCACGAAACTTGTCGTGCACTTCGGGACTTCCGTCAATACTGATGCCTATATAATTAAACGCATCAAGTATCTTTTCGGCATTGCTCTGTTTAACATAAAGCCCATTGGTAGAAAGATAAGTAACAATTCCTAATTCTTTGCAGCGTCCAGCAATTTCAAACAAATCCTTTCGTGTTAAAGGTTCCCCTCCGGAAAAAATCAAAAACTTTATGCCGTTGGCTTTTAATTTAGGTAAAGTATCCATAATATCTGCCGTACTAAGAGTATCAACAGCATCAAGGTCTGCTTTTGAATAGCAGTGCAAGCAGCTTAAATTGCAACGATTGGTAAAATTCCATATCGCGATGCTTCCGTCTAGAACCCGCGAAGGTTTCCCCTCGACAACACTTTTTAAAAGATTTGAAAGCCTGAACATTATTTTACTTCCTTTGGCTTATAGGAAAGAATATAGTCGGTGATTGACCGAAGCTCTTCTTCTGAGAGTTTAAATGCAGGCATTGCATTTCGTTCATATCCGAAAGCTTTGGAGACCGATGCAGGATCAACGATCATTCCTCGAATCTCTTCTGCATTTCTCTTGGATGCTATTTGCTCAAAAGAAGGGCCGAAAGCTACTGCCGTTTGATGATGACACCCCCAGCAATATGTTTCAAAAACCCTCTTCCCTTCTTCTGCATAAAGTGTACCGCCCGCACACAATACTGACAAAACCATCCCAAAAACTTTTAATGCCATCGCTACCCCTTCTTTCGTCTCCGCAGATTATAACAATTTTTCTATCCTTGAAACTTGATTTAAAGCAAGCCCGAGTGATATTCGAGTATTTTTTATTTTTTGCCTGAATTGCCATTTCCGGTTGACACGAATCAACCTATGCTTCTTTTTCTTTTGATAAAATTATCAAAAAATCAAGCGGGCACAGATGGGCAGGATGAACTTTTTACCTTATATCAAAGCGGTAGGGACCGGTGAAAAACTCAATAGAGACTTAACCAAAGCAGAAATAAAAGACGCACTAAGAAAGATTTTAAATAAAACCGCAGCTCCCGAACAAATAAGTGCTTTTCTTTTAGGATGGCGCGTTAAAGGGGAAAGCTTTGAAGAGCTTAAAGGAAGCATAGAGGTTTTTGATGAATTTGTCACTCCTTGCGCTGTAGCAAATTCTATAGAATTTGGATATCCGTATGACGGAAAGGCGGACAATCCCTATCTTTTTCCTTTAACGGCCCGCTATCTCGAACCTTTCGGGATTCAACTCTCTTTGCACGGCGATGATCTGCAGCCTGCAAAAGGAGGCATAACCCTCAAAGAAATATGCACACATGTGCCGCTTAGCGAGAACATTCATTATTTTGACCGGTCAAAATACTTTAAAGAACTTCATAATCTAACAAAAATTCGAATGACATTGGGAATACGAACCCCGTTTAATACTCTGGAAAAATTGCTGAATATTTCACAAAGCGATATGGCTGTCATCGGCGCGTTCCATAAACCTTTTATTGATAAATACATTCAGCTTTTTAAAGACAGATATAAAACGCTTGTTATCATTAAGGGCAACGAAGGCACACCGGAAATCTTTTCGAAATGTTCTATTTTTATCGCCAAAAACAGTACTGTTGAAGAAATAAAAGTTGATCCGAAAGATTTCGGCGTGGAATACAAAAAATCTACACGTCCGATCACGCTTGAAGATTCTATCGCATTAACGGCCAATCCAAGCGAAGGCCTATGGAAGCTCGCTCGACTCAATGCAGCGGTTCTTCTCTTTTTGCATGGAAAAATGGAAACAATAGAAAAAGGTTTCGAAAGCCTGAAAGAGAATAGTCCAACAAAATAGAATAAAATATTAATAATCATTCTCAATTTAATTAAGATTAATTTTATCCTATTTTGCATATAATTTCTGATATATTTCAAAAAAGGACACAGACGTGAATCGCTTAAAAATATTTTGTTTGTTCTTAATCAACAGTTTTTTGTTTGCCGATGTCGAAGCAGGAAAAAAAGTATACGCCGAAAACTGCGCTATATGCCATACTGTCAACGGAGGCTCTGCGCTTGGGCCGGATTTCAATATGGTTTCATACACTAGGCACAAAGAAGAGATAGAAAAATACAGTAAAGATCCCTCTTCTCATTATGAAGAGTTCGGATACAGTGCAAACGCTATGCCGACACTGCCTCTTACGGACAAACAATTCAAAGATGTGGCCGACTATATCAGCTCATTGCAGCCTTTTAAAAAATGGATGATAAAAACGAAGCCTACCCTCTCCAAATAATCTTCAAGTCATCGGAGAGTTTTGAAACATCAAAGATGTGTTTTTGTTCTTTTACTTTTCCAATAGTGTCAGGGGTATAGATAAACTTTTGCAAATAATAGGTGTTCTTGTATCCCCTCTTTAACAAATCTTTGATAATCTGATTGATATCTTCTGCCTGAAGCAGGTCGCTATGAACCGTTGTTCTGACTTCAAAAGGAAATTCTTTTTTAATAAGATACTCTAATGTATCAGAAAAAAAATCAAAATGCTTATTTTTTGTGATTGATTGAAATTTTTGCTTGGGTGCTTTATAATCCAATGCAATATAATCGACCAGATTATTTTCTGCCAGAGCAGAAATCATTTCCGTATTTAATCCATTGGTGTCTAATTTTATTTTGAAATTTAACTGTTTTATTTGCTTGCAAAACGCTACCAACTCTCCATAGAGAGTAGCTTCACCGCCGGATAACACTACTCCTTCAAGAAGTCCTTGCCTGTTTTTTAAAAATGACAGCGCTTCTTCTTGAGAAATTTTTCCGTCACCAAATACAATATTTCTGTTATAGCAATAGACACATTGCATTTGGCATTTGGCAAACCAGAAAATGGCTGCCAAGTGATCCGGATAATCCAATGCTGTAAAAGGGGTTATATCATAAAGGGGTTTAGGCGACATTGCACTGCATTGTTTTTTCAACAAAAAACTTTCTCTCTTGATGTTCGCCTTTTTTGCCGATATTAAAACTCTCTACAGGTCTATGGTAGCCCATTACTCTAGTATACACAATACACTTCGTTCTTTTTTTCTTGTTTGTCTCTAAGATTTTATCGTTATTCATTTTTTCTCCTTTTTAAATTGATTGCTTTTTATCCGCATGTCTGATTTGCAAATGAAGGATTATTGTCTATCATTTTTAAACCATATTCTTCGTCTATATTGTTTTTTCTATTCTGATAATTTTCATATGCTCCCAAAAAGGCCAACAATATCATTTGTGTACACTCTTCGCAATTATCTTGCGCGGCCATCTCTTCCAAAGAAACTTGTGCAGTCTTGAGCGCTTCTTCCAACAAAGTGCCTTTCATCTCCTCTGTATAAATGGAAGCTACAAATGAAATAGTTGGGCACCCGTTAAATTCATAGCCTACATCCTCAATGCTTCCTTGATCATTAATCAACAAAAACAAATCAAACTGCCCATAATTACTGGGGTTTCTTCCTATTCCTCTGGCATTATACTCTTTTAAAGCCCAACGGTTTTTAGGATTATGATAATGCTCGTTAAGCATTCCAGCCTGCTCATCAGTTACATTGTACCCATGTGTTTTAAAGTCTTTGACCTCAATCATTTGTTTCCCTTAAAAAGATATCAACACATTTTTGTGCATTGTTAACTAAAATATCAATTTCTTTATCGGCGGCATCATCAATATGAATACCGCAAATTACCAAAATATCTTTTTTTATTTTATCATAAATAATGCCCGCCATTCTCTCAGAAATTACATAATCTTTATGATTTTCTTTGCTTATGGTCTGCACACCCTCTTTTTTTTCTTTTAAAGAAACGGAACCGATATGCTCTTTCTCGCCTCCCTTGATCACTACAAGCAAATCATCACCTATTGTCTGAGAAGTCAATACAACAGCATATCTCCCTTCCCCAACTTTTATCATCCATGCACCTCATGTAAAATCTCTTCATCACATTTAGGACAATATTCATGCTCTCCTGACAAATAGCCGTGTTTTTCACAAACAGAAAATGTAGGAGTAACCGTGATATAAGGGAGCTTGAAATTGGTAATAACATTTTTTACCAATTTTCTGGCAGCTTCAGCAGAACTGATCTTTTCTCTCATATACAAATGCAATACCGTTCCCCCGGTATATTTGCATTGAAGTTCATCTTGCAACGATAATGCTTCAAAAGGATCATCCGTATAAAATACAGGGATCTGGGAAGAGTTGGTATAATAATTATTTTCTTTTGTTCCCGCCTGAATAATATCCGGATACCGTTTGATATCTTCTTTTGCAAAACGATACGTAGTCCCCTCGGCAGGCGTAGCTTCAAGGTTATAGAGATTTCCTGATCTTTCTTGGAATTCTTTAAGCTTCTCCCGCATGAAATCCAACAGATGCATTGCCATGTTTTTTCCGTAGGCATCAGTAATATCATGTTTGTCTTTTGTAAAATTCCTGATCATCTCATTGATACCGTTTACACCTATCGTCGAGAAATGATTGTTAAATCCAGGAAGATATCTCGCTGTATACGGATAAAGGCCTCTGTCATACATCTCTTGTACAAATATTCTCTTTTTCTCCAGCGTTGAATAGGCATACTCCATCAGCTCCGCAAGTCTTGTATAAAGTTTTTCTTCTTCTTGTGCATAAAGATACCCTAAGCGCGCCATATTGATAGTCACAACACCAATACTTCCTGTCATTTCAGCACTTCCAAATAAACCGCCGCCTCTTTTTAAAAGCTCTCTTAAATCCAATTGCAATCGGCAACACATACTGCGAACATGTCCTGGCTTATACGCTTCTTCGTTGGGCACCAGTTTGCCGTCTTTATCTCTAACATATTGGCTGCCGATAAAGTTTTGAAAATAAGAAGATCCGATCTTCGCCGTATTTTCAAAAAGAATATCTGTATTTTCTCCGTACCAGTCAAAATCTTCTGTAATATTTACTGTTGGGATTGGGAAGGTAAATGGCTGTCCTGTCTTATCTCCTTCGGTCATCACTTCATAATAGGCTTTATTGATAAGATTCATCTCTTTTTGAAAATGTTTATAGGTCATACTTTCCAAAGAACCTAGGTTCTCATCTCTTTCTTTGGCTTTCTTCAGAAGCTCCCCGTCTTTTATTCCCTTGAAGAGGTGCAGCTGATTTTTTGTAGGTATCTGATCTTTTAAATCAGACGGCACCATCCAGTCTATCGTAATGTTGGTAAAAGGACTTTGGCCCCAGCGTGCAGGAACATTAAGATTGTAAACAAAGCTTACTATCGCTTTTTTAATTTCATCGTAAGAAAGCTCATCTTTAAATACATAAGGTGCCAGATACGTATCAAAAGAGGAGAAAGCCTGAGCTCCTGCCCATTCGCTCTGCAAAATTCCTAAAAAGTTTGCCATCTGTCCTAGTGCTTCTCTAAAATGGGAAGGCGCTCTGCTTTCCACTCTTCCTCGCACGCCGTTAAACCCTTCATCCAAAAGCACTCGCAAGCTCCACCCTGCACAATAGCCGCTCAAACAGTCCAGATCATGAATATGATAATCTCCGTCTCTATGAGCATATCCCTCTTCTTTGGAATAAATTTTATCCAGCCAAAAATTGGCAATTACCTTTCCTGCTGTATTGTTGACAAGTCCTGCATGGGAGTAGCCTGTGTTGGAATTGGCATTGATCCTCCAGTCGGATTTATCAATGTACTCCTTAATGGTTTGTGTAGAATTGATATAGGTAGTATCTTCGCTTAACCCTAAAACATGCTCTCTTTGAATTTTATGCATATGGCGATAAAGCATGAAAGATTTCATTACCTCGAAATGGCCTCGTTCGTGGAGTGCTTTTTCTATAATGTCTTGCACCTCTTCGACACTAATCCTCTCTCTTTCTCTTATGCTATCTATTACATCGGTAAAAACGTTTTTATCGTACTCCTTTACTTCACTTTGAAATGCTTTTTTAATAACATCTTCGATCTTGAAAGGAACAAACTTCTGTGTGCTTCCGTCTCTTTTTACTATAACATTTACCATATATTTCTGCCCCCGTATTAATTAATTATATTATATTTAAAAAAACTTTAGTTTGATTTATGTCAAAGGAAATGAAAGCCGCTCGTTTAAATTTTTAAACTTTTAAACTTTTTGATGCAGATCAATTATTTAGCCTAGAATTATGATATAGCTTTTGCCATATCCACCAATCTTCCAGCATATCCATACTCATTGTCCTGCCATGCAGAAATCCTAAGTAAATTTCCCTCCGAAAGCATAGTAAAAGGAAGATTTATCGTTGCGCTATAAGGATTTTTGATGTATTTACTTGACTCTTCCGGGGCATTCGTTATATCCAGGATGTTTTCATAAAAAAATTCTATTTCTTCTGTAAGCCGACTGTTGATCTCTTCTTTGGTACCGGTGCTACGAAGGCTTATGCTTAAATCATAAAGCGTAACCGCAGGAATAGGCACCCTGATACTCACAGCATGAAATTGATCTTTAAGATGAGGGAAAAAATATTCCGTCGCTTTGGCAGCAGTGCTTGAAAGGGGAATAATATTTTGTGTCGCGCTGCGTGTTCTTCTTATCTCTGTCGAATAGTGTTTGTTGTCTAGGAGGTTTTGATAAAATGTATAACTATGATACATACTCATCATCGCTGAGCGAATGCCAAAATACTTGTCAATTATTTTAAATATGGGAACAATGGCATTAGCAGAGCAGCTAGAATTTGAGATGATCGTTTCTTGTTTATATTCTTTGTGGTTTACTCCGAAAATATAGGTTGGCATCTCATCGGAGGGAGGCGTAGAAACAATCACTTTTTTCGCCCCGTTTTTAATCCACGGCATATTGGACTCCACCGTCAAAAACATTCCGCTACACTGCAAAACAATATCGATATCAAGTGATTTGATATCGATATTTGCTGCATCGCACTGAGAAAAAAGTTTTACGGTCTGATGATCTATACGGAGTTCATTATTTTGAAGTCTTATATCGCAACGAAGTGTTGAATAGAGAGAATCATACTTTAAAAGATATGCCATCTGCTCAAAACTGTAAAGGTCATTGATCCCCGCCAGCTCCAAACCGGGATCATCCAATATAATTCTGGCGGCACTTCTGCCGATACGCCCAAATCCATTGATAAAGATTCGGATCTTTTTCACTCTTGTATTCCTGCAGTCCATCTTTCCGTCAAATGATATACACCCATCAATCTTGCCCTTTTCCTTTGGCTGCTATTTTTGAATGTATACTACTTCTTTCATTAAAAGCGGCTGGGTTAATTTTATATCTTCATCCCTCATAACTTTTTTGCAATCATCTCTGGCCAACTGAACATAGAGCGCCACTTTTACTTTATCGCCTTTTTGCAAAGGCAAAATTTTATACACCAGCTGCTTTGTCTCTTTGGCTTCAAGATTGTTTACGGCGCTTTGCGTCGCTGTGGCCGGTACAACAACATGGCGGTTGTCTGCTGCAAAGCTATAGGCAAAATAGGCTTCTTTGTCTTCGCTGGGTTTTTTTTGATAATTTTTCCAGATTATTTCATTTCCTCGTTCTATGGTAATTTGCAAAAACTTTGCCCGGGCCGCTTGGATAATCAACGGATGGGTCATTTTGTTTGTCAGTGTAACGCTCAACTGTTCATTTTCTACCGAGAGGTTGATATCTAGGCCCGTTGCCCTGAATGCCTCATCATGAATGCCCAAAAATTTATGGCTGGCATGGTGACCCCTGCTCCGCTTGTCTATTTTTTCTGCGCCTCCTTGGATTTCAGGCATATGGCAGATGATGCAATCTTTGCTATTTTGTGCGCTTTCCATGGAACGAAACACAGTAATATTGTTGTCATTTACTTTATGCGAATGACACCCTTTGCATGCATTGGCAGTATAGACAGGGTTAGTCGCCGAGGAGTGCTTATCGCTATCGTCAGGATTCATAAGTGTACCGTAAAGTGTAGGCTTATATCCTTCTGCCTGTCTGGCTTGGACGTTAATATTGTATTTGTGCGACTTTTTTACATAGGCTATCGTATGGCAAAAAAAACAGGAAACACCGTCTGTGTGTGTTTTGTTGTTGATATCGGGTTTGGCTTTCCCTTCCACTAACTCTTGAAGATTGTTTGCCATAGGCATATGGCACACGGCACATTCATATTTTTGGGCATGCGCTTCCTTCGCAATGTCCTGATGGAACGTATTGCTGAAAAAACTTTGCGAATGGGCCGAAGTCTGATATTCATCATAAATCTGCTCATGGCACTCTTTGCAGGAATAATTGTCCATATATTTTGTCTCTTGAGCCCAAGATATAATTGAGAGCATTAAAAAAAGAAAGAAAATAAAATATTTCACAGCTACTCTCCAAATAAAACCGTTTTGGATAATTTAATAAAAAGACTAATATATCTTTTTATTAAATTCTCTTTTTTAA
Source organism: Sulfurovum sp. (assembly GCA_021166685.1). Taxonomy (GTDB): domain Bacteria; phylum Campylobacterota; class Campylobacteria; order Campylobacterales; family Sulfurovaceae; genus Sulfurovum. The sequence continues at coordinate 131,188 of JAJPEU010000013.1, read as the reverse complement.
ACTTCAAAAACAAGCACAAGCAGGAAACCGCTTGTGCTTTAGAGGTACTAGACTAGAATTTATAGCCGATCTGTACCCAGTACACTTCTTTGTCGCTTCTTGCGGCCACAATTGTGGCCTCTGATTCTCCTGAGAAGAAAGCCGCTTTAGCCAAAAAACTCAAATCTTTTGAGAAATCATAGGTGTAAACCAAGTCAAGTTCGGTACCTGCATCATCATTTGGAACACCACAGCATCCTGTTACATCTTCTGCACTAAACACATGGTAAAATGCCGTAAGCTTCCCGTACTCGCCGCCTACATATCCGATCTTTCCGTAGAGGTCATTTAAACCATAGAAATTATCTGTGCTAGTATATCCTAAGAAAACATCTCCAAATCCTTGCCATTTATGCAATGTCGCAAAAGGCGTATTGAATCCGTGCGCATTGCCATCTGCTGCACCGAATGATTCATACGCTGCGCCGAAGAGGAAGCCATTATACACCGTACTTGCATCCACGCGGTAATACATTGCATCTGCTGTATCTTTACCAAGTCCATAATTTTCATACTCCATCGAGGCATCCTGCTGCGTTGCCACTTCTGCAATATAGTTAATCGTCCCTATTTTTCCTGATGCCATGATACCATATGTGTCACTTCCCCAAATCGTTGGTCCTGATCCGATTAGATATCCGTATCCGGTCAATTTCAGTTCAGGCATCACTTGATAATCTGCATGCAACAATACCGTCTCTGTACCACTAGTAAGGGCATCAGTAATTCCGTAACGGTCTGTCAAATAGGAAGCCATCAGATTTAATCCCTCGATAGAATTATTGGTAACGGTGTATCCCATGAAGGTCTGAGGCATTTGTCTCCAGCCTACCGCTCCGACAAAACGCTCATCATCAAGATTGATCATTTGGCGGCCTACCCTAAAGAGCGTATCACCGGTTTTATAATCTAAAAACGCTTGTGTAACACGAGAATTTTCAGGATCATTGATAATATCATATCCTGCTTGTTCAGGAGCATATTCATCAAAACCAAAGTTGGTTACTGCCATTACCTGGCCAAAAACACTAAGCCCTTCGATCCCGCCAAGGCCGGCACCTACAGAGAGTGCGAAACGGGTTGTCAGCGCATTGGCTTCATCCGCCGTATTGCCACTTTGGTCCGCATATTCATAACGCGTCAACAATTGTCCGTTGAATTTGACATCGTTAAAAATACCAAAATCCGTACTCGCCACAGGCTGTGTTTCTACGACCGGCTCTACCGGTGCGATCTCTCCCCCTGCCATCATCAATGACGATGCTACGACAGAGAGCACTATTATCTTTTTCATTTTTCCTCCTTTAATTTTGTGCAAAACTTAGAAGTTTTGGACAAAACAATACATAAACATGTACTCTTTTGTACATACTGTTGATTTTATTATTTCTTATTTTATAATGTACGAAAATCCATACTATCCGCTGAACTTTTCTCCCTTTGAATTTCAAAGGGAGAAAAAACATTAAGCTCCAGGAATATGCTGTCTGTGCTCAACTGAATACGTAAACGTAGGCGTTGTCAGATTTTGAATATATTTGACAAACTCTCCTGTTTTAGAATTATAAATACCGATTCTTCCGGTTGTCCACTCTGAAATCATCGTCCATTCACCATGGTTTGCCGGTTCTGCATGCAACAATCTTGGCTGTACAGGTTCTTTAACCGGTTCACCAAGTTTTTCAGGATACGGCAGAAGCGTTTCATTGCTTACTGTAGACTGTGCTTCATTTACAGGTACCTTTTCATGCTGGGTCGCGTCCCATTCTTGAAGTACTTTTTTTGTTTTTGCATCAATAAGCTGCCCTTTTGTTTTTCCTACTTTAATGATGCGGTCTGTTTCCAAAGTATCTTTATTGATCAAATGCACTTCATTATAGTGTTCCGGAGTCCCAAGTACACAGTCTGCCCAAAGATATGGTGTATCATGTGCTGTTCCAATGAAAAGACCGCCTCCGGTTGTTTCAACTTTTTTTACTACTTTCCAGTTACTGTCCCAGATAACCACAGAACCGATATTCATACTCACCGTAGCGTGAAGCTGTTTCTTTTGTCCTTTGGAATACCATGAACTTCCCTGCCCTGGGTGCGGCTTGGATTTGTCACCGGTATAAACTTTTGCTGCAAGATTTTTCTCTTTAAAATCAACGATACCCATTACATCAGACCCTTGAGATGCGATCATATAATAGCGTCCGAAATCTTCACCTTCATCTTCATTCAAGAATGCATCGTGAAGGATTTTGCCGATATTGGGCACATCCCCAACAATAGGGAAGCCGGGCTTAGAATAATCAATTATATAGGTATGGCCGGCATCTTTAAGCGCCATTGCAAAATAAGGCCCATATGGAGTATCTGCAAGCGAAGCTACACGCGATGGAGTAATCTGCCCGTCAGGATCAATAACACGGCTTGTGTCGTACGCCTTAAGCGGCTCAAGTGTCATTGCATCACAAAGTACCGCTCCGCCAGGGTTATAGTTGCCGGCAATCACATATTTGCCATCCGGAGATACCGCAAGACCTCTAGACTCTTGACCAACCTGTACAGATGCAAGTGCCGGCTGTCCCGGTGCACCGATATCAAACATTGTCAATCTTCCTGAACGGGAAATTGAGTATGCATAACGCGGGTTTTTCTTGTTGGTTACTGTTACGTGCACCGCAAAACCTGCTTTATGGCGAGATAGCACTTTTCCGTTTGTTGAATCGATAAAGTCAACCAAAGAAGCATCTCTTTCTGTTGCAAACGTAATATCAAGTACAGACTTCACTTCGGTTGGATTTGGATATTTTTTAGCAAGCTCTTCTCTGTCTGCCAATTTTGTCCATGTTTTTTTAACTTCATCAAGACTAAGCGTCAATTCAACCGTATTTTTCCAGTCAATCAACCAATCAATCATGCCCGTCGCATCATCTTTGCTGAAGGTACTTTCCCATGCAGGCATCGCAGTATTTTCAACACCGTGCAGAATCTTTTCTGCCAACATTTCTCTGTTTTTTACTTTTAGTGCTTCCGGTCTCAAATCCGACCCTACCCCACCTTGGTGAATCGGTCCATGGCACCCTTGACATTCTTTCTCATACATTGCTGCAAAATCCATTGTGGACGTGCCGGCAGTAGCCATTGTTGCACTTAAGCAAGTGATCGCGGCTAAACTTAAAATACTATTCCATTTCATTTCTTTCCTCCTTATAAATATCAAATCATTTTCCGTATAGTTCAATTTAATTTAGAACTAACATAAATTTTATTGATTTAATCATGATAGCACTTTTTGCATTATCAAACTCTTGACTAAAATCAAGAAAACAATCAAATTTAATAAGATTGTTGATCTTTTCATAAAACCCATAAGGCTTTACGAAATTTTTTTATTTTTTTAACTTCTTTTTTTCTTGTGCATAGATCCAAAACATTGGCAAAATAATTACCGTATGTAAAAAGATAGTTAACGTTAAAGGTCCTTGATTTAGCCAGCCAAAAAAACTTGGCACTATATCTGTAAACGGTTCAAACAACATTTTATACTCCTTATTTTAATAAAGAGGCTTCAGGTGCTTCACACCCAAAACCTGCATCAAGCCATATATAAATGGCTTTAGATATACCCTTTATGCTTCAGCTTGTTGTGCCAAGCGGGCTTGCTTGCCAATAGTAAGCAAATCCCATACAAGGTATATAAATCCTACAAAAGTCACCACTCCCATAATGGCTCTCCATGTTTGGGCCTGCACATACCATGGAAGCTCTTGCGCCGCAAAGAAAGCATTCCATCCTGCACCAAGCTCTGCTCGTTCAACCAATACTTGCTCATATCCTGCGATTGTCAATGCTACTGTCATTCCAAGTACACCTGAAATAATCAAAACGATCCCCATTTTGGATTTAAAGGTTGCTTTTAGGGTTTTAATCCCATAGGCCCCCTGCAATCCTAAATACATCATCCCGATCAAAATGGTTGCATAGGCGCCAAAGAACGCAAGGTGGCCATGTGCTGCAGTAAACTGGGTACCGTGTGTATAAATGTTTACTTGAGGCAGCGTGTGGAAGAATCCCCAAACCCCTGCACCCAAGAAGTTTCCAAATGCATTTGCTACAATCCACGCCATTGCAGGACCGTTTCTCATCACATTTTTATGCCCCTCTTGCTCGGCAATCCCTTGCTCTTTACCCCAATCGTAAAGTACGTGTACAAACATCGCCACCAACGGCACAGGTTCAAGCGCGGAAAAGAGTGCTCCGATTTCCCACCAATATTCAGGTGTACCGATCCAGAAATAGTGATGCCCTAGCCCTAATATTCCTGAACCAAAAAGCATCAACACCTCAATCCATAGCCACATCTCAACGATTTCTCGTTTTGCATTGATAATCTTAATAAGCGCATAAGCCGCAAGTGTTCCAACAAAGACTTCCCATGTTGCTTCCACCCACAAGTGGATTACCCACCACCACCAAAACTGATCCATTGAAATATTATCTGTATAAAACATTCCGGCCAAATAAAGGCCTGCAAGCGCCATCAGGTTTGCTACCATCACGGTCATAATGCCTGTTTTTTGCCCTTTCATAAAAGTTGTAAATACATTCCAATAAAAAACCAATACTACAACCACAATACCAATGTCTGCCCATCTCGGTGCTTCTAGGTACTCACGTCCTTCGTTGATCAGCCAAATGGTAGATTCACTTCCTGAACCCACTTGAACAAAAATATAAACAAGAACCACTATAGTAACTGCCACAGTAAGTACCCAAAAAGCGAGCTTGCCCAAGCCTACACCAACCGTTTCCATTCCGGTCTCATCCGGGATCATGTAATATACTGCTCCCAACATTGCATAAAGCATCCAAACAACCAATGCATTAATATGCACCATTCTTGCTACAGAAAAGTCAAAAATTTCAAACAAAAAACCAGGCATAATAAACTGTATTGCCGCGATAAGCCCCATAAGAAGTTGTGCGCCAAAAAGTACAATAGCCACCCTAAAATACATCATCCCAAGTTTTTTAGATTCACTTTGTAAATGATTTGATTTGATACTAGCGAGCATTGGTGCCTCCTGCTGTGAATTGTTCTACGGTTTTAGAGAAGTTTCTCGGGAAACCGTTCGTGTCAATACTGCTCATATGCTTTAAGAAAGCAACCAATCCTTTTGCTTCTTCTGCTGTAATACCAAGATCCGGCATCATTCTTGCATGCGTAGGATATTGTGAAGGATGCATTAAGAATTCAGCCATCGCTTCTTCTTTGGTATCTTTTCCAGTCATACCCTGCAAAGGACCGCCCTCTCTCCATGCCGGATCCAGCCAGGCTTTAGTAAGATCGGGCGCATAATATCCGCCGTTACCCAAAAGCGTATGACAATTCATACAGTTTTTCGCCTGCGAAGTCAATTTTCCAAGATGCAACAAATCAGCAGCCTCCTGCTCACTCCACTCTTTTCCAAAAAATAGTTCTTTTTTACCGATAACCGGTACTTCACTGCCTCTTTTTTCGCTCATTTTATAATCAATCTCATAGTTGATAACCGTTGGTCCTGGTACTCTCTTGGTTATCCCGTTTTTGAGATCCTCATCTGTTCCCATGCTGATCTGTCCTAGCGTATCAAAACTAAGCCAGATGAGCAGCATGACTGCAAATCCGGTTACCCAAGCAGCTGAACGACGCCAAAATGGTATACTCGTCCATACTGATAAATTTTCCTTATCCATATACTTCCTCCTTTTGTTTTTTTTATGGTTGTATCGGTGTTTCCGTATCTTCATATCGTTTTTCTGATTCGCTTATAAGATGAAAATATAAGTGAGGAATAAACAAATATGCTACCATCGTCACCATCAAAACTTTTGTTGTAAAGTGGCTACTTTGAATTAATACAGAAAGATCGTACAAACAGTAAGTTTGTAATGCCCAAAACAAATATCCAATATTCATCCACTTTTTAGAAAAAAATCCCATTTTTGCTAAAGTAATCAATGCTGCATATCCCACGCCAAACACCAATACAAGAGTAGACTCTATGAAAATAGGGAGGAATTGATCCACCGCTATTTCCGGTCGCACAATTAATGGTTCCATCAAATGTATCCTTTTAAATATTTGTTTACCGTCCGGCCAATATGGCCTCGAGCATGGTAAATTATGACAGCATATAAGTATAAAATAATTGACATATATCAAGAAAAGGAATAAATTAGATTATTTAATGATTTTATTAAATATTATTGATATATAGCCTATATCTATTTGAAATAGTTATAATAGTAGGTTTTAAGCTGGTTGTATAAGATAAAGATGTACTTTATTTAACAATACATCTTGCAGAATGAAAAGGCCTATCGTAGCCTGGCGAAACAAAATTATCTTTTTCTAGAGACCATTCTTGTGATTTTAAGACAGTGACCGACTGGGCTGCTTTTCTTATCATTCGGCTTTCACAAATAATCGGCTGTCCTTTTTCAAAAGCAAGTTTGACTTCTGTCATGCGGTTGGTTGTCACAATGTAATGCCCTCCAATCAATAAAACTAAAATTGGTACCACACCCATAAGACCTTTTTTTAATGCATTTTTGGATACAAACGGACGTGTTCCCACAAACACTGTAACCAATATCACAAATAATGCAAGGATTAAATACCCGCCTTCTAAAATAAAAAATTGTTTCATATTCTCACCTTATTTTCTAAAAATTATTAAAAATAGTAACATACTTTCTGTCTGTTCAAATTGATGTTTATCAAGCGTTTTTTAGTTAAAAGTATCTATACTGATAAATATATTAACGTATACTGTATAAAGGAATTTAATGTCAAATTTTAAAAATTATTTATTTGCTTTTTTGGCCATAGGGTTTATTGCCATAGCTATTTCAGCCTATTTTGAAAGTCAGCCCGAGCAAAAAAACAAGCGGATTTACACAGAAATAAAAAAATATAGCCCCTATTATATTGACAAACGCTTTGGGGGGCTACAAATATTAAGCAAAGCCGACAAGGATTTTAAAGAAAAACCGAGTAATATAGAAATTTTTCGCCAACTTGACATTTTAGAAAAAAATTGGGGGAAAAATCATCTCAAGATAGAAAATTCCCAATTACATATTCTTGATGACAAAAATGTGAGTATAGTAACTATTCCACTGCAAAATCAAGAAGAGCTTCATTTTATTCAACAATTTTATGGGATTTAACAATGATAGATTTTGTTTTAACCTTAGTTTTTAGTATCGTAATGCTGCTTTTTATGGTCTTTCCTGCCATGAAAATAACAGAGTGGTTAAATAAAAAATTCTCACTTCCTAAAAAATGGTATAATGGTTTAACTTTTCTGCTTACTGTTTTTCTTTCTCTTTTGGTTGGTATTTTTTTACGATTTGCCTAGTTAATCTTTTTTGGAAAAAATTTAATTTTAAAAATATTTCTTTAAAACTTTTTCCAGCTCTTCTATCATATTTTTCTTTTGTGATTCGGTTAATTTTGTAGTATCCAGATCCAATTTTATAAATTTGGGCCTGGTAATAAAAAAAACTTCTTGTTTCGCATGCGAAATTTTGGTTTTATTGCGACTTCTAAGTGCTTTTCTGTCTAATTTTTTAGCTACAAAATCAAAATATACTCTCACCTGCTCCTGCGGATCTTTAATCTTTTGGATTTCATAAAGAGATTCAATGTCATTGATGGATTTGTTTTTTTCTAGGTCTTGAATAATCTCTTCTTCCAAAGAAAGTACTTTAAATACTTTACTGATATACGATTTTGATTTGCTTAAGGCCTGACTTAGTTCCTCTAAATTTGCATAGAAATTTTTATCCATTGCCTGTTTTAAAGAAAGAGCAAGCTCCAATGGATCAAGATTGTCTCTATGGGTATTTTCCATAATTGCTGCTTCAAAAAGTTTTTTTTCTTCTTCTTCTTTAGAAAAATGTGTTGCATCTTCCACAATAGCTTTTATCTTTTCTAGGCCAAGTTCTTTATGAGCAAACCATCTTCTTTGTCCTGCTTTAAGTATAAACTCGCCTTTTGAGGTTCTGATAACAGCTATGGGTTGTATAAGGCCGTGTTCTTTTATGGAGGACATAAGATCTTTAAGTTCGTGACTGTTGATAGAAATTCGCGGCTGCATAGGGTTGTTTATAATTTTATCAACATCTATTTCTAAAAATTCTTGTCCATCTATTTGTTTTGCATGCGAAACTTTTGTATCATTGGTTTGAAGATGTGCATCTTCGCCTGCGGCCAATATCATTGCTGCATTTATTTTACGTTTAGCCATCTTTTATCCTTTTTTCTTTATTTCTTTGATTAATTGTTTTATCTCTTTTTTAGCTTTACTTTTTTCTAATTCTGTTACCCCTTTGCCTTCCTCCATGGTTCTATAAAAATCTGCTCTATGCGCTATAATCGTATCCATAAGGTCAAAATGCTTTAGATTATCTACCAAATCCTCTATAACAGAAAAATCTTTTGCACTCGGATTAACATCATTGAGTAAAATATTTGCTTTGATATGTGTTTTCATTTTTTGCGAAAGTTCTTCCAAAATCTGATGAAATTTATAAAGTCCTGCCATTTCCGTTACACGATCAACCGCCGGAGTGATGATAAGATCAGAAATGTAAAGTGCTGCCCTGTTAAGGTTTGAATCAAACCCTCCCACATCAATAATAATATTTTTATCTTCGGGCCAATTGTCCATAAATTCCACAAATGATTGCGGGGATTCGGGCTGAATAATTTTTAACGATTTGTATCCATTTATTTTTCTAAGGTTGTTTGTGTAGACCAATGTTTTTTGAAAATCCAAATCTATAATGGGCACACTCATCCCTATAGCTAAATGCCATGAAAGTAAACTTTTTCCTACTCCGCCCTTTGAGTGTGCAATGGTAATAATCATACATTCACCTTTTGTTTCGCATGCGAAATTTATTACCAAATAATACTATAATTGGTTTACAATTAGATTATTTCGCATGCGAAACTTTTTTATTTTATTTACACGGAAAAGAGCCGTTCTATTGGCTGTTTACATTACAATCAAGTAAAATAAAAATAAATAAGGGTGTTGACACATATTGCATAGTACAATATATCCATGAAAACAGATAATCAACAACTCACTCTTTTTAATGTTGTGGAAAAAATAGAAAGCAGTACATCAACTATTACTGAATTGCGTATTCCAATTTTTTCTCCCGTACAGAAACTTTCAGGAAATTCTGTGACCGCCAGAGAATTCAAAAACAACGGAGGAATCAGAACTATTCAAACAAGCTGGGGCAAAGTCGAAATAAGAGGGCGAAAACTCTTAACTCAGGTTCACAGGGATTTACTGGACTGTATCTACACACATGCGGCAAAAATTATTCCTCTGCCTACTGAAGAGGTTGTAATTATTTTCAGTCAGACAAAAATACTTAAAGAGTATAGCGGGGAAGAAAAAAGCAACTCTTGGGAAAAACAAACAAAATGGCTTAGGGATAAAATCAAAGAAATCCGTGATATCACTATCAATTATGTAAATACAAAAGGGGATTCTTTTGACTTTAATTTAATTTCTCATTTGGATTATCTTGAAGAGCACAAGGCTTACTCAATCACGCTGGATAAGAGATATTTAAAATTTTATGAAAGAGAACTTTCTATTAACTATAAAAAAGAATTGCCAAAACTGCTTAAAGTTGATTCTGCTTTAACCAAAGCTATTATACGTTGGTTTTTTACACATAAAAAAGAATCACGGTTTAAACTATTGACTGTTTTAGATGCGCTTGGGTTTCCTACAGATTCTCCAAAATCATTACAGGTTGCAAAAAGAGAACTCAGGTACAGAGTAGGGGAGTTGCAATCATTTGGAATTGATTACAGCCCAAACGATGAAATGTTTTATTATCTTGGTAACTCGGGGGTTGGTTTTATTCCTTCTTTATTTAATTATTCAAGTGCTTCTCTTATTGAAACAGAAAAACCTGCGATTAATACCACAACAAAGGATCTTATTGGTGATGCTATTTTGGTAGATGGGAATAAGGTTTTATTAAAAAACATCTCCTATGAAACAGAAGGTGCATTTGTTTGTGCAGCTTATGTTGAGACCGATGATCAAAAAAATTTTAGAATCGTTAATAAAAATCAACTTGATTCAGAAGAATTTGAAATGGAAGTTATATTGTACTTAGAGTCTCTCTTGTATAAAGAGTGATTAAAATCACACTCTTTATACAAGAGTCTTCATGCTCTTGTATAAAGAATCTTATATTCTTAGAAAAACCCTAATATTACTTCCAAAACCCTCTAATATAGCTACTTTTTACCTCTAATATTACTTCCTCATACTCTAATATTACTTCCAAAACCCTCTAATATTAGTTCCGCTTCTGCTATAAAAAATGATATAAACCCCCTAATATTACTTCCATCACAGATGAATCTGTTTAAAAATATATGAGAGTTTTTAAAAAAAATATGAAAATTTTCAATAATAAGGATAAAAATATCCATTAAATATCAAAAACTCTCTTACCCCCCCCTAATATTACTTCCAAAATATAATTTTTACTCTAAGATTGCTTCCGCAAGCACAATTTTGACCCCTCTAATATTACTTCCTAAAAAATAGTAAACCCCTCTAATATTACTTCCTTTACACTCTAATATTACTTCTTTTAACAAAAAGAATACTATGAAATTCGGGCCTTGCTATGTTATGTAAAAAGAGTTAGAATGGGCAAAAGATTATTATATGAAGAAGATAAGATGCAAAAATTGATGTATAGCGAAGCTTTTGAAAGAGCAGTTTTAAGTGCAATTATTTATGAGCCTGCGATATTTAAAGATGTACTGGATGCGGGAATAAGAAATGAAGATTTTTTTATTCCTTTTCATCGGGTGCTTTTTAATGCATTGGGCCATCTTTATGAAAACAGTATTATAGAAGAAGGTATTATTAAAGAGTATTTAGGCAAAGCATTTGATGAATCCGGAATGTTGGAAATATTGGCCTCGCTCCCGGTTTCGAATATTTGTTTTTATATAGAGAAAATGAAAGAGTACTCCAGACTAAGGCAGTTTAAACAACTTGCGCATCAAATTTTGTACAGTATAGATGAGGAAAAAAATTTTGATGAAATTTTACATCTTGTCCATGGAGAAATAGAAAAAGCAGAAGAGGGAGGCAGAGAGCTTTTTAAGATCGTTTCTTTTGGAGAGATAGAAGCAGAAGATGCGGAATTTGTTTGCAAAAGCTGGTTGCCATTTCCTAAAGATACCGTTTCTTTGGTAAGTGCAGGAGGGGGAGTAGGGAAATCATTTTTACTTTTGCAAGCAGCCATGAGAATGGTGAGAGATGAGAGGCTTAAAGTATTTATGTGGTTGAGCGAAGATCCTTTGGGATTATCCAGATCTCGTTTTGAAATGATAGCCAAGCAAATTTTGGAAACAGATGTTTCTGTCTTTGAAAAAGATTTGCATATAGCAGGAGCAGATGCAGAAACCATACATTTTTTAGAAGAGAGCAGAGGGAGCATATCTATCAATAGTAAATTTTATCAGTTTAAAAGAGCACTGAATGCGTATGATGTAATTATTCTTGACCCGCTTATAGCAATGTTTGGTGCAGATGAAAATAACAATGCCCATGCACGAATGTTTATTAATCTGTTTACCAGATGGGCCACCAAAGAAAAAAAGACGATCATTTTCATTCATCATGGGACTAAAAATTCATCTCAGAGCAGAGGGGCAAGTGCCTTTGTCGATGCGGTAAGGCTGGTTTACCGGGTTGAGTATATCAAAAACGATAAAGATGAAATCAGCGAAGACGAGAATAGATATATTATTTTAGACAAAGACAATAATGGTGCCAAAAAGTATTTGGGCGCCGGCAAAGTAAAAAGGCAGATATTTTCAAAAAAGACAAAGAGCATGATAGAGATCGAATATGAATAAATTCTGATTATATTCTTTGCCATACCAAGATAATCGGTTTATATTTTAGGATAATGGCTCTTTATTTTTTACGGTCCAAATAAATATAATAGGAATAAAAATCAACGTCATGAGCGTTCCTATGATAAGGCCCCCAATGGCTACTGCCCCCAATGGTGCAAGCCGTTCAAGTCCTATGGCTGCACCCTGAGCGATAGGCAGCATTCCTACCGATACCGAAAGGGCTGTCATTAGAACCGGCCTGGTACGGATTCTAATGGATTCTAGCATCGCTTTTGTTTTATCCACCCCCTCTTTCATCTGTTCAAGTGCAAAATGTATCAATAAAATAGCATTATTTACAATGATTCCAGAAAGTAAAATAAATCCCATCATCGAAGGCATGGAGACATGATAATTCATACCCAGCATTGTCCATGAAGCACCAATGATGGTCAGGGGGATAGAAAAGATAATCATTAAAGAGATTTTTATGCTGCTAAACATGATAATAAGAGTGAAAAATATCAATACAATTGCCACCGAAATTGCCCCAATCATTCTTTGTGCAGAAGCCTCAAAGTGTTTAATATCGCCTATTTGTTCAAGTTCTACATCTTTTGGGAAATCAACATCTTCTAGTTGTTTTTCAAAATTTGCCATAACATGCGAAATAGCTTCTTTTTCTCTGTTGCCATAGATTTCAAGCGTATAGTTAAGTCCTTCTCTGGTAATAGTGGTAGGTTCTTTGGTATTGGCAAGGGCGGCTACTTTATGCAAAGGTATCTTTCCTTTGGGGGTGTCTATATATAAAGAAAGAACTTTATCAAAGGTGTTGATTTGTTCTTTTGGAAGCCAAACTCTTACTCCGTAGTCCACATGATTATTTTTTGAAAAAGTAGCGACTAGGGCACCTCTGAGGGCAGTTTGTATTTGGTTTGCTATTTCAGACGAGGTTAGTTCGTATTTTAATGCCTGAGCTTCATCTATAAAAAGATTGTAGACGATTTTGTCCATATCCCATGTTGCGGAAGTAGAAACTATTCCTTGTGTTTTTTGTAAGGCTTCTTCCACCTTGGCACCTGTGCGGTGCAGTATTTCAAAATTCGATCCGCTCAGCATGGCATTGACACTTGCGCGTATGCTTGCAAGCCCTGTTGCTCCGTAAGGAGAGACATCAAGATCTTTTACATACGGGATTTGTATGATTTCTTGTCGCAATGCATTAGATATCTGCCAGATGGTTTTGTCTCTTTGGTGCCTGTCTATATAGGTTGCTACGATAGAAAGTTGGTCTGTCCCGCTTCCGCTTCCGATGCTGAGTATGCCTGCTTCGCTTCCGATGCTTCCGGAAACCCGCAAAAGTTTGCCTTGTTTTTGGATTATTTTGTTTGTCTCTCTCATGATCGCTTCACTTTTTTCTATAGGAAGATTTGCATCGGTAATGATTTTGATGTTGACAGCACCGGTATCCATGGGCGGCATGAGTTCTTGGCCTACAACGGGCATCACAAACTTAACAGACGTGAAGAAAAGTGCAAGGAGGACGATAAAATAAACTATTGCTACACTTTTATGTTTGACAGCTGTTTGTACAATGGAGGAAAAAAAAGTATGGATCATTTGGTTGGCTTGACCTGTAACCTTATGAAAGCCATTTTCTATTTTTAGGATAAAGCTATTTTGGATAGTTAAAATATAAAGAGACAACAAAGGTACTGCTATAATTGAAACAATATAAGAAGCCAAAAGTGCCAAAAGCAACGTTCCTACAAGCGGAGCAAAAACTGTTTGGGGGTATCCTCCTACAAAAAGCATGGGCGCAAGAGCGATCATCGTCGTGATAGAGCCGCTCAAATCTGCAAACATAATCTCTCTGGTTCCATCAATAACAGCACTGTGAATAGACTTGTTGAGCTCTTTATAGTGGCGCTCTATATTTTCAACTACTACGACAGTGTCATCAAGCAAAAGTCCTAGGGCAAGAATGATGGCGGTTAGCGTAATGACATTAAAGTCGATTCCGGTAAGCCACATTAAAGCAATGGTTGAAGTGTAAACTAACGGAATGGTGACCAAAACAACTAAGATTTGACGAAAACTAGCAAGAAACAAAAAAACAACAAGAGTGGACATTACGATCGCGTCACGGAGAGACTCTAGCATATTTTGTGTACTTTGGGCAATAGTTTCTTTTTGTGTATCTGATATCTCAAAATTGATTTGGGGATATTTTGTTTTAAATTTTTCAATCAGCTGCTCTGCTTTTTCGATTGTAGTGATAACGTCCGAGCTAATAGATCGTTGCACCGATAAGGCTATTGCCTCCTTCCCGTTTCCAAAATAGGAAGCGCTGTTTTCATAGTGTCCAAAATAAATCTCTGCCACATCAGCAAGCTTGAGATCAGACGAAAGAGGCAGGAGTTTGAGCTTTTCTACCTGTTCTCTTTTACCTTGAGATTTGATCAGATAGCGATGTTCATCATTGCTCATAAATCCAATCGCATACTCTTTGTCGCTTTTTTGGATGGCAGCAAGAACTTCCCCTAAAGAGAGATGAAGGCTGTCAAGTTTCTTTTTGTCTATAATGATTTGCAGCTCTTTTTGATAGCCTCCAAAAACATCAACATTGGCAATACCTTTTGTTTTTAGCAGGGCATGCTTGATATCTCCGCTTGCCAAATCACGGATATCCGACAGATTTATGTTTTTGTTTTTAGGCGACATGGCAACCACGAGTACAGGAGCAGTTGCTTCAGTGATTTTTATGATTTGCGGTTCTTGAATGTCTGAAGGAAGTTTGGCGCGTATTTTGGAAAGGGCGTTGGCTACGTCGTTTACCGCGGTATCGATATTTTTACTGTATTCAAACTCTGCACGAATGACCGTTACTTCGTCAATCGTATTGGAGTAGGCACGCCTAATTTCATCCAGAGCATAAAGCTCTTCTTCTACCGCGACGGCAACATTGCTTGCTATGCTTTTAGCTGAAGCGCCGGGTTCTACAATTACCAGGGCTACTTCGGGATAGTTGGAATTAGGAAAAAGGTTGCGATGGATCTTTCCGTATCCCATCATGCCGGAAAAAACAAAAAGAGCCAAAAAAGAAAAAATGATATAAGGTTTTTTGAGGATTTTTTCTATCCAGCCGCTTGATGGTCTACTCATGAACCGTTCCTGAAATATTTATTTTTCCGTAAAAAGGCAATTGTCCTAATTTTGACTCATTTGCTTGGGCAACCGGTGCATGAGGGCAAGGCTCAATAAGGGATTCGCTGTTGTCTTGCATCAAAATTTTAATTGGGATGGCTATAAACTTACCTTCCGCATAGGCCATAATGAAGTTGCCCTCTTTGTTGTGTACAATGGTATCGTTTGGCAGAATGCAGCCCTCGGATTCTTCTTTAAGCACTTCGACAGTGAGTGTACTTCCGGGAGGGAGAGGGAGGGAAGGGGTGCTTCCTGTTTCTGCGCGCATTAAACCATTTTGTGCCATGGTATAGATCGTTTTTATTTCACCTACTTTTTCTTTGCCGATGAATACTTTTTGCCTTTCTTTGATAGGAACATCCCCGGCAGCATAAGAAAATACCAGCTTTTTTTCTCCGTTGCTCAGACTAAGAATCGGCTTCCCTGCGGTTGCCAAATCTCCCTCGTGAAGCATGATCGCATCAATCTCTCCATCAAAAGGGGCAAGAATTTGCAAATAAGAGAGCTGGTGGTTTAATTGGATAATTTTTTGTTTTGTATTGGCAGCAATGGCTTCTTTGTTTTGCATGGCAACATGAGAAATATCAACCTGTTCGCGTGCCAGTCCGCCAGCCTTATACAGTTTAACATTACGGGCATAGATGCTTTTGGCCAGGAATGCGTCGCTCTTTTGCTGGGCATAGGTTGCTTCAAATCCGTCTATCGTAGAGCGCAACTCTTTATCGTCGATGCGGACAAGCAGATCCCCTTTGTGTATTTTTTGCGATTCTTTTACTGTGATATGCTCGATATATCCTGACAGCTTGGTAGAAATCGTAATGCTTTTGTCTGCCTCGATATGCGCCAAATAGGAAGCTTTGTCTTGGAGAGTTCCTTGTCGCGGTTTAATAAGATTGATACCGATCTCTTCTTTTTGAGGCAAAGAAGCATTGCTGATCTGTTCTTTTCTTTCTTCCAGCAAGTTTTTTCCTTTTATTAGAAGTCCAGCGGTGAGAACAATAGTGATAATGGTTATGACAGTTTTTTTATTCATTGTTTGCCCCTGTTTCCATGATATATTCCAAGTAATAAATATTTTTTTGATACTCAAATTTGCTTTGAATGAGTTGCGCGTGTGCAAGATACGTTCGGCTTCTTGCTAAAAGAAGATCATTGAGTGTTGAAACCCCGTTTTGATAGCGGACGTTTTCTATATTTTCACTCTCTTTTAAAAGTGTTATTTGAGCGCTGTTGCCCCTATATTCTTCATAGCCCTGATTGATTTTTTCAATACCCTCGACCAGCATTTTTTTTAAATCAAGTCTTGCTTGTTCTTTTTCAAATGTCGCCTCCATTTTGGCTATTTTGGCTTTTTGTACCTCTATTTTTCGTTTTCCAAAATCCATAATATTCCATTTTACATTGACGCCGACTTGCCAAAGCGTTTCATTGTCCCAATCATTAAAGGTCTCATCTTTTCCGTAGTTTTTACCAACATAGCTTGAAAGATTGATTTGTGGAAACGCGGATGATTTGTTTCTCTCTATGGTTTTGTCTGCTTTTTTAACTTCCACATCTTTGATCTCTATTTTTGCAAGATACGAGGCATTGCTTAAAAGCATATCTGTATTGTAGCTGGGCTTTTTTATGTTGATGTGCAAAGGAGAAATAGAGCCGATTTGATCTAAGCCCACAAGCGATGCAAGCGTTGCTTTGGTGATAGTGATAGTGCTTTGCAAGATCTCTTCTTGGGTTTGTGATGCGCGCAGATCAGACTGTGCTTTTATCTGATCTATTTTGGCTTTTTTCCCAGTTCTACTTCGTAGGCAATTTGATCTTTAAGTTTTTTAAGAGCTTGCGTATAAGAGTGCTGCGCGTTTTTGATTTCTTGTTGTGTTAAGATCGCCAGATAAAGCGATTTGATATTGTAAACCAGCTGTTCTTGTGTGAGTTTGTATTTGATGTGCGCTATTTGTTTCCCAAGCGCCTGGATCTGAATTTGTCTGGTTTGCTCGAATCCTGTAAACAAAGGGACGCTGTAAGTCGCGCCTCCGGAAAAAAGGTCTTTGGAAGTCGTAATCGGCGTTCCGCTGCCTATAGCAGATGGGGTAAGCGGTGCAAGGGTTCTTGGGGTATTGTAGTGGGTGTAATCTCCAACCAAATCCAAAGAGCCGTATTGTGCAATTTTGCTTTGCTGATGCTGCAGTTGTGCAGATTGGATCTGTAGCCGGCTTTTTTCTACGGCAGTATTTTGTTTTAAGCCCAAATCGATCAGTTCCTCCATCGTAACAGCAAACAAAGACGTACTTAACACAAAAAAATAGATTATGCGCACCATCATGACTCCTTTGCGCAGGAGTATACCCGGCCAATATAGACTCAATGTGAACCGTTTTAAACTATAAAGAAAAGAGGCATTAAATTGCAGAGTGTTCGCTTGCGTACCGAATAATATCCACGCCGTATCTATCTCGTATTTTAAGCATTTGTGCTGAAAGGTTTGCCGATTTTATGTCCTGTTCGAGGTCCAAGAGAGAAAATGTTTTAGGGCGGTATTTGGTAGAAAAATTTGAAGCACTGATAGCAATATAGTGAATTTTGTATCCCAAATGATTATCCAGTTTCGAGATTGTCTCGATAGCCAAATCGACCAAAAATTTTTCATTAAAGAACCTGTTACAGGTAATGGATTGAGTATTTTTCAGGCCATATTCGTATCTGATTTTAAAATAAAATGTCGTTGGGTTGAGTTTGAGTTTTTGTATGGTATGGCTTAGGTATCTAGCAAGAATCATCGTTCTTCTGTGAACTTCTTGTCTATCGGATATGGCCTTGAAATTTCTGCTGATTCCTATACTCTGTCTGTCACTGCAGGGTACTACTTTTTCATTGTCAATGCCGCAAATTCTTTTGTAGAGATCTCTTCCTGTTTTGCCGTAGGATTCAAAAAGTTGCGGCTTGGTTTTGGCTTCGCCGAGTGTTTTAACGCCATAGGAAAACAGTTTTTTTGATACAGCCTTTCCGATACCGGGAAAATCATTGATGTCGATATGTTCTATAAACGTATCGACATCATTTTGTGACAATGCTTTGGCTCCAAACGGTTTTATTTTATCTGTGATCAGTTTGGCAATCCATTTTGATTGGCTTGCGCCTATGGTGATAGGCAAATCAAACTTTTGCAGTATTTCGTTTTTGAGATTTTTGATAAACACTTCCGTGTCTTCATCTTTTATCCAGCCGTCCAAATCGCCAAAAAATTCATCAATGGAATATTGTTCGAGCAGGGGAATTTTAAATTCCAAAAATGATTTCAATCTGCAAGACAGCTCTTGATAAAATAGATGATCACTTGGCAGCACTATGAGCCAGGGACACCTCAGGAGCGCTTCTTTAAGAGGCATTCCTGTTTTGATTCCGCAAGGTTTTGTTTCATAGCTTTTGGCAATAATAATGCCGTGAATGGTTCCGCCCTCATCAATAAATTCATTTTTCCAGACAGATACAGGAGCGTGATGAAAAAAATCATTTTTAAATTCCAACATTGCGTTAAAAGCCCCTGTTTTATTTAAAAAAACACCATCTTTTTTTCTGTTTGAAAATATTTTTTTGTCACCTCCTTTGGCTATGGCAACACATCGATTTTTCAAGAAAGGATGTCTTGTTCTCTCTGCCGATACAAAATAACAATCCAAATCCAAGTGAATTTTCATCAAAACCTCCTTCTTTGTATTTTATTGAATGAACAAAACTATAACTAAAGTAGAAACTATTTATAAAATAGTTGATACAATGTCAATTATGTGCAGGAAACAGAGAAAAAGATAATTATGAGGTTTTAAAATATAATATGGGTGCTGAAGTAGAAGCTATTATAGAAAAAATAAAAGATGTTATCAGTTCTGAGTTGCCCAACAAAAAGGTATTTGATAAAGATGTGGCAGCAGTTTTGGGGTTGTCCAAAGAATCATTAAGTCATCTCAAAAAAAGAGGCGCAATTCCTTACGAGCAGATAGCTGTTTTTTGTGCAAAGAGAAAAATATCGATCAACTGGATGCTTTTTGATCAGTTTCCCCAATTGCTTGAAGAGGAAACCGAAAAATATGCAAAGATTAAGTATTTTTCAAATATAAATGCAAGCGCAGGAGGAGGGGCTTTTAATTTTGAAGAAAATTATGAGATGCTTAGCATTGACAAAGTTTTTTTGGATTCTCTCTATAAAACAAAGCAGTCGAACCCTTCTCATGTGGCAGCACTTAATGTAACAGGGGACTCGATGGAGCCTACGCTGCATGACAGGGAAATCATTCTTTTTGATACGGCGGCTTGCGATATCTCCAAAGGCGGCGTGTTTGTGGTTTTTACCGATGCCGGACTTTTTGTAAAAAGAATAGCCCTCAAGATCGACGGCAGTATCGAATTGATAAGCGATAACAAAAACTACAACAGTGAACGGATAGGCAGCGAAGAGCTTTTGGAGCTGCATCTTGTCGGCCGGGTGATCGGAAAAGTTTCGCTTATATAAACGGTGTGGCCTTTCACTTTAATGAGAAAGGGTTTAAAGGTGCAAAAGAGGAAAACAGTGAAAAAAATAATATTGATTGCAGCAGGACTTATAATAGCAGCGGGCGGCATTGTGCTGGGGATCAGTCTTCTAACCAGTGATTTTGACAAAGGGATGAAGACGTATGAAAACAAAGAGTATCAAAGCGCCGTAGAATTTTTCGCCAAAGCCTGCGAAGAAGCAGATATGCGCGGATGCAGCAAGCTCGGTTTGATGTATGAGAATGCAGAAGGGGTTACACAGGACAAACAAAAAGCCAAAGAGCTCTATACCAAAGCCTGTGAAGGAGGGGATGCTTTCGGGTGTGCAAGGCTTGGCAGGTTCTATGAGTCGGCACAGGGTAAAGAGCAGGACAAACAAAAAGCCAAAGAACTCTACGCCAAAGCCTGCGAAGGAGGAGATGCTTTCGGGTGCGCAAGGCTTGGCACTATGTATGATACGGGAGAGAATGCGAAACAAGACAGAGCCAAAGCTGCAGAATACTTTGCCAAAGCCTGCGAAGGAGGGGATGCTTTCGGGTGCGGCAAGCTTGGCAATATGTATGCGTGGGGAGAAAGTGTCAGGCAGGATAAGCAAAAAGCAGCAGCGCTTTATACCAAAGCTTGCAAAAAGGGAGACGCAGAGTGGTGTGTGCTTTTGGGATTGATGTATCGGTACGGAGAAGGGGTAGAGCAGGATAAAAATAAGGCGACAGAACTTTTTGATAAGGCCTGCGAAAGCGGGAATGCCGAAGGGTGTGAATGGAGTAAAAAACTAAAAGAGACAAAAGCACAAGAATAGACGAGACAAAAAAGTTGTTCGGTGTCTAATTTATAGGTTTCCAATTGCCTGCATACAGGCAATTGGGCAGTTTTATTGCACAGACTGCGCGAAATTTTTTTCTACAGAGAGCGGATCTTTTGTAAGCGCTTCTTTGATCATTTTTGAAAATGGGTCGGGATAGATTTCATACTTTCTGTTTTCATACCCTTCAAATACCGCATTCACGATCTCTTCGGGTTTTGATTTTTCCATAGGCTGGCCTTCTGTCATTTTTGTATCGATCGGGCCGGGCAGTATTTCATATACCTCAATCTCTTTTGGGGCAAGTTCGGCGCGCATGGCTTGGGTTAAGGAGTGAAGGGCACTTTTTGAGGCGGAATACAAACCGTTAATGGGCAGATTTGTCAGTGCCAGAATCGAAGTAATATTGATGATCGCACCTTGTTTCGTTAGTTTATGGTTCAGTTCCCGACAGACATTAAGCGTGCCTAACACGTTGATCTCAAAATCAATCGCCGTATCTTCAAAGACTCTTTTGGTACTGTTGACTCCGGCATTGTTGATCAAAATATCAATCTCTCCTATCTTTGAAGCCAGGTGCTTTACCTGTTCTTTGTCGGTAATATCCAAACTGCACAGTTCGACAGCCGTGTCGCCATTTTCTAAGTTGTTTAGCAATGCAGTATTTTTTGCGCAGCAGTAGATTTTTTTTGCATGATGTTTGATGGCATACGCTACAAACGCTTTTCCAAGACCGCCGCTTGCTCCGGTAATCAAGATAGTTTTATTTTTTAGATTCATTGATGTCCTTTTCTTCCAAATTGGTATATACTTTTTTTAATAACGCAAGAAGCATTTCATGTTCCTCTTGCGTAAAACCTTTAGTTAAACGTTTGTTAAAGAGTATGGATACGGGAATGATTTTTTCTACCAAGCGGATTGCTTCATCAGTCGGATAAAGATTGATAATCCTTCTGTCTGATTCGTTTGCAATTCTTTTGAGAAGCCCTTTTTTTTCCAGCCTGTCGATACTTCTTGTAATGTTTGCCTGATCTTTATAGGTTGAATCGGACAGTTCTTTTTGAGTAAGCCCGTTTTTTTCTGCCACCCTAAAAATCAAGCCCCACTGCTCAGGGGAGATATCGAATTTTTTGATTTGCCGGTTGAAGCTTGCTTTTGAAAACAGCGATGTTTTATTTAAGACAAATCCCAGTGAATGATCCATGTCGAATTTCATTGTAACTCCTATAAAGACATTATAAAAAAAATTAAATTAATTGTCAATACAATAGTTGTTATAACAACTATTTTTGCAAAAAATAAATATGCTACAATGACAAAAGCAAAATGCAGCAATAAAGAGGAGAAAACGGCATGGCGATCGATATCAGCAATTTAGCCCAAGAGAACCATCGCTATGCGATTCATTTGGCAACCCGCGAAAAGGTTATAGCATATAAAAACGGTTTCTTTTCGCTTGAAAACTATGTGCTGGAAGAACCTCATTTTGTAGTGGATTTCTATAGAAACACAGCATTGGCATGCGAATTGCTTTTAAAAGCAGCGCTGCTTAAGCACCACATTAACTTTTTCAAGCGCCGCGAAAATTGCGAATACGGAGAAAAAGTCATTGCGTTAACAAACAAATGGCTAGCGGCCAACCTCAAAGAGCTTACTATTGATTATATCTCACAAATCAATACGGGAACCGCAGCCAGCACACTAAAGGCGGCAGAAGCAGCTTTTGGGAAATTGTCTATAGAAAAAGAAAAGTTTCAATTTATCACCAAGGCATTTTACCTTATTATACGCACCAGGAGAAACAGAAACAGCCATTTCTTTTTTTCCAATATGGCACGCTTTGATATTTCGGAAGTAGAGATGGTTTATCTTCCTCTTTTGAATATCCTCGAGGATTTGTATGAAATGCCAAAACGCGATGAGTTTCCGGTATAAGTCAAAGCGGTTGTTTTAGATACTGAGAACTCATTTCTTAATGAGCTCAACTCTTCTGTTTTTGGCTTTTCCTTCGGCAGTATCGTTGGTTGCTACAGGTGCAAGCGGCCCTACCCCAAACCCTTCAAGCCTTTTAGATGAAATCTTATAGTTTGAAACAAGAAATGCAACTACGGACTTAGCCCTTTTTTTTGACAGATTCATATTGTAGGAGAGCGCCCCTGTGTTGTCGGTATGGCCCACGATATAAAGCGACAAGGATGAATCGCTGTTTAAGAGTTTTGCTATTTCGTCCAGAACCGGTTTTGATTGGGGTTTGATATCTGTTTTGTCTACATCGAAGTATATTCCATAGAGTGCGATATGCCCTGCTGTATTTATTTCTTTTGACATGGTTTCGGCATTGACATTTACCATCGCTTCTTGCATTGGGGTTGTCTCAAGGACTTCAAGCAGTGCCGTGACTCTTTTGGATGCCCATTTTGGTTCGCTCTGGTCATTGGATGCAACATAAAGCGATACGAAAACATCGCCTTCGGGGCGGGCCAGTTTGGCCACCAGCAGACGCTGTTCGGAAGGCATTGAAAAAATCGTTGAAAGATCGCGTGAATTTTTCAGCGCTCTTTGGGGCGACCATATAGCTTGATGGAAAAGTGTACCGCACTCATCATCTCCCGCACAGGCAAACAAAATCTCAAAACCCGCTTTTTCAAGTTCCAACGCATAGTTTTTATATACTTCAAGCGTGGAGCGTTCAGGTGGGATCAGATAAAGAAGGCGCGTAAGCTTCCCTTCTTCCTTTTGGCTGTTAAGGTAGGTTGCATTGTTGTTGAGAACGGCTTTTCCAAGCGGCAGCGCCAGTTCCCCGTATTCTTGAAATGCATATCCGACGATCACCGAATCTTTGTATTTGGATATCATAGGATGATTTTGGCTGCCGGGAATGTCTTTTTGGCCGGTTTGCGCTATGAGAAAATTCAAACAGAGTATGGTTAACAGTATTGATATCTTATGCATGGTTTTTCCTATAGTTTTTCAATTACTTTTTTTGCGATAGATGTTTCAATCTCTAAATGTTTTTGTTCATCTTTGTTCCCAAATCCAAGCCCTATGACGACATGGAGAAGTACCCCTTTGTTTCTTACTAGGACATGAAGCCCTGAACCTGCTTTAAGCCCGCTGCCTCCGTAGTAGGCTGCATCGCCTATATTCGGTACAGATTGAACATGTTCTATATATTGCTTGTTGTTTTCAAACTGTTGGGCTGTTTGCATCGTTTTTGTTTCGGCATCTGACGTGATGGAAATCTGGACAAACTGCATATTCGTTTCACCTGCATCCCAAAAACATCTTCTTGTCCCCAGTGGATTTGCAGCTATTTTATCGTGTACGGTTATAGTAATGTTTGTATCGGGAAATACGGCTTGTATATCTTCTGCAGCCAAGAATTGGCAGGGATCGTATGTTTTAGCGGAACGGTTTTCCGCATATGCAAAAAAAGAGAGCAAGATCCATACAATCATCAGGTTTTGAATATAACTGCTTTTCATAGTAAGCCTTTGGCAGTAATTTTATCGGTTGTGATATTTTGGCATCTTTTTATTTTAGCTTTTATCCTGATGTGTGTCAATGCCAATATTTCTTAGGTTATCGGTAGTTTCCAAAATAAAAATCGATCATGAAATTTAAACTGTAGTTTGGCTTGTAGTCGAATTTTTTATGAAAATTTACAGAGGGCCCTATCTCGTAAAAGAACCATTTTCGCCAGATGCTTTCTCTCCATCTGAATGAAGTGGTGTAGTTGTTGATGCCGCTGTAGGTTTTAGCTTGCTTTGGGTCGGGGTTGTTTTGTGAAATATCCGGATACTCGGTATTTCCTTCAAACGATTGGGAGACACTATAGCCTTTATCTTTTTTTGGATTTTTGAAGTATTGTAAGGCAAGAGCATAATCCATGCCGTTTATTTCTGATTCGGTTTTTCTGTGCAGGAGCAGTCTGAAAAATGCGGAATTTTCAAGTTTTTTATCAAAGTAGATATTGGTTTGTTCAATAAACTCATTTTCGGCAGAGTATTGGAACAATTGGATCGGGTCTATCAGCCAGCCATCAGTTTTGAGGGGCATGTTGTATCTGGCGCGCACAAAGGGGGTTATGCCCGTCATTCCTAACGAGTATCTGGAGGCAATACCGTATGTTTGGGGAGCAAAATAGTGAATACCGATACCTGAAGACGGCTCTTCTTTGTCTAGATTTTCATGAAAAAGATCGTTAGCGTTTTCATCTGTAATGTTATCGATAAAAATTTTTAAATGTTTTTTGCTTCTGCTTAAAGGCAGCTGTGCATTGAGGGTTGCATTAAAATTGTTTGATTCTTTTGAGTGAAAATCGCTTTCAAGCCTGAGGCGAAGATATGTTTTTTCCGATTCTTCAAGAAATTTTTGGTTTTGAAAAAAAGAATCCATTTTTTTGATGTCATTGCTGAGAGCATCATCGGGTGCAGTAGTATCGGGTGTGTCATAGTGCGGATCTTCAAGCCAATCACTCAGCTTGGTATCTATACGCTCGGACCATTCCAGTATTTTGCCTGAAAAATCGGTATAAAGTTCATCAACGTAAGAGGATTGGTTGGTATCGGTTTGGCTGCTGTTGGCATGCAATGCGCAAATCATCACTACAGATAAAATTTTTTTTAGCATTATTTATCCCTTTTCTCTTTTGAGACTTTGCTCTGAAACAATTTTTATTTTAGCACAATTTCTAATTTTTTTATGATTTCGGTTTTACGTGCTGCCGCACAAGCAGAAAAATGAAATCGGCCGATCTTTTTGGTTTAGACGGGTATCATGATTAATCATAATTTTAACAAATTGGCATTATGATATAAAAAACGGAGATACAGAATGACAAAAAAAGAACTTGAAGAATTTAGAGCACAATTAACACAAATGAAAATAAAACTGCAAAACACGATCCGAGGCTTAAGAAACGAGCTTGAGCTGGTCACAGGCAGTGAAGATGGAATCAACGATATGGAAGATTTGGCATCGTTGGAGAGAGAAAGCATCCATGACAACACTCTTTTGGCACAGCAGCAGCGCGAACTTTCAGAAGTCATTCATGCACTTTCCAAGATAGATCAAGGAACATACGGGATTTGTGAAGAAAGCGGCGATACTATTTCGCTTGAACGATTGCGTGCCATGCCGCATGCACGCTATTGTGTCAAAGATGCAAAAAAACTTAATAGGTAGCTTTATGTCATCTTTTTTGCATGCCGTGGTATAGACGGTGCAGTATGCATTTTCCATTTTCAAACGGTTTAGCCTCTAAAATTACTTCCTCTGCAATGCGCCAATTAAAAATTGTTTGATGCGGATGCCTCTGCTATCTATGTAATTTGGCTAAAATAACAAAATTAAAAAGCAGAGATTGCCTTTAGTGTTGATGTTTTGACTGCGCAGCGTTTAAGGTCAAAAACTGCGGAGTGGAAATGAATGATTGCGATTTTGGAAAAAAGAGGTTGAATGTTAGTCTATTTGTTAGCCGTACTTGCGGGTTTTGTACTTTTGGTTTGGAGTGCGGATAAGTTTGTTGAAGGGGCAGCGGCAACGGCCAGGCATTTAGGGGTGCCGACTCTTTTGATCGGTATTTTGATTATCGGGTTTGGCACGAGTGCGCCCGAAATGGTGGTGTCTGCGATTGCTGCATATGAAGGAAATCCCTCACTCGCATTAGGCAATGCTCTGGGATCCAACATCGTCAATATTGCACTCATATTGGGTGTTACAGCTGTCATTGCCTCCATATCTGTTCATTCCAAGATAGTCAAAAAAGAGATTCCGCTTTTGCTTTTAATTATGCTTGTATGCGGATATGTATTGTTGGATTATCGTTTGACACTGACTGAGGGCATATTGCTTTTAATCGGATTCTTTGCACTGATAATCTGGTCTGTTTTTGCTGCCGTAAAAAGCAAAGGCGATCTTTTGGAAGACGAAATGCAAGCCGAGCTTAAAGCGCATGCAATGACTTTAAAAGCCGGTATTGTATGGCTTGTTTTTGGCTTGATTCTTTTGATACTAAGCTCCAGAGTGCTGGTGTGGGGTGCCGTCGGAACGGCGCGAGAGTTTGGCGTAAGCGATTTGATTATCGGCCTTACCATTGTTGCGCTTGGCACTTCGCTGCCTGAACTTGCTGCTTCGGTTATCGCTGCGAAAAAAGGCGAACATGATATCGCTATAGGCAATATCGTAGGATCCAATATGTTCAATATTTTAGCCGTTGTGGGAATATCTACGATAATTTCTCCTATGGATACAATAGCATCCGAGGTTTTATACAGAGATTGGACAGTGATGTTTGTTCTGACTGTAGCTCTTTTGGCAATGGCGTATAGAGCGAACGGAGAAAACGGAAATATAACAAGGTCAAAAGGGATGGGTTTGATTTTTTGTTATATAGCGTATAATATTTATTTGGGAATGAATTTGGAAGTTTAATTTCGTAGTAGGATTATGCAGCATGGATAATGAATACAAAAAGAAAAACACATCCAAAATAAAAACGGCAGTTTTTTTTCTGGTCATAGGTTCGGTTATTGCCTATTTCTCGATGATTGTTTATAAAAATTTTATCATTCTTTCTGTTTCTCCAAGGGAAGTGGCGCCAAAAGAACATTTGTGTGATGACGAACAAAGAACGATCTCTGTTTTCGAGCAGACAAGTCCTTCGGTCGTCTATATTGCTACAAGCCAAAGGGTTAGAGATTTTTGGAACAGAAACATCTTTAGCGTACCAAAAGGTGCCGGATCAGGGTTTGTATGGGATGTGCACGGCCATATCGTAACCAATTTTCATGTGATCGAAGGGGCTTCAGAAGCTACTGTTTGGCTCAATAACGGACAAAGCTATAAGGCTTCCCTTGTCGGCGCAAGCCCTGAGCATGATCTTGCAGTCTTAAAAATATTTGTGGCTTTCAGTTCGCCTCCCCCGGTAAAAATAGGTTCCAGTCATGATCTAAAAGTAGGGCAAAAAGTTTTTGCTATCGGCAATCCCTTCGGATTGGACTATACGCTTACAAGCGGCATCGTTTCGGCGCTTGACCGCACGTTGGACCTCGATGGCGGTTTGGCTATCGAGCATTTGATACAAACGGACGCAGCCATTAATCCAGGAAATTCAGGCGGGCCTTTGCTCGACAGTTCGGGACGGTTGATCGGCATCACTACGGCGATTTACAGTCCGTCGGGTGCTTATGCGGGCATCGGTTTTGCTGTGCCGGTAGATACGATCAACCGTGTCGTTCCTCCAATCATTTCAAGCGGCAAATACATACGTCCGTCGATGGGCATTATTGTTGATGAAGGCTTAAATAATTTTATTATCGAGAGGTTTGGCATTGAAGGCGTAGCGGTATTGGATGTACAAAAGGATTCGCCCGCTTTCCATGCCGGCATTGTCGGAAGCCGGATTGATAGGAACGATCATGTTGTTCTTGGCGACGTTGTTGTGTCCGTTGACGGGAAAAAAGTTCGTTCGCTTTCCAATCTTTTTGCCATCTTGGACGAACATCAAGTCGGCGATAAAGTGACGCTTGGAATTATTAGAAACCAAAACAAAATGGAAGTGGAGCTTGTCTTGGTTGACACTCTGCCTGACAAGTAAGGTCTATTTTTTTCTCTATTTTTTGGCATGTTTGGAAAAATTTTCATATGCCTTCAATACAAAATTTGAAATCAAATTGTAATGATTTTTTGGTATGGTTCGCATAAAATGAAGGACAGCGTTGTGAGCAAAGAGCATACCGATATTTTGATTTTAGGGGGAGGACCGGCAGCACTCGTCAGTGCCTCCACTGCGCTAGAGCATTTTACTGGCAAAAAAATCACTCTTGTCAAAGAAGATAAGTACGCATTGGTTCCATGCGGGATCCCTTATATCTTTGGCAAAACTTTAGGCAGCAGCCAAAAAGATATTATGCCGTGCGGAGCTATGGAACAGAAGATCAACATCGTTGTTGATACGGCAATGTCCGTGGATATTGAGACAAAAACGCTTTATGCCAAAGAACATACCATTACATTTGAGAAGCTTGTTTTTGCAACGGGTTCCGTTCCTTTTGTCCACAAGAGTTTTGAGGATGCTTTGCATCTTAAAAATGTTTTTACTATAGAAAAGCATAAAGAGAAGATTGATGCGCTTGTCGCTGCCATTGATACAAAAGAAAAAATAATTATTATAGGAACAGGATTTATCGGGGTGGAGATGGCAACAGAGTTGTGCTCTGCTGGCAAAGATGTAGCAATTATTGGCGGTAAACATATTTTAGCAGATGCTTTTGATCTCGATATGGCAGTTGCTGCCGAGAGCATTATGAAAGAGATGGGAATTAGGCTTGTACTGGGCCAACATGCATCAAGAATCATACCTGCGGGAGATATCGCCCAGGGTGCAGAACTTTGCGATGGGAGTATTATAGAGGGTGAACTGATCATTCTGGCAACAGGGTATCGTCCAAACACCAAAATAGCCAAAGAGGCAGGGTTAAAACTTGCCCGTTATGAGGGGATTTGGGTGGATGAATATATGCGTACAAAAAATAAAGATATTTTTGCGGTGGGTGATTGTTGCGGCCGCCGTGATTTTATAACGCGCGCCCCTTCGAAGGTGATGCTTGCTTCAACATCTGCTTCAGAGGCAAGAGTGGCGGGAAGCTCTCTTTATGGGCTTAAGCAGCTCAAGGGTTTCAACGGAACCATTGCTATTTTCTCTACAATCATAGGCGGGCGTACGTTTGCAAGTGCCGGTGTAAGCGAGCAAAGAGCAAAAGAGGAGAATATCGATTGTGTTGTTGGTTTTTATGAGGGGCTTAATCGCCATCCGGCGGCTATCCCTGATGCCTCCAAACAGTCTGTGAAGCTCATCGCGCTCAAGAGCAGCGGACAGATTATAGGAGGGCAGGTTGTAGGAGACAAAGAGGCGGGAGAGGTAATCAATATTATTGGCTTAGCCATTGAAACAGAATTAACTGCATACAAGATTCTTTCGCTGCAAGTAGCAACCCAGCCGCTCCTCACGGCAGCACCAACAGCCTATCCCATTATAAAAGCGGCAGAGCAGATTGTGAAAGCGAGTTTAAAATGAAAAAAAATAGTGAGGGAGTTGAAGATAAAGAGTTTTTGCTAGAGCTCTTGGAGAGACTTCTTGGTCTTCGAAACACTCTTTGGAGTGATATAGACCCAAAATTGCCAAATGATTCGCTTTTAAATATGAAACAGTACCTCAATCTTAGAAAACATGATTATGCGCTGCTTCAAGATGACTTGACAAGAGAGGGGCTTTCCTCTTTTGGACGTTCCCAATCGCATATAGAAGCAAGTGTAGTTGTGACGCTTAGGATGCTCTCGCTTGCTCTTGATAAGACTCTTGCCATCGATTCTCCGCGGTTGAGTTACGAGAAGTCGCATGCCATTATGCAAAACAATGCCAAGATCTTTGGAACATCAAGTGACAAAACAAAGATTATGATAACTGCACCCTCAGACTATAATGAGCATGAGGATTGGTTTGGTACACTTTGCAGTCAGGGAGTGCATCTTTTTCGTATTAACACCGCGCATGATAGTGTTGCTGTATGGGCGGATATGGCAAAGCGTATCAAAGAGGTGCAAAACGCATCGCCTAAAATCTATGTAGACCTTGCAGGGCCGAAAATAAGAACTTCTCTGGTTAAAGAGGCAGAGGGGGGAAAACCAAAAAAACTAAAAGTATTCCATGGAGAAAAAATTCTCATCCGGTCTTTTGCTTCAGCTTCGCTAAAAGAAAACCGGATGGGCTGCAGCGCGATTGTGGGATGTACGCTTGAGAAGATGGGAAGCCTGACCAAAGTCGGAGATCCTGTCTATATCGATGATGGAAAAGTGCAGCTTCGGGTGGAAGAAATTATTGACGAAGATATCGTCTGCTCGGTAATAACAAAAAATGACAAGGGAAGCAAAATCAAAAATGAAAAAGGGATCAACTTTCCAAACAGCGAACTTGCCTTGGCGGCTATAAGCGAGCGGGACAAAGAAGTCCTTCCCGCTATTTGCGAGTATGCCGATATTATAGGCATCTCCTTTGTGCAGTCGGCTGCAGATATATATGATCTCATCGGGGAATTAGAGAAGTTAGGCAAAAAAAAGTTAATCGGAATCGTTGCAAAGATTGAAACAAAAAAAGGAGTGCAAAATCTCCCCTATATTCTTGAAGCGCTTTTGGAGTACGGAAATGCAGGCATCATGATAGCCCGTGGGGATTTGGCGATAGAGATAGGTTTTGAAAATCTTGCCTATATGCAAGAGGAAATTTTAGATCTCTGTGCCTCTGCCCATATGCCCGTTATCTTGGCAACGCAGGTTTTAGAGAGCAAGATGAAGACGAACATCCCAAGCCGTTCCGAGATTTCCGATGTTATCTTTGCCCACAAAGCCGAGTGCGTAATGCTTAATAAAGGGGCTTATGCGCTTGAGACAGTAAAGATTTTAAAGACTATTTTTAGACAAATGGATCTGATATTTCGCAAAAATAAACTTCTCTACAAAGCCAGCTGTGAATGGAAGTAAGGTTTTAGGTGCAGTAAGATAGACTTTTTTTAAGACGCAAGAACAAAATTTTATAGACCGAAATTTAGTGCACACAGCGTGAAGATTTGGCAAACGGGTATGAGCAGAGGAGCAATTTGATGACAAATGCAGGAAAAAGAAAATGATCGCTTTTGAAAATAATTTCGAAAAATTGTCAAAGAACGATTTGGCACAAAAGGCATTCGAATCTCTCAGGGAAGAGATGGAGAGCGGGGCAATCGGCTACTATACACTTCCGGAAATTGGCATTCCTCTTTTGGAAGAGGTAAAGAGTATCAAAACGGATACTTTTACACAGATAGTAGTTATTGGGATAGGGGGGTCATCTTTAGGTATCAAGGCAATAGATTCCATGTTGCGCCCGGCAAACAAAGAAGCAAAAGAGATACTCTTTTTTGAAAACTCCGATCCTGTCACCATTTCTTCATTGATGCAAAGAGTGCGTCCTGAAGAGGCGGCATTTTTTGTTATTTCCAAATCCGGCTCTACCATAGAAACTACCTCTATTTTTAAAACAGTTATTGCGCATTTCCGTCTTGAACTTGATGCAAAAGACAACAAAAGAGTTTTTGTCATTACCGATGAAGGGTCAGATCTGGATAAGTTTGCCAAGCACTATGTGCTTAGAGCGTTTCATATCCCGCACAATGTGGGTGGCCGCTTCTCTGTTTTGAGTGCCGTTGGCGTTGTGCCGCTTGCATTTGCTGGCTATAATGTCTTACCTATTCTAAAGGGGGCTTTGGGATTTGTTGAGCGATTTTTTGCACACAAAGAGAATCATCTTCTGGGAAAAGCCCTCTTTTATTATAAAAATGCACAGACAACGAGCATCACCGTTCTCTTTTCGTATGCAGATTCCATGGAACAGTTCAACAAATGGTTTGTACAGTTATGGGGAGAATCCTTGGGGAAGATCGATGCGCACAAGAGAAATACCGGGTTTACTCCCATTGGGATCATCGGGGCGGTGGATCAGCATTCCTTTTTGCAGCTTATCGTTGAAGGGCCGAGAGATAAGACGGTAACCTTTGTAAGGGTAGAGGATTTCGGCAATGATTTACGTATCGCAGATGTTTCGCTTAAACATCTGGAACAAACCAATTTTGTCAACAACAAAACCTTTGCACACCTTATCAATGAACAGAGCAAAGCAGTGATGCAGAGTGTTTCTGAGTCCGGTATTATGGTAGACGCTATCACACTTGATACTTTGAGCGAACAGAATGTCGGGAAGCTCATTGTTTACTTTCAGCTTCTTGCGTCGCTTGTCGGTTTTATGTCGGGAGTGGATACCTACAATCAAAACGGGGTTGAACTAGGAAAAAAAATACTCTATAATAGTCTATCAAAACAATAGGGATAATAATGAACTTGTTTTCGTATGATATAAGTCAAAAATACGAGAAGAGTGTTGCATACTTCTCGATGGAATTTGCAATCGAGCAATCTCTTAAAATTTACGCAGGCGGCCTTGGTTTCTTGGCGGGCTCTCATATGCGCAGTGCCTATGACCTTAAACAAAATATTGTGGGAGTAGGGCTGTTGTGGAGTTTTGGCTACTACGACCAATCACGCAATGAAGATAGAACGCTTAAACCGGAGTATACAAGAAAGTTCTATTATTTTTTAGAAGAGCTTGAACAAAAAGTGGTGGTCAAAATTAATGATATAAATGTGACAGTCAAGGGATTTTTGCTTCGCTGTGACGTTTTTGGAACAGCTCCCATTATCTTGCTGTCCACCGATACCGATGAAAACGATTATCTCTCGCGAACCATTACCCATAAACTTTACGACGGCAATGAACGTACGCGAGTGGCGCAGGAGATAGTTTTGGGTATCGGCGGAACGAAAATGCTTGAGGCTATCAATCACCACGTTGATATCTACCATATGAATGAGGGGCATGCGCTGCCGCTTGTTTATGAGCTTTATGGCAGACTTGGCGATATGAACGAGGTGCGCAAACATGTCGTTTTTACGACGCATACGCCAGAAGCGGCAGGAAATGAGATTCACGATATCCACTTCTTGCATGAGATGGGGTTTTTCAACGGTTTGGATCTGCACCATGTTAGAGTCTTGAATGGGTATGAATATGATGACCGTTTCAGCCTTACTGTGGGCGCACTCAAAAGTACAAAGATAGCCAATGCTGTTTCAAAAATACATGGAATTATTGCCAATGAGATGTGGTCGGGCGTGGAGGGACGATGTGAGATTGTCTCCATTACCAATGCGCAAAATAAAAAGTATTGGACAGACAAAACGCTTATCCGTGCACTGGATGAACATGAAGGATACGAACTTTTAGCACGCAAAAAACACCTCAAAAAGATACTTTTTGAGGTGGTGGCAGATCAGACAGGCAAGATGTTTGATCCGGAGGTGCTTACTATCGTGTGGGCAAGAAGATTTGCAGAATATAAAAGGCCGGGATTGCTTAAATATGATTTAGAACGTTTTGTCAAGCTCATAACCGATACTGGCAGACCCGTCCAGGTTATCTGGGCCGGCAAACCATACCCTACCGATTATGGGGCGATAGAGATGTTCAATGAACTTATCCAGATGAGTCATCATTTTAAAAATATGGCGGTGCTTATCGGGTATGAGCTCGCTTTGTCCAAACTTCTCAAACAGGGAAGCGATGTCTGGCTTAATACTCCGCGTATCACCCGTGAAGCAAGCGGAACAAGCGGCATGACGGCAAGTATGAATGGCTCTATCCATTTTTCTACAGATGATGGCTGGAATCCCGAATTTGCAAAACATGGTAAAAATGCATTTACCATTCCTCCGCTTGACTATAAGCTTTCAAATAAGGAGCAAGATAGAATTGATAATCAAAATATGATGGATATTTTAGAAAACACTATTATTTCAACCTATTACGACAATCCAAAAGAATGGGTAGCGATTATGAAAAATGCGATGACGGATGTGGAGATTGAGTTTGATTCTGGGCGTATGGCAATAGAGTATTATGAGAAAATGTTCGACATTTGATTTTGTTGTTTTGGCCGTTGATCTTTTGTTATACTGTAAAATGAGTAGGCTATTTAAAATTTTGTAAGAAGTTTTGCGAAAAAATAATAATAAAAAAGGAAGAGTAAAAAATGAAAGCTGTGGTTATGGCAGGCGGGTTTGGGACAAGAATTCAGCCTTTAACACATTCAAGACCAAAACCGATGTTGCCAATCGTCAATCGGCCGATGATGGAGCACACAATGATGATGCTTAAAGAGTTAGGCATTACGGAGTTTATCGTTTTGCTCTACTTCAAACCTGAGATTATCCAAAACTACTTTGGTGACGGGAGTGCATTTGGTATCAAGATAACCTATATTGTTCCTGATGATGACTACGGTACAGCGGGTGCAGTGAAGCTTGCTGCCGAGCATATCGGGGAGGAAAATTTTATCGTTATCAGCGGCGACCTGGTGACCGACTTTGATTTTCAAAAAATTTTCGATTTTCATGCACAAAAGGATGCTAAACTCACTATTGGTCTGACATCAGTCGAGGATCCGCTTCAGTTTGGCGTGGTTATTGCCAACGAAGAGCATGTGATAGAGAAATTTTTAGAAAAGCCAAGCTGGGGAGAAGTTTTCAGCGATACAATCAATACGGGAATTTACATCATAGAGCCCGAGATCCTTAAGTATATTCCGCATGGCGAAAATTTTGATTTTGCAAAAAATCTTTTTCCGCTGCTTATGAGCAAGGGTATTCCTCTTATGGGCTACAATCTTGAGGGGTACTGGAGAGATGTAGGCAATCCAGAGAGCTACCGCGAAGTATATGACGATATTTTAAATGCGAGGGTTGGCTTTAAATTCAGCGGTTTTGAAAAGCATTATCCTGATGGAATTCTCTACAGCGATGAGGAGTACTCTCTTGCTCATTCTGTTAAAATCGTAGGCACAGTAGTTCTTGGCAAAAATATCAAGATAAAAGAGGGAACAAAGCTAAGCAATGTCGTTATCGGAGACAATGTTTCCATTGGGACGGGATGTAGTATTTCAAACAGCGTTATTTGGGAAGATGTTAAAATTAAAAAAAATGTCAAGTTGGACGATGCCGTTATCTGCAATAACAATATAATAGAAAAAAATGTTACTGCAAAAGTCGGAATTATTCTCTCTGAGGGATGCGAAATCGGGGAACTGACGTCTTTTAAACAAGACGTTATTATTTGGCCGGACAAAAAGATAGAACCTGCCTCAATCATCAGCAATAATATTGTCTGGGGAAGCAGATATAAAAATTCCATCTTTCAAAACGGAACAGTAAGCGGCAAAAGCAATGTCGAGCTCTCATGCGAGATGGCGACCAAACTAGCCGAAGCTTTTGCCGCACAGCTGCCTGTGGGCTCGAAAGTGGTTGTAGGAAGAGACCATAACAAAAGTTCAAGAATGCTAAAGCGTGCTTTTTTGGGAGGACTGCTGTCTGCCGGAATTGATGTTTTGGATCTTAAAAGTGTGCCTCCGGCGGTTTTAAGATACACTATAGCCAATTCCACTCACTATGCAGGGGGTGCACATTTCAAGCAGAGTATCTACGATCCTACCGAATCAGAGATTACCCTTTTTAATGATGAAGCGATTCGTATCGATTCAAATAATGCAAAAAATATTGAAAAAACCTTTTTTACGGAGAAGTTTCGCAGGGTTGATTTTTCTCACATCGGGGAGATCCAGGAGACGGAACACTACAATGAATGCCACAGCTATAAAGCTGCTATCGAGAACAAGATTGACAATAATATTATAAAATGCTCGGCATTTAAAGTAGCAGTGGATTTGATGCATGGATCCACCGCGGATATCTTTCCGAGCATACTTAATGATATCGGAGTGGAAAATATTATTCTCAATGCGTATCATGATCAGCATAAGCTCTCGAATTTTCAGGCTCTTAAAAAACGTTCAGAAGAGAACATCTCCAAAATTGTCTCCAGCCTTGAACACAACATGGGAGTAATGATTTATCCAAATGCACAGAGTATTTCTTTGGTAACTGACGAGGGGGAAGTACTTGATAGAGTCAAGGGGCTTTTGGCGGTTCTTCATCTTCTTGACAGGCACTCCGCAGATACAAAGAAAAAGGTATTTTTGCCTACCTGGGCACCTGATATCGTCTCTTTTGAAAATCTTGAGATTCAAAGGGGCAAATATACCAGCCTTAAAACTTTGCATTTGCAAGAATATTCGCTCATAGCGACAGTCGATGGAAACTTTGCTTTTAGCGATTTTGGCGTTTACAGAGATGCGATGTTTGCAAGTCTTCGAATCATGGAGATGCTCAGTTGCAGTCATCTTAAACTCTCGGAAATCTCAAAAAAGATTATCCATTTTTACTATAAGCAGGCAAAGATTGCATGTACCCAGTCGCTTAAAGGAAAGATGATGCGCAAATTTTTAGAAGCTGCCAAAGGGAAAAAATCATCATCTGAAGACGGTGTGAAGATTTGGGAAAATAATACAGATTGGGTTTTAATGATTCCCGATCAATATGAAGATCATCTGAATCTTTACGTCCAGGCGGACAGTGAAGCAGCCGGCGAAGCATTATTGGAAAGCTATACGCAAAAAATCCAAAATTATGCAAATGAGAGAGAATGAATCTCGCTTTTTTATGGCATATGCATCAGCCCGACTATCGAGATACGCAGGGCGTTATGCAGATGCCATGGGTCTTTTTGCATGCCATAAAGGATTACTACGATATGCCATGGATGCTAGAGAGACACGGAACACTCAAAGCAGCATTTAACATCACGCCCCCTCTCATCGCACAACTGAAGCTCTACTATGAAAACCCCCAATCAAATGATAAATTTTTGGCACTTTGGCTTAGAGAGACGGACTCTTTAAATGAAGCCGAATATCAATGGATGCTTAAGATTTGCAAAAGTGCCCATTATGAGACGATGGTTGCAAATATCGGATGGTATGAGAAGCTTTATAAACAGGAGAGCTATACAAATCAGGATTTTTTTGATTTGCAGGTTTTGTTTTTGCTTTCATGGTGCGGAGCTTATCTTCGGCAAAACAACAGTGCTGTAAAAGAAATGCTCCAAAGAGAAAAGGGGTTTACCGTTGAGGACAAATATGCCTTGCTCGACAATCTTGCTCTTTTTATAAAAGGGATTTTTGATTACTATATAAAACTAAAACATACAGGCATGATCTCGCTTTCCACCACACCGCTTAATCACCCCATTTTGCCGCTTTTGCTTGATATGCAAAATGCTAAAATTGCAAACGAAACTACCAGTGTTCCGCAATATGCCATGGGTCTAGAAGAGGATGCACTTTTGCAAATTATAAGAGCAAAAGAGCTTTTTATGGATACTTTTGGATTTGAGCCTGACGGTTTTTGGCCGGCAGAGGGTGCAGTAGATGCAAAAAGTGCCGAGCTTTTCAAAAAGTGCGGTGCGGCATGGATAGCGACAGATGAGGAGATACTTTTTCGATCAAGCGGCATAAGGGAAAGAGCATTGCTCTATACGCCTTATGAGTATAATTCCTTAGGCATCGTTTTTCGAAATCATAGGCTGAGCAATTTTATCGGGTTTGACTACAGGTTTTTAGAGCCGCATAAAGCTGCCGATGATTTTATTGCTCATCTGCAAAGCATCCATAAGAACAATGAGGGGGCAACCGTTTTTATCATTCTTGATGGTGAAAACGCATGGGAATTTTATAAAAACAACGCTTTTGATTTTTTTGATGCTCTCTATAGTTCGATTAAATCCGCCTCTTTTGTAAAAACACTTACTATGCAAGAGATAGCAGCGCTTCCGAAAAAGAAGCTTGAGAATCTTGCCGCAGGGAGCTGGATCAATGGGGATTTTAATACATGGGTAGGACACAAGGAAAAAACACGCGCATGGGAGTTTCTTTATATGGCTAAAAGAGATTACGGTCACCATAAAGAGCTGCTTGATCGTGCAACACAAGAAAAGATTACGGAACATTTTTTAGCCGCTGAGTGTTCTGATTGGTTTTGGTGGTATGGAGATGACCATTTTACGGAGTTTGGCTTAGAGTTTGACACTCTTTTTCGCTCTCATCTGCTCGCCGTCTATAGTCTGATGCAGGTT
The DNA here is from genome assembly GCA_021166685.1 of Sulfurovum sp. GTDB lineage: Bacteria > Campylobacterota > Campylobacteria > Campylobacterales > Sulfurovaceae > Sulfurovum. The sequence continues at coordinate 93,004 of JAJPEU010000013.1, read as the reverse complement.
GCACCGCCACAAGATTTTTTAAAACCAATCATCCAAAACAGAAGCAGCAGCGATTTTTTACTCCAGCCCCAATCTTTCATATCCCCTCGCATAAGCGGCAGGCATTCCTCGTTTTTTGAGTGGATTGGCAGCGGTGTTATCAATGAGTATAGTAGTGCATCCGTTATGGATTTGCCAAAAACTCCTATCAAAAAGATACTTTACGGCTATGATGTGCAAAATCTCTATTTTGCCTTTGTGCCGCACGAAAAAGCGATACAAGAATGCCAAAAACTGCGCATTATCATAGATCCTATAGCCTTTAGCCAGGAGATAGTCCTGGATCAAAAAAGCCGTACACGTGCAAAAAGCGGAGATATTCTCTATGAAGCGGCGTATGATACATGGATTGAAGTGAGGATAGAGAGGTATGCTGTCAAGGCAAAAAAACTTTTTTTTCGTTTTGAGATTCTAAAAGACGATGCGGTAGTCCAGACACTTCCCGGATTTGGGATGCTTGAAATAGACATGGAGTGTGATTTTAGCGAAAGATGGTTTGCGTAGGAGATGAGATGAAAAAAGTAAAACTACTCTTTGGGGTGCATATGCACCAGCCTGTGGACAATTTCGGTGGTGCGGTTGAGGAGGCTATAGAGCTTTGTTACGCTCCTTTTTTTGCGACGATGAGAGAGTATCCTGAGTTTCGTTTTGCGGTGCATTCTAGCGGGTGGCTCTTAAATGAGATAAAGACTAAACATCCAAAAGTGTTTGAAGATATGCTCTATCTTGCCAAAAAAGGTGCTATTGAGTGGGTTGGGGCAGGGTATTATGAGCCGATTTTGAGTGCCGTAAGCTCTCTTGATGCACAAGCACAGATAAACAAACTAAGTAACTATCTTGAAAAAAATCTCAAAAGTTCGCCAAAGGGGGCGTGGCTGACTGAGAGGGTTTGGGAGAGTTCGGTTATCCCAGATCTTAGAGCGTGCGGTTTGGAGTATGTGGTTGTGGATGATTACCATTTTTTAAGCAGCGGTTTTGATGGCGCATCAATGGATGGCTACTATGAGAGCGAGGCAGGGGGCGAGAAAATCGCACTCTTTCCTATCTCTGCATCTCTTCGCTATGCGTTGCCGTTTTTTGGTGTGGAGAGGTCGGTTGAGGCGATTTTGAAGTGTGCAAAGGATGATGATAGTGCGGCTATCATCTTTGATGATTTGGAGAAGTTTGGGCTTTGGCCAAAGACGCATGCGTGGGTTTATGAAAAAGGGTGGCTAAGGGGCTTTGTGGAGGCGGTTTTGGCAAATGAGCAGATAGAGACGATGCACTACAAAGAGTACCTTACGACCCACCGCTCTAAAGGTTTGGCGTATCTTAACAACACATCCTACTTTGAGATGGGCGAGTGGAGTCTTAAAAGCCATCAAGGTTTGGCTCTTGAAGCACTCAAAGAGCGTCTTGGCGATGAGTACTTTCAAAAACATGGCGTTGCGTTCATCAAAGGCGGGATTTGGAAAAATTTCTTTATCAAATACCATGAGAGCAACTATATCCACAAGCGCATGATGCATCACTCAAAAAATCAAGCCCAATTGAAAAAAGGAGCTTTAGAAGCACTCTACAAGCTCCAAACCAACGATGTTTTATGGCATGGCGTCTTTGGCGGGCTTTATCTGCCAAACCTTAGAGACAACGCTTACAGATACCTTTTGGAGATAGAAAACTCACTTGCAAAGAAAAAAACCGCCACCTCATTTTTGGATGTTGATATGGATGGATATGAGGAGTTTAAGGTTTTGACAAGCGAGCTGAGTCTGCTTTTCAGCTCCCGTTACGGCGGTCAGCTTATGGAATTTGGCTCACTTGAAAAGCTATTTAACTGGCAAAACACTCTGATGCGCCGTCATGAAGCTTATCATGAGAAGATTTTACATCCAAAAGAGGTTGTGCCAAAGATGCATGAAGAGGGTATTGAGAGTATTCACAGCGATGCGGCGGTGCTTGATGCAACGCTTAAAGGCGACCTTGTTTATGACTGGCACCCAAAATACTCCTTTATCGACCATATCAGCACAGAGGCGTTTTCGTTTGAGGCGTTTAAGAGAGCCTCGTATCATGAAGTAGGCGATTTTGCAAACAGACCTTTTGTTTTTGATGAAGGGCGCACAGCATTTAGGCGAGAGGGCGGCGTTTATCTGGATAAAAAGTACGATACTCTTTGTGTGAAAAAATACAGTTTTGAGGCAAAAAGTTTCTCACTCGCACTAGAGTTGCAGAGCGAATACGCACATGAACTTCACTACGGCATGGAGTTTAACTTTCACTTTGCACACCCTGACAAAGTGCTTCTAAACGGGCAAAAAGTGGGCGATGGACTCTCTTTGGTCGGGGTGGATACGCTTGTTTTGGAAGATAGCTATACTCAAAAAGCACTCCGCATCTCTTTGGACAAAAAGTGCATGCTCCACGCCTACATCTTAAACACGATTTCACAAAGCGAGAGCAGTTTTGAGCGCACCGCACAGCAGATATCGCTGCTGCTTGGTCTCTCTTTTACATCACACCTTGAACTTTTAACACAGATGGAGGTTTGCGATGTCTGAGATACGACGAGACCGCATCCATAACCAGTATGTCATTATTGCCCCCGAGAGGCTTTATCGTCCTAGTCTGCATGCAAAACATTCTAAAGAAAAGATCTCAAATGCAAAATGCCCATTTTGTGAAGGCAGCGAGTTTCTTACCCCCAAAGAGCTTTTTGCCATACGAGAAAATGAGTCAAATACGAGAGGCTGGAGAACAAGAGTTATTCCCAATCTCTACAAAGCCGTGCAGGTCGAACTTAAAGACATTTCTCAAAGAGACGGTCTTTTTGAGTATATTCCCGGAGTCGGCGCACATGAGATACTGATAGACACTCCGTGCCATGAATGCAAAATGCAAGAGCTCGAAGTCTTAGATATTGAAAATTGGCTGCGAAGTATGATAGTTCGCATTGATGATTTGAAAAAAGACAGAAGGCTGATTCATCTTAGTATCTTCAAAAATAGCGGAGCAAATGCCGGAGCAACGCAAGATCATCCGCATACGCAGCTGCTTGCTTTGCCCATAACGCCCCAAAGCCAACAAAACTTCTTAGAGCAAAATATGCGCTATTACCGCCGACACGGAAGAGGGATAGTAGAAGATATTTTACACAACGAGCTAGAGGCAAAAAAAAGAGTCATCTACAATGAGGAGAATTTTGCAGCTTTTTGTCCTTTTGCAAGCGCATACCCTTTTGAAGTGATGATAGCACCCAAAAAAAACATCCCAAGCCTTGAGCGATGTTCAAGAGACGATGTTACGGCACTTGCATGCTGCATTAGAAGTGTTTTTGAAAAACTTGCCATACAACTTGATGATTTTGACTATAATATACACTTTATGCTCGCACCGCTTAATGCAAACTTTGAAAGCGAGGTTTATATGCCGCACTTGGAGAAAAACTACCGTTTTACTGTTCGCATCACCCCCCGCATCTATGGATTAGGCGGCTTTGAGATAGCAACCGGCATGGCTATCAACCCTGTGGCGCCAGAAGAATGTGCGGCTCTGCTCAATGCAAAGGATAGCAGATGAGAGTTCTTTTTTGCGCAAGCGAGATTTTCCCTTATGCAAAGAGCGGGGGACTTGCAGATGTGGCACATTCCCTTGTCAAGGAATTGGATAAATATGTCGATATTTGCAGTGTTATGCCGTTTTACGGTTTTATGAGTAAAAAACTTTTTCGAAAATCAAATATTAACTTTAACGTTAAGCTGGGCGGTGTTTTTTATCAGATAGCTATCTATGAGACGCTCAATGAGGGTATCAAAACATACTTTGTCGATGCACCGCTGCTAAGTACGACAGAGCAGATGTACGGCGACGGAAATGCGGAGTATGCAAGCAACGATATCCGTTTTGCACTTTTTAGTGCTTCCGTGGTAGAACTTGCGCAGATCATTCATGCAGAAATTATTCACGCCAATGATTGGCACAGTGCGCTTGTGCCGCTTTTTGTAAAAAGAGCAAAATTGAATATAAAAACACTCTTTACCATTCATAATCTAGCCTATCAGGGGGTTTTTGGCAAAAGTTCGCTTGCCAGAATCGGGCTAGAAGAAAGTTATTTTCATATGGATGCTTTAGAATTTTATGGGAAAGTGAACTTTTTAAAAGCGGGGATTATCTACAGCGATGCTTTAAGTACGGTAAGCCCTACGTACGCCAAAGAAATATTAACCCAAAAGTTCGGCTGTGGGCTAGAGGGGCTTTTGGAAGCCTATAAAGAGAAGCTTGTCGGTATTTTAAACGGCATAGACGAGAGTGTTTTTGATCCGCAAAACGATACGGCTCTCTATCTCCCATATAGCTGCGAAACACTCCAAAAAAAGCATGAGAACAGAAAAGCGTTTCAAAAAGCGATTGGGTTAAGAGATGACAAGAGGCCGCTTTTTATCATGATCAGTCGGCTAGTGCACCAAAAAGGGTTTGATGTCCTTATGGAGTCACTTGATACTTTTTTGGCGCAAGATATAAACTTCATACTTCTTGCAAACGGCGAGAAGAGCTACAAAAAAATCTTGAGTACTTATGCAAAAAAATATAAAAATTTTAAGTTTCTTTCCGGATATGAGGAGGCACTCTCCCACCGCATCTATGCAGCGGGTGACTTTTTGCTGATGCCGTCCCTTTTTGAGCCATGCGGATTAAACCAGATGATAGCCGCAAGATACGGGACAATCCCTATCGTGCATGGGGTTGGCGGTCTAAAAGACAGTGTACATGAGAAAAAGATGAAATGTGCAAGAGGTATCGTTTTTTCCCAGCCGACCAAAAAAGCATTTCTTTTGGCTATAAAAAGAGCCTTAAAACTTAAAAAAGACGAGAAGAGATTTAATGAATTTATCACTTTCAATATGAAATGCGATTTTTCCTTCAGCAAGAGCGCCGTTGCCTACGATGAACTTTACAGAAAGGTTCTCTTGTGAATCTCGTAATAGATGCAGGCGGAACAAATTTGAGAGCGCAAATTTGGCATAGTGACAATTTCATTGCCGCCGTAGAGGCAAAGAGCAGGAGTATTGGACTTTATGCGTGGATAGAGACACTATTGTGCCAATATAGACAGATAAAAACCATCGGTATCTCTTTTGCGGGGCAAGTAGAGGACGGCAGAATCATTTCAGCACCCAATATCCTGATTGATGAGCATCATATAAAAGAAAAAGTAGAATCAAAATATGGCGTGAGACTTAAAATAGAAAATGATCTCGATTGCGCCGTCTTGGCTGAAGCAAAAGCGTTGGAAGTGCAAAATATCTGCGCGCTCTATGTGGGAACCGGACTTGGGCTTGGAGCAATGGAGAGCGGAAGAGTGATCAAGGGCTTTAAAAATGTCGCAACCGAAATAGGGCATATTCCCTATAAAAAAACTTCCCTGCGATGCGGATGCGGACGAGATAACTGCTTGGAGCTTTATGCTTCAGGCTCCGGCATTGCAAAACAGGTAAAACATAAAGGGAGGTCGTGCGGCACTACTTTAGAAGAGCTTAGAGATGCAGGAGAAAATGAAATTGCAACAATGTTTGAAGAGGCACTCTTGGTTGCCTCAGGAACAACGCTCACTCTTTTTAATCCGCAAGTTTTGGTGTTGGGAGGCGGAATTATAGAAGCCAATCCCTATCTGGAAAAGTTTATTATAAAAAATATTAAAGATTATGCTCTTTCAAACAGTCTTGATGGCGTAACAATCTGCAAAAGCAGACTTACAAATGCTTCTCTTGCGGGCGCACTTCTTCTAAAGGATTATCATGGATAAAGCGTTAAATATTTTATTTGTAGCCTCCGAGGTTGCCTCTTTTGCAAAAACAGGCGGCTTGGCGGATGTTGCACTCTCGCTTCCAAAAGCACTTGGCGAAATGGGACACAATGTAGTGGTGGTTATGCCTAGATATTACGCTATCGATAGATCCAAACTTACCCATGTTGAGGGAGTTTTGGGCGTGCCGATGGGTGTAATGGGCGAGTTTTGGGCAGGGGTTTACCGTACAACGCTTCCAAAGAGCAGCGTGCCTATCTATTTTATCGATTATGAGCTGTTTTTTGGAAGAAGCGGGCTTTATGACCATGGGGGCAGGGCGTACGATGACAACGCCGTGCGTTTTATCTTCTTTAGCAAAGCGGTTTTTTCACTCGCCAAAATGATAGATTTTCATCCCGATATCATCCACGCAAACGACTGGCACACCGTCGCAGTGCCGCTTTTGGCAAAGAGACGGTTTGTGCATGATTTTGGAGATGCCGCAACAGTTTTGACACTTCACAACCTAGAGCATCAAGGTGTTTTTCACAAGAGCGTGATGGAGCTTTTGGAGTGCGGATGGGAGGCATTTTCGCCTGAAGCGTTTGAGAGTATGGACTTTGTGAACCTCCTAAAAGGGGGCATCGCCTACGCCGATGCGGTGACAACGGTCTCAAAACGCTATGCGTGGGAGATTCAAACGCCAGAATTTGGCTTTGGCTTGCAGCAGCACATAAACGCACATGCACATAAACTCTTTGGGATAGTAAACGGTGTCGATTACATGGAGTGGAGTCCAAAATATGACAAAAGAATCGCCGCAAACTTTAGCGCAGATACGCTGGAGGGAAAACTTATTTGCAAAAATGATCTTCAAAGACATTTTAACTTAGAGCAGAGAGAAGATGTGCCGCTTATAGGTTTTGTGGGGCGATTTGCCAAACAAAAAGGCATAGAGCTCATTGCCGAGATCATCGAGTGGGTGCTGGGTCATGATGTGCAGATAGTGATGCTGGGAGCAGGCGAGAAGTGGGCGGAGGGCTATTTTAGCCATATCGCACATCGTTACAACTCCAAATTTGCCATTCATGTAGGCTACAGCGACGACTTAGCACATAAGATAGAAGCTGGGGCTGATCTCTTTTTGATGCCCTCACTCTTTGAGCCGTGCGGACTAAACCAAATCTACTCCCTAAGCTACGGAACACTTCCCATCGTACGCAAAACAGGCGGACTTGATGATACCATAGAAAACTTTGATGCCCTCACAAACAGCGGCGTGGGCTTTAAGTTTGAAGATGCCGCACCGCACGCACTCTACAACACCATCATGTGGGCGTTAGATACCTACACGAACAACAAAGAGGCGTTTGTGGCGATGCAAAAAAGGGCGATGCAGCAGCATTTTGGATGGGGTGATGCGGCAAAAGAGTATGACGGGGTTTATAGATATGCGCTTGAGAGGTTGCAAAAATGAGCGTTTTTTACGATGTAAGCAGGTTTAGCGAGTACGATGTTTACCTCTTTAGAGAGGGCAAACATGCGAAACTTTACAACCATTTTGGCGCACACTTGATGCACAGAGAGGGCAAGGGCGGTGTCTATTTTGCTCTTTGGGCTCCAAATGCCGAGGGTGTAAGTGTGCGTGGGGATTTTAACAACTACAGCACCCATTCGCACCAGCTTCAAAAAAGAGAGGATGATTCGGGTATTTGGGAGGGTTTTGTCGAAGGCGTGGAGATGATGAGTACCTACAAATATCATATCCACACACAAGAGTCTAACGCAAACCCAGATAAAGCCGATCCTTTTGCATTTTATGCCGAAGTTGCACCCGCATCTGCTTCAAAGATTTACTCTTTAACTGGATATGAATGGAATGATAAAGAGTGGATGCATAAGCGTAAAAATGCAAACTCCCGTCATGCGCCGATTTCTGTTTATGAAGTTCATTTAGGTTCTTGGAAAAGGGCAAAAGATGGTACATTTTTAACATATGCAGAAGCCGCACGTGAACTTTCGAAATATTTAGCTGAGATGAATTTCACCCATGTGGAGCTGCTTCCCATCACAGAGTACCCTTTTGAGGGCTCATGGGGATATCAGGTAAGCGGCTATTTTGCTCCGACTTCACGATATGGCACTCCGAGTGAGTTTATGGAGTTTGTAAACATCATGCATCAAGCAGATATCGGGGTTATTTTGGACTGGGTACCTTCTCACTTTGTGATGGACGGGCATGGGCTTATGAATTTTGACGGCACTTGCCTCTATGAACACAAAGACCCACGGCTGGGATATCATCCGCAGTGGGGCAGTGCCATCTTTAACTATGAGAGAGAAGAAGTGCGTTCATTTCTTATCAGCTCGGCGATGTTTTGGCTGGAGATGTACCACATAGACGGTATCCGAGTTGACGCCGTCTCATCGATGCTCTATCTCAACTATGCAAGAGAAGAGGGCGAGTGGATACCAAACAAATTTGGCGGCAATGAAAACTTAGGCGCAATCCAATTTTTGCAGGATTTAAACAGCTCTGTTTACGCCGCACATGAAGATATTATGATGTTTGCAGAAGAGGCAACGGCGTACCCGATGGTAAGCGCACCAGTCGATGCCGGAGGTCTTGGATTTGGCTACAAATGGAACATGGGGTGGATGCATGACACGCTAAAATACATGAAAAATGACCCCGTTGTGCGCAAACACCACCACCATGAACTGACATTTAGCTTTGTCTATATGTACAACGAAAATTACATTCTACCGCTTAGTCATGATGAAGTGGTGCATATGAAAGGTTCGCTTATCAACAAAATGGCGGGAGACTACAACCAAAAGTTTGCCAACTTAAGAGCCTTGTATGGGTTTATGTTTGCACATCCGGGAAAAAAACTCCTCTTTATGGGCGGAGAAATCGCCCAGTTTAGCGAATGGAACTACCAAAAAAGCCTTGATTGGGAAGTTTTGGATTTTCCTATGCACAGCGGCATGCAAAAGCTTCTCAAAGAGCTTAACCGACTCTATAAAGAAGAGCCGTCGCTGTATAGGTTCGACAACGATGCCAACGGATTTGAGTGGATAGACGAGAGGGATTATGAATCCAATATTATCGCTTTTATTCGAAAAAGCGATAGGAATGAGTCCATTGTTGTTATCTGCAATTTTTCAGATTGCCAAAGGGAGAATTATCCCATTGGCGTTTCGAAAAAAGGCACATATAAAGAAATTTTCAACTCCCAATCAAAAGAGTTTGAGGGATGGGCTGCAACCAATACAAAACCGTTAAAAACGATTGCAAAAGAACAGCATGGGAGAAAACATAGGCTGCTTGTAACGCTCCCTGCTCTTGGTGTTGTTTTTTTAAAGCAGACGGATGATTAATGCTTGCAGCATAAATTTTTGGTACAATTTATTGATTGCCGTAAAAGTTAGAAAAAATGGTCGTTTGAGTTGCAAAAAGGCAGTGATTGAAAGAGTAAGAGAAGAAAACAATATATCGAAGGATATAGAATGAAAAAGCAGTGGATTGAAAAGCGGTTAGAAGATCTGAAAGTTTGTCCGCATTTAATAGATTATGAAAAAACCTATAAAGAGTTTCAGTGGAAAGAGGTGGCATCGCAGTTCGAAGGATTGCCATCAGGAGGTTTAAATATTGCGCATGAAGCGATAGATAGGCATGCCAACGGTCCATTGGCTCAAAAAACTGCTCTGGTATGGCTGGGAGAGGATGGCCAAAGGCGAGAGTTTACGTTTGAGCAGATGAAAAAAGAGAGCGCCAGGTTTGCCAATGTGCTCCATTCGCTCGGCCTTTCTAAAGGGGATCGTGTCTTTACACTGTCAACCCGCCTTCCTGAACTTTACATTGCTGTGATGGGAATTTTTAAAAATCGCAGTGTTTTGTGCCCACTTTTTTCACAGTTTGGCCCAGAGCCTATATTGCAGCGGATGGTGAGGGGAGATGCCAAGGCGCTTTTGACGACAAAGTCTCTTTTTGAAAAGAAAGTGCGTCCTTTGCTTGATCGGCTGCCCCAATTGGAGGCAGTGCTTCTTATTGATGCGCAAGAAGATGAGAGCGACAAAGTGCGCTCTTTGGCGTGCTTGATGGAAAAATCTTCGGATGTTTTTGAGATTCCCCCCACAGGTCCAGAGGATATGTCCATCCTTCATTTTACAAGCGGTACTACCGGGATGCCCAAAGGCGTGGTGCATGTGCATAAAGCAATTTATATGCATTGGATGAGCGGCAAATATGTCTTGGATTTTCATCCTGATGATATTTTTTGGTGCACTGCAGATCCCGGTTGGGTGACAGGAACCTCTTATGGGATCATTGCTCCTTGGCTCCATGGGATTACAAATGTTGTGGATGAAGCAGAATTTGATGCACAGCGGTGGTATAGAATTTTGCAAAACGAAAAAGTGAGCATTTGGTATACGGCCCCTACGGCGATACGGCGTCTGATGCGTCTGGATTTTGATCCGTTAAAAGAATATGATCTTTCGAAGTTGCGGCTTATACAGAGTGTCGGAGAGCCTCTCAATCCCGAAGCTGTTGTCTGGGGGATGGAAAAATTGAAACTGCCCATTCATGACAATTGGTGGCAGACGGAAACAGGAGGGATTATGATTGCCAATTTAATTTCCCAACCTATTTTCCCAGGCTCTATGGGCCGGCCTCTCCCTGGGATAGAGGCGGCGGTTGTGCATAAAAATGATGATGGAAGCGTAAACGAAATTACTGAGCTGTGCAAAGAGGGGGAGTTGGCGCTTAAGCCCGGTTGGCCTTCAATGTTTCGGACTTATTTGCATGATGAAGAGCGTTATGCAAAATGTTTTGTCGGGGGATGGTACCTGACAGGAGATTTGGCTTATAAAGACAAAGAAGGTTATTTTTGGTTTGTGGGGCGTGCTGATGATATTATTAAAACCTCCGGACATATGGTGGGGCCTTTTGAGGTTGAAAGTGTATTAATGGAGCATCCTTCAGTCGCTGAAGCAGGCGTTATCGGGAAATCTGATCCTGTTGCTGGACAAGTAGTAAAGGCATTTGTATCCCTAAAAGAAGGATATGAGCCCAGCGAAGAGCTCCGACGAGAACTGATAGGTTTTGGGCGCAAAAAGCTTGGCGTAGCGATTGCTCCCAAAGAGATCGAATTTGAAATAAATCTTCCAAAAACACGAAGCGGAAAGATCATGCGCCGTCTTTTGAAAGCGCGAGAAATGGGCCTTCCCGAAGGCGATATTTCTACTTTGGAAGCATAAAAGCAAAAAGGAGATGGCAATGGAAATAGAGTATGAGCTTTTAGAACACTACTATCGCCAAATGCTTCTGATACGGCGGTTTGAAGAAAAATGCGTTGAAATGTACAGCCATGAAAAAATCAGAGGGTTTTTGCATCTGTATATCGGCGAAGAGGCTATCGCAGTCGGCGTGATGGATGCAGTGGGCCCCGAGGATAACATTCTGGCTACCTATCGTGAGCATGGCCATGCGATAGCGCGTGGCATTTTGCCTAAAACAATTATGGCTGAAATGTTTGGCAAAGCCGAGGGGTGCTGTCTTGGTCGGGGCGGCTCGATGCATCTTTTTGATGCGGCAACACGTTTTTACGGGGGAAGCGCTATTGTCGCAGCGGGCTTGCCGTTGGCAGTAGGCATGGCGCTTGCGGACAAGATGATGAAGCGCGGCCGTGTTACAGTTTGTTTTTTCGGTGACGGTGCCGTTGCGGAAGGAGAGTTTCATGAATCGCTCAATTTGGCGGCATTGTGGCAGCTGCCGATTCTCTTTGTTTGCGAAAATAACCGTTATGGAATGGGAACGGCGCTGGAATTGTCCCAGTCAGAACCGAACCTTGCCCAAAAAGCTCTGTCTTACCGGATAACGGCCAGCCAAGTTGACGGCATGGATGTGTTAGAGGTTGCAAAAGCGGCAAAACATGCAGTATTGCAGATCAAAGAAGTCGGCGGGCCCGTTTTTTTGGAGTGTCTTGCTTATCGTTTTCGGGGACATTCGATGTTTGATGCAGAACTTTACCGAAACAAAGCCGAAGTCGAGGAGTGGAAGAAAAAAGATCCGCTTCTGGCGCTGCAAAGCAAACTTGAGTCCGAGAGTTCTTGGACAAATACGAAAAAAGACGAAATCGAAAAGGAGGTTGCCGCCATTATAGACGAAGCGGTGGCGTATGCCGAGCAAGGTACGCTGGAACCTCTTGAGGATTTGGAAAAATTTGTTTATTCTTCGGGGGCGGATCAATGAGCGAAATTATTACATACCGCGAAGCGCTCAGGGTAGCGATGAGCGAAGCGATGCAAAAGGACGAGCGGGTCTTTTTGATGGGGGAGGATGTGGGGCGTTATGGCGGCAGTTTTGCCGTAAGCATGGGATTGCTGGAGCAGTTTGGAAGCGAACGCATCATCGATACCCCGCTTAGCGAGTCGGCTTTTACCGGTGCGGGGATCGGCGCTGCGCTAAACGGCATGCGTCCTATCGTAGAGATCATGACGGTCAACTTTAGTCTTTTAGCGCTTGATCAGATTATGAACAATGCAGCCACCATACTCCATATGTCCGGCGGGCAATTTCATGTGCCGCTTGTGATCCGTATGGCAACAGGCGGGGGCAAACAGCTCGGCGCACAGCATTCGCATTCTTTAGAGGGATGGTATGCCCATATCCCGGGGCTCAAAGTGCTCACGCCCGCAACCGTACAGGATGCATACGATATGGTGGGGCTTGCGCTTGCCGATCCTGATCCGGTATTGATTTTTGAAAATTCTCTGCTTTACAATGCCAAAGGGGCGTTAGAAAGGCAAGCCGAACCTCTCAAGATAGGCAAAGCGCTTGTGCATCGGGAAGGAAAAGACCTCAGTATCTTTACATACGGCATTAGTCTTTTTAAATCGCTTGAAGCGGCGGAAATACTCTCAAAAGAAGGAATAGGGGCAGAAGTGATCGATCTGCGCTCTTTGCGTCCTTTGGATGATGAGACAATGATCCGTTCTGTTCGCAAAACGCATCGCGTGCTGATCGTAGATGAGGGATGGAAATCAGGCAGCATCTCCGCAGAGATCATGGCGCGCATCAATGAGCAGGCCTTTTATGAGCTTGATGCACCGATGATGCGGGTTTGTTCGGCTGAAGTACCTTTCCCTTATGCCCATCATCTTGAGCAGGCAGCACTGCCGCAGCCTGAAAAGATCGTTGCTGCGGCGAAAAAACTTATGGAGGGGATATGAGTACGTTTGTGATGCCCAGCTTGGGCGCAGATATGAAGTCAGCCGTTTTGATGGAATGGAAGGTGAAAGAAGGCGATCCTGTGACCAAAGGAATGGTGATTGCTGAAGTGGAGACAAGCAAAGGAGTTATTGAGATCGAGGTATTTGAGGACGGCATTATAGAGAAGCTGTTGGTAGAAGAGGAAACTGACTGTACGGTAGGAACACCTTTGGCGCTTATTCGCAGCAAAGATGAAGCGGTAAATACAAAACCAACTACTCAGGATTTGCCAAAATCCCCTTCGGAAATTCTCAAAGAGCCTGAACATGAAATCATGCTCGCCGCCGAAAGGATCAAAGCCTCGCCCGCTGCACGAAAAAGAGCCCAAGAGCTGGGTATAGAGCTTGCAAGTCTTGGGGCAGACAAAGAAGCGATACATCTTGCCCAAATCGAATCTGAAATCACGGCCAAAATACCGCAGCCAAGCGGTATGCGTCAAGCGATTGCCAAAGCGATGAGCCGCTCCAATGCAGAAATACCCCATTATTATCTCAGCGCCTCCGTCAATATGACGCCGGCATTGCATTGGCTTGAAGAATACAACAAAAACAGAAGCATTCAAGATCGCATTCTGCCTACCGCCCTTTTGATACGCGCAGTGGTGTATGTCCTCAAAGAAGTCCCAGAACTTAACGGTTTTTGGAAGGATGACGGATTGCAAATGAGCATGCAGATCAATCCGGGCATCGCTATTGCATTGCGCAAAGAGGGGCTTATTACCCCGGCGATTTTGGAGGCCGGGCAGATGGATTTGGATGCAACGATGCAAGCGCTCGGTGATCTGATTACTCGTACACGCTCAGGAAAACTTCGTAATACAGAGATCACTCAGCAGACGATTACTATTACCAATTTAGGCGATTTAGGGGTCGAAAATGTTTATGGTGTGATTTACCCGCCGCAGGTAGCGCTTGTAGGATTTGGACGGATCATGGATGCCCCGTGGGCGCAAGGGGATACGCTGTGTGTACGCAAAGTGATGCAGGCAACGCTTGCAGGAGATCACCGGGCAACAGACGGCCGTACCGGAGGCAAATTTTTAGACAGGCTGAATCAAATTTTACAAACACCCGAGGAGTTATTATGAGTGAAGAGCAGATCAAAGAAAGCATTATCAATCAAATTGTGCTTATAGCTCCAGACATAGATCCTGATGAAATTTTACCGGATAAAAACATTCAGCGTTCCTTGGAAATTGATTCGTTTGATTTTTTAAAAATGCTGACTGCACTGGACGTAGAACTCGGCGTAGCGGTACCCGAAGCCGATTACGGCCAAGTAGATACGCTTAACCACATGATCGCGTATTTTGCCAAACGGATTGTATCCTAAAAGCAATGTTTTCCAAAAAACGCTGGAGAATCATTGATACAAAAACAGGTACGGCACCGTGGAATATGGCCGTAGATGAGGCATTGTTAAGCCAATACAATGAAAGCGGCTTTCCGATACTTCGCCTTTATGGATGGCACAATGCTTTAAGTATAGGTCGGTTTTGCAAGCTTGGGGAGGATATTGATGTGCAAAGCGCTGCTCACAAGAAGATCGCTTTGGTCCGACGCTTGAGCGGAGGGGGTATTTTGGCACACGGCAATGCTCTTTCCTATTCGCTTATTTTTCCCCGCTCTTTTGCAGGAGAGAGAAGCGTTAAAGAAAATTACCGCTTTTTGTGCCGATTTTTGATTTGTTTCTATAAAAAGATAGGCCTCAAGGCAGAATTCGCATGCGAAACAGACATCCAAAGCCGGCCTTCAAACGTATGCTTGGCAGGCCGGGAACCGTATGATCTGACCATAGAAGGAAAAAAAATGGGGGGCAATGCCCAGCGATATGCAAAACATGCATTTTTGCAGCATGGAAGCATACCCATAGGTATCGATGAGACGCTGTTTGAGGATTTGTTTTTCGAAGAATCAGGCCTAAGCAAAGCAGCAACACTTCAGAAGTTTGGCATCGCGTTATCCTATGAGGAGCTTTCAAAGATGCTGATCGAAGCATTTTGCGAAACGTTTGATGCAGCGATAGTGCCCGATCTGCTCAGTGTATCGGAAGAACAAACCGCAAAAGAGCTTTTAGAAAACAAATACACTCAAGAAGACTGGAATCTTTATGGCAAATTTCACGCCTAAGCCGCAGTGGCTCCGCAAAAAAATTATACCCAGTGCGCATCAGGCGATGAAAGAGCTGCTGGGGGAAAGAAGCATTCATACCATTTGCGAAGAGGCATTATGTCCCAATATCAGCGAATGCTATCGGCAAAAAGTAGCAACGTTTATGATCATGGGAACGCATTGTACCCGTGCGTGCAGTTTTTGTGCCGTAAGCAGGGCAAAACCTGCCCTCCTTGATCCTTCAGAGCCTGAAAACGTGGCTTTGGCTGTTTTGAAGCTGGGGCTAAAACATGCCGTGATCACTTCGCCTACAAGAGATGATCTTGGTGATGGCGGCGCAGAGCATTTTTGCAAAACCGTGCATGCGATTAAAGCGCTGGATCGTTCGGTTGTTGTGGAAATTCTTATCCCCGATTTGCAAAACAACGATGATGCACTCCGTCGTGCAGCAAAGAGCGGCGCTGAAATAATCGGCCATAACCTTGAAACGGTACCGCGATTGTATCGCATACGCAAAGGCGCGGCCTATCAAAGTTCGCTGGATGTGCTGCAAAAACTTTTGTCTTTTAATCCTTCGTGCGCAACCAAAAGCGGTATTATGCTTGGCCTTGGGGAGAGGGAGGAGGAAGTGTTTAGGGTGATGGAAGACCTTTTAAAGGTCGGATGCCGTTTTCTGAGTATCGGACAGTATCTTTCCCCCTCATCGCGCCACGAGCCTGTTTTGGAATATGTAAATCCGGAACGATTTGAGATGT
Source organism: Sulfurovum sp. (assembly GCA_021166685.1). GTDB lineage: Bacteria > Campylobacterota > Campylobacteria > Campylobacterales > Sulfurovaceae > Sulfurovum. Next base: position 77,056 of record JAJPEU010000013.1, on the reverse strand, counting down.
TTCGCAAAGCAGGCATGCAGATGGGGTTTGACTATATTAAAAGCTCGCCGTATACCCGAAGCAGCTATATGGCACATGAGTATTTGGAGGAAACATGAAACATATTCAAACCGTTGTGATCGGAGCTGGGCCGGCAGGTTATGAGGCAGCGCTGCAGCTTGCCAAAGCGGGTGTAAAAACCATTTTGATAGAGCAAAACAAAGAACAAGTCGGCGGCGTATGCTTGAATGAAGGATGCATCCCGACAAAAAGCTATCTGCAATGCGCAGAGTTTGCCGCAAAAGCCCCGCTTTTTAGCAGTTACGGCTTGCAAATGCCCTATGAAGGTTTTGATATAAACCAACTTTTCAATAAAACCGAATCATTAAAAGACGAGCTTCGCTCGGGCGTAGTGTGGCTGCTTGAACAAGCCGGCGTAGAAATGTGTTACGGCCAGGCTTCTTTTAGAGATGCCAACCATATCGATGTTTCGGGAGAAACGATAAGTTTTGAACAGTGCATTATTGCAACGGGTTCGCAATCTAGGGAAGTACAGGATCTGCCCTTGGACGGCAAACGCATTATTTCAAGCCGGGAAGTCTTCGGATTGCGTGCGCTTCCTTTCTCTATAGCGATAGTCGGAGGAGGGCCGATCGGATGCGAGTTTGCTTCATTTTTTAGTACTTTTGGCACAGAAGTAACGATAATCGTGCGTGGGTCCAAACTGCTCTCCGGGGAAGATGAAGACGCATCAAAAGCGCTTTTGCGTTCATTTAAAAAACGTTCCATCAAAGTATTTTTTTCGGCAGCTGTTTCGGAGGTTCAGGTAAACGAGAAAGAGGTTGAATTGCTGATAAAAGCAGAAAACAAAGAGCAGATAACCTGCGAAATAGTACTGTGTGCGATCGGAAGGGTGCCCCGCACCAAGGATTTGAAACTTGAAAATGCCGCTATCGGGCAAGACGAGAAAGGATTTGTCGAAGTGAATGAGGCATTTCAAACAAGCCAAAAACATATTTATGCCGTCGGAGATTGCATCAATACGCCGGGCTATGCCCATACAGCCTATGCCGAAGGCAAGATTGCCGCACACAATATCATTACAGGCCAAGCTGTTGCCAATATCCATATGACCCCCTCTGCGATTTTTTCAGATCCGCAGATTGCTTCTTGCGGCCTCAACGAAAAAGAAGCCAAAGAACAAGGCCGTGCCTATGAAGTGAAAAAAGTTTTTTTTAAAGCAAACGCGAAAGCAAAAATAGCAGGGGATGATTCAGGATTTATAAAACTGATTGTCTGTCCTCAAACAGGCACAGTCCTGGGAGCCTGCGTTGTTGGAATGCAAGCAACGGAACTCATTCATCCGCTGCTGCTGGCAATTGAGAAAAAACTGACGATCCAAGAGCTCTCCACACTTATTTGCGTGCATCCTACGCTCTCAGAGTTTATGTCTCAGCTCTAGCGCCATACCCCTTCAATTTTGGTTCCGCAGTGGGGGCATTCGTTTGTATTAACCAACCGGTTGGTTACATATTGGCCTATCTGGCCGTGTCTCTCAATCACCAAATGATTGCACCCAGGACAATAGGTTGATTCCCGGGTTTTATCCTCGATGTTACCCACATAAACATATTTTAACCCCATCTCTTTGCCGATCTCATAGGCACGGCGAAGCGTTTGAAACGGAGTAGGGGGAACATCTTTCATCTTGTACATCGGATAAAAACCGCTGATATGCCATGGCATCGACACATCAAGATCTGCTTGGAATTTCGCGATTGCGCGGATTTCCTCTTCCGAATCGTTATGGCCAGGGATCAGCAGAGTGGTTGTTTCTATCCATATTCCTTTTTTATATGCATACTCAATGGTATCAAGCACCGGTTTAAGCGATGCACCGCAGATATTTTTATAGAAAGACTGGCTATATGATTTAATGTCGATATTCATTCCATCCAAAAAAGGAGCGATCGTATCGATTGCTTTATGGGTTTCATAGCCGCTTGTTACATAGACGTTTTTCAAGCCTGCTTCATGGGCAAGTTTAGCGGTATCATAAGTATATTCAAAAAAAACTACCGGTTCGTTATAGGTATAGGCGATGCTTTGGCACCCATTTTGAAGTGCCAAATCTACCGCAGCCTGGGGAGACAGGGAGCGCCCGAAAACTTCATGATTGTGTTCTTTTGGGTATTGGGAGATGTCGAAATTTTGGCAGAATTTACACGAAAAATTGCATCCGACCGTTCCAAAGGAAAAAGCCTTTGATCCCGGCAAAAAATGAAACATTGGTTTTTTTTCAATCGGATCGACATTCATTGCCGCAGCCAAACCGTAGGTAAGAAGACGCAACTGCCCATTTTCGACTTTGCGAATGCCGCAGATGCCGTATTCGCCTTCTTTGAGTTTGCAATGCTGATTGCATGCTTCACATGCAATCCTTCCGTCTTCCAGTTTTTTGGAAAGCCATGCTAAATGCGACATTGCATCTCCTTTTAAAAAAGTTTTTTTATGCCTCTTTGGCAAAATGTTTTAACAGTTGGTCATCAGGAATTTTAGTTAAATCCGAATGAAGGTTAATGGTCATTTTGCTTTTCGCCTCAGTGCTTAAATGTTCTACGATTTGATTGTTGATAGCTTTTGGTGCCGCCAAATACCATTCTTCGTATGTATGTTCTGCAAGTGCATTTGAGATTTCCTGCGCTATCTCTTTGATTCGTCGTCGTTCTTCTTCGAGGCCGAGATTGTGGTCTTCTCCCGATCCGCTTCCGCCTATGCCATGAAAGTTCCCTTGGCGATCGGAAACTTTTTCTCTGATTCTCAGATGCGTTTCAAGGCTGTCTATGCTTTGAAGCAATTCAAGAGATTCTCTTTCCATCGGATCAATTTTACTGCTAAAAAGTTTAAAGCGTTGTAGATCAGTAATAATAATAAGTCTTGTTGACATGTAGACTCCTCTGATTTGATAGCTTAGTGTTGAAACAGTATATTTCAATATCAGCTGATTTATTGTACCAAAATTAATTCGAAAAAAATGTCAAAAGGTTTTAATAAACTTAAAAATTTTTTCAATGGATCGTTTGTGCCATGCTGCAATTCTTATTTTGTCGTATTATGACAGTGTTTTCGGTTTGATGTATTTGATAAAGATGAAATCATTGTGTGTGCTTTCAACCCCCAAAGAAGCATCATAAACAAAACCTGCTTTTTGAGCCAGCGACGTAACTTCCTCGCTCGAATAGAAAGAAGCCTCTCCGTAGAATTTGCTTTTGGCTTTTTTCATTTGGTACTCTTTTCCCATCGGCGAATTTTTGTCAACCATGCCGACAAGAAGAAATCCGCCTGGTATGATCACGCGGTAGGCTTCTGATAGGGCTTGAAACAGATCGTCCACAAAACAAATCGTTGTGATCATAGCCGCAAAATCAAATTTTTCATTTTCAAAAGGAAGATCTTCGGCAACGCCGTCAATGACGTCAAGTCCTTTTGCCTGTGCAATTTCTCTCATTCTCCTTGAAGGCTCGATGCCGATCTTTATGCCTAGGGGAAGTGCAAATTTTCCGCTGCCTATGCCTATTTCAAAGCCGTTAGAGGCCGAGCCTATCAGTTTTTTTGCCGTTCGCACTTCATCGTCATAGATTGTTTTATGTTTTTCAAACCATATGTCATAGTTTTCTGCATAGTGTTCAAAGCTCTTTGTTTTTGCCATTGATGTGATAGCCCTTCTTTTTTTATTCGATTTTTATTCGATCATTTTTGGGTTAAATAGCCTATAAAATGCAATTATTATATCTTTTGAAGCCAAGATAATGCAAATGTTAACTATTTTTTAACAAATATTCGGCATTTTAAGATAATTTTTGTCTAACTTCATTGTATAATTAATTTTCCGCTAATTCAAAAACGGTTATTATAATTATATGTTTTAATTATCTTAAGCAAGACACAAAGGAAGAAGAAGGGTCTGGAATGAGCAAAGATTTTTTAAAAGAGGTTTTGTCGTGAATCATATATTAATCGTGGAAGACGATAAACTTCTTGCACAAACATTAGAGGATGTCTTGGAGGTAAATGGTTTTAGCAGTAAAATTGCAAATAATTATGAGGAAGCAATTGAGCTGGATTGTACCGAAGCATTTGATCTTTATCTTTTAGATATAAATTTACCGAGTTCAAGCGGCATAAAGTTGTTAGAAGAATTAAGAGTAAACAATACATACAAGCCGGCCATTTTTTTAACTTCCCACAAAGAAAAAGAGGTATTAAACGAGGCTTTTTCAAGCGGGTGTGATGATTTTATCAAAAAACCGTTTGACAATGATGAATTGATTCACAGGGTAGAAGCCGTGCTAAAAAGAACCGCCGCTTACAATACGGAAATTAAATTAACTCAGGACATATCTTATGACATTAAAGAGTGTACTTTGTTGACCCCAAAAGGGAGCACAAAACTTCCTCAAAAGCTGGCAAAGCTTTTGGAGATTTTTATAAAAAATAAAAATCAAGTGGTTTCAAAAGAGCATATTATAGAAAATGTTTGGGGGGATGATGCCTTTAGCAGCGGATCGCTGAGAGTGTATATAACAAAGCTTAAAAATCTTATTGGCAAAGATATGATAGAAAACATAAAAGGAGTAGGATATAAACTCAAACTTTAATTCATATGCCCTTTTGCAGACATTAACATTTTTATTTTTGGTGCTATTTTCATATATATGTTTGGAAATATTGCGGGAAGTTTTCCATTTTAATGAAATTGTTTTTTTTGTCGGAAATATCATTTTGATAGCCGTTTTGGGATATTATCTGGCAAAAGCTGTAGCAAAACCGTTATTCGATTCCCAAGCAGCTATGGAAAAGTATATAAAAAATACACTGCATGAATTAAATATTCCTATTGCAACGATAGATGCAAACGTAAAGCTGCTTTCGAACACACTCAAAGATGAAAAAAATTTAAAACGGTTGCAGAGAATTTCCAGTTCATCCGCGAATCTTCAAGACCTATACAACGAACTTGAGTATCTTTTACGAAAAGAAAACGGCTGCATAGAGACAGAAGAGTTTGAACTCAAAGAGTTTTTAGATCAAACGGTTAAAAAGTTTGATGATGTAAAAAAAGAAATTAGCATAACCGCGAATTGTCCTGTACAGTATATAAAATGCGACAAAAGGGGTTTTGCCAAAGCGGTAGAAAATCTTATTTCAAATGCCATTAAATTTAACAAAAAAGACGGGTTTATACGTATAGAATTTAAAGACGATAAGCTTTGCATTGAAGACAGCGGCATAGGAATAGAAAATCAAAATCTTTTTAGCATATTTGAAAGATATTACAGAGAAGACAGCAATGTTTTTGGCCATGGTATAGGACTGAATATTGTCAAAGAGTTTTGCGACAATAACAAAATAGAAATAAAGATCACTTCAAAAAAAGATGAAGGCACAAAAATATGTTTGGATCTTAAAAAAATTAACACTTAATTAATATTCTGTATGGTAGTATAGCTTTGTGCATATGCACATATGTGCACAAAATAAAACAGAAGTGTTGGAATTTATAGCATATATAAGATTCTTAAACTATCAAAGGAGTTTCATGAAGTTGTTTAAAATGGCAATGGTTGCAATGGTATTTACACTTACAGGTGCGTATGCGCAGGAAATGTTCCAGTCGGTTCCGGAAAAAGAAGCGACTTTGCTCCAAAAAGGAGAAGATAAGCTCTACTGTCCAAATTGTGGAATGAATCTTCCAAAGTATTATAAAACTTCTCATGCTGTTGAGCTGACAGACGGGACACATCGACAGTATTGTTCGATACACTGCTTGACAGAAGAGATGGAAATGGGATACCTAAGAGATAAAAAAGAGAACATAAAATCCATTAAAGTGGTTGACATCTCATCCAATCAATTTGTAGATGCAAAAAAAGCTTTCTATGTGGTAGGCAGCAGCAAACCCGGAACCATGACAATGACCAGCAAATATGCTTTTAGACAAAAAGCTCAAGCAGAAGATTTTGCTGCTAAAAATGGCGGAACCGTGATGGATTTTAATGAAACATACAAAGCGGCCGTTAATGATTTCACAAAAGACATGGGAATGCTTTTGGCAATGAAAAGTTCGAAAATGTGGAAGATGGGAGAAAAACTCTACAATGAAAAGTGTGATAAAGCCAAGATAGACACATTTCATGCGCATAATATAGGAACAATGAAAACCATGATTAGGGATTCAAAAGCATGCGGAGAGCTTGACGATATGCAGCTCCAGGCAATTTCTCTTCATATTTGGGATCAGAAACTTGGAAATTTTGAAAAGCAATACGGAGAAAATAAAGAGATAAAAGCAAATGCTGAAATGTTTAAGAAAAAAATGATGGAACAAAATGGCAATAAATAATTTTTCTTTCAAAGTAGCCGCAGTTTTTACTGCAGCTACTCTTTTGTTCACTCTTTCTTTAGGGGCTAAAACGTTTAAAGAAAGAGTGACCGGTAAAAGTCCTGTGCTGGTTCAAAAATGGTGTTCTGTCAGCGCAGAAGAGTTGGCCGACACGTATAAAACGAACTATATGGCAAAACTGACGGACGGCCAAACAAAACAATACGCTGCGTTACGGTTTTTGGCAGAAGATTACGATGCCATCAAAACAAGAATAAAAGAACTTTTGGTGGTTGATGCAAAACATGAAAAATTTGTAAATGCCTTGACGGCCCATTATGTCGTCAATTCAAAAGCAAAAACAACCTATTCAAAATTTTCAAAAATAGCATTTGAAAATGAAGCTGATGCCAAAGATTTTGTAAAAGAGTTTGGAGGGGATATAAGGGATTTTGATTTTACTTTGTATCTTGCGATAAAGGATTTGGATTTAGATAGAGAATTTTTTAAGACAAAACAAGAAAAACTTTACAAAAAAGGCGAAAAAATCTTTGAAAAATTGTGTGAAAAGTTTGATCCAAACCAATACGGCTCTTTGCTTGATTTAAAAATGGATATAGACAAAAAGAAACGATGCGGAAGATTGAGTGCAGATAATTTGCATACAGTTTCTGTATATTTGTGGGAAGTAAAAAGATTCGGCGATCTCGTACAAAACAAAAATATTATGCAGGTTCCGGATAAGGCGAAATGTCCGGTATGCGGCATGTTTGTGTCAAAATATCCAAAATGGGCAGCAAAAATTGTCACAAAAGGGCATACGCACTATTTTGACGGCGTAAAAGATTTAATGAAATTTTATTTTGCCCCTTCAAAATTCGGTTCTTCGCACACAACCGAAGAGTTTGAAGAGATAAGAGTCACCGATTATTATACGCAAAATGAGATTGACGGCAAAAAAGCTTTTTATGTAGCACACTCAAATGTATTTGGTCCTATGGGAAATGAGTTGATTCCGTTTGAAAATGAAAAGGATGCCAACGTATTTCTTAAAGAACATAACGGTAAAGCAGTATTGAGATTTAATGAAATTACAGAAGCAAAAGTATACGAACTGGACAATTGAAGCATAATGAATAAATTTTATAAATATTTTATAACCGTTTTTATCGTATTGTTGGCAGGATTTTTTGCCGTGGCTGCAAACAAGACCAAACCGACCGGTGCAATTCCGAGCCTAAACGTTCCTTCTGTCTTCGCTTTTTCATCCAAAGAGGCAGAGATTAGATTTGGGTACGACCGGTTTGGAATTGAAAAAACAGAAAAGAACTCTTTTGTATATAAAAATAAGGTAACCGCCCATGAATTTTTTTAAATTTGCATCTTTGACCCTAATAAGAAATTTATCGAAAAATATTGTAATTTTTATTTTTTTTACGCTATTCATTTTTATAGCCTCTTCTTTTATTTTTACTTCATCATCGCTTCAAAATTCGCTTGATGCGGAACTGAAAGGACAGCCTGATATCATCATTCAACATAAGAAAGCCTCCAGAAATCATCCCATCGACAACAGCATTGTGGATGAGATAAATGAAATTCCCGGAGTAGAAAAAGCATATGAAAGGGTTTTTGGCTATTATTTTTTCGATACGGCAAACCGGTATATCAATGTGATCGGTATTGATTTTTTGGATGAAGACCAAGAAAAACAGATCAAACATCTGTATGAAAATTTTGATTTGAAGGTTTTTATGCAAAAAGACAATATGCTTATTTCAAGTGCTGTAAAAAAACTGTTTGAGCAATATTATTATGATAAATTTTTTAACTTTATTGTGGAAGATGAGGAGCCAAAAAAAGTCTATATTTCCGGGGTATTTGATAAAAGAGTCAACCTTTTTTTAAATGACGCTGTCATAATGGATATAGCCATTGCCAAAGATATTTTGGGATATGAAGAAAATGAAGCAAGCGAGATTGGTATTGTCGTCCCCAATAAACTTGAAATAGACAATATTGTTCAGAAATTGCTCGTAATCACACCCACATCAAAAATCATCACTAAAAACAATATGTATAAATACTCCCATGAACTGTATGATTATAAAGGCGGTATATTTCTCTCCTTGTTTATCACTTCTTTTTTGGGTTTTTTGGTCATATTTTATTCGCAGGCCAGCTCAATTAGCGGGCCGGGCAAAAAGCAAATTGGTATACTAAGAGCGATAGGATGGAGTATTAATGACATCATTAAATGGAAAATGAGCGAAGCGATGATTGTTTCCTTCGTCTCTTTCTTGAGCGGTATTTTGCTTTCGTATTTTTATATCTTTTTATTTAAAAACAATATTTTTGTTTCCATTTTTTTAGGAAGCGACAATGTATACAAAGATATAAGCCTTGAGCCGTTTTTTGATATCAATTCGTTCGCCATACTCTTTTTTATAACTATTGTTCCTTACCTTGCCAGTACGCTGCATCCTGCATGGAAAAGTTCAATCGCAGATCCGACGGAGGCAGTCAAATGACAAATGTAATCGAAATAGAAAATCTGAATCTTGTTTTTTCAGCACACACCCCAAGAGAATTTCATGCCTTGAAAAATATTTCTATGCAGGTTAAAGAACGCGAGTTTTGTATACTCAAGGGTGTAAGCGGAAGCGGAAAGAGTACGCTTCTTTCAGTTATGGGGGCACTCTTAAAGCCCACAAGCGGCAAGCTGGAAGTGTTCTCCAATCCTGTGTCAAAAATGCCTGATTTTCATGCCTCTACGTTTAGAAGAGAGCATCTTGGATTTATTTTTCAAAACTTTAATCTTTTTGATGAATTTACAGTGTTGGAAAATGTGCAAACCGCTCTTGTCCCTACAAATACGCCTGTAGCTCAAATGAAAACAAGAGCGCTGGAACTCCTTTCTTTGGTAAATCTTGAGACAAAGAAAAATACTTTTGCAAGAAATCTTTCCGGCGGCGAAAAACAACGATGCGCTATCGCACGAGCGCTGATTAATAATCCAAAGCTTATTTTGGCTGATGAGCCGACTGCAAATTTAGACAGAAAAAATTCAGAAAATGTAATAGAAATTTTAACAAAACTCAATCAAAACGGAACAACTGTCTTGGTGGCAACCCATGATGAGATTTTTGAACAAATGGTGCCAAACCTAAAAGTTATTCATATTAAAGAGGGCATGCTATTATGATATTTTCCAAATCATTGGTTGCTTTCTTGTTTGTAGAAGGCACGATAGGCTTGCTTTTTATTTTCTCTTTTTATTTTGCGTATATGATTTTAACCCGCTGGAATTTTAATTCACCTTCAAAGTTGCAGTATACCCTGGAAAAAAGAGACTATTTTGTTTCTTTGATACTCTATTTTGCATTAACTTCAAAAGTTATTCTGCTCCCATTTTTTATCAATCTTCTCAATTCTTTGTCAGAAAAATTACCCGGTGCCATGTGTGCGGCCGGCGTGGTAAGCGCCAACGAATACGGACAAATTTTACTTATTTTAAAAGTGGTGATTATTTTTGTCAGCGGTACCTGGCTGATCTTGAATGCAAAAGATAAACTAGAGGTTAACCTGCCGTATATTAAGTCTAGATACTATCTCTATTTGGCACTTTTTTTTCTTATTATTCTTGAGCTGTTTGTAGAATACTTATATTTTACAAATATCAGTACAGAAGAAGTTGTTTTGTGCTGCAGTGCAATTTATGGTGCCAATTCAGGCGGCTTGACACTCCCGTTGGGACTAGATATTGTTGGCATTTTATATCTTTTTTATGCGACATGGGTTTTGTTGTTTTTGACGTATATTAAAAAGTATTGGTTTATCAACACCGCAGCAAACATTATGTATCTCGTGCTCTCATTTTATGCGCTCACATACTTTTTTTCAACGTATGTTTATGAACTGCCAACACATAAGTGTCCGTATTGTCTTTTTCAGAAAGAATATCATTATATAGGGTATCTTCTTTGGGGATCACTAATCGGAGGCTCTTTTTATGCAATCGCGGGATTGGTTGTTTCCAAACTTACACGGTTTAAAACAGATTATTTGTATAGAAATTCTCTTGTTTTAGATACAATATTTATTTTGGTCTGCACTTTATATGTTGTGGCTTATTATTTGAAAAATGGAGTGTTTTTATGAAAAAATTTTTAGTACCGGCTCTTGTGGCTGTAATAATAGTAGGCATCATCGCCACAGTTTTTACCTCCATGGTCACATCAGAGAAGATGGTTACCGTAAAAGAGGGCAATATGGAAAAAAAGCCTCTTGAAATCATTTTGGGTAAATATCAAGACAGCGACTGCGGCATGGTAGTGGAGTCTTTAGAATTTGCATCTCAAATTGTAACGAATGATGGTAAAACAAGATTTTTTCATGATATTGGGGGAATGGCAAACTATCTCAAAGACAAATCATTTAAAAATGAAGCGGTGATCTGGGTCTACACCAAAGACACCAATGAATGGATAGACGGTAAAGCAGCCTGGTATTCAACTGATGAGATAACTCCAATGAGTTACGGATTTGGTGCGTATAAAAACAAAAACGATGATTATATAACATATGAAGAGATGAATTTGCGAGTGCTTCGCGGGGAAACTCTGCAAAATCCAAAGCTTAGAAAAAAAGCACTGGGATATTAATGGATATCACATCTATATTGTCGATTATTACCATTGCTTTTTTAGGAAGCTTTGGCCATTGCATAGGGATGTGCGGAGGCATAGCGATCGCCTATGCCAGTACAAAAATAGACAGCCATACTCCTAGAAAAATCCAGGCATTATCTCATCTGCTATATTCTTTGGGACGGGTTACAACCTATACGGTTTTAGGGGCTGTTTTTGGATTTGCAGGGGGGGTTGCTACTTTTTCGAATACCACCAACGGGATTCTTTTGCTTGTTGCAGGAACTGCGATGGTGCTGACCGGACTTTCGTTGATTGGAAAAATCAAATTTTTGTCTCTCATTGAATGCTCGGTATCCAAAAGCAGTTGGTATCAGGAGCGGTTCGCCAAACTTTTAGGAGCAAAGTCCCTTTTTAGCTTCTATCTCCTCGGATTGCTAAACGGATTGCTTCCGTGCGGCTTTGTCTATTTCTTTGCCATAACGGCTGCGAGCACCGCCAGCGCTTTTTGGGGTGCAGCGGTGATGTTTATATTTGGGATCTCTACAATACCCGCTATGTTTTCACTTTCTTTTTTCGTCGGCATTTTCAATAATACTTCTGTAAGACGTGTTATGTTGCGGCTCGCTTCTATTGCGGTCATTGTTTTTGGTCTATATACGCTTTATCGCGGCTACGATTTTATCTTCAACCCTGAAGCATCTATCTTAAATTGCCATTGATAAAGTCATAAGTTAAACTTTTTGAACTTATTTGTTTAATTTATCATTTTCTCTTGACAATGTGTTAATTTTGTGTTAACATTAAGAAAATTAAAGGAGGTAATAAGATGAGTTTAACAAAAAAACTTATAGGTGTAACTCTCGGGCTGGGTATGGCTTCTAGTATGTCATATGCTAGTGCTGAGCTTGAGAAAGTTATGAAAGACAGAGGCTTAACAGAGCAAGATGTCGTAAGAGCTGCTAAAACTTACAATCCATCAGGTGGAAGAGATGAGTTTGTGGCATTCAGTTCAGGCGGACAAAGCGGACAAATGATGGTTTACGGTGTGCCGTCAATGAGATTATTGAAGTATATCGGTGTATTTACGCCGGAGCCTTGGCAAGGGTACGGATTTGACGAAGAATCCAAAAAAGTGCTAAGACAAGGAAATATCAGAGGAAGAGAAATCAATTGGGGTGATACTCACCATCCAGGCCTTTCAGAAACAAAGGGTGAATATGATGGAAAATGGCTTGTTATTAACGATAAAGCAAATCCAAGAGTTGCCGTAATTGATCTTGCAGACTTTGAGACAAAACAAATCGTTGTAAACCCAGTATTGAAATCAGAACATGGCGGATCTTTCTTTACTCCAAACTCTGAGTATATTATTGAAGCGTGTCAATACGCAGCACCGTTTGACAATGAATACCATCCGATTGAAGAGTATAAAGAGACTTACCGTGGCGGTGTAACGCTATGGAAATTTGACCCTAAAATTGGAAGAATTCAAGAAAAAGAATCTTTCACGCTAGAGCTTCCGCCTTATATGCAGGATTTGTCTGATGCAGGTAAAAATATGTCTTTTGGATGGGGTTTCACAAACTCATTTAACTCTGAGATGTATACAGGGGGTATAGAAGTTGGTCTGCCGCCATTTGAAGCAGGATGTAGTAGAAATGACACAGACTTCTTACATGTGTACAATTGGCAGAAATTGGCTGAATTAGCAAAAGATCCTAAAAATGTTAAAATTATTAACGATCATAAAGTTATTCCAATGGAAGTAGCTGTTGCTAATGATGCACTATTCTTGATTCCAGAGCCAAAATCACCACACGGTGTTGACGTATCTCCTGACGGGAAATATATCGTAGTGTGCGGTAAACTTGATACACACACTTCTGTTTACGATTTTGAAAAAATTCAAAAATTGATCAAAAACAAAGAGTATGCAGGTAAAGATCCATATGGTATACCGATTCTTGATATGAAAAAATCACTTCACGGACAAGTGGAACTAGGCTTGGGGCCATTACATAACCAATATTCAAATGTAGACGGTGAAATTTATACATCTCTATATGTGGATAGCCAAATTGTAAAATGGAACTATAAAGAGCTAAAAGTACTTGACAAAGAAAACGTACACTATAACGTAGGTCACCTTATGGGTATGGAAAGTGAAACTGTTACTCCTCAAGGAAAATATATTGTTTCTCTTAACAAACTTGCGATTGATAGATTCCAAAATGTTGGACCATTACATCCACAAAACCACCAGTTGATTGATATCAGCGGTAAAACAATGGATCTTTTGGTAGATATGCCGATTCCGCTAGGTGAGCCGCATAATGCTGTTGCAATCCAAGCTAAAAGACTTCATCCGCATGTAAGATATGAGATGGGTACAAATGCTAGAACAGGTGAAATCCATGAGGGTAAAACACTTGCAGGCCAAGAAAGAGTTGAAAGAGACGGAAACAAAGTGAAAGTATATGCGACACTTGTTAGATCTCACATCAATCCTGAGAGAATTACTGTTAACAAAGGTGATGAAGTTACTATTTACTTGACAAACCTTGAAAGAGCACAAGATGAGACTCACGGATTTACAGTGGATCATTTCAATGTCCATGCATCACTAGAGCCGGGTAAAACAGCAAGTGTTAAATTTACAGCTGATATTGAAGGTGTATTCCCTTATTACTGTACAGAATTCTGTTCTGCGCTTCACTTGGAAATGATGGGTTATTTGATGGTTAAAGATCCTAATAAAAAATATACAAGTGCACAAAAATTGAAAATGGCTACAATGTCTCCTGAGCAATTGAAAGCCGAGTATGATAAAACAGTATCTGTAAACGCAGCAACTGATGCCGTTATTCAAAGTGTTGTGAAATTCTTGAAAGAGAATAATTATGACAAACATGAAGTGGTTAAAAACCTAGTAGTGGATGCGCTTGATCAGTATGGTAAAATTGCAGAAGAGAAGAAAAAATCTGATGAAGCTGTAGCAGCCGGTGATATGGAAAAAGCGATTCTATTCGAAAACATGATCTGGCAATATATGGTTAAGACAGCTGACGTTGGTATCCGTGCAAAAGATGCATTGGTAAGACTTATTGCAACACCGCAATCTACTGAAGCTGTAGCAGGTGAAAAAGCATTTGCTGAAGGCGGATGTAACGGATGTCACGTAATTGGTAAAGTAAGTTCAGGTCCAGACTTGACAGGTGTTTTACAAAGACATGAAGATGGTGAAAAATGGGTTACAAGCTTTATTCAAAATCCAGAAAAACACTTTGCTGAGCCTTATGTAAAATCTATGATTGACTACTTCAATCTAAGAATGCCAAACCAAAACATGAGTCCTGAAGAGACTAAGAATATTGTTGAATACCTCAAATGGGTAGAAGCAAACGCTAATCTTTTCTAATCTTACGGTATAATATCAGACAAGGAGAGCATCGCTCTTCTTGTCTTTTTTTTTTCAATTTAAATTAAATAAAGTTTTAGTTATAATAAAAATAATGTTGGATTATACCCAAGACTTTAATACACAAGGAATCAAAATGAATAAAAGTTTGCTAAAAGCAAGAATATTTGCAGGAATTGCGTTGGTGTTGCTTACAGTCGCCTTTACGTTGCCAATGGTCGCTTTTCATGGAACACTCAATAAGATAAATGAAGGCAAAGGCGAAGAGGTTGCACCTATAGCTAAAACAGTTTGGAATTTTTACAATGAGGGCAGATACAAGAGTGTAACTACACCAAAAGAAGCACATGACAACTTAGAACAGATGATTAAGACATCTTCAGAAATCGGACCTGCGTCTACTCCATTGTGGGCTGTTTCTCTTGAAGCGCCAAACTATCCGAAAGATGCATTTCCGGAAGGCATTCCAGTTTATTTTCACTTTGACGGATACAGCGGAGAAGTGCATGAAATGAATACAATCAACCACTATGTAGGCATGGATCCAATGTGGACAGGAGGCACTATAGAAAGAGAAATTGGTTCATATGCGCTCTTGCTACTTTCTCTTGGGATTATCTTTTTTATGGCATATAATGTGAAAATATTTAGTTACATTATGCTGATTCCGGCAGTATTGCCTATCGTATTTATAGCCGATTACTCTTATTGGCTTTATCATTTTGGACACAATCTTCATGACTGGGGTATGTTTAAAATAAAGCCTTTTATGCCGACAGTTTTTGGTGACGGTAAAATCGCACAGTTCACGACGCATTCCTATCCAACTACAGGTTTTTATATTCTTGTAGCGATTAGCGTTGTAAGCTTGTTGGCTTATTTTGCAAAACAAAAAGCCATGAAAGAGATGAAAGTCTAAGAAATGTTAAGAAGCATCTTTATTTTCCATCTGCTTATGGTAATGTCTTTTGCAAATGTTTTGCAGGAGGCTATCAATAGTGCCCCTGAAGGATCAGTCATTAAATTACCCGCAGGCGTATATAAAGGAAATATCATAATAGACAAACCTTTATCTATTATCGGTAAAGAAGATGGAGTAATACTGGATGGCGATAATAATGGAACAGTAGTTCGCATCAACAGTTCTTTTGTCACTATCAAAAATGTAAAAATTATAAATAGCGGTTTTTTACATCATCAGCAAGACGGCGGTATAGCAATCAATGGTGCTGAACAATGTGAGATCAGCGATGTTGTGATTGACGATTGTCTTTTTGGAATTGATATGCAAATGACAAATAATTCCATTATTCAAAATAATACTATTTATTCAAAAGATGCGGATCTTGGACTTAGAGGTGATGGAGTAAGACTTTGGTATGCCAATGATAATTTGATCAAAAAAAATTCGCTTATTCGTTCAAGAGATATGGTAGTATGGTATTCTCACGGAAATACCATCGAAGAAAATTATGGAGAATACGGCAGATATTCGCTGCACTTTATGTACGCAGGTAAAAATTACGTGAAAAATAATACCTATAATTTTAATTCAGTCGGTATATTTTTTATGTATTCTCAAGATGCTATTGCGACAGGAAATGTAGTTAAAAGCTCATTAGGGGCAACCGGAATGGGTATAGGATTTAAAGAAATAAGTAATTTTACAGTGGAAGACAATACAGTTCTTTACTGTGCAAGAGGTTTTTATATCGATAGATCACCATTTCAGCCTGATACGAATAATTTTATCAACCGCAACAAGATCCTGTATAATTCAGAAGCAATGCATTTTCATTCCGTATCTGAAAACAATATCATAAAAGATAATATATTTTTAGGTAATATAGAAGATGTCATTAATGATTCAACCGGCACGCGAACCTACAGTAATGTCTTTGAAGGCAATTTTTGGGACAATTATGAAGGTTTTGATAAAGATAAAGATGGTTACGGCGATACTCCGCATAAAGTATATCAATATGCAGATAAACTTTGGATGTATAATCCTGACGTTAAATTTTTCTATGGTTCACCGGTTATATCGCTGCTAAATTTTCTAGCGAAATTAGCTCCGTTTTCAGAGCCTATTTTTTTAATGGAAGATTTAAAGCCAATAATTAAAGTAAAAAGTTAAGGATTTATAGATGGCAAAAACAGTAAAAACACAACGAAGAGATTTTATCAAATACTCGACACTCGGTGCTTTTGGTCTAGCTTTAGCAGGCGGAGTGGGCTTGAGCCCCTATCTGTTGGGCGATGAAACCAGACTTAGACCGCCAGGCGCAGTCGAGGAAGATGATTTTTTGGCATTGTGCGTAAAATGCGGGCAATGTTTGCAGGTATGCCCCTACCACTCTATAAAATTGGCTGATTTTGGAAAAGGTCATGGCGTAGGGACGCCTTATATTGATGCCAGAGAGAGAGGATGCTATGCATGCAGCGCCGTACCTTGTGTTTTAGCTTGTCCTAGCGGAGCATTGGATCATAGCTGTGAAAAACCCGAAGATATTAAAATGGGTATCGCTGTTTTAGAATTTCCGCAACGCTGTATTGCGATAACAAACACCCCTGTACCTAAAGGCCACAGCCAGCGCATACATGACTTTTTAAAGGATCAGAGAAATGTCACTGAGCTTGAATTGGAAAATGTAAAAAAATTGGATGCATTTGAGGGAAAACAGTGTACGATTTGTGCAGATATGTGTCCCATTCCAAATCCCCTTAGTGCCATCGCTATGGTACCGGACAGTAAAGGCGGTAAAAGACCAGAATTTTATGATGGGTGTATAGGGTGCGGTGCATGTGAAGAGCTGTGCCCGGCGAATGAAGGTGCTATCGTCATAAAACCGAGACTAAGTTACGAAGATTATTATGTAAAAGGTAAAAAGTCATGAAAAAAATTATATTAGCAGCGGTTCCTTTTTTTATTTTAGGGTGTTCTGATAAGCCTAAAGAAGAGCAAAAAGCAACTGCAGATACGACACAAAGTGCATCTAAAATTGAAATAGTAGAAAATAAAAATGCGCATGAAATTAAAATTGAGAAAAAAGCACTTGATAAAAACGATAGTGATGCATATTATTATGACTACAATAAAGAGAAAAAAGAAGTGAAAAAAGAGGAAGAAGCGCGAACAAAAGTTGATGCGTATAGTCATCTAAGAAGTCCATATGAGGCCGTAGAGATTCGAATGATGGCAAGCAAACTCAGTAAAGATTTTATCGTTAAATGTTCACCTTGTCATGATGATTATGCTAATGGAATTATTGGCCCATCCCTTCTTTCTAGAGATGGAGAATTTATATTTCAAAGAATTATAGACTATAAAAATGGAACAAAAGTAAATCCGCTTATGACTGATTTGGTTAAAAAGATGAGTGATGAAGAATTGAAAAATATAGCAGATGAGATTGCTATGTTCAATACAAAAATTAAAGAAATGAGAGAGGGTAAATAATGAAAAATGCAATTGTTGGAGTTTTAGCGGTAGTAATATTTGCAAGTATGGCATATGTTGCAAGCAATGGAAGAGCGTACCATGGAGGAGAAGCATCAAAAGGATTTGGAACATTCCAGGATTCTCAGCAAACCGCATCTGCAGCCCCCGCAGCAAAAGATGATAGAGAGATAGAGCAAGAAGAATTAAAATCTCTTAAGGAAAAAGCAGGAAACGTAAACGCTTTTAAAGTAAGTGATGACTATAAGAGTAAATGTGCATCATGCCATGGAGTGAACGGTGAGGGTACAGTCGGTCCGAAACTTATAGGGCAAACTAGCGAACAGATTTATAGTGCATTAATCGAATTTAAGAGCGGAAGAAAAGAAAATACTGTTATGAAAGGACTCTTGATAAGCTTAACCGAAGAAGACTTAAAAGAATTTGCTGATGAGATTGGTGAGTTTCCGGCACGTGCTGAAGCACAAAGAAACCAACAATAAAAGGGATATCTTATGAATAAGTATGAAGAAAGAGCTACCATTGCCAAAACATCCTTTTGGTCAACTTTTTTTGATGTAGATACCAATACCAAGAAAAAGAAGCTTAGCTATCGTGCAAAAAGATGGATAGCGGTTATATCCATCCATCTTTTGTTCTTTTTATCGTTCGCAGTTGATATTCAAATGCTTGAAGGCACATTGAATGCATCAAGATTTTTAGGTTTTCACCTGATTGATCCATTTGCGACGATGGAAGTTTATTTGGCCGAACGTCATTTGCATATCAATATGATAATTGGTACAGTCACAATACTTTTAGTGTATCTTATTATTGGAGGAAGGACGTACTGTTCATGGGTATGTCCTTATGGAATTCTGAGCGAGATAGGTGAAAAAATTCACAATACTTTGGTGCGCAAAAAAATTATAAAAAGCAGAGAATTTGATCATCGAGTAAGATATCTTTTTTGGGCAATATTTCTCGTTCTTTCATTTACTAGCGGCTATTTAGTGTTTGAAACCATTAACGTAGTAGGTATTATGAGTAGAGCAATTGCGTATGGATGGAGTGTGGCCCTTGCTTGGGTAGTGGCTGTTTTAATTATAGAGATATTTTTTGCCAGACGTGCATGGTGCAAGTATCTTTGTCCGATTGGAACGACTTATGGAATGCTAGGTCCTATCAGTGCCTTGAGAATTGAATGGAATGATAATTGTGACCATTGTATGGTCTGTCATGACGTATGTTTTGAAAATCATGTGCTTGAAATTACGAAAGCAAAATATGACGAGCAAAGAAAAGAGAACGATATAAAAACTGAATACATAACGGGTGCAGATTGTACCCTTTGCGGAAGATGTGTAGATGTTTGTCACGTTGATGCTTTAAAATTTGATTTTAGATTAAAGTCTTTAGTATGATAGAGATTAAAAATTTAACTAAAAAATTTGGTAAAGCTATTTCGCTCAATAACGTAAGTGTAAGTTTCAACAAAAATGACCATATTGCGCTTATGGGGGCAAATGGAGCAGGTAAAACTACACTTATACGGTCGATTTTGGGGTATTATCATGCTAATAGCGGTCAAGTTCTTATAAATGGCCTTGACCCGATAAAAAACAGAATAGATGTTTTAAAGGATATCAGTTTTGTTCCGCAGCTGCCGCCCCCTATTTCACTAAATCTGGATGATCTGCTTGGCTATATAGAAAAAAGTTCCGGCGTAAAAAGAGAAGATATCTTTTACTATACTAAAGAGATGGAATTAGATTTGCAGGGGAATTTAAATAAATCATTTTTTAAACTTAGCGGAGGCATGAAACAAAAATTGCTTATCGCTATCAGCTTAGCAAAGAGAAGCGGTGTAATGATCTATGATGAACCGACGGCCAATCTGGATCCAAAAGCAAGAGATAATTTTTATCGCCTACTAAAACAAAATGGTGATGAGAAGGTAATGCTTTTTGTTACCCATAGACTCGATGAAGTAAAAGATTTGGTAAATCGTCAAATTTATATGGATTTGGGAGAAATTGTATCTGATGAAAAAATTTAGTTTAATCTTTTCTCTAGTTGTTGCTTTATTTGCATCGTTCTTTTTGAGCGGATGCGAAGAAAAGGATCCCAATGCTGTAGAAAAAATCCATTGGGACAGGGATATGTGCGTAAGATGTGTTATGGTAATAAGTGATAGAAAAAATGCTGCACAGGTAATAAACCCGGAAAATGGAAAAAACTATAAGTTTGATGATATAGGATGCGCAGTTCTTTGGTTTGAAGAAGAAAAAATTGAATGGAAAGATAAAGCCAAAATTTGGGTGACAGACTGTACAACGGGCAATTGGATAGATGCAAGAAAAGCCTTCTATAATACTGTCACATTAACTCCGATGGCTTATGGGCTTGGTGCACATGAAAGTAATAGTTCTATTCCTAAAGGGGAAGAAGTATTAAATTATGAACAAATGTGTCAAAGGGTTATTTTTATAGAAAATAAAAAAAATGTAAAGAGTTTTAAAAAATGAAAAATTTAATGTTAATTGCGTATCTTGACTTGAAAGAATCGCTGCGTGCGAAATGGTTTTTGATATATTCTTTAGTATTTGGCGGTCTTATTGCGTTATTTTTTATAGCAGGTATAACAGAGTCACAAGTAATGGGTTTTAGCGGTCTAAGCCGGTTGCTTTTGATGTACATTCAGGTTACTATCGTGATACTTCCTATTTTTATTCTTATTACCACGGTAAGATCGATCTCGGGAGATAGGGATAATCATACTCTTGAGTATATGCTTTCATTTCCGATCTCGTTGTCACAGTATTATTGGGGAAAAATATCGGGAAGATTCATAACAGTATTTTTACCGGTATTTTTAGCAATGGTGGCCGCTATTTTATACGGTGCCATTAAAGGTGCTGAAATACCTTGGTCGATATTTTTACTCTATGTAGGACTTCTGTTCGCAATGACCTCTTCATTTTTGGGCATTGCTTTTTTGATTTCTTCTATCGTTCGTTCATCTGAGATGGCATTAGGGATTGCATTTTTTATCTGGATTTTTCTGCTTGCATTTATCGATATCGCGCTTATTTCGATAATGATGCAAAATAGAGTAAATGATGGAGTAATTATTTCCATTGCTTTAGCCAACCCAATGGAAATCTTTAGAGTGGCTGCAATTTCTCTGTTTGATCCGGAATTAACCGTAATGGGTCCTGTTGCTTTTTACATTCTTGATGCGATGAGCCAATTGACTTTTGTTATTTTTTCGATCTTATATCCAACGTTGCTTGGACTTCTGTTTGCCATATTAGGTTATAATGTATTTAGAAAAAAAGATTTAGTGTAGGGAGAAATTATGAAAATTTTACTAGTTTTACTGTCATTTTTTGTTTTATTGTCAGCTGAGCCCATAAAGGTGTCAAAAGATGAAGTGTGCCTTATAAGAAAATTGAACGTCTATAAAGCGCCTACATGGGTAGCCAAGATCACGATGAAAAACGGAAAAGTCGCATATTTCTGCAGCCCTAAAAGCATGTTTGATTTTTATTATGATCCGTCAAGATTTCCAGAATATGAGTTAAAAGACAATCTTGATATTGCTGAGATTTTAGTAACAGACTTTAATACGCTTGACGCTATTGATGCCACTAAAGCATATTATGTTTTTGGCAGCAACAACACTTCTCCTGCCGGCGATGATCTTCCTGCATTCTCCAATGCCTGGGCAGCAAAAACCTATATGGAAAAACATAACGGCAAACGAGTATTAAGTTTTAAAGAAGTCACGAAAGCCCTTATCGACTACCTAAATATGTAATTGATGTATTGATCTCTCCTCCACATGTGTGGCGGGGGAGTCTGTATTTTTAAAAATAATTTAACTATCTCAGCGCTTTAGCAATATCTAATTTTTCAACGGTCACATATATCATCGTGGTATCTACACTGGAATGCCGGAGCATTTCTTTGGCAACTAAGATATCTTTCGTGTCTCTATAAAGTTTAACGGCGAAAGTATGCCTGAGAATATGCAATCCTTTTTTGTTAACCCCTGCTTTTTGAAACACACCTTTAATCATTCTGTAAAGCCCGCTTCTGTCAATGTTTTTACTGCTTCCTATCCCTTTAAAAATATAATCATTTTCATCAACAGTTAATTTAAAATAAGAAAATTCTTTTTCTATATTGAGTTTTTTAACTAGGACCATCTGCTCTTCTCCAGATTTTGGATCACGCAAGTGAATTTCATAAAAATCTTTTTCCCCATTTTCATTTACCAGATCTGATCCTACAATATCACTAAGGTGCAAATCAAGCATCTCTGACACCCTTAGTCCGGCGTATACCATCAGTTTTACCGCGAGAGCATGTATATAGCTATAATGATTGCCCCTATTATCTACCTGCTGATCGACATATGCAAGGGTATTACAAATTTCATCATCACTGAGGTGTTTGATTTTCTTTCGTTTATTCGCCTTTTTTGGAACAAGCCCCTTAAATTCATTGCTAAAAGAGTAGATAATGCCTTTTTCGTCCGGATCAATATTTTCTTCGATATAAGTAAAAAAAGCTTTAAGTATTGCTACATAGGTTGCTTTAGTTTTTCTCTCAAATTTATCAACTTTTGATTTTTCTTCCAAATGTTCAATAAACAACAACAAAAAATCTTTATTTATGTCGGTAATATTTACAATTTGTGGATTTTTTGCAATGAAGAGCCCAAAGTTAGTTAAAAGCCTCAAATATGACTCAATGGTATTTGAGGCCATTTCCTGATGCTTAAGATGTCTAAAATAAGATTTATACCATCTGTCAAAATCATATGACGCATTTCCACGTTTAAGCAGCATGAAAAACCTTTATTGGTTGATTTTATAATAATAACCACATAATACTATATTATGTGGTTATTGTAAAGGTTATTTATATGATAAATTGATAGTTTGAAAATAAGAAAATTATATTCGCAAATACGAGTCTATTGATGTAGAAGAAGTATTTCAATAAAATCAAAAGTAGTCTTATTTTTCACATGTATTATGTGGTGATATGTGGTTCTATAAAATTGTCTTGATGAATGGGGATAACACAATTCAAAACAACGAATGGTGATATGAAGCGGCTTGGTAAATTTATTAAATACCGATGCTAATCACTAGTGCAATTTTACCTCAAATGTGCAAGCCAAACATTAGCAAAGTTTTTTAAAATATCTCATTTTATGCTTTGTAACTAAGTATTTTTATACGCAGTGTTTAATGCTGATTATAGAGCAGAATAATTTTTTTATGATTTTAGATTGGAGAACCTGATACCAATCCAAGTTCTCCTTGTCGTGAAGAGAGTTTATCTATTTTGTATCTTGGTAGTAACCAACACCTGCACCTACAGCCGTACCAATGGCTGCTGATTGAAGGACTGAACCTCCGGATACGGCACCCACTACTGCTCCGGTTCCGGCTCCTATAAGAGCGCCTTTTTTTGTTTTTGGGCCAACCTGAGCACATCCTGCTATCAATCCCAGAACTGAAATGGCAACTAGCATCTTTTTAAAGTTTATCTTTTTCATTATTTTTATCCTATTAGTTTAAATAGATTCATTATGTCATGAATTATCAAGTTTTAAGCAAGTCTTTAATTTCATTTTGGCCAACATTCAAATGAATAGGTTATCCACATTCTTGCTCAAAATACTTTATTTAGCTTCGTCTGTTTCCGAAAATAAGAAGTAGTCCGCCTAGTACTATTGCTCCTGCACCAGCCCAAGTAGGAATCTGCACCGTTTGCTTCTCTTTTACTGACATTTCGAGCGGCCCCACTTTAATCTCATCAGTCTGTTTAGTGTAACTAAAACTGGTATATACCAAGCCAAGTGCACCGCCGACAATGAGTAAAATTGCTAAAATTCTTATGGCATTCATTTTATATCCTTTTAATTTGGATTCCGTATAAGCTGAGTATGGGGGTAACTGAAAATGGACACCATACTCAGTACGGAATTTACAGTATACGACGACGCTGAATAAGACGAATTACGATCACTACGACTGCAATGACAAGAAGAACATGGATGAATCCGCCCAGCGTATATGAGCTGACAAGCCCAAGAGCCCAAAGTATAATTAGAATAATTGCAATTGTTTCAAGCATTTGATCCTTCCTTTTTTACTATCAGTTTATATTATAGTATACTCTAATTTATTCGAATTTACAAGTTTATTAAATTAATTTCATTAATGCTTAAATATTTTATAAAGCAATCGCTGTCTAGGTGGGGGCATTCATTTAATATCAATGAAGCAAGCTCAAGAAAGACGCTTTCGTTCATTAGTCTTCTTATTGTTATATAATCTGTGATATCATATGGGATTTTCGCCGAGCGTGGACAGTGTAATGCTATTGTGGTGCAACTGCCCCACTGCCGAAACCTATTTGGGTATCAGTCTACTTTGTCCGATGCAGGCAAAGCAAAGAGATCAGCCAATACAGAACTTTCGCCAATCTGCCTCTCTTCGGAAGCTGAATCGTGAACGGCAATGACAGAATCGATGTTATCTCCCGCGGAAGCAAACAATGCAATGCCTTCCGCATGATCCTTGCGAAAGCCAAAGGGGATGTCGAAAACTTTTTCAAGCTCATCTGCCCCAACGGCAGAGGGCTTTTGGGGTGATGCGCCGCCTTTCCATCTCATAACGCTGACCGGACCGTCAAGGTCCATTGTCGGCCCTGCTAGGATCAGCATATCATTCCCGTCTGCACAAAGATCCCTAATGCCCAATCCGTTAAGATATATAAAGTGTTTGCGGTAGAGCGTTTTTTTAGGACCTATGGGTTTAAGTTTCAGCCAAGAAGCCTTTTTTGAGGATACTTTGGGTTCGATCTCAAGGATCATTGCCCATCCGCGAAGCACCGGACCTCTTAGCCCCAGAAATATACGCTTTCCGCAAACAGCCAAACCCTCGATATCAAAACCGTTGTCTTTGCCGGGAACCCCCATAAATGGGCCGATATGAATATCCTTTTGAAGCGCTTTGGTTAATTCATTGCCTGTCTTATCCCCCACAAGCTGGGCAGCATGGTAATGTTTGGATTTCTTTTTATGTTTTTTGACAATCTCAACCCCGTCCTCATCATCGACAACAGGTATCCTAGCTAAAATATACCTATTACCGTCGCTGGAGAGCTCTCCTAGCTCCTTTGCAATGGTTTTGGCATTCAATGCAACATCGGGATTTTTACGCTTAAGGCTGTGTGAGCCTGTCAGCCACAAGTAATGACCATCATACGCCAATCCTTCAACATCGATCTCTTCAAGGTCTTTGGGATTTTTAGGTCTGTCGACAGGGAGCTTGAGAAAGTCGTACAAACAATAATGCTTATGCATTGAAGCCTTTGAAAACTTTTCATCTTCGCTGTTTCGAAGCAGCCAAAGTTTCTCTAAACCGACAGTTTCATCGTTTGCAACCCAGAGAGTATCTTTGATTTGCAGAACAACCGACAGCCCGTCGCGCAATTCCTTCTTTTTGTTCAGATTGTCTGCATTGGGTTCAAATTCGATGAGGATTTTTTTTGGTAACATATTATTTCCGTTTTTTAGTTTCTTCTTTATGTTATTGTAGCATAATGGATTTTATGCTGCAGCTAAAACATTTCATATAGA
This sequence comes from Sulfurovum sp., assembly GCA_021166685.1. GTDB lineage: Bacteria > Campylobacterota > Campylobacteria > Campylobacterales > Sulfurovaceae > Sulfurovum. Next base: position 51,517 of record JAJPEU010000013.1, on the reverse strand, counting down.
AAATCCAGAGTGAGGATAGCGCACTATCCTAACAAAATTTACTTTTTTGGTATTTCAAGGATTAACTTTTTCCTTGGCCCCTAAAGTATGTATCCATTCTTGTAAAATGCGTAACTCGTCCTGCGTAAATTTATTTTTGAATGGGGGCATCAGCATATTGCGGAACCCCTCCCATTTGCCCTGGCTTCCATTTTGAATCACGTTTATGATCTCCTCGGGATCTCTATCTGACATCATTGAAAAAGACGGGCCGACTTTAGCTTTTTGGGTATCGTGGCAATTTAGACATCCGCTTTTTCGCACCAGCTGTTCGCCTTTTGGCAATGCGTAAAAGGCTGCTTTTGCCTGCATTTCTTTAAGGTATTTTTCCTGATTGTAAAAATTATAGATATATTCCGCAATCGCTTTGAGTTCGTCTTCCGTTACACTTCCTTTCAGCGAAGGCATAAGGCCGTAAGTATCCAAGCTTGCTTCATCGCAATAGGATTTTTCCCTGCTCGGTTCAAGCGTATAGTCTTGAATGAAAGGTATAAATTTCTCGGCTTTGTCTTTATCGTCTTTAATTTTCATAAAATCTTTTAAGTGAAAAACAACCGCCATCATCGGCGGCGCTTTCTCATCTTCATAAGTATCTGGCGGCATTTTGAGATTGTGGCATGCTCCGCACTTGTTCTTTAATAGTGCTGCACCGTTATAGTGCACCTCTTTTTTCTCATCTCCGCATCCTGAGAGTATCAAAACCATAACTAACCCAGCCAAATATCGCATAGTGTCTCCTTGATATTTAAAAATATATTACTTTATGAATGCCGTTGCCACACACGCCTGCAAGGGCAAATAGAGCAATGTTATTATCATATATTATGTTCAATATAATTGCATATTATAGTACCAGACTCTTAAACAAGACTAAAATAATCTTTTTTATTGTGTACAGTCAAAAGACAGATAAAATTCAAGCCGGTTTGATAATGGCTTCTTCGAGAAGAATAGAAGCAAAGATCGCATCCCCCACCCATGCATTAGGCAATCGGCAAAGTGTCATGCTCTTGGGCTCCGGTTCTCTGTTTTATATAATCTTCAAAAATTTTTTGATGGTCAAACACGAGCATGTCTTTGGAGACGTTGTCAAGCGCATAAACATAGGCTTCTTTGGCGTCATCACCCCCTCTTGGAACTCCCGTTGCCCTGCAGAGAAATACAATTGAAACCGTATGGAATCTTTTGTCTCTTTGGGGATCGGAGTACACTCCAAGCAATTTAGTGATGCTCACCTCCAAAGTAGTCTCTTCTTTCATTTCCCTCTTAAGCGCATCTTCTACCCTCTCCCTTACTTCCACAAATCCTCCGGGAAAAGCCAGGCCTGCGGGAGTGTTTTTGCGCTCGATAAGAACAATCCCCTCAAAGATTCCGCTTTGATCATATACTTCGATAATGCCGTCGGTTGCCAGATAGGGTGTTTTTGGTGTCCGGTGTTTCATCTGTTTAACGCTTTCATTGAAATTGTTTATTGCGCGTAATATAGCTAAATTTTTATTGTGCCAAGTTCATCAAGCGCTTTAGCCGTCAAATAAGGGCGCATCGCCTCTTCGATATGCCCAAATCCTCCTGCAAGGTTTGCCTCGTCCACTTCGCTGCCCAATGTCTCCAGGTGCGAGTGCCAAAACTGGTTGCAAAGCAGTACGGTATCTACAAGCTGAGTATAGACATGATCTTCAGGGATGTCAAGATAGCCGTTAGCCGCCAACTGCTCAAACACGATGCGGATGTGCCGTTTGTGTCCAATGTTCTCTTTGATATAGCGGGCTTTCAACTCGGGATCGCGCGAAAGCAAGAAAAGCAGTTCGCGGTTAAAAAAACGGTACTCCCAGTAAATTTTTGCCAAATACAGCTGGTGTTCGTGCATCTGGGTGATGGTTACGGGAAAATCAATATGTTCAAGCATGGTTTTGGACAGCATCTGCTCATAAAGCGCAAAGACAATCGCTTCGCGATTTTTGAAATGGTAGTGAAGATTTCCGGAACTCATCCCCAAAGCCGCAGCGATATGGTTGGTTGTCGCGGCCTGGGTGTTTTTCCCATTAAACAGCTTTAGCGCTGCAGCGAGGATCTTCTTTTTGGTGGTGAGCCTTGGCATTTATTTTTTTTCGATCCCTTCCAGCTCGATAGAGAGTTTTACTTCGTCCCCTACGACAACGCCGCCTGCTTCAAGCGCCTTGTTCCATTTCAATCCAAAATCGCTGCGTTTGATCTCGCCCTCAAGCGAAACGGCGCTGCGCATATTGCCCCACGGATCTTTGACGGCGCCTGAGACTTCTGCTTCAAGCATTACGCTTTTGGTGACGCCGTGGATCGTCAGGTCTCCCGTCACCTCTTCCTCTTTAAAAGAGGTCATTTTGAAAGTGATTTGAGGATATTTTTCCACCTCAAAAAAGTCCGCGCTTCGAAGGTGGTTGTCGCGCTTTTCGATACCCGTATCGATAGAGGCTGTTTCTATCGTTCCGTTTAGAGATTTAAGGACGCCGTTGTCCAGATCGTATGTTCCGCTGAATTTGGAAAAATGCCCCTTGACATTGCTGATCATAAGATGCTTGATCTTGAACCCTACGCTTGAGTGTTCAATGTCTACTTCAAAAGGAGCGCCGTAAAGAAAGGCCGATAGCATGGCTACGGCTGCAGCACCGGTAAGTATTTTAGAAATTTTCATAATGTATCCTTTAAAGTAATTATATTCTACTATAACATCATATAATTAAATTGTCAAGTGTAATTACTCTAATTTTGGCTAGGCCTTGAGCGTTTTAAACCACTCCAGCATATCCAGTTTTTCCCACGGATACTCTTCGTAGCCCACTTGGCCCCTTGCAGCGACATCGGCATACAGAAAATTGTCAGCCGAAGGTTTATCGAGATGAAATTTATCGGTAATCCATCTTGGTGTCAATTCAAATTTTTGAAAAATTTTTTCAGACAACGCTTCATCTGAGAGTATCGTAAGGGAAGTACCTAACGTATCCACGCTCAGGGAGATGGGCTTTGGCTCGGCGATAACATAGCTCATCTGCACCAATGCTTTTTTTGCCAAGCCTGCTGCCACGATATGCTTGGCTATCCATCTGGAAGCATACAATGCTGATCTGTCTACTTTGGAGTAGTCTTTAGAGCTTTGCGAGCCCCCGCCTATGGGAGCATACCCCCCGTACGTATCGCACACCACTTTTCTGCCCGTAAGCCCCGAATCTGCGATGGGGCCGTGCACTACAAATCTGCCCGTGTTGTTGATATAAAAATCGGTTGCCGCTTCGTCATAATGTCCTGGGGCAAAGGAAACATTTTCACGTATCAGTTTTTTTACAAGCGCCTGAATCTCTGCAACGGGAATATGTTTGTTGTGGGAGATTGCAACAATGATTTTCGAGATGCAAAGCGGTTTGCACATATCGAAATTTGCTTTGGTTCCGTAATCCATGAGCACTTGCGTTTTGAGGTCAACGCCGAATATACCCGGATGCGCTTTGGCATACGCATAAAGCACATCGCGTATTTCTTTGGCATACATGAATGCGGTCGGCATAAAATCTCCCCGCTCGCTTGTCGCATAGCCAAACATGAGGCCCTGGTCTCCTGCGCCGATTTGACGGTCCTTTTTCACGACGCCCATCGTAATGTCCGGAGACTGTGTGCTTACATAGATATGGATATCGCACTCTTTGGGGTCCAACGTTTCCCCTTCATCAAAACCGCTTTCGGGATAGCCGATTTTTGCAAACGTGTCCAGAACGATACGGCGATAAAATGCCTCATCAACAGGCACTTTCGTTTTAACCTCTCCGCCGATAATGACATGTTTGCCACTTAGCATGACTTCGGCAGCGACTTTGGCTTCGGAGTCTTGCTGTAAAAGCGCATCCACTATCGCATCGGCTATAATATCGGCGCATTTGTCCGGATGTCCTGCCGATACGGCTTCTGAAGCAAAAAGATACATCTTTTCTCCTTGGTTGATCTCATTGTTTTTGTAGCATACCAAAAAAAACGTAAGAGCATACTAGAAACACAAAGTATCGATAGACTTTGTGAATTTTATATCAAAATACTTGACAATACTTGACTAAAGTTATATAATGAAAAAATAAAAATTTTAAAGGAGTTTATGATGTTACTAACGAAATTTGATCCGGCAAAAGATTTGAGAGAATTGGAAGAAAGATTGATGAGCGCATTTAATATGCCTGCGCAAAGCAAAGGGGAACTTGCCAATATTTCCGGTTTTACTCCGGCAGTCAACACAAGAGAAGGCGAATTTGCCTATCATATCGAAGTGGATTTGCCGGGCGTAAATAAAAAAGATATCCATGTCGATCTCAAAGATGACGTATTGACGATCTCAGGCGAAAGAAAGATCAAAAACGAAGTCAAGAAAAAAGATTACTATAAAATGGAAAGCAGCTACGGCAAATTCCAAAGAAGTTTTACACTGCCTGAAAATGCAGACAGTGAAAACATCAAAGCAAACTGCGAAGACGGAATGCTGGAGGTGGTAATACCGAAAATGAAAAAGATCGACAAAGACGTCAAAAAAATCGATGTAAAATAGCGCTTGAGAAGCGGTTTCATAACACTATAAGCAAGAAGGTTGATTTTGTTGCTTATAAGCCCCGGCAACTTTGCCGGGTGATATAAAATAAAAATTATTTTTTACATTCTTTATCTAACCTGCAATCAAACCGAACCGTAAAATTCCAAACAGATTTTTCTCTATAAATAAACTAATAAAGATAAGAAACAAAATTCATCAGCATCATCGCCCCAAAACCAAAAAGAATAAGCGAAGAAACAAGATGAATCATATGGGAAAGGGTATGGGAAATTTTATGTTTTGTCTTATAGATAATGAGCGGCATCAGCGTTATCCAAAGCAAGATAGCGCTAAACAATCCTACAAACGTCACAAAAAAATCCAGATTTTTTCCGGCAACGTACCCTGCGGCACTGAGCCAAAAAGCGATGGTGTAGGGATTTAACAACGTTAAAAGATATCCTTTGACATACAGCTTCAATGCATTTTTCTGAACTATATCCGAAGCGATATCCGCAATAGGTTTTTTTCTTCCTTTGAAAATACTCCAGGCAAGATAGAGCAAAAACATTCCTCCCGCCAACGAAATAGCATTGAGTACAATGGGCTGGTTGAGATAGGCAATGATCCCGAATAAAATGAAAAGCAGGTAGGTAATGTCTGCGCTCATGGCGCCAAGCCCTATCATCAGGCCGTTTTTATACTTTTGGATGGCTTCGTTCATGATCAAAAGATTGATCGGGCCAAGAGGGACGGCTGCACCGGCTCCTAGTAAAAATCCTTCTACAAAAGAGAGGATCATGCAAGGAACTCGCTGAAAAATTCATTGATCTTGATATCGGGCGACTGTCTGTATTTATAGATTTTTTTATAAAAAATATACTTTTCGATAATATTTAATCCCAAAATTTTGTCATAAATAGAAAAGAGGATCGGATTTTCGGGAATGCTTTTATACTCTGTCCCCATAAATATCTTTTCAAAATTTTTAATATCCTCTATCGACAAAAGTTCTGTCTTGGAATGCACCAGATAAAGAACTTCTTCTATGGTAAAGTTAAACTGTACCGTCACTGCGTATTCTTGCAGCAACACATTGATCTCATCGTTTTTTTGGATGTTGTAGTCTGCATTTTGCAAATACCGGTACAATTTCGGCTTCGTTTTTTGCCAATTGTACAGCGTATTGACCTGTACTTCAAACAGTTTACTGATCTCTTTGGGTGTGAGCATCTTGTCTCTCTTGAAAAACGGCGTATGTTCCTGTTGCATAGGCGATCAATGTATCTTTTGCAAAAATCTCTATCGTGGCAAATGCCGTTCTTTTTGTCCGGTTGATCACCTTTGCCTGCGCACTGAGCACTTCTCCGACGGCAGGCTTGAGATAGTTTACCTTAAGTTCTATCGTCACGCTGCTAAAGCCGCCGGGTATTTCGGAAATGACCGCATACCATCCAGTATGATCTGCCAGCGTTGCGATAGCTCCGCCGTGAACAGTACCGTGATGCTGCTTATGGTAAGGCTGTATCTCAAAGGCGACTTCCGCATACCCGTTGCTTAAGTTGATAAGCTCCCCGCCGATATGCTTAAGAAAATCGACATCTTCTTTTTCTACTTCATTTTTGTCCAAAAGATCCCCCCGCTTAAATTTTTTGCAGCAATTGTACGCCTGCTTTGCTTAACGCTTCTGTTGCTTTTTGAAAATCATTAGCGGTCACTTTAAAAACAAATGCGCCGTTTTGGCCGTTGTTTACCGTATAGGTATATTCGATATTGATATCGTTTTGCGAAAGTACCGAGACAACTTCACGGAAACTGCCCACATGATCGTCTATCGCAACGGCAAAAACATCAGTGATCTTGACTGAAAACCCTGCATCATCCAAAGCATCTTTCGTTTTTTGTTCATCATCCACGATCAGTTTTAAAATCCCAAAATCCGCCGAATCTACCAGATTGATCGATTTGATCGAAACGTTGTTTTGCGAAAGAAGGGTCATCACGTCGCTCAATTCCCCTTTTTTATTCTCTATAAACACGGAAAGCTGCTTAATTTTGCTCATTGGATTTCCTTTTGTCGATAATTCTTACTGCTTTGCCCATACTGCGTTCTATGCTTCTAGGCTCCACCAGTTTGACTATCGCGTTGATATAGAGATTGCTCAACAGCGCCGCCTGGACGCTTTTCTTGATATTCTCCATTTGAGCCACATTGTCGCATACGATTTCGTCGCTCACCTCGATATGAATTTCAAGCTTATCTAGGTAGCCTTTTTTATCGGCGATAATCTGGTAATTCAACGTCACCCCGTATGCGTTGGAGATGACATGCTCGATCTGCGAAGGATAGACGTTCACGCCGCCGATGATGAGCATGTCGTCCGTTCTTCCTACGATAGACTCCATTCTCAGCATCGTCCTGCCGCACCGGCAAGGCTCTTTCGTAACAGAAGTGATGTCTCCCGTTCTGTATCTTAACAGCGGCAGCGCCTGTTTTGTCAGCGGAGTGATCACGAGCTCGCCCCTTTGCCCCTCGGGGACTTCTTCTCCTGTTGCCGGATCGATAATCTCGACAAAAAAATGATCTTCAAACACATGCAAAAGGTCGGACTTTTTGCAGCTGCACGCAACGCCGGGGCCGATAATCTCGCTGAGCCCGTACACCTCATGATAGTCTATCCCCCATGCTTTGCTTACCTCTTCCTTTAGCCCTTTTGATGTAGGCTCCGCGCCGAAAATACCGGCTTTGAGTTTATAATCCTTCAGATAATCCGGACCCGCTTTTTTTGCAACTTCAGCCATATGCAGTGCAAAAGAAGGAGTTACAGCCAAAATCGTTGCTCCGAAATCTTTCATCAGCATCAACTGTCTTTCGGTAAAACCGCTGCTGGCAGGAACAATTGTTGCACCAACTTTTTGCGCACCGTTATGCATACCCAACCCCCCGGTGAAAAGCCCGTAGCCGTATCCGTTGTGCACAACATCTTCGGCTGTGGTGCCGGCCAACGTAAATACTCTTCCCATCACTTCGTCCCAAACCTCCATATCTGAGTGCGTATATCCCACAACCGTAGGTTTTCCGGTTGTCCCGCTTGAGCTGTGGATTCTGACAACTTCGCTCATCGGAACGGTAAAAAGTCCGAACGGATAGTGTGCGCGAAGATCTTTTTTGGTGGTAAAGGGGAGTTTTTTGATATCTTTCAGTGAAGTGATGTCTTCTGGTTTAATGCCCGTTTGTTCAAATTTCTGACGATAAAAAGGCGTGAGTGCATACACTCTTTGTACGGTATCTTTCAGCCGCGACAGCTGAAGCTGTTCGATAGTTTCTCTCGGGCTGCTCTCAATTTTATTCCAAATCATCTTTTTCCTGTCCTCTGTCATTTGCAATCATTCATCGCCATCTGCAAAATTTTGATATTTTGCTGCGCAACTTTGGGATTCATCTGCATAATAGCATTTTTTACCTCTTCAATACTGAACGGAAAATCTTTGACGCTGGCCAAAGCAACTCCGAGCATATACACATTAAGCCCCTGGATAGGAAATGCCCCCTGCAGCGCTTTTGCGTTGGCATCTACCCTCGCAACGGCAAAAGGGAGGGAAGGATAGTCCGCTTTGGCATTCACCACCATGGTGCCGCCGGTTTTCAAAAAGGCGATATTTCTCAGGCTCTCGTTCGAATCAAGCCCTATGATGACGTCGGCTTGGTTTTTATCGATAACCGGATTTGTAAAATCGCCGATTTTGATATCGCAGCTGACGGCGCCTCCCCTTTGGCTCATTCCGTGGTTTTCCGTCCCCAAAAATGCAATGTCTCTGTTTCCTGCGCAAATAGCAAGCACTTTCACCAAAAAAACCACCCCTTGACCGCCAAATCCGGCGATTACAACTTGGTATTTCATACTACTTGCCTTTCTTAAGATAATTTTCATCAACCACAAATGCATCTGTAGGGCATACTATCTCAAGGCATCCTGCACATCCTGCACACAAGAACGGATCTATCTCAATTTTGCCTTTGTCATTATAAGACATAGGAGGACATTTATACACCGTGGTACACTGATCGCACGCTACACACAAATCTTCATCCACTTTTACGTAAATGTTGGGAACGAAATCAGAGGCACGTTCCGCATCCAAAATACAAAACTCCCGCACCACTACGACCGTCGGGCCGGATGTACTTTGATCATATTTTTCTTTCACCTTTTTGAAAAAATCAACATTTTCATGCATATGATGGCTATAGTGATGCTCCATACATTCTACGCCCATTCCTTCGACGATCTTTTTAATATCGATAGGCTGATGGACTCTGCTTGGGGTCACCTGTCTTCCGGTCATAGCAATGGTCGAGTTGTCTAAAATCACCAGTACGAATCTATGGCCTTGATAAATCGCATTTAAAAGAGGCGGAATGCCCGAATGGAAAAACGTACCGTCTCCAATAGTGGCAACCACATCTTTGCTGGGGTCTGCTATCGAATAACCGCTTGCCATGGCTACCGAAGCACCCATGCACAGAAGCGAATCGATGGCACCCTGCGCAATCCCCAAAGTGTAGCATCCGATATCGGACGGATAGATGGATTTTTTTCTTTTGAACACCTTCATAATCGCATAGTAGACATCCCTATGCGGACATCCGGGGCAAAGTGCAGGCGGACGCGCAGGAACGCTGAATCCCAGATCAATCTTCGGCGCTTCATAGATATTTTCTCCTTTGTAAAACCCTATCTTTTGAAACGCTTTTAAAATCTCCTCTTTTTTCATCTCGTCGATTTTATGAACAGTATCGGTGTTTTTGCCGTAAACTTTGGGATGGGCGATCTGCTCTTCGATGCAGGGATACGGCTCTTCGACAATAAGCACTTTGTCGTAAGCATCAAAACATGCCTGAATCTCTTTTACCGGAAGCGGATAAGGCATGATGATTTTCACGACGTCTGCCTCAAGCCCCAAATCTTTGAGCGTCTCCTGCGTAAACCCGTATCCTGTGCCGCTTGTGATAATAAGCAGTTCGCCGCCTTTGCATCCGTCAAATTGCGGTTTTAGAAAATGGTCCCAATTGTATTTGGCTATCACTTCAACACGCTCTAGCTGATCCAACCCTTGAGCAAATCTTCCGTCTCTGGGCACCGCGCCCCATCTTGGGACATCGCGTACAAACTTCCCCTCGTTTGGCTTAAATTCCGTAGTATCATCCATCTCGATAATTTCTCTGGCATGGCATACGCGCATGACCGGACGAAGCATGACAGGGATTTTGAATTTCTCAGAAAGTTCCACTCCAAGCTTTGTGAAATCATAGGCATCCTGGGGCGTCGAAGGATCAAGCACGGGAATTCTTGCAAATTTTGCAAATACGCGGCTGTCTTGCTCTGTCTGGGAAGAATAAAATCCGGGGTCGTCCGCAGAAACCAGTAGCATACTTCCCAAATTGCCAATATACGCTGCGCTCATCAACGCATCACTTGCTACGTTGAGCCCCACCTGTTTCATCGTAGCACAGGCTCTCTTTCCTGCTATCGCGCCCGCATAAGCGACTTCAAACCCTACTTTTTCGTTCGCTCCCCACTCCGCATAGACCGGAAGGCTTAGCATCTTTTTTATCTTCTGAACCCCGCTCAATATCTCACTCGAAGGCGTTCCGGGATATCCGCTGACCATATCCACGTTTGCATGGATAAGCCCCCATGCAATCGCATCATTTCCCATCAATGTTTGTTTCATCGTATACTGTCCGCTATAATATTTTGGAAATTATACTTAAACAACATAAAATTGTACAATAATTTGGAAAATTAATTATTTAATAAATAAATTTCCAATAATTATGAACAAGTTATGCCTTTGCAAAAACTTGAAATTGGGCTTTTAAATCTCGCAATCTTTTAAAATATTTTTTTGCGTTTGTCTATTTAGATGAAAAAACTCTATTTTCAAACCATCGAGTACAAACTTTACAACATACTCATTAGGAATCAATCCGGCAAATCTTAGTACAAATACATTTGCATCTTCAATTTTTTTCGCACCGATACTTAACATTGTTGTGTCCTCTTTGGTTTTCTATGGATTCTTATAATTATAGGCAAATACCGCCTATATGCCAATTGGCATTTGTTTCTTCTTGCACTTCCCGTCATGCATACCGTAGTTTTTCATAGCAGTATGTAATGACGTTTACAGCGGCAGGTTATTGTATACCTGTCTGCTGAAAATATTTTAATCTAAAAATAAAAATTAATTGATTAAAAAATAATCAATATTATGATTATTTTATGAAAATTCATATGATAGTATTGGTATGTAATAAAAAATTTAATGAGAACATAAGGAGTATGGTATGGCGTATGTAGAACCATCAGAATTTGCTACCAAATTGGTTGACTCTGGTGAGCAAAAAGTGTATATGTCAACGAAAGACACGATTATCAGAGCATACATGGCAGGTGCGATTTTGGCACTTTCTGCAGTTTTCGCAATCACGGTTGCGACACAAACAGGATCACCGCTTTTGGGCGCTTTATTATTCCCTGTGGGGTTCATTATGCTCTATTTGATGAAATTTGACCTTCTAACAGGTGTATTTACTTTGGTTCCACTTGCATGGATCGATAAAAGACCGGGTGTGACGATCGGACAAGTTTTACGAAACTGGGGACTGGTTGCGCTGGGTAACTTCCTGGGCGCTTTTACGGTTGCAGTGATGATGGCGTTTATCTTTACGTATGGCTTCAATACTGACGGCGGTGCGATAGCTACAAAAGTTGCGGGAATAGGCGAAGCCAGAACTTTAGGATACGCTGCGCATGGCGGCGATGGATGGTTGACGGTGTTTATCCGCGCTATGCTGTGTAACTGGATGGTATCTATGGGGGTTGTAGGCGCGATGATCTCTACCTCCGTGAGCGGCAAATGGCTTGCAATGTGGATGCCGGTCATGCTGTTCTTCTTTATGGGATTTGAGCACTCGATCGTTAACATGTTCCTTTTCCCTTTCTCTTTGATCATGGGCGGTAATTTTACGATCGCTGATTACCTTTTATGGAATGAACTTCCGGTTGCGCTTGGTAATCTGGCAGGCGGCTTGGTCTTTGTCGGGTTGCCGATATATTATACCCATGCAAAAACATCCGTGAAGAGAAATTTGAATAAATCATAAATAGATACTGCCCTGTTTCGGCCAGATAGTATCTAAAAGAGATCGTGCGGGCCATTGACTTTTCTATGGATATCGAAAAAAAATCCAAAAGGCGATGGCGTACTTATCACGTTGAATGGAAAGTTTACCCATACAAATTCTGGCAAAAAGATTTTTTATTAAGGCCTGACACTTAATTTTTGTTTTGTCAGGCTTTACTTGAAAATTTTAAGGAGAAACGATGTCACAGTTACAGCTCTCCATTGGGCAATACACGGCCAAAGGGCGCAAAGAGATTAACCAGGATTTTCATGATGTCCGTGTCCCTTCCGAGCCTTTGCTCTCCACTAAAGGAGTTGCTATTGCCATGGCTGACGGGATTAGCAGCTCTAAGGTTAGCCAAGAGGCGAGCAAGATATCAGTAACATACTTTTTGGAAGATTACTTCAGCACCTCCGAAGCATGGTCGGTCAAAAAATCTGCACAAAGGGTGATACAGGCGACAAACTCATGGATCTATGCACAAAACAGGCAAAACCTTTATCACCTTGAAAAGGACAGGGGGTATGTGTGTACTTTTAGCGCGATGGTGATCAAGTCAACAACGGCATATCTCTTTCATATCGGAGATATCCGTATCTATAGGCTCAGAAACAGTGTGCTTGAACAGCTTACCGCAGACCACAGAACCTGGGTTTCCCGGGACAAAAGTTATCTCGCCAGAGCGCTGGGAATAGATGCAAATGTGCGTATTGACTATGAAGCACTGGACGTGAAAGAAAGAGATGTTTTTCTCTTTATGACAGACGGAGTGTATGAGTTTGTCAATGATGAATGGCTGGTAGAAAAAGTCTCTGAGAATGATGAAAGTTTTGAGCTCAAAGCAAAAGATATTGTAGAAAAAGCCTACCAGGAGGGCAGTGACGACAATCTCACCATTCAGATCATCAGGATAGAGGCACTTCCGCAGGAAAACGCTGAGGAAATGCAGCAGAATCTACCGTTTAAACAAATACCTCCTATCCTTGAAGCAAGGATGGAATTTGATGGATATACCATTATAAGAGAACTTAGCAACAGCAACCGAAGTCATGTCTATCTTGCCAAAGATAACGCAACAGATGCTTCAGCGGTCATCAAGATACCTTCAACCGAGCATAAAGAGGATAAAGCGTATCTGGAACGTTTCTTGCTTGAAGAGTGGATAGCCAGACGTATTCATAACCAGCATGTGCTCAAAGCTTATCCCCAGGATAGAGAACGCAATTATCTTTATACGGTAATGGAGTATGTAGAGGGACAGACACTCCGGCAATGGATGATCGACAATCCAAAACCTTCTCTTGAAGAGGTTAGAGAAATTGCCCAACAAGTGGCAAAAGGGCTTCTTGCCTTTCACAGACAGGAGATGATCCATCAGGATTTACGCCCGGTAAATATCATGATCGACAAAACCGGCAGTATAAAGATTATCGATCTTGGTGCAGTGAGAATTGCAGGTATTGCCGAGATAAATACATTGACAGATGAAGGAGATATTTTGGGCACAATGACCTATTCTGCCCCAGAGTATTTTCTTGGAGATGCCGGTACGTATCGATCCGATCTTTTTTCTCTGGCAGTGATCGTCTACCAGATGTTATCCGGGAAACTTCCCTATGGCACGAGGGTCGCGGCGGCAAATACGAAGGGTGCACAGCACAGGCTCAAATACGCCCCCCTTTACACACAGAACAGCGATGTCCCGATCTGGATCGATGAGGCGCTTCGCAAAGCCTTGCATGTTGACCCATACAAGCGCCATAGTGAACTCTCCGAGTTTATCTATGACCTGCGCTATCCCAATCCGAAATATCTAAAAAAAGTACATCCGCCGCTAGTGGAGAGAAATCCGGTGGCATACTGGCAGATTGTTGCAGGAGTATTGACGGCGATCAATATCTTTTTACTATTAAATATACGTTGAAAACAAACAAAGGATAAAAAATGGAAATCTTAAAACAAGTATCTGAGTCAAGAAATATGAAAATGAATAAAATCGAAAAAATAAAAGAGCTCAAAGAGCCTATGGATGTCTATTCCCGTCTAGATGAAATAGCAGCAGGCGGCTATGAAAAGCTTTCAGAAGAAGATAGTGGATATTTTTTAAAATGTTTCGGACTATTTAATAAATGTGAAGACTTTATGCTAAGAGTACGCGTGCCCATAGGACAGCTTACGAGTGAGCAGGCTATACGTATCGGCGAAGTGGCTAAAAAGTATGGTGATGATTATATGGATATCACTACACGTATGCAGATAGAGCTGCGTTATTTGAAAATAGAACATATTGCTACAGTTTTACGCCAATTACATGAAGTGGGCATCACTACCTTTCAAACAGGGGCTGATAATCCTAGAAATATTGTCTCTGATCCGCTGGACGGCTTGGCTTTTGATAATGTTATAGCCATTAAGCCTGTTGTCAATGAACTGCAATCCTTTGTCATAGAAAATCCAGAGTGGATTTCTGTGCTGCCGCGTAAATTTAATACGGGAATATTGGGATCTCTATCTAACTCTTGTAATATTTTTGGACATGATTGCTGTTTTGCTCTTGCAAACAAAGAGGGTGAGTTTGGGTTTAATGTCTATTTGGGCGGAAAGGTAGGGATTCAAGCACAGGATATAAATCTTTTTGTGAAACTTGAACAAGTTGCAGCATTTTATCTGGCACTTTTACGGCTCTTTAAAACCTACGGGTATCGTGATAACCGTAATAAAAACAGACTATATTTCCTGCTTCAGGATGCAGGTGTAGAAAATTTTACCAACGCACTCAAAAAAGAAGCCGGTATCGATTTTGCATCAGCAGGACAGACAATGGTTCAGTCCGAAAATATCGCGATAGGAGCAAATAAAGTTTTGATGAAAAATAATACCTACGCATATAAGATGGTTATACCAACTGGTATATTTTCAGGCTCTGACATGATTAGGGCTGCGGAAGCTTCTACGTCGTTTGGTTCAGGAGAATTGCGGCTCTCTTATGATCAGAACCTTTATATTATAGGAGTAGACAGAGAAAAAATAGAGCTACTTGAAGCAACAGATATTATCCAAAAATACAAATCATTTAATGCGATATTTTTTAACGGCATGATTGCATGTGCCGGTTCAAAAACCTGTAGTTTTGGTGTTATCCCCAATAAATCTGATGCCATAGAAATGGCAACATTTTTAAGCTCTGAGGTGGCTATTGAGCATGGCAGTGTGCGTATGAACTGGTCAGCTTGCCCTAAAGGATGTGGCATACATGGTATCGCGGATATAGGTTTTGAGGGGTGTATCGCCAAAGATGAAGCAGGGAATCGTGTTGATGGCGTACATCTCTTTTTGGGGGGTAAAATCATCAATGGGGCACAAGAGGCTAAAAGATTACACAAAGCTCTTCCTCTAACAGAAGCTAAACATCATGTGAAGTATCTGTTGAAAGCATATGCAAAATTTAAATTAAGAAGTGAAACTTTTGAGCGTTTTGAATCACGTTTTTTAGGGACGAATTATACTTATCAGGCATTAGGATTTTATACCAAGATCAACTATATTTTAAATGAAAAACTAGGCCTTGATCTCTTTTTTGAACTTGATGCATCTCCCAAAACATATAAAAAAGAGAGTTTTGAAATCTTTGATTTTGGACTCAAGCTTTTTACAATGCTTACAGGGGGAAAACGCTATATGGGTATTGAAGATTTTGAGATCATTTTGCAGAATGATCGTAAGATCAAAAAAAACGAGGTAAGTCAAGTGAACCCCAAAGTACCAGATAAGCTTAGTGAGATGATCTATATGATGACAGATAACAATAAAAAAACAAGGGCACGGGTTTTTTCAGAACTTCTTGTAATACTTGAAGAAATATAGTAGTGCTATCAATGCATCCAGGGCATACAGCCTTGGACGAAAGGAAAGCCTAGAATGAAAAACTCCGATATTATGTCGCAACCGTTCTCATGTGACCAAAACCTGATTATGTTCTGCCAAAAGATTTCTCCCCCTGTACTGTCAAGTCATTATATTTTAATGACAGCTGTTTGCATGATGATCAGCAGGATTGTTCTTGGGCGAATGCAAACAGAAATGGTGTGTCATGCCAAAAGAATACCATGTCTTATGGTCCCGCCCCGAACGGCGAGAGCTTACAAAGCCACGTTAATCGACTCTCATATATTCCAAAATTTCATGTTTGTTGGCTACCCTTTTTTCAAGTCCCCTCTTCCAAGCAGGCGCCAGCACATCAAGCTGCATAAGTTTTTCCACCGTACCGGTATGTTCGTCGGGGTCTTTAAAAGCTTCGTTGGCTTCTTGAATGCTCACCAAAACATTTTGTCTGCTGACAAGCTCCACTTTATCGCCTTTGGCCAGCATCCCCTCTTTGATGACCCTGTAATACCATCCCGTTTTTCCGGTATCGTAGATCTCTTTGGTAAAGTGTCTGTTCTGCCATCTTCTGGAGATTTTCCAGCAAGGCTTTCTGGGCTGGGAAACTTCCATTATCACCGAGCCTATTTTATGCACGTCGCCGATGCATACGTCGGTTTCGTCTATCGCATCGAATGTCAGATTTTCCGCCAAAGCGCCGAATGCCAAGACATCCAGACCCAAAAAGTTTTTCCAGCTCTCATAATTTTTAAAACTGTTGGCAAACACTGCTTTGTCGACCCCTCCATGATGAACCGTATCGGCCACAAAATCGCTTTCTATCCCGTTTTTTGTCACCCTTACGTTTTCTGAAACGGGGCGCTTATACGAAGCGGTCTCATACGTTTTTGTAAGAAATTCTTTGCTGTTTTCCTCGCCCTCTTTGGTTACGCTTCCGATCTGTACGGATAACACCGTTGCTATGTCATTCACAATCATCCTTTACTTCCAATCCAAAAGTCTTCGCTCTCCGCTGAGACTTCTAATATGCGTTACATCCTGGCTTACCTCTATAACGCCTTTGTATGCCCCTTCTTCGTCGCGTATCGCAAAATACCTTATATGGATAAACTTTCCTTTAAACTCTATCCAAAATTCCGCTTCATCTTTTCTTCCGGCTTTGAACTCCCTGAGTATCATCAAAACTTGATCCACGCTTTTGGGCGGATGGCAAAATTTCACTTCCCGCCCAATAATTCCAGCGCTTCGCGGAAAAACTCTGTCTTCTCCCCGATTGTAAAAAATAACCGTATCGTTTTCATCTACATAGGTTATGTCCACCGGCATAAATTTTAACAAAAGATTGATCTGCTCGGGAAGCATATAGCCTTCGTCAAGTTTTATTCTGTCCTCGAGCGAAAAAGGAAGATTCCGTTTTTTGGTATCTTTGCTTGGGTGGATATACGCCTCTTCACTTGGCTCAGGATAAGCAACAGGCGGAACATCCAGCATCCATCCTATCTCCTCATCGCCCTCTCGCATCTCTTTCCAATCCTCCTCGCTAAGCATATTAAGCGCATTAGGCAAAAGCCTATTTTCTTCAACAACCATCAAATGCTCCAAACTCCTAAAAATCTGCGCTAAATTTTGAGAAACCAGAACGATATCGCCTGATTCTATCGCTTTGCGTACAGCTTTTATCTCATCTCTGATTTGATCATGAAACGCCCACATATTTTGGCTGGGGCTTGTCCATCCGTATTTTTCCAAATACGGGAAAAGCTGATTCTCTTTTCTGGCAAAATGCTTTTCAACAAGACGCAGACTTTTAAACAGTTTTGTAAAATTTTCACTTTCTTCTTGAATATTTATATTCTTTATTTTACCAATCAGCTCCCTGACGAGCCTATTTTCATCCAAATAAACTCTTACCGGATGCCCTTCCGGCAAGTCAGCAGGCATACCATTCCCTAAAAATTCACTCATCTGTTTCCTTGTTTTATAATTTTAGAAATTATATACTTTTTATTTTAGTTAACATTTGATCTGCAACAATAAATCCCAATCATTTGAAAATAAAAACTATTATATAATAACCTAGTTCCATCAATTGATGTGTGTCAATCTAAAAAGTTAATATTTTTATTACAATATGCATTAAAATATAAAATAGCTTAGGAAAATAAAATGAAATACCCCGATTTTTACAATGATGTACAAACGATACAGCTTTACGATTCCCTGAGTCACTTTTTGGGTGCCATTGAAGAAGGGAAGATAGACATTACCTATCTAGACTGCGTCAAACTGGCAGGGCATTCATGCCCTACCGTTGCCGGAGCATACCTTATGGCACTTAAAGCACTCGAGAAACTTTATACAGGAGAGATCCCCCAAAGAGGCAATATCCATGTTGCGATGAAAACTCCGGAAAACGAGGGTGTAACGGGTGTTATTGCCAATGTCATCTCTTTCATCGTAGGCGCAAACGGCATTGGAGGATTTAAAGGAATTCAAGGCAATTTCAGCAGAAATAATCTTGTCTCTTTCAACGTTCCTATGGAAGGCGAAGTTACACTAACCAGACAAGACACCAATCAATCAGTTTCACTCAGCTATAATCCTTCTATGGTGCCGGGTGATCAAAATATGATGCCGTTAATGGGAAAAAGCCTTAACAAGACTGCTTCTGATGAAGAACAAAAACTTTTTGGAAGACTGTGGCAAGAGCGCGTTAGCAAGATACTTCTCACAAAAGAGCTGTGGGATCACATGATCACTATACATTAAACAAAATAAACTATAAAGGATATTTATTATGATTATTTCTCACTATATGAAAGACGAGCACAGAGCGTGCGATAATTATTTTGCCAAAGCCGAAAAAGCTGCATCAAAAAAAGATTGGGAAGAGGCAACCAAACAATTTGAAATTTTTGCGCATGAAACTCTTCAGCATTTTAAAAAAGAGGAAGAAGTGCTTTTCCCTGCTTTTGAAAAACAAACAGGAAGCACGGAAGGGCCTACTGCGGTTATGAGATACGAACACGAACAAGTTAAAGGGTTGATCGGAAAAATGGCTTCAGCCATTATTGATGAGGATATGGATGCCTGTCTTTCGTTGGCTGAATCGATGATGATCCTGCTGCAGCAGCACAACATGAAAGAAGAACAGATGCTGTATGCCATGTGTGACAACATTCTTCCCGTCACAATCAAAGAAGAAACCCTGGAGACAATGAAACATACACAATTATGAAAAAAATTACACTTGATGCCAGAGAATTGGAGCACCCTAAACCATTGGCAATGGCCATTAATATACTAAAGAGTCTGGATGATACAAATTATCTTTACATGGTTCATCGCAAGAATCCTATTCCGCTGATAGATCTTGCCCAAGAACATCATTTTCAGGTATTGAGCCATGAAGACGATGAAGGAACATGGCATATTCTAATCACCAAAAACCACACTGCAGACCTCAAGGAGCTGCTCCTTGTTTAGCCAAAAAGGGCTCTCACTGGACCAAGCGCCTCCTATATCGGTCGTTTTCAGATTTTTTCTACAAGGGGCTCTGTTCGGCATCGTTGGAGGAGTTTTGCTGGCAATCTATCAAAACGAGGTTTTTGACCCGGCATCAAAAGGTGCACTTGTCCTGACCCATGTTTTTACTTTGGGCATTATGCTCTCTGTGATGCTAGCAGCACTTTTTCAAATGCTCCCTGTAATCGCCGGAGTTAAGCTTACCTCCCCGATAAAAAAGGCCAATTGGGTACAGTATCCTTTGGTTGTGGGAATCATCACTCTTTTGTTCGCCTTTCATTTTGGGAAGATTTCATGGCTTTATCTGCTTGCATCAGTATTATTGGGCGGATCAATTTTATTTATCGCTTTCATTATGATAGAAAAACTCTTACGGCTTTCCAACCATTCCTCTTCGTCAAAAGGCATCACCGCTGCGCTGTTTTCATTGGTACTGCTGGTACTTGCTGCACTTTATCTTACCACAGTGCTTGGAGGCTACAACGAAGGGGTACACTATGTTGAAATCAAAACCGCGCACTATTCATTTGGGCTGTTTGGATGGATTGCGGTATTGATTATCTCCATCTCCTTTCAGGTGATCGAGATGTTTTATGTCACGCCGCCCTATCCAAACATCATGGGCAAGTATCTATCCGGTGGCATACTGTTTTTACTGGCCATAGCTTCCATCGTATCTTTTTTCCTGCCTGATATATGGGCTGTTTGCCATCTTGTCTTGGCACTGCTTTTAGTTGCTTACGCCCTCCTTGCGCTCAAAAGGCTTTCGCAGCGCAAACGCCCCATCAGCGATGCCACCGTGTGGTTCTGGCGGCTGGGACTGGGAAGTTTGATCGTCAGCATGCTCTGCTTTATGCTTGGGCTTTTTGTTCAGACGGCATGGGTTCATACGCTGGCGTATCTATGGTTCGGTGCTTTTGCGCTCAGCATTGTTTTTGCAATGTTTTACAAGATCGTTCCCTTTCTTACATGGTTTCATCTTAGCAGCCAAGGCTACTTTACCGCACCGATGATGCACGAGATTATCCATCCCAAAACCGCAAAAAAGCACTTCTGGATACATTGCTCAATGATGGCTGCATTGATAATGTCGCTTATTGTGCCGCAATTCATTTTGCTTGCCTCACTCTTGACGATACTTTCATTCGGATGGATGGGCTATCAAATCGTTCATGCCCATTATCTTTACGTTAAAACCCAAAAAGAGGGGCAGAAATTCAATTATTGAAAACCTATAAGCTTAAAAAGCTTTAGCAAACCAGCTTGTCTTATTGTGCTAACCCCCTATACAATCTATCCAAAATCCGGCATAATCAAAAAGGTCAAAATCGTTTCAAATTAGAATAAAGGCAGCAAATAAAAATGAGAAAAATCATTCACACTTCATTGATAAATTGCACTTTGGAAGAATTGTTTGATTTTCATTTGGATTCAAATAATATCACAAAAATCACTCCTAAAAATATCAAAGTAGAACTTTTGGATCACGATACCCAAACATATGAAGGCAAAATCGTAAAAATAAAGATTACCAAATTTTTTATCCCTATATATTGGAAAGTAAAAATTGAAAAACTCCAAAAACCCGATGCCCTGGTGGATATAGCCACAAAATCGCCCTTTAAATTTTGGAAACATCAGCATCTGTTCAGCAGGCAAGGGGATCTATGCGAACTCAAAGATATCATTGAGTTTGAACTGCCCCTTGGGATTCTGGGTAAACTATTTGAACCTTTGATTGAATTTGACATTCAAAGCATGTTTCAATACCGGCACCAGAAAACAAAAACGATACTTGAAAAAAAATTATAAAATTCTGCTTGAGGACCGTTTGGTTTTTTCTATCTGTTTATAATTATCGTATAAAAGTGAAATTTCATTCATTTTAATCTTTTAACCAAGGTAATTTATTTGTAGTATCGTCCTGCACACTTAACGATATCGATCCTGATCACGGCCGTTCCTTTTATCATCTTGATCGGCATCTCGTTATTCTTTAGATGAGGGGTATATTTTTCCACCAATTTTAAAAGCGCTTCATTCTTTTCGTGAAAATCTTCAACGATTGAAGCATGGCCTTGTATGATGATACTGTTAAATTCGCTGTTTACGTCACACGGGTTCTCAACCCCGCCATAAAGCAAGGAGAGCATCTCGTCTATCTCGAAACATACATTTGGATTATGGTTGATATTGTCTATTTTTTCTCCCTTTGGCAATCCATGCAGATATATTTTGCCGTCAAAATGCACAAAATGCATAGGCACGATATATGGATAGCCGTCTTCAGAGAAAGTCCCCACTCTTCCAACTTCAGCGCGGCGTAAAAGCTCTAAAATCTGCTCTTGCGTCAAAAGGTGGGTCTTGGTTCTATGCTGCATATCTTTCCTTTTTTATAAAAGTATAATGAAATGAACCTTTTAAAACAATCCAAAAATTGCTCTTTTTCTTTTTGGGCCTGATCGTGTGCGGTTTGGTACCGTAGTAAACATATACGGCGTAGTCGATCAGGCTCGTATTTCCCACGCTGATCTCTGTGGGGTTTACCTGAGGGAAGACAGTGATGTCCCCTCTCAGCCTGCCCGTCACCACCGGAGCATTGTTTGTCGCCTCCGTGCGGAGCATTTCCGCCCCTTGCCGTAAAAACTTTGCTATGGCTTCATCATATTCAGACGTCATACTTCGCCCCCTCGTTCGCCGCAACCAGCAGCGCATCAAAGAGCGTGCCGTCAAACGCGTAAAGCTTCTCTTTTGTCTCCTTGCCGTCAAGTGCATAGACCTCCAACATTACCTCCTCTTCAAAAAGAGGATCATCTTTGAGAGACTCTACCACTTCAGCTGCTACGCATGGCTGATAAAAGAGATGCGTCAATTTCCCCTCTTTGTCTGCTTCGGCTCCTGCGATCATAGCAAAGCTCTCTTCTCTTCCAGTACGGTCAAATTTTCCTGCATACTCGCCATCGATATCTATCAACACTAGGCGTCCAAGCCTTACTTTACATTTTCTCATTCGATTCACCTTTTTTAATTGATAAGCTTTCTATCGTTCCTTTGAGGGCTTCTCTTTTGAAGTAGTTCTCGCCGTCATCTGGACTATACGCCGTGATAACCTCCCCATCCTCAAAAACAAAAAAGAGGTTCCTGTCTCTACTGTATCCAACGGTACGCCGTTCATCTCTTGACTGGATAGCCATTGATTCCAGTGAATTAAGCCCTGCTATGTAGTCTTTAAGCTTCAGACCATGATCTGTACCTCCATGCTCAAGCGTCTTATCTGTAACTACCCGTTCATATCCAAAGCGATCAACATGGCTAAACACCACTTCTTTGTTCCCTTTGTATTTTTCCCCCGGAAGCAACGAGCCGTTCACATTCTTGCCGTCAATTTCTGCTATTTGTGGAAAATATGCTACCACAATAGTCCTGCATCTAAAATGATACGGCGGCAGCGCCACATCCGAGGGAAGCTTCCCGAAGATGGGTTTTGACTGCCACCTTGAAGCCTTTTTCTTCTCCTCTATGTCAGTGGCTGCAGTGATCGCGTCCGCCTGGTCTTTTACCGACTTTATAGGGATGATCCGCCCGTGCATACTGCGGCACACCGCAGAGGTCTTCTTGTCGATCACCGCTACGACTTTGACCTCTTCTACCCCCGCTTTCATCTTTTTGGCTTTGAGTAAGCTTGCCGGCAATGTACTCTTCATATTTCTTCTCTTCTTGTAGTTTCAAATCCCATAGGGACTGTCTTATAATCTATAAACTTATGTGATAATATTACATTATCGTATAGATTATTTCTAGGTTGCCTGTGCGGCAGTATACTCCGGGAGCTGATTCCCCCTCATATACTCATATGCATCTCTTCCTTCTTCGCGCGATCCTTTTGTCAGGCGCACTGATTCGTCGAAAGCCTCTTGCAGGTAGGCGAGTAGTTTTTGTTCTTTACTTGTCATTTTCTCCCCCGATTTTTTCATTATTTTTCTCCTTGTGTTGCGTCTACCGCTCCCGCTAAAGGCAGTGAGTAAAGTATATTAGGGTTTGCATCGTCAAATGTGCCTTTGTTGTGGATTGATTTGATTTGTGTAGGGTTGAATACTACTATTTCGTCTCCGCTCATTCTTGCATCAAATCCTAAATCTTTTAATATTTCATTGACTGGCTTTTCTGTGTTGAGATAATATTCTCTCTGTTTGGGGGTAAGGTTTTCAACACCTGTAAATATATTTTTAGAGTTTATATATACAGGCATAACACTGCTATTTATTTTTTTTGCATAAGAATTTGCTACATTGTAGTTAGTAGTCAAATACACACCCTCGCCTGCTCTACTTCCATTTGCTTTTTCTATTCCAGTTTGAAACTCATCAAAATCCGCTCCAGTCCCATGATAAAACACATTTGGCGTTCCATCTACATTTTTGGTCAACGGGTGGCTGTCTTTTCGCCATTCTAAAAGATTTTTATTCCATTCTTCTTTATTTTGTGGTATACTTTGATTTGTAGGCGGCGACTTTTTTGGGATTTGCATTGCATCGCCCGTACCAAGCAGATGCTTGGTAGCCGTCGAATATTTGAAGTACAGTATATTACTTCCTTGGCTTTTTATTATCCTTTTTGCCTCCTCTTCAGAAACATCAAAAAAAGTTATTTGCTTAAGTTCTCCATTTTTGTCTTTTGCTATATTTATAAAATGCAAAATATCGTTTTTATCGTCCTTTAGAGGTAAATAATACTCTTTCTGCCCATCTTTAAGAGGATTTTTTACAACCATTAACGGGTCTCTTAAAGCCATATCAAAAGCCCCTGAAAAATCTACTCTATCTGTAAAATATGTATTATCCGAACTCATATGCTTATATGCACTGTTTACATTAAATTTTATCTTGCCTATTGGCGTATCTACACTTGTCCATCCGTATGTGTCCCCATACTGTTTTGCGAACTCTTTTTTACTTAAAGGCTTTGGCATATCAATAGCATCTTTTTTAAATTGCGACGTTAAGTTTCCGTTTTTAGGATTTATATATCTTGATTCCGTTTCTATACTCATCTGTGCAGTACCACCGTCAAACTTCTTTATAAGCTCATCACGAGGCACATCAAGGTCATCTAATGGGAAGTTTTCATAGCCTTTGTCCGCTCGTGTTTGAGTAAGTCTTGCTTCGGCTTCTCCGTGTAGGCGTTGGTAAGCACCGCGGGGGTCTTGTTGTGTTTTTAAATTCATTTTTATATTATCAAGATGTTCGCCATACCAATCAAGATTGCTTTTACGCAAAGCTATTTCTTTTTCATCACCTTTGCTGATGGCATCGGAAAATTTATCCCAAGCCTCGTTATACATCTTTGTCCAACCTTGCAGTTCAGCTTCTGTCTGCTTGAGTATGCTTGGTGAAGTTTCAAAGTTTTGCACAGAACCACCTCTTGCAAAGTTCTCTATCTGTTGCACTGCGTGTTGCACTTCATGAAGAAGTGTTGATTTAACATCGTTCGCATTTTGAATTTTAAAAGGATTTAACTCTATGTAATTACCAAGATTTAAACTATTGTTTAACCTTCCTTTTGCAACTCCTATATTTCTGACCTTTACAACCATATCTTTTAAATTTGGATAGACTTCATAAAGATTGTTATGAGCAAGGATGTCTTTGAGAGTGCCATTAAATCCATTTTGAAATAAATCTATGTTTATCCTCGCCCCACTATCATCCACCTCAAATCTCCACTTCCCGTCATCCCCTTTAAACCACCCCGTTTTTTTCCAAATGTCTGCTTCGCTTGCTCCGCCGTAGCTTAGCTTCATAGCATCATCCAGCTTGCCCGCATCTGCTCTGACGGCTTTAGCACCTGCAAATGTATTGACACTAGCATCTTTTGCAGTTTTGTAAAGCTCAGATAAAAGCTTAGGGTTAGAAGCCGCCATACTCGGATACTCTCTGCTCACACCCAAAATATCATTATAAAGCTTTGGATGATACTTTTTAAGCACGCTTGCACCTGCCTTGCTGCCAAGAGCCCCCATCGCAAATCCGGTTACAAACTTCTCAGCATCAAACCCCTTAATGTTGCCCTCTTCATCAAATTCCAGTGCATTGCCGCTGCCTGCTGCCAACCCGCTGCCGATATGAGGATTTGCATGCAATATATTTGCTTCAGCCAAATTAAATGTGCCTCTATTGTGAATAGATTTGATCTGATTAGGGTAAAAAGCCACATATTGCTTTCCTGCTCCGGGAGTAGTACCTACTATACCGTCGTACCCAAGATACTCAAGGAAGTTTCTAAACTCCTCTTTGCCTTTGTCCCCTTTGGCTACCAGTTCGTAGATATCAAGTGTATTTTTGGCTTCTTTTGGCACCGTACGTCCAAACTCTTTAGCGTATGCTTCATAGACAGGCATAGCCTTTTCAAGGGTATCGATATAAAAAGGATTTTCCATATTTACCACTACCGGCATAATGTTGGCACCATTTCCTTTTGCGTAATGCTTGTTGACTTGCCCTGAGTCTTCAGCCAGATAGAACCCATGCCCAAAGTTGCCATTGGCTGTTTTATTAACGTTGAACGTATCAAAATCGTGATTAGTGCCGTGGTAGAGCACTTTTAGATCACCCTTAATATCCCTAACCACTGAGTGCCAAAGGTTATGGACTAATACAAGTGCTTGAGTTTTTCGTTCGCTTTTGATATACTGTCAAAAGTCTGTGCTGATTGATTGCTGAATCCCTGAGCGGAAGGAACTCCGTAAAAATGTAATCGCTCTGCCTGGTGTTCTTGATGGCGGGTGACCAAGGACGCCGCATCTTCTGCAGGAGATGATGCAGGTACCCGAGTTTGAGACTGCACAGGCCCATACGCTTCCTCTATCCTTTTTCCAAGCTCTTCATACATACCCATCAAATCATCGTACATCTCGTCATATTTTATGCTTCTCGGTTTCCCTTGCGTTTTCAGATCATAGAGAAGCGCTTTGACCTGCTGCGGGTTAAACTCGTTGCCGTACTTGAGATCCGGGTGGCTCATTAGGTAGTCTCTAAGCCTGGAGATCTTTGCGATCTCTTCTTCCCCCACGTTTCTATATTTGCCGGAGAGGTTTGCCAGCCTCTCTTTTTCTACTGTCTTTGCAAGACGGTCAGGATCGATGTATGCTTTTGCGTCAAGATACCGTTTGATGTCTGCGCTGCTTGCCTTTCCTCCTGTATCGCACGCATGCTTCTTGCCAGCGTTGCGAAGGCATCATCCTGTGCAAGTTTTTCTACCGAACGTATCTCACTGATGTCCGGCTTTTTGAAGTTCACGATTGCACTTGCTTTTTCTTCCTGCTCTTTTGCGATCTGCTCGCCGCTTAGTGTTACAAATCCATTATTTCAATACAACTGCTTGTGTCGGTTCGAGTCAACCTCAAATAGCCAGCCCTGAACATCTACATACATTTCAATACAACTGCTTGTGTCGGTTCGAGTAAATAAAGATTTTGCAAGCGTAGGGCTAAAACCATTTCAATACAACTGCTTGTGTCGGTTCGAGTGTAATTCTAAATTATTTATTTCCATCATTAATTGATTTCAATACAACTGCTTGTGTCGGTTCGAGTACGGTGCAATGTAGTAATACACATCTGTATCTAATTTCAATACAACTGCTTGTGTCGGTTCGAGGCATTAGATTATCATCAGACGGTACAAAAATATAATTTCAATACAACTGCTTGTGTCGGTTCGAGTTGCTCTGTTTTTATCTGCTGTATCCGATTTGTCTTATTTCAATACAACTGCTTGTGTCGGTTCGAGAGATTGTCCAGGACAGCTTCCCCCTCCGTGTATTATTTCAATACAACTGCTTGTGTCGGTTCGAGCGCTTGCCGCTAGTTTGGACGCTGCTTCGTCAACATTTCAATACAACTGCTTGTGTCGGTTCGAGGCTTGTAATGTGTCGTTTTCAAAGAGCTCAATAATATTTCAATACAACTGCTTGTGTCGGTTCGAGCAGCATTAACACATTTTTACTGTAGCACTAACCAACATTTCAATACAACTGCTTGTGTCGGTTCGAGAAGACGAAAAGCCTTAATTCTATCACTATGATTTATTTCAATACAACTGCTTGTGTCGGTTCGAGAATTCAGCATTATGTGCAGAACAAAACGGAACTGTATTTCAATACAACTGCTTGTGTCGGTTCGAGTTCTCTTTTTTCTTCTTTGCGATTTTGTGTTATCAAATTTCAATACAACTGCTTGTGTCGGTTCGAGGCTTTGGTTGCTCCAGATTTTACTAGTGTTATAGCATTTCAATACAACTGCTTGTGTCGGTTCGAGCTGCTTGCAGTTTGGCCGATATTCCATTCCCCGAGAAATTTCAATACAACTGCTTGTGTCGGTTCGAGATACATTCGTAAAATGTTTGGTGCCTAATTGACCTTATTTCAATACAACTGCTTGTGTCGGTTCGAGCCAGTCATCTTCATTTTTATCTTGTTTTTCAACACCATTTCAATACAACTGCTTGTGTCGGTTCGAGTGTAGTCTCTCATCTTGCTCTGTTGCTTCAGCCAAAATTTCAATACAACTGCTTGTGTCGGTTCGAGAAAGTTCGAAGCCCTATGGTTTATGTTTTTCTTCCGAATTTCAATACAACTGCTTGTGTCGGTTCGAGTATAAGAAATTACATTGATTATTATTTATCAATTCAATTTCAATACAACTGCTTGTGTCGGTTCGAGAATTGACGTTTCAGACATTGAAACATATATATCAAAATTTCAATACAACTGCTTGTGTCGGTTCGAGCTCAACTCCTTGCTTGTCAAACAATCCAGTAAACTCATTTCAATACAACTGCTTGTGTCGGTTCGAGGAAGGAAATTAATATGGCTAAACCGTTTTTAAAGTTATTTCAATACAACTGCTTGTGTCGGTTCGAGAAGAGACGCCTTGTCTCTTTTGGCAAAGGACGCACAATTTCAATACAACTGCTTGTGTCGGTTCGAGTAAAATAAAATCGCGCCCTCATTTGTCTTCTAAAAACTCCAAGCGCCTATTATGCGCAAATTTAAAAATTTTTCCAAGTATTTTTCAAAAAAACAACAATATCATGTTAAAGAGCAGTAAAGTCCTATTCTATCATATGTTTTAGTAAAAAAATATAAACTGAGGTTGGAAAAATTACAAAAATATCGACTCAGCATTGTTGTCGTTATTGCCGATGATCTCTTCGTCAAAAACTGCTTTATTTTGAAGCTTGATAATAGAGATAAAATCCAATTTTTCATCAATTACTTTTTTAACCTCATTTTTAAATTTTATGAGATTTGCTGGGGTTATATTGCCTCGAAAAACTGATTTTTGATGGTGTTTGAAATATTTTTTACATATCTTGAAAACTTTTGCCACTCTATATTTACCTATATCACTTTCTATATCTGCTATATCGTAAAAAACAAAAGCATAATTATGATTATAATTTTTACTCATACTTTATCTCTCAAACTAAAAGGGATAAAATCTTTTCCTTCTAAAAGATATTTTATCAATTTATAAGCATCATAACGTATTGCACTTTTATAAGTAGTTTTTCTTTTTAGTTTTGGATGAACAAATACTTCATTGATTCTATTTTCAAATGCCTCGATAAATATTTTTTTACCCTCATCGTTCAAGAGCGCATAGTTTAAATTTTTATCAAAATGTTTTTGCACCTGCAACTTTCTATTGTTGACTACTTCAAAAATAGTTTTGAATACAAGCACCGGCTTAAATGCCTCAGAGAGATCAAGACTTAGACTAAACCTGCCTTCTCTGGGGCTATGCAAGAAACTTATGGTTTGATTGAGATGAGTTTGATAAAGCGCGGATATTGTCTTAGTATAAAGCAACGTATTTCCAAAAGAGATCAGCGCATTAATAGGATTATCCGGAGGCCTTTTTACTCTTTTATTTAAGACAAAATCCAACGGTAAAAAATGCTTGAAACTATCATAAAAACGATTCCATATCTGCCCTTCGATAAACAAAACCTGCTTGATATGAATATTCATATTCAAAAAACGTTCAACGTCTTCTTTGAGCCAGTCCAAAAACGGCTTGAGCTCTTTTTTGCCATGTCTATAATAATGATACAGTAGCTCATGTATATTATCGGCTATCGCATGTACGATAGCTTTTGCAATTTTAATGCGATCATCTATGTAGGCTTGACTTTGACGAACCGTCAGATCACCGCTTATAAGTTGCTCCTTTGGATAAAATGAACCGCTGTAATGCCCATTGTAATTAAAAAAATGTACAGTAATTCCTGCTTTGGCTATGAAATCTAAAAACTTAGAATTGAAGCTCACTTCATTGAGACAATACAGCTCTTTTGTATCTTCAACAGGAATATAAAAGTTTCCTTTTTCATTAATAAACGCAATAGAATTATCTTTTCTTTTGAGTTCGCCCATACTAAAAATATACCTTGTGTGCTCTTTTGCCATGTTCAACCCCTAAATAAAACAATATTCATAGTATGCGCATTTTTTGCATTTGTTCTCGAAAACAGGAAGAGGCGGAACACTCAGAGCAATGAGTGATTTGATCTCGCCAATAATCGCCAATAGTTCCTTTTCGTTTTTCTCGTCCAACTCGACTATTTGTGTTTTACGATTTTGGCGGTTGGCCTCAATGTACTCTATTTTCCCCCTCTTCTCTATCCCCTTTTGACGGAGAATATACAGATACAACAACACCTGCCATTTGACCGCTTCTGGATCGGAATCTGACTTTTTCACCTCGACGAGATAATCGGCGGTGAGCTTGTCAAGACGGACATTATCGATTTTGATCTCCGTGTGTTTGGCGTTTTCCTGGTTAATCTCATGCAGCACCTTGCCGATACGAACATCTTCACTGTTATTTTCAAGATTCAGACGGTTGGCATGAAGCCAACATTGGGTTTTACAGTGAAAGTAGTAGTTGATGAGGGTTCCAGTGATCATTTCTCTTCCAACAACCCTTTGGCCTTTTGCTTTGTCACCACTTTTTTGCCCGTCTTTTTCTCAATTGCTTTTCGCGTATCTCCCGCAATCGTACCGCCCTGCTTGGCAACTTTTTTACTCTCTTCGAGTCTGCTTGGCTTTTTCTCTTTTGAGATTTCTGCCGTAGTCGCTTCTGCTAGCATATTGAGCACGAGTTCTAAGTTTGTCATATTGTCACGCAAGTTTTCTTTTTTGAGATTTTTGAGTTTTTTATACTCTTGTGTCGTGTGACCGCTCCATGCTTTTGAGATGATATCGGTCAAAAGAGCAAACTCTTTACCCTCTTCTACTCCCCTAGCTTTCCACTCATCGGTGAGCTCTTTTCGCACTTCGATACTTTTGAGTCTTTGGTTGATCCATTTTTCAGAATAACCCAAATTGAGATAATCTTGCATCGCTTGATCGATGGACTTTTCAGGGTCTTGCATCGATTCGATTCTCTCATACCCCACCTTGGCAAGCCACTGTTTAAAGGGCTCCGCCTGCGGAGAAGGAATAGACTGAATCAAGCGTAAAAGCTGCTCGGTCGTCGCCACATCCGTAACCCTCATTTTGCCGTCTGAAGCTTGCATTTTCAACTGTCCGATTTCTTCGGACAGTTCACTTCCCTCTTTTTTGAGCTTACTTTTTAAATCACTCCAGTATTTCCGAGGTCGATCACTTTGTGTCAGCACTTCAATAGTATCGATCACACTAAAATACCAAAATTCACTCTCTTCATCCCAACGGCTTCGTATTTTTTTTGACTCAAAAAGTTGTATTTTTTCCATGAGGGTTCCTTTATATTATCATCGATACGAATTCGCCTTTTAAGATACTTGTATCTAAACCATCCTCGTATGAATAGAGTTTTTTACCTTCACTCTCTGCATCCCATTCTTTTAAATATAAATATCCATATTTTTCTTTTCCATAAGCTTTTAAATATTCAATACCGCTATTTGGATAATCAGCCAAAGAAAAAGTGTATTTAGAGATTTTTGCACTGAGTCTTTTAATATCAATTTTCTTATCAATCAAATCTTTTTCATTATTTAAAATCGCTTTTTCATAAGCATTCCAATAAAGTTCTGCCATCGTATTATGAGGGACAAAAACGGAAACAGATTGCATATCAATGAGCTTGATATGAGACCCTCTGAATCGTAAATTTTTCAAATGATTAATATAAGTATTTAGATTTTCCATGAATGTTTTTTCATTGTTGTCAATAATTTTGTCTAAAATCTGGCTGTAAAATTTATCAAAATCTTTAGTTTCTAATATATTTTTATCTTTTCCATCTTCTTGATATATCGCCGAAATACCTTTTCGTTTATCAGTTTTATAAACAAAATTTTCATTACCTTTGCCAATGCTAAATAAAAAGAGTTTATTGCCCTCTTTTGAGCTATTTCTGTTTATTCGTCCAGCCAGTTGCTCATCACTATCGACAAGAGATTTTTCTTTAAATCCTATATCCATATCTATATCTACACCAGCTTCAACTACTTGGGTTGTGACAAGTAAGATATTTTTATCATGTACATTTTTTATAAAATCAATTATCTCTTTTCGTCTTGGTTCTAAAATCGTACCACTTAATATAAAGATTTCATCAAAAATCATATTTTTTTCTTTAGCAAACTTATAAAACTCATCAGCCCCTTTTTTAGTGATAAATTCTATGATTGTTTTTACTTTTTTTAACTTGGTAGTCTCCAAATTTTGATACGTAATACTTTCATCTTCTAGTTTTTGATAAATCTCTTCAGGTTTATCTATATTTATGACATTTGTATTTATTATTACTCTATCTGCAAAATTAGGATTTTGAAAATATTGTGATTTATTTTCTTTGCTTACTAAAAAAGAAAATTGACTATCTATTATCTTGCCAATTTTGGGTAAAGTCGCACTCATAACAATAAATTTAATATTAAAGTTTTTAGCATACATGTCAAGCAAATAAACTATTCGTGACCAAAAATCTGGGCTATAGGTTTGAATCTCATCTATTATAACAATCGAATTAGCAAGTCTATGAAAGATATAATTGTCATCTTTACTGATTCCAGTCAATATATCAAAAAATTTCACATGGCTCAAAAGTGTAATTGGATAGTTCATAAATTGATTGTCTAAAAAATTTGTTTTTTCATCTCCATAAACTCCATCTTTTTTCTCTTCTTTTTTTTGATTGTATTTCGCTTTTGAATGAAGTTGTACTATGTGAGTATTATTAAGCTCCAATGTTTTTTTGATAGCTAAGTAAGTTTGAGTAATAAGTGTGGTAAACGGGAAAACATAAAAAACTTTGTTGATTGAAGTATCTTTTTTTAGTATCTCAATCACACTCATGAGTGATAAGTTCGTTTTGCCTGCACCTGTCGGAGCTTCGATATAAAAAAGATTTTGTGGTTTATTTTTTTCAATCGTGTCAAATAGGTTTGTTCTAACCTCTGTAAAAAGCTTATTTCGTAGATGATTTAAGTTGTCATTTGATTTTTCTTGAAGTTTGTCAAAATCTTTAAAGTCACTAATAGTTTTATTTATGAGTTCTTTATCAAATTGATTTTCATAAAATCTTCGGTAAATGGCTTCCCTAAAATCATTATCTATCAGACCAAAATCATCGTACTTTAACCCTACTACATTGCCATAATTCATAAATTGAGCAGTGGCATAGTAATCTGAAATTATTAAAAGTGAAAAGAGAGATTTTGAAAGGAGAAAATAATTTTCATTAATTTTCAATTTATTTTTCAAGTCACCATTAACCAAATTGTTCATCAAATGAGTATGCATATGATTATTTATATCCAAATTCAATCTGTTCATATAAACATCTAATTTACTACAAATAGGTAATCCCTCATCTTTATCTGCAATAAGTTCATTAATAGATTTGTAAATTCCCGTATGATGTCGCCAAATTGTCATTGCAAAACTCACAGAAATTGATATAAGCTCTATCTTTTGATTTATATCTGAAAATGCTTTATTTATATAGTCAAAACTACTTACAAGATACAAATAAGTACTTAAAATTGAATGTTTTGATGAAATGTCATAATCTACTTTCAAAAATTTACTATTATTCATCTTTTCTAATTGAAAATTTTCATTTATTTTTCCGATGTCATGCCAGTATATAACTTTTATGTAAAGCAACTTTATGGTATTTAAAAAAACTACATTGTCAGAAATTTTGAATAAAATAGTATCAATATTTTTTTCTATTTGGTTAAGTTCTACCAGTTTTAAAGAATAGTTCAAAACCAAATTAGAATGACTTAAGAGAGTCTCTTTCTCTAAACTTATCTCTTTAGGTAAATGAGCCAAATAGTTTTCTATATTCTGAATAATTTTTTCAAAATCAAAATAAGATTCTTTTATTATCTCTTCAAATTTTAATAAAGGCATATCACTCTATCACAAATTTTTACTAATTCTAAACTTTGTATAAAACCTGAATCTTTAGAAAATTTAGCATTTGTATAACTAAAATTTTCATATTGATATTGCCCTAATTCATCAAATAATACAGGTAACCTTTCAAAGTAATAAAAATAAGTTTCACTCATTGATATATCAAAAGGGTCTCTTTCTTGCTCATTCAATTTTAAAGCCACTTTACCTCTATTTTGAAAGAGAGTACTTATGGCAAAAACTTCATCTAATTCATGCGAAAGATTTTCAAATACTTGAATGTTCTTTATATCAAGTTTAAATTCATTTTTACCCATATATGGAATGTATTCATAATTAGGGATATAGCCATTTTCTGCTTTATTAGCCAACAAATATTTTTCTATTAATTGATTACTACTCTTTGACAAATCTAGAGCAACATAAATTTTATAAGATGGATTTATTAGAGTCTGTTCACTGATATTAAGTGTTCCTCCATCTTTATTTGCGTAACCTACAGTATTGTTGTATTTAATAATTCGTTTTTGAAATACTCCTCTTTTTTCAAGAGGAGCAACTGAAATCAACAAATCTTCAAACTCTTTATAGAACTGTGGAAAGTCATCACCTTTTTGCATTTGACTATATCCTCCAAATCCCACAATAGCACCTAATATCCCCAATAGTGTAGGCTTTGGAATAATGTTGTATGTAAAATATATAGGATTATTTACATCAGGTTTTTTAAACATACCAAAGTCAGACTCTACATCAAAGGAAATGACTTTATCTATTTTTGACATTTTTGAAGTTCCTTGTCTGAAACTATCGATTTCACACAAACATTTTGAATATCAAAAATTTCATCATCATAATCAAGAGCGTACTCATTTAAGAAAATTTCCACTTTTGCAATCTTTTCTTTAAGGATTTCTTCATTAAGAAGCTCTTTGATTTTTGATAAATCTAGCTTTCTTTTAAATCCATTTTGTTTCTCTATTTTTACAAGTGTAGTAAACGATGGAAGTTGAATTTTAGACTTTTCATCTAGTGTAATAAAAATAGAAAACTCATTTTCTACACCTGCTTTAGAAGCACTATCGAGGTAAGTTACTCCTTTATTGATAGCCTCTTTAAATTTTTCTATGTCATTATTTGTCAAATAACCCTTATTATCAATAAGTTCTACTAACTCTTTAGTATTTCTTGGGTTGATTGTAAAATTATGGAGATAATGTCCCTCTTCCAAAACCGTTTGATTTCCAATAGTTGTTTGCATACTATCGTCCGAAGAATCACTTGAATTTCTAAAAGGACTTGTAATATCCTCACTGAAAATATTATTTTCTTCATAAATATTTAGTCCATGTGTTATTTGAACATTACCATGAATAGAAAAAGTTATCTTTTGCTCTTTGCCATTAATTTTAACTTTTTCTTGACTTGCATATGTTGCACCAAACAAACGAATATCCATACTAGTTAAGATATTCTTTAAAACTATTTTACGCTTTTTATCATCTGAATCTATAAATACAATATCTTTTTCATTTTCTTTACTAAGAATTAAAATAGATTCTGTTTGCTCTTTTATCGAATATCCTGCATAGTCTTCTTTTTCTATCTCTTTTTGAATATTACTTTTACCATTTTTGTCAGTTTTATTGAAATCAATGATTGTCACAGGATATTTTCCGAAAATCGCCTCATAAGTTTCATCCATATCAAGTGGTTGCATATTCTCTTTTTTATGTCTTGTGATATAAAAAATCGTCTTATTATCTTGTTTGAGATAATTTCTTATGCAATACTTCAATGCCTTATCAGTTGCATACACCACGCCATTTGGCAGTGTTCTTGGACTACCTGTAAAATCTGCATTATAATTTGCTGTAATCGCCTTAACCAACACTGCCCCAAAAACTCTATTTTCAAATTTTTCACCATTACTCATTGCTATTCTCCTCGTTAGATTTATTTTCTACAGCCTTTTTAGATATTTTTTCTGAAATACTATTTTTAGAAAAATACCCAGCCATAATAAGCGGTATAAGATTTTTTATTGTTTGTTGTTCAGGCTCATATGCCATCACCTCACCTACCAATTTATCGAACCAACTCTTGTTTTGAAAAAACTTAAAAGCATGAGAATATTTTTGAATATGCTGAGCCATAACCATTTTAAAGTCCTCTGCTTTATTTTTTGAAATGAAAATATCAAGTAATGAGTGTGTCTTACTTTCTGATTTACTTTTGGTCAAAATGTACCAAATCAATTGACCACTTGCAAATGCAAATTCTTTATCACTTTCTAAATGTATCTCATCATTTTCAAGTAATACCTCTATCTTTTGTCTTAAATCTTTTATTGTTGTTGCCAAATCTTCTCCTTTGTTAAAATTTTTATACAGTGAAATATAAAGAGCCAATTTCTCTCTTATTTTATAAGTTTTACCCCAATCGTCATTTAACTTTATCTGCTCCCTTATAATTGAAATACACAAATCATCAAACATAAAACCTGTAAAGCTTTCAAGTTTTCCCTTGTAAACCACATCAAAAATAGCTTTATTATATTGATAAAACTTGGTCGCCACCATTGCAGGTAACTTTTCACCTTTTGATACATTGATTTTTTCTGCAAAGTAATTATTTTTTAAAAGATACGTATTTTCATTCTCTCCTTTCAATGTATAAAGAAACTTTGCGAAAATTTTCCATTCTAATTCAAAAATATTTTCAATAGTTCCCGTATTAAAATTTTCAATTTCAAAGATATTCTCGATATAAAAGTCATCCAGTTTATACTTAAAACTATCTACATAATCCACATCATAAAATCTTATTCCATCTTTTGTATTAGTCCAAAATATTAAATAGAAGTTCAAATCATTAATTTCATTACTATCTGATAATTTTAGATAAACACTTTCAATGATTTTTTGATAACCGATTGGTTGATTCTCTTTCAATAATTCAAAATAGATTCTATTTCCCTCATTGTCTATCGCATCCTTATTTGAAATAAAAATAGGAAACGGACTTGGAAACATATTTTTATCATATTTATCAATTTTTATTTTCAATTTTAAAATTTCTTCAAAAAAAGACAAATTTTGAATAACTTTACCACTGTATAAAGCAGTAAAACCATCATATAATTTATTTCTCGTAAGATGCATATAAAAAGGTTTCTTATCGGCAAATGTATTTAAAAAATCCGATGTTCCTAGCTCCGATTTTTTATCAATAATGGGGCAATTATATTCTTGTGATGTTGTGTATTTTTCTTTATCTTCAAAAAGTCCTTTTTTATTAAAAGCCATTTGAGGAGAATATTCATCATAAAATGCTTTAATTAAAGTCATATCATAATCAAAGTAAACCTTAATATAATCACTATTTTTAAGATTTTTAAGATTTTTTTTGCCTATTCGTTTGATGAAATATTTAGTAGCTATTTTCTCTTTTATGACTTTTTCTATATCACTTAAATTATTTAAAATATCTTCATTTTGAGTAAGAGATTTGTTCTTCTCAAAATAACCTGTTTTAAATAATCTATCTTTAATCTCCAAAAGCCTTTGAAAAATTGTTTTATCATTTTTATATCTAAAAAATAAAGCATATGGAGAGGCTGAATGAATTTGATTTTTACCTTCTGGCGGTGAACTATCAAAGTTTTTGTTGCTATCTAAATAGTTACAATAATATTCCCTCTCTTTCAAATTATATGTTTTTACAAAGCTATTAAATTCATCACTACTATCATTCAAACAAAAGTCTTTAATTTCAAAAGTTTCTTTATCTACAATAATATGAATTCCTTTTGCAATAGCTCTATTTTCTAGAATAATCTTTAAAAAATTTTCGCCATTATTTTCTAAGTCCATAAACTCCACAATCTCTTTTATCATCCCCTCTCCTCCCACAGCTTATAATCTAAATCAATCACATCTTTTGATTTATAGCACTCCATAGAATTTGGAAATCCTAAAAGCATATAATCTTCACTTAACTTTTTAAAATCAATTTCCAACTTTTCCAAAATTTCTATTAAGTTTTTAAGCTGAGATGCAAACGGTAAGTTAAACATTCCCAAATTCATAGCACCATCCTCGTTATCTTCTATGATTGCATTAAATGGAGTTGGCTC
Source organism: Sulfurovum sp. (assembly GCA_021166685.1). Taxonomy (GTDB): domain Bacteria; phylum Campylobacterota; class Campylobacteria; order Campylobacterales; family Sulfurovaceae; genus Sulfurovum. The sequence goes on along the minus strand of JAJPEU010000013.1, from coordinate 13,780 downwards.
TTTATCTTTAAAAAGGTCGTTATAAATAGTGTTAAGCATATAGAGATTTGCATTTTCACCATAATAAAACAGCTCTTTTTTAAATAATTCAAGCGTGATATATTCTTCTTTTAAAAACTTTCGTACATACTCTTTAAAAATTGCTCCTAAAAAACTATTATCACTCGGATCAAAATAAAAACCATCTTGTTCAAGTACAAGTGTCATGATATTATGAAGCTCATCATCACAAAAAAGCCCCTTCGATTTCCAAGGGGCTTCTTGTATCGTTATCATCTCATCCCCTTCCCCACACAAAACCCGCCGCCATAACTATTCTTCTCCCCAAGTCCACAAGCAAGAGCTACAAAAGCTAGTTTTTGACTCAACTCATCTTCATTTGGAATGATTTTAAATTTGTTTCCGAAAAAGCGTATTTTTTTACCCTCTTTGTGAATGATTATATTTTGCGGAACTCTGTTTTTAACTTCGATCAGCTGAATAAAATTTTGCTCTGCTTCGAGCTTTTCACCGAAATATGTTTGGTATTTTTTTTCCAAGTTGTCATGAAGTTGCTTTTGCAGCTTTATGATGTCACCACTCTCGTTCATAGTCCAAAATTTACCATTCTCAGTAGATACGATAACAGGTGTTGCACTATAAAGTTCACTTATAAAAAATTGTTTTATTGTCTTTTTGGTTACTTGAAGAACTTGGATGCTTGGATTGTCGATATTTTCTCTCAGTGCCGGAGCTATGCTATCGATAAATCCTTCATTAAGTGAACGTATCGTAAAATCATATATATTGCCGCATTTGAACATTTTATTTTTTATATCCTCTTTGAACGGTCGAAATCCACCAAAGCTATAATGTTTAAAACCTATTTTTTCATGAAGAGCTTTTTTCTCTCCTCTCATAATTGCAAAGTTAATAAATTTGCTCATCTTTTCAAATCCCTGATCGAATAATAAATCGGATTTCAGATATGCCTTGCATGTCAGTTCAAAATATTGCATTAAAAAATTCCTTCCCTTTATATTTCGTCTCCGGAAAACCGAAGAAATACTTATTGCGATTATCTTATCATAATTGCATAGACAATCATATGTCAACCACCCTGCATCTTTTGATCTTCGTGTCGATAAATTTCAAGATCTTTCTTTAGTTCTTCCCATAGCCACTTTGGCTCTAAAATGTGAACTCTGGGCAACCAGTACTTGATCTGGGGAAGTATCTCGAGTTTGTGGGTGATCGTACAATGCACTTCCATCCCGCCGTCATAATGTTCATCGTAAATAATCTGGGATTTATGAAGCTTGATGTCCCGGATATAGGTCGCTATTTCAGGGCGCACATAAAGCTTGACTGTCACCTCTTGTGCTCCCGCAGAGCTCCAGATGCTTTTCATCGCGTCCGCTTCGGCGATCATCTGTGGCGTAAGTGTTTGCCTTTCACCTTTAAGAGGTGTAAAGTTTTTGATCTTCTCAAGATTGAAGTATTTGACCTTATCCTCGTTGTAATCTCTTGCAATGACATACCACCTGCCGTTTTCGGTGTAGATTTTGATCGGATCAACCGTTCTTGTCGTTGTCCTTTCCGGCTTGACATATTCAAACCGGCATTTTTCGGCATCCGAGATAACTTGAGAGAGCGACTCGCCGAGTTTTTTGGGAAGCCTTTTGTACTCAATCGCAAAACTGACAAGCTCTCTTGTGATGTTTATACGCTCCAGGCATTCGGCTTCGATCTCGATATTGCGTGCAAATGCTTGCAAAAGCGTCTGCTGAAAACGGCTGTAATGTTTTATGGCGTCAAGCTCCCATACTCCCGCCTCGTTTTTGAGCGGAAGCGTCTGGGCAATAAGCAGCATGTCCCGATGGATAGTGCGCCTACTGTTGCCATATTCTACGGCAAGATCAGCAGACCTAAGTTTTTCCAAGGCATACAACCGTCTGACGATATCTAAAATGCGGGGGACGGGGGTTTTATGTTTTTGGTACACCATAAAAAATTATAACAGATTTTTTGATGTATCAATGCATAGATTCAATAAAACATTTTGATCAATCATTGACCGGCTAAAACAAATACCAAAAAACCTACTTTTTCGTACCAAACGGCTTGAAGAGCAGCACCAGATAAGGCGAAAAAAGCAGATCCGACACAATCGCCACAAGCAAAACGATCACCGTCAACAATCCAAAAATAAGTGTCGGGATAAAGTTTGACGTTACCAAAACCAAAAACCCTACAATCGTGGCAATCGAATAGTAAAACATCCCAAATGCGATAGTAGAATGGGCCCGGTGCATGGAGGCCACGTAATCTCCATCAGACTGCAGCTCTTCTCTGAAGCGGTAATAGTAGTGGATCGTATTGTCCACGGTGATGCCAAGCGCAATAGAAGCAATCGTAATACTCATAATATCAAGCGGGATACTCATCGCTCCCATGATGCCGAAAATAACGCTGATTGGCACCATGTTTACAGTAAGCGCCACCATCGCCACTTTAATTGAACGAAATAAAAATAAAAACATTCCGCCAAGCAGTAACAGCGCAAGCCCAAGTGTTGATATTTGCGAATCAAACAGCGACTGAAGCATATTGTTATACAACACCATCATGCCAACAAGTTTAAAGCTTTCCGGGTCAAGCCCAACTTTTGTTTCAATTTCCTGTTTGATTTTTTTAAGCAGTGCGTCACGTCTTAATTCACTATTGGAATCCATAATACGCGCAACAAATCTTGCTTCATTGTAGTCTGTATTGACATAAGGCAGCAAAAGGATCTTTTTGTACTCCAGCGGCAATTCATTATACATCAGCGCCATCTCAAGGCCGTCAAAATCTTCACCATCTTTGAGTATTCTTCCCACTTTATAAAGAGTACCCAGCGACGATACGTTGCCTATCTCCGGAATCGATTCAAGATAGTCATGCACCTTTAAAACGGTTTGCATCTTTTCGTCTGTAAACCAATATTGCGCGTTATTTTCATCTTCTTCAAACTCTTCTGCAAATTCGCTCAGCTCATCGCTCTTTGGCATGCTTTCGGAACTTGGATTGTTTTTTTCTTGTGTATCGGGGAATTTTACAATGATTTCCAAAGGTGTCGTGCCGCCGAGATTGCTGTCGATTTCCTGCATTCCTTTGTATATTTCCGTATCTTCTTTAAAATAGTTGATAAAACTGTTTTCTACAATCAATTTCGTAACACCGTAATAACTGAACGCAAGGATCGCCACTACAGTCAAAAGTATCTTTTTGCCGTGATTTTCGACAATGTATGCAAATTTTTTGTTTAGCATGAAGGCCTTATCAAACGCAAGAACAGGTTCTTTTTTGGGCAAAAGCATCATAGCTGACGGAAATATAAAATAGGCGGCGGCAAGCGAAACTGTCACGCCTATATTCATCATTGTCCCCAAATCGATAATGGGCAGAATATCGCACGTCATTAAAGAGACAAACCCTGCTACCGAAGTAAGAACGATAAACACCGAGGGAACAGACATCCGCTTCAAAGTGATCCCGATGAGTTCTTTTTGGCTATAGTTGGGAAACAAGGCATACTCTTCACGATAGGAAACTATCAAGTGTATCACCAGGGAGAGTGTTGTGATAAGCTGCATCGCAACAAAATTTGATGAAACAACCGTAACCTCCAGCCCTATCAAAGCGATCAGACCGGCTGTGATCACTACTGCAGAAAACGAGATAATAATAGGCAGCACAACAAACCGTATCTGTCTAAAAATCACCCAAAGCATCAATATCATGATAGCCAAAATAGCAGTCCCGTAAATAGCGATATCGTCTTTGACGAAACTGATCATATCGTCTGCTATCATCATCACCCCTCCCAAGAAGAGCTCACCGCTTTGACGATACGGATCCAATACCGACCGTATCGTTTCTATGAGCGTGTGCGTATCATCCTTGATGCTGTTTACGTATGCCTTAAACTCTTTTTTTGCAACTTCATATTCTTTTTTTTCTTCATCTCTTAACGCTCTTTTCTCTTTTAACTCAATAAACCTATTTCTTTTTTTAAGAAGTTCTGTATATTTGGCATCTTCTTTGAGATTGACCATAATAGCGGTTGTTTTGAAATCACTGCTGACAAGATTTCTTGCATAAAGAGGACTGGTAATCAGCTCCTTTTGGACCTGCGTACGATTGATGTCCGAAGAAGAAAGAGTGCGGACGTTTTTGACCACTTCTGAAATTTCCATCGGCGGACTTTGAAGCAAAGGAACATCAAGAATCGAGGTAACGCTCTCAACACCTTCGATCTTCAAAAGGTCCTCTTTCAAAGAGTGTATCGTAGAAAGAGTCGCATCAGACAGCATAGGCTCTTTTGGGCTAAACGCAATAACCAAATAATCGGGGCTGACATAGCGCCCATGCACTTCACGTGTCAATTTTAAATCCGCATCATTTTCTAACAATAGAGTTTCTGCTGACGCGTCAATGGTCAAATACCGTGAATAGTATGAAAAAATTGCTGTTGCAATAAACATAAAAATTAAAACGCCTTTAAAATGACGCGTAACAAAATCAACATATTTTTTCAAAAACATCGTTTATCTCTTTCAAAAGAATAAATTTTAGCAAAATTAAATCTCTTATTCCATAATTTTAAAAACGCTTTTTATTGTTTTTGGCATTATTGCAAAAAAATAAAGTTTCTTCGCTTTAAAAGAGTAGATGCACTATGCTGATCTCAACCGATTTTATTTATTTTACAACGTTTCCATAGGTATGCCGGGATCTTTTTTCTTAACCGGCCGTTACGGTAATGTAGCGCCTTAATAAAAACAATAATACAACGGTTAAACTATCGGTTTGGTATAGATGCTGTTATTTATTTTGGAAAAAATATTAAAACAAAATCTTTTACCATCAAAACAAAACAATAAACCCATACACCATGTAAAATCAAATTCGATTCATAGTCAAGGCCAAAATAAAGTATAGGCCACCCTGCAAGAATAATATATTTCATATAATAAAAAAAGAGCGCCCCTGCTCCATAAATCTCTCTCAAAAAAAATTTCAAGACTAAATTAATGGGTCTTTGTTGTCAGCAAAACTGTTATCGATCGCTTCCTGTTCGGCTTCATAAACCATTATCTGTTGCCTGATTTCATGGATTTGGGCGGGAGTAACATCAGCATCCGCTGACCAAACAACTTCTATTTTTCCGTTATATTCTTTACCCATCGCAGCAATTTTCTCTTCATACTCGACAATATCAAGACATATTTCAACTTTCTCCGGCTTAGAGGTGTCGCTGATTTCAATATACCAACGCCCCATCGGATTTGTCTTTATGGTTGAAGCTATAAGACCAGGCATTTATAAATCTTTTTTTCTGAGATCGCCATGATAGACAATATCCCGAATGTCTATCGTTTCATCTTGCAAAATATCAGGTACGCTGTCGGCGGCCTCCAGCTCCCTAATCGCTTTATCAAGCTCTTCTTGATAAGTTTGCATCATATCTGCCGCAATAACTCCGGGAATTGCCTGAATACCTTTTAGCTTTTTTATTTCTTCTTCAACATTTTCGCCTTCGATTGTGATGATGATTTTTCCTTTTTCTTTATCTCCAAAATGATAATCACACAAACCGCTTGTTTCCAATGCGTTTTTGACGTCATCGTATTTTTCTGATCTTACTTGAACCACAATACTTGATATATTCATTTATTATTCCTTTTTTTCTTGTCTAGTGAAACCCGATCTTATCATCCAAAAAACGATCAGATGATTTTGGTGATTGCTTCGATTTGCTCATCCGTTAAATAAAGCACAACACGTGAGCTTTTTTCTTCAGTTTTCCGGAGCGCATCGTAATGGTTTTGCATTTTTATTTTGGTTTCCCGGTCAACGGGAGAACGAAGCGATTTATACTCAACGAGCTTCCCGTCTTTGTAAACACCTGAGATATCCGCATGCACCCAATAATATCCGTTGTCACTGCGTCTGTTTTTAACAAAACCTTGCCAATTTTTTCCAAGTGCGAGAGTATCCCATACCTCTTTAAAAACAGATTTTGGCATATCAGGATGCCTTACTATATTATGCGGTTTACCAATCAGCTCCTCAACTTCATAGCCGCTTATTTTAGCAAATGTTTCATTAGCATAAGTAATAACACCGCTCAAACTCGTTCTTGAAATGATTAATTCATTTTCCGGTACTTCTGTTTCTATAAACATATCAAATGAGGTATCCATTGCATCTCCTTAAATTTTAGTAAATTACCAGTGTCAACAGCGCATTGACATTAGCCAAACGATTTATTTCAACTCCCACATCATAACCGTATTATCTTCGCTTGTAGAAAACAGTGTTTTTTCATCTTTGAAAATAATGGTATTTAGCGTACTTTTTTGTCCTTGAAGTAGCGCAATTTTAGATTTTGTGGCAACATCATATATAGAAATATCATTATGCTCATCCATAGCAAATGCCACTTTTGATGCACTTGGGCTTAAGCCTGTAGCATAAATGAGAAAATTTCCTTCGATATAGTCGCCCCTTCCGGTTTCAACATTATAAAGCGAACCTCTTCTGTCCTGCCCTGCTCCGGAAACAATACCATTTTTGAAATCTACCTTATAAACATTGTCAAGATTTATTCCCTTTAATTCTTTCAAAACTTTTCCGCTGGAAACATCGATCACATTTAATACACCGCTCTCACAACTAAAAACAACAAGAGTTTTATTTTCATTAAGAGCAAAATCAGAAAATTTAGATTCACTCAATTGAACACGGTACAGCTCTTTTTTTGTTTTTATATTAAAAAGAGCCACCTCATTACTCAAATAAGCAAGCATTATATGCTCTTTATCAATCAAACGTGCTTTCACTAACGCTTTTTTATCTTTTGGGCCGATAAGCTGTGTTGTTGTATTATTTTCGTGCATCCACATATTGGCAAAACCGCCTTGGCCGCTGTCGCTTAAAAGAATATACTTTCCGTCACTAAAATCTACACTGAAAACTCTAGGAGGAACCATATCGCCTACGAAATCTTTGATTTTTGGAAGCTCGATAGCGTATGTAAATTTTTGAACCGTATAATCATACACTTGCAAAAAGCCCTGTTCTGTACCAATAAAAAGCCGGTCCCCACGAAGTACTATATCTTTTGCTGTTCCATTAAGCTTTATCTGTTGTATAGGCGTGTACATTTCCATGCTCTGTGCTGTAGCTAAACAGACAAACAGCCCTACGAGTATTGTTTTCAGCATTTAAATCTCCTTTTTTGATGCCTAAAAGATTGCAAATTCATTTTATTCTTCATTGTTCGGATTTAGCGCAATCTGTGTTGCAAAATAGTTGATTGCTTTTGTCGGACATCTCCCTAAACAAAAGCCACATCCCGTACACTTATCCATATCAATTACGGGATTAAACATTCCGTTAAACAATATCGCATTGTCTATACAGGGCTCCTTACAGGAAAAGCAAATCACCCCATGATGTGCCACACATGCTTCAGTTGAGATGCGAAAAATTGCGTTTACTTTCTCTTTAGTGTGTCCATAATCCAGACTTAAAGCATCCATTTCATTCATTTGGCACGCTTTCGCACACTCTTCACAAAATGTACACCCGCTTTTCGTAAAATTGAGCATAGGCGTACCGTCAGCCCGTATCAAAATAATCTTTTCATCACAGGAAGCAACACAAGCTTTGCTTTCGCAAACTGGACACTCGCTCTGAAAAAGAGATTCACTATGACAATAAGGAGGCCTTACCACAAGGGCAGACTCCTCACTGTTCATATGAAGCGGTTTTCTAAATACTGTTAAGAAATCACGTCTTGATGCCACTTATTCTACACCTTCGTTTATAACGTCCATCAAGTTCGAAGCGGTTTCGCCTTTTTCATCTTTAAAATCAGGCTCAAACGTATTTGCAACAAGCGTATCTACATTTGATTGCGGTGCATGACACTGTGAACAGTTAAATCTTCCTTGATAAAGTGTATCTCCTTTGCGTGCAACGGTTTTGATCGCACCTGTATCGGCAAGCTCTTTGTTGATTGCTTTACCTTCATGCAATACTTCTCCGTCTTTCAATTCAACTTTTGGTCTAAGGTTTGTAAAATGAGAAACAGGAATCGGTGTTGCACCCACGCTTACTGCGACTTCCGGCATATGGCAGCCTACACACTGGTTATTTTCTCTTGTAATAGGCAATAGTCCCTCAACGTCATGAGGAATCATCGGAGGCGCATTCATATAGGCTCTTTCAAATCTTGTCGATTGTCCAGGTGCAGGTCTTGTTCGATCAGTTTTGACACTGACAGTTGAATCATCCTCTGCAAAAAGGCTGGTTTTTCTTAAGCCAATTTCTTCTGCAACCATATCTTTCTTGGTCGCAAGATCTTCGGTTTTTATTCTTTTAGCATCAGTTGCTTTTTCATTAATATCAACAACCTTTACTTCTGCCGGAGCGGCAGGAGCGGCGGCAGCGCTGCCGCCGCCTTTGATTAATGCTGCAATCTCTTCAATTGCCGCATCATCCAATGATGCAACCTGCCCGGTCATCAAGCCTTTCATGGCACCGCCGTAAGAACCGTCCTTATACCCTTTCAGTGATGCAATGATCTCTTCTTTGGCCATATCTTTTACGATCTTTGATTTACCCATCGCAGCTTTTTCAAACTGCTGTCCATGACACCCTACACATGCGGCTACACTTGCCCCATAAAGAGCAGGAGCAGCAACCAACACGCTCAATGTTGCTAGTTTTATCATTTTGTTCATTTTCTTCCTCCAGATTACTGTTTTAAATAATTTCGTATATTAAAGCTAAGCGCATCATCATTACACACATCAACACATCTTCCGCAATTCGTACACTCTTGTTTTACAACAAATTCGCTGCGTTTGCCTATCATATCAAGTACTTGTACTTCAGGACACACCTCTTTACACTTCATGCAAAGCGTGCAATTGTCACTGTTATGCTTTACTCTTATTAGGCTGTACTTGCCAATAATAGAATGCACCCCTCCTAAAGGACAGATATGCCCGCACCATCCGTTTTTAAGCACAAAAAGATCGAACAGAAAGATAGCCGCGAGCAATCCTGCTCCGGCGCCAAAACCAAATACCACCCCGCGATTTAAAATCGTGATAGGAGAGATGATCTCAAAAGCAGCCAATCCGCTCACAAAAGAGACAATCAGCGCAAGAATGATCATATAATATCTGATATTACGGCTCATCCACACTTTTCGTTCTATCTTATCCATGTAGAGTTTTCTTCTTAACCAGTTTGCAGCATCCGTGACCATATTGACAGGACATACCCAAGAACAAAAAGAACGTCCTCCGATAATCGCATAAAAAAGCACGATAATCATTGCGCCCAAAATCATGTCAAACGTAAGCACTGCGCCTGCTGCAAGCATTTGCAGTACCGCAAACGGATCGCTCAATGGTATTTTCTCTAACACTGAAGAACTCGACATGGTACCGGCAAGCATCTTCCACCCATATGCATTGGCACCAAAATAAAGAACTAAAAGTGTAACCTGGCTGATTCTTCTTAGGATGAGATATTTAACATTACTCAAAATCTACTCCTTCATTCAGATAGTCAGCCGCATTTTGTTCGCTTCTCTCTGTTTTTGTTGTAACATCTTTAACTTCCTGATTGACAGCCCTTTGCTCATCTTTACTGTCCCATCCTTTGACATAATGGTCACCCGGTTTCCCAAGCGCAATTTCTCTAGGTTGAATAAAAATGGCCGGCTTCTCTGTGACACAGGCTTTTTCACACAGCCCGCATCCCGTACATACATCCATTACGATTACCGGCTTTAGGAAAGCGTGTTTGCCTGTTCTCTCATTTCTGTCATATTCAAGTTTAATCGCCTCATCCATCAAGGGGCAGGCACGATAGCATGCATCGCACTGTATTCCCCAAAAAGCGATGCAAGAGTTTGGATCAACCACTGCAATACCCATATCCATCAGCCTAAAATCAAGTTCATTATCTTTATTTGTCAACGACGCAATATTTAAGGCTCCGGTGGGACACACAGGTACACAAGGAATATCTTCGCACATATAGCAAGGAACGTCAGCTGCAATAAAGAAAGGTGTACCGATAGTAACATCATCTTTTGCTTTTGCCATTTTAAGCGTTCCCGGTCTTGGTTTGCCTGTACGCTTGCTTATGTTGGACGGCCGGTTTACGCATGCTTCAGCACAAAGCCCGCATTTAATACATGCACTTAAAAAATCCTCTTCTTTCAGTGCACCAGGAGGCCTAAGTGTCAAAGTTGAACCCTTTGCTTTATCAGCATAGCCAGCCCACAATAATCCACCCATTACGCCCAACCCTGCATTGTGTGCAATGTTAGTGAAAAACTTTCGTCTTTCACTAATTTGAGGTTTTTTAGTAGTATCCTTCATCATTATTCCTATTAAGCTTTATACAGTTTTACCGCACATTTTTTATAGTCTGTCTGTTTAGACATTGGACATGTTGCATCAAGACAAACTTTGTTGATAAATACTTTTTCATCAAACCAAGGTACAAATACCAAACCTTGAGGCGGTCTGTTTCTTCCTCTGGTCTCTACCCTTGCTTTTACTTTTCCTCTTCTAGATTCAACCCAGATCAACTCGCCTTGCTTAAATCCTTTAGCTGTCGCATCTTTAGCATTCATGTAGCAAAGCGCTTCTGGTACTGCACGGAAAAGTTCCGGAACCCTCATTGTCATCGTACCTGAATGCCAGTGCTCAAGCACACGCCCTGTACACAACCATGTATCATATTTTTCATCCGGCATTTCCGGCGGATCCATATACGGTCTGGCAAAGATTTTTGCTTTGTTCGGCAATGGTTTAAGTTCTTTGTCTTTAATGCCTTTTAAATCACCTTGCGGCAATGCTTTTGCCAATGTTCCATAGAATGCAAAGTCATCTGCACCTGTTTCTTTTGCTGCTTTTGCTGCATATGGATCATATTTGACGTTAAATCTCCATTGTGTTTCTTTTCCGTCAACAACCGGCCATTTAAGTCCTCTAACTTGGTGATATACTTCAAATGGAGCCAAGTCATGTCCATGTCCTCTACCAAAGCTTGCATACTCTTCAAAAAGATATTCTTGAAGCATAAAGCCATACCCCTTGAAAACTTCGCCGTCAGAACCTTTTACATTTCTGCTGTCGCCAAATACTTCTGAGTTGTCAAAACCTTTTTGCGGGAATTTGCTGAGATCTGCTTTATATGATTTTGCTCTTTCATTTGCAAAAAGCACATCATAAAGCGTTGTATCTTCAGTATAGCCCATTTTTTTGGCTGCATCGATCACATTTGGAAGTTTTGTTCCGCTTCTTAGGGTATATTCTCCCCACACATCTTTGAGTTTAAATCTTTTTGAAAGTTCAACCATTTGCCAGGTATCACTCATCGCATCGCCCACTGGCACAACTTGTTGTCTCCAAAGTTGTGTACGGCGCTCAGCGTTTCCATAACCGCCCCACTTCTCATAAATCATTGCTGAAGGAAGTACAAGGTCGGATACTTTTGCAGAAATTCCAGGGTATCCGTCAGATGTCACAATAAAGTTATCCATTTCTCTGGCTGCATTGATCCAGTGATGTGCGCTTGCAGAATCTTGATACGCATTACATACGCTTACCCATGCAAATTTTACAACACCATCTTCGATGTCTCTGTGAATTTTCATAATATGCTGATCACCTACAGGGTTGATGGTACCAAGCGGCACATTCCAGCCTTTTTCTGTGATTTCTCTATGTTTTGGATTTTCAACCATCATATCCGCCGGCAATCTATGGGCAAATGTTCCTACTTCTCTTGCCGTACCGCATGCTGAAGGCTGACCTGTAAGCGAGAATGCACCTGAACCGGGTTTTGCTTGTTTGTTAAGCATAAAGTGTACGTTGTATGATTGTGTATTTACCCAAGTGCCTCTGGTGTGCTGGTTCATACCCATTGTCCAGAAAGAAACTACTTTTCTGTCTTTTTCAATATAAAGATTTGCCAAGGCTTGAAGTTTTTTCTTGAACTGCTCAATATCTTCATTTGGATCGCCTTTGACAATCTTTGCTGTATACTCAAGTGTATACGGCTCAAGTGATTTTTTATACTCCTCAAAAGAGATCTCCCAGTGCGCAAGTGTGCCGGGGATGTTTTTCATTACATCGCCTTCTTTGTATCCGTATGGTTCAAGCGCAGGTGCTTCTTTTGCTGAAATAGTTTTTTCCATCTCTTTTGAAACGGTTTCCATTTCAAGAGCACTATATTTATTTTCTTTGATAGATTTGTCATCCGAGCGTCTCAACCCATAACCGATGTTTACCGGTCCGACGGCAAAAATCATATGTTTGTTTACAAAATCCCAGTCAATGATTTTTTCTGCTTCGTCTCTCATAACAATTTCACGTGCAATATAGTTCCAAAGCGCCACATCTGTATTTGGAGAGAAAATGATCTCTATATCCGCAAGGTCTGACGTTCTATGAGTATATGTTTGGATAGATACAACCTTTACTCTGTCGGGGTTGGAAAGTTTTCTGTCAGATACACGTGACCATAGTATCGGGTGCATCTCTGCCATATTTGAACCCCAAGAGACAATAGTATCTGTCAATTCGATATCATCATAACACCCTGATGGCTCATCGATACCAAACGTTTGATAAAACCCAACAACCGCTGAAGCCATACAGTGACGTGCATTGGGATCAAGGGCATTTGAACGGAATCCGGCTTTCCATAGTTTTTGAGCCGCATACCCTTCCATAATTGTGTGTTGCCCGGATGAAAACATCGCAACGCCTTCGGGCCCTTTTTCTTTAAGTGCTTTTTTGATATGGATTTCCATCTCATCGATCGCGCGTTTCCAGCTTACGGGTTGAAATTTACCTTTTTTATCAAATTCGCCCTTGTCATTCATTCTCAAAAGCGGCGTTTTAAGTCTGTCCGCGCCATACATGATCTTCGCATTGAAGTACCCCTTGATACAGTTAAGGCCTCTGTTTACGGGCGCTGCCGGGTCACCTTTGACTGCAACAATTTTCCCGCCTTTGGTGGCGAGCATAATCCCGCATCCTGTCCCACAGAAACGGCAAGCTGCCTTATCCCATCTCCAATCCGATTCTGCTTGCGCTGCTGCCTCTTGTGCTGCTGCAGGGATAGTAATCCCTACGGCGCCAGCTGCTGCCACTGCTGCTGAATTTTTCAAAAAATCTCGTCTACTTACTGACATATAGCCTCCTTTGATATTTATAATTTACATTATATGATAGTTCAATCAAACTTAAAAACAATATAAATTTACTTGATAATAATAGCACTTTTTTTAGAGCTAAAATCTTGACCTATATCAAGAAAATAGCTCTGGAGGGTGATTTTTCTAAGAAATAATTAAGGATAAAATTTGTCTTATTTAAGGCTCCCGTCTTTCAATCTTGACAATTATTTTTAGCCTAATGGCTAAAATATGGGGAAGGGTACTGTCCCAAAAATCAGTACAAATGTATTATTTAGATACCCGAAGAGTTTTTTGTCTTTACTCCTATAAGCCAATAAGCGACTGCCAGGCCCACGATGACCGATCCTATAATTAAAAGTTCTGTGCTTTTTTCAGTAGACAAAGAGTAGATTAGAACTTTTCGGATAAGCGCGGCCATCGCGAGCATAATAAAAGCCCCTATCGCAAACCCCTGGCCTTGCAAATGCTTGATTTCTTCATGAATCAGCTCTATCGCTGCCCACAAAACAA
>JAJPEU010000006.1 GCA_021166685.1 Sulfurovum sp. | reverse complement strand
ATCTTTCCAAAAACCTGACTAAACAAAAAAAGTCCTGAAGCAACCGCCACCATCAGGCTGTAGGGAACCACTTATCTTACGTGTATCATGATGGCTTCTCTGGCTTTTGTGTGTTCCTCCGGGCTGAGGGATTGGCTCATTTTTGCCATAAAAAGATTGTCTGTAAATAAAAATCCGCCATAGATGAAAACCGAAAAGATGTGAATGGTATGAATGAATGTATATGTAATATTTTTTCCTTTGATTGTGATGGGTGATTATAGTATCTGGTTTATTAATTGTTGGAAATAACATAATTATTTTTTAATTCTATTTTTTTGGAGCCCAAAGTAATACAAGTATATGTTTATTTGTGCTATCATTAAAAATGAATTAAATTGAAAAACAGAGGAGAATAGATCATGATAAAACCGACACCTATTGATGAAGAGATACAAATTGATCCAAAGAGATACTTGGTGAGCAGAACGGATAAGCATGGTGTGATTGATTTTGCCAATGATTATTTTGCCGAGATCAGCGGATACAGCAAGGAAGAACTTATCGGAAAGCCTCATAGCCTTATTCGTCATCCGGATATGCCAAAAATTATATTTAAACTTATGTGGGACAGGATACAAAAAGGGGAAAATTTGCTTGCCCTTATTAAAAATTTAGCAAAAGATGGGAGATATTATTGGGTATTTACTTCATTTGAACCTCAAAGAGATACAGATACGGGAGAAATTTTCGGATACAAAGCATCAAGAAAAGCAGCCCCTAAAGATGCTGTTGAAATTATAGATGCTCTTTATAAAAAACTCGTAGCCTTAGAAAAAGAAGGCGGAATGGAAGCATCTTTTGAATATCTGGATAAATTTTTAAAAGAAAAAGATCCAAATCTGGAGATCCAAGATCTTATGGAAAATATCCATAAATTTTATTAAGGCAAACAAGCATTTTCTGCAACATAGCTTCTTTATGCAAAGGAGGGCGGTGAGACAAATTCTCCCGCTTGTTTCTGTTGATTTTCATGAGATAAATATCAAAATAAAAAGAATCTTCAGACAAAAGAAATATATTCTTTTGTCTGAAACGTGCAGCTAATTCGTATGCTTTAAAAACACTTTTTTATTACTAGAATAGATCCGCATTTTCATCTATCCATTTAAAATACTCAACGATATCTTTAATCTCTTGATCCTTCATATTTTGGTTTGGCATTTTAAGGTTGAAAAACTCGATCAATTTCTTCATATAAGGTTCATGAAATTTACTCTCTGGGTTTTTAATGTATTGCGCGACCCATTGTTCAGCATTTCTGTGTCGCTTGAGGACACCGATCAAATCAGGCCCGGAACTGACTCTGCCGACCACATGGCACCCTGAGCATCCTCCTTCGCGGAATGCCTCTTCTCCTCTTTTGGCTTCTTCTGATTTGGGCGTGGCCAGATTGGTTACAAGAAGATCTTTGGCTCTGATGGCAGAATCTGCGGTTTTGATCATGTATTGCCATACCATATTTTCAAAAAGAATTGCATTTTCCAGATTTTTTTCACTGTGTGCTTTTGCAGCTTTTTCTTTTTCAAGAGCAATTTTTGTATACTGGTCTTTTGCATCATCGACCAGGTTTTTAACGGTGGGATACTTTGTGTATTCTTTGTCTTCTAAAAATGTAAACAGCGCTTCAATCACATGATTGGTTGCTTCATTGTTGGCTGTGATTTTTTCGTATTCTTTTTGCAGCTCCTCTGCAGATAAGCCTTCCATTTTTAATTTTTGAATCCATTCATAATCTTTTTTCGGGTCTTTGACCAGCAGATATCCCATCATTTCAATGTGCAGCGCTGAACAAAATTCTGTACAGTAGTATGGAAAAACACCCTCAATATCTGCAACAAAGTCGATCTGTGCTGTCTCACCCGGCTCAACAGAAGCATGTATATCATGATGGTCGATAGTAAAACCGTGTGTTTCATCCTGGGCGCGTTCTACATTGGTGATGTACATCGTAACTTTATCGCCTTTGTTAACGGTAATGTGCTCAGGATTGATATGGGACCGCACCATTGTCGAGTACACATACACATGATTTCCTTTTCGCTCAATCCGCTCTTCTCCCGCAAGTGTTTTTCCTACATGAGGCTTGCCTGTTTTGGGATTGGTTCCCATGTTGTATCTCACTTCGGGGTGAATCTTGCTTGCCCGGATCGATGCGGCCTGATGCGGTTCCCCAAGCGGCACAGGCATATCGTAAAGAAGTTCCATTTTTTTTCCGCCGATCTCTATAAGCTGATTGTTTTGCGGATGCAGCGGCCCGACAGGAAGAAATCTGTCAATAGAAAGTTTATTGAGGGCGATGAGATATTCTCCTTGCGGGTCCGCAGATTTGCCTTCCATGGCTTCTAAGTGGCCGACATTATAATGTATGTTGACTCTGTCCAGCAATTTTAGTTGCTTATAATCCCATTTTACAACCTGGGAATCCACATACAAAGAGCTGTAGACGGTACCGTCTTCTTTGCCGAAACTGTTATGAAGATGCCCAAGCCCGAGCTCCAGCTGTCCATGCAATGATTTTTTTATATCTAAAATCGGTATTCCGTAAAGATCTTTTCCTATAAATTCTTTATTTTCGATCTGTTTTAGAATCTTTTTGAAATCATAGACAGATGCGTGGGTATCGAGCTTTCCTGAAACCACGATATACTGGCCATCGGGGTTCACATCGATTCCATGAGGAGATTTGTTCTCCGGAATCAAAAAAAGCGCATCATTTTTTACTGCCACATCGATCGGTACCACTTTATGTCCGTTGATGATTTTGACATTTTTTTCATCTTTTGCAAGCTGGGCCAATTTTTTCCAGTTGTACACATGCAAATAGTCCGTATCGTTGCGGCTGCACCCGGCTTCAAAAGGAGGAAGCCCTTTTTCGATGCCTCCTGTATAAAGTTCTGAATTATAAGAGTTTGTAAAAGCCCAACCGTCCGAAATGCCTTTGCCGGCATCGGTCAAGTCTTGCATGTAGGGAGGAAATTCGAGTGTAAAAGACTCATCTTCTTGAATCTTTCCTTTTTCTTTGTCAAATTTCCAAAACGTCACTCCGCCTCTGTAGACATCCTGATAGGCCTCAATAGGGTAATAGTCATTTGTGAGCGGCGCTGCATATTGACACGATTCGAGGATATACTCTGTATTTGGAGTGATAAATGCGCCCCCATGGCTTGACTTAAAAACAGGGTTAACTACAATTTGAGAGGTTTCAAAGTACTTTAGGTCAATTACGGCAATTCTGGCATTTGCTTTATCGTTGATAAAAAGATAGTCTCCGTCATATACGCCGTCGGTCTCCGAAAGTGCAGGGTGATGGGTATCGCCCCAGTTGATCTCTCTTCCCCTGATGTTTCCCTGACGCAAGATCTCTTTTGAGTCAGTATCAAAACCATACCCTTGCCACGGCTCAGGAGTAAACACCGCGATGTATTTCAGTATCCTCATCGAAGGGATTCCGTAGACCAGCATCTGTCCCGACTGCCCCCCGCTGACAAACGCATAATACTCATCATGCTTGCCGCTGGGATGATAGACTTTGAGTGCAGCGATCGCATCTTTTTCTGTAAGCCCGCGTTCTTCCATGATTTTCTGAAACTGCGATTGGGCAGTCACAGTTTGTGTTGCAATCAGCAATCCCAATGTTGCCCCGCAGATGGTTTGTAAATATTTTTTCATTTTCTTCCCCTTCGTAATTAGATATTTTCTATAAAACAACACAGTGTTCTGCTGTTTTTTTATAGAGCATCAAATTGTGCAATTTCTTCGGCCAGTTTTTCCATATCCTCTTCCGACATGTATTCAATAACGGCTATATGCATTTCGTCTTCATTGGTTTTATATTCAAGTATTTTTTCAAGCATTGCATCTTTGCTCAGTCCGACAAGTTTTGGCCCTACGTTGCCTTCTCCGCTTACTCCGTGGCATGGCGCACAATTGCTTTTATACATCGGACTTACTTTAAATTTTCCGGCAGATCCGGCTCTTTTTTCTAGAGCTTTTACTTTCAATTCTTGCTCTTTTCTTTGCTCTTCTCTCTCTTGGATGATTGCTTCTTTTTGCTCTGCGGTGGGTTCCGGCGTTTCGATTATTGCGGTCGGCACGGTAGGCTTTGAGGCATGTATTACCTTGGAAATTTTCCCCAACGTATCCACTTCCATATCCGTTTTAAACACGTAAGCACTTGTTCCTGCAGCTATCAGCAACGCTATAAGCATTATGAAATGCTGCAATGGCGTTGCTTTTTTTGACGGTTGATTTTTGAGTGCCCTTGATTTGAGCCACCATGCCAGCAAAGATAAGATACTAATAGCGATCAATACCCAAAAACCGATTACAGGATAGGCGTGCGTAGTAAACTGTGCCACTTTTCCGTCTCCCAAAATAACCGGCATAAACGGCTTGATTGTGATGGCTCCGCCGTGAAGGTTGTGCCCAAACCAATAAAGCCAGTAGCCATAAAACCCTACAAAAAGAAAAGGCAAAAGTATGGGAACAACCATTAGTCTGCTGATCCATTTGTTGTCATACACGATAAACAATACAAGCAGCATCGCAAGTGCGATAAGAGCGTACGGTACAAGCGCAATTTCGTATATGCCGCCTCTCTCCATGGGAGCCATACCGACATAGTGATTGATAGTGTTCATTTCATGCACTTCTCCGCTTAATCCGTCAAAGTGGATATACACAGGAAGTCCTTGCGGAAATGCCTCTTTGGGATAATTGGGCGCCTCCAAAGAAAAATTCCATACGGGTAACGAGGGAACACCTATTTCTTCAGAAATTTCAATCATTTTTTTTAAATTATATCTTGCTGTCTGAGGGGTATTAACGCCGATATACCTTCCTTTTTGATAAAAATTCCAAAGCGGATACGTATAGGAGGGAATAGCTTCAACTTTACCATCTTTGATACGCTCCAACGTTCCGTTGAAACCTACCGACGGAATTATAAAACCATACAATAAAAGCGCAAGAGCGACCGCAGCAAGAATCCTTGCCATAAAAAAGTTACTATTCATACTAAACCTCTTTCTTTCTTTATTTTTTAATCAATTTTGTCTTAAATATGATTTTTGATTATACATCAAAGCATATTGCTTCTTGCTAAAATAAGCCTGAAACAATAAATGCAATGCTGTAAAAATTATTTTTAAAACATAAAATAATAGATTATTGTATAATCCGTCTGAGCTTTTTAGGATGGCGCAGGAGAGAGATACTGCCATCACTGCCATTATTTTAATTTAAAATGTGGAATCATTGCATAAAAAGCGGCCAAAATAAGCTGTTTGTTTATGGACGGCGGCTTTTCAAACGGCAATGGCACTCACAGCAAAAAGGATAGAAATGAAAAAAATAGTAATGATCGCGATTGGTTTTGGACTGGCTGTTTTGCTTCAGGCAAACGATCTCAACAAAAGTGCGGAGACCCTTAAAACCGCAGACCCAAAAAAAATGATAGAGATTTTTACCAAAGCGTGCGAGAGCGGCAATATGGTAGGATGCTACAATCTTGGGATGACGTATGAAGCCGGAGAGGGCGTAAAGCAAGACTTGCCCAAAGCAGCAGAATATTATCAAAAAGCCTGTGACGGCGGCGATGCACTCGGATGCCGCAATCTTGGAATAATGTATGCCAACGGGGAGGGCGTCACGCAAGACAAAGAAAAAGCAGCAGAACTGTACCGAAAAGCCTGTGAGGGCAAAGATGCAGGAGGATGCCTCGCACTTGGATTTATGTATGAGTCGGGAACAGGCATAAAACAAGACAAAGAAAAAGCAGCAGAATTTTACGGCAAGGCCTGTGAGGGCAATATCGCTCTTGGATGTTTGGCGCTGGGGTTTATGTACGAGTCAGGAGAAGGCGTAAAGCAAGACAAAGAAAAAGCCAAAGAGTTTTACGATAAAGCCTGCAAAAGCGGAGATGCAGACGGATGCGAGCAGTATAAAAAAATGATCAATCCGTAACCCTAAGCAAAATTTGCCTTTTATCTCCAAAGTGCGCAACGGCATAAATCCTTGGAAGCCGTTGCGCGATCTTAAACTCTCAAACAGCTTGAAGCCTATCAGTAAAAAGTGCCATTTTCAAAATCTTTTTGCTGCATGTAAAAAGATTTATCTTTAAATTGCTACAATGCATACTAAAAAAGGGGAGGAGTTTTTTTGCAAAAACCATATCTAGAATCCATGCCCGATGCCAACGGTTTTTTTGGCAAATTCGGAGGCGCGTTTATACCGCCTCAGCTGGAAGAAGCGTTCAGGGAGATCAACCAAGCCTACGACAAACTTTCAAAATCGTTTGAATTTCTTCATGAACTTAAAAAAATAAGAAAACATTACCAAGGAAGGCCTACTCCCATAACCTATTGCAAAAACCTCTCGGATTTTGTCAGCGGCGGCCAAATCTATCTCAAAAGAGAAGACCTGAACCATACGGGCGCACACAAACTCAACCACTGCATGGCAGAAGCGCTTTTGGCAAAATATCTGGGCAAAAAGAAACTGATCGCAGAGACGGGAGCAGGGCAGCACGGGGTTGCCCTGGCAACGGCTGCCGCCTATTTCGGCCTGGAGTGCGAGATACACATGGGCGAAGTGGATATCGCCAAAGAGCATCCCAATGTGGTTCGCATGAAGATACTCGGAGCCAAAGTCGTTCCGGCCACCCATGGGCTTAAAACGCTCAAAGAAGCCGTTGACAGCGCCTTTGATGCCTACCTGAAAGATCCGGCAACACAGCTTTTTGCCATCGGATCGGTCGTCGGCCCGCATCCTTTCCCTAAAATGGTAAGAGATTTTCAAAGCGTTGTGGGATTTGAAGCCAAAGAGCAGTTTCATGAGATGACGGGCAAACTGCCCGATATGGTCACCGCATGCGTAGGCGGCGGCAGCAATGCGATGGGGATTTTCAGCGCGTTCATCGAAGATCCCGTCAAGCTCTATGCGATCGAGCCTGCAGGCAAAGGCTCCAATCTCGGCGAGCATAGCGCCAGCCTAACGTACGGAAGCGAAGGCATCATGCACGGTTTTAACTCGATCATGCTCAAAGACAAAGACGGCAATCCCGGCCCCGTCCACTCCATAGGAAGCGGGATCGATTACCCCTCTGTCGGCCCTGAGCATGCCTATCTGAGCAGCATAGGAAGAACAAACATCGGACTATGCAATGACGATGAGGCGGTGGATGCATTTTATACGCTTTCGCAGCACGAAGGCATCATCCCCGCCCTCGAATCGGCACATGCCGTAGCATTTGCCATGAAGTATGCAAAAGAAAATCCCAAAGAAGCCATTTTGGTCAATCTCAGCGGAAGAGGGGATAAAGATATCGATTACATCGTTGAGCACTATCCGATCCCCGTTAAACACACGTAACCTGTGATCGGGTGGATTCCGGATCAAGTCCGGAATGACGGCGGTTTGT
Organism: Sulfurovum sp.; assembly: GCA_021166685.1. GTDB lineage: Bacteria > Campylobacterota > Campylobacteria > Campylobacterales > Sulfurovaceae > Sulfurovum. Next base: position 19,639 of record JAJPEU010000006.1, on the reverse strand, counting down.
CATCCTCGGGCTTGACCCTGGAATCCATGAGGTTTTTTGTCATCCTCGGGCTTGACCCGGGGATCCATCACATTAGGGTTGCATGTGGATTCCTGCTTCCGCAGGAATGACGGGAGGGGCAGAAATACTGTCATTTGAACATAGAAAAAAATATATTTAAAATAAAAAAGGTTTTTGAGCTGTTACACATGAAAGATACGGACCGATCTGCTTGATCCGTATCGCACATCGGGCAAGAAACTAGCTTAAAATCTCTTCGATCGTGATATAGTCTCCCACGCGTCCGGTCATCTGCTCAGCATCCGTGTTTACCGGAAGCGTTTTTTTGCCCGGTCTCCATCCTGCCGGACATACTTCGCCCGTTTTGGTGGCATGCTGCCAGGCTTCGACTTGGCGTAAAAATTCATTGACATTTCTGCCCACAGAGTCTGCCTGCACCTCTTGTGCGACGCAAATGCCGTCCGGGTTGAAGAGGAAACGTCCTCTGAGCGCCACACCTTCTTCTTCCACCAGTACGCCAAAGGCACGGCTTACTTCCTGATTGCCGTCTGCGCCCATCATCAGTTTCAACCCTTTCAAGATCGGCTCGGTTTCCACAAATCTTTTGTGTGAAAATTTTGTATCCACCGATACGGCAAGTATCTCTACGCTCAGTTTTTGAAACTCATCGTATTTGGCGTTCATGGCTGCGATCTCCGTCGGGCAAACAAAAGTAAAATCTGCAGGATAAAAACAAATAACGCTCCATTTTCCTTTGTAGTCGTCGCTTGAAACCGTCACATAACGGCCTGTTTTTGCATTGTACGCATCCATTGTAAATTGGGGCATTTCTCTTCTTACCATTGTTGAACTCATTGTTTTTTTCTCCTTGATTGTTGCAGTTTCAGCATTGCTGTTTTCTTCGGTTTGTACAGTTTTTCTAGGTTTGATACCGCTGTCGCAGCCCATGATATAACTCCTTTTTATGAGATAAATAAGTCTAACGAAAGAAAGTTAACGATTTTTTAACCGGAAAGTGCATGTTTTTCTGTTTTCATAGTGCTTCTTTCTCATCTTGAACTTGATTTGGGATCTTGATTTGGAATGGAGTGTTGTTTTTGATGCAGCTATCGCTATCACCTGACTCTATATTTTGATCATGAAAAGAACATTAATAGACAATATATGTCCATTAATGTTGATACAATTTTTTAAAACATACGAGGAGCATAAGATGATTGAATTTACAACACATGGACTGAAAAGAATGAACCAGCGTGGAATTACAAAAGAGATGATTGAATTGACAATCCAGTATGGAGAATACCAAAAGGATAAAATTATTTTAAAATCAAGAGATATTAAAAAACTCATTACAAGAGTTTCCAAGGAAATAAAAGCACAGTTAATGAAGTTGCTCGATAAAGGCGGGCTGGTAGTGGTCCTTAGCGATGATTGTGTAGTAATTACTGTTTATAATCGATAAAAAAATAATAAAAAAAGAGAAAACATGAACATCCTCAACAATGCAAAAACAAGCCTAAATCATAAAATAGAGAAACTTGCCCGAAACAATATCATACGCAAATTAGAAAAACAGGGCATTGATTATAATGATCTGTCGGCAGCTGATCTGCATGGATTGATAGCCGATGAGATAAAGATACTCGAAAACGATACGAAAAAAGTTGGTCTTGGAATCGGCATAGGGTTGGCTATCAGTATGCTAACGGGATTTTAAAATGGAGAATACTGTGGAAAATAGTGCGAAATCACTGCTCAATGAAGGCAAACGAAGTCTCAATACGTTGCTTAGAGAAAAAGCGTATCAAGAAGTGATAGAAAAACTTACGCAAGAAGGCATAAAGCCAGAGGACGTAGCCGATGAAGATATCGAAGCGCTAGTGGCAGCGCGGGTGGATGACATGATGAACGGTATTAAAGGTTTTGCAGCAGGGACTGCATTTGCGCTGCTTTTTACTGCTTTTTTTGGAATTTAGATGTTTAAGATTGCCAAGTATTATTTTTTACTCCATATGTTTCATAAGGCAAAAAAGAACATTATCGCTCTTGTGATATCGGTTGGATTGCTTATCGTTGTCAAATATATTTTTAATGATCTCATAGCCGTGGCAGAATCAAAAGGAGTTCTTATTATTGCCAAATGGACGGTCTTTTTGCCGCTCTTGGTTGGCATAGCATTTAATCTCGTTCAGATATTCAAGCTATTTCGTCTGCCGTTTTTTAAAGACGGCTCTTCTAAAAAATTTGATTTACGAAAAGACAGAATTTTATCAAAAGAGCATCTTGTAAGTAAAAACGATCAAATTGTCAATAAATACAGGAACAAATCATGAGAAAAAACATTCTACTCTTCTGCATGGCTGTTGGCTGCTTATATCTTTGCGGATGTTCCGATAAAAAATATAATGAAAAGCATTACCAAACATTGCTCTGTAATGAACTTGACGGCCTGATGGAGCAAAGCCTGCTTGATAGAACCCGTATAGATTGCCTGACGGATGAGTATGCTATAGAAGTTGATTTTTCTAAAAAATGGGCGGAAAGCGTAGGGCAGTCACTCTATTATGCGGCAATGACAGGAAAAAAACCGGCCGTTGGATTGATAGTAGCCGATATCAGCAAAGACAGAAAACACATGAAGAGGCTTGAGATGTTAGCAGACAAGTATGATATTAAAATTTTTAAAATCAAAAAAGGAGAGTAGGGATGGATAGGAAAAAATTTGAAATGGATCTATATAGACCTGCGCAAAAGAAAAGTGACTGCGAAGTTATACTCAAAGATGTTGAAAATATATTTGGAAGCATCGGAAATTGTTTTGATACTGCGCTAGATGATAAAAAAAGCAAGATGCAGGTTGTCGGAGGTATTTTTGGAATAGGCAAAAGCCTTCTCAAGTTCGGATGGGATGCAGCAAGCTGTGTCGTAAAACATACGCCCAAAGCCATCGCTACGGTTGCCAACGCAAAACGGGAATTGACCGATACTATCCAGGAAGAATACCGTAACCATCAAAGACAGATACAAGAAGATGCTCTGGATGAGAAGATTAGGCAACTCAAATACAATAAACAGGAAAGGTAATTTTTAGAATCGCTGTGCATCTAATGGCTATTGAAGATATAGGCAATTTCTATAAAAAATTAATATTTAGACAAAATGTGGCTACTTTATATTTTATACTGCCAAAAAAAGCATTTGCTTGACAAAAGTCAATCTTTTATCGTTTAAAATATTGCTATACTTCAAGATAACTCAAGCAAACTGTTGGATTTGTGCAATTTTATAGAAGGTAAAAAGTGAATTATGTCAAGATCACCATTATGTTTAGAGGAAAGTCTAAGCCTCCGTATTTCATAGGCTCACAGCTTCGCGGGGCGTTGGGCTATGCTTTGAAAAAAGTTACGTGTATTAACCCGTCCTATTCTTGCGAGGGTTGCTTTGCTGCATCGAACTGTTTGTACCATGAATTCTATGAGGAAAAAAATAGTTTTCATAAATACCGATTTGATTTTGAACTTGGCAAAGAGTATTATGATTTTAATCTTTATCTCTTTGACAGCGCATGTTCAAAACTTCCTTATGTTGTCTCGGCACTTCATATGATGCTCACACAAATTGGTGTTGGCAAAGAGAGAGAAATACACAAAGATTTTATCATGTTTATAAATGATGTCGAATGTTTTGCAGACGGCAAACTTTCACTACCCAAAGATTTTATAAAAAAGCTTCAAATAGACGGTTTTAGACCGGATATCACTTTAAAATTTTCAACGCCCTTACGAATTAAAAAAGAGAACCGTTTTGTAAGAGGCGATGAGCTTGAGCTTGTGGGTATCATAAATTCTATCTATCAAAGACAGATGAAACTCTTAGTCAGAGAGCACAAAAAGTTTCCCTACGAAATCAAAGGAGATATCGTCTCAAAAGAGCTGAAATTTGTGGAGTTGACAAGACAAAGCAACCGCCAAAAAACAACCATGAACATGGGAGGCATAATGGGTAAAATAAAGATAAAAAACTTAAACAAAGAGTGCTACGAGGTGCTAAAAGTAGGCGAACTCATAGGAGTCGGAAAACAGACTGTTTTTGGGCTTGGGAAAATAAAAGTTATACCAAATAAAGGAGGAGAGAGTGAATGAAATACAGAGTTTAGCTTTAGCGGGACTTTTGCACGATATCGGTAAATTTCGCCAAAGAAGCGGTGAGGTATTGCCCGAGAATAGTTACGATTTAAGTGCCTATTGCCCGTTTTTACAAGACAAAGGTTATTTTACTCACCAGCATGCCGCGCATACGGCAGAGTTTTTAAAAACAGTAGTCGCGAAACAAGGAGATAGGTACAAATTTATCGAGGAAAATATAGGCGATGAGAGTTTTGAAAACATTAGTGCCAAACACCACAAACCTACTAAGCCTAAAGAGTGGATTGTGGCAATGGCAGATCGGATTGCCAGTGGTTTTGAGCGAGAGGCGTTTGAAAAATATAACAATGCAGACGACAGACAAAGAGAACATCTCAAATACTACGAAGTGCCGCTTGACAACTTTTTTGATGAAAAAAATATTTTTGCATTAGAGCGATTTTCAAGCCAAAGCATATATTCTAGCAAACGGGAAAAACTCACTAAAGAGGCGTACGCAAAACTCTATAAGGCGTTTTTACTAGATATACAAGAACTCAAAAAAAGACCAAAAGAGAATTTTGAGAGCGGACTTGATTTTTTGCTCAAAAAATATACCTCGTTTATTCCAAGTTCTACCTATGGCACAAAAGCGAACATTCCACTTTATGACCACTTAAAAACCACAGCGGCGTTTGCTTCGGCACTTGCAAAATATCATGAAGATGATATGAATGTAGAGAATATCAAAGATTATAATACTCAAAAATTTCTACTTATAGCAGGCGATTTTTTCGGGATTCAAAACTTTATTTTTGAAAATCTTCCGACAGCAAAAGCAGCAAAAATCTTGCGAGGAAAATCGGCGTTTATTCAGATTTTTATCAAAGTTGTTGCGCTTGATATCTGTAAAAAATTGGAGCTTAGTAAGCTTAGCGTTGTGAGTGACAATGCAGGAAAGTTTGAGATACTTGCCGCCAACACAGAGCAGACCAAAGCACAAATAAAAGATATTCAAAAAGAGCTCAACGAATGGTTTTTACATAACACTTTTGGCGAGAGTGGTATAGGTATAAGTTTTGTAGAAGCAAGTGGACTTGATTTTACAAGCGGCAAGTTTCAAGCTTTGCGTGAACGTCTAGCAAAACAGATAGAGCTCAGCAAATATAAAAAGTTCAATCTCACAGGCCAAAAAGCAGTATTTGAGATGGAGACTAAAGATAATGCGCATCTATGCAAAACCTGCAATAAACGCTTCAAAAATGATACAAACAGCGATAAGGCATGTGAATTTTGCAATATCTTTATAAAGCTGGGCGAACAGCTTGCAAAAGCAGAGTCGATTCAAATTACACACGATGCAAAGGGCACTATCCCAATCTATGGTGACTATTACGCCGAGTTCAAAAGTTTCATCGATGCCGATAGTGAAATCGTTTATGACATTACCAATGATGAAACCTTTAGAGGCTACACAAAATGGGCGCTAAGGTCATATGTCGCAACGACAGCAAGTGAAGAAGGGAAAAAAATCGTAGATTTTGAAAATCTTGAGAAACAAAGTTGTGGCGGAGGTAAAGAGGGTGTAAAAGCCCTTATGAGCCTCAAAGGCGATGTGGACAACATGGGAAGCTTCTTAAAAGAGCGCAATATCGATAGCTTTGCAAAGTTTAATTTTATCTCACGCCTTATAGACTACTTCTTTAGTGTAAAAGTCTCGCAGATGATGGATGGTAAAAATCTTTATACTGTTTTTGCTGGTGGAGATGACTTTTTTATCATGGGTGCTTGGGATGAAGTCATAGAGATTGCAAAAGAGATAAGGGCAGAGTTTTTAGCTTTTGTAGCAGGATGTGAGCTTAGTGTTTCCATGGGTGGAGTCATGTTTAAGTCATCAAAACCTATCAACTACATTGCACAACTTAGCGACGAGGCGCTTGAAAAGGCAAAAGCACTTGAAGGCAAAGACGGCATTAGCTTTTTTGACGAGAGTGTGAAATGGGATGATTACTTGGATGATAGTAACGGGATGTTCCTCTTTGAAGAGATGAATAGAGTGAATGTGGAGGTCTTTAAGCTCAACACGGCATTTAGTTATAGACTCTTAGAGCTTGTAGAGATGAGTAAAAGAATCAAAGAAGACCCGCTAAACAATATGTGGCAATCAAAATTGCGCTACAGCTTTAGCAGAAATGTTTTGGAGAAAATTCCAAAAGAGGATGAAAAAAGAAAAAAAGATCTTGAAGGTTTTTTGTCACTGCTTAATGATATTATCGGTGACCTTCCGCATGTGTCAAAAATGATAATGAGTGAATTTATATATAAAAGGAGAGAGTTATGATTGATCTAGACTATAAAACAAATACGGAACTGTTTAATAAAGATGCCAAAGAGTGGGCTACTAAAATTGGAAAAGATGTGAAAAATACTCAAATTCGTAAATTTTACGATGCCGTTTTAGATTTAAGCCAGGAAGCAAAAAATATAAGTAATGATGAAGTAAAAAGCGATATTTTACCATTCGTAAAGATGCTCAATTCAAAAGTAGCTTATGCAAGTACAAGAAAATCAGGAGGAAGCAATCTTATTAATCAAGCTTTTGTTTCAATGATGCAAGATTGCATCAATCAAATTGATTCAAAGCAAAAACTCGAGAGCTTTAAGCTCTTTTTTGAAGCGGTGATAGGATTTCATAAAAGCATAGAAGGAGAAAAATAAAATGAAAATAATAACACGCAAGGGTCAAATAGAGCTACTTAGCGGTCTGCATATTGGTGGTGGTGACGATACAATGAAAATAGGAGGCATTGACAACCAAGTCATTAAAGATGTCAATACAGATAAGCCTTATATTCCAGGCAGTTCCCTCAAGGGAAAGATGAGAAGTCTTTTAGAATGGAATCATAGATTAGTTGGTTATGGAGATGGTGGCGTTTTTCATTCAGGATTACTAGAAAAAATTCCGCAGCCAGACAAAGAAGATGCACTCAATTTACTCAAACTTTTTGGAAATGGCAAGAGTGACAAAAATTTTGCCCAAATCACTCGCATGAGTGTCGGAGATGCGCTCCTATCTCAAGAGGTTTTTGACAGAAATTTAAAAACAAGTGAAGCTAAATATGAAAATGTAATTAACAGACAAAAAGGCACAGCTGAAAATCCTCGCCAAACAGAACGAGTCCCAGCAGGTGTAAAGTTTGATTTTTCTATTCGTATAAAAGTGCTTGAGGAGGATGACGAAGCTGCTTTTAAAGCCATGGTAGAAAAAGCACTCGAACTTGTCGAAAATGACTACTTAGGCGGTAATGGCAGCCGTGGTTATGGAAGGGTTGCATTCACAAACCGTTCGTGGAGTGAGTAATGAAGCTTTATAAAACAACAATCACCCCAAGCTCCAATTTTGCCACTCCCCTCAAAGGCGACACACTTTTTGGGCAGCTCTGTTGGGCGATTCGCTACACTTTTGGCGAATCAAAACTAGAAGCGCTTTTGGCACATTACGAGCAAGAGCCTTTTTTAGTAGTATCGGATGGCTTTGCACCAAACCACATGCCAAAGCCATCGCTTCCTAGCTTTTTGCTTGGTGAAGATGCAAGCAGAAAAAAAGAGAATCGCAAAAATATATGGCTCACACTTGAGGATTTGCAAAGTGGAAAATTTGCAGATGCCAAAACAGACAAAGAGGCAGACTACAAAAGTAGCACTGTAGCAACAGTCAAAAACTCGCTCAATTACAAAACCTTTACCACTGATGATAGTGGCGCATTTGCACCCTATAGTGAAGATGAGAGTGCTTTAGGTGCGCAAGATGTTTATTTTTTATTGAGTGATGATTTTTCACTAAATGACTTAGAAAAATCCCTCGCAACAGTTGCACAAATGGGCTATGGTAAAAATGCCAGCACAGGCAAAGGCTTTTTTACTTTTGATCTATTTACAGAAGTGCCACATGCCAAAAGTGCTACAACATTTATGACACTTTCTCCATCTGTACTTGAAGGGCAAAATATCAAAACTTGCTACTATGAACCCTTTACAAGATTTGGCAAACATGGAGCAAATTTGGCAAACAAAAACCCATTTAAAAAACCTATTTTGATGGCAGATAGTGGAGCTATTGTAGTTTTTGATGAGAGTTACACTAAACCATATATAGGAAAAGCCATCAAAGGACACTCAACGCATCAAAACACAGTTCATCAAGGTTATAGTATCGTTTTACCCATCAACAAGGAGTTTGCAGTATGAAAACTTATAAATTAAAATTGACAGCTCTTACCCCTATCCACATCGGTACTGGAGAGAGTTATGAGCCTACGAACTATGTAATTGATGGTGGTTTTTTGTATGAGTTTGATGAGATGTTATTTGTTCAAAGTTTATCACAAAGCTTGAAAAATCAATTCAGTATGATTGCAAGTAGTGAAAGTGAAAATGGATATGAACTTTTTGAAAAGGTGCATAGATTCATTATCGATAATAAAGAAAATGCTAAAAAAGTAGCTTATAACAAAATCCCTGTTTCTTGGGCAGTAGAACAAAAATACAAAAAAGATATAGCTAAAAAAGTACAGATTGAAGGAAAAAATAAAAATACACATAGTGTATTTAATAAATTTGAAATTCAAAAAACCCAAAGACTTCTTAATAATGTTTCTACTTTTTTGAGTGGTAGCAGTATCAAAGGATCAATTTCAACAGCTTATCAAGAGTTTATTTTTAAAAAATATGGTAAGCAAAAATTGGAAAATCTTTTTGATAAAGATAAGTTGTTTAAGAATCTTTCTATTTCAGATACCTTAGCACAAAATTCAAAATCTCAAATTGGATATGCAATAAATAAAGAGATATTTGAAACTGATGATAATGCTGAAATTTCAACCTTTATCGAGGTTAATTCAACAGATAGCGAATATTTGATAGATTTGACTATAAAAGATTTTCAAAATGCCGATGGTTTGGATATTGCCGAAAAGATTACAAAAGAAAAAATAATAGAGGCTTGTAACGCACATTACAAAATTTTGTATGATGAAAAAGAGTCCAAAAAATTAAATCTTAAACCAAATCAGTTTTTATTATCCGTTGGTAAGCATAGTGGAGCAAGAGCTGTAACAATTGATGGTATGAGAAAGATTCTTGTAAAGTTAGCTCAAATTCAAAATAAAAGAGAAGAGGGAGATGATTCTGAAAAAAGAGTTGAGAGATTATACAAAAAAAGTCATTTTGAAAACGACAATATAAAAGAGATGTTTGCAAAATATGAGTTATTATCCGACGATAAAAAACTTAAAGAAAAAGAGAATTGGCAAAATGCTAAAGACTTTATCGAAACACCATCAAGACTGGAAAATCTTGTTAGAAATAGAAAAAGTCTAACGATAAATGCGATTTTAACCCAAGAGACAACCTATTGGCAGTTTTCAGAGAGTAAAGATAGTAATCATTTACATTCATTTGGGTGGGTCTTGTGTGAGTTTATTGATGAAGATGAATATCGTAGCAAATTTAAAGAGTTTAAATCTATTGAGTTGGATTTGATAGAAGAGAGAGTCTTGCGACAAAAAGAGATTATCGACAGACTAAATGAAGTGAAATTTAAAGCTGAGCAAGAGCGTATCGCAAAAGAGCAAAAAAAGCTACAAGAGCAAAAAGAAGCAGAAGAAAAAGTGAAGTTAGAGCAGGAACGGTTATCTTCATTATCTCCATTGGAGTTAAAGCTTGATGAATTATCTATCCAAAATAAATCTATGCCTAAAACGACATTGATTTTACAAAATATCAAAAATGGTAAATTGGATGAGTTTAGAGATGAGGCTCTGAAATTACTTGAAAAGTTGATGAAAGAAAACAAAGAGTGGAAAGAAAAGCCTACGGGCAAAAAACCTGAAAAAGACAAAGAGTATCAAAAAACTTTGGAAGTTAAAAAGTTGGTAGGTTTAAAGTGAAATAATACAACTCACTATACCGACCGATTTTATGATATAATCACTCAATATAAACTACAAAAAGAGACATAATGCAGAAAGAAGAGATATTGCAGGTGCTTGACGAGTGGAATTGCTGGTCAAAACCATTTAAAAATAGTTTTTTACGCAAAGAGTATGAAGATGAAGTGCTTCGTAAATCTAACTCTCATGAGATCTTATTTGTAAAGGGTGTAAGAAGGAGCGGAAAGTCCACCATACTTCTCAACCATATCAAAATGCTTTTAAAAAATGGTGTCTCCAAAGAGGAGATACTTTTTGTAAACCTTGAAGATCCTCGTTTTGCTTCAGCTCTTTCATTGGAGCTGCTAGAAGAGATAAAAAAAGCATATCGCTACTATATCAATCCGGATAAAAAGCCTTATATATTTTTAGATGAGATTCAAAATATAGATAACTTTGAAAAGTGGCTTTTAAAAGAGTATGAGCTTCAAAGCTCTTACCTCTACGCAACCGGTTCAAATTCAAAACTCTTAAGCCGTGAGATTGGCACGGCACTCAGCGGAAGGTATCTTGATGTGCTGGTCTTTCCGCTTAGCTTTAAAGAGTTTTTATCTTTTAAAAATATAACGGTTAAAACACCTTATGAGCTTCTCTCGCAATACCAAGCAATAGAGAGATATTTCGAAGAGTACATGGAGTTTGGCGGTTTTCCAAAGGTTGTCTTGACAGATGATGTTGAACTCAAAAGCAGTGAGTTAAAAAATTATTTTGACTCCATACTGCTTAGAGATATTGTCGCAAGATACAAGCTTGATAATTTTCAAGCACTCCAACAGTTAGCTATCTTTTTACTCTCCTCTGTATCGAACCAGATCTCTATAACTAAGATCAAAAATCATCTAGGTGTCTCTTTTGATTTGGCAAACCGCTATTTTGAGTATTTGCAAAATACATTTGTCATCGATGCACTACCTCTTTTTGACTGGTCTTATAAAAAACAACTAAGCAATCCAAAAAAAATCTACTCAATAGATACAGGTCTCTCTCAAAGAGTCTCTTTTGCAGTAGGAAAAAAGCTAGGCGATATGCTCGAAAATATAGTTTTTTTAGAGCTTAAAAGAGATCATGATGAGATTTACTACTTTAAAACAGCGCAAAACTATGAGGTCGATTTTTTAGTAAAAGAGAGAGAGCGCATAACGCATCTTGTGCAAGTTAGCTACTCTATCAAAGATGAAAAAACATACAAAAGAGAGCTTAGAGCTTTGGTAAAAGCAAAAGAGGAGCTGCAAAACCAACAAAACATAGAACTCCTCTTGATCACAACAGATAAAAGCCAAGATGTTGCATTTGAAGGTATAGAGATAAAAATTGTCAATATTTACGAGTGGCTACTTTTAAAAAATATGGAAATAAAATAGTGCAAAAATTATATCTTCTTTTCAACCATACACTCACAGCGGAGCAGTTTAGCGACGCAAAGGCTTCTCTTTCGTGCAATGCGGTTGTCTCACCCCCCAAAGATCTTCAAGATCTTTGGTCAAATGTCCCGCCGGAGCTAGAGAGCCTTTCATGTTACCTGCAGCCCATCAAAGAGTATATACACGCAAATGTCCAAAAAAATGATTTTGTGCTTGTTCAGGGTGATTTTGGGGCAACATATATGATTGTAAACTTTGTAAAAAATTTAGGTGCAATACCTGTTTATGCAACTACTTCAAGAAATGTTGTAGAAGCGACAGAAGGTGGCAAAACAATAAAAAGGTCTGTATTCAAACATGAAAGATACAGAAAATATGAGTAGATTTTTTAGTATAGCAAATATGCTGCCGTTGATTATTTATCTATTGATTGTATGTGCAGGGGTTATAGCGCACTATATGAAGATAGATTGGCTTGAAGAATTTTACGGGGCATTGGATGTAGGCGCAGCTGTTGCCCTTGCCGTGTTTGCAATGTGGGGCTATGCAGAATACAGCAAACAAGAGCAGTCTATAGCAATCTACTTTCAAGTCGAAGAGCTAAAGAAAAAGACGGGCTTAAGCCTCTTGCGTAAAAACTGCACAAGGAGTGAACTTTTGGGGGTTTTGGGCATGATTCAAAAAGATCCGAAAAACCGCTTTGAGATAGTCAGCATGAAAAAAGTACTGTTCTTAGACACATTGGCACATATACAAAAAGGCAGTGCAAAGGAACTTTATATCATTCTTACACAGAGTGAATTAGAACAATTTGAAATGGAGGAATAAATGGCAAAAATATTGATAAGTTCATTGGGAACGGGTGAAAAAAAAGATGGAGCTTATAAAAAAGCCAAGTATAGTATTGATAATAAAACATACGAAACTTCTTTCATAGCAGATGCTTTGCATAAACATTTTGATATAGAAAAAATATTTATAATCGGCACCAAAAAATCAATATGGGATGAAGCGTATACAATTTTTGGTGGCAATGATCATCAGTACCTTGAAGAACTTTTTGATAAAAAAGAATGCAGTAATATAGATATTGATTGTTTGCAACAATTTGAAGAAATTCTTCCTATTGGCTCAAAATGTTTAATTATAGATTATGGACTCGATGAAAATGAGTTATGGAAAAATTTTGAACAATTTTTAATGATTGCAGAGCATATACAAGATGGGGATGAAGTCTATCTTGATATAACGCACTCATTTCGCTCACTCTCTCTTATGTCTTATGTTATGACTCAGTTTGCGTCTTCTATTTCTGATAAAAACTTCAAAGTAGCAGGGGTATTTTATGGCATGTATGAGTATAGTTATGAACACCCGCAAAAAATTACCCCGATAGTAGATCTAAAAATTCTTTTAGAACTACAAGAGTGGATCAAAGCGATCGATGCGATTAAAAAATACTCTGACTTTGACCCTCTTGTGAAAGTATTGAATGATATTGGTATTGAAGCCAATGTTTATAACACATTTTCAAATTTAAACAATATGATATCAATGGCAAACATGGGAGCTATGAAACAGTTTATTGAAACAGCAAGTAAAAAAATAAATTCAATTAAAACGTCTAGCAATAAAATAGTAGCTCTTTTGGTTCCGGAAATTTTAAAACTGATCGAAGAGCTTCATCACGAAAAAATGTCAGATTTTCAGTATGCACTTGCAAAGTGGTTTTATAGAAACAAAAATTATGCGCAGAGCTATATTGCACTTTTTGAAGCAGTAGTTACAAAGACTTGTGAAATAAAATTTCCTGGACAAAATATTAATGATAAAAAGATTCGTGATGAAGCTAAGGGAAGAATAGATTATCCATATAATAAATATTTTTTAGAAAATAAAGATAAAAAAAATGAAAACTTAGATAGTGTATCTAGTGTCAGACATAGCATTGCACATCAAATTAACGATAGAAAAAATAAAGTAATGCAAGATATTCAAAGGCTTGAAACTTTTCTTACAACTTTTGAATCCTATTTCAAGCAGTAGCTATGTCCCAACTTTCGACATTTGAAAAATACCTTTTTATTATCCGAGAACTTGAGCAAAAAGGTTTTGCAGATCCGTACAATAAAGAGATTCAAGAATCCTTAGAACTGGGCCAAAAACAGATCAATAGACTCCTTCATGAACTCTCAATCGCATTTGACAGCGTAGTTTGCGAAAAAAACGGCAAAAAAAAGACTTATAGACTCATCCGCCCCATCGATCTTTTCACGGAGACTTTCAAAAACTCTCATGAGTTAGGTTGGCTTTTTAACATGGCGCATGACGCCGATCCTGAGATATTTAAAGAGCTTGAAGCCTATACCAACCAAAACCGCCATGTTTACCGGTTCAAAAACTCCCCCTTTGAGGATATCGCTACCCTTGAGTCGCGGGAAGTATTTAGGCGTCTGCGAGACGGGGTGAAAAACAGAGAGTATAGAAAAATAAAATTTACGTATGATGAAACTGCCCACGACAACCTCAAATGTCTCAAGCTCATTTTTATGGATAATAACTGGTATATCGCTTTTGTGGATGAAGAGGACAAACTCCGCTTTGGGCGTATCTCTTTCATCGAAGAGGTGAAGTACGCTGCCAAAATAGGCTCATTTCAACCCTCATCAGTCGAAGAACACCTTGCGTTTTTGGATAAAGTCCAAAACTCCATGACGCTTTTTGGCGCTCACAAAAAAGTAGCACGGCTTAAAGCAAACCCAAATATAGCAAGATATTTCGACAAAGATATGAAACTCTTTCTTTTATCTCAACAATTTCTCAAAAAAGAAGTAGACGGCAGCGTCATCTTTACGCTCGAATACACGCAGCCTCTTGAGATCCTGCCTCTTGTGCAAAGATGGCTTCCGGATATCGCCATTTTAGAGCCGCAAGAGCTGAAAGATGAATTCGTACACAAACTCTCACAAGCGCTACAAAATTACAATTAGACATTATATGACTATATAAAAGTGTAATATTTCCAAAAAATGGAGTATTACATGAAAAAAACAACCGTCAGAAAAACAACAAATCAAGTCAAGAATAGGGTAATTTTGGGATTTAATCCGGTCTCAAGAGTAGTCAAGAGCAAAAAAGCCTACTCACACAAATCATATAAAATCCATAACTACTAGTCAAAATATGACTATTTATTTTTCTATACTTTTGGTAAATCTTTACCAAAGGAAAATAATGGATATCGTAAAAAAGTTTCATATCGGCTCACTTGACCACATGACACACATTGATAATCTGGATTCCATTTTTGAGCATGGGCTGCTCGCGCACAATAACCCGTATAAAAAGAAAGATATCAGCAATACGGATGTTAACAGCCGCAGAGATAAAATAGAAACGATACATTATCGTAAGATTCACGATTATGTTCCTTTTTATTTCAATCCAAGAAATGCTATGATGTATAAAAATAAAAATGAAGATATCGTTGTTTTGGCTTTTAGTAAAAAAATCATGCAGCAGCAAGGTACTATTTTTACCGATAGAAATGCCGCTACCGGCAGAGTCAGGTTTTTATCTGATACCAATCAACTTGAAACTGTCAACTGGGATTATGTTTGGAGTACTACATGGGCAGGGCTTCCAAACGAGCAAGAGGTAAAAGAGGTGATGATGGCTGAAGTTTTAGTGCAAAACATGGTATCTATGAAAGATTTAATGGGGATTTTTGTAAAAAATATACAGATGCAAAAATACCTGATCTCCAGATACAATCTCTCTTCAAAACAAATATTGGTCAAACCGAATATTTTTTTTGCTTAAGGAAAAAAAATGATAATCGAAAAACACGGAAACATCTTTACGACATCTTCACAGACGATCGTCAACACGGTCAATTGCGTAGGCGTCATGGGTGCCGGGATTGCGTATGAGTTTAGGCTGAGAGAGCCGGAAATGTTTCAAAAATACAAAGCCCTTTGTGAAAAGAAACAGCTAAACATAGGCAGCCTGTGGCTGTATGGTACACAAAACGACACATCGTCATATACCTGTATATTGAATTTTCCCACAAAATATGACTGGAAATATCCATCCAAAGAAGAGTATCTTCATAAAGGATTGCAAAAATTTGTAGCTACTTATAAAGAAAAAAATATCCGCTCTATCGCATTTCCGCTTCTTGGTGCAGACAAAGGCGGCATCAAGGCTTCAAGATCGCTGGAGATAATGAAAAGCTATCTGACGGGGTGTGATATAGATATCGAGATTTGGAGTTTTGATCCCTCTGCAAAAGATGATTTATACGAAAGCTTTAGATCCGTTCTAAAAGAGATTGATCTGGAAACTCTCAAACGTGATTCCAAAATCAGGATCGATAAGCTGAAGATGATAAAAGAATCTATTCAAAGAGAAGACATCAACTCTCTCAGCGGGCTCTTGCGGATCAAAGGCATAGGGGATGCAACTCTTGAAAAACTTTTTGCGTATGTTAAAACCTATAAAAGCGCACATATCAATCTGTTTAATTACGGCGAGCATGTATAACTTTCTTATAGCCTATGATGTTTTCGACGAAAGACGGCTTCCGAAAGTAAAAAAAACGGTGTATTCGTTTTCTCTTGGAGGACAGCGTTCTGCACTGGAAGCTCCGCTGAGCGCTTCTTATCTAAGCGAGCTGATTTCAAAACTGCAAAACATCACAAAAGATGAAGACAAAGTAAACATTATCAGATTTTTAGGCAAGCCCATTCTTTTGGGAAAAGCAAAATACACGACATTTGAAGATAAAGGAATCATCATACTATGAAAACAGTCGTTATAGACAAAAAAGATGTCAGTATCAACATTGACTCAAACGCCATAAAGGTAGAGCAGCAATCCATCCCCTTCAAGTTTGTAGACCTGCTTGTGCTAAACCACAGGGCAACACTCAAAACAAGCGATATTTTAAAGCTGACAGCCGCCGATATCTCTATACTTCTTATCTCTCATTCAAATGATAACTTCTCTCTTATAAGCAGTGCGAACACAAAAAATGCCGAGATAAAACTCGCCCAGTACCATGCACACAAAAACCATTTGCTCTTTGCAAAAGAGTTTATATCCAAAAAGATACGTTCACACGCCCGTCAACTGCAAAAAAACGAGATACCCGTGGATGCTTCAGAGGAGCTGAAAAACATACAAGAGGCCAACTCTATAGATGAGATTATGGGCATAGAGGGTGCGTTTGCAGCCAGATATTTTAAAGCGTACTTTTCACTTTTGCCGCAAAATATGCACAAGTCAAAACGCTCCAAGCAGCCTCCGCTTGACCCTGTCAACGCACTGCTTTCTTACTGGTACTCGCTCTACTACAACATCATAACCGTTAAACTCATAGGGTATGGGTTTGAGCCTAGCATCGGTTATCTGCATAAACCTTTTCGAGAGCATAACGCCCTCTCATCAGATCTGCTGGAGATCTTCCGCTCTCACATAAATGAAGCAGTGCTCCAACTCTTCAAAAACAATGTCCTGGAACAAAGCGACTTCTCAAAAAAAGGGGGAGTTTACCTGAAGTTTGAAGGCAGAAAAAAAGTATGGAGCCACTTTTTGGCGCTATGTGAAGTTCTGCAGCCGCTTCTTGATGAAGAGATATCCAACCTAAAAAAGATGATACATCATGAAAACGACACTCATCATTAAAGACCCGTCGTCCAAGATAAAAATCTACTCGGACCATATGATAGTCACATCAAATACAAACAGCGCCGTGATAGGTTTTCGCCATATCAAAGAGCTTTATATCAACAAAACCATTCTTATCACGCCTTCGGAGATGCTAAAGCTGGCTTCTTTTTTCGAACTCTTTTTTATAGACCATCACGGCTATATACTGGCGACTATAAAGTTGGAACGATGTTAAGGCAGGATTTTGTCATATGCTATGACATTGCCGATACAAAACGGCTGCAAAAGATAGCAAAATACTTAGAAAAGTATGCCTTTCGCATACAAAAGTCTGTTTTTTTCTATCCAAACGCTTCACAGGAAAATATCATTGTGCTTGTGGATGAACTAAACTCTCTCCTTGATGAGGAAGAAGACGATATACGCATCTACCACATAGACATAAAAAATTCGATCGCTCTTGAAAGCGGCGTGGATCTGGACACTTTCAATATTATCAAATAGGAGTATTTTCATGAACGTTTTTGAAAAAATAGAAAATATTTTCAAACAAGAAGAGCAAAAATCTCAATGTTTTGAAGAGATATTGCATGAGCTAAGAGAGATAAAAGCCATATTAGATGCGCAACCAAAACCACCTATGCAAAAAAGACATGATTATGACTTTTACAACTTTATAAACGAATTTCGCAGATCCATGAGGGCAGATATAGCAAACAACTCTTATCCGGAGATACTCTATAATGGCAAAAGGTATGGTGTAAACTTTAACGGATTTCTTTACTCAAAAGAAAGCTCAGGCATCGTAGGCACGGCCAAAGCAAAAGAGATCTATCGCTATTTATATGAACATAAGCATAAAGCGGTATAATCAATTTTAAAAAACAAGCGTCTTTAAATTTTTTTTGTTAAACATTAAAGAAATTTTTAAGAATTTAATCTTCTCAAAAAAGGAGTTTATCGTGGTATCTGCACTTAATATTTACTTAAAAAAAACATTTAAGAAATATCTAAGAATGAAGATTGCCTATTTACTGCACTGAGATGGATATTACAACATGACCCGATTTCTAGGGGATTGAAACCTTTGTTTTTTAATAAAGCGCTCCTATAGCCGAGATTACAACATGACCCGATTTCTAGGGGATTGAAACACCATGTATTTATCTCTTTGCTCTTGAGCTTCATATTACAACATGACCCGATTTCTAGGGGATTGAAACGCTTCAAGCTCTTTAGCTTTTCAAGCCTTTGGAATTACAACATGACCCGATTTCTAGGGGATTGAAACTTGACTGCTAACTCATTAGCTAGCTCTCTTGTATTACAACATGACCCGATTTCTAGGGGATTGAAACCGGTAAGTATAGCTGTATACTTTTGCACTTTAATTACAACATGACCCGATTTCTAGGGGATTGAAACCCGTCCTTACCATATAGGTAAGGACTGTTGAGGATTACAACATGACCCGATTTCTAGGGGATTGAAACATAAGGGACTTCCCTCTCTTTCCATCTCTTTCCATATTACAACATGACCCGATTTCTAGGGGATTGAAACACTACATTTTCTTCCTCTAAATGGTAAGGAACTTATTACAACATGACCCGATTTCTAGGGGATTGAAACTTATTATTGGTAATATCTTTAAATTTTGCTATTGCATTACAACATGACCCGATTTCTAGGGGATTGAAACTATAGCCAAGGACTGTTAAGGGTTATAATCCTTATTACAACATGACCCGATTTCTAGGGGATTGAAACTTCTAAGAAGAAAGGCACGCTTTCTTCATCTATATTACAACATGACCCGATTTCTAGGGGATTGAAACGGTATTCGGCTTTTTCTTCTCCTCAAGGAAGAGGATTACAACATGACCCGATTTCTAGGGGATTGAAACTTGCCCTGCAACTTGAAGACCTACTGGAAGCAAATTACAACATGACCCGATTTCTAGGGGATTGAAACATATTTTCTTCCTCTATGATGTACGGAACCTCACATTACAACATGACCCGATTTCTAGGGGATTGAAACCTCCTCTATCTGGTGTTTTAATTGATGTGTGCATATTACAACATGACCCGATTTCTAGGGGATTGAAACAAACATGGTAGCTACCTTGTTTCCTTCTTGGTCTATTACAACATGACCCGATTTCTAGGGGATTGAAACAATTTACCAATTTCGTCATACCTACTAGCATCGATTACAACATGACCCGATTTCTAGGGGATTGAAACTAGCTTACTTATGATTTCGCCATTAGCATCAAAATTACAACATGACCCGATTTCTAGGGGATTGAAACACATTTGTTGGATTATTACATCTGTTTATCATAATTACAACATGACCCGATTTCTAGGGGATTGAAACCGACATTCCTACTCATCGCGCACCTCATATTTATTACAACATGACCCGATTTCTAGGGGATTGAAACTCTTCTAATGTTTTCATTTTTAATCCTTTTCTTTT
>JAJPEU010000008.1 GCA_021166685.1 Sulfurovum sp. | reverse complement strand
AACAGGGTGCCATCTTCTGTAAGAAAAACCCGAAGTAACACGTACATTATGCAAAGGCATGCCAAAAACAGCCTCCTGCCTGGAAGCAGGAACCCGGCGTGTGTAAACAATTTTTTTCTTTCCTGTGATCTGATAAGAGATTGATTTTTGGGTATCATCATAACCGTCACCCTCTTCATCCACATAAATAAACTGTTCCTTGCTGCCCATAACCACTCTAACTACTTTTATGTTGGGCATTTGAGTGAGTTTGCCCAGTCGCGTCCTTTGATTGTAAACAAAATCGATCTCATCTCCCGGATGAAATTTTTTTGTATTCACAACACCCTTTAGGGCTTGGCTGACCCTCTTGGCTACGTTGTGTTGATTTACGGCTTCGATGGTGTCCGTATAAGGGTTGTTTTTAATATCGACTTTTCCATAATAATCATTTTCTTTATATTCGATAGGAATAATATCAAAACCATACCCGCCTTCTTGTCTGTAAAGATGAATCTGCATCTCTTTGCCTATCGGAATAAGCGCGTGCTGCAATGTACCGTTTGCATCTTTGGCTTCATAATAGCGGGAATTGCTGCGAATATCCGAAAGAAAAGTCTGATCTTCTTCTGAAATAGAATTCAATAATGCTGTTGAAACATTGCGTGAACTTAAATACTGAGAAAAACTTATGCCGCTTTCCCATTTTTCATACGTTACTTTTGCTCCAAATAAAATGTGCATCATCAACATCCATACTATGAGGTATTTCATTGTGCTCCTTTTATTGGAATATTATTATAGCCTAAATAACTAAAGGGAGCCTCTGCGTTATGGCTATCGGCATATCTCAATAGACTTTTAATATTTTACTTGTATAATCTACTCCATTCTATATTATAAAGGATTCGCTATGCGTAAAATAGCCCTATTGCTTTTGACTGCCTTGCCGCTTTTTGCAGATTTTTTCCCGCCGACGGTACAAACAACTGTTTCGAGTGTTGGGAAAAAAGGTATTACGCTAAACCAGCCATTTCCCATCAATGGCATGAGCGGAGTAGTCGTTCATACCTACAGTGACAATCTTCAGACAGTTACTCATCGTGCAACCCAAACTTCTTCCCAAGGAAGTGCTGTGCTTGTTGATACGCCTATCATACATCACGATAGTCTTCCCGGCATCAAAACTGCCGTACACGCCAACGATAAAGTGATCGGCGGATATCTCTATGACAACGTTTTACTCTTGGCTCCCGATACCCAAACCTACAGCAAAATGACTTCGCAATACCCAAAAACATGGGTACATCCGGATCTGTATGCCCTGTTTCTCTCCCAAGAAGGTGACGATATCCCGACCAAAGAGAATCTTGCAAAATTTGCCGAAATGTATCAAGTAGGCCTTGTATGCATTATGCATAAAGATCGTGCAGTATTGCTTGACCCTTTTTCAGGCAAGATTGTCGGACAAAAAGCTCTAAGCGGAATGCCTGTACAAGGACAGTATCCTTTTTTCATGCACTTTGACGAGATAAAATCAGGATGGTTTGGCAGCAAAGAGGGAAATTATTACCAAACTATGGGATCCATTTGATGAGAACGCTTTTTGAGCCAAGCCCAAAAAACTACGCTAACGCTGTGTTAACTTCAGCAGTTGGCTCATGCGACTGGGCGCATTGGATGATGAGAACGCTTTTTGAGCCAAGCCCAAAAAACTACGCTAACGCTGTGTTAACTTCAGCAGTTGGCTCATATAACCGTTTGCAATAAGGGGAAAATCATGTTAGAGGCCAAACATATAGAGGTGTTGAAAGAAATTGTAGGTCAAGAAAATGTCTATAGTGACAAAGCACATCTTATCGCTTACAGCTATGATGCGACGCGTACGCGATTTCAGCCTGATGCCGTTGTTTTTCCCAGAGATGAGAAAGATGTCAGCGAAATTTTAAAATACTGCAATACCCATCATATCATTATCACACCCCGCGGTGCAGGGTCAGGATTTACAGGCGGTGCTCTTCCGACTCAGGGAGGTATCACGCTCGCTATGGAAAAACACATGAATAAAATCCTTGAGATAGACATGGAAAATATGGTTGCGGTAGTGCAGCCCGGGGTCATCAACATGGATTTGCAAAAAGCGGTAGAGGCTGTAGGCCTTTTTTATCCGCCCGATCCGGCCAGCGAGCAGTACTCTTCGCTTGGAGGAAATGTAAGTGAAAACGCAGGGGGTATGCGTGCCGCCAAATACGGCATTACAAAAGATTATGTGATGGCGCTGCGTGCAGTACGTCCAAACGGCGATATCATCCGTGCGGGAAAAAGAACGATCAAGGATGTGGCAGGATACAACATTGCAGGCATTCTTATCGCAAGCGAAGGAACCCTTGCCGTCATAACCGAAATCACCCTTAAGCTTATTCCCAAACCTAAATTCACCAAAGCCTACATGGGAATTTTTCCCTCTGTGGAGGCGGCAATGAATGCTGTCTTTAAATCACTTGCCGCCGGAGCCAATCCGGTGGCAATGGAATTTCTAGACAGTTTGGTTGTCCATGCGGTCAAAGAAAAATTAGGCGTAGATCTTCCCGAAGAAGCCGGTGCGCTTCTTATAGGGGATGTGGATGGCAATGTGGAGCAGGAAGTCTCTTTTCAGCTGGAAATCCTGGAGAAATCATTCAAAGAAAACGGGGCGCAGGAATTTATTGTGGCTCATGATGCGGCCAAAAGGGAAGAGTTATGGTATGCCAGAAGAAATGCTTCTCCCTCCATCACCATCTTTGGAAACAAAAAGCTTAATGAAGATATCTCTGTGCCAAGAAGTATGCTGCCCAAAGCACTCACACGTATCTATGCCGTCGGCAAGAAGTATGGATTTAAAGTGCCGTGCTTTGGACATGCGGGAGACGGCAATATTCATGTCAATGTCATGCTGGACAATCCCGACGAAGAGTTGCTGGAAAAAGGACATCATGCCATACAAGAGATTTTTGAACTAGTCGTCGAGATGGGCGGCACACTGAGCGGAGAACACGGCATAGGCACGAGCAAGGCGCCTTTTATGAATATCGCTTTTAACGAAGAAGAACTTGCTTTGTTTAAAGAGATCAAAAATGCCTTTGACCCCAATAACATCTTAAATCCTGGGAAAATGGGACTGCCAAATTAAAAAGGCGTTTGCCTTTTTAAAATGAAAAATGAAAAATGAAAAATGAAAAATTATTGAAAAGAAATTATCTTTCTATTTTATTCAATAAAAGCGTTCCAAAACAATGCATACTGACACGCTTCACGCTTCACGCTTCACGCTTCACTAAAAGGGATCTCTCATGAGATCCCTTTTAAAATACTACTATGTTTTTATCCGTGATTTTTTCAAAGATTTGTTTGATGACAAATTGGGACATTATGCATCAAGCCTCAGCTGGAGCACGCTCTTTTCGATTATCCCTCTTATGGTGATTCTCTTTTTTGTTTTTACCACTTTGCCTTTGTTTGACTCCATGTATGACAATGTTAAATCGCTTTTATTTTCAAATCTCATGCCTGCAGACTCCAAAGAGCTCATAGACTATATCGATACCTTTATGGCAAATTCGGACGAATTGGGCTCTGTCGGGGCTCTTTACGTGACATTTGCAGCCATTATGTTTTTTAAAAACTATGACTATATCGTCAATGCTATTTTTAATGTGCCCACTCGGACCGCATGGAGTGCGATCAAGACCTATCTTTTGCTTCTTGCGCTTATTCCTGCAATGATGGGAAGTTCATTCTGCCTTTCTGATTTTATACAAACCTATCTCGACAAAAACAGTATCACCAGCGCTATTCATCTCTATAGCTTTTTGCCTTATTTTGTTGTATGGATGATCTTTTACACCGCTTACCAGCTTTCTGCAAACACCCGTATCAAATTTTCCGCTGCCATCATCAGTTCTTTTATCGCTTCTTTGGTATGGTATGCCTCAAAAAATGCTTTTGTTTTTTATGTTCTTTACAACAAAACCTACACCAGTATCTACGGCAGCATCAGCACGCTGCTCTTTTTCTTTTTGTGGATCTATATCTCCTGGGCGATTTTTCTTCACGGGTTAAAATTTTGCGATCTGCTCAACAAAGAAGAAGAGATAGAACATATTTGAGCGGCAAGTGTTTACATTATGGGAGGCACCGGTCAAACAAAGAGGTAAACTCCGTACCCTGTTGCTCCGCCTAAAGCAGCTAAAAATAAGCGCCTGCTCCAAATTGCACCCAAAGAAAGCAAAAGATAGATACCAAAGATCCATAACGGCAAAAGCATCTCTTTGCCGCCTTCAGGAAGATTAAAGATCCGCATTAAAGGCCCATCCAGCATACTGCCCCACTGCAAAAGATGCAGCACCATCACCAAAGGATAAAAAAGAACAAACAGCAGCGACAGCAGCGGAGAAAGGAGCTGATAAGGGGTTGTCATTCCGAAAATGGCATGCACCACAGGCAGCATCAGCACAAAGATACCCAGAGGAATTACCAACAAAGTCACGATCCGCTTATCAATATTTTTGGTATAACGCAGCACCAAGAATATATAAAACACACCCGCTACAGAAAGCCAGAAACTCAAAGAAACCGACAAAGAAGGAAAAAGCACCAAAAGCACCCCCACAATCGTTGTCAAAAATGTAACGCTAAGCAGTTCAACTCCCAAAAGCAAAACGGCCCATCCTGCAAACACCATCGCATACGAACGCACCAAAGAGGGAGGAAAATCAACAAACCATACATACGCCCCAAGACACACGATACTCACCAGCCCCACATCAAACAACGCATGCCTGTAGGGAAAATAGCGTTGTTGTGCGATGCTGTACGGCAATAACAACAGCCCGTACACGATCCCCCACAGTATCCCCAGATGAAATCCGCTGAGTGCCACAAGGTGACTCACCCCAAGCATATTGATCTTTTCCCTGAGTGCCTGATCTAAAGGGGTGGCAAAAAAGATAGCATTGTAAAAAGAGCCGAGCAGACCGTCTTGGTGCTGTGACGCCACTTTTTGCAGCAGACCGTCTTTAACTGTCTTGGGAAGATGCTCTATAGTTTTGATACGGCTCTTGACAAAAAATGTTCCCAGATAACCCCAAAAAGTGATCCGCCCGTCAGGTAAAAGCTGCAGGCGCACTTTGGTATGTTGAAAATCTTTTTTTTGATAATTGGTGGTATAAAATGTCAACCCTTCATCGCTGCGAAGCTTCAGCACCTGATACGTTTTGCCGTTCTTGCTTTTGGAGTAAGATAACAGCACCTCTGCATGGGTATAGAAAAAAGGTTTATGGATAAAGGCCTGATACTCCTGATAAAGAAAAGCAAGGCGCACCGACAACAAAACAATCAAAAGGCCCATTACCCCGATAAAGGCTTTATTGTCGGGAAAGAGTTTCGGTTTTTCTAATCGCATACCAAAAGTCTAGATGTGGGGTATCTCAATGTGCCCTTCGCGCATATCCACGTTGCTGTCTTCATAGACAACTTCAAAAGCCGGAGAGTGCGAAGCATCGACAAAACGGGTGTATTTTTTCTGAAAGACCAGCTCCACCGTGCCTGTAGGTCCGTTTCTTTGTTTTCCGATAATGATCTCCGCTTCTTCTTCGGGTTTTTTTCTAAAATCACTGCTGTACTCTTTGCCCTCGGCCCTGGCTTTCATCTCTTTTTCTTTCTCTTTGGCCTCACGGTAGACATCGTCGCGGTACACAAACAAAATGATATCCGCATCCTGTTCTATCGCTCCGGATTCTCTCAGGTCAGAGAGCATCGGACGTTTATTTTCCCTGGACTCAAGCGACCGGTTGAGCTGTGAAAGCGCCACGATAGGGATCTGCAATTCTCTGGCAAGCTGTTTGAGCCCTCTGGAGATCTCTGAAACCTCCTGCTGACGCCCTTCTCTGCCTTCGCCGCTCATCAGCTGAAGGTAATCTATCACTGCGAGCGTGATCTCCGGATGTCTGGCTTTGAGTTTTCTCAGTTTGCTTCGCACATGGTGGATCGTAGCGTATCCTCCGTCATCTACAAAAAGCTTCTTTCGCGAGAGCTCATCTACGGCTGCAGAAAGCTGGCTCCATTGCTCATCGAGCAAATCGCCTACACGCAGAGATTGAAGCGGGATAGAGGTTTTGGCTGAGAGCATTCTGAGCATCAGCTGCTCAGCAGGCATCTCCAGTGAAAAAAATGCTACCCCTTCATTGCGTTCGATGGCTCTGAGTGCCATATTGAGCACCAGGGCTGTTTTACCCATTGCAGGCCGTGCAGCAATGATGACCAAATCCCCCTTGCCAAATCCTGATGTTTTTTCATTGAGGTTTTTAAAGCCCGTATCTGTCCCTATCAGCCTGGAGTTGCCCAAGGCTTTAAGCCGTTCGATCTCTTCCATCATCGCAAAAGCGATCTCTTTGGATTCTCTAAAATCTTCATCGGTGCTGTTTTGGGTGATCTCATAGAGTTTTTTCTCCACAAGATTCATGATCTCTTCGGCGGGAAGATCGTCCTCCATCGTCACTTTTTTGATCTCGGTTGCCAACGTCGCCAGCGCGCGTTTGCTTGATTTGGCTTTGATCTCAGAAAGATAGGCCGCAGTGTTGGTGATGGGATTTGCCGAGAGCAGATCCAGCATCGCAATTTCATCAAATTTGCCTTTTGAGACCAGCTTTGAGCGTAAAAACTCTTCATCAATGGGCTTTTCTTCTTTGCTCAGTTCCTCCATCGCCGCAAACAGATACTGGTGAAACGGAAGGTAAAAGTCATGAGGTCTGAGTTTGGCTGCAATCTCCTCATAGGTTTGGGGATCAAAGATGATTGACGAAAGCACTGCTCTTTCGATATTGAGGTTGTACATGTTTTCCATCAATACACCTCCGGTGTAAGTGAATAGTGAATAGTGAATAGTGAATAGTGATTGTTTGTTTTACACTGTAAAACTTTTATATGATGCATTTCTTTAACCTTTTAAAATAAAAGCTTTCCTGATACGGAAGCATACCAAAACTATTCACTATTCGTTATTAGTTATTCATTCAGCATTTTGCTTCGCAAACTTTTCAACTTCTTCGACAAATCGGTCCACCAGCTCGGCTTCGGGAAGTTTTGCCACCACTTCGCCTTTGACCATAACCATCCCCATACCTTTTCCGTATGCGATGGCGACATCGGCATGTTTGGCTTCGCCTATGGCATTGACCACGCATCCCATCACCGAGACATCCATCGGCGTAGTAATGTGCGCCGTTCTTCTTTCTACTTCCGCTACGGCGCTGACCAGATCGGCTTCTATCCTCCCGCAGGTGGGGCAGGAGATGATATTGAGCCCCTCTTTGACCCGTCCGGAATCTTTAAGGATCGCGCGCCCTATCTTGATCTCCTCTTCAAGCTCTCCGGTGATCGACACGCGCAGCGTATCGCCGATCCCGTCAAGCAAAAGCGCACCCAGACCGATGGCGGATTTGATCGTCGCATGAAAGATCGTACCCGCTTCAGTCACCCCCAAATGGAACGGATAGTTATTTTTGGGCCGCAGCATCCTGTAGGCATCCACAGTCCTGTCTACATCTGAAGCTTTCAGAGAAACTTTGATGTCGGTAAATCCCAAATCTTCCAAAAATTTGATATTGTACTCCGCGCTCGCCACCATCCCTTCTGCCGTTGCGCCGTACTTTTGGTCAAACTCTTTTTCAAGCGAACCCGCATTGACCCCGATGCGTATAGGCAAAGTACGCTCCTGACACGCTTTGACGATCTCTTTGATGCGCCCTTTTTCCCCGATATTGCCGGGGTTAAACCGGATGCAGTCCACCCATTTGGCCGCTTCGAGTGCGAGCTTGTAGTTAAAATGGATATCGGCGATGAGCGGCAGCGAGATCTGCTCTTTGATCGCTTTAAGCGCCAGCGCATCTTCCATCGCAGGCACTGCCACACGCACCATATCCGCTCCGGCGAAATGCAGCCGGTTAATCTGATCCACCGTCGCTGCGACATTGTGCGTATCGCTGTAAGTCATCGACTGCACCGAGATGGGCGCATCGCCGCCTACGGCTACATTGCCGACATAGATCTTTTTGGTTGGGTAACGCTCTTTCATCGAGCCTCCTCCAAAAATGAATAGTGAATAGTGAATAGTGAATAGTTTTTGTATGCACACTTGGTGTGCTTTTTATCTATGATCATTATTTTTCTCTTTGGTTGTATTGATACTGCTCGTCAATATTTTGATAAGCTCTTCTGCATCTGAGTAAATGCTGTTTGCCATACTATCATTTAAGTAATCACAATCCTTAAGAAGCCTGATCCAATATCTGCTTTCATTTGCTTCTTTCAGTCCAATAGAAAGTTTATTGATAAAATCAGCCTTTGATTGTGCATATTGTGCTTCAGAAACAAGAGCACCTATTGCAGTACCCGACCTAAGCAATTGCTTACTCAGCGTATACTCTTTTTTCTCATCTTTCAAATACACATTTAACTTGACAATACGGATAGCAAACTTATAACTTTTCTCAGCCAGTATACTCATAAAAAATATTTTACCGAAAACTATCGTTATTCACTATTAACTTTTCACTATTCACTTCGAATTTTCTAAGAAAATTCGACCGGGTCCATATCGATCTCTATCTCGCGCCGATCCACGCCGTGCAGCGCTTTGAGCAAAGGTACTCTGTTTTCTGCTCTCAGCAAAACAGCAAACCGATACTTGCCCGCTATTTTCTCCACGGGCGCCTTGCCGTGCCCTACGATCTGCACCTCCTCAAACGCTTTAAGCTTTGTGACGGTATCCAAAACGATTTTGGCGGCTTTGCTTTCGTCTTTGTGGGCGATGAGGATGCGTGCGAGCGAAGCAAAAGGCGGATAGTGTGCCATCTTCAAAAAATCCAGTTCATCCTTGATAAACCGCTCATAATCCTCCAGATAGCTTTGAAAAAATTCCGCATCGCCCGTCTGAACGACCACTTCCGCTTCTTTGGCGCGCCCGCTGCGTCCTGCGATCTGAAAGAGAAGGCTCATCGCCCGCTCTCTGGCACGGTAATCGGCCAATCCCAGGATATAGTCAAGCCCCATGATCACGCTTAAAGTGATATTGGCATAGTCGTGCCCTTTGCTGAGCATCTGTGTTCCCAGCAGCAGGTCGCTTTGCGCGCTTTCAAAACGCTTCAGCGCCTGCTCAAGTTTTTTGGGCGTAGTGATGGCATCTTTGTCAAACTGCTCTATCGTGATGCCATCGATCGCATTTTCTATCACCTCGATCGCTTCGGCCGTACCCATGCGTTCGCTTTTGAGCGGCTGATGCCCGCAGTAGGTGCACGTATCTTGTATCGCTTCGGTGAAGTTGCAGTAGTGGCATTTGAGATGCCGTTTGTTTCGGTGCAGCGCCATGCCCACCGAACAGTACGGACACAGGTGCGTCTTTCCGCATTTTTCGCAGTAGAGATACTTGAAATTGCCCCTTGTGGGCAAAAAAAGCAGGGATTGGTCTTTGGCTTTGAAGTGTTTTTCTATGGCACCCAGTATGGGTGTATTGATGCTGTCACCGGGTATAAAACGGTATGTTTTTTTTGTTTGGATATAGGCATTTTCCAGCCTCACGACATCGTACTTGCAGTAGGTGCTTACACTGGGCGTAGCAGAAGCCAGCACCACCTTGGCGCCCAGCCTGCTTCCCATCAGTACCGCTACGTCTCTGGCATGGTAGCGCGGGCGCGTCATCGCTTTATAGCTGTCGTCATGCTCTTCATCCACGATGATGAGCCCCACATCTTTAAGCGGCACAAACAGCGCGGACCTCGCCCCTGCGACGATGCGTACTTTGCCGCTGTAGATATCCTCGAGGATAGACTCTTTTTTTTTCTTGGTCAGCTTTGAGTGCCACATCGCAACCTGTTCACCGAAATACGCCCGCAAACGCTTTTCCATCTGCGGCGTAAGCGAGATCTCCGGCATCAAAAAGATCGATGGTTTACCCTCACACAGCATCTGCGCCATGAGCGCGATAAAAATCTCCGTTTTCCCCGAACCCGTCACCCCAAAAAGTAGCGCTTTGTCTTTTTGCATCAGCGCTTCGTAGGCGTTTTGCTGCGAGTCCGTTAATGTCGGAACCTTTCCGCTATTCACTATTAACTTCTCACTATTCACTTCTCTTTGCTTCCTGAAAGGGAGAAAGAGACTGATCGCCTCCCCCAGCGAAGAGAAGTAATACTCAGCAATAAATTTTGCCAACTCTATCTGCTCGGGAGCATAAAACCGCTCACTCACCGAAGCGATCGAGGCGGTCTCAAACTCGGGCTTATGTGTTTGGCGGAGGATAACCGCTTCTTTGAGCGCCGTGTGCAACGGCACGGACACGATACTGCCCGCCTGCAGGTTTTCTTCTCCATGGTAGGTCAACGCCGGCGCGCTCGAGCGCAGCAACAATACATCGTAATAGCGCAACTTACTTTGTCAGCTCTTGGCAGTTTTCATCGGTGTCTGATTTACACTCGAAGCGGTTGCTGTTCAGCGTAAAAACGGCTGTGCCCGAAGCAGGCATCACAAAGGTATAATCCCCGTCTCCGGAATCCACCCAGCACTCCCTTGAAGCGGCTGTGGTGCAGGAGCGCGGCGGATACTCCAGCACGGGGTTGCTCGTGTTGCCGTCAAACGCATTGAAGATAGGCTTGTCATACCCGCTATCACTGCTCAGCGCAGTGATAGGGTCAAAATCCCCCCTGAGAATACGTTTTTGTCGCTCCGTCGCCACCGCGTTTCTGACCGAAGATACCGTCGTCATCGCTTTGGTGATGACCGCATCATCCCTCGTCGCTGCCAGTTTAGGCACCGCCACCGCGGCAAGTATCCCTATGACGACGATCACAAACACCAGTTCGACCATCGTAAATGCATTTTGCGTTGTAGTTTTCATTGTTTCACTTTGATAGGATTTATTTGATTAGTATAGCACACAACGAAAAAAAAGAGAAGAAAAATTAAAAAGAAAGAAGAGACTCCCAAGCAAAGGCTTGGGAGATGTTAAGAAATCGCTCCCGCCTCAACGTTGAAGCTTTGGAGCGCATACTTATGTTTTGTAACCATTGTATGCATTCCCAACGAGGACGTTCGGAACGAGAAAAAATTAGCGTATTACTTTTGTTCCGCCAAGCTGATGTATTTTTCCGGTAGTACTATTTATTGCGTTTGCCAAACCAACCATTGCCGGTACTGCTCCCACTTCATTACATATAGTACTTCCGCTCATGCTTTTTATTGTCACGTTTCCGTCATCTATTGTTGTAAATGATACACAATCTGCAGCCCCCGTTACACCCGGTTCATCACATATATAAAATGTATCTGGTGAAACACCATCACCAGTTTTAGCTGCTGTAGTACAAGCAGCATCAGTATATAGAGGAACATCTGTTACATCTACAAGGTCTGCTGCTTTCCATTCTGCATTCCCTTGTGATGTATAAAATCCCTTTAGATCATTCAATACCGTTTTAGTATTTGCTACAATACTTGAGATTTTTGCATCATCTCTCGTTGCTGCCAATTTAGGTATCGCTACCGCTGCCAATATCCCGATAATTACGATAACAAAGATCAATTCAATCATTGTAAATCCGCGTCTCATGTTTTTCATGATTAACTCCTCTAAATATTTAGATCCGGTTCTTCACCGGTCAACTAAAAGTATAGACTTATCTGCCTTAAGAAAAAATAAAGACTAGAGGCCCTCAAGCGTCTCGATGAGCAGTTCTATCTCCTCTTCGTAGCTGGTCGCCTGTTTTGCCAGCCTCAGATAGGCTTTAAGCAGCTTGTCGGGTGCATTGTCTTTGTGCAGTTCCACCCCTGCTTCTTTAAGGTCCCTGTTGATAAAATCCGCAAAGTCATCCTCCAGCCTGATCTCGTACCGCTTCCCCGAAATGGTCAATCCCACATTTTTCACTAAAAATCCTTTAGATTTTTAAAATTAAAAAGTATAAATTAAAAATTAAAAATATAGTAGAACCAATACCTTTTAATTTTTACCTTTTTAATTTTTAATTTAAGGGTCTTTACGAAAGTAAAGTCTCCACCTGGGCGATGATCTTTTCGATCTCCGTATCTTTCTCTTCCAGTTCGCGTTTGAGCGCTTCTATCGTTGCGGCTTGCTCGCTTTGTGAACCGGCTATGTTTTCAAGCTGATTTTTGAGCTGCGCGTTCTCTTCTTTGAGCGCCTCGTGGTCTCTTTTCCATTGTGCTATCTTCTCTTGCAATCTGTGTAGTGCAGACATAACTCTTCTCCTTGATATATAGTTTTGATATAATAGCGCAAAAATTAGGAATTAGGAATTAGGAATTAGGAATTTTGGTATGTTTTTCGGTGAAAAACTTCTATTTTTATGATTAAAGCAGCACAATGAGTCAAAACAAAAATATCCTTTATGAGAAATGTTATGCCTTTGCTATTCGAGTTGTCAAACTCACACAATACCTGCAAAGTGAACACAAAGAATTTGTGTTAAGCAAGCAGATATTAAGATCAGGAACTGCCATCGGCGCTTTAGTTAGTGAATCAAAATATGCACAGTCAAACGCTGACTTTCTCAATAAACTTACTGTCGCACTCAAAGAAGCCAACGAAACACAATACTGGATAAACTTGCTGCACGATACTGACTATATCAACAAAGAGATGCACAAAAGTCTCTATAATGACATAGATGAAGTGCTCAGTTTGCTTATTTCCATCACTAAAACTATCAAAAATAAGTGCATTACCCCGTAATGCAAACCATCATTCCTAACTCCTAATTTCTAATTTCTCACTCACAAGGAGACCCATGTCAACCTTTACCGTAAAGAGTCCCTACCGTCCTGCCGGAGACCAGCCCGAAGCGATCGAACAGCTCAGCCGCTCCATCCTTGAGGGCAACCAGTACCAAACGCTTGTGGGGGTCACGGGGTCGGGGAAAACCTATACCATGGCAAAAGTGATAGAAAAAACCGGCAAACCCACCCTGATCATGACGCACAACAAAACGCTTGCGGCGCAGCTGTACAGTGAGTTTAAAAGTTTTTTTCCCAACAGCCACGTCGAGTACTTCATCAGTTACTACGACTACTATCAGCCCGAAGCCTACCTGCCGCGCCAAGATTTGTTCATCGAAAAAGACAGCTCCATCAACGAAGAGCTGGAGCGTTTGCGCCTGAGCACGACAGCCTCTTTGCTTTCGCACGACGATGTGATCGTGGTCGCTTCGGTTTCTGCCAATTACGGTTTGGGTTCGCCCGAGGATTACCGCTCCATCGTGCAAAAACTCTGCATCGGCGATGAGTACAACCAAAAAGCGCTGCTGCTTCGCTTGGTAGATATGGGGTACAAGCGCAACGACGATTTTTTTGACCGGGGGGATTTTAGGGTCATGGGAGAAGCCATAGACATCTATCCTGCCTACGCTGAGGAGTTTGCGGTGCGGGTTGAGTTTTTCGGGGATGAAGTGGAGGCCCTTTATACCTTCAATTCGCTCACCGGCGAAAAAGAAGAAGCCAAAAAAGAGATCACCATCTACGCCGCCAATCAGTTTATCGTAGGAAAAGAAAAGCTCGCCCAGGCGATCAAAAGCATCGAAGAAGAGCTTGCGGAGCGTTTGGCATACTACCAAAGAGAAGACCGCATGGTCGAATACCAAAGGCTCAAACAGCGCACCGAGTTTGACCTGGAGATGCTCGAAGCCACCGGCATGTGCAAAGGGATAGAGAACTACTCAAGGCATCTTACGGGCAAAAAACCCGGCGAAACGCCCTACACGATGATGGATTATTTTGAAATGATGCATGAAGATTATCTTGTCATCGTTGACGAATCGCATGTGTCGCTGCCGCAGTTTCGCGGCATGTACGCAGGCGATCGAAGCCGCAAAGAGGTTTTGGTCGATCACGGTTTTAGGCTTCCCTCCGCACTGGACAACCGGCCGCTGATGTTTAACGAGTATATCCATAAAGCACCCCATTTTCTTTTCGTTTCAGCAACGCCTTCATCGCTTGAGCTGGAACTCTCTTCTACCGTGGCACAACAGGTAGTGCGTCCCACCGGGCTGCTTGATCCGCCTATCGAAGTGATAGACAGCACCTATCAGGTCGAACATCTCTACGACAGAATGAAGCCCGTCATTGCCCGCAGCGAACGTGTGCTTATCACCGTACTGACCAAAAAAATGGCCGAGGAGCTTACCGCGTACTACAACGATCTTGGGCTTAAAGCCCGCTATATGCACTCCGAGATGGACGCGATCGAACGCAACCAGACGATACGTTCTTTGCGCTTAGGAGAGTTTGATATCCTCATAGGGATCAACCTGCTCAGAGAGGGGCTTGACCTTCCCGAAGTCAGCCTTATCGCGATACTCGATGCGGACAAAGAAGGGTTTTTACGCTCGGAAACCTCCCTCATACAAACCGCAGGAAGAGCCGCAAGAAATGTCAACGGACACGTGTTGATGTACGCCAAAAAAATAACCAAATCCATGCAAACCGCTATCGATGTCACCCAACAAAGGCGGCAAACACAGATCGCCTATAACATACAGCACAGCATCACTCCCCAAACAACGCTCAGGACGCTTGATACTGATCTGAAGGTGGAAGATGCCGGCGAACTTTACAGCAAACAAAGCAAACTGGACAAAATGCCCAAAGCCGAACGGCAAAAACTAATGCAGGAACTCAAAGCAAAAATGCTTGCCGCAGCCAAAAATCTTGAATTTGAAGAAGCGGCAAGGCTCAGAGACGAGATAGCAAAGATCAAAAAACTTTAACGTTGTTACTTTTTTGTTCTCTTTTTGTCTGTCTTGATGTAATTTGCTATAATAAGAACTATATAAAGCTGCGCTGCTGTAAAATAGGCCAAAAAACCAATCCTATCAATTAGGCGCCAAAAGGGTAATTTGTGGAAATAGATTTCACCTCATCACAACTCTACTTCAACCGTGAACTCTCATGGCTTCAGTTTAACTCCCGTGTACTTGCTCAGGCAATGGATGAAAAACTTCCTCCGCTTGAGCGGTTGAAATTTCTTGCCATTTACGGAACCAATCTGGATGAATTTTATATGATACGTGTCGCAGGCCTTAAGGCGATCTTCAAAGCCCGTATTCAAGAAACAGGAGCAGACAAGCTCTCTCCCGCCGAACAGCTTGAGCAAATCCAAGAGTACTTGCACAAAGAAAAAGAAGTGCTTGAATCGTGCTACACCTCTGTCATTTCCCAGCTTCATGGTCACGGAGTCAGCATCAAACGGTTTCATGCACTCAATTACGAGGAGCAAGCGCAGATCAAAGAGATATTTTTAGGGGAGATCTATCCTGTCATTCTTCCTATCGCCGTAGATGCGACGCATCCCTTTCCGCACCTGAACAACCTCAGCTTTGGCCTGGCCGCTACTCTTAAAGACGATTCTGGACACATCAAGCACGGATTGGTGCGTATCCCAAGGATTTTGCCGCGTTTTATACCGCTGGGTCAAACCTTTGTTCCCATAGAAAGCATTGTAAAATATTTTATCTCCGAACTTTTTCCCGGTTTTACCGCTATCGCGTCGACCCCTTTTCGGGTTACTCGAAATGCCGATATGGAGATAGAGGAGGAAGAGGCTGATGACTTTTTGGAGCTTCTGCAAGAGGGTTTAAGATCTAGAAACAAAGGCTCTTTGATACGTCTTGAACTCATCGAAGGGGGCGACAGGGATCTTATCGACTTTTTACTCTCTCACCTCAATCTTGACGATAAAGATATCTATTCTTACAAAAATGTGCCGCTTAACCTTGGGGGGTTTTGGCAGATCGTGGGAGACCAGGCACTCTCCCATTTGACGCTGCCCACTTTCAGCCCCAAGACATTGCCTCCGCTTGACAGTGAAAATATCTTTGATGCGATCGACAAACAAGATGTTCTGCTCTATCACCCTTTTGACAGTTTTGATCCTGTGGTCAAATTTATCCATCAAGCCGCCGCTGATCCCGAAACGCTTGCCATACGCATGACACTCTATCGCGCCGGCCAAAAATCCCCGATCGTAAAAGAACTCATCGACGCCGTAAGGGACGGCAAGCAGGTCACCGTGCTTGTTGAGCTCAAAGCGCGGTTTGACGAGGAGAATAACCTCAGATGGGCAAAAGCATTGGAAAATGCAGGCGCGCACGTCGT
Organism: Sulfurovum sp.; assembly: GCA_021166685.1. Taxonomy (GTDB): domain Bacteria; phylum Campylobacterota; class Campylobacteria; order Campylobacterales; family Sulfurovaceae; genus Sulfurovum. The sequence goes on along the minus strand of JAJPEU010000008.1, from coordinate 71,751 downwards.
GTACGGCATCCCGGGACTCAAAGTCCATGCCAAGATTGCACAAGTCATCAAACGAAAAGGAAAGACACTCAAAAGCTACGTGCACCTGGCAACAGGAAACTACAATCCCAGTACAGCCAAGATCTATACGGATATCTCCTACTTTACCGCCAAAGAGGAGTTTGGTACCGATGCGACACGTTTTTTCCATTTTCTCACCGGTTTTTCAACCTTCATGAAACTCGACACTCTGTTTATGTCTCCTACGCAGATCAAACCCAAACTTCTTTCCCTGATCGCCGAAGAGAGCAAATACAAACACGACGGACACATCATCCTCAAAGCCAACTCGCTTGTCGATACGGATATCATCAAAGCGCTTTATCTTGCTTCGATGGAAGGATGCAAAATAGATCTGATCATACGAGGGATCTGCTGTTTGAAGCCGGGCATTAAAGGATTGAGCGAAAATATTCATGTCTGTTCGATCATAGGAAAATATCTCGAACACCCCCGTATCTATTTTTTCAAACACAATGCGGTAAGATGCCATATCGCAAGCGCCGATCTTATGCCTAGAAATCTTGTAAGACGCATCGAACTGATGACCCCCGTTTTTGAGGAAAATCTTTCACGAAAGATCGAACAGATCCTCAAGCTCCAACTGGCAGACAACCAGTTGCGCTGGGAATTGCAAGAAGACGGAAATTATATAAAAGTCCCTCTTTTGGGCAAACCCGTCAACAATCATGAAATTTTAGAAGAGTATGTCAATAAAATCCATGATAAAACCAAAAAAGAAACACCTGATTATGTCAATCGTTTGGCAAACCGTATATTAAAGGAGACATGATAATGCTACTATCATTTAAAGAGTGGACACCCCGGCTTAAACAAAATGCTTGGATAGCCCAAGGCGCATCAGTGATCGGGCGTGTGGAAATGGGAGAGGACAGCGCGGTATGGTTTGGCTGTGTAGTACGCGGAGACGTACACTACATCAAAATAGGCGACAGAAGCAACATCCAAGACCTCAGCATGATACACGTTACTCACCATAAAAATGAAGACATGAGTGACGGCCACCCTACCGTCATCGGCAACGATGTAACGGTAGGGCACCGTGTCATGCTCCATGGCTGCACGATCGAAGATGCCTGCCTGATCGGCATGAGCGCAACGATACTTGACGGCGCGGTCATCGGGAAAGAGTCTATCGTGGGCGCGGGTGCTTTAGTGACCAAGAACAAAAAATTCCCTCCGCGCAGCCTTATCATGGGAAGTCCGGCCCAAGTGGTACGGGAACTCACTGAGGAAGAAGTACAAGAACTTTACGCTTCTGCAGCGCGTTATGTGGCATTTAAAAACGAATACCGATAGATGAACCAAACGATTTCCAAAACACTTCATGACCTGGGAAGTAAAGAGGTAATAGTGTTTACGCTCAAAATAGCGCTTGGTGCTCTGGGGCTTACTCTTGTGCCGATGGGAATCTTTTGGAATGGTTTTTTGGATTTTATCGCTTCTTATCTTAGCTGGATACCTTGGGAGTGGCTGCAAACAACAGGTGCGCTGGTGGCGACATTCGCGTTGGGATACATGCTTTTTATTGTTTTGGTCAATTTGTTTACTTCGCTTTACAGCGAAACTCTTTTGATCAGATTGGCAAAGAAGCATTACCCAAACACTCCTGTGATAGGGCAGCCAACAATAGCTGCCTCCCTGGCAGTCAACGCAAAAGCGAGTATTATTTTTTTAATACTTTTTATCCTTTTTATTCCTCTGCTTTTTGTTCCCGTGCTGGGTCAGCTTGCCATGCTCTACCTTTGGTCTGTTCTCATCAAAGAACCGACAGTGTATGACGTGGGGTCTTTGTTTATAAAAGACAGCCGCATACACAAAGAAAAAAGCAAAAAAGCAAGAACGATTGCGCTTATCGCTTCGCTTTTTAATTATATTCCGGTCGTCAATATTTTTGCACCGATATTTGCACAAATACTATTTTTACACCACGTTCTCAGGGATTGATACCTGATTGTTCTTTGCTTGCTCTTCTGCTTTTTTTGCTTGAAAGTGAAAATTGCAGCAGATCATCGGTTGTATTCACGTATCCGGGAAGCGTTTCAAAGCTTTTTTGCATTACCCTGGCTGCACACAGCGCATCACTGTAAGCGCGATGATGCGTAGCGGTCTCTATCTGTAAAGATTCGATCAGGTATGCCAACCCATACCGCTCACTCTCAAACGTACGCTTCGCCAGATCGATCGTGCAAAGCTTGGGATTGCCTATGGTGCCCAACCCAAACCGATCAAAAGAAGCATTTAAAAAGTTGTAGTCAAAATCGGCATTATGCGCCACAAAAACTGCATCTCCCATAAAATGCCGCAACCGGGTCAATGCCTCTTTTCGGCTTGGTGCGCCCATAAGATCGGTCGGCTCTATGCCGGTTATTTTGGTGATATACTCAGGCAAAAAAGCACACTCCACAAACGTTTCCAGGCTATCAATGATCCGGCCATTTTGCATCATCACGGCGCCTATTTCTATGACCTGGGAGGTTCCCGGTTTACTTCCGTTGGTTTCTATGTCTATGACACAATAACGCTGTACTTCATGGGAGGTAAAGCAGGTTTCCAGACGATACTGTTCATTTTCTTCTACGATAGGATATCCGGAGGCTTGCAGCAGAATAAAAATCGTATCGCTGTCTTCTAGCAGAGTAGTATGCTTCATCACGATTTGTTTGTACCGCTCCGCAGTGAGTACCCCTTTGTTTTTGCGGAAGGCACTGGTTAATTCACTAAATACATTTCGCATTTTCTATAAACCGCGCCACTTTTTGAAGATCTTTCTTTCCTTTTATCGCTTCGACGCCCGAGCTGACATCCACACCGTAAAATCCGAAACCTCTTATCTCTTCAACATTTTCAGGCGTAAGCCCTCCTGCAAGAATCATCTTCGAACAGTCCCTATTTTTGAACCATGAGAGGTCAAGACGATCCCCTGTGCCGCCGAATGCCTCACTATATACATCTACGAGACGATATCTGTCTTTAAATCTCTCCAGATCTTCAATGCATTTTGCTCTTATCACAGGAAGGGTTTTGAGATCAATCGCGTCCAATAGCTCCTCTTTGGCATCAAAATGAATTTGCGCCAAAGAGATATTCGCATATTGGCATATCCTATTGATTGTTTCAGCCTTTTCATCCACAAACAGCCCTACTCTTTCTATAAAAGGAGGCAGTTTATCGATGATCTGCTTTGCTTGTTTGGGATCAATATAACGCGGTGACCGGTCATAAAACACAAACCCGAGCGCATCTGCTCCGCACTCGACCGCATACAGTGCATCTTGAAGGTTTGTAATTCCGCATATTTTGACTCTGATCATTTTTCTCTCTTTTTATCTCAAAGAAGCTATGGCTTCTTTGATCCCTTCGGGATGCCCGTAAACAAAGGATCCTGCGACTACGACATCTACGCCTGCCTCTTCAAGAAGTTTTACATTTTCATCATTCACGCCCCCGTCCACCTCTATAAGACATGCGGGATTTTTTTGCAGGATAAGTTTTTTAAGGCGTTTGGCTTTTTCAATCACCGAAGAGATAAACTTTTGTCCGCCAAATCCGGGGTTGACGCTCATCAGCAAAACCATATCCACATCTTCAAGCAAAAACTCTATGGCCTCCGGAGGTGTATGGGGATTAAGTACAATAGCCGGACGGATACCCAAAGAACGAATCTTTTGTATCAGTCTGTGAGGATGCTTTTCTTCTTCGATATGAAAAGAGATAAATTCTGGTTTTACCGGTGCAAACAGATCAACAAAAAAGCTGTTGTTCTGCACCATCAAATGAATATCAAGAGGTTTGGTTGCAGCCTTCGCCACCGCATCGACGACAATCGGGCCTATCGTAAGATTGGGCACAAAATGTCCGTCCATCACATCCACATGCACAAAATCACAACCGCCCTCGCAGATGGCTTCCACATCCCTTGCCAAATATCCAAAATCAGCAGAAAGTATACTTGGGGCAACTAACATAAATAATCCTCATTGTTAATTTAGTGGGTATGATTATAGCATACCGTAGATTTGGCAATGCCAAATTTTATCCAATCCCTTATATAATTTTAAAAGAAAAGAAAAATTCAGGCACGATCAGAGCACACCTTAAGCAAATTTTATGCTATTTTCATCTATAATCGCACAAAATATTCGAGGTTTCATACCTAAACGTATGAAGTCTACATTACATAGAAGGTAGTATCATGTCAAGAAAATGTTCAATTTCAGGCAAAGGCCCGCTTACGGGAAATAACGTTTCTCATGCAAACAATAAAACAAAAAGAAGACAACTTCCAAATATCAGAACTGTGAAAATCACACTAGAAGATGGAACGACTCAGCGTATCAAAGTTGCTGCTTCTACACTTAGAACAATGAAAAAACAAGCTGCCAAAGCTACAGCAGCCAACTAATATCCCTTTTTGGGATATAGCATTTTGAGTGCTATTGCCACACTAAAAACGTTTCTCGGCTGGAGAAGCGCCCCTAAACCGCACATTACACTAAATGATGAGTACTATTCACATTTAGCCCATTTTAGACTTCCGCTTATACTTACTGTATTTATGATGCTTATCGGCACCATAGGCTACATGATCATTGATGACTTTCCTCTTATGGATGCTATCTACCAAACCGGCATCACCTTTACTACGGTAGGGTTTGGAGAGATACGTCCGATCTCTGATCTGGGAAAAATATTTACAATTACCCTGATTATCTTTGGCTTTATTGTATTTTCCATCGCTATAGGTATTATCGTGGAAGTAGTCAAAAAGGGTGAATTTCAAAAAACTGCCAAGGAGCGTCGCATGCTTTATGAGATTGCCAGACTTAAATACCATTTCGTTGTCTGTTATCACAACGAATTTACCATACAGGTCACCAAAGAACTTCGTGCAAATCATATTCCTTTTGTAGTAGTTGACCCCAGGGAAGACCTTGAAGAGATAGCCAAAAAATACCGCTATCCCTACTTTGTTTCTGCCCATCCTCATACCCAGGAAGGTATTTTAAAATCCCATCTTTCCAGTGCCAAAGGCGTCATTACGCTTGCAGACAACGTGGCAGACAACATCGCCACGATTGCATCGGCACGCCTCTATGAAACAGAAATTCACCGTGCAAGAAAATTTCTTATCATCTCCAGTGCACAAAATCAAGAAGATGACGAAAAGCTGCTTAAGCTTGGCGCAGACAGGGTAGTTACCGCCACATCACTTTTGGCGCAACGCGTCAATGCGATGGCAGCAAGACCTGACATGGAAAATCTTTTACAAGAATTTCTGTACAAAAGAGACACGCCGCTTGACATGGAAGAGGCGAAGGTATCAAGAACTTCTTGGCTTGCGCTCAAAATGATCAAAACTGCGCGATTAAGAGACATTGCCAATGTAACGATCATCGGAATACGTCAAAAAGATGATAAATTTATACCTATGCCCAAGGGTGACATTATAATCATGCCCGAATCAAAACTTTTACTGATAGGTACAAGCGAAGGTATCAGTAAAGCCAAAAAAATCATACGCAAAAAAGAAAAACCAGAGGAGCTCAAATATGTTTAAACTTTTTCCCCTAAAGAATGGCCTTGAAAATGTGCAAGGCTTTTTTTTCGGTGCCGCCAATGTAGGCATGCGCACCAAACCGTCAGATTTAAATTCAAATGAAATAGCCGGCGATGTTGCTTTCATACGCAGCGATACGCCTTGCGATATCGCTGCGGTGTTCACTACCAATGTTTTCCAGGCGGCGCCTATCAAACATTTTCAAAAATACCCCAAAGATTTTCAAACTAATTTTGTACTGATGAATGCCAAAAACGCCAATGCCATGACAGGAGAAAAAGGTATCGAAGATATTGACACTCTTTTCTCTTTGCTTTCAGAAAAGATCGATGTTCTCAATCCGGTCATGAGCTCGACGGGGGTAATCGGGTATCGTTTGCCGATCAATAAAATCGCTTCTGCATTCGATATATTCGATTTCAATACCAGAAATTCCGACCAAACCGCAAAAGCCATCATGACAACAGACAGTTTCAAAAAAGAGCTTGCCTACAAAATAGAACTTGAAAACGGGGAATCGTTTCACATTGGAGCCGTCTGTAAAGGCGCGGGCATGATCAACCCTGCGATGGCAACCATGCTCTGTTTTGTGATTACAGATGCCGATATTCCCAAATCCGATATGACCGAACTGCTTAACGATGCAACCGAAGGCTCTTTCAACCGCATCTCTGTCGACGGCGACACTTCAACCAACGATACGGTCTTACTTCTTGCCAACAAACAAAGCGGGAGCTACCACAAAGAAGCGTTTGCCAAAGCATTGGAGAAAATTATGTTTGAACTGGCCATGCTTATCCTTAAAGACGGCGAAGGGGCAAATAAACTTGTCGCGTTTGAAGTAAAAGGGGCCAAAAGCCAAGATGAAGCCAGAAAAGCCTCAAGAGCACTTAGCAACTCACTGCTTGTCAAAACAGCACTTTTTGGGGAAGATCCAAACTGGGGGCGTATCGCTTCTACGATAGGCGCCAGCGGTATTGCATGCGATGATCAAACACTCACTATTCACTATGATGATCTGCTTATCTATTCGGGCGAACACAGGGAATTGGACAAAATACGCGAAGACAAAGCCTATAAAATCATGAAACAAGATAGCTTTAAAGTTACATGCGACTTAGGCTTGGGGGATGGGGCTTACACCTCTTACGGCTGTGATCTAAGCTATGAATATGTAAAAATTAATGCGGAGTATAGAACCTGAGAGATTCTCTTAGTATTAATACGATTCTAACCGCAAAAACGATAAAATAATATAAATGATTACTAGGAGTACACATGCTACATGAATATAGAGATGAAATCAGCCACTTAAAACAGGAAAATGCGCATTTTGCTAAAATTTTTGAAAAACACAACGAATTAGATCAAAAAGCCAAAGATGCAGATGAAGGACGTCTTGCATTGACCGACATGGAACTTGAAACGATCAAAAAAGAGAAGCTGAGACTAAAAGATGAAGCGTATCAAATGATCTTAGAGTATAAAAAATCTCAAGCATAAGTTTTTTGTGAGTCTTTGACTCACTCCCTTTCTCTTTAGCCATTATTTTTACACTTCTTTTATCATCACCATACAACACACTGGACACCAATACTATCATGAAAACATTCAATACCATCAAAGAAATACCTCAGGCGCTTTTAGCTAATCTAGCCTCTTTGGGATTTAGCCAAATGACACAGATACAAGATAAAGCCATTGTTCCTATTTTGGAAGGGAAAGATATCCTTGCGCAATCCAAGACCGGCTCAGGCAAAACCCTCGCATTTGGCCTACCCTGCATCATGCGCACAGATATCAGCCAAAACAAACCTCAAACACTCATTATCACGCCTACCCGGGAACTGGCAGACCAAATAGCCGTCGAACTTCGAAAAATAGCCTCGTATAAAGCTAATCTCAAGATTATTACGCTCTATGGGGGGGTGCCGCTTCGCACACAAGCGCAGTCGCTCGCCAAAGGTGCGCATATACTTATAGGCACACCTGGGCGTATTCAGGATCATCTCGCCAAAGAAACGCTTGTGCTTGATAGTATTAAAACGCTTGTGCTTGATGAGGCAGACCGTATGCTGGATATGGGTTTTTATGATGAAATCATCAAGATAGGCTCCAATATGCCTCGATCCAAACAGACGCTTCTTTTCTCGGCAACTTTTCCTCCTAAGATAGAAAAATTAGCCAAAGCTCTCTTAAAACAGCCTCTTGTTCTTAAAGTAGATACACTTCAAGAACACACCAAAATAGATGAGATAGTCTACGAAACTTCTGATAAATTTAAAGCTCTCACAGTACTTATACAATCGTACAAACCAAAATCTTTGCTCATTTTTTGCAATACAAAAGTGCAAGCCGTGTCCCTTACTGATGCATTGCACCGTCATGGGCATTCCGCCATAGATATACACGGGGATCTGGAGCAAAAAGAGCGCAACGAATCTGTCATTGTTTTTTCTAACGGTTCCAAGCGTATCCTGGTTGCTACGGATGTTGCCTCAAGGGGTCTGGACATTAAAGGTATTGAACTTATTGTCAATTATGACCTGCCTTTTGATAAAGAAGTGTATACCCATCGTATCGGACGCACAGGGCGTGCTGACGCAACAGGAACAGCGATCTCTCTCTACGAACCGCAAGAGAGTACCAAATGCTCCTATATCACCTCTTTGGCCCGCACGGAAGACCTGAAAAAGCTGCCTATCGATGCGGCATTCAAAATGACGTCTGACTATGATACGCTCTGTATTAATGGCGGCAAAAAAACCAAACTTCGCGCCGCAGACATACTGGGCACTTTATGCAAAGAAGTAGGTATTGGCCATCAAATGATAGGAAAGATAAATATCGCCGACACGAAATCTTATATCGCACTTCATCACTCTGTGGTAAATACGGTTTTAAAAGCATTAAAAAACACGAAGATCAAGAAGAAAAAATATCTGGCGTGGATTGTAGAATAAGCTGCTCTTTTGGCGGCAGTCCCTACTCTTCAAGTATCTTTTTTCTTCGTTTGTTTCGAACAATATAAAAAAGAGTGATCAGCACGACACACAAAAGAGCGATCAGTGTTGCGGAGGTAAGATGCTCAGAGATAAGCGCTTCATTGGAACCTAGCAAATATCCCAGCATCACCAAAACAATCACCCAAATACCTGCACCCAGCCCGGAATAAAAAGAAAACTTTGCAACATTCATACGCGCCAATCCTGCAGGCAACGAGATAAGCTGTCTGACACCGGGGATAAGTCTACCGTTGAAAGTGGAAAGTTCGCCGTGCTTATGGAAAAAATTTTCCAACTTTTCAAGCGTTTCAGTTTTGATAAACATATATTTTCCATATTTTATAAAAAAACTTCTGCCAAACCAAAGTGCAATATAATAATTAAAAAGTGCTCCCGTAACAGAGCCCGCTATGCCTGCCAAAACAATCAAATAAAGATTCATCTCGCCTTTATGGGCAAGATAACCGGCCGGTATCATAACTACTTCACTGGGAAAAGGGAAAAACGTACTCTCAATAAACATCAGAAGAAAGATACCCAAATACCCCCACTCTCCAATAACAGCAACAAGAGTATCGGCTATATTGTGTATCATGAAAGAGGTATTAACTTACTCAGTATAAGCGCCCACGCCGGTCAGTTTGGCATAGCGCTGCTCAAGCAATTCGCTTTCTGGAAGCTCTCTGAGTGATTTTACACTTTGCAAAAAATATTCTTTAACGACTTGTGCTGCAGTCTCTTTATCCCGGTGTGCACCGATAAGCGGCTCATCGAGCACATCGTCAACAAGTTTATGCTCCAAAAGATCATTGGGGGTTATTTTCAGTGCTTTTGTTGCGGCTTCTACCTTGGAAGGGTCATTCCACAAAATAGCAGAACATCCTTCCGGAGAGATAACAGCAAAAACAGAATAGCGCATCATCGCAAGTTTATCTGCAACACCTATTGCCAAAGCACCTCCCGAACCGCCTTCGCCGATGACAATCGAAATAAGCGGTACCTTTACTGAAGCAAACTCAAAGAGATTTCTTGCAATCGCTTCGCTCTGCCCTCTCTCTTCTGCGCCTAGTCCGGGATAGGCGCCCGGAGTATCTATCAGCATCAAAACAGGGATATCAAACTTCTCTGCCAATCTGACTGCACGAAGGGCTTTTCTGTATCCTTCCGGATTGGGCATGCCAAAATTTCTTTTGATCTTATTTTTAACGCCGCGCCCTTTCTGCTCGCCGATCACCATGGCTTTTTGACCGCCTATCCAACCGATATAACACAGCATGGCGGGATCATCTCTAAATGCCCTGTCTCCGTGAATTTCATAGGCATTTTCCATAATCATTCTAATATAATCAAGGGCATAAGGTCTATCCGGATGACGAGCAAGTTGAAGCTTTTGATAATCGCTAAGAGAACCAAATGTTTTTGCTACTTCTTTTTCCAAATCTTTTTGAAGTTTTGCAAATGCAACTGTATTTCCGCTAGCCTGCACAGATTCAATAAGATCTTGAATCTGCGCAATTTTTTGCTCAAAGTCCAGATAAGTTGTCATTGGAAATCCTTATATTTTTTTAAAGATGACAACCCCGTTGGTACCGCCAAAACCAAATGAATTACTCATCGCTACGTTTATCTCTGCTTTTCTTGCGGCATTAGGCACATAATCCAAATCGCAATTTTCATCAGGCACCGTATAATTTATAGTAGGGGGAAGCACGCCGTCCCTCATGGCCATCAATGTGATCACCGCTTCGATCGTACCTGCAGCACCCAAGCAATGCCCCGTCTGTCCTTTGGTTGAACTTACGGGCGGACAGTTTTCTTTTCCTCCGAAGAGTGTTTTAAGTGCTGCCGTTTCATTTTTGTCATTAACCGGCGTTGATGTCCCGTGGGCATTCACGTAATCCACTTTGGGTTCCCCCGCCATCTTATAAGCACCCATCATCGCACGAAGCGGCCCATCCATTGTCGGAGTAGTGATATGATTGGCATCACCGCTTTCACCAAACCCAATGAGCTCTCCGTAGATTGTTGCGCCCCTGGCAATTGCATCCTCATACGCCTCCAGCACTATAGCGCCTGCACCTTCACCCATAACAAATCCGTCACGCTCTGCATCAAACGGTCTTGATGATCCTGCGGCATCATCATTTCTGGTTGAAAGTGCTTTCATTGCAGCAAATCCTCCGATTCCCACAGGACAAATAGCAGACTCTGCTCCGACTACAAGCATTTTATCTGCCGTGCCAACCATAATACTTTTAGCCGCTTCGCCAATGGCATGTGTGCCTGCCGCACAAGCAGTAACCGAAGCAAGATTGGGTCCTTTAAGGCCTTGATAGATAGAAACAAATCCGCCGAGCATATTGACCAGCGATGAAGGGATAAAAAACGGAGAGATTCTTCTTGCGCCTTTGAGTTCACAAACTATAGAATTTTTTTCAATATTGGGAAGTCCGCCGATCCCTGAAGCAGAAGCGACACCAAATCTTTCCCTATCAAAATTTTCCGGAAGCTTTGCATCTTCCATTGCTTCGGCTGCGGCTTTAAGTCCAAGCTGGATAAACCGGTCTGCTTTTTTTGCTTCTTTGGGATCAAGTACAGTAAAAGGATCAAAATTTGTAATCTCAGCAGCAATTTTGACTGTTTGGTCTTTCGTGTCAAACGATTCGATAAGCTTAACGCCTGCTTTTCCTTCTATAATGGCAGAAAATGCGCTCTCTTTATCAAGTCCTAGAGCATTTATCATTCCTAATCCCGTTACTACTACTCTTCTCACTGCTTTTCTCCTATCTAAAATGTAATTAAGACATAGGTTAAAGCTTTACAAGCGCTAACCTGTGTCTTATATAATCCCCCTAAAGGGATTTAGTATCAAAATTATACGTTTTCGATAAATTTGATGGCATCTGCCACTGTAGCAATCGCTTCAGCTTGATCATCAGGAATTTCGATATCAAATTTCTCTTCAAGTGCCATAACCAACTCAACCACATCAAGACTGTCAGCCCCAAGATCTTCAACAAATCTAGATTCCTCTTTTACTTCATCCGGGCTCACGTTGAGCTGCTCTACAACTACTTCCTTTACATCGTCAAATAATGCCATTCATTACTCCTTCATTAAGTTAAATATACGCATTAGTATAACAAAAAAATGATAAAAAGGAGTTATTTTGCTTTTTGATGGTGCGCTTTCTTGTAGATATTATCCATAATTACACATTTAAATAAGACAGATGAAGAAAAAATAACCTCAAAGGCAAGTGCGCCCTTGAAGGTTTTATATTAAAACTTGAATTTAATATTGGTATAGACGTAGCGTCCAGGGTTATTGAGAAGCATAATGTCCTCTCCGGCTTCAAGCAACGTTAAGTCTTCATAAGTATTTGCCGTGGCATAAGTGCTGTCAAATACATTGTCAATTCCTACGGTCAGTTCAAGATTTTTATTGAGCTGTTTGGTGCCCTTGAGATTGAGTACTGCGTAGGCATCAATTTCTTGTTCGCCGTTTTCATAGTCATAATCACTCCATTCATCTGACGCAACCACTTCAGCCCTGAACGTTAAACTTTCATCATACAGATAGTTTAACGCCGCATTCAATTTCAAAGGTGGTATTTCAGGCAAATTGGTCGATGTTTGTCCTATCAGCGGATCATCTTTTTTCCCTTTTTGATAGGACATGCCGTAGTCAAAATAGAGCGATTCGCTGGCTACATACGTTCCGCTTAGCTCCAGTCCGTAAATCGTTGCATCCACATTTTCAAAAAACTCGGAAGTTTTACTTGAATTGTAGGCAATGAAATCTTTCAGCATACTGTAAAACACTTTTCCTTTAAATGTCGCATTTTCAAACTTCTTTTCAATCCCCATATCCAGTTCATAGTTGATTGTGTTTTCCAATTCAAGCGAACCTACCTGTACGCCTTTCATGAAAATATAAAGCTCTCTGGCATCAGGCACTCTTGAAGATTTTCCGATCCCTGCAAAATATTGGGTATTTTCATCCGCATGATAGGTTCCGGAGATATAGCCGTTGAGTTCACTATAATCATTGATTGGATGTCCGGCTTTTTGCGAAGTGATCTCTGTATCATCGTATCTTAATCCCAAGTTCCATTCAAGCTTATCCATCCTGAAGGTATCTTTCAAGAAAAGTGCATAGTTTTCGGTATCTACATCATAAAGACTTGTATACTGGAATACACCATTTTTATAAAAGGCTCCATCCCAATTTCTTACACTGTAGTCCACTCCGGCAGTGACCGTATGATTCTCTACATCAAAACTGTTTTTGATCTTCGCTCCCTGGGTTTTTGTATCCAAGTGGTGTGTCATTTCTTTTGTTATATCGGTTGCGGCTTTACGATAAAGCGTTGACATCGGATGGTCCACAGTTGACTGATACAACTGTACATCCAGCGCTTTGGAGTACTTGCCAAGGTCTTTGGCGCTGTACTCTATGTTGAAAACATCCGAATCGTCATACAGCGCATCCATTCCCGTAGAAGGATAAAGGATATCATCGCTTCGGTTACCTGTGTAGCTCAGTCTAAGCTCTTGGTTATCAGCAATATTCCAAAACATTTTTGCCATGATGGTTTTCTTTTCAAAAGCATCCAGATTTTGGTATTTCGGCTGATATTGTGACGGGCTTGCATCCAGTCCGTTTTCTGCGATCTGCTCTACAAAGTCGTTGCCGTCTCCGTCTTCATACTGATCCCCGGATTCAGTAGAACCGCTGAGCAAAAATTTGACTTTTTCCCCGCCGCCGCTGACGTTAAAAGAGGCCTTTTTGTATCCCCAGCTTCCAAAGCCCAGATTGACTTCGCCCGTCGTCTCTTCGGTCGGCTTTTTAGTATGCACTTTTACATCCGCACTCAATACACCGAAATCTTCCACATTATAAGGCCCTTCGATCATCTCGATATAGTCGATATTGTTCGTAAGAATATGCGAAATCGGGGGATCCATTCTGTTGGGGCATGCGCCAAATACTTTGGTTCCGTCTATCGTGACGTTGATGTTATCCTTTTTTTGTCCCCTGACGATGATATCGTTAGAGATGCCGCTTCTTCTGACAAGCCATACACTTGAAGACTCGTTGGTAAGTCCTTCTGCCACATCGGCAGATTTGATCTCTTCGTTGCTGACGTCTTTGATCACTTCAGTTTCTATTTTTTCTTCAACTTCTATCGTGCCAAGTTCTACGTTTGCCGCATGCAAACAAAACGAAGCCGCGATAGAAAGACAAATCGCTTTTTTCATTACTAAATCTCCTGTTGTTTTTACTCACGTTTTGAGAATAGCATTTTTTTGTTAATTTTGTGTTAAACGATATTCCAATGTAAGATTTACGACCATAGGAAAGGATAAGGACCGGCCCAATATGTTGACGGGAAACGCTTTTTCTATGGCCTGTCGGGCAGAAGCATGGAAAAATTTTGGGCCCCCCAGCTTAATATTGGAGACACAGCCGTTGCTTAAGATGGTAAATTCGGCTGTCACCTTGCCTTGTATTCCTCTTCGCTTAGCAATGGCCGGATAGCTTTTGTGGCGATTGATCTTTTGTCTTACCGCCGCAAGGAAAGTATTTTTATCGGCAACTGTGTCTTTCTGGGCGGTACCTTTTTTCACCAGTGCCTGAGCGGCGGCGCCTTTTGGTGCTGCCATTTTTTTTGGAGCAGGTTTTGGAGGTGTATGTTTTATGATCTTTTTTTTGACCGGCTCTTTCTTTTTTTCCGGCTTAGGGAGGGGTTTGGGGGCGGGTTTTGGCTTAATCACCTCCGGAACAACAGGTTCTTCTTCAACAACAGGTTCTTCTTCAACGACAGGTTCTTCTTTGGGCTCTTCTTTGGGCTCTTCTTTGGGCTCCTCGACAGGGGCAACAGGCTCAGGAACAAACTCGCTTAAACACATACATATCGTATTGTCTGTAGCTTTTTGTTCTGCTATTAAAAGGGTATCACGAAAGAAAAAGTAGGATCCGAACAACGCAAGGTAAACAAGTGTTGTGATAAAAAATGAAATAAAATATCTATGTTCTATCACAAAAAACTTTTTTCCTTTTGGTGTTTTAATTAAAGAGGTAAAAGAAGTATCTCATCAAAATGTTAATTTAGTGTTAATGGTTTCTCTTTTTGTCGGCGTATTGTATCACATTGACATGAAACTCTTATGAATGGTTCTATAATGTCAATTTTTTCTTTATGTCAAAAGCATCCAGATACAGCTCTACATCTTTGATCAATCTTTCATCCTCAAAATTCAGATTTTCTTTCATGGGAAATTTTAAAAAAAATTGTGGCGGCATGATAGAATATTCTTTTTGGGGATTTCTCAAGTAGGCAACCATGGCTTCTTTGATGCGCACGGGTGTGCTATAGATAGAAAGATAGCGCCGATACACCATTTCATTGGGAATCTGCTGTTTTTGATGACATTCCAAACAATCTTTTTGAAGCTGCTTTTTATCCGGGCCCATATTATTTTCTGCTGATACAAGCGTGCAGAGCAATATAAAAATTCCTGTTATTTTTCCCATCTTATCTCCACCTCTGTTCCTTTTTGCACTTTCGATTTGATAGACAATACAAACCCATAGCTGCTAACCACTTGATTGACGATATCCAAACCGATACCAAATCCTCCTTCACTATTGTTGGCACGCTTAAAACGGTGCAAGATATTTTCCATATCTTGCTCCTTTATGCCTATGCCTTCATCTGCGATGCGGAAATACTCCCTTGTGAGTGAAATATGCAGCAAGCCTTTGATTTTGTTGTATTTAATTGCGTTGGAAATAAGATTGTCCATCAGGCGCACCAGATCATTTCGGTCCATCTCCAGCATCACTCCCGGATCAATATCCAGATGAAGGGTTAATCCTTTGGCCTCTATCATCGAAGAAAAGAAAACTGCCCGTTCGCGTACGATACCGGAAACATCCAGGCATTCGATATGGCGATGATAGTGATGGTTAAGATTGAGATAGGTCAGATCATCGTAAATGCGGCTTAATGTTTTTGATGCAATTTCAATACGCCGGAGCTCATTGCTTTTTTGACATTTTCCAAATGTTTCAAGCATTTCTATATTGGTTAGAATCGTACTGATGGGGGTATTAAGCTCATGCGTCGTATCTTGGATAAACTGGTTCATCTGTTTTATGGAGTCACGCATAGGCGCGATAAAAAGTTTTCCTAAAAAATAACCCAGCAATGCAAAAAAAACTCCGGCCCCAAGCATAAACCACACCATCATCTCTTGGAGTTTTACGATAGATTTTGTGTCCAATGTCTTTGAAACAAGCAAAAAAGCTGCCCCCAAAAAATAAGGTTCGACTTTATCCAGATAGTACAGTTGCGTTTCATCCTTCATATAATTTGATTCTTCCAGCAGATGCACCCCTTTAATGGTCCCAAAAATATAGTTTTTGTCTATATCGTAAATCGATGAAGCAAAAGGAGGATGCACCGGATAGAAAAGTTGGGGATCAGAGCTTTCATGAAGTTTGTGCAGCTGCGTTTTTATCTGCTGCGCTTCATATTTGAGTGCATTCCTTTGCTGATCAATCAGCTGATGCCTTTGGTACTGATAAAAAACCCACGAGGCCAGGGAAAAAAGCAAAAAAGTTGATCCCAAATAGATCAACAAAAAACGCATTAGGCTCTTTTTTTCACTCCTTAACAAAACGATATCCTATATGCTTAACCGTCTCTATCCTTTGTTTTCCGACAATCATGCGAAGTGTCTTGATGTAGGTACGAAGGCTTCCATGGCTTGGCTCTTCACCGTATTCCCACAATGCTTCGAATATTGTTTCGTATGTTAACAGCTCAAGAGGCCTTTTTAAAAAAAGAGCAAGGAGCTTTGCCTCTTTTGCTTTAAGGGAAATTCTTTTGTCATCTTGCAGCAAAAGGCTTTCTTTGATATCAAAATACAATCCATCGCCCAAATCAATCTTTTGGTCGTGCGTTCCATAACGGCGCCTGATCAAAGATTCTATTCTGACAAGAAGCTCTTTGAGCGCAAAAGGCTTGCGGATATAATCATCGCATCCTGTGTCAAATCCCCGCGTTACATCCTCCACGCTGTTAAGCGAAGTAATAAAGATTGCAGGGGTCTGAATCTTCCTGCTTCGAAGATCATGAAGAAAATCAAAACCGTTTTGGTGCGGCACTTTAACATCAAACAGCATCAAATCAATATGTTTCTCATACACAAGTTCTCCTGCTTGAAGCGCATCATAAGCACAAAGGACTTCATAATCGTGATAAAGAAGAAACTGTTTTACTGTTTCGCTAAGCTGATGATCGTCCTCCAGGAGTAAAATAGTTTTTTTCACTTTATTCCTTTTTATTTTTTACAACACCTATCATACTAAATAAAAATAAATCATACGTGAACTATTTTAGCCAAATTTAAAATAATCTTTGTGCCTTTTTCTTTTTGAGAATGCACCTGTATGCGTATACCCTCTCCATCGCAATAGGCTTTTACTAATGCCAAACCTATTCCCTCTCCGTCTTGCTGTTTATCCCCCTGATAATACCGCTCAAACACTCTAATCAATTGTGTTTCATCTATGCCCATTCCCTCGTCTGCAATCACAAGCGTCTTTTCTTTTAAGGTTAGCCTGATGGGCTTTGTTTTGGGGGAATATTTCATGGCGTTGATCAAAAGGTTGTCTATCATTTTTTCAAACCCTATTTTATCAACATAGACAGCACAGGCTTGCAGTTGCAGTTCAAAAGGATTTCTCTCAAAAGCTTCAAAAATATCCACCCGCTCGTGCAATAACTGTTCAAGCTCCACTCTCTCTTTAGCAATGGGATGCAACTCTTTTTTGATGCCATAGACCAACTCTTTATAGAGTCTTTCAAGTCGAAAAGAGGACGCTTCAATTCTCTCAATACGTTTTAAAGATTTTACATCTTCAATCTGTTTTTTCAACAATGAGGTGTTGGCCGTGATAGTGGAGAGAGGGAGGTTTAATTCATGAACAACCTCATTGATCAATTCTGAAAGATTTGTATCAATGCTTGCTTGGGGAGCAAGTAAATGAGAAGATAAAATATGTCCTACTCCCCATGCCAATACCAAAACCACTCCGCTGATGATCAAAAAGTTTTCTTCATTAAAACCACTCTCCCGCATAAAAAAATAGATTAAGGCCAAACAGCAGATAACGCTTAAAACATATGCCAGTGTCGCTATCCATATTTTTTTATACATTCTCTGCCTTAAACTGATATCCGATACCGCGTATATTTAAAATTGCACAGGGGAAAAATTTTTTAAGCTGTGTTATATAGACCCGCAAAGCGCCTTCGCTTGGCATTTGATCTGCCGGCCAAAGCCGATCTTTAATCCTCTCGCTGGTTACCACTTCGCCTTTGGATTCAAAAAGCAGTACCAAAAGTTCAACAGCTTTTTGTGTCACCTCAACGGGTGCATCTCCTATGTAAAGCCTTTTTGCAATAGTATCGAGCTCGTACTCTCCCAAAATTATTCTGCTTTGTCTCGTTCTCCGACGCAACAGTGCTTCGATACGAAACAACAGCTCATCTAGATCAATCGGCTTTTTCATATAGTCATCAGCCCCTGCTCCATACCCTTGAGCAAGTGAATTTTTATCTTCTCGCGAAGTCAAAAAAATAGCCGGTGTCATGTCTTTGCTTTGGCGAAGTTTCTCCAAAAGGTCAAAACCGCTCTCATAGGGCAGATTAACATCAAAAAGGTAAAGGTCGTATTTAAACTTGTAGGTAAAATCCAAAGCACTGTAAGGGTCCAATGCGCAATCAATAATAAACCCCTCTTCTTCTAAGAAATCCTGGAGCGTCTCATTAAATAATCTATCATCTTCAAGTACTAAGAGTCGTATGGACATCCTTATCCTTTTCAAAAAACATAAAAAACCATTATACCTAAAATTCATTATCGGTTCTTTTACTGTATTTAAAACATATTGCCCGCTCCAAAGAGGAGAGTGCGCCATCAATGCCGCGCAAACCAAGAAGGTACCGACACACAGGAGAGAAATGAGATAAAACCTCAAATGATTTAGTTATAATCAGACAAAAATAAAAGAATCAATTCGGGAGCTTCTGTATGCTGCAACATATATTTTCAAAACAAAGCGAAGGCCGCATTTTGGCTGTAGGGCTTTTATTTCTTGTAGCGCTTTTAATGCTTTTGGCATTCTATGCCGTCGTCAATCCTAAAGATTTCAATATACTTCTGAGTATGACCGCATCCAACATCCTTTTTGGAAGGATGAGCGGACTCTCTATAGGGATTGCCTTTCAGATGAATACCTTCTGGCTTATCATTTTTAATCTTTTTATTGAAACGATTATGGTTTTAATCTTTTATCCTCTTTTTGTAATGAGCTGGGAAAGTCTCCATGTGGTTTCTTATGCACCTCTTAAGGATTTTTTGCAGCGTTCTCAAGAAAGCGCCCAAAAGTACCAGCCTCTCATTAAAAAATACGGTATTATCGGGCTTGTGCTGTTTGTGCTTTTCCCTTTGACAATGACCGGTCCTGTTGTGGGAAGTTTTGTAGGTTATCTGATGGGGCTAAGACACTCAACCACCATTCTTGTTGTTATTTTTAGTACTTTTATTGCTATTGTATTGTGGACCTATCTGATTAAAAATTTTGAGGCGACACTCATCGTCTATAGCGATACGCTGATAACAATACTTTCTGTCGCGGCCATCATCTCTTTGGTATGGTACTTTATAAAAAGAAGATTTTTATCTTAGAGAGTTTCCTGTGCCTGCAGATAAATTAGTATGCAGACACAGGAGATCTACATGTGCATTCCCCCGTTTACCTTTAACGTTTCTCCCGTGATATAAGAAGCATGGTCAGAAAGCAAAAAAGCTACAGCCTCGGCAACCTCTTTAGGCTCACCAAATCTTCCCAAAGGAATCTTGGCAGTAAATGTTTCTTTGACTTCGTCCTTAAGGACATCCGTCATCTCTGTGGCAATAAACCCCGGAGTGATGGTATTGTATCTGATATTTCTAGGGGCTGCTTCGATGGCAAAACTTTTGGTCATCGCGATCGTTCCGCCTTTGCTGGCTGCGTAATTTGTCTGTCCTGCGTTTCCCGTCTCACCGACAATCGAAGCGATATTGACTACCGATCCAAAACGTTTTTTTCCCATCACTTTAAGTGCTTCACGGCATCCGATAAAAGTGGATTTGAGGTTTGCTTCGATCACAGACATAAACTCTTCTGTTTTCATGCGCATGGCAAGCTTATCGTTCGTAATTCCTGCGTTATTGACAAGGTATGAAAGTTCCCCGTCTGTTTCTACGATATACTTTACGGCATTCACAAAACCTTCTTCGTCGCTCACATCAAATCCGATAACTTCTGCTTTGCCGCCTTGGGCTTCTATTTGGGATTTAACAGTATTTGCCTGAGATTCACCGCTTCGATAGTTAATCCATACTTTAAGTCCCATTTGCGCAAGCGTTTGAGCGACTTGTGCGCCAATGCCTCTGCTGGCACCTGTTATCAATACATTTGATCCTGAAAATTTCATTTTTACCCTTTTTTTTATTTTTACTTTATATGCATGCCATTGTAACATGTACGTGTTTAGATTAATTGCACGCAAAAAGTCTATTTTTGATATCTTCAAAAATTTCATAATCCTGGGGGGTGATCTTGTCTGAATAGATAACATGATTGAGCTGTTCTAAAAGATGAAACTTTGAAAGTTTATCTTCGCAGAGTGCTTGATTGATGGTCTTTATGTGTGTATCCAGATCGTATGGTTCGTTGACTATCCTGCGAAGAAATGCTTCGGCTTCTTCAGGGCTGCACTGAAAATCCTGCCCCATGATTTCGCAAAAAAGCGGTGCCATTTTTTCGATCTCTCTATGGTCTATTTTGATAATATGTGCCAGCAATGTTCCTACGGATTCTTTTATCTTTCTTTCCATTCCCTTTTCTCCTTTTGTATTCATCCCATACAAATACTTTATTGCGATTGTCCGCTTTATTCTTGTTTCTCTCTGCAAAAGAAAAAATGCAGTTATTGATTTTTTATAGTACTATGAAATAAAAATTTAGTCAATGTATCAAATTAACGGTTTATCCATCTCTTGGGGTATCTCAAGCCCCATAATTTTAAGCACCGTGGGAGCTATATTGTTCAGGCCGCATCCTTCTTTGACCTTCCCTATACCGTTAGCCAGAACAAAACACCACACTTCGCCTACGGTATGATTGGTCAGGACATGCCCTTCTTTGTCGCACATCTCTTCGCAATTTCCATGATCGCTGGTTAAAACAACGGCATATCCCTCTTTTTTGGCTTTTGCTATGATCTTGCCAAGTTGGGTATCTACCGCATGCACGGCTTGCCGAGCTGCTTCATAATTGCCTGTATGGCCGACCATATCGCCGTTGGCAAAATTAACAATGATCAGATCGTATCCTTCTTTCATTGCCGTAACAACAGCATCACCCACTTCCGGCGCAGACATTTGAGGCTGCATATCATAGGTTTTTACATCCGGGCTGGGGATAAGCACCCTGCTCTCTCCTATCATGGGTGTTTCTATTCCGCCGTTCATAAAAAAAGTAACATGGGCATATTTTTCGGTTTCCGCAACATGAAGCTGTGTTAACCCTGCACGGCTTATCACTTCGGCTAACGTATTCTTCGGAGACTCTTTAGGAAAAAGTATCGGGTAAGCAAAAGCAGCATCGTACTGTGTCATCGTCGCAATATGGAGAGGGATATGCTCTGTTGGAAATTTGTCAAATGCTTTTTCTCCCAAAGCCGTAACAATCTCTCTTGCTCTGTCTGAGCGAAAATTAGTAAAAATAACGCTGTCGCCTTCCTGCATCCCCTCATATCCCGCAAATGCCGCAGGTTCTATAAATTCATCGGTCTCTTTTTTGGCATAGCTTGCATCTACATACATTTGGGGAGACAAAGAACTTTTTGGCAAGGCTTCGGCGATAGCCCTGTATCCTTTTTCTACCCTCTCCCAGCGGTTATCCCTGTCCATTGCAAAAAAACGCCCGCCCACTGTAGCTATAGAGATATCCTCGTCGCAAATGGCTTCTATCTGCCTTATATATATGGCTGCAGAAACAGGACTTACGTCTCTGCCGTCAGTGATCAAATGCAAAAAGACTTTTTTTCCTTTCGCTTTAGCCAGCTTTGCCAGCCCTATCGTATGTTCTATATGAGAATGCACCCCTCCGTCGCTTAAAAGCCCTACAAGGTGAACCCTTCCGCTTTTTGCCAGCGTTTCATTGAGAGCTTTATTTTGCTCTATGCTCCCATCGTCTAATGCCAAAGAGATTTTGACCAGATCTTGATAAAGTATCCTTCCTGCGCCTATCGTCATGTGTCCGACCTCAGAGTTTCCCATCTGCCCCACCGGCAACCCTACGCTCAGTCCATGCGTAGAGATCAGCGCTCTAGGCGCTGTTTCAAAAAGCATATCATACGTCGGTTTTACCGCATCTGCAAACGCGTTGCACGCACTCTGCGGCTTCCATCCTATGCCGTCTGTGATGATCAAAACTGTTTTTTGTCCCTGCATGTTCATCCTTTTGTATTCCTTGTTTTAATTAAACTTTTTCGCTGCGGCACCAATCTGCCCTGTCTGCTTAAATGATGCATAAGATATAAGCTCGAATACTCAAAATTTATTGAAATAATAGTAAAATAACCTTTCCTAAATCTTTAACGAAAGAAATGCGATGCTGTTTGAACTTTCACAACTTTTAACTATCAATCTTTTCGGATATATCTCCGTACGCGCAGGTTTTGCATTTTTTTTCGCCTTTGTGTTTACGATTTTTGCCATTCCTCGCTATCTTGCGTGGGCTGCCTCCAAAAAAGCCAATCAGCCCATCAGCAAATACGTCCCCGCCCATGAAGGCAAAAAACATACCCCTACCATGGGGGGTGCTGTTTTTATCATTGCGACTCTCATCGCCACTTTGCTTTCAGCCAAACTTTCCAGTCTTTACGTCTGGGGCGGGATTGCGACGCTTTTTGGTTTCGGACTCGTCGGCTTTAAAGACGATATCGGCAAAATACTCTCGGGCAATAATCTCGAAGGGCTCACACCCAAAGGCAAAATGGCCCTTTTGATCCTTATTGCTGTTTTGGTTTCAGTTTTACTTTTGTATGCAGGATTTCCGACAGAGTTTTATGTGCCGTTTTTAAAAACACCGCTTTTTGATATCGGTTATTTTATGATTTTGTTTTGGGTACTTGTTTTTTTGGCCACAACCAACGCCGTCAACCTCACCGACGGGCTTGACGGATTGGCCACCGTTCCCTCTGTCATTGCATTGGTTTCATTGGGAGCGATCCTTTACATTACCGGACATGCGATCTTTAGCGGCTATCTGCTGGTGCCCAACATCAAAGGAGTCGGAGAGATGACCATCATGGCTGCGGCACTGGCCGGAGGATTGCTTGGATTTCTTTGGTACAACTGCTATCCTGCCGAAGTGTTCATGGGAGATACAGGCAGCTTGGCTATCGGCGGTTTTTTGGCTTATCTTGCGATACTTGGAAAAAGCGAAATACTTCTTTTGCTTATAGGATTTATCTTTGTCATAGAGACAGTCTCTGTGATTTTGCAGGTGGGAAGCTACAAGCTTCGCAAAGAGCGTATCTTTTTGATGGCGCCTATCCACCACCATTTTGAACTCAAAAAATGGGCCGAAAATAAAATCATCGTCCGTTTTTGGATGATCTCTTTTCTTGCCAACCTGCTGGCACTCATCTCGTTTAAGTTCAGATAAAAACGGAGTTTTTCATGAAACCGACACTTTTTGGATACGGACTGACCACCAAAGCGATCGCCCATGCGTTAGGCGGAGGATGCACCTTTTTTGACGACAACGTCAAAGAGCCTTACACGGACGAAGAGGGCAACCGCCTCTTCCCTTCATACCTTTTTGATCCCCAGGCAAGCAGCCTTGAAGTGACCACTCCCAGCCTCAAACCTTCCCATCCGCTCATCCAAAAGGCAAAGCACCTGCTGAGCGAGTATGACTACTTTCTTGGCAATGAGCAATTAGCGGCGAGCAGCGAGCAGCCAAAAACAGAAGTATCGCAAAGCGATACATACCGAAACTCCTCACTCCTCACTCCCCGCTCCTCACTATCCAAGCCTTTCACCATCTGGATCAGCGGTACCAACGGCAAAACCACCACCACACAAATGCTCACCCATCTCTTGAAAAACAGGGGTGCCGTAAGCGGAGGCAACATCGGCACGCCTTTGGCGGCGCTCAGCCCCGATGCGCCGATCTGGGTGCTTGAAACCAGCTCTTTTACGCTCCATCACACCCATAGCGCATCGCCCGACATCTACCTTTTACTTCCCATCACACCTGACCATCTAGACTGGCACGGCACCCCGCAGCAGTATGAAGCAGACAAACTCAAACCGCTTTTGACGATGAAAGAGGGCGAGCTGGCTTTGGTCCCCAAGGGACTGCATCTGCCCCAGACCAAAGCCTATGTAGTGGAGTATGACTCCAATGCCTTTCTGGCCGAGTATTTTAAAATCGACAGCACAAAAATCCGTTTCAAGGCCGCTTTTTTGCAAGATGCCCTGCTTGCGCTGGCAGTCACCAAAGTACTCTTTGACGAGATAGATTACGAATGCATCAATGCCTTTGTGCTGGATGCACACAGGCAAGAAGAGTTCAAAGACGTCCGCGGAAGGCTCTGGGTCAACGATTCTAAAGCCACCAATCTTGATGCAACGATCCAGGCGCTCAAAGGCTATGCGGATAAACCTATCCACCTAATCTTGGGCGGCGATGACAAAGGAGTAGACCTTTCACCGCTTTTTGAGAGTATGAGAGAGCTTGATGTCACACTCTACATCATAGGAGCCAACCAAGAAAAACTTCTCGCTCTTGCCAAAACCTACGGCATCAAAGCGGTTAACACACAGACGATCGATAAGGCCGTTGAAGCGATCGACAAAGTTCACACCTCCAAAAGCACCGCCCTGCTCTCTCCTGCCGCAGCGAGTCTCGATCAGTTCACCTCCTACAAACACAGGGGTGAGACGTTTATGCAGCTGGTGAAAGCGCTGTCATAGATGGCGGCCGGCCAAATACTCTAAAAGCTTAGTTAGCTAATTTATTTTTTACTGTATATTAAAACTTTTCATCAAAAAAAATGATAGATATTTATTACTATTTCAAAAATTACAACCATTTTTGCGATACTTTATCATTTTGTAGAGGCATGAGACATCTTTGTGTTATAATTTAAAAATGTTTATGATGGTGGAATGCAAGCAGAGAGAGGAAAAGATTTAGAAATTTTATTTCCGAAAATTCCCTTTAAAATGCATCTTAAATTAATGTATGAGCTGTTTTAAAAAATACTCAGACATTCAAAACATATTAATTCAAAGGAGATAAAATGAGACTGATAAAATCATTAGCTGTTGCAAGTATATTATTACTTACTGATCTTGCCGCAGCAACTGTTTCAGGAAATGTCTATTGCGATCTAAATGAAAACGGCAGTCAAGACAGCGGAGAAATCTGTACCACGGAAGCGGTTTGGGTTAAACTGCTATACTCTTCTGGCAAAATAGAAGTAACCCAACCGGCACATCCGTCGGGAGAATTTTCATTTGATTTAAAAAAATACACAGGAACATTTACCCTGTTTGTTGACAACAACACAGACTTGAATGATGCCGAACCGACACCGCCGGCGAATATGAAATTTGGAATACCGGCAACCGGAAGCTATGAAAATATCGTGATAGAGGATCCCGATGATATCATCGAACCTAAATCGTTTGGATTGGTGCCCGATCCTGCATGTGATTGCGACAGCAGGGACGGCAATATGACCATCAGTGCGATCTCCATAGACGGAGATATGAGCGATTGGGCCAGCATACTTCCCGATGCTGACAACGGAAGCTGCGACTCCGGATGTCAAGCAGATTACGACATCAACAAAACGCAAACCGGTGAAATTCAATCTACAGGAAGAAACATTGTACGGTTTAGCTGGACAGGGGAAAATGATCCGGACGGTTATGTCTACGGCTACACCCAGCGCGTAGGTTCAACCAGCAATACACAAACCTTTCTTTTCTATAAAGACGGGGATGCCGATGGTTTGATGGAAAGCAGAGACATTGCTCTTGTTGCAGGATGGCAAGGCAATACAGGGACGGTAACAATGGAAATTTGCGATTATGTGCCTGCTGATGCGGCAGGTGATCCGATGGTATGGCAAGACTCGGATATCGGAACTCCGCTTCTTTATCCCGGAGGAACAACTGTTCCTGAATCATGGGTAGGCAGTGCGGACGGCTATACGATAGCCGGAGGATTGACAAACTGTAGGACATCACCTGATCTTATCGGAAAAGGCAGTGCAGACGGTGCTCAAATGGAGTGGAGAGTCAAATGGAGTACGGTCGGTATGTCTCCGTTTCAACGGATTACTTACCATGTCAGTACTATGAACGCTGAAGTAAACGACAATAACCCTCCGAATCAGATCGATGACAATATGGGCAACTGCCCGCTCATGGGTGCGCCGACTATCGATCTCGATATTAACAAAACCGTAGACAGCGCCACTCCTTCTATCGGAAGCGAGATCGCCTATACGGTGACTGTCACAAACAATGGCGACAGTACGTCCGGAGTCGTCGTCAATGATACCCTTCCCGAAGGTGTGGCGTATGAAGGCTTTAGCGGAGAAGATTGGGACTGTGAATACAATGCAACGTCAAGAACACTAAGCTGCACCTATGAAAGTTTATTTGCAAGCGGCACAAGCAGCAGTTTTGACGTTTTCGCTTTTGTGGAAAATGATCCAAATCTAGTGGGAGATACACTTGCAAACAATGCGTGTGTAAACTCGGATGACAATATGACGCTCAATGAGTGCGACGAAGCAGCTATCATCCCTCGAAGCCCGGATGCCGGAATATGGATCCATAAAACAGTCAGCGATGCAAGGCCAAGCGAAGGAGATACGATCGTCTATACGATCAGCATTGCCAACAATGGAACAGATACGGCAACCGATATCAATGTAACAGATATGTTGCCAAGCGGTACTGTTTATGTAAGCTCTTCTGCAACGACAGGAAACTATGATCCGATAACTCATATATGGTCGATCCCTACACTTGCCGGCGGTGCCGAAGCCGAACTCAATATCACGGCAACCATCAGCGCAGATCAGGGAGGAAATACGATCTCAAACGAAGCATGCGCAGTGAGCGATCAAAACAGTACCCCGGTGTGTGACGATGTCAACCTTACTGTACGCCAAGCGATCCTCGAGATAGAAAAAGTGGCCAGCACTCCTTTCCCTGCTGAAGGCGATAGTGTTATTTATGCCATCACCCTCACCAATACAGGAGACGGCAATGCAACCGATATCAACATAACCGATGAGTTGCCTGATGGTGTTGCATACAATGATTACAATGGAACAGATTGGACTTGCAATGGAGATCCGCTATCTTGTACCTATAGCGGTATTTTGGAGCCTGGCGATTCTGCAACAGTAGAAATCAATGTGACGATAGAGACCGGTGCTGCCGGAGATACGATCACCAATACCGCCTGCATAGAAGGTACCGAGACATGCGACGATGAAAATATTACAGTCCTTGATGATCTTGATCTCTCTGTCACCAAAGATGTCAACAACACAACACCGACTGAGGGTGAAACGATTAAGTACACCATCACGGTAACCAATCATGGTCCAATTGGTGCGACAGGTGTTGAAATTTCAGAAGATACCTACTTGATCGATGCTATCGCAAGCGACTTGCTGTTTGACCCTCAAA
The DNA here is from genome assembly GCA_021166685.1 of Sulfurovum sp. Classification (GTDB taxonomy): domain Bacteria; phylum Campylobacterota; class Campylobacteria; order Campylobacterales; family Sulfurovaceae; genus Sulfurovum. The sequence continues at coordinate 44,266 of JAJPEU010000008.1, read as the reverse complement.
CAGGAACTATGAGCAATGATGAAACTTGGGTCGTTGGAAATCTTGATGTAAATGAAACGGCTACGCTCTATGTAACTGCAACCATTAATGCGGGGACGGCCGGCGAAACCTATACCAACAGGGTCGGACTTACAGCTTTGGATCAACATGATACAAATCTTACCAACAACTATGCTGAAGCGACTATTGTGATTTCTCAACTCCCGCAAACGGCGCATATCGGGAATTATGCATGGTATGATGACAACTACAACGGTATCCAGGATGCCGAGGAAGAAGGGGTAGAAGGTCTTACGGTTACCCTTTTAGATGCGAACGGTACAGTTGTAGCAACAATGCTCACTGATGCAAACGGCAGCTACGGATTTGATGTAGAGCCCGGAACCTACAGCGTAAAATTCTCGGGACTGCCTGAAAATTATATTTTTACCAAACAAAATGTGGGTGATGACGCAACAGATTCTGATGTGGACAGCAGTGGCGACACATCACTTGTGGAAATAGATTCCGGAGAAATCGATAACACACTTGATGCAGGGATCTACTGTACCTGCTATGATGTAAAAAGTGACAGTTCTCCGGCACTGAACCATATTTCGGCAGGATTGATGATACTGATAACACTTATGCTTGGCCTTTTCTTTGTAAGAAGAGAAGCGCTTAACCAAAATAAAAGATAAGGAGGGAATCAAGATGAAAAAAACAATAAACACCATAGCCCTTAGTACCCTTTTAGCAACAGGCACTCTGTTTGGCGGAGGGGATATTGTCCCCGCCGAAGAGGTGATTATCCCCATACCTGCGCACATCGATCCCAACCCTTTCTATTTGGGCCTTGGAATCCTCTGGACCGGAACAAGCAGCGACTGTATCTGCCTTACGCCCACCGGCGAGGTACATGACCGAGCGCGCGCGGAAGATTCGAGCTGGGGCGGCATCATCAGAGCAGGATACGACTTCAATCAATACTTCGGCATCGAAGCACGCGCACTCACAACAAATCTCAGCAGCGATTTTTATGACGTGGAGCATTACGGTATCTTCCTAAAACCGATGATGCCGATCGGTGATCGAATGAATGTCTATGGCTTGATTGGCTACGGTCACACTGAGATCGATGCAGACTGCGGCACTTTTCATGAAACATTTGAGCATGACGGCTTCAGCTACGGGATAGGTCTTGAGTATGACCTCTCAAGCCGCGATGCTGACAAAGAAGAAGGCGAATACGACAGACCTTTTGACGGGCACGGTGATCAAGAAAAAGGCTGGGGTCTTTTTGTAGATTATCAAAATTTGATGGATGATGAAGGTCCAAGAAACTACAGAGCAAACATTGTCAGCTTCGGAGTCACCTACGACTTCTAATATACTAGTTAAGATTCCCGATCAAGTCTGGAATGACGCATGTTACGCCTTTCACACGGTTGCGTCATCCTGAACTTGATTCAGGATCTCAACAAACTAATTTGATTATTCAAATTAGTTTTAAGCAATATATAAGTTTAAAAAGCTATAATTTCATCCACTTCACGTCTAAAATAAATGGCTCGATAGCTCAGTCGGTAGAGCAAAGGATTGAAAATCCTTGTGTCGGGGGTTCGATTCCCTCTCGCGCCACCACTTAAATATAATCCTAAAATCTTTCTTTCAATCCAAACAAAATTAGCAACTACCCCATTCATACTTTACAGGCTGCCCTTTTAAGAGTTGTTTGGCTACAATATATTTTATTTGATTTTCAGGGCTCCTATGCAAAATTTAACTTTTTTATCGCAGATTGCGCTTCTTATAGTCGTTGCACCCATTTTTGCCAGAACATTCAAAATTTCTGTGGCAGTAGTTGAGATCATTCTGGGTGCATTGGTGGTTTGGGCAGGTTTTATCGAAGCAGACAACGATATTTTTAAAACTATTGCCAAAATCGGTTTTTTTTATCTGATGTTTTTGGCAGGACTCGAGATCAATATCAAAAAATTTGTCAGCTTTAAAGACAAATTTATCAAAAATGTCTTGCTCTATTTTAGCTGTCTGTACGGCATTTCCTTTTTACTCTACTTTGTTTTAGGGCTCAATCCCGTCTATATCGTTGCCATTCCTATCGTCTCTTTGGGGATGATTATGGCGCTGATCAATGAACACGGCAAGACGCACAAGTGGCTCGAACTCTCTTTAATCATCGGCGTGATCGGAGAATTGATCAGTATTTCTGCGCTCGTTATCTTTGATGCCACCGTCGCGCATGGAATCGGCATAGAGTTTTATAAAAATATCGGGATTTTACTTCTTATTTTAGCAATCTCGTATTATCTTTATAAGGGACTGCATCTTTTGCTCTGGTGGTTTCCGGAACTTCGCAAGATCATCATGCCCGAAGTAGACAACATGAGCCAGGACATCCGCGTATCCATGGCGCTCTTTTTTATCCTTATCGGTGTGATGCAGTATTTGGGTATCGATATGGTATTGGGGGCTTTTATCGCAGGGGTGTTTATCGCCAACTTCTTTGCACACAAAATAGAACTGCCCCATACGCTGCATACGGTCGGATTTGGTTTTTTGGTGCCGCTTTTTTTCATCTATGTGGGCACTACACTTGACCTTAAAATTTTGTTTACCAAAGAGATTGTCGCAACCGCAGGGCTGATCGTCTTGGCAATGGTACTTGCAAGGCTCATTAGCTCAATGATCGCATACTATAAATACTTAGGATTTCGAGATACCGTTCTATTTAGTTTTGGCGATTCAATGCCGCTGACATTTTTGATCGCCATTGCTACCATTGCGGTCGACAATAATGCTTTAAGCCTTAACGAATACTATGCTTTTGTGCTTGCGGCAATGATAGAAGTAATTTTTATTATGATACTTATTAACCTTATCATGACAAAATCCAAACCAAAATCAGGCAAACCATAACTGTTTTGGTTTTTTAGCCAACCCCGATCTCCCATACTTTTCCCCCCTTTAAAATCTTTTTGCTCAAATTTCATCAAAATATGCACCAAAAATCTTAAAAAACGGTCGGCTTTTCTTAAATGCAGCCTTTTTATAAACCGTTTTGATGCTTATTTTGCTTTTAAGTTTGACAAAACTCCCCGTTTTTACGGGGCTCGAAGGGTATGATTAATGATTTGTTAACTTTTTATTAATTTTGTTGACATTGTTTAATATTATGTGTTATACTTTGGCTGTATTCAAAAAATCAAGGAGATTACAATGAAAAAAACATTATTACTTTCAGTAGTAGCGTCGACAATGATTATGGCGGGCGGAGATATCGCTCCGGTTGAGCCAGCAGTAGAAACTCCGGCTCCGGCAGTATCCGGTTGGGAATTCTCAGGACAGGCAGCGCTTTATTATCAAACACATGATGCATTTGGTTACAGCGACCTTTTCGATCAAGATTCTTCAGCAGCTAACGCAGGTCTTCAACTTAGAGCAGTCAACAGCGACCTTTACAACGGGATCGGTGCAGGCGTAGAAGTAAGCGGTCTAGCAACTTTTGACCTTGAAAACAGCGTAGTAAGCGATGTAATGCAAGGTTTTGGAACAGATGATCTTGATGGCGGATGGATTTCTCAAATGTATTTGACATACGGATTTGACAATACTTCATTCAAACTAGGCCGTCAAGAGCTTCCAAAAGCACTTTCACCGTTTGCTTTCTCTGAAGAGTGGAACGTATTTAAAAATACATACGATGCACTACTTGTTGTAAACACCGATATTTCTGATACTACATTGGTAGGTGCATGGGTAAGAAGTGCAAACCAAAACGGTTACGGACTAGGCGCGATGAATGAATTTAATCCAAGCTTTAATTTCCAAGCTGGTATGTCTCCATTATTGGGTGCATTTGCATCTGATATGAACTCGTTTGAAGAGATCAACGGTGACCACGGTGTGTTCATGTTGACCGCACAAAACAAATCGATCGAAAACTTGACGTTGACAGGTTCATGGTACTATTCAAGTGAATTCCTTACAAATGACGACCTTAACATCCTATGGGGTGACGCGCAGTATAATTTTATGCAAAACTATACCCTAGGGCTTCAGGGTGGTACAGTAATGCATGATGCATTTGAAACTTTTAACAGCGGTGACGATACGATGGCATTCGGTGCAATGATCGGCGGAAAATACGATATGTTCCATGGTGCGATTGCATTCTCATCTGTTGATGATGGCGGTTTTGGTGTATTTAACGTAGGCGGACAGCAAACAGCACTGTATACACAAATGATGCTTAATGAGCGTGCCATTGGATTTGACAGTGATACATTCATGGTAAAAGTAGGCGCAGATGTGCTTGGCGGTAAAGTATGTGCAGCATACGGTATGTCAGATATGGGAATGGGTGACTACAACGAGTTTGACCTTTCTTACTCTGCGAAAGTAACCGACAGTATTGATCTTACTGTAGCGTATGCATTCATGGATGCGGATGTAACAATGGTCGATGATGCAGAAGAAGAACCGGTATTGGTTCCATTTGATGAGTCCAACAATGTTATCCGTGTAATCGGAAGATACAACTTCTAAGAATTACTTCTTACTTAGAGTTCAGGCTTTTTGCCTGGCTCTTTTTGTTTTTATTTTTTATATCCGACTTTCAATCCCTACTTATCACAATACTGTTAGCCCTCAATAGCGATATGCTATAATACTTCAAAATTTCAACTAAACAAATCTAAAAAGAGCAAAAATGAGCAAAAAACTACACCTTGTCAGCCTTGGCTGCACCAAAAACCTGGTCGACAGCGAAGTGATGCTGGGGCGTCTTAAAGCCTATGAACTAACTGATGACAGCACGCAGGCGGATGTGATCATCGTCAATACTTGCGGCTTTATCGACGCCGCCAAAGAAGAGAGCATCAACACGGTGCTTACATTACACGAAGAGCGAAAAGAAGGCTCGCTTCTTGTGATGAGCGGCTGTCTGAGCGAGCGCTACAAAGAGGAACTGCAAGTACAGATGCCTGAGATCGATATCTTCACGGGTGTAGGAGATTATGAAAAGATAGATCAGCTCATCGCTTCAAGACAAAGCACCTTTTCTCCGGAAGTCTATCTTGCCAATGAAAATTCAAACCGCATTATCACAGGCTCAAACTACCATGCCTATATCAAGATCGCCGAGGGATGCAACCAGCAGTGTTCCTTTTGTGCGATCCCAAGCTTCAAAGGCAAACTGCACTCCAGGACGCTTGCTTCTATAGAAAAAGAGGTGCGCAATCTGGTGGCTGAAGGATTTTACGACTTCTCTTTTATCTCGCAGGACAGCTCAAGCTACGGAAGGGACATGGGACTTAGTGATGGGCTTGTGGCGCTGATAGAGACTGTAGAAGCGATCAAAGGCGTGAAGTCTGCGCGCATTCTCTATCTTTACCCAAGTACGACCACACTGAAGCTCATCGATGCGATCGCCGACTCTGAAGTTTTCCAAACCTATTATGACATGCCTATCCAGCATATTGATGATGGCGTTCTTAAGATCATGAAAAGAGGGTTTGGCGAACAAAAGACGATCGAACTGCTTGAGTACATGAAAAGCAAACCGAGTGCTTTTATCCGCACCTCTGTGATCGCAGGGCATCCCGGAGAGAGTGAGGAAGCGTTTGAAAAACTCTGCGCGTTTATGGAGGATTTCGGTTTTGACCGGTTCAACACCTTTGCCTACTCAAACGAAGAGACGACTCCTGCGTATACAATGGAACAGCTCCCCCAAGAGATCATCGAACAACGGACACAAATACTTGGAGAGATCGCCCGGCGATCCACCCTCAACTCTCTTGAAAAAATGGTGGGCAAAACGATCTCCGTTGTCATTGACGGAGAAAGCGAGGAACATGAATACCTGCTCAGTGCCCGGCCGCTTGCATGGGCGGTGGAAATTGACGGAGAAATCCTCATCAACGATACTTCCGATCTGCCTGTCGTGTTTGGCAAAACATATCAAGCACGTATTACCGAGCTGGCCGGGGAGCAATTGCTGGCAACACTATTGAATGAGGAAGTAGGAAGTAGCAAGTAGGAAGTAGGAATGAAAAAAGACTTACTGAGAGAAAAAAGTTTTTCTTTTGCGTTGTGCATTGTAAAGTTATCAAAATATTTACAAGAACAGCATAAAGAGTATATTCTTTCTAAACAGGTTTTGCGTAGTGGTACAGCAGTAGGTGCACTTATAAGAGAAGCGCAATATGCTCAATCGAAAGCAGATTTTTTACATAAACTTACTATTGCATTAAAAGAAGCAAATGAAACTGAATATTGGTTGCCTTTATTAAAAGAATCTAATTATCTAGATGAAAAAATATTTGAAAGCATCTATCCAAAGATCGATGAACTGCTTAAACTTCTCATTTCTAGCACAAAAACGATCAAAAAGAATTCTTAAATGCTATCAAAAAAATTTCTACTTCCTACTTCCTCACTCCTACTTAAGAAAAAGAACCTCCTCGCTTTCTCTGCCGGGGTTGATTCGTCTGCACTTTTTTTTCTGCTGCTGGAAAATAATATCTCTTTTGATATCGCTACAGTCAACTACGGCACAAGGGAAAACAGCGACAAAGAAGAAGCACACGCCAAAGCCTTGGCTAAGCAATATAACCTTGTATGCCATAGCATCAAAGCGCCCTCTTTTACCAGCCACTTTGAAGCCAATGCACGTAAATTCCGGTATGCATTTTTTGACAGCATCATCGAACAGCACCGCTACGACACGCTCCTGATGGCTCATCAGCTCAACGACCAGCTTGAGTGGCTGCTTATGCGGCTGACCAAAGGGGCAGGTGTATGCGAACTTGTAGGCCTTGAGCCCGTAAGCCAAAGAAAAAACCATACGATCGTCCGTCCGCTGCTTAGCCATACCAAAGAAGAACTGCTTGATTATCTTCATACGCACAGCCATCCTTATTTTGTAGACGAGAGCAATACGGATGAAAGATACGAACGAAACTATTTTAGACAGCGCTTTGCTGACCCTTTGATAGCCGGATACCACAAAGGCATCCGGCGCAGTTTTGAGTATCTTCGCCATGACAAAAGAAAAATACAAGAAGCATTTACGATGCTCTTTTCTGATAAAGAGCTCAGAGTTATCCGTCTGCACATTCCTTCTGCCAAAGTTAAAGCAGCTGACCTAACTCTCAAGAGACTTGGCTATCTGCTCTCTGCTTCGCAAAGAGAAGATATCCGCCAAAAAAACAGTTTGGTCATCGGGGGCAAATGGGCAGTCGAGACACAAGAAGAAAAACTCTATATCGCGCCCTACCGCACCACAGACATGCCAAAGCCGTTTAAAGAGCAATGCAGGGTTTTAAAAATCCCTGCAAAGATACGTGCCTATCTGTTTGAGGCAAATATCAATCCTTCATCCATAATTTCTAATTTCTAATTCTTCACTTGTCATGCTTCGCCAAAGGGTGTGCTTTCATGTACTCCTGCATTTTCTTTACTGAGCCCAATTTTGTATACACCTGCGTAGTGGCCATCGTCGCATGCCCGAGCAGTTCGCTGACATCGGCTATCCTTGCGCCCTCATTAAGCAAATGCGTTGCAAAGGAGTGCCGAAGCTGATGAGGAGTCGCTTTAATTCCTGAAGCTTTAAATAAACCCGTCAATTTATAGCGCAATTGCGCACTGTTCATGGGTGCATTTCCTTTTTCAAACAAATATTTTTTTGGCATTTTTTGATCTATATATTGCCTGATAAGTTCTTGCAGTACATCCAAAAGAGGCAATTCCCGTACTTTATTTCCTTTTCCGTGTATTTGAATCCATCCCCTCTTGATCTCTTCAAGCTTTAAATGGGAAAGCTCAGAGATACGAAGGCCCAAACCATACAGCATTGAAACAAGCAGCTTTTCCTCTAAATTTGCTTTGCTCAAGACTTCTTCTATGTAAATTGCTTCAATAGGCCTTGGAAGGCTATGAGGAACCTTTATGGACTCATCTGCGATCAGTTTTATCACCAAATGCTCTTGCTCTTGCAGATATCTTACAAAAGAACGCACGGCTGAAAGTTTTTTTGCAATGGTTTTTTTGTTATTTTTGACTATCTTAAATCGAAAAGGGGTAATATCTAAAATCACCAGTTCCTCTTCCTGATAAAAATGGCTGACCTCTTGCATCTGTCTTAATGCCACTTCGTAAGTGACAATTGACGTCTCGCTGTACCCTCTCACCTCAAAAAGATAAGAGAGAAAAGATTCAATTTTATGTGTTAAATCCATCACCCACTCTTATGCAATTGCATGCACAAGCATCCGCTGCTGCAAATACTCTCTGGCTTCATCCAATTGCATACCTTCAAGGCTCAACGATTGCAAATAAAAGGTGATCTTGCAAAAAGGTTTTGGGATGATAAATTTATCCCAACTGTTTAGCTGCCAGTAGCTGCTCGGATGATAATTGATAATTACAAGAGGTACATTGGCTTTGAGTGCCAAAGCCAGTGCCCCGTCACTCACTTTATAGCGCGGGCCCCGCGGGCCGTCAGGGGTCACCAGCAGATCGCTTCCTCTCTTTAGAGCGCGAAATGCTTCAAGCAATACCTGCTTTGCACCTTTGCTGCTTGATCCCCTCAAAGATCCGATAGCAAAAAACACCAATACTCTGGCAATCATCTCTCCATCAAAATGTCTCGAAATGATTGCAAAAGAGCGTTGTTGTTTATGAAAATATCTATAGGCCTGAGGCGACATAAGCAGTTCACCATGCCAACACACTGCCACGCACTGTTCTTGCGTAATCTCCCCTTCGATATCAAATGTTTTTCTGGAAGTAAGCCAAAAAAATCTCGCTATCATATATCCTACTACAGGAAATACCACCTTGGCCATAGCTCTTGTCGCGGATTTCATATCCTAGACTATCTCGCCATCCAATGCGGCTCTGGAAGTGTGAGTGATCTTTACGTTTCTGATTTGGCCCAAAAGTTCTTCGCTTCCTTTGACAAAAATAAGCTTTCCGTCATCGCTGCGCCCTGAAATTCTGCCTTCAGGTTTAAGTTCGTCAAAATAAACCCGATGCATTTTACCCAACTGACGGTCCATCATTTCAGAAAGCATTTCCATGTGTCTCTCTTGAAGCCTTGTGAGCCTTTTTGAAGCTGCTTCGGCTTCTATCTGGTTATCAAAAAGAGCTGCTTTAGTATGAGGGCGAGGAGAGTACCTGAATGAAAAAACCTGTTCAAATTTCACTTTTTCAAGCACATCCATCGTATCTTCAAAATCCGCATCGCTTTCACCGGGAAAACCCACAATAATATCTGTTGAAATGGTTGCTTCCGGGCAAAGTGTACGAATTTTTTCACACCGGTTCAAAAACCATTCTTTGCTGTATCCTCTCTTCATTGATTTAAGCAATGAAGTGGAACCGCTTTGAAGCGGCACGTGAATCTGTTTGCATATCTTTGGATTATAGGCAAACTCTTCAAGGAATGCATCATCCATGTGCAAGGGATGAGGCGAAGTAAACCGGATACGTTCCAAACCCTCTATCTTGGATATCTTTTGCAGCAGCCGTGTAAAATCACACGGTTCATCAGAAGTGCTGAAATTTTTGCCGTAATCGTTGACATTTTGCCCCAACAGCATCACCTCTTTTGCGCCTAAATCAACGGATTTGGTAATCTCTTGGATGATCAAATAAGGGGGTATAGAGATTTCCTCTCCCCTGGTAGCAGGCACGATACAAAAAGTACACGACTTATTGCACCCGATAGAGATGTTGACCAGCGCTTTAAAAGGGTTAGTTCTGTATTCTCCAAATTCATAAGTGCTCTCATCATGGTCAATGCTAACCTCAACCGCATGCTTCTTGTCAACCACCTCGTTGATTTTAGAAACATTTCTTGCGCCCAGCACAAAGTCCACGCTTGGTGCGCGCTTGATAATCTCATCCCCAAGATGCGATGCGGTACATCCGGTTACTCCTATTTTTGCAGAAGGTTTTTTATGCTTATTAAATACCCCTATTTCTGAAAAAAGTTTCGCTACAGGCTTTTCTCTCACGCTGCATGTATTAATGATGATAAGGTCAGCATCTTCTATTTTATCCGTAAGCTCGTAAGGCTCTTTTTGATTGAGTTGTGCAATCATGTGTTCACTGTCACGCACATTCATTGCGCAACCCAGAGTTTCTATAAATAATTTTTTACTCAAAAAGTCTCTTTTGTATTAAGCTATGATGTGTACTTCGTAGATGTATTCATTCTCATCTAGTCCGTATTTTACTTCACGCATATAAACACTATAGCCTTTCTCTTCAAAATATTCGATTACCGCTTTAAGCTCTTTGTGGGTATTGTCTTTATCGAAATAAAATATAGACTTATCTGCTAGTTCTTCTTCTATTTTTGTAATCTCAACGATCTTTGGTTTTGCCTTAAGTGTTGTTCTAGCGAGTTTAAGTTTCATCTATATTCCTTTTGTGCGTGATTATAATTGATTTATTATACTTTATTTTCTGTAAAGGTTGGATGAGCTATAATTATAATCTTCAAAAAAACTACTCTCCAGACGTTCTTAACACTGTTTTGTTACCTCTTGTAGCGGTAGATTTGAAAAATTATTAAACAAATTGTAAGGAAAATATTTATGGAAAAAATATTAGATATTATTGAAGCGATCGCGCACGAAAAAAATATTACTAAAGATCATGCAATTGAAGCTTTTAAAGAAGCGCTTATCAATACTGCCAAAAAACTTACCAGTCACACCAGCACTTTTGAAGTGATTATAGATCCCTCTTCTAAAACGTATCAAATTCATAAGGTGATCACAGTTGTCAAAGATGACGATACGCGCCTAGAGACAGAGCCGGACAGTTACATCTCTTTGAGTGAAGCAAAAGACTTTGATGACTCTATTGAATTGGGAGACCAGCTTAAAGAGGAGTTTATTCTTGAAAATTATGGGCGCACCGCCTCTTCAAATCTTTTTAGAGAGCTTGAGTACCATGTTCAAAGACGCATAGAGCAAGATCTTTTTGAAAAATATAAAGAAAAAATCAATACGATTATGATCGGTGTGGTCAACCGTATTGATGCTGAAGACAATACGCATGTTGAAATCGGGGAACTAAAAGGTGTTTTAACGCTTAGAAATCGTATTAAGGGTGAAAAATTCAAACAAGGTGATACTATCAAAGTTTTGCTGCGCTATGTAAGTGTTGACCCTCAATACGGTTTATTTCTTGAACTCACAAGAACTTCACCTAAATTTCTAGAGCAGCTCATGGCTAAAGAGGTTCCTGAGATTGCTGATGGCGTGGTAGAGATCGTCGGTGCTGCAAGAATTCCAGGAGAACGTGCCAAAATTGCTCTTAAAACAGATCAAATGAATGTCGACCCTATTGGTGCGGCCGTAGGCGTAAAAGGGGTGAGAATTAATGCCGTAAGCCATGAACTCAACGAAGAAAATATTGACTGTATCGAATATTCACCCATTCCGGAAATCTTTATTACCCGGGCATTAAGCCCCGCAATCACACAAGGCATCAAAGTAGATGCCTCAGCAAAAAAAGCTTTGGTCAATATCACATCTGATCAAAAAGCAAAAGCCATAGGCAAAAGCGGTATCAATATTCGTTTAGCTTCCATGCTTACAGGCTATACTATTGAACTCAATGAGGTTGAAGGGGTTGTGGACAGACAAACAGAAAATGGGATAGAAACGGGTGAAATGGAAAAAACAACTGACACTTCAGCGCTGGCGGATCTATTTAAATAAACCCATACGTTCCTTGTTTATCTAGATTTAGATAACAGGGAATGGTAAATGGGGAAAGTATTGATTTGCTTTAGAACGACACTATGAGTACCGGCAAACAAATATCAATCTGTTATCATCTTGGCAAAATTTTCTGCATCCAAAGAGGCACTCCCCACAAGCAACCCGTCTACTCCGCGAATAGCGATAATCTCTTTGCTGTTTTCGGGTTTCACACTCCCTCCATAAAGCAGTGGTTTCTGAAGGGTTTTCTTCAATGCTTCGTGGGTATTGCCGATCTCTTCCAATGTAGCAGATCTTCCTGTACCAATCGCCCAGATAGGCTCATAGGCAACAATCAGTTTTTCATAAGAAGTATCAATCCCTTCAAACTGAGAAAGAAGGTATTCTACAACACTGTGCTGCCCTTGTTGACGTACTTCAAGAGGTTCGCCTATACAATAGACAATCTCAAATCCGTGAGATTGAAAGTAAGCGAATTTTTCGGCTATAAACGTTTGACTTTCACCTAAAATTTCTCTTCTTTCGCTATGTCCTATAAGAATGGTCTTAATCTCAAACTCTTCAAGTTGTTCTAGCCCTATCTCTCCCGTAAACGCACCGTTTTGTGCCATATAGGCATTTTGGGCTCCCAAAATAACATCACCGCAGAACTGATCCAAAGCAGTTGCCGGAGGAAAAATGTATACTTTATCCCCCTCTTTTTTTGCTATGATTTTTGTCAGCAGCGTTTCTATGTATTTTTTTGTGCTCTTGCGGGTATGGTTTGTTTTAAAATTTGCTGCAAAAATCATTTCCCTGCCTTTTTCACTGCTTGGTCTGAATCGCCGATTATCTGAGCGCTTCAAGTCCGGGAAGTGCTTCCCCTTCTATCAGCTTAAGACTTGCTCCACCGCCTGTGCTCACAAATGTCATCTCATCTGCATCACCTGCCCTTTGTGTTACATCTGCAGTATCTCCGCCTCCCACAATCGTTGTTGCATGGGTTTGGGCAATATTGTGAGACATTGCAATGCTCCCTTTGGAGAACCTATCCATCTCGTACACCCCCATTGGTCCGTTCCAGATAATCGTTCTGGCATCACCGAGCGCTTCACGGAAAAGTCTAGAACTTGCCGGACCTATATCCAGTCCGTACCATCCCTTAGGAATCTCTTGTGTAGGCAAAAACTTCACTGTCGCATTTTCAGAAAACTCCGGCGCAACCACCACATCTACAGGAAGATAAAATTTAATATTAAGCTCTTTCGCTTTAGACATAATTGCCCTTGCTTCATCCAAAAGATCATCTTCCACAAGAGAATTTCCTACTTCATATCCTTGCGCTTTCAAAAAAGTAAATGCCATTCCGCCGCCGATAATTAACTTATCTACTTTATTCAACAGGTTCGTTAATGCCTGAAGTTTGCCTGATACTTTGCTTCCTCCAACTACGGCAACAAAAGGCCTTGTAGGTTTTTCGATTACCTTGGAAAAGAAATTGATCTCTTTTTCCATGAGGAAGCCTGCTGCCTTGTGCTCTTTGTCAAAAAATTTGGTAATTGCGTGAATAGACGCATGTTTTCTATGGCAGGCACCAAAGGCATCATTGATATAAAAATCTGCAAAATCAGCCAATTGTTTTGCAAATTTTTCATCGTCGGCCGTTTCGCCTGCCTCGTAACGAAGATTTTCCAACAACAATACATCTCCTGCCTCAAGTTTGTCTGCTTTTGCTTTGGCATCTTCTCCCACTACATCATTTGCCATATAAATATCATTTTTTATTTTCAATAGCGTATGCAATCTTTTTGCTACGGGAGCTAATGAGTATTGCTCTTCATACCTGCCCGGCTCCGGACGCTCGTAATGTGAAGCTAAAATTATTTTGCAATCTCTATCAATGCAATAACGGATAGTTTGGAGGGCTGAACGGATACGTCTGTCATCGGTAATATTGCCAAATTCATCTTTGGGAACATTGAAGTCGCATCGTATAAATACTCTTTTGCCTTCGATATCCAAATCTTTTAGTGTTTTCACCTTCATGACTCCTGCTTTCTGCTTACATACACTGCCATGTCAACCAAACGACACGAGTATCCCCACTCGTTGTCATACCAGGAAAGCACTTTTACCATATTGCCGCCTATTACCTGAATTGTGTCAAGCGGTACAACCGTGCTGAGCTCTTCGCCCACAAAATCTTGAGAGACCCTATACTCTTCATCTACACCCAATATGCCTTTATAAGAACCTTTGCTGGCCGTTTTAAAAGCATTTTTCACCTCGTCAAGCGTAGCATTTTTGCTTAATGTTACTGTCAAATCAACCATTGAAACATCTGCAGTCGGCACACGGATTGCCTGACCGTTAAGTTTGCCTTCAAGATTTGGAAGCACTTTGGAAATCGCCTTGGCCGCCCCTGTTGTGGTCGGAACCAAATTGGTCGCTCCTGCACGTCCTTTTCTTGGGTCTTTTTTGTGTTTTGTATCCAAGATAGGCTGGGAAGAGGTATAGGAGTGGATTGTTGTCATCAATCCCTTTTCGATACCAAAAACATCATCAAGCACTTTGGCTACAGGAGCCAAACCGTTGGTTGTGCAGCTTGCATTTGAAATAATCGATTGGCCCGCATAGCTCTTTTCATTGGCACCGATGACAAATGTTGGAGTGTCATCTTTGGCCGGAGCAGAAAAAATTACTTTCTTGACTCCGTTCTCAAGATAAGGCTGTACGCTTTCTTGTGTTAAAAAGGCGCCCGTACATTCCAGCACGACCTCTGCGCCGTATGCGGCAAAATCTAATTTTGCCGGATCGCGTTCTTCTAAAATCTTGGCTTTATCTTTGCCTATATACAAATATCCGTCTCGCACCGCTACATCTTTACGAGTACCGTGCACGCTGTCATATTTTACATTGTATTCTAACATTTCTGGCGTACCGCTTGCATTTACCGCTACAAGTTCTATGTCATTTCTGTCGGCAATGATACGTGCCACACATCTACCAATCCTACCCAGTCCGCTAATTGCTACTTTTACAGCCATGTTTGTACCTTATTATGCTAAAATTATGCAATTTTACACTAATTGAGGTTATTATTTGGTTAAACAAGAGAAGCCGACTGTAGCAATCTTTGGTGGGAGCTTTGATCCTCCTCACCAAGGACATCGAGCTATTATTGAGGAAGCTGTGCATTCTCTTGGCATAGAGAAGTTGCTCGTTATGCCTGCTTATCTTAATCCCTTTAAGTTCTCTTCTTTAGCTCCTGCCGCACTTCGGCTTCAATGGTGTCATACACTTTTTGATCCGATAGAAAAAGTGGTGGTGAGCAGCTATGAAATACAAGAAGGAAAGAGTATTGCCACCTCACAAACCGTAAAACATTTTAAACAAATTTATAACGTAAAGTATCTTATAATCGGTGCTGACAATTTGACAACATTGTCAAACTGGCATGAATTTGAGTGGCTCAACAATGAAATCACTTGGGTGATTGCAACGCGTGAAGGCAGCCATCTGCAAACTCAAATGCTCAAACAATGGAAGATTTTAAAGATAAATACACCCGTCAGTTCTTCAAAAATTCGCGATACAAAGCAATTGGAAGATGTTGACATACAGATCAGAGAATCTGTCAAAAAAATATTAAAAGGACAACAAAATATGACAATGGAACAACGCATAGAAAACATCGTTACCCTACTCGATGAAAAAAAAGCCGAAGAGATCGAGGTGTTCAATCTTGATAACGCAGACTACATTGCAAAGCGTGTAGTTATAGCAAACTCGCTCAATGGAAAGCACACCCAGGCGCTTGTTGATCAGCTCAAAAATGCACTCAAACCAAAAGGTGAAACGTTCCTTGCTGCTGATATCAGTGACGAGTGGGCAGTCATTGACTTGGGTGATATTCTCATTCACATCATGATCCCCGAATACCGCCAGCGCTATTCTCTTGAGACATTTTTAAGTGAATTAACAGCGGCTCAAAAAAAATTGTAATTAATATAAACTTTTTTCAATACGCAACCCTAATGCCTGTGTATTGAAAAACAGATTTTAATCTCAACCGGACTGTCTACGCAGGATGAACAAAAGTACTCTCTTTAAAAAAGAACTTTTTGCTAGATCTTATCAACCACATCTATCCCAAGAATATCCAATCCCTCTTTTATCGTTCTTGCTGTCAAGCGTGCAAGAGCCAAGCGACTCATTCTTAGTTCTTCACAAACCCCCTCTTTCAGTATAGGGTTTTGCTCATAAAATCGCATAAAGAGGGTGGCAAGCTCGTAAAGGTAGCTTGTGATTTGGTTGGGGGCTGCTTCTTCTGCTGCACGATAAAGCATTTCTTCAAAACGCAACAGCATCACACCCAAACGATGCTCTATCTGATCTTTGATCACGATATGCCCTTGAATTTCTCCATCAAAACGCCTAAAAATACTTTGGATTCTTGCATAGGCATATTGCATATACAACGAAGTATTACCTTCAAAACTCAACATTTTATCCCAATCAAAAATATAATTAGATTCTCTGTTGATGGAAAGATCAGCGTATTTAACCGCGCCGATACCTATGATTTTTGCCAAACTTTCAAGTTCTTCCAAAGAGAGGTTCTCTTTATCTTTAATGCTTTCTTTGGCTTTAATAACAGCTTCGTCAAGCAAATCTACCAACTTGACCGTACCGCCGTCTCGTGTTTTAAAGGGCTTGCCGGTTTTATCCATCATGGTTCCAAAAGCAATGTGTTCAAGGTTTACATCCTGCGGCACAAACCCAGACTCTTTTGCTATTTTAAATACTTGTTTAAAATGCTCTGATTGTCTTGCATCCACCACATATAAAATTCTCTTCGCGTCAAGAACATTGGCCCTATACCTTAAGGCCGCCAGATCGGTAGTAGCATAGAGATAACCTCCATCTCCCTTCTGAATGATCACCGGGATCTCTTCTCCTTCTAAAAATACGCATTGTGCTCCATCGCTTTCTTTAAGCAACCCTTGCTTGATTAAATCTTCTATGACATTTGGAAGATCTTCATTGTAAAAACTTTCTGCCTTGACATCCTCTCTTGTGAGTTTGATACAAAGTTTGCCGTATACATCTTCACAGTGTCCAAGTGAAATATCAATAAACTTTTGCCAAAGATTAAGACAGTGCTGATCCCCGCTTTGTATCTTGACAACATATTCTCTTGCTTTGTTTGCAAAAGAGGCATCTGCATCAAAACGGGTTTTGGCTTCTTTATAAAATTGTTCCAGGTCCTTCAAGTTGGCACTGCCATCGCTTCCTTTCTCTTCAAGATAGGCAATTAGCATACCAAACTGTGTTCCCCAGTCTCCGATATGATTTTGGCGAATGACCTCATCACCAAGATACGTTAAAAGATTTGCCAGAGTATCGCCGATAATAGTCGAACGCAAATGTCCCACATGCATCTGTTTTGCCATATTGGGGCCGGAATAGTCAACCACCGCTTTTATAGGTGTTTCCCGCTTGGACACACCTAGCCGCTCATCCTGTAAAGCCTGTTCGCATGCCAAAGCTATCCATGAAGGGTGAAGCCACACATTGATAAACCCGGGCCCTGCCACCTCAACCTTAGCGATAGCGCCTGTAAGATCAATATGCGATATGAGTTTCTGTGCAATCTCTCTTGGATTTTGTTTGAGTGTTTTAGCCAACGCCATCACTCCGTTAAACTGAAAATCTCCAAATTCCGGTTTTGTCGCTTCTGTTACTGACACTGCCGGAGCATCTATCTCGGCTTTTTCAAAAGCTTCTTTGATAATAGTATTTATTTCTGATTTTAATTTCATATGTTTTCCATGAATAGGTAATAGTCTATTTCCCATTCTCAAGTTTTTGACTAAGAATGCCTATGGACTCTAACGGTGATAAGAAGTTTTCTCTGTTTAAAATATATAAGTTTTCCCATAAAGATTATGGGAAAAGATTTTTACGCGTTTTCGCTTTTTGTTTCTTTGGCTGGAACTTCAACTTTCGGTTCTTCTTTGGAAGCAATTTCTTTTTTTTCTTCCTCTTCGTCTTCTTTTACCGCTTTTTTAAAGTCTTTAATTCCCTTTCCTATACCTTTTGCAAGATCTGGAATTTTTTTTGCTCCAAAAAGAAGCACTACTATTGCTAATACAACCAATAACTCCGGCATACTTGGCATTCCCATATCAATCCTTTGTACTCAACTATTGAGTGTGATGTAAAAATTTTAACAATTATACTCAAAAATGTTTAAGAGCACCTCTTATGTTTCGCACAATGGCTATTCTTTGCTTAACCAGTTTTGAATAAATCTTGCTTCTTCTTCTTTGCTTTGCTTCAGTCTTGCCGCCTTGGCTACCACCACGAACTCTTCGGCAGCTTCTTCTACAATACTGTTAATGATCGTAAAATCATATTCTCCCACTGCACGTATCTCTTCTTTTGCATTTTCTATACGTCTGACAATAACAGAATCATCATCGGTGGATCTGTCTTTTAGCCTGATTTTTAATTCTTTGAGTGTCGGCGGGGTGATAAATGCCGAAGTGGTAATATCTCCCATTTTTGCGCGCACCAGTCTGTGCCCTTGTACATCAATATCAAATATAACCAGCTTGCCTTCTTCCAATGCTTTTCTTACCGGCTTCAATGAAGTACCATAGTAATTTCCGTGCACCTGCGCATACTCAAGAAAATTCCCTGCTTTAATATCTTCCTCAAAACTTTCTTTTGAGACAAAAAAATAATCTTTTCCGTGCACCTCTCCTGCTCTAGGAGCACGCGTGGTGGTAGAGATAGAAAAATAATATTCGCCTATTTCTTTGGAAGCTGCATGAATAATAGTGCTTTTCCCAGCTCCGCTAGGTCCAGAAAGCACCAAAATTGCCCCATGGCCTACTCGCTTCATTATGCTTTGTCCCTAAAGCGAATCGTGATACTTACCTCTGCACCTTTAAGCAATTTTCTTATTTTTTTGACTTTCATGCCTGTGATGGTCTGAAATAGCGCCTCCTCAAAAGCCAAATGGGTATCTTCCTGCTTTGGTTTTAGTGTTTGTTTTGCAGCGGATGGTGCTTGGGACACTTTGTCAGCCTTGTCACTTTTGGCAAAAGATTCAAAAAATTCTTCTTCATCCATAACTTCCAATCCATCCTTTGCCAATTGACGTTTAATGATTTCAATTTTTCCCTCTTCATTCATCTCATCGCCTACTGCGCAAAGATCTTCATCTTCATCCATATCTAAAAGATTTTTTATCTTTTCTATCTCTTTATCATTGAGAATATTTGTTTTTGCAAGGTCGTCTTCATGTATCTCCCCGATATCATCCTCAAAAGTTTCAGCAGAAAGAGGAAAAATAAAGTGGTCTTTCAAGCCAATAGCCTGACTTCTCTCTTTTTCCGCCTCCCTAATTACCTCCATAATCTGTGAGGGCAAAAAAGGTTTTATAATTATTTTATCAAATAGGTGATTCTCTTCATTGTAGCGCGTCAAAAAAATGGTTTTCAGGGCATGAAGCGCATCAATATACTCCTGCACTTTCTCATTATAGGATGCGTCATCCACGACTATCAGATCATAGCTATCGCTCTTGATCCTGTCCACACTTTCTGCTTCTTCCAAAGAAAATGCTTCATCACGCACACAAAGAGAAAAAAGCCTAGAGACAACCGGATTGCTATTGATGAGTAAAATATGCATAGCTATGCTCCAAAAGGTATTTATATTATTGTAGTATAAATTTGGTTATGTCTTGGTTTTAAGATTTGAAAAAGAAGAAGTGGTACACCCATCAGGATTCGAACCTGAGACCTTCGGTACCGCAAACCGATGCTCTATCCAGCTAAGCTATGAGTGCACTAAAAATTAAGTAGCGATATTTAGGAAGCGTGATTGTAGCAAAATTTTCTTTATTTTTCAAGTAGATTCATACTTCCAAATACATTTAATGCGGTGGTATTGGAAATAAACGAATGGTTGTAGGGGTGCTCAAGCTCAATTGTTTCAAATGATTGCAAAGAAAATCTTT
This sequence comes from Sulfurovum sp., assembly GCA_021166685.1. GTDB lineage: Bacteria > Campylobacterota > Campylobacteria > Campylobacterales > Sulfurovaceae > Sulfurovum. The sequence goes on along the minus strand of JAJPEU010000008.1, from coordinate 24,508 downwards.
TTTTTAATTCTTTTGCATGAGTACCAAACAAGATGAGTTTTGGGGCATTTTCCTCCAAAGAATGCAATAGATTCTCCATAAACGGGCTCCATGCCCTAATGTGTCTGGAAGAACTTTTTTTATCGGTAAAAACCAATGCCGTATTGAGAAGCAGCACGCCATTTTTTTCAAAATTCATGCGCAGTTGTTCTACGGAAGATATAAGATTGTTTTTATCAATTTTTGAGATAGCTTCCTGGGAGCTGTCTTCTGCTTTCAAATCTCCTCTTGCTACCAATGCCATCTTGATAAAATTACGAAGGCTTGTTGCACGATTGACTTCTTTGCTTAATCCTTTTTCGGAAAAGATACAATCAACCTTGGCATCAATAAAAGCGTAACCCATGGCACTCTCTTTGCGCGGATAAGGATCCTGTCCGAAAAGAACATAATTAACTTGTGCTTTTGGCAGCGTTTTAAATGCATTAAAGCAGATCTCTTTCGAAGGAAAATAGGTAGAACTGTTTTCTAAAAAAGCTTGATAGTCAGCATCCAGGGCGCGATAGGCTTTATGCAGAATCTCTTCCCAATCACTATACACGAAACTGTTTCTCTTTTTTGATGCCATCAAACTTGATGATAAGTTCTAATTTGTTCAGAGGTATACCCAATTTTTCAGAAATAGTCTCTTTGCTTTCTCCCGTGCCAAGCAAAAACATCACCTCTTTTTGGGAAGAGAGATTATCCACAACATCTTTTGCTGTCGCACGAGAATCTTCTAAATTTGCAATCATCTTTTCTTGCCTATGCAGCAACGCTCTTATCTTTTTGTTCTCTTTTTTGAGTGCGCTATTTACATGAAGCAGCACAAAAAGTATGAATACGAATGCAAGAAGTGCACCCAAAATAATATAATCCATTATCTCCATCTACATTACCTCTATGACAATCAAAAGTAAAAATACAAATCCTAAATATCCATTGACTGCAAAAAAAGCTTTATCTATTTTTGTAGAGTCTTTATGAACAATGCTATGTTCATAAACCAGCATTCCCGCCGAGAACAGCACTGCCAGACCGGCAAAAATTCCCAAGCCTGCCTCATAAACAAATCCTGCCCAAAATGCAACCGTAAGCATATGCAATATACTTGCTATATGCATCGTATTTTGTGCGCCAAAACGAGAAGGAACAGAATGAAGACCGTGAGCTTTATCAAACTCAATATCTTGCAACGAGTAAAGCAGGTCAAACCCCGCAACCCAAAACGTTACTCCCAAACCAAGATAGACTGACCAAAGCGTTATGTCACCCAAAACGGCAACAACCCCCGCAATAGGCGCGAGCCCTAAACTAATCCCCAAAACTAAATGTGCAGCAGCGGAAAAGCGCTTAAAAAACGTATACGCACCCAATACAATCAAGATCGGCAAAGAAAGTGCGAAAGCCAAAGAGTTGATAAAAGAAGCAACTGCAATAAACACCAGTGCGTTGATCGCAATAAACCATACCATTTGCTCTCCGGATACCCTTCCATCCACAGAAGGTCTGCTCTTGGTGCGGGGATTAAGAATGTCGATATCTCTGTCCAAATAACGGTTGACGCCCATGGCAAAATTTCTGGCGCTTACCGCTGCAAAAATACCTAAAAAAAACAGCTTCCAGCCAAACCAACCCTTTGCAGCAATAAGCATTGCTATAAAGATAAAAGGCAAAGCAAACACCGAGTGTTTAAACATGACCAGCTCTGAAAAATGAGCCAGTTTTTCTTTCCAGGATAATTTAGTCATAATCATGATTCACCATAAATTACTTTCTGTATATTTCATGGATGGGGTATTTTGAGTTTACTGTTGAGCGACCATGCTATCACTATCACAAACAATATAATAACATATACATTTTCCACCACTCCGTAAGTATAGATAAGATAGAGTATCCACAGCAGGATTGCACCAAGCGGGGTAGGTACGCCCTCAAAAAACTTTGCCACTCCTCCCGCATCTGCTTTTAGGTTAAACTCAACAAGCCTTCGGAGTCCGCTAATAATATAGAATACAAAAACAGTTCCCGCAATCAACTCTTGCACCCGGCCTGTCATCCCAGACTGCAATGCATAAAAGAGTAAGAACGAGGGCATAACTACAAACGAAAGAAAATCGGCAAAACTGTCAAGCTGTACCCCAAAATCTGTAGAGAGATCAAGCTTTCTTGCCACCTTGCCGTCCGCAATATCTAACCCTCCTGCAATCCAAGCCAGAACAATAGCAGTCAAAAAATCACCTTTGACAATGAAATAGATTGCAACCACACCGCATGCAATATTTCCAAAGGTGATCAAATTGGCAAGATTAAAACGATTATTTTTGTCTAATAGATCCATGTATACCCCAATAAAATTTTCTCATTTTACCGTGATTGCGATTATAGGGTGATTATGGCTTTGATTTACCGGTTGCTTGTTTTTTATGGTTTTGCTATCATTCTACTTATGAGCACTCCAAAACAACTTGCCATTATCGGTCCCACAGCATCAGGAAAAACAGCTTTGTCTATCAAAATAGCACAAAAAATAGACGCCTATATTCTTTCTTTGGATTCGCTTTCCATCTATAAAGAGATTGATATCGTATCTGCCAAACCTTCTCTTAAAGAGCGTGAAACGATTGAACACTTTGGGATAGACCATCTTTATCCCGATCAAAATTTTGACGTAACCACTTTTATTAAACTCTATGAGGATGTTTACGCCTTAGCTTTAAAAAATAAAAAAAATCTTGTGATTGTAGGAGGAACCGGTTTCTATCTTAAGATGCTTCTAGAAGGTATTAGTAGTTTACCGACGATTAGCCCACAGACAAAACACAAAACACAAACATATTTAAAATCTCTTCATGATGCCTACGAATGGCTTAAAGATCTTGATCCTTGGTATATGTCACAAATTGCATCGAATGACTCTTACCGTATTGAAAAAGCTTTAAACATTTACCTTGAAACATCTTTTGTGCCCAGTGAATATTTTAAACACTTTCCTCCAAAACCAACCATCAAAGCAACCCCTTCTATTTATCAAATTGCGGTTGACAAAGATACGCTGAGATCCCGCATCGCGCTAAGAACCAAACAGATGATAGAAAATGGACTTATTGATGAGATTTGCGGATTAGAAAAAAAGTATACGCGCAGGCCTAATTGCATGAAAGCTATAGGTATTAAGGAAACTTTAGCCTATCTTGATGGTGTCTATGATAAAAAAATGCTTCATGAAAAGATCACTGTTCATACGGCCCAGCTTGCCAAAAGGCAAACTACGTTTAACCGCTCTCAATTTGATAACACAATCAATCGAAATGCCGAAGAGCTAGAAAAAATAATTCTCAATGACTGAATATTTTTAAGTAGGGCTATCGGCATTGTTTTAATACTATAAAAAACGAAACTATTTTATATTCCCTAGTTTTTAAAAATAAGAGGGCACCACCCCCCCCTGCTTAATATCCGCTTGCGCTTATCATATAATAAAAATATGATACCAATGGCTGCACATAGAAAATCGCTCCTACGGTAGCCACGGTAGCCAAACCAATAATTGCCATTAACGGTTTAGATAGGTTGTAGTACACTACATCCACACTTTTGACCGGTTCTTTAAGAAACATATACACTACAAGTTTTAAATAATAATAGGCTGCAATTGCCGAGTTAAGTCCCATCACAATAGCCAGCCATACGTATCCTGCATTGACGGCTGCTTGCATTATATAAATTTTTCCCCAAAATATAGAAAACGGCGGTACTCCTGCAAGCGAAAGCATAAACAAAGCCATAATCACAGCACCGATCGGCATGATGCTGATAAGACCTGCAAATTTTTCATAGGGATTGTCAAAACGGTCATCAAATCTTCTTTGTTTATGACGAGAAATCCATAGCATCGCAAAGGCGCCGAGGTTGGTAAACATAAAAAGCGCATAATAAAGGAATATGGCTGTGTTTCCTTCGGTTGTATCCAAAGCCAAAGCTGCCACTACGAAGCCTGCATGAGAAATTGAAGAGTATGCCAGCATACGCTTGACATCTTCTTGCACCAATGCCATGATGTTTGCCAGCGTCATCGTGAGCACAGCAATAATCAATATAATGATTCTTACCCATTCAATCCCCAACTCTATATACATGCCAAAAATTCTGATAGAAACAACAAAAGCGGCTATCTTGGGCACAACAGACATATATCCCGCAAGCGGTGCTGAAGCCCCTTGATAAACATCCGGTGCCCATGTGTGGAAAGGAAAAAGAGAAAGCTTAAAAGCTAGAGCCGTCAACAAGAGTACTGAACCGCCAAAAATAGCGATCATTATGCCTGCCTCATCCAAACGGGAAGAGAGAACTTCTGCGACTTGATAAAGCTCTACGCTTCCTGTAAGCGCATAAACTACGGCTGATCCCATTGCATAAAACGCTGAAGCAAGCGCACCCATAGTGAAATACTTAACTGCCGCTTCATATGAATCGCTTCTGTTGTGCATAGCAATTAAGGTATAAAGTGCTAATGATGCCGTCTCAAGGCCAACAAAAATCAAAATTAGATTATCGCTGGCAACCATAAACTGGAATCCTGCAACCATAAACAAAAAGAGTGCAAAAAACTCAGGATATTCATATTCGTGAAATCTTTTTGAAGTCAACCCAAGAGGAATGAAAAGTATTGAGCCCGCAACAATCAATAGCTGTGAAATAATTGAAACACCATCGATCAACATTACATCAAAGAAGCCGCGCTCATTGGTATTTAAGCCCATTACTGAACCAAAATCAACCACAAGTATCAATATTGTCAACATCACATAAAGAGATTTATCTAAATTTTCTTTAAGTAAATCAATACACAAAATGATCAAACCACCCGCAATTGCTATTAGCATCGGTGCAAGCGTAATGAGATTTAGACTCTCTAAACTTACTTTTATAGGTTCCAACATTACTTTATCTCCTGTGTTGATTTGGCTACTTTTATCATATCTTTAGCCTCTTGCGTAATGGCTTTCTCGTCCATAAAACTTAACATCGCTTTGACAGAGTTATTGATCGGTTCTAAAACAGGCTTAGGATAGACCCCCAGCCATACAACGATCATTACCAACGGCACTAAAGACATAGTCTCTTTGACATCTAAATCTTCGAGTGTTTTGTTTGCTTCATTTGTAATGGGGCCAAAAAAACTTTTCTTATACACAGACAGCATATAAACGGCTCCGACAATAATTGACGTACCTGCTAAAATAGTCATAATTGGCGACACTTGATAAAATCCGATCAATACCAGAAATTCTCCTACAAACCCGATCGTTAAGGGAAGGCCTACGGAAGCCATCAGCATGATCCCAAAAATCACGGCATATTTTGGCATGACCGTAGCTAAGCCTCCAAACTCATCCATTATTTTAGTGTGTCTTCTGTCGTAAATCACTCCCACCAGCATAAACAATGCTCCTGAGACGATACCATGAGAGAGCATTTGAAAGACTGAACCGCCGATCCCTTCGGCATTCATTGCAAAAATACCAAGCATAATGATACCCATATGGGAAACGGAAGAGTAGGCAATCACCTGTTTCATATCTTTTTGTGCATAAGCGACCATCGCGGTATAGATAATCATGATAATTGCAATGATTGCGATAGGAGTAATAGCAATGACAGAAGCATCAGGAAACATCGGCAATGAAAATCTCACAAATCCATATGTTCCCATTTTAAGTAAGACTGCCGCAAGAATAACCGATCCGATAGTGGGTGCCTGACCGTGCGCATATGGCAACCATGTATGAAAAGGAAACATTGGCACCTTGATAGCGAAACCGATAAAAAATGCTGCAAATAGCCACAATTGATAACTTACAGGAAGTACCAATGCATACCAGTCTGTAAGCGCAAAACTCCATACACCGGTAAGATCATGATAAATATAGGCAACAAACAGCATTCCTACAAGCATAATCAATGAGCCCATAAAGGTATAAAGAAAGAATTTAATTGATGCATAAATTCTCAAAGGTCCGCCCCATGCACCGATAATATAAAGCATCGGCACAAGCGAGAGCTCCCAAAAGAGATAAAAAATAATCGCATCCAATGAAAGAAATACGCCTACCATTGTCATCTCAAGGAAAAGAAGAGTAATGACCATGTTTTTAATGTTTTTAGTAATATTCATACTCATCATGCCTATGAGCGTCATTAAAGTACTCATCAACACAATAAAGAGACTAATGCCGTCTACTCCCAAATAATAGCTCACTCCAAAGTCAGGAATCATCGGAATCATCTCTACAAATTGCATTCCTGCATTATTGCCGTCAAATGCAAACCATAGCCATAAAGAGAGAAAAAATTCCATGGCAGCTACTGTAATACCATAAACTCTTGCACTTTCTTTATTTACAACAAAGCCCAACAATCCTGCAATTGCCGGGAAAAAAACTAATACGCTTAAAATATTTTCCATCTATTTACTCCTTAACCTAACATTGCCGAAAGCATCGCAACAACAAGGAGCAATATCCCGCCGATAGCCATCCAGTTTAGATAACTTGAGAGGTTACCTGTTTGCATCTTTCTTGTTCCGTCACCGCTTTTATAGAGGAATTTAGCAATGCCGTCTACTGTTGCATCCACTATTTTCAAATCCACATTTTTCCACATCAGATCTGAGATCATTTTGTATGGTTTTGAAATAATCTCCTCATATAAATGAGGAATATAGTATTGATTGGCAAGAAGTTTATAAAGAAATCCATTCTCAACTTTTTCATCCCTTCTAAGTCCTTTGGCATATTTTTTATACGCTAAAACGATACCTCCTACTGCAAACACAAGTACTATTGCGCCCAAAATCAAAGCCAAATGATGCGTGTGCTCACTCATCTCATATTCGGGAAGCAGGCGCGTAACAAAGTCATGGAATGCACCCTGAAAAAACCCTGCTGCTACAGCCAATAACGCCAATGGAGACAATGCAACAAGCACAAATTTGTACATTTCATGAGGATGAATTCCAAACTCTTTGTATCTTTCGTCCCCATCAAAAGTCAAAAAGACTTGTCTGAAACTGTAAAATGCTGTCATACCTGCCGTGACAACCAAAATCGCCCATAAAACCAATCTGCCTTCATTAAATGCCGTTTCTATAATAGCGTCTTTGGAGAAAAATCCTGCCAACGGAGGAATACCGGCTAAAGCCAGCGATGCCACCCCCATATAGATATAGGTCCACTTCATTTGTTTTTTAAGCCCGCCCATCTTAAAGATATCAAGCTCATCATGCATTGCATGCATCACGTTACCTGCGCCCAAGAACAACAGCGCTTTAAAAAATGCATGCGCGCCCAAATGAAAAAGTGCTATCCAGTAAGCACCGAGTCCAGCTGCTGCAAACATGTATCCTAGCTGCGAAAGTGTAGAGAATGCGATGATTCTTTTAAGGTCTCTGTTTACCAAAGCCATAGAAGCTGCAAAAAATGCTACAAACGTGCCAAGTGCTGCAATAAAGAAACTTACCTCAGGCGTCATTGAAAAAAGAGGATTTGCTCTGATAACCAAAAATACTCCTGCAGTTACCATTGTTGCCGCATGAATCAGTGCTGATACCGGGGTAGGCCCTTCCATTGCATCTGTGAGCCAAGTATGGAGCGGGAACTGAGCTGACTTACCCATCGCACCGATAAAGAGCGCTAAAGCAGCTGCAGTTAAAATACTTTCACTAAGATTAGGAAGTGCTGCGAAAACTTCATCATACTGTAAAGAACCTACATTCCAGTAAAGAATAAAAATTCCTACCAGCATCCCAAGGTCGGCAATACGGTTTACAATAAATGCCTCATTTGCTGCCCATGAAGGCGAAATGGACGGATTTTCTTCTCTTGATTGGTCAGGCTTATGGTACCAAAAGCCGATAAGAAGCCACGAACAAACACCTACTCCTTCCCATCCTATAAAGAGACCCGCAAAGTTATCACTCATCACAAGAACCATCATGGAAAACACAAAGGCAGAGAGATAAGAGAAAAATCTGTTAAAGCTTTTATCATGATCCATATATCCTATCGAATACACATGAACCACCGTTGAAACCAGGGTAACTACGCTCATCATCGTTACAGAAACTTGATCAACAAGGAAACCAAATGGTATAAATAGATCACCCATGCTGATCCATTCCATCATTGTCACATGAATTGGCATGCCTGTTTGATATACGTGATAGGCAAGTATCAACGACGCAAGCATCGACACAAAAAGCAATACGGAAGAAACAATACCGACAAATGTCTGTCTTGGACTCATGCCGAATAAAGCGGCAAACAATGAACTAATTAACGGTGCAAACAGCGCTACATATACTAAGTTTTCCATTCTTACCCCTTCATAGTCGCGAGCTCATCAAGATCAAGACTTCCTTGTTTTTTATACAGTACGATCAAAATACCCAAACCTACTGCAACTTCACTTGCTGCGATCGCAATTACAAAAAATGCAAACATTTGGCCTGTAAGATCATTATAGTAGTGTGAAATAGCTGCAAATGCAATATTTACCGCATTAAGCATCACTTCTGTTGCAAAAAAAAGCATTAACAGATTTCTTCTTCTTAATACTCCCACCAATCCTATAGAAAAGAGTAGTGCGGAAACGATAAGGTAGTGGTTAAGTCCTATCATTTTGTGTCCTTTTGTTTCAAAATTTCTTCATCTACACTCATATCTTGCGTAAAACTTTGATCCATTTTCTTACCTGCGAGAATAATTCCTGCTATCATGGCAACCAAGAGCATTACCGCTGCCACTTCAAAAGGAATAAGATACTTAGTAAAAAGCACAATGCCTACATCCTGGGCATTGCCTACTTCCGGATGCATCGGATAAAGTGCTTGAATATTTTCACTGAAGATGGGTGCTGCAAACATGAGCACTAAAACCAAAGCGCTCATTCCGCCCAATATAAACACCAATGCCGAATTGGTATTTTTCTCTTTAACATCTCTTGTCGCATCAAAAAACATCATTGCAAAGGAATAGAGCGCCATCACAGCACCTACATATACAATAAGCTGCACAACACCGAGAAAATCTGCGCCCAAGATAAAAAAGAATCCGGAGATAAGCACCATTCCTGAAGCCAAAGACGTCATTGCATACAGTACATTTTTACTCATTACGGTGATTAAAAAGAGTATCACCGTTAAAACCGAAAATAAATAAAATGCTATTTGTTCATACATTTATACTCTCCTTAATACGCTAATGGCGTTTTTTTAATATGGTCGTCCGCATAAGGTGTCACTGCACCAAATCCATCATATTCTTCTTGCAAACTGAGCTTATCAATCGGTGTTAGCATATCTTCAAAAAGTGAAAAACTTGCTCTTTGCTCGGAAGCATTTTCGTATCTGGAACCATGGACAATTGCAAGCTCAGGACAAACCTCTGCACAATAGCCACAAAAAATACAACGGCCAAAATTAATGGTATATTCGCTTACTTCTTTGCGCTGATTTTCATCATAGCGCGTATTCATGCTAATACAGTTTGCAATGCATATTTTTTCACAAAGTCCACACCCTATGCATCTGTAATGTCCGCTTTCAAGAAGTCTAAGCATATCATGTATTGCTCTATATCTTGGAGAAATTGGAAGTTTTTCAAGCGGATACTTGACCGTATGCAATTCTCCGCGAAAAAGTGAATTGATCATTGCCCTTAGTGTTACCCAAAGTCCTACAAAAAGCTCACCTTTAAAAGTTCTTTTGACGACCTGTTTGAATTTATCAGAGCCACGGGTAGGTGTTTGCCCCAAATCGAGCATTCTATATGTTTGCGTACCGATATTTCTATTTTTAAACTGTTCTAAACCCATCTCTTTCTCCTTATACCATTATCACGATACCGGTGATAACCACATTGATCACTGCGATCGGCATCAATACCTTCCAGCACAACCACATCAATTGATCCGGTCTGACATGCGGCCATGACGCCCTCACCCACAACATAAGAAAAAATACGAATGCAATCTTTAGCAAGATAGCCAGCCATCCCGGAAGAAACCACATATCATTATAGCCGCCCATAAATACAACCGCGGTCAACACCGAAACCGTAATCATATTGGCATACTCTCCTATAAAGAACATTCCCCATCTCATGCCCGAATATTCGGTTGCATATCCAGAAACAACCTCCGCTTCATGCTCTAAAAGGTCAAATGGTGTTCTGTTTGTCTCCGCAAAACCGCCAATCAAAAAAAGCACAAAGGCCACAGGCTGAGTAAACATAAGCCATGCGTGCTCACTGCTGTAGTTATTAAAATCAACCAAAGAGAGTGATCCAACAATCATAATAGGTGCCAATATCGATAGTCCTGTGACTACCTCGTAACTTAAAAATTGGATTGCCGTTCTTGCTGCACCGATAATTCCCCATTTGTTTGCTTGCGCCATACCTGCAAGCAAAGGGCCGTAAAGTCCTGCTGCCATCATCCCGAGCACAAACAAAATACCGATATTAATATCTGCCGCCACAGAAGGCACAAATGTGCCTCCAAGCAGCGGTATCCATGAAGGAATAGTAAAATCCGGGAATACAGGGACGGCTGAAAGCGCTATAAATGCTGTTGCGGCGGTGATGGCCGGGGCAAGTGCAAAAATCAACTTATTGGCATTTTGAGGAATAATATCTTCCTTTGTAAACAATTTGATCCCGTCTGCCAAAATTTGCATTAATCCATAAGGCCCTACATGCATTGGACCCAAACGACGCTGCATAAATGCAAGCACCTTTCTTTCTAAGTAGGTACCAAATCCAGCTACTGCCGAAATGACTGCCAAAATAATAATGGCTTTGATGACTATACCCAATGTTGTTGCTTCCATCGCATTACACCTTTCTTATTGTTACGTTTTGATATCTTAACCCATCGAAGAGTTCATAGACATTTTGGGCGCTTTTAAAATCAGGCACCTTTACAATATCGCCCAAGATTTTATCATCTGCTATCACGTCTAGCATGATACTTCCGCTTTTAAACACTACTTCCACTTTTTCTCCCAAGCTTTCTGCTTTGGCTCTGCTTGCATAGAGTGCAAAAGGCTCAAATATCTCATGTGCTTTATCTGTAAAATCACTATATTGCCTTGCTGGATTACATCTGTAAGCAGTTTCACCTTCCATTGTATCCTCTTCGTCAAACTTCTCAACATCAGGTATTTGCGTTTCTTTGACCAGAATATCTAAAAGATAGCCTCTGTTTTCAACTCCGTCGTTTGTGTATCCGTTAGCAAGAGTATCAAATTCTACTGCCTTAAAGCCTTTGGAGATCGGCAATTTTGCAGTCCACCCTATCGTCTCTTTGGGCGCCCCAATAAGTTCTCTTACAAGATCATTGAGTTCATAGCCTCCGTATTCCAATGCGGCGTTCGTGGGGACGACTCTTTTGGACATATTGGTCAATGTGCCCTCTTGCTGATTCATTGCCGGCATATCAAGATCGCCTTCGCCCAAAGCAGAAAGCTTAAAGTCACCATTTTCATTATAGCCGATCGTATAGCCTTCCGCCTCATCATCAAGATCACAAATCAATGCAACACCCAATGCATTTGATTTTGGCGGCACCATGACTACATCCATTGCGCAAGTCTTTTCAATCAACGCTACAAGTTTTGCTAGATTTTCTGCTTTTGGATGATAGTAGAGATCTTCACCTACCATAAGTGAGAAAGTTTCTTTTTTGCTTATCATTTTTGTAAACGTATCAGTAAACGCACTGCTTTCTTTACCTAAAAGCTCAATCAGGCCATTTTGCTCAACCTCTATCTCTTTTTCTACTGTTTCAGGTACTTTTTTCTTTACTTCTTTGGATTCGCCTGTCTCTTCGTCTGTCACAGTTTCTACAACTTCTTTGATCACTTTTTCTTTGATTATTTCTTTGCTGATGCGCTTAAAGCTGTTTATGTATGTTTTTACTTCTTTGGGAAGCTTTTCTTTGTCTGCAAAAAGATCCAATATAAGATAAAGTGCCGCTTCTTCAAGCCCGGCTTTATGTGTAAAACATTCAACGGATTTACCAAAAGTCGGAACCAGCGTATCTCCTACAGGATGAAAATAAAGTCCTGCGCCTTTATTTAATTTTTGTACATTATTAAAAGCGTACTTTAATCCGGGACTGTCATTTCTGAGTGCTATGCCCACTGATATCACAAAATCGCTTTTTTTCATGATTTTATCCATATCGGTACTGTAAAGCGATTGGCCTGAAGCTTCTGCATAGTGTGCTAAAAACTTTTGGAACGCTCTTACTTCAGGATTGTAAAGTTTTAATCCTGTTTTCTCTTTAAGGGTCTGCAGCATCAATGCTTCTTCGTTTGTAATTACAGAATTGAAACGTACTGTTTTCGCTTTTTTAAAAGCTTCAATTGCATGCGCAAACGCCTCTTGATTTTTTGTCACATTTCTATTTTCAAAATCATAAGCAAAACGTGCAGATCCATCAAGGGAAACATAATTCCATTCGTTAGTCACACGGTATATTTTTTCACTTCTGTCTTCTATAGATGTGGGCTTGACTTCATAATAAATCTGAAATCCGTCGCTCGAATGGGCACTGACTGCAGGAATACGTTTTAACTCCCATGCATTGGAAGTATAAACAAAATCTCTGCTCGAAAGCGCTCCCACCGGACAAACAGCAATACATTCACCGCAATCTGAACAATTGGTGTGCTCTGTCCCGTTACTTGGCGCAATAACCGATTTTTGCAATTTATTCCACATCGCATACGCATCTTTTGGCATCGTATCTTTATAGGTCTTGTCTAATTCTGCTCCCCCCCGTTTGACTGTCGTGAGCGCCGCATCCCCAATCATATCCTTGCAGACTGTTGTACAACGCTCACATACAATACACAGAGCCGCATCATAATGCAGTACCGAACTCCAGTTGACCGTTTCTCTTTTAGTATCCGGAATCATATAACTTTGTGAATCTACTGCCAATTCAAGTGTATAATTTTGAAGTTCGCACTCTCCGCTTTTATCGCATACGCCGCATTGCAACGGATGGTTGACGTCATAAACTTCCATGATCGCTCGACGTTCCTCAAGAATATTCGGTGTTTGCGTAACTATCTCCAGTCCTTCTTTTACTTTTGAATTACATGCATATACTTGTTTGCCATCGGCCTCTACAAGACAAAGGCGGCATGCCAATGTCGGAGAGCATCGCGTTAAATAGCAAATCGCGGGAATAAAAACATCGTTTGCACGTGCGGCATTAAGAATATACTCACCCTCTTTTGCCTTATACTCTTTCCCGTCAATTGTTATAGTAATCAAGTTTTCTACCGTTTTTCCATCGCTCATTTTAGCTTCTTCCTACTCTTTCAAATTCTAACCTGCTAAACCTATAAGAGGATAGCAAAGCACTACTTAATCCCATGTCAAACGTAGGATTAAGTGCAATTGTTCCTTTCATGGATGTATCAATCTTAAACATTCTGCTGAAACATACTCCGTCTATCGTAAAAGATATACGATCACCTTCTTGAAGTTTTGCAACCATTGCAAATTGTTGTGAACCCCAAAGTGCTGTTTTATTATCAAGCAGATCGCATTTTGCCGTAAACGGAGAAAACTGTTCTGCTGCATTGCAGCAATACACTACAGCGCCGTCAAACTCTTCTATATCTAATACCTCTTCCAGCATTTCATCTGTTTTGATCTCCGTAGATTGGAGCAGGTATCCCCTATTTTCATTGCCGACAAGATCAAAAGAATCAGGCAACCTGTCAAACTCTATACCCTTAAAGCCTTTGCTTTGGGGAAGCTCTTTGGTATAGTCAATAGTGTATGCCGCCTTTAATCCCAATGCATTGGCAATATCATTTAAAACATAGCCTCCGTAAGGCAATGCTACATGCATAGGCACAACACGCTTATCAAAAGTTGTAAGCGTTCCTTCTTGTTGATTCATTGCAGGCATATCCAAGTCGCCTCCGCCCAAAGCACTCAGCGTAAAATCGGCCAAAACATTATAGCCTACCGTTGGTCCTTCAATCGTATCATCCAGCTCACAAATCAATGAAACGCCCATTGCATTGCCTGCAGGGGGGATACATAACACATTAAAGTCTGCATATTTTTCAAATAATGCAATAATTTTTGCAATATGAGCAGCACGCGGATGCGCATAAAGATCTGCTCCCACGACCAAAGAAAAACCGGATTTTTTACTGAGCGATTGCTTGAGTGCAAACAACTCCTCCTCACCTACATTGCACTCTGCACTCAAATTACCTATATCCAAATCGTTTAAAAAGCTTCTAATACTTTCGGGAAGTTCTGCTTCTTGAAGCAAAACCTCCGCCAACAATGCTGCAACACCCTCTTCGCTGCCGGCTTCATATTTGATAAACTGAGTTACGATATTTTTTATTTCTGTATCTTCTATCGGGTGCAGGTAAGCCACTCTTGCTCTATGCCATTTGCTTGCCATATTGATGTGGTATTTGACTATCGGTGCATCATCATTGATTTTGCTTCCTAAAACAATAATCCCCTTTGATTCAGAGAGCGCTTTGAGCGTTCCGTTATAAAGATTTTTTCCACTGATCCGGCTATAAGACTGCATAAATTTTTGGTAGGCTCTTGCCTCATGTGAAATAAGTTTACAACCATGCTTTTCTTTAAGCTTTTGCAAAATAAATGCTTCTTCATTGGATATCATACTTGAAAAAAGAATGCTTCCTGCATTCTCAAATGCCTTCACTGCTGCCTCAAATGCTTTTGCATCTTTAGCAACCCCCTGATTGGCATAATCAAAACCAAATCTGGCTGCTCCGCACATACTTGTAAACTCATAGTTGTTGGTTACGCGATAAATCTTGTCGCGCTTTACTTCGTAATACATTTGGCAACCGCCGCCGCAATGGGGGCAGGAACTGGGTATTTTGTCCAATTCCCATGCGTTGGACGTATACTTAAAATTTGTACTCACCAATGCGCCGACGGGGCATACTGCTGCCGCTTCTCCAAGAGAAGCATAATTTTTTTCTTTTTTGACATTAATGATAGACGAGGAGTATCCTCCAAATTTAACTTGCAGTGCCTCATCGCCTGTAATCTCCGTGGAAACCCTCACGCACTTTTCACACATGATACAAAGCGAAGGATCGTAGGACACATGCCCCCAATTCTCTACCGGCCTAGCCTGATCCCTTGCTGTAAAATTTTGTTCTTTAATGTCAAATTCTGTCGTTTTATTTTGAAGATCACACTCTCCGCTTTTATCACACACCCCGCACTCTAAAGGATGATTGACCCCATAAAGTTTCATAATATTCTGACGCTCTTTGTAAAGCGTATCCGTTTGTGTATAAATCACTGCACCGTCGGTCGCTTTTTCTTGGCACGAAAGAATAAAGCCGTCCACACCATCCACTTTTACCATGCACATACGGCATGATCCAATGGGAAGCACTTTGGTAAGGTAACACATTGTCGGAATATAAATATCGTTTTCTCTTGCTATCTGGAGTATCGTTTTTCCGAATGTACTATGGCATGTTTTGCCGTTTATGGTTACGGTGATCTTTTTGTTTTTATCAATAAAATTATGCGCATTCATGTTATACCGCCACCATAGAAATATAATAACATCGCATACATCTTTCTGCTTCTGCTATCGCCTCTTCACCGCTAAAGCCGAGGTTTACTTCTTTATTGTTTGTCTTTCTCTCGTCTACGCCCAGTTTTTCGCTTACTGCACGAGGCAGTCCGGGCATCCATCCTGTAATCTTTTCATTCTTGTCATACACTTTGAGTTTAGCCAGATGGTCTTCCATAATTTCATTGTCTGTAAGACTTGTTTTTCCTTCATAGATATAACGCGATATTACCGAAGCCGCTCTTTTTGCCTGTCCAACCGCATTAACAATAGTCATTGGGCCGTACTCGCAATCTCCGGCGGCAAAGAGTCCCGGACGCGACGTCATATAGTCTTTACCGTTTGTCAAAAGCGTATTCCAAGATGTAAGTTCAATATTCCACTCTTCGGGAAGCAATTGTAAATCAGCCGCCTGAGATACTGCCGGAATAAGATAGTCACATTCTATTTCGAAGTCTCCGCCTTCTATTTTTACAAGTTCTGCTCTTCCGCCGTTTGGATCCGGAACCAATTCAAAACGGTTGACTTTAAGCTTGGTAATTTTTTCTCCATCATCAAATATCTCTTCAACTGCGGAGTGGAAAATAAACTCAACTCCCTCTTCTACAGCTTCATGGTACTCTTCGTAAGTTGTGTTGCGGATAATTGTCTTTTCGTCGCGTCGATAGAGCATAATTACTTTTCTTGCGCCTTCACGAATAGAACACCTCACCACGTCCATTGAGGTAAATCCGCCGCCCACACATACAACAACTTTATCTTTAAGCTGATTAGACGCGGGTTCACCTATTTTATATTTATTCCAAAGATTTACCTGGTCTAACATTGCAATGGCACCCCAATATCCACCCATTTTTTGATTTTCATTGTGGGCATATACCTTTTTTGAAAGTCTTGTTCCAAAAGCTAAAAGTGTTGCATCATACTCTGCATCTATTTCCTTAAGGCGCTCAGCATTGACACGATGATTACTGTATACGTCTACTGCCTCCAAAGAAGTTACAAGCTCTATATCTTTGTTGTATTTATCTATAGGCATTCGATACTCGGGTACTCCCACTGCCACTTCTCCTCCAAGCACAGGCAGTTCCTCAAAAATATCTACCTTGACGCCTTCAAGCGCTAAATAATAAGCGGCGGTAAGTCCTGCCGGACCGGCACCGATAATGGCCACTTTCTTTCCGTCATTTCTCAGAGGCTTGGGTGTATACGGATGATGCCAGGGCAACCCATGGTCTGTCTCGTAGTCTGCACCCATTCTTTTAAGCTCCATGATGGAAATGGGCGCATCAAGATTTGCACGACGGCAGGCATCTTCGCATGGGTGAGGGCATACGCGTCCGCACGTATGGGCAAGAGGCATCGTTTGTCTGGTTGCCGCTAAAGAGTCCCCAAACAGCATATCTCTTACCCCTTCAATATAGGCAGGTATATCGACATGGGAGGGGCACATATCGGTACAAGGAGCGGTCACCTTTGCAATATAGCTGGTATCTCCCCTATAATGCTTTGATGGCTTTTGATAATTGATTGCATCATCAAATTGATCTTTATAGTGCTCCATCAAATCCAAAATAGGCTTAGGTACCGTTTTGCCTATTTCGCATTTAGAAGTCATCATCATCGTCTGACTGATCTCCTTTAAATGCACTATATCCTCATGCGAACCTTCTCCTCGTGCAATTTTATCAAGCAAATCATAAAGAATTCTTCCGCCCCATCTGCCCGGAGCACAACGTCCGCATGCTTCAGAATATTGCTGATACTGGGCTGCATACTGTGATGCCAATTCAACGGCGTCAATGTCTTCATCAAAGATAGCCACGCCATCCCATCCAATGAACGCTTTTGAATCCCTGTCGCCATGATATGCTTCGGGCAGTTTAAATGCAGATTCGCTCAACTCTTCTGACGATTTACCGCGATTATCGATAAACTCATCCCTCCAAGTAGAGAATACGATCTTTGACATTATTCGACCTTCTCTTCGACTTCTTGAGCATTTTGCTCTGCATTTTCTTGTGCTGCTTTCATTTTTTCCTGACGCTCTTTTTGTATCTGCGGAGTAGATTTTTTTACAACGATTGTCCAATCAACTTCATTGAATTTAAGGGAGTTCATCAGATCATGCCCGGTTGCCTTGACAACATCGGCGCTTTTTTGGATAGAAGAAAAATCCCCCACCTCAAAAAGAAATATCCCCACTTCTCCAACATCGAGCCCTTTCTCAATAAGCTCAACCATTCTTCCATAGAAATTATCTTTCAGATGTCTTAAGTCGTATCTTTTCATACCTGCTCTCCTTAACGGTCTACTTCACCAAATACAATATTGGTTGTTCCAATAATGGTTACAACATCTGCAATATATGTGCCCACTAAAATCTCTTGCAAAAGTCCCGTATGGAAAAAACTCGGTGCTCTGCATTTGAGTCTGTAAGCATACGGTTCTCCCTCTGATTTGATATAAAAACCAAGTTCGCCTTTTGGGGACTCCGTAGGCGCATAGACTTCGCCTTTGGGGGGTCTCATCCCTTGTGCAACCAATACAAAATGCTGCATAAGCGCGTAGTTTTGTGTCATAATCTCTTCTTTGGGTGCAGAGATATATTGAGGAGCATGCGCCATGAGCTGCGGCTCAGTTTCCGGATACATAGGAATGAGCTGCTTGAGTATTTTTACCGACTCTTTCATCTCTTCCATATAGAGTCTGTAACGCCCATAAGAATCGCATCTGTCACTTACAGGAATATTAAAATCCAATTCAGAATACAGCTCATAGGGCTCTTCTTTTCTAATGTCGTATTTAATTCCTGATCCTCTAAGCATCACTCCCGTACAGCCCCAATTGAGTGCTTCTTCTCCTGAAATAACCCCGACATTTTCCAAACGCATTTTCCAAATACGGTTTTCTGTAAGCAAATCCTCATACATCTTAACCGCTTCTGGCAATTTTTCAATGTAGGCAGCCAGCTTTTCAATCCATCCCGCGGGCAAATCCAGCGGCACTCCGCCGATACGTACTGCTGAGTGGGTCAATCTTGCGCCGCAATAGTCTTCCATTAAATCCATTGCAAACTCTCTCTCGCGGAAAGCATAAAGGAAAACTGACATGGCGCCCACATCCAGCGCATGTGTTGCCAAAAAGAAAAGGTGGGAAATGATACGGTTGATTTCAAGGAGCATAGTTCTGATGACCTGTGCTCTTCTGGGAGCTTCTATGCCAAGCAGCTTTTCTACCGCGTGGGCATAAGCATAATTGTTTGACGTTGACGCAATATAATCGAGTCTGTCGGTTGTAGGCAAAAATTCATTATACATCATATTTTCAGCCATTTTTTCGATTCCGCGGTGCAGATATCCGATATCCGGATAGGCTTTGGTCACCAGCTCACCGTCGAGCTCAAGAACCAGTCTGAGCTGTCCATGCGCAGAAGGGTGCTGCGGGCCAAAGTTAATGACCATTGTATTATTTTCACGTTCAAAATTGAGGTTTTCAAAAAATGGGGTTAATTTATTCGGCTGTTGCATCTTCCCTCCCTACTTTCTCTCATCTAATTGTTTAGACGATTTATTGTAATTGACCATGAAAGTTTCACTATATTCGATCGGCTGCTCTGTCTCGCCGCCGGAAATATCTGCACCAAACGGCACCTCGTACCCTATTCTGGAGAAACGTTTTGTGTCATATCTGTCTATACGTGCAGGATCTCTATTTTCAGGTCCGATAATGTCTCTGTACTCTTTTCCAAAAATCTTATCTACTTCATACCATGAAGCAAATTCGTCTCCCTGCAGCGGATACGTTTTCAAAAGCGGATGCCCTTCCCAGTCGTCAGGCATGATAATTCTTTTAAGGAAAGGATGGTTGTTTACTCTGATACCGAACATATCAAACATTTCCCGTTCTGCAAAATTCGCAGACTTAAACAACGGCACGATACTTTCTATCGCCTCATCTTTTTTGATCCGGCATACTACTCTGACTCTTTTGGCTTCATGGACATTTAGAAGCTGATAAAAAAGTTCAAATTCACCCTCTTTTGCAAGGTAATCAACTGCACTTTGTTCTGAACATTGCGCATATCCGCATTGCTCTTTAAGCATTTTTATTACCTGAAAATTTTCACCGGCATTGATATGTATAACCAACTGGCCTATCTCTATATGGGCTTCTTTAGCAAGCGATCCTAGAGCAGCAACGACCTCTGCAAAATGCGTTCCTTCTTCTACTTCTTCTCTGGGTACGCGCGGAGCCACCCAAAATCTGTCTGTATAGTAAGCTTTTGCCTGAACATTGTCTTTTGGTGTATATTTTCTCATTACACTAACCTCAAGTTTTGTTTTTTATTTTTTTTCATATCCGCTGATTCCCTGCGAATTTTCTTTTGCAGCATCATCAGCGCATACTGAAGTGTTTCAGGTCTTGGCGCACATCCGGGCAGATAAATATCTACCGGCACAATACGATCAACCCCTTGAACGGTGGCATAGGTGTTAAACATACCGCCGGTGTTAGCGCAGGAACCCATTGAAATAACCCATTTGGGCTCTGTCATTTGGTCATACAATCTTCTGGCAAACTCTGAATGTTTTTTAGAGAGCGTTCCTGCCAAAATCATGACATCTGCCTGTCTGGGAGAGGCTCTAAAGATCGTTCCCATTCTGTCAAAGTCATAGCGGCTTGCTCCCGATGCCATCATCTCTATCGCGCAGCATGCCAGACCATAGGTCAACGGCCAAAGCGAATTTGAGCGCCCCCAGTTTACGAGTTTGTCAACTGACGTTAATGCGATCGGCAGGCCTGCCGATGAGGCATAATTTACTTGATGCTGTGCCATTCTAGTGCTCCTTTTTTCCATGCATATACAAAACCGATTGCGAGTAATAAGATAAACAGTATCATCTCTACAAACCCAAACCAACCAAGCAATTTAAAATCAATCGCCCACGGGAACATAAAAATAATCTCAACATCAAACAAAATAAATAAAAGTGCTATTAGATAAAATTGAGAAGAAATGGTGTTAGGCTGTTTTGTCACTTCAGGTCCACATTCATATATCGTAAGTTTAAGTTTTTCAGTATCGAGCCTTGCAAGCTTTCTGCTGATAAAACGTGCTAAAAAAAGCGTTGCCGGAAATGCAACTGCCGTCAGTGCAAATAGAACAAATACACCAAAATACGGATGTTCTGTAATTACATGAGTCATCATAAATCCCCTTTTTTGTCATTCTTCTTGAGGATGGAGTATGCGCCGAAAGACACTTTCTGCCCACTTTTGCATCCCCTCATCCCAGATTCCTCCCGCACTAATGCACACTCACTAAAGTAAGGCATCGTATTATGAGAGTATTCTCAGAATATTGCTTTCATATTATCTAAAAGAATATTAAAGTGCTTTGGTGTTTCAATGCTTTAAAAAATTAGTTTTAGGTATGTAACCATGTGAAACAAAGAAAAGATTTTAAAAATTTATCTAAAAATCAGATTTTAAATCCCATACTTTTCTCTCCTTCGAAACTAGAACCCATTTCTTTTTCTATCTCTTCGAGAAAATCCTGCATCGCAAAAAGACTCTCTTCACGTACAGCCACTTTATACGCTGTATTTTTAACAATAAGGCTGATCTGCCCGCCTGTAAGCTCGTGTATTGCAAGCATATTCACATCAAAGCCTTTTTCATACTCTGCATTTTGAGGAAGCATAAACTGCCAAAGCTTCAGCCGTTCTCTTTTGCCCGGTTTTTTAAATTCTATTTTATGGTTAAAACGGCGAGAAAAAGCTTTATCAATATTCCCAAGCAGATTGGTTGTGGCAATCAGTATGCCTTCAAACTTTTCTATCTGTTCGAGAAAAATATTTTGCATCTGATTGTGCATCTTATCTGCACTGCTTGCCAGGCCTTCGCTTCTTGAGCCTAAAAACTGATCGGCTTCATTCAGCAGCAAGATAGGTTCGACTTTGGCTTTTTGGCTCAATTCCTTAAAATCATCAAATATTCTTCGTACATTTTTTTCACTCTCTCCTACATACATAGAGAGGATTTTAGAGCAGTCAAAAGACAAAATAGGTTTTTTAAGTGTTTTTGCCAAACTCATAGCCGTCATCGTTTTCCCTGTGCCCGGGGGCCCATAAAAGATAATCCGTGCATCGATTCCTTTGCGCTTATCTTTGATGCCCCACTCTTTGAGTTTTTTAAATACCTCTTTGTCCACCTGCTTGATCAGCGTATTGAGGGTCTCTCTTGTTTTGGGATGCAATACCACATCCTCAAGTGTCGTGACGGGCTTAAGGTATTCGAATAGTTCCTGCTCCTGCACCAAAGCATCCAGTTTGAGTTTGGTAACTTTTTTATTTTTAGTGGGATGAATGATGCGCTGCATTACCTCTTCTTGAAGATAAAACGAACGGCTTACCCCCCCAAACATATTAAGAATCTCTTCATAATCAATGATATCTTCAGTGATAAGTTTTGCGCCGTCTTCAAGCAATGCGCGGTTTTTTATCTTCTCATATTCGTCAAAACTGATGAGCTCTATAAGTGTATTCATATCCCTAAACTGCCCCTCCCCTCCGCTGTACTCCTCTTTGAGGAGTGCCAAAAAGAGGCGTTTTTCCTTTTCGTCAAGCCTTTTTTCTTTAAAAAATTCCTCAACCACAATGGGTGTTTGGGTCATCTTCACACGTTCTTCTATGCGAGCAGTCAAAAGTGTCAATTTATTTTTTAAGCGTCCGATACTGAGCGAATTGTCTGCGAGTCCTTGTTTGTATGTGGCTATTTTATGAAGCAGCGTCACCATGTCAAACTGGTCTTGAAGGTATTCAAGATGATCGGTGTAGGGCTTTACTTCAGGAAGAAATATCTCCAAAGATCCTTCTTCAAGCAGACGCAGCAAAGAGATGCTCGGAGCTATTGAAACATTCAACAATTCAAGCTGCGAAGCCTCATGGGCTTTTGGCTGGCCGAAACTGATTTGAATGATCCAGCCTAGATCTAAAAGGTTTTTTATTAATGCCAGTCTTTTAAGATAGACATAATCTTTCTGCGAAAAGATTTCTTGAAGCATTTCCAGCACTGAAACCTCCTCAAGTCCTTTCACGTAACGTCTGCACACATACTGAATAAGCCCTGCTTCTTCTTTGGTGCACTTAAGATGTTCATAAATCGATGCTTTGCTGACATCTTCTGCTTCGATGAAATCAATAAGGTGTTTCAATAAAATTCCTATTTTTTCTTTGAGTATAACAAAGATTTGCTATACTTTGACTAAGATACCTCCATCCTTAAGGAATAAATTATGCACAGGTTGACAGATGCGATAACTATATCTTTAAAACCATATCCCTTTTTAGTGTACCAAAAGTACAGCATAAACCTATGCGATAACACTATATAAATGTCATTTTTAAATACACTTTTTTATAAACCCTGTCAGACACGTCTGTGTGTTACATCGGCTAACGGATTTCATCTGCGGCCCGCGGCCTCTTTCGCCAATACGGCAAAACAGTTTCCATGCAGTATTTTCGCCTCTTTTAACGATAAAAAAGTCGATGCCAAAAATATTAATGCGCTGCTTTCTCTTTCCCTGGACACGCAAGACTGTTTTACACTTACCGCGCAAGGCAGAAAAGCAGAAGAAGCACTTGAGGCATTAACAAAACAGTTTTCTTTTCTCATGCAAAACGATCAGGAATCATACCCGATACAAAAAGAAAAGATTATCTATAAAGGAGAAATTGTCGAAGGAGAAATTGTCGCAGAAGGCATTGCCGTAGCCAAACTGTATGAGTATAGAACGCAAGAGATATCTACACAAAACGGTTTAGGCTTTCAAGAGGCTCTTAAAAATAGCCTGCAAGAGCTTGACATGCTGCATACTCTATACCAAACAACACCTGATGCGAGTATCTATCTGGCACAAAAAGAACTGCTTAAAACATTGGCACAAAAAAATAATACACTGGAAGATTTTGAAGATGCCATTAGACAGGCTTCATGTTCTCTTGGGGAAACTTCGATGAAAGCCAAAATAGGTGACTATCAAGATCTTCTTTGGCGTGTGAAAAAACATTTGGGAATAGAAGAAAAAATGATACTCCCGACAACACCTTTTATTCTTTTTGCAGAGGATCTTCTTCCTAACCAAATAGAACAGTTAACACAAAGCTTAGTGCAAGGCGTCATCCTCAAGAAATCCTCTTTGCGTTCACATGCTGCTATTTTGCTGCGCGCAGCAGGGATACCTTCGCTTATCCTTGCCTTGTCTGACGATGCAGAGTGCGCTCTTGCACCTGGCATAACCGTATTGGATGCCTATGCCGGCGTACTGATTTGCACACCAAGCCAAAATGATTTACAAAAAGCGACAGAACGTTTACAAGAGGATAAAAACACAAAAAAACATCTCCGGTCTCAACGTTTCAAAAAGGCACTCACCGCACAAGGCAAACCAATTCATCTTCTTGCCAATGTCTCGGATGTCAAAAGTGCCAAAGAAGCCAAAGAAGAAGGCTCCGAAGGCATCGGTCTTTTGCGCAGTGAATTTTTATTTACCCAGGCGAAACCCTCCTTTGAGACTCAAGTGCAGGCCTACAAAGAGATCTTTGCCCTCTTTGACAACATTACGGTTCGTACACTGGATATAGGAGGAGATAAAGCATTACCGTACATCCGGCTCCCGCATGAGAACAATCCTTTCTTGGGCGTGCGGGGCATACGTCTTTTCAGGACACATCCTGAAATCATTGAAGAACAACTGCATGCCATCTTTGTTGCTGCACAAAAAAAACCTATAAAAATAATG
>JAJPEU010000002.1 GCA_021166685.1 Sulfurovum sp. | reverse complement strand
AGAAATCATTTCCAAAGAAAAGATTCGGGAGTTTTTTCAAAAAAGGCTAGGCAACTAGCAACTAGCAGTTAAAAATTAAAAACTAGAAGTTAGAAATTGGTGAATAAGTGGATCCCCGGGTCGAAGCCCGAGGATGACGGAAAAATCTCATGGATCCCCGCTTTCGCGAGGATGACGGCTAATGCAAAAATTCAGCTTTTTTACTGCAGATGTGTTATAATTGAATAGATTTTTTAAAGGAGTAAGTATGGCATATATATATAAAAATGGAAAAGCTACTACGATGCAAACAAGTGATGTTAAAATTCCTAAAAGAATTGTGGCAAAAGTGGATTTCAATAAAGATTCAAAAGAAATCATAAATATGGCCATAAAAAGCGTTAAAAAGGCTAAAGTAAAGTATGCCTTTTGAGCTTAAAAATTTTATTCTCTTAATCCGGCGTCAAAGCTTATTAAACTTACACAAGATGACAGACAAAAACAATTTATAAAACTTTTATCAAAAAGTTGCCAAAATGGTGATACGGTCATATACTATCTAACTTTGAATAATGATATTTGTGGTTTTGTTGGACTTTCTGCAAGTAAAATAGATACTATACCTTGTATTAATATTGATTATATTTATGTGGTAGAAAGTTATAGAAAAATAGCATATAATGATTTGGATAATAAAAAGATATCTGAATATATAATGTCTTTTTGCTTATCTCTTAGTACCGACCTTAAAACTCTATTGGTTTTAGGTGGCTTGTTTTAACACCTGATAATACTGAATTGGAAAAATTTTATATCGAATCTTTTAAATTTATAAAATATAAAGCCCAAAAAGAAAAAATTACATATCTATTTATTGCAATTTGAGATATTTTTAGTCGTTAGTTTTTGGTTTTTCTCGTCACTGGGGACTTGATCCGGAATCCATAAAAAGTGGATCCCCGGGTCAAGCCCGAGGATGACGAAAACACCTCATGTATTCCCCAGGTCAAGCACGAGGATGACGACTTATGCGTGTAGATTGCCACGACTTTTGCAAAGTCTCGCAGTGATGAAATGATATAATATGCTGCCTGGTAATTTATGGTAAAATCAGTTTTAAAAGAAGGAGAAATAATGAGATTGACCCATGATGAGATCAGATCAATCGTAGAAAGTTTTCATAACTCTTTTGAAACGGGCAGTGTTTATCTTTTTGGAAGTCGTGTTGATGATGCCCAAAAAGGCGGAGATATTGACTTGTATATAGATACTCAAGATACTGATAATTTGCTTGAAAAAAAGTTGCAAATGCTAAGAAATCTCAAAGCCAAAATAGGTGAACAAAAGATCGATATAGTGATTTCTACCGATAAAACAAGAGCTATAGAAAAAGAAGCTTTTAAAAAAGGGGTAAAGTTGGATCTAAAAAAACTCAAACAAGAAAAAGTGATCAATGAGTGTGAAAAACATTTACAAAGACTTCATTATGCCAAAAATGAGTTGAAAAATCTATTTCCTTTGACCCAGCAAAGCTATCAAAAATTAACCCAAGAAGATATTCAAGCTGTAGATCAGTTTATTTATAGATTTTCCAAACTTCAAGATACAATCGGTGAAAAATTAATAAAAATAGTATTTTCGCTATATGAAGAGAACATAGAAAAGTTTACTTTTATCGATATTTTAAATCGTCTGGAAAAAGCAGAAATTATGACGGCCAAAGAGTGGAAAGAGCTAAGAGATATAAGAAATGAATTGTCTCATCATTATGAAGATGAACCAATGCAGAGCGCCATGATTTTAAATAAAATCTATGAAAAAGAAGCGTCTTTAGAATCAATTTATCTCAATATAAAAAATGTTTTAAATGAAAAGCAGATTTAGTTTTTAGTCATTGGTTTTGATTTTTGGTTTATAGACCCTTCGACAAGCCCAGGGTGACGAAAAACCTCATGGATCCCCGCCTTCGCGAGGATGACAAAACCCACCATTATGGGAAGATGACAAACCACCGTCATTTCTGCCTTCTCCCGTCATTCCTGCGGAGGCAGGAATCCATAAACAAGATACGGATCTCCGTTTTGCAACGGATAGTAAAATGGTATGTTTAGTGTTGTTTAGCTACAATAAACCCAACATTACCGGGAGAAACACGCACCATGTCTATGCAGAATAAAAAAGTAGCCCTTATCACGGGCATCACGGGTCAAGACGGAAGCTATCTGGCTGAGTTTTTGCTTAAAAAAGGCTATATCGTCCACGGCATCAAACGAAGAAGTTCGCTTTTTAACACCGACAGGATAGACCACCTCTACCAAGACCCCCATGTAGAAAACAGAAATTTGATCCTTCACTACGGCGATATGACCGACTCGATGAACCTTACGCGCATCATCCAAGAAACACAGCCCGATGAGATCTACAACCTTGCGGCCATGAGCCATGTCGCCGTTTCGTTTGAAACACCCGAATATGTCGCCAATGCAGACGGCACGGGAACACTGAGGATCCTTGAGGCCGTCAGGCTGCTGGGGCTGGAGAAAAAAACCAAGATTTACCAGGCAAGTACCTCTGAGCTTTACGGCAAAGTACAGGAAACACCCCAGAGCGAAACCACGCCGTTTTATCCCAGAAGCCCTTATGCGGTTGCGAAGATGTATGCCTACTGGATCACGGTAAACTACCGGGAAGCCTACGGGATGTTTGCCTGCAACGGTATCCTTTTCAACCACGAATCGCCCGTAAGAGGGGAAACGTTCGTGACCAGAAAGATCACAAGGGCGGCAAGCAAGATCGCTTTGGGATTGCAGGAGAGGCTCTATCTGGGCAACCTTGATGCCAAACGCGATTGGGGGCATGCTAAGGATTATGTAAAGATGATGTGGATGATCTTGCAAGCTGAACAAGCGGAAGACTGGGTCATCGCTACAGGGAAAACCACAACGGTAAGGGATTTTGTCCGTATGGCGTTTGGCTACTGCGGGATCGAACTGGAGTTTAGAGGCGAGGGCGTCGACGAGACCGGGGTAGTAAAATCGATCAACAAAGAGTTGTTTGAACAAAGAGCCAATAGCCAATACACCAATGCACTAATCAACCAAACGGTTGTCGCCGTTGATCCGCGTTACTTTAGGCCCACAGAAGTGGACCTGCTGCTTGGAGACCCGACAAAAGCCGAGCAGAAACTCGGATGGAACAGGGAGTATAACCTCGAAGAGCTGGTCAATGATATGATGAAAAGCGATCTTAAACTGATGACGAAGGATGTGTATCTCAAAGAGGGGGGATATACCATAAACAATTATTATGAATAATGGTTTATGGTAATGTTGAATAGAGTGGTTAGTGGTTATTGGAGGGAATGGAGAGGAGAATGATTGATGGAACTTGGTAAATTGGATATCTATAAACTATCTCTATCGTTAAGTGAAGAAATATGGAGTATATATAATCATCTATCAAATGACTTGAAATACAACATGGGAAATCAAGTGATCAGATCGATTGATTCTATCGGTGCAAACATTGCTGAGGGTTATGGAAGATTTCATTACAAAGACAGTATAAAGTTTTATTATAATGCGAGAGGTTCTTTATGGGAATCCAAACATTGGGTTTTATTGCTTTACAAAAGAAAACTTATTCAAACAGAAGTTTTTGGGAAAATCATTGAAAAGTTGAATCTGTTGGGTAAAAAATTAAATAGTTTTATAGAGAGTATCAAAAGGAATGCTGCAAATGACCAATAGCCACTATACCGCTACACCAATAACCAAAGAAAGCAAAATTTTTGTTGCCGGCGGTACCGGCCTTGTCGGATCGGCCATCATCAAAAACCTAGTAGAAAAAGGCTACACAAATATCATCGCCAATTATCACAATAGAAAACCCACCCCAAATACACCAATAGCCAATAACCGCTATACCGACGCACAAATAACCTGGAAAAAATTAGACCTTATCAACAGTAATGAAGTATCTGATTTTTTCCAATCTGAAAAACCGGAGTTCGTATTTTTGGCTGCTGCCAAAGTCGGCGGGATCGTTGCCAACAATACCTACAGGGCGGAATTTATCTATGAGAACCTGCAGATCCAAAACAATGTCATCCATCAAAGCTATCTGCACGGGGTCAAAAAACTGTTGTTTTTGGGAAGTACCTGCATCTATCCCAAAGAGGCTCCCCAGCCGATGAAAGAGGAGTGTCTGCTGGCAAGCCCGCTTGAGTACACCAATGAGCCCTATGCCATCGCCAAAATAGCAGGCATCAAAATGTGCGAAAGCTACAATCTCCAGTACAGCACCAATTTTATATCGGCGATGCCGACAAACCTTTACGGGCCCAACGATAACTTTGATCTGGAAAAGTCGCATGTCTTGCCTGCGCTGCTTCGCAAGATGCACCTGGGGAAACTGCTGGAAACCGGTGATATCGAAGCTGTAAAAAGAGACATGATAGGCACGCGGGCGGTTATTGGTCATTCGCCACTGGTTGTTTGTGAAGAGAGCAGCGAAAAAGATCTGCTGCAGGTTCTTAATCATTACGGCATCAAGTCGGCCAATCACCCATCAGCGCAGCCGAAGGTTGCCATCGAGATTTGGGGCACCGGAAAGCCAAGGCGCGAGTTTTTATACTCTGAGGATATGGCCGATGCCTGTGTTTTCCTGATGGAAAAGATTGATTTTGAGGATACATACCGTCATTTGGCGCTTGATCCGGAACCCGCATCCCCACACGAGGGCAAATCCTGCGAAGCCCTCACTGCCGCTAAGCCAAGCACCAAGCACCACTCCTTTGATAGCGAAATCCGCAACACCCACATCAATATAGGAACCGGCACGGATATCTCCGTCAAAGAGCTGGCCGAACAGGTCAAGAAGATCATAGGGTTTGGCGGAGAACTGGTGTTCAATACCGATAAACCTGACGGCACCATGGTGAAGCTTACTGATCCCTCCAAGCTGCATTCTCTAGGCTGGAAGCACAGGGTTGAGCTTGAAGAGGGGATTGAGACGATGTATGCGTGGTATCTGAGCGGTAAATCATGTTTTTAGAAAAAGAAGTACTGGGCTGCGTCATTGAAAATACGCCTTTGGTCTCTATAGATTTGATCATAAAAAACAAGGAAGGTAAAATACTGCTGGGAAAACGAGTCAACGATCCGGCAAAAAACAGCTGGTTTGTCCCGGGCGGAAGAATCTATAAAAATGAAAAGATAGAAGATGCTTTTAAAAGAATCACCCATGACGAGACAGGAAAAGTGTTCGATATCTCAGCAGCAGCATTCAAAGGCGTGTATCAGCATTTTTGTGAGAACAATGTGTTTAACGATCATTTTTCAACGCATTATGTCGTTTTGGGCTTTGAACTTGCGGTAGTTGAAGCCTTGTCTTTGGGTACAGCCCAGCATGAAACATACAGATGGTTCAGCATTGATGCGTTACTCAAATCAGATGAAGTTTATGCGTACGCGAAAGATTATTTTATGCAACACAAAGGAATCACAAATGACTAATATCATCCTGTGCGGAGGGAACGGCACAAGGCTGTGGCCCATAAGCAGAACGCTCATGCCCAAGCAGTTTGTAAAACTTTTTGAGGACAGATCGCTCTTTCAGCTGACAGTCCAAAGAAACGCAAAAGTTTGCGATACGCAATTTATCGTCTCCAATGCCGAGCAGTATTTTTTGGCGCTTGACCAGCTTGAAGAGCTAAAAAAAACAAACAACAAATACCTGCTTGAACCCGTGGGGAGAAATACCGCACCCGCGATCGCTTTGGCTTGCCTGGCACTGGACCGTGACGAGCTTGTGCTTGTCACCCCCTCGGATCATCTGATAAAAGATGAAAAAGAGTACGCTAAGGTGCTGCAAAAAGCAAAAGAACTGGCAGAACAGGACAATCTGGTAACGTTTGGCATAACGCCTTCTTTTGCAGAGACGGGATTTGGCTACATAGAGGCAGCGCCGGCGGACGGTGATCCGTCATTGGCTGCCGGGATGGATGTGGTGAATTTTCACGAGAAACCGAATGAAGATACGGCCATTGCGTATCTGAAAAAAAACATTCAATACGCCAATAACAAATCAGCCAATTACTATATGTGGAACTCGGGGATGTTTCTGTTTAAAGCGGGGGTGTTTTTGGATGAGTTGAAAAAATACGCTCCAAAGATATATGAAGCGAGCAAAGAGGCTTTGCAAAAAGCAGGCAAAGAAGGTATCGTAAGGATAAAATATGAAGATATGACGGCCATTCCCGAAGACAGCATTGACTATGCCGTGATGGAAAAGTCCGATATCGTCAAGGTAGTGCCGTCCAATATCTCTTGGTCTGATATGGGAAGTTTTGATGCGCTGTATGAAGAGCTTCCCAAAGATGAAAACGGAAACACCCTTAACGAAAACCATATCGCCATCGACAGCAAAAACAATCTTGTTTACGGAAGCGGCAGAAAAATAGCAACGGTCGATATCGAAGATTGCATTATCGTGGACACCGGCGATGCGTTGCTTGTCTCAAAAAAGGGCGCTTCGCAAAAAGTAAAAAAAGCAGTAGAAGAGGTAAGAAAAAATTCCCAGCTGCACCATATCCACTTGACAGGATACAGGCCCTGGGGGACCTATACCGTCTTGGAGGAATCAGACGGCTACAAGATCAAAAAAATAGTGGTCAAGCCGGGAAAAAGACTGAGTCTGCAAAAGCATTTTCATAGAAATGAACACTGGATAGTCGTATCGGGGACCGCTACGGTCACCATAGGCGGCCAGAAGCGCTATCTCAGGCCCAATGAGAGCACGTATATCAAAATGGGAGAGCTTCACAGGCTTGAAAACGAGGGAAAAATACCGGTAGTGCTGATAGAAGCACAGGTCGGGGAGTATACCAGTGAAGATGATATCGTGCGGGTTGAAGATGATTTTGAGCGATCATAGCCCGGCAGCAGGTGAGGGGTTTTTTGAAAAGGGGATATAAGATCGCAATGCGCCGGCTGCTGCAAAAGGAGATCGTCACGCGCAGCTGCCGGATCTCTTTTTTTGCCGCACTGATCGTCATCGAGTATCTGGCGACGACGGCTAGGCAGATTGAGGTGATCACACACAGCTGGGACAAGCTCAACCATCTGGCGGCGTTTGCGGTGCTGTATGTATTGCTTTCGGGGGGATACGGAGGCATGAGCGTTCGTGCGAGACTGGCGGTGCTCATGCTTTTTGCTTTGCAGATAGAGATCGTGCAGGCGTTCATCCCCGGCCGGGAATTCTCGTTTGCCGATATCGTCGCTGACGGAATCGGGATCTTCATCGGATGGGTGCATGTGCAGCTGTGGCTGCCAATTAAGAGTGAAGAGTGAATGGATCCCCGGGTCAAGCCCGAGGATGACAAAAATATCGTCATTCCTGCGAAAGCAGGAATCCAAATGTCAATGGACTCCAAACCCATGGATCCCCGGGTCAAGCCCGAGGATGACGGAAAAATCTCATGGATCCCCGGCCGAAAGGAATTAGGAGTGAGGAGTGAGCAACTAGCAGTGAGCAGTGAGCAGCGGGGTAATTCTGCAGAGAAACTGATCAAAAAAACAATGATAGGTCAATTCTCTTGATCTGGGTCACAATCTACTAAGCCAGATGTCGTTATAATGTCTCAAATTTTGCAGGGAAACAAGGAAAGAGAATGAAAAAAGCAGCAGTATGGATGGTGATGCTGGGGTGTGCAGGCTTCGCGGTGGCGGGAGGAGATATCGGAACAAGCGTAGAGCCCGAAGTGGCGGTACCGATGGTGGCAGAACCTGCACAAAAAAGCGGTTTTTACGCAGGCCTTGGGGCGGGGTCCCAAAGAACCTATTCGGCTGATTCGGCTTTTTTTGACGAGGCGGACACGCAGGATGAAACAGTAGGTGTTGTGGGCCTTTTTGGCTATCATTTCAATGACTATCTGGCAGTAGAGGGCAGGATCGGCAAAAGTATCGCGTATGAAGACTATGCGGATGTGTTAAGCTACAGCCTCTTTTTGAAACCTCAATACCCCGTCACTGAATCGATCAGGGTGTATGCGCTTTTGGGGCTGGGAGGTGTGCAGGTTGATGGAGCAAACGGAGATACTCCTGCTCATGCCGACACAATAGGCAAAGAGATACTCGATGAAACCGGTTTTCAATGGGGGCTTGGAGGCAGCTATGCCTTCACGGAAAACATTTCGCTTTTTGCTGATTATACCTCTTTGGCAAAGGATGCCGATATCAGTTCCACGCTGTATGAGTATGATACAGCTGCTTACGGCGAACTAAGCAGTGATGCTGTGACAGTGGGCGTAACCTACCAGTTTTAATTTCTTTTAAAAAGACAAAAAGATCCAAAAGGCACTTTCCTTGGATCTTTTGGATAAATTTTTGTATGCGCCGCATGCCTGCTTTGGTGCAGCGGCGAGGGAGATAAATGAATACACATAGCGTACAGATCGATGAAGATGAGATAGATCTCAAAGAGGTCTTCAGAACATTGTTTCGACACAAAAAAAAGATCATCTTCTTTACCCTGCTGTTTACTTTTCTGGCAGCAGGATTTGTCTACTTTAAGCCCAATATCTACGCTGCTTCTTCGACGGTAGAAATCGGCGCGGATGACAGAGGCATTGCTTCGCAGCAGGATATTCTTGCGATGGCGATGGCGCCGGGGGCCCTGACGCCCGATACGGAGATGGAGATCATCAAGTCGCGTTTCGTCGTTTCCAACGCACTTAAAAAAGTTGATTTTGCCCACCGGTACTACCAAACTATTAAGATGAAAGAAAGGGAGCTGTACAAAGATGCACCTTTTGATGTCGAGCTTGAGAAGGGGTTTGGCTTCTCTTTCGCATTTTCCCCTTTAAGCAAAACGCGCTACCGCCTCGAAACAAAAGGGGTCGATAAAAAGACCGGGGAAGAGTGGGAGATCGACAAAGCCTATGATTTTGGGCAAAAGGTGCAAGAGGCGCATTTTGCATTTACGCTTTCGCTTAAAGAGGGGACAGGGGAGCTTGAAGAGGGTGTTTACCGTTTTGAAGTGCTTGAATCAAGAGAGGCAATGGAGGAAGCACAGGAAAAAGTCACTGTGACCCAAAAAGGCAAGAACAGCGCCATTTTGCAGATCAGTGCTGAAGACAATGTTCTTTTGCGCGCCAAAGAGTTTGTCAATGCACTGGCCGAGGCGTACATCGATCAAAGCATTCAGCGCAAGACACTTGAAGCTACTATGACGCTGGAGTTTATCGATGAGCAGCTTGCTTTGATCAACAGCAACCTTCAAAATTCTGCTGTCAAATTGGAGAACTTCAAAAAAGAGATCAATATGGTCGACCTAGGTACAAAAGCCCAAGGCGTGGTAGAGAAGATGAGCGAGTATGACGGCAAGCTCGCCGAAGTGACGATGGAAGAGAAGATGCTTGCATCGCTCTATGCGCAGGTGCAAAGAGGCAGAAGCCTTGAAATGCTTTCCGGAGCGGGGCTCAACCTGGAAAATACCGGCGTGCCTGAACTGATCAAAGAGCTTCAAGACGCGCTGCTCAAGCAGAAGCTTCTGCTTGAGGACTATACGCCGCAGCATCCTGAGGTGTTAAAATTGACACGCAGTATCGCCCAGCTCAAGCAGGTCATCTCCAGCACGATCAGGACACTCAAGGAGCGTGTGGCGTCACGCAAACAGCTGCTTATCAAAACGATCGGCGAGTATGAAGCGCTTTTGCAGACGCTTCCTGAAGAGGAGCGGGTCCTGGGAGAGCTTCAAAGAAAATTTTTGGTCAATGAGAAGATCTACTCGTATTTGCTTGAAAAACGTGCAGCTACCGCGATCGCCAAAGCATCAACGGTCAGCAAAAACAGGATTCTCGATACGGCGCTTGTACCTGATGAAAAAGAGCCGATCAAGCCTAAGCGAAAGCTTGTTGTTATGGTCGGGCTGATTTTGGGATTGATCTTTGGAATATTCGTGGCGTTTGTGAGCGAATTTTTGGATGACCGCATCAAAGAGGAAGAAGATGTGAGGAAAGGCTCGCCTTTTCCGCTGGTGGGGTTGATCCCGTCCATCAAAGAAGGCGGTGACAAGGTCAAAGTGCTGGAGTCTCCCAAATCTATCATAAGCGAAGCCTTTAGGTCGCTGAGAACCAATCTGCAGTTTATGGCTTTGCAGAACGGCCCTGTGCTGATAACGATCACCTCCACTGTCGGCGGAGAAGGCAAGACGACCATAGGCAGCAACCTGGGTGCGATCATCAGCCTGACAGGCAAGCGTACGATCATCCTCAATCTGGATATGCGTAAACCGGTACTGCACACAAGGTTTGACCTTCCCAATAATCAGGGGATCAGTTCGGTGCTTGCAGGCAAGGTGAGTTTGGAAAGTGTGATCTTGCCAACAGCCAATGAAAACCTTGATATCATTTCTTCAGGACCCATCCCTCCCAACCCGAGCGAGTTGATCCAAGGCAAGAGAATGGTTGAAGTGATCGGGAAACTGAAGGCCGCCTATGATGTGATCATCCTTGATACTCCCCCTGTAGGTTTGGTGACTGATGCGATGGCGCTGATGAAGATCTCTGATATCTCTTTGTATGTTTTGCGTGCAGGATACTCAAAAAAAGCATTTTTGCAGGACATGAACCGTATGGCAAAAGAGCATGAGATCAAAAGCCTGGGCCTGGTGCTCAATGATCTTAAAACCGGCCGATCCGGCTATGGGTATGGCTATGGGTATGGTTACGGGTATTACGAGGAAGACAAAAAATGATCCCCTCTTTTTTTAAAAAGAGAAAAGCAGGCAAGAGCGTCAACGCATTGAGGGTGGATGTGCATTCTCATCTGATCCCCGGGATTGATGACGGATCTGGCACCTTGGAGGAGAGTGTGTCCCTTTTGAAAGCGATGCAGGCGCTGGGGTATGAAAAAGTGATTACCACCCCTCATGTGATGGCAGATGCCTACGGCAACACAAAAAGTTCTATCCTAAGAGGGCTTTGTTCGCTGCAGGAAGAAGCTGCAAAAAACGGTTTGACGATCCAGATAGAGGCAGCAGCGGAGTATTATCTGGACGAGGGGCTGCCTGGATTGATAGAAAAAGATGAGTTACTTTTGGCAGGGGGAGAGTATCTGCTTTTTGAAACCTCCTACACCCACCGTCCCAATGGGCTGGAGCGTGTGATTTTTGAGATCCTCTCTGCAGGCTACAAGCCTTTGCTTGCACATCCTGAGCGCTATCGATATATCCAAGATCCGCTTGAGGAGTACAGCAGGCTCAAAGCATTGGGCGTTTTTTTCCAGCTCAATATAAATTCGCTGGGCGGCTACTACGGCAAATCGGCCAAAAAAGCGGCGGAGTTTTTGTGCAAAGAGGGTATGGTGGATTTTTTGGGGAGTGATGCGCATCATCAGAAACACACAGATTCTTTGGAAAAAGTATTTAAGACAGAAACTTATGCGCAGCTGTGGAAAAACAATACCATCCTTAATGAAAGTTTTAGATAAGCGCACACCAGCATCAGAGTAAAGGAGAGAAGAATGATCATAAAACAAGTAGGCGCAGGGGTGCTTCTCATGCTGTTGTTAACAGGATGCACGGTAAAATCCGAGTATCGGCTGCTTCAAACCAAAAATACTGTTGAGACAGAAGCGCTCCTTTCGGATCCGATCTTTGAATACCGCATCCTGCCGCAGGACCGCCTGAAAGTTTCGTTGTATAAAAACCCGGAACAAGCCTCGGCCGGAACGTTCAATGAGCTGGGTCAACCTATGAACAACGAAGGGATCCTTGTCAATGCGCAAGGATATATCACCCTGCCATTGGTAGACAAGATCAAGGTTTCAGGTTTGACTCAGACCCAGGCGGCAGACCGTATCACGCAGCATTACAAAACGTATTTGAAAAACCCTTCGGTTTATCTTGAAGTGATCAATAAACGCGTGTATGTGTTGGGTGAAGTAAAAAAACCGGGAGCAGTCAATGTGGATAAAGAGAAGATGACGCTTCTTGAAGCGATCGCTTTTGCTGAAGATATGACTGATTCTGCGATGCGAAGCAATGTTGTCGTGGTCAGTCATAATAGTCAAAATCAAATGGTTATGAGACAAGTGGATCTTACCAATTTTGATACATTGCATGCTGCCAACTTGATGGTGAAGCCCAATGATATCATCTATGTCCAGCCAAACAACTGGAAGCAGTTTAAAGTAGTTGCAACAGATACTACCTCATTATTTGAAACGGTAAGCAGAATCGCCTCGCCGTTTGTAACCATTAAATATCTGACCGATTAAAGAGGATAGCATGATTTTGGAATTTTTGTTCATTTTTATTGGGGCG
Organism: Sulfurovum sp.; assembly: GCA_021166685.1. Lineage (GTDB taxonomy): Bacteria > Campylobacterota > Campylobacteria > Campylobacterales > Sulfurovaceae > Sulfurovum. The sequence goes on along the minus strand of JAJPEU010000002.1, from coordinate 7,226 downwards.
CTGGTGATGGTGAGGCTGGTACGCGACTATGCTCCGAAAATCGGCCTGATTGATATCCCAAATGACAGAAGCGCTCACGTACAGCATACGCCAAGGGGTGCAGGGATAGGGTTTTACCTTAGCATCGCCTTGATCCTTCCTTTGTTTCATTTTGACCTGATACGTGCATACCCGTGGACGTTTTTGGCAGTGCTTCTTGTCTTTATCATAGGCGTGCTCGATGACCACCATGATGCTTCGCCCAAAGCGAAATTTATCGTGATTCTTATCGGTGCATTTTTGCTTTCATTTGACCATATTGTCATTGATCAGCTGGGCACAGTTTTTGGCGTACCGATGAGTTTGGGGTGGTTTGCGATACCGTTTACCCTTTTTGCAGTGACAGGTTTCACCAATGCGCTCAATCTGATCGATGGGCTTGATGGACTTGCGGGTACTGTGAGTATCGTTATATTGGGCAGTTTTATGGCAGTAGGATACCTCAATAATGATCTGTTTATGATAGTGATAGCAGGTTCATTCATCGCTGCTTTATTGGCTTTTTTGGTCTTCAATTGGCATCCTGCTTCGATCTTTATGGGGGACAGCGGGTCTCTTACTTTGGGATTTGTCATTTCAGTGCTGGCGATCAAGTCTTTGGCGTATCTTCCAACGGTGAGTGTTCTTTTTATCGCGGCTTTGCCGATCTTGGATACACTGGTGGTGATGATGCGGCGCAAACTCAACGGACGTTCTATCTTTTCTGCAGACAAGTGTCATATCCATCATATATTGAAACGATCTTTTAAGAAAAATATCCGTAAAACGGTACTCTTTTTGGGAGCACTCCAGTTGATATATGCACTGTTGGGTTTGCAAATAGACAAGAAGACCGATGAAGGGTTTTTGCTGATACTTTTTTTGCTGAATGTGGTGGTTGTTTATTTCTTCTTGGGAAAGATGATAAGAAAACAACAGTGCAACTGCTAAAAGTACCGCTGCTGACAAATAAATACAATGTTTGTGCTGGCCTGGTGTGCTTGGCTTTTGAACTGTTTAAAAGGCAGCATGGTTTGCTGCGGACTACAGATCAGGCCGGATGATGCAGTTTATTTACAGCTTTCGGGTATCCGCCTGATAGCAGGGAAGAGATCACCGAACAGCTTCAACCGGCAAATAGTATGCTGTTGCAATCAAGAGTATCGTGAGGCTCAGCCAAAGGATAGGAATAATTCTGTACGTAAGCCGGACTTCTTTTAATCCCATAAAATGATCGATGACCAATAGCGCTTTTATGAACGTGCTTACAAGCAAAATGCCGACAAGAAATACATTAATGTACTTTAAGTAGCCCAGCAAAAAAGCGAAAACAGTAAGCAAAGCTAAAACGATCCAGACAATTTCCAGGGTTTTTTTCATAGTGCAGCCTTTATCGTATGATGTAAATAAGCGGAAAGAGCACGATCCACAGCAGATCTACCATATGCCAGTATGATGCGCCTGTCTCCATGCCTTTGTGATCGTTTTGGGTGTAGCCCTGCGCTTTGGTTTTTTGGTAAATGACAAACAGGATAAACGAGCCTAAAAGCACGTGCATAAAATGAAATACCGTCAAAATGATGTAAAACATAAAAAATTTATTGGTGCTTAGGGTAATGCCCTGTCCAAACACATGGACAAAATCAAGCAGCTTAACAACCAAAAAACCGCCGGCAAGCACAAGGGCGGACAAAAGCCATCTTGATGCGGCAAGACTGGACTCTTTGGTGCTTTCTGCCGTCATGTTTTTGATGCTTTGAACCGCTTTGACTACAAAATAGCTGCTGGTGATCAAGAGAAGGGTATTGATAAATCCTGATGTTTGGTCAAGCAGCAGCTGAGAAGCATTGAACATCTCTATATCGGATCTTCTGGAAAAAGCATACCCCGCAAAGAGCAGCGCAAACGTCAACAGCTCAACATAGATGATGATCCAAATCGCAAAATCCCCGGGAGGATAGGATGCTTTGACGGCTAGAGGTTTAGACATGAATATCCTTTTGAAAATGCAAGGCGATCAGTTTTTCGAGCACTTCGAGCACATCGTCTTCGTCACTGAGCGACTCGACGACGGTGTGCATGCAGGCTTGATAAGGATTAAAGCCTTTTGCGATCAGCTTGGCAGCATAGATCAGCAGCCTTGTCGATACAACCTCTTGGATATCGCTGTCGCTTAGTTTGCGGATTTCATTGGCGATAGTGACGAGTTTTTGCGCTGCATCAGTATCGACCCCGCTCTCTTGGATGATGATCTCTTTTTCTATCTCCGGCTTTGGATAGTTGAATGTTAAAGAGATGAATCTCTGTTTGGTGCTGGGCTTCATCCCTTTGAGTACGTTTTGATATCCAGGATTGTAAGAGATCACCAGCATAAAATCCGGATGCGCCTCTATCAGTTCGCCCGTTCTGTCGATCGGCAAAACCCTGCGGTAGTCTGCCAAAGAGTGCAGCACGACTGTGGTGTCTTTTCTTGCTTCGATGATCTCGTCAAGATAGCAAATCCCGCCGTTTCTGACAGCTCTTGTCAGCGGCCCGTCCTGCCAATAGGTGCCGTTTTCATCTATAAGATGGCGGCCTACCAGATCGGCCGCGCTCAGGTCGTCATGGCACACGACCGTATAGACATCCCGACCGAGCGCTTCGCCCATCGCTTCGATAAACCGTGTTTTCCCGCACCCTGTGGGGCCTTTGATCAAAACAGGAAGATTCATTTGTGCCGCGGCTTTAAAAAGTTCTACTTCGTTTGATTGCGGCAAATAATACGTTTTTGACATAGGTTTCCTTTTTTATTTTGTTAGATTGATATACACTTCGGGCAGTATTTTTGGCAATTTTTGGCCATCTCGTACTACCGCATAGCCGTTTTTTCCAAAAAGATAGCCCAGATACTCTTTGGCGTCCATATCGACCGTGATGCAAAAAGGGGTAATGCCTTTTTGTTTGGCCTCTTCAATGGCTTTTTTGGTATCTTCTATACCGTAGCGGCCGTCATACCTGTCTTCGTCGTTGGGTTTGCCGTCGCTTATGATAAGCAGTAGCTTGTTGAGGCTTTTTTGGTTGTCCAAAATTTTCGTAGATTCGCGTATGGCTGCACCCAGCCTTGTGTAGTACTGGGGACGAATGCTCTCTATCCTGCCGCGAATGAGATCGGAATATTTTTCTTGAAAATTTTTAATGATATGAAAATACACGCTTTTGTTTTGGCGTGATGAAAAAGCATAAATAGCAAATCTGTCCTGAAGCTTTTCCAGTGCTTCAGAGAATACTGTCAGTCCGTCTTTGATCACGTCGATGATGCGCACCTCTTCGGTGATGCCGGCTTCCGTCGAGAGCGAAATATCGGCCAAAATCAGTGTGGCCATATCCCGTGTCTTTTTTTCATAAGCAGTAAAAAATTTTTGATGGTGCAAAGACTTGTTCTGATGGCCTTTGTACTCAATCCATGCGTCAAAGTTGATTTCGTCTCCGTAGGGAAGACGGGTGTTTTTTACTTTGTCGATCTCAAGCACATCGAGTTCGCTTTGGATTTTTCTTACCGTTTTGTTCAGCCTTTTTGGCAGCTCTATAGGGGTTACGTTGATGGTGATTTGGGGTTTGATGCGGACGTAGTTTTTGAGATACGTTTTTTTTCTATAATCCCACTCATCGATCAAGTGCCCCTTTCCCAAAGGATAGATTTCCGTGATATTGGGCTGCAGATCCAAATCCATCTTGATGCGTGATGAGAGATTTGCCTGTTTTTTTCCCAGCGTGATCTCATCTAGATCCTCAGCGTGGTAGAGCGCATTTTCATCAAAGCTGTCATCTTCGCATCTGTCTACATTGACCTGTTCAAATATGCTCATCAGCGACTCGGGCAAAAATGCCAAAAAGCCGTCCGTTTCGTGTTTGTCGTCAAGCTGATGGGTCTGTTTTTTCATCTTGAGGGTGTCGATTTTGTTTTTGTTTTGATCCCTTTGAAGTTCCTCGTCCTCTTCATCGTTTGCACCGTCTGTTTTGTTTTTTGACAGGGCAGAGGGGTAGATCCACAGGGGATTGGGGTAATCGCTTGCAAATGCTTTACGGTTGTCTAAAGTATTGGTAAACGATAATTGTTCAAAGCGGCTGCTAAGATAATCGGCTGCAATCTCGTAAAATCTTTTAAAGCCCTCATAGGTATGGATCAGATTTGCTGCTGCGGCGTTGTTTTGCACCATAAGTGTTTCGCCCGTGATGTTTGCCGGCACTTTTGCAGCCATTGCTGCCAGCCAATAGTAGAGCATTTCGTTTTGTTCTTTTGTATCAAAATAGGCAAACGAAGGAGGCAGATAGACCGCTTTGTCATCTTGCCATGTTAAAAAAAACTCTTTTCCTAAAAATGAAATTTTTTGCAAGAGCGTACGTGAGGTACTGACATATCTTTTGTCCGTAATTTGCAGGTTTTTTCCTTGATCACCGCCTAAAAGGCGGTAAAAAAGGTTCAATGATTTGCTGATGTCGGCAAAGTAAACTCTTTCTTCTTCGTGAAATTTGTTTACTTTTTTGTTGAGATATTGATCCCAAACTTTGCCGATACTCTCTTCAAATTCAATGAAATAATGAAGCATTATGCGTTATATCCTACCGTTTGGCCGGCTTCTTCTTTGACAAAGAAACTGGCAAAATAAGTGATAAGCCCGACAAATACCAATAGGCCAAATCCTGCACGGATCATATAAATACCCGCGATAGACTCTTGTGACTCCATAAAGCCTATCAGTTCTGTTCCAACCCTTTGATCCATAATCTGAACGATACCTGCAGCAGAAAGTGCCAATGTAAGGCCCATCATACCGATATTCATCATCCAAAAAGATGCCAATTCCAAGTTCTGTGCCTTTTGAGAGTTGCCTTGAGGGCGTCCTCTTAGGATAGGCATCGCATAAGAGACCATCGTAAATATGATCATGATATACGCCCCATAAAAAGAGAGGTGCCCGTGTGCTGCGGTAAGCTGGGTACCGTGCGTAAACATGTTAACCGGTGCAAGCGTATGGATGAATCCCCATACTCCGGCCCCTAAAAATGCCATAACCGCCGTTCCTTTAGCCCAAGTAAGCGCTATTTTGTTGCCGTGCTGAATCTTTCTTTCTCTTGTCATCGTATACGCAAAGAGGATCATCAGGAAAAACGGCAAAGGTTCAACCGCAGATGCAATCGATCCGATCCATAGCCAGTATTCAGGCGCACCCATATAGAAAAAGTGGTGTCCGGTTCCCAAGATACCTGAAAGCATTGTCATCGCAATGATCAAATAAAGCCATTTGTCGATATGTTCTCTGTCAACCCCTGTTACTTTGATAAGCACGAAAGCCAAAATAGCGCCAAGGATAAGTTCCCATGTAGCTTCTACCCATAGGTGTACAGTAAACCACCATAAAAATTTATCTAAAATAAGATTGTCAGGCACGTAAAAGGCAAACAGGAAAAATACCGCCAAACCCACCAAGCCGGTGATCAATACAGTCGTGATAACGGTTTTTCTTCCCTTTAGTACGGTCATAATGACATTAAGTATGTAAGATACAACGACCAACACAATCCCAAGCTTAGTCGGCAAAGGCTGTTCTAGAAACTCTCTGCCCATTGTCGGCAAAAGATTGTTGAACGTTAGTTCCGTAAGTTCTGCGTATGGTACAAACAGGTATCCCAAGATTGTAGCAACGCCGGCTGCTGCAAATACCCAAAACGTAACAATCGCCAATTTGGGACTCCAAAGTTCCGTTTCTGTTTCCTCGGGAATCAGATAATACGTTGCACCCATAAAGCCAAAAAGAAGCAGTACGATAAGCAGATTGGTGTGTACCATTCTTAAAACGTTAAACGGGATCAGCGGAAACAAGAAGTCGCCGTACAGATATTGTATTGCCATAAGCAAACCAAATAATATTTCTCCGGCCAGGAGAATCAATGCAAAAATAAAATAAGGCTTTGCTGCCATTTGTGAACTATATTTCATATCGTCTCCTATCCTTCAATTGTCGGTGGCCAGTCATTGGCATTTACTTTTGATGTCCAAATCAAGAAATCAGACAGATTGTCAACCTCTTCATTGGTCAAATTAAATTGCGGCATCTTTCTTCTGTTTGGCGTATCCAGAGGTTGGGCAGCCATCCAGCCTTGCATATAGGATTTAAATGCACCCTCATCGGAAGCTCCTCTTCGTTGAAATACATTCATAAGTTCAGGGGCATAATACGCTCCTTCTCCCACAATCGTATGGCATCCCACACAGTTGTTGTCCTCCCAAAGTTTTTTCCCTGCTACGACAGATGGTGTCATGTTGACCTCATTTGATCGATGCGGTATTTGATGTACAGTGTCAAAAGCAAGGGCTATAAATATCAACAGGGCGAAAGTGCCGCCGCCATAATAAATATTTTTAGCCATACTTTTCGTTATACGTTCAGTCATAGGCAATCCTTTTTTAAATTCTACCTTGAAGTAGTAATTGCAATAGTAGCAAAGATTCTTTAATTCCACCTTTAAGTAGGATATAAAATATCGGCAAATTTTTATAATTACCACCTTTAAGTAGTAATTGAATAAATTTGCACTACAATACTATAATATATGATAATACACTTAGTGTATAAAACATAAACCTAAAGGATTTAAATGCAATTGAGTGCCACATCACAATATGCTATAAGAATTTTAGTTTATATGGCAGGCGAAAAGGATTCTCAATCGATTAATGCTGCAGAATTGGCCGAAACATTGCTTATACCCTATAAGTTTCTGGCCAAGATCATGACGTCGCTTGTAAAGGTGGGTTTGGTGGAATCTACCAGAGGAAAAGAGGGCGGATATAAACTGAAAAAGAAAGCTTCGGATATCATGGTGGGTGATATTTTGGATGCATTTCATGAATCAATTAAAGATGAACAATGCATACTGGGTATAGGATTTTGTAACGGTTTGTGCAAATGTGCCCTTCATGATCAATGGATGGAGCCAAAATTTTTGCTGCAAAAAATGTTTAGAGAATCGAGCTTGGAAGATATTGCCGGACGCGGGTGCAAAAGATAGCACATGCACCAAGACGGTGGTAGTGTTCAAGATTCTGTGTCAGCATCGGGTAATTCCTAAAATTGTATCATAAATTTAAAGCGTCATCAAGCCGTCCATCGAAATGGATGGCTAATTGAGAGATTGTAAGACTCCAGTTTCGTATCGGCATCGTCCAC
>JAJPEU010000021.1 GCA_021166685.1 Sulfurovum sp. | reverse complement strand
GCTTTTTTTTGTCATCCTGTCCTCTCTTTTTGGTATAGATTTTAGATTTTGAATTACTATACAATCACAGTATAATCAAAACTACTTTCTAAGTATAGCAAAATATCATTCTATATATATCACCCTATCGTGTGATTTTTAAAAAATAGGAACACTTTAAGAAAAGGTAGAATACAATCATCGAAAGATTAACCGCCAAGGAGTTATGCGCATGCAGACGATCGCAGACCAAGAAATCCTCCATAAGATTATAGAGATTCAAGGGTGTGTCATTCAAGGCAGAAGCCTAAAGGCTCTTTTGCATAAGGATAGCGATTTTTATCTTGAAAAATCAAAGGCGGATATCATTGCGGTTTGTGTCAATGAGCACCAAAAGGTTCACATAGAACATGTTATTGAAAAACACAGACTCTTTTCTCATCTGCTGCTGCAATATCTTTTCCCCAAAAAAAAGCTAAACTGGAATCAATTTGTCAAAAATTGTACCGATCATTTTAATCTCGGGCAAAAACACCATACCATACATGATCTGTTTGAACTGTTTAAAGGCATAATGACACAGAAAGAAGCCAAAACATTTACCAAAGAGATAAAGATGAAAGAAGCTGTTTTGATGCCTCTTTATGCTTTTGATAAACTAGATAAAATCGGTTTTGTGTGTTTTATCTTTCAAGCAGAAAACAAAATCGATCTTAAAAAACTAGAAAATATCCAAAATGTATTTCAAACTTTGCTGCAACCCCTGTACGATCAACACTACAGCCTCGTGTACTCCAAATGTATGAGAATTGATGAAAATATGAAGCTGCTCACAGAACAGGAAAAAAGAATAGTGCGTAAAGTATTGAACGGAAAATCCTACAGTGAAGTTGCGCAAATGCTTGGAATATCGATCAATACACTCAAAACGCATATGAAAAATATTTTTAACAAATACCGCGTCACTTCAAAAATAGAACTTTACAACAAATTTTCTTCACTGACGTGATCTCATAAAAGAGCCGCGTGGCTATCTGTCACGGCAACGTCTTTAAGCATTACAAGACGGGGTGTTTGCTACAATTTGAAAAAGGAGACGAAATGAAAAAAATGAAAATTTTACTGCCTCTCTTGGCTACAAGTTTTTTGTGTGCAGCGTCTGGAAAATCTATCTATGACAAAACATGTGCAGGCTGTCACGGTTATCAGGCAGAAAAAATTGCCGCAGAACACTCCAAAGCCATTAAAGGGATGTCTGTAGAAAAGATTATTTCCGATGTCGAACAGTTTGCATCGGGTGAAAAGAAAGCGATGCCTATCGCGAAAATATATAAAAAGAATTTATTGGACAGATACAGTAAAGAAGAGATTCGCTCAGTAGCGGAATATATCAGCACACTCTAAAGTGTGCGATTGCGGAGAAGAAATTAGTTTCTGATGCCAAGATCGTTTTTGATCGTATTCCATCGACTGATATCTTTAGTCTTAAGGTATCTCATAAGTCTTCTTCTTTGACCTACAAGCTTAAGAAGTCCTACTCTTGATGAGTGGTCTTTTTTGTTGATTTTAAGGTGTTCTGTAAGATACGTAATTCTTTCTGTGATAAGTGCTACTTGCACCTCTGTTGAACCTGTATCTTTGTCGCCTCTAGCGTATTTTGCGATAATTTCTGCTTTTTTCGCCTGATCTAAAGCCATAATGACCTCCTGATTGGTAATTTATTTTCCAAAGTGTATTTGGGAGCGCAATGATACCATACTATTCTTTTTTGAAGCTTAGGCCAGTCTGTCTTTCGGCCAAACCAAACTCTAATATAAATTAGAGTAATATACTCCTAATTCATTAAATAAGGTCTCATTATGTTATTGACACGTGCGAGCGAATATGCGTTACTTTCTTTGGATACCATTCGAAAAGCAGAAGCCCCTATCGGGGCCGAGCAATTGGCAAATGAACTTTGCATTCCCAAAAGTTTTCTTGCTAAAATTCTTCAGAATTTGGCCAAACAGGGTATCTTGGAATCCAGAAAAGGCGCACACGGCGGATTTATGCTGGCAAAAGATATCAACAGTATCCCGGTTTATGATGTCATCTGCGCTGCAGAAGGAAAAATACCTACCGTTTTTGATTGTGCCCAATATGCTCAAACCTGCCCAAACGGAGTCATCGGAAGCTGCGCCATCTCTCCGTTTTTGCTTAGATTTCAAACAAAAATCGATGATTTTTTATTTGATTTGACTTTGGGCGATATATTATTATAAATGCTTTTCAAACAAAGCCTGAAACATGCTGCCTGGGCAGCTGTTTTATTGGCTGGCTGCATCAGCAGCCCTGTTTGATATGATTAAAAATTAAAAAGGTATCTTTTATCATGAAACAATACATTTATCATCTCTCCCACATAGACCTTGACGGGTACGCATGCCAATACCTTACCGCGCAATGCTTTGAGAACATAGCATGCTACAATGCAAACTATGGGCCCGAAGTGACCGCAAGGCTTGAAGAGATAGTTCACAAGATTGAACAAGACAAATTTGTTCACGGAGAGAACACCCAAGCCTTGATCCTTATCACAGATCTTAACCTTAGCACAAAAGAAGCAAACTGGATAGAAAAAGAAGCTGTGCGCATCGGTGCAAAATTGCAGCTGCTTGACCACCATGCAACAGGCGCCAATACCGCAGAACGGTTTGCATGGTACACACTGGATACTTCCCGCAGTGCCACGCGCATTACTTATGATTGGCTCAAAAAACATTATGATTTTGATCTGGACCATACGCTTTTGCATATTGTACAGGCAGTCAATGCCGTCGATATCTGGCTAAACCAAGATGCGCTTTTTGAATACGGCAAAGTGATGCTTGGCATGATTTCGGGCGCAAAAGAGATCAATCGCATCTTATTCCCGGACGAGGACAGAGCCTTGAAGCTCTCGCTTATCGAAGCCGCAAAACAAAGAGTAGAGGATGCCGATGCTCCGATTAAGCTTGATGATGCGCTGCACCAGATCAAAAAATCTTTTTTTATGAGAGAAATAAACAACACCAAAGACAACCTTGTTGCTTTTTATGTTACAGATCTTTTAGGTATCGATAAGGCGCGCCTCACTATTCACTACAAAGATTACAAAGGCATCCTGGGATACAGCATTGGCAATACTTCCATCATCGGCAATACTTTTCTTGTCAACAATCCCGATTATGACTTCTATATGGATATCAACTTCAGAGGGCATTTTTCTTTGCGCAGCAACAACAAAATGGATGTGTCAAAAATGGCTGAACATATCGGGGGAGGCGGCGGGCACCCCAATGCCAGCGGCGGGAAAATTGATACCTACAAAGATTCGTTTGTTTATGCTCAAGTGCGTCAATTTGTCCAAGAGTACATCGACGAAAAATGTACGCAAGGGTAACCGTAGGTACTTTGCTTTAAATTTTTACTCTCGCCTCAAGTGCACGCGAGAGGGAAAGCAGATCGATATTTTCAAGTTCCACCCCCGTAGGTACGCCTTGTGCTATTTTGGTAAAATTGATATTTAATCCTTTGAGCTTATCTTCAATGTAAAGAATCATCGTATCGGTGGCAATGCTTGGAGGAAAAGCAAAAATTACTTCATCTACGCCGTGGGCGGCATAAAAGAGATGGCTTTCATCCAAATCGCTCACCTGCGAAATCACATAATAAACACCGGAAAACTGTCTGCTCTCTTCTATGGTTAAAATATCCTTCGCGCTTTGCACGACACAAAGCTTAGAGCTGTCCCTGTACGGATCAGAACAGATGGCACACAATTCATCTTCGCTCATATTGTGGCATTTGCTGCATTTTTGAATACTGTTCACACCGGTTTCGATCGCATGCGCAAGCTTCATTCCTGCAAACCCGTCTTCCATCACCACATGGTAAGCTAAGCGGATCGCTGTTTTTTTGCCGATCCCGGGCAATGCGCCAAATGCTTCTACCAGGTTTTCAAATGCTTCTATCCTGTGCCTTCTCATATTCTCTCGTAGTCTACGACTTTAGAATATTCTACAACCGTCTTAATAAAATCGATTACTTTGAGATGCTCAGGATGGACCGCATAGGCATCAAGTCCCTCTTTGCTTTCAAAAGAAGCAATAATACTAAGATCCATCGCCCTGCCTTCTGTCGAAAAGTTGACCCCCGCATCCATACTTCTAAGCGAAGGTACGGCTCCCATCAAGTTTTCCAGCATCTGCTTGGCTTGAATGATATTGGGTTTTTTGTTTTCTTCTTTAAACCGAAACATGACAATGTGGACTACCATCTCTGCCCCTCTTCTTAGTTTTTGTGATTATAGCCAAATTATGGTAGAATTCGCCAAAATAATCCACTAAGAACAAAGAGGGAAACGCAGAAAATGACAGAGCTTGATTATTATGAAGTATTGGAAGTCAGCAGGAGTTGCTCGGGTGGTGAACTTAAAAAATCGTATCGAAAATTGGCGATGAAGTATCATCCCGACAGAAACCCTGACAACAAAGAAGCCGAAGAAAAGTTTAAACTTGTCAATGAAGCCTATCAAGTACTAAGTAATGAGGAAAAAAGAGCTATTTACGACCGCTATGGAAAAGCCGGGCTTGAAGGACACGGCATGGGCGGCGGTTTTGGCGGGGGAAACATGGATGATATTATGGATATCTTCAATTCTATGTTTGGCGGGGCAACAGGCGGTTTTGGCGGCGGTTTTGGACAAACGCGCAAAGACCCCAACCAAAAATATGCCTTGGACTTTGAGATAGAATTGCCGTTGGCCTTTCACGAAGCAGTATTTGGATGCAAAAAGACAATAGACGTTTTCTATAAAACATCCTGCAACGATTGCCAAGGGACGGGAGCCAAAGACGGAAAACTTGAAACATGCGACTATTGTGGCGGCCGAGGACAAGTGATTATGCGTCAAGGGCCGATGACATTTACACAAACCTGCCCGAAATGTCACGGAAGAGGACAGAAAATTGCCAAAAACTGCGCCAGCTGTCAAGGCAAAGGCTACCATGAAGAAAAAGACTCCGTAACCATCACCATCCCCGCAGGCGTGGATAGCGGCAATCGTCTCAGGGTGCAAGGCCATGGCAATGAAGCTAAGAATAAAAGCCGGGGAGATCTCTATGTGACGTTTTTAGTCGAAGAAGATGAGCATTTCATTCGCAACGGCAACGATGTCTATATCGAAGTTCCTGTATTTTTCACCCAAGCCGTCTTGGGTGAAACTATTACCATACCGGCGCTACAGGGAAAACTGGAACTCAAGCTTAAGCAAAGCACCAAAGATAAAGAGCAATTTGTTTTTGAAGGAGAAGGGATTGCAGATGTTCACAGCGGAAGAAGAGGCCGCCTTGTTGCCCAAATACGCATGGTGCTTCCTCAAAAAATAAACAGTAAACAAAAAGAACTTCTTGAGCAGCTTCAGGAAAGCTACGGGGTAGAAAGCCGTCCCCACAAAACAACTTTCGAGTCTGCATTTGACAAAGTAAAAAATTGGTTTAAAAGCTAACGATACTCTATAAGAGCAGGCGGCCCCTCCTGTTCTTTGAGCAGTTTGACCAACTCTTTTTTAACTGCTTTATCTGCTTTTTCATCCACGATGATTTCTAACATTTTATTCATTTTCTCATGCTGCTGCCGGCTAGCTTGCATGAATGCCTGATGCCTGAGCGTCTCTTCATGCATTTTAAGTTTATCGTTTCTGTTTTTTCTGTAGATCCACAAAAAAAGTGCCATACCAAATAAAATTAATACGGCTCCGCTGCCCATAATCATTTGGTAGAGTGCGATATCTTTATCTTTTGTCGCTGCGATCCGCTGCTCTTTGGCCAAAGCGACCTCTTTTTCGGTTTGCTGTGCCATTGCGGCCATCTCTTGCCGAGCAGAGGTTTCTATCTTTGATTTTTCCAGCTCGATATGGCCAATCGCCTTAGCTTTCTCGGCCTCAATTCTGGCAAGATCAAGCGTATTTTGATGCTTCATTTCTTCTAAAATCACTGTTTGATTTTTGGCATTTTTTTCATTGGCAAATTCTGTTGAAACGGCTTTGCCTTCGGGCAGACGACCTCCTAAAAGTCTTGCTTGTTGATGATCATTGTTTTCTCCGCACCCTGCTATCAAAAGCATTGCAGTTAAAATTAAAAACGGTTTCATATCGCTCCTCTTGCTTCTTCTTATCATTCTAACAAAAATATCATAAGATTGTCTCAATACAGATCAAAGAAAAGCAATTATCATTTAAGTCAAAAAAGACTATTATTAATAAAGAAAAAGTTTCTTTACATCATTTTAAAAGGATAAACTATGGCACGAAAAGGGAATTCAATCATCAAGGGATTAGAGATCAATACTATTATTACTGAACTCAACAAAGCATACGCAGATGAATGGTTGGCCTATTATCAATATTTTATCGAAGCCAAAGTGATCAAAGGGATTATGAAAGATGCTGCGATTACCGAACTGACACAGCATGCCGCCGATGAACTTAGACATGCTACCATGGTGGCAGACCGAATCCTTCAGCTTGGCGGCACTCCGTTGACGCATCCTCAACAATGGTTCACACATACCAATTGCGGTTACGAAGAACCTAAAGAGTTTGATGTTGTTGCTGTCTTGAATGATGCAATTAAAGGAGAACAATGCGCGATCAGCATTTACTCTAAAATTGCCGAAATGACCAAGGATAAAGATATTGTGACGTATGATATTGTCTCTTCGATACTTGCCGATGAAGTCGAACATGAAGAAGATTTACAAGCCCTTCATGACGATATCACCGAATTCATCGCCGATATCAAAAAAAATATACGCTAAACTATTGCACCCTTTGGTGCAATATAATTTTACTTTCACTTTTTTGCATATCTCCCCTGTCTTTGTACCTATCGTAAGCAATGACATAGATTTCATCCTTTGATTTAAGATAGTTTTTTTCGCCAAACTCTGCATAAGCCGTTGCCCCTATAGAGATAAATGCTTGATCCGGGTAGCCGGATGCCTTTAAGTGGCCAGCCATATCCTCAAGCGGCCCAAAATCTTTTTGCCTATTCAGTTTATCAATAAGCCAAAGTTTGAGTTTATCATAAAAATAGCTATAGCCTAGCAGAGGCGCATCTACTCCGTAAGGATGAAGTATACCCTCACGCACTACAAAAGAGCAGATATGGTAGCGATCCATTATTCCGCCCTTTTCAAATTTGTCTATCTCTATCCACTTGTCGCCGATACCTTTGGAATTTGCTCCCCAATTTTTCTTTTCAGAGATTTTTTTGGCTCCGGCTTTACGGATTGTGCAGTCGTTGAATGTAGTAAATTTTCGTGCAATGAGATCTGCTACCGTATCATCATCGGCATAAATAATATCAAAAAGAATGGCGATCTCCGGCTCCATTTGCGCATTGGCTTCATGCTCAGGAAGATATAGCGTGTCTGTGCCCACAGGATAAACGCCCAGAAAGGTGTCGTAATACGGTATATAAAATGGAAAAATTCCCTTGGGCGCATCCGGTTGCTCGGTAGTAATATTTTCAAAATCTTTTATTTCGCCTGCTTGCTCCAAATGATATGCAAAATTACCTGCTACGCCCAAACCGATCATGTTCTTTAAATTCATTTTTTTGCTCTTTTTAGTAAAAGTATACCATTTTGAAAATTACACAAAACATGCAAAAAATCCATACCGACTGCGGTAAAAAATATAGCACAATTGTTTTCCTGCGAAAGATTTTTAATACATTATGTACATAGAAAATATACGTTTAGAAGAATAAGAAGAAAAAGGTTGCCCGCTTTACGGGCAACCATAAAATAGATTATTTTGCTGCTGCTACCGCATCTTTAAGCGTTTTACCTATTTTAAACTTAGGTGCAGTATGTGCCGCTTTTTTATATGTCTTATCAGTCCCCGGAACTGTACCGCTTTTTGCTGCCACCTCAACTGTTGAGAATGTTCCAAAACCAACCAATGATACAGTCTCTTTTTTTACAAGCGCTTCAGTTACGGAAGCTATAAATGCCTTTACTGCTCTCTCTGCTGCTGCTTTACTCTCAAATTCACCGTTCTTTTGTACCAATTCCACAAACTCTGCTTTTGTCATTCTTCTTCCTTTATTTAAGATGCAATCATTATAACACAATCTAATCTTAAAAAAACATAAAAAGACTCTAAAAAGCCCTATTTTGTGTACTTTGTTTATCTTATTGTCAGAAACTCAAACAAAAAAAGCTTATAGTTTTAATTTGCAATAACCAATACTTGATCATGATAAATTCAGAAGGGGTTATTTTATTGTGGATACTGCCATCAAAAATATGATGAAATAATATAGGTATCATGCCGCCACTATAGCCCAATGCTCATGCACCCATGACTGAAAAATTATGGCCGCAAGCACTATAACTTTATCCGGCGTTACAAAGAGTGCTATGTACAGCATCACTAGCGCACCAAAATAAAACCTAAAAAAGTTGACAAGACTGCATCAAAAAAGCTGCGAGGGAGTATCGCAAGTATTTCTATCTCACGCAAACCCACAGAGTCAATAAGACAACCAGCAATACAGGAGGAGTCACAACAAGACCGAATCTGCTGTACTCCCAAAATCCGATTTTTATCCCCTTGTTGGCCAATACATGAAGCCATAATAGTGTAGCCAGACTGCCAAACGGTGTCATTTTCGGACCAAGATTGCATCCTATGATATTGGCATAGGCTAAAGCCTGATGGGAAATATCGCTTAGCGCTATATCCATGATCATCACTGTTGGCATATTGTTCATAATCGCGCTTAAAATCGCGCTAATAAATCCGGTGGCTACAATCGCCGTCATATCCCCATGCGCTGTCAAATCTTTTAGAATAGCAGCCAAGTAGTCAGTAAGGCCGGCATTTTTTAGTCCATACACAACGATATACAGCCCTATGCTGAACCAAACCACCTGCCAAGGAGCCGTTTTGATCGTAAGCCAGGCTCTTGCTGCTTTCATATAGGAGGCAATTCCCAAAAACATGATTGCTCCGCCAAGGGCAAAAACAGAAACAGGGATACGGTACGCATCACCAATAAAATAAGCCGCCAGCAGCAATCCCAAAAAAATCCAAGAAGCATAAAAAAGCGGTTTGCTTTTTAAAACGGCATCCGGGTCTTTTAAAAGCGATACATCAATCTTGGTCGGTATATCCTTTTTGAGCACCAGCCACAAAACGGTGATGGAAACTATCACGCTGGCAATAAACGGCACAAACATCACTTGAAGATACTCTACAAATCCGATATCAAAATAGTTTGCCGTCACGATATTGGTCAGATTGGAAAATACAAACGGCAGCGAGGCGCTGTCGCTTATAAATCCGCCTGCAAGCAAAAAAGCAACGATCGTTTTAAAATTGAGCTGTAAAATTCTCATTTTTGCAAGCAAAATAGGCGTCAGGATAAGTGCCGCGCCGTCATTGGCAAAAAGCGCCGATACGAAACTGCCCAGCAAAAGTGCATAGACAAACATCAAGTGCCCGTTACCGTGGCTTAATTTTGCCATTTTGATGGCGCACCATTCAAAAAATCCTATCTCATCTAGCACCATCGACATGATAATTATGCCGATAAACGCAAGCGTGGCATCCCACACGATACTGCTTACCGCTAAAACATCCTGCATACTTACCGTGCCGGCCAAAAGCGAAATGATGGCACCGATAATGGCAGTCGTTCCGATCTGAAGTCCGCGAGGCTGCCAAATGACACATACCAACGTCAATAAGAAAATCAAAAAAGCAGCAGTCATGCCGTGCACCCCTTTTTGAGTGCGGGAATATCCATACCCAGACAGGTTGTCTCCTTAAGAATAGACTGCCTAAACGCATCCAAAGGGCTTCGTATACTATAGTAAGCCCACCGCCCTCTTCTGTCTACTTTTAAAAACCCTGCTTCTTTGAGTATCTTCAGATGTCTTGAAATACGCGATTGCACCATATCAAACGAAGTCTCAATGTCACACACGCACACTTCACCGTTCAACTCTACAAATCGCAAAAGACGCAATCGTGTTTCATCATTGATCGCACCTATTGTTTTTAAAAAAACATCCATATTCTACCCCCTTTGATATCTCAGAATGATACTATAAAAATATTTACATATCAATATAGATTGATATATTGACTAAAATTTTATTTCTCTTTTTAAAAATTCCCGCTATTCCTAAGTCTGCTCTCAAATTTTGTAGATTAATTTTTATAAAATCTTTATATTTTTTCCCGCGATCTTGATATTTAATTTATCTATTAAATCTTATAATCATCATTATAAAAAAGATAGGTTGTAAAACAAATGATTTTTTCGTTACGCAGCATACGTCGAATTTTTATTGGTTACTTAAAAAATGTGTTATGCCTATGAAGTCCGGCCTTTTTTACTCTTCTTATAGATATATTTTTAATTCTATTGTGATACTTGGTTTTATCACACTTATAAGCCATATTTTCAGGGCATATTTAGATATTATCAATATAGCGCTTATCCACATTATTCCTGTGGCAATTGTTTCGATGCACGGCAATATGAAATCGACTGTTTTTATCACGTTAATCAGTGTAATATGTTTTAATTTTTTATATATTCCTCCGCTGTACAGC
>JAJPEU010000020.1 GCA_021166685.1 Sulfurovum sp. | reverse complement strand
AGCATTGGCAATGAATGCGTTTGCATTCGCAGGCGGAGATATCGCTCCGGTAGAACCGGAAGTAACAGTACCGGAAGTAGTAGAAGCAGCTCCGTTTCCAGGTGCATTTTATGTAGGTTTGGGGTATTCTTATATGAATGCAAATATCGATCCTTTTTATTATCTGGATGATGAGATTAGCCTGGTAGATGTTGCAACTGGAGATGCAGATCTTTCTGCACATTCAGTACTTTTCTTGGCAGGGTATAAATACAACCAATACCTTGGTTTAGAAGCAAGATATACAATGAATGTAGGGGATCCTGAGCTTGACGGACCTGAAGGATCAGAGGATCTTGATGGCGATATGAGCAATATCGGTATTTATCTTAAAGGAATGTATCCGGTAACAGAAGCAGTTGATGTGTATGCATTGCTTGGGTATGGTCAGGTAACAATTGATACAACAGACTCTGGCGATCTTTCTGAATCAGGTTTCCAATGGGGTCTAGGCGCAAGTTATGCAGTGACTGAAAATATCGGTGTATTTGCAGACTATATGAGATTATATGATGATGAAGGGTTTGATGGAGAACTTCTGGCATCAGACTTCATGGTTGATTCTATCAACGTAGGTGTAACGTACACTTTCTAATCCAATCTGGTGTCAACATAGACAGCATGCCTGCTGTCAGTTGGCATCACTTACTTAAAATTTTCTCAATATTTATCCGCAACCAAACTAACAAAATTTGCTGCATATTTAACACTTGACAGTTTCGCCATTCTAAGGCTGAAATAATTTCAGTATACCAATTTCAAAATCGTACAAATGCAACGTTTCTATTAAAATCCCGAAATTGATTTACTCAGCGTAAAGCATATTTGTTACTCTACGGTTACTGATTTGGCGAGGTTTCTTGGCATGTCCACATCATTTCCCAATCTTACCGAAATCTCCAACGCCAGCAACTGGGTAACCACCATCATTTCAAAAAATTCAAGCATCGGATGTGTGTCGTATGCTGTTTGCACAAAATCATCTGCCAGCTCAAAAGGCTCTGGAGAGATAGCCAGGATAGTGGCATCGCGAGCGCTAAGCTCTTCGACGTTGGATTTTATTTTATCGTAATGCATGGTTTTCGGCATCAGGGCAACGGTAAAAAGTTCACTGTCAGCCAAAGCGATGGGGCCGTGTTTCATCTCGCCTGCCGGGTATCCTTCCGCGTGAAGGTAGCTGATCTCTTTGAGTTTGAGCGCTCCTTCAAGTGCAAGAGGATAAAAGATATCTCTTCCGATAAAGAAGAAACCGTGTCCGTGCAGATAGCGTTTGGAGAGCCTGTGCAGTTTTTCATGCAGTGCATCGGTTACGATAAGGGCTTTGGGGATTTGAAGCATGGCGGCTATCTCTGTATTCAGAACTTCTTGTGAAACGGTTTGTTTGTGTTGACCCATATGCAATGCAAGCATCCAAAGCACCATCGTTTGAGTAGCAAAAGCTTTGGTGCTGGCAACTCCTTTTTCGATGCCTGCCCTTGTCAGGATCGCAGCATCGCTCTCTCTGACGATAGAAGAGTTGTCTACGTTGCAGATACTTAAACTTTTTAATCCTGCTCTTTTTGCCATTTTCAGTGCTTCAAGCGTATCGGCGGTCTCCCCGCTTTGTGAAATGGTAATAAAAAGCGTATCCTTTGTCAACAACGGTTCTTTATATCTGAATTCTGAAGCAATCTCTACATTGCAGCGTATCTTTGAGATGCGCTCAAAAAGATAGGACGCGGCAAGAGCAGAGTGGTAACTGGTGCCGCATGCGCAGATCTTGATTGCGTGAATCCCGTCAAAAAAAGCTGCATCCAACTCTTCAAAGTCTACCCTGTCATCAAGCACACGGCCCATCATCGTTTCACCCATCACACGGCTTTGTTCATAGATCTCTTTTTCCATAAAGAAACGATAGCCTTCTTTTTGTGCAAGTATTTTGTCCAAAGAGAGTGCTTGGGTGATAAAACTTTTCTCTCCATGGTTATTGTAGAGTTTAACTGTGCCTGATTTTGCATAGCCGTATTCCCCGTCTTCCAGATAATAAACCTCTTTGGCTTTTCCTATGATAGGCGTATCGGAGGAAGCAAAATAGATCTCATCTCCATCGAAACCTATCAGCATCGGAGAGCCGTTTTTTGCAAAGAAGATCGTATCCGGGGCCGATTCTGAGACAAGAAGGGTGGCATAGGCACCTTCTAGCCTTTGGATGGTTTGTGCAAATGCAGCAAAAGGATCATTTAGCTGCTTGTGATATTTTTCAAAAAGGTGTACGATGGTTTCCGTGTCGGTTTGACTTAGAAAGTTTACGCCTTCTGATTGCAACTCTTTTTTGAGTTTTTGGTAGTTTTCAATGATGCCGTTATGCACAACATAGCTGTAAGCTCCAAGGTGCGGATGGGCATTGAGTTCGGTAGGTTTTCCATGCGTTGCCCAACGTGTATGTCCGATAGATACGCCAAAGCCCTCTGTTTGAAAAGTTTTTGTTTTTTCCCGAAGGTTTTCGAGTTTTCCGACAGCCTTAAAGCTGTTGAGTTTTTTGCCTTCTATAACGGCGATTCCTGCTGAATCATAGCCTCTGTACTCAAGCTCTTGCAAGCCATCAAGCAGGATTTCTTTTTTTTCTTTTTTTCCTAGGTATCCGACAATTCCACACATCTATTAATTCTTTCTTATTCTTTTTTTGTAAGTTTTGCGATGATTATATCGATATTATGGCAAAAGTTTCCATTTTTTTCGATGAGAAACATGTCTCTGACGCTATTTTTGAGGCTGTGTACTTTTGCAGTTGCAATTTCAATGTTGAGTGTATCAAAAAGATGAAGGACATACGCAAGCAATCCTTTTTGGTTTTTGCAGTGCAGGTACATGCTGCCATACATCTGTGAATGGTCACAGTCGATCTGGATTTCATTTTTTTTGATCACAGGCACCAGGAGCGTATTTTGTTTTTGACCATAAAGTGCATCATGTATCATTTCTTTTATGAGTACTATTTCGTCTTCGTTTATTTTGAGGGCAAAATCAATTTTAAAATACTTATATTCATCAAAAAGTTTACAGATATCCATATTGACGACATCAAGATGCGCAAGTTTGCTCAGCAGATAACTAAGATTGAAAGAGTGGGCGCAAACGATCTCAAGAGTAAGATGGCCATCATTATGGATCTCGTAAGTATAAGAAGCGGCCTCAAAAGCTTTTTTGGAGATGGAAAGTATTTTTTGGGGTGGATAGCGTAAAAAAAGCAGGTTGGAAGGAATCATTAAAATTTTGTTTTGTTGAAGTTTGCCTAAAGCGAGAAAAGCCGGATGCTTTTTCAGCGTTTGCTCTTTTTTGATACGCTTGGCTGTTTCATCGATAATTTCGGTATGCTCCAAAGATTTAATTGATTGGAGATAGAGCATTTTGATGAGTTTTGCATTAAATGAGTTGTAGATTCCTTCTCCTACTCCGTTCATGTCAGCATAGGTTAAAATATAGATCATATCTAAAAGCGTTTTGGTTTTAAAATGTGAAACAAATCTTAAGATCACTTTTTCATTATGTAAATCTTCGCGTTGAGCCACTTTGCTCATCAAGGTATGATAGAGGATCAATGTTTCCCCCATTTCAATCAGTTGCAAATCAAAACCGAGCTTGCAGGCAAATGCTTTAAACAGGGAAGCTCCCACTTGGTGATGATCTCTTTTGCGGCCTTTTCCTGCATCATGCAACAGCGTTACCAGTTTAAGTAAAGCTTTTTCTTCGGCACTGAGCGCTTGAAACAGATTGACAATAAACATATCATTCATATTTTCTAAATGATATACACACTCAAGAGAGTGAATTTCCACTGCAAACTGGTGATAGCCGTCAAATTGAGGCAAAGCAATGACTTTTTTGAGAGACGGTATGACATAGTCTAAAAGTTTCGCAGTAGAGAGTATTTTTAAAATATTGTAGCTGTTAGACTGAAAGAAGATGTGTTTAATGGCCAAGAGCATTGATTTGCTGTGACGTGCAGGCTTATTGACTTTGATGAGCTGTGCAAGAAAAGTAGGATGGGCATCAAATGTTTTTTCTTTTTGATCGCAAAGTTGTCTCAAAAGAGCATGCAGTTCTCTTTTTTCTCCCTGAGGATAGATGCAAGGACCGTAGATATCGGCCGCAACATAGTCACGAGAGAGAGATTCGAGCCAAATGATGCTGTAAAGTCTGATGGTTTGCAAACTTTCTATTACCTTTTTGGCAAATTTCATATGTTCGCTTTTGCTCATTTTGTAGCCCAGAAGACGAGCTGTATCAGGAAGGAGATCCAAATGCAAAGTATCTTCTTTTTTACGGGCAACAAGATGGAGAGCAGAGCGCACACGAAAAAGAAATTCCAAAGCAATCCGAAATTCTCGATAATCGTTTTCATCAACGATACTTGAGGGGAGATTTTTGATGCTATGGATATTGTAAAGTATTTTTCCTATCCAAAAAACAAGGTTTGCATCGCGAAAACCGCCAATCCCCTCTTTGAGATTAGGCTCCATCGTCAAAGGAAATTTTTCGTGTTTATATTTTTGTTCTTCAAATTTCAATTTTATAAAAACCTGGGGGTTATCGTGGCGGATTTGACGAATAGCATTTTGTGTTTCTATCCAAATAAAATTTGATCCTTCAATAAATCTTGATTCAATCAAGGCTGTTTTGATGGTGATATCCGTTTTTGAAACAGCATAAAGTTCTTCAACGGTGTGTACTCTGTGACCTAATTTGAGACCTGTGTCCCAAAGGATATAGAGTATTTTTTCTATCATTTCTTTAAGGTTGTATCCCGGAATATCTTTGTAGACGATCATCAGGTCGATGTCAGAATGAACACAGAGCTGCTCTCTTCCGTAGCTGCCAAGAGCAACAAGAGAGAGCGGGAGTGCATTTTTCATGGGAGTATAATCACCGAACATCTCTCTTTGGGCCACTTTATAGATGATTTTTAAAAGCATATCTATCTTTTTGGTGTGTTTGACGAGAAAATCTTTACCTCCTGAAGTCATAAAAGTTTCTTCAAGTGTATCAAGATAGGCGCGGATCTCTTTTTTAAGTACTTTTGCTATCTGAAAATCTGCCGCATTGGTATAGATAAGATCCTCAATTTCAGCTTTTAGGCTATTCATTGTGTCCCCCCTAAACTTTTATTGCTATAATACCCAAAAACTACTATGGACTTTTACTATGGACTTGATACAAAAAGTAAAAAATAAGGAACGATTAAATCAGAAAGAGGGCAAAGCCCTTTATGATTTGGACCTTTACACTTTGGGTGAACTTGCAGATAGTATTCGCAAAGAAAAATATGGGAAAAAAAGTTATTTTAATATCAACCGCCATATTAATCCAACCAACGTATGTGCAGATATTTGTAAATTTTGTGCATACTCTGCAAGCCGAAAAAATCCAAACCAGTATACGATGTCTCACGAACAGATACTTGATATTGTTAAGCATTCTTATGCAAACGGGGCTAAAGAAGTGCATATTGTCTCGGCACACAATCCCAATGACGGTCCAGAGTGGTATATGGGCGCTTTTAGAAAAATTAAGACCCTGTACCCGGATCTTCATATTAAAGCAATGACGGCAGCCGAGGTTGATTTTTTGACAAGACAATATGGATTGAGCTACGATGAAGTACTGGATATGATGATAGAAAGCGGCGTAGATTCTATGCCTGGAGGCGGGGCAGAGATCTTTGACGAAAAAGTAAGAGAGTATCTTTGCAAGGGCAAAGTGACATCCGATCAATGGCTTCAAATTCATCAAAAATGGCACGAAAGGGGAAGACAGAGTAATGCAACGATGCTGTTTGGGCATGTGGAGACAAAGGCGCACCGTATCGATCATATGTTGCGCTTGCGTGATTTACAGGATAAAACAGGCGGATTTAATGCTTTTATCCCCTTGGTCTATCAACGAGATAATAATTTTTTAAAAGTAACCCATTTTCCTACAGGACAAGAGATTCTTAAAACCTATGCAATCGCACGAATTCTTCTTGATAATATTCCTCATATAAAAGCTTACTGGGCATCAGCCTCTATCAATCTGGCTCTTATTGCGCAAGAGTTTGGCTGTGATGATCTTGACGGCACGATAGAAAAAGAGTCCATTCAGTCTGCCGCAGGCGCGGCTAGCAGTCATGGCATGAAGTTGGAAGATTTTATCGGATTGATCAAAAATTCCGGATTTATTCCTGTTGAACGGGACAGTCTTTATAATGAGTTAAAAAGCTATGCATAGATTATATTATAGCTACAATGATTTTCGCAAAGATTTAAAGGCTTTGACTAAAAAAATAGATAAAGATTTTGATGCTATTTTGGCTATCGCAAGGGGCGGGCTGAGTATGGCACATATGCTGGGGGAGCATTATAATATCAGAAAAGTATATGCAATCAATACAATAGGATATGAAGATACGCAAAAGCTTCAAAGCATGACGGTATTTAATATCCCGAGTCTGCAAGATACTAAAAACGTATTGATTGTCGATGATATCGTTGACAGCGGCGACACTATACTTGAAGTGCTGAAGATCCTAAGGGAAACGTACCCCCAAACAAATTTTTATACTGCTTCGCTTTTCTATAAAAAAAGTGCTAAAATAGCACCAAATTGGTACGTAAAAGAAGCAAAAACGTGGATTGATTTTTTTTGGTGCACGGATCTAGGAGATTAAATGGTATTGATGATTGACAACTATGACAGTTTTACCTACAATGTAGTGCAGTACTGCAGAGAACTTGGCGCAGATCTGAAAGTTATCCGCAATGATGAAATGACTGTTGAAGAAATAAGAGCGCTTCATCCTGAAAAAATTATTCTCTCTCCCGGCCCTTCCACTCCGGACGATGCAGGCGTGACACTTGATGTGATCAAGGCGTTTGCGGACACAACGCCTATTTTTGGTATTTGTTTGGGGCATCAAAGTATTGCGCAGGCATTCGGCGGAGAAGTGGTGCGCGCCAAACATATGATGCACGGTAAAACCTCACAGATTAAAATAGAGGCAGAAACACCGATATTTAAAGATCTTCCTAAGGAATTTAGGGCAACACGGTACCATTCGCTCACGGTAAAAAAAGAGACATTGCCCCAGAACATCATCCCCACCTCTTACAGCAAGGACGATAATGAAATTATGTCTTTGCAGATTAAAGACAAGCCTATCTATGGAGTTCAGTTCCATCCGGAATCCATCATGAGCGAATACGGCCGCGAAATGTTGAATAATTTTTTAAAACTTTAAGCTCGCCTGATGAAGCAACAGCATTTTTGGGCCGCATTTTTTATTTATATCATTGCTGTTTTTTATCTCGCTTCTACAACACCCATCAGTCCGCACGAGGCAAAAATACTTTATGGTTCACAAGAAATTTCAGCTACACTTATGCAGTGGGGCAAAGAAACAGTGGACGGTTTTTTGGGTTTAAGGCTGTTTTCAATCTTTTTTGGAATGTTAAGTGTAGGACTTTTTTATCAGGTAAGCCGAAATTATCTGAACGAGAAAGAAGATGCCTATCTGGCAACATTTATTTTTATATGGCTGCCAGGCATTCTTACAGCAATGAGTTTGGCAAACAGTGCAATTATCGTATTGCCTATAGTGTTACTTTTTGTGCTATGGTACGAGAAAGGCTATTTTATAGCGCTGATACCTTTGATGTTGGGACTTTTTTTTATCCATCAGGCGTCTATTATTTTTTTTGCAGCCCTGTTCCTTTATGCCTTAATGAATAAAGATAAAAGACTTGCTGTTTTGTCTGCCTCATTTTTGGTTGCATTTCTTTATTTGGCAAAAGGCATTGCGATAGGAGGAAGACCTTCGGGTCACTTTATAGAAATATTTGGGCTCTACGCAACTATTTTTTCCCCTTTGTTGTTTCTTTATTTTTTTTATGTGATGTATCGTATTTTGCTTAGAGAGAGAAAAACATTACTGTGGTATATTTCTTTTACGGCATTAGCATTTTCTTTGCTGCTTTCTATCAGGCAGCGGATATCTATAGCGGATTTTGCTCCTTACGTTATGATTGCAGTTGTGGTAATGCTTCATGCTTACAATAATAGTATTCGTGTGCGCTTGCCCCAATTTCAAAAATATTACCGACGGGGTTTTTATGCCGTGATGGCATTGTTGATAGTCAATACATTATTGATTGTGTTTCACAAGGCACTTTTTTACAGCATGGATGATCCAAGTAAGCATTTTGCCTATCGTATTTACAAACCCTATTTGTTAGCGCAAACACTAAAAAAACAAAAGTTGAATTGCTATGATTCAGAGCAACAAAGAGAAAGCTATCAGTTGAGATATTATGGTATTTCTTCTTGCAGCAAAAAGTAGAAAATACTCCTTTGTCATGTTTCTAAAATACACAGTATTTTATTTTTTTCTTATGGTTTGCATTATCTGCTCTAAAATTAAACCCTTCGAGTGTTACACTATGAACAATTAAATTAAAGGAGAACTCGATGGCTCAAAAGGCGATTAGAGAATATGATGCTAAGTCAATTTTGGCAAAGCATTGGAATAAATACTTTCCGAACTTTACGTATACATACGAAACAGTTTTGGTTCAGAATGGATCAGAATTAAAAGAAGTTGCGAAAGAAAAAACATGGTTAAAAGAAAAGGCTTTGGTTGCTAAGCCTGATATGCTTTTTGGCAAAAGAGGCAAAAATGGACTTGTTCTTTTCAAAGACCAAAAACCAGGCGATGTTTCTTTGGATAAAGCTGCTTCATGGATTGATGAAAAATCAAGCGGGAAACAATCGGTTTATTTTTCATTTGAAGGCGATACGCCAAAAGGAGAAGCAAAAGTTGATATGCTTACCCACTTTATCGTTGAACCGTTTACTCCACATGCTCAAGAAGAAGAGTATTATATCTCTGCTACCTGTGTAGGAGACAATGATGTTTTGTATATGTCGGCAGAGGGCGGTATGGAAGTTGAAGAAAATTGGGATAAAGTTATTGAAGTTTCATTTCCGATTACTGCAACTGAAGATGAGATAGCTGCAAAGATTAGAGCAAATATACCAAAAGATGTAGCCAAAAAAGATAAAGATGCTTTTGCTGAATTTGCAATAGGTTTTTTTAGGGCATACAGGGAGTTAAATTTTGCATACCTTGAGATCAACCCGTTTGTTATGCAGGGCAGCAAGATAGAACTTTTAGATATGGTTGCAAAACTTGATGATACCGCTGGCTTTATGATGAGAGAGCAGTGGGGCGATGTAGAGTATCCAACCTCATTCGGTATGGAAGAAAAATCACCCGAAGTACTTGCCATAGAAGATGCCGACAGCAAATCGGGCGCTTCACTTAAACTCACGATACTTAAGCCAGAAGCGCGTATTTGGACAATGGTTGCCGGCGGCGGCGCATCAGTTGTTTATGCGGACACTATTGCAGATCTTGCAGGTATTGAAGATTTGGCTAATTATGGCGAATACAGCGGCGGACCAACAACAAGTGAAACTAAATTTTATGCTGAGACCATACTTGATCTTATGACAAGGCAAAAAGATGCCAAAGGAAGAGATAAAGTGCTTATCATTGGCGGAGCAATAGCAAATTTTACCGATGTGGCAAAAACCTTTACAGGTATCATTCAGGCATTTGAAAACTATGCGGATAAAATGAAAGAAATCGGTATCAAGATTTATGTAAGAAGGGGCGGGCCAAACTACGAAAAAGGTCTCAAGGATATCAAAGAGGCAGCAGATAGACTAGGTCTTTGGATTGATGTTTATGGACCGGAAACACATGTGACTGACATTGTAAGAATGGCAGTAGAAGGGTAAGGAGAGAAGATGGCACAATTATTTACTAAAGATACACAAGCAATTTTTTGGAACAACAACACAACAGCTATCCAAAGAATGTTGGACTATGATTACACTATCCAAAGAAAAACCCCTTCAGTTGCAGCGATTGTTGCGCCTACAGGCGGAAGCAAATTTGAAAAGTTCTTCTGGGGCGCAGATGAGATCATGATCCCGCTTTATAAAAATACAGAAGAAGCAAAAGCAGCACAGCCGCAAGCTGATGTTCTATTGAATTTTGCATCATTTAGAACAGCCTATGATGTAACGATGGAAGCACTCAGCATCGGTGGATTTAATACTATCATGATCACAGCAGAAGGTATTCCTGAAAGATTGGCAAGAAAGATGAATGCCGTTGCCAAAGAAAAAAATGTTACCGTTATCGGGCCTGCGACTGTTGGAGCGATCGCTCCGGGCGCATTCAAGATAGCAAATATCGGCGGCACAATCGAAAATATTATAAGCTCCAAGCTTCACAGGGCAGGTTCATGTGGACTTGTGACCAGATCAGGAGGATTGTTTAATGAGCTTTCAAATATTATCGCTATTAATGCCGACGGTATTGCCGAAGGCGTTGCGATCGGAGGGGATAGATTTGTAGGTTCCGTATTTATCGATAATCTCCTTAGGATGCAAGAAAATCCAGAGGTAAAATACATGCTGCTTCTTGGTGAAGTAGGCGGCACTGAAGAGTACAAAGTGATTGAAGCGGTTAAATCAGGAAAGATCACTAAACCTATTATCGCATGGTGTATCGGTACGATCGCCAAATATTACGACAGTGGCGTTCAATTTGGTCATGCCGGCGCATCTGCAAATGCTGAAGCAGAAACAGCGGAAGCAAAAAACAAAGCAATGGCTGAAGTGGGGATCTTTGTTCCTGAGTCGTTCAATGATTTGCCAAACAAAATCGCCGAAGTATATAACGACTTGAAAACGAAAGGCATGATAGGCGATATAGTAGAGCCTCAGACGAATACTGTGCCAAAAGTGAGAAAAAATAAACAGTTTATCTGTACGATTTCAGATGACAGAGGCGATGAAGCAACATATGCCGGATTCCCCATCTCTTCATTGGCAACGCCTGATACCGGCAAGGGTATTGGTGATGTTATATCATTGCTTTGGTTTAAAAAACAATATCCAAAATGGGCAACAGATTTTATTGAAACGGTCATTAAAACAGTGGCTGATCATGGTCCTGCGGTATCAGGTGCGCACAATGCAAAAGTAACGGCACGTGCAGGAAAATCAGTAGTTGAGGCGCTGGTAACAGGTCTTCTTACCATAGGACCAAGATTTGGAGGAGCAATTGATGGCGCGGCTAAATATTTTAAATATGCCGATGATAACAAGTTGACTCCGGCAGAGTTTCTCAATTATATGAAAAATGAAGGTGTACCGATTCCTGGAATCGGCCATAGAATCAAATCTCTTAAAAACCCTGACCTCAGAGTGGAAGGGCTTAAGAGGTTTGCCAATGAATATTTTCCTGCAACACCATTGCTTGATTATGCATTGACTGTTGAGCAGTTGACCACATCAAAAAAAGAGAACCTGATTCTTAACGTTGATGGTACAATCGGTATCTTAATGGTTGATATGTGGAGAGCTCTTGGATATAGTGAAGAAGAGATTAATGAGTTTATTGAATCAGGTACACTCAATGCTTTCTTTATCGTCGGCAGATCGATCGGATTTATCGGTCATGTTCTTGATGAGAAAAGATTGGCGATGCCGATGTATAGACATCCAATGGATGATATCCTGTATGATGTCAAAATGGCTGAAAAAATCTAATTAAAATTACTTTGTTTGTCTGGAGGCATAACGTTCTGTTTGTGTCTCCGGATATCTTTCTGCGTTTATCTCAGTTTTTCTTATTTGGTTTTATGTCGCATACTTTAAAGCATTTATTTCTTCATGTGTCTCTTCAAGGAGAGAAACTTCCTTGTTTTTGTGTGTCATAATAGTATAGACATCAAAGACAATAGGTTTGAAAGATATTATATGTATCTTATTTTAAGCTATTTTTTTATATTTAATGTAAGTAAACAAAAAAAATCAAACAATTTCCAAACATTTTCCAAAAAACCCTTGACAAGAATCTTATCCGGTGCTATAATACGCGTCCACAAACACAGAGACCTTAACCGAGTGGGTTGAGAGAGTGAGAGTG
>JAJPEU010000014.1 GCA_021166685.1 Sulfurovum sp. | reverse complement strand
GCGCCTCTATGTCTCCGCCTGCCATGGCAAATGTGCTGATCGCTGCTAATGCCGCCACTGAAAGTGTAAATCTTTTCATGGTTTGTCCTCCTTGTAAATAAAATTGAATTTTATGATAGCCTACAGTTGCTTAAAATATTTTGTTTCAGAATGTATCAAAGAGTATTTTGATGGATTGTTGATATTTTTTGATTGTTTGGGCAGACAAAAGAAGTTTATAGCTATATATGGGGCTTGCCAGACCCCATACGGTTTGTTAGATAAAAAGTTAGAATTTGTAGGTTAAACCGATATTGACCGTATAGACGGTATCATCCCAATTTTCTTGGCCGATATATCCTTCATCTTCCCATGATTCTGAATTATCCGCATCGCAAAGCTGAACGTAGTCCGCAAAAACAGAGAGTTTGTCAGTCAACGCATACGAAGCACCTAGACCCCATTGGAAGCCATTTTCATCCAAGAAATCCCCCTCGTCCCATGCATTTGTCAGCGTTACGTTACCGTATCCCAGCAACGCATAGACATCCAACTCTTCCGTGACAGGGTACATCGGTTTAACATAAATCCCCCATGCTTCAAAGTCAAAATCTCCGTCTGAGCCGCTGTCATGCTCTGAAAAAGGTTCATCATTTTCAGTTCCGGATGCGTTATAAGACCAATCTCCGTCGCTTAGGGATTTCCAGTATCTTCCCTCTACGGCGAGGTATTGGTTGAACTTGTATCCTGCTTGCAGCATCAGTGCATCATATTCTACTTCCACACTACCTCTATACTCTTCATAGATTCCGTCACCGCTATCTAGCTCTTCTTCCCATCCGTTAAAATCTCTATCAAGTTTTGCTGCGCTGTACGCACCACCGATATAAAAACCGCTATCGCTCACAGCCATAGGCGCTTCCACCTCTACTACCGGCTCCACCGGCGCCTCTATGTCTCCGCCTGCTATCGCAAGTGTCCCCATTGCCGCTAATGCCGCCATCGAAAGAGTAAATCTTTTCATGGTATCCTCCTTAATGAAATTGAAATTCACGATATCATATTATTGCTTAATATTATATAAAAGTATAAAGTCAAGAGGATTTTGGAAAAGTACTTTACAGTTTTTTGATTTTGTCTGCTTGATCGAGGTGAAATTGTATTGATGATTAGAATCGACGATTTAAACGCTTTTGTCCGTGTCATTTGACCGATTAAGAAGAGTGTGGGAGATTGGAGTATGGTGGAGGTGTGGGGGAATGAACATATCGTATTTTAGGGGGTTTTATTCACATATATTAAAAACAGCCCCCAAATAAGCCCCCAAAATATTATCTCTCTACATTTTTAAATAACTGCTGCATTTTATCTTGCGATCAGTTCAGGGAAAATCTCTGATGCAAAGTGGGCGTTAAATTTGATACGGATAGCTCCTTTGGGCGTATCCGATTCTACATAATCCATCTCTGTAAGTTTTTTAATCAATGTCGTCGCCGTTCTGTCAGAAGTATGTATCACGTTTGAGACATTGCCCCGAGGCATCTCTCCGGCTATGAGCAATTCTTTTAAAAGCAATTCGCTATATTTTGGCAGCGGCTCTGTCGGGTACATCTTTTGTTGGGAAAATTTCACATACTTTTCTATGCGCCCGCTCAATGTATGCAGTTTCAAATTTTCTTCCATATAGACAATCTGATCGAGGGCTATCTCAAGCATAAATCTCACATAGGCTATGAGTCCCTTTAAAGAGAGTGCGCCGCGCCCGTCCAGATCCCCTTGCCGTACTTTATCGGCTACGGTCAAATAGTGTTTATAATCCTCTGAGCGTCTGGCAAGCCCTCTTGAGATATTCCACAATCCATAGCCTTGCAGCCTGATGCTTGCAAATATACCGTCCAAAACCAATCTTGATGTTCTTCCGTTCCCATCCAAAAAAGGGTGTATCCATGTAAGCCTGTGATGGGAAGAAAAGGCATAGATCAGTTTGGCTGCCTGGGTAGCGTACGGAGGAATTTTATAGGCAGACTCATAGAGAGTGAACAGTGTCGGTATCTCAGTATATTCCGGTGCAGTATGGTTTCCTACATATACCGGCCGTTCGCGAAACGCTCCGGGTATCATCCGTATAGTCTCGCTGACGTTTGTGCTGCCCGGAGCAGTACTGATGGCCAAAAATGGTTCCATGTCGGGATGAGAGTAAAACTTTCGATGTACTTCGCTGATAAATGCTCTGCTAAAAGGCGTATCTGAATCGTCCGCTTGCATCATAGCCTCTATCCATTCCTGGACCTGGATATGAACCAGAGAGAGTTTTTGAAGCTGCTGCTGTTTGGTGTCTCCTGAAAATATTTTCCGGGAGGCTTTTTCGATGTCAAAGGGATGTGTTCCCTCTGATTCTATTTTATTTGAGTAGTAACTGTTGATCGTCCTTAGCAGCGATTTGATAGCGTTCAATACTTGAGGAGGATATACGGCTCCAAGTGCGGCACTTTTGAGACACACTTCTTCTGCCATCTCTAACAGCCGGGCATCGATATTTCCGTTTACATTGGTAGGAAGAAGAGGGGTAAAGTACAAAAGTATTCCTTTTTTTGGTATAGTATAACATGTTTTTGCGGATTATTTTGCAGATATTGCATCTTTTTATATAACGTAAATATCGGATATAAGTGATTTTTTATAGCTATGGATGATTTATTTTTGCGGATATTTTTGCTTATAATTTCTCCATACTACCCTTTATAGTTTCAAAAAGTTGATCTTGGATATAATGAAACAAAGAGAAAAAATGAGCGATAAAGCCAAAACTGCAGATGGATAACAACCGTCTTGTCCTGAGATTGGACGGTTTAAGCCGGTATAAAATAAATCAGATCAGAAAGAGTATTGAAAAGTGGCTATAGCTTTTTCATCGCATCCAAAAATGCCTCTTCGCCGCCCATCGACTCTATAAAGTTCCGAACACCATCCTCGTCATCTTCTTCGTCATCGTCATCGAGTATGGTACATCGGTCTTTATCCCAAAGCACTTCACAGCCGTTTTCTGCGATTTCTTCAAGCCAAGCTGCCTGCGACCGGGTTAAGATAAGCGGATTGTCTATAATGTCAAGATGGGCTAGATTATCAAGCCATACAAGGGTGACGGGTATCTCTTTGAGCTGATTCATTTTAAGCTCAAGGGCTGTAAGCTGCTCAAGCTTGCCTACAGCCGAGGGGATGGTCTCAAGCTGATTGAACGGAAGTCTCAGTTCGGTGAGGTTTTGGAGCTTTTTTATCTCTTCGGGCAAATGAGTAAGCCCCATCAAAGATACTTCCAGTTTTTCCAGCTGCGTAAGCTCAAACAGCTCCGGCGGCAGGGAGAAAGGAAGCTCCTCTTCTTCGCTCTCCGCCATTTCTATGAGTTCGTTTACATCCGTCATCGGCGTGATAATATCCTGAGGGAACAGGCTCAACTCCGTCAACGCTATAAGGGCGTCTCTGTCTCTTGGGAGTTGACTTGGCGGTATACGGTGTTTGTCCGCCCATGCCCACAGGCGCATTTCTGTCTGAGCCCAGGAGCGTTCCGCATCAATGATCGTAAACTCTGCGGACAGCTCGATCACCTTATCGACAAGATCGCCATACCTATCCATCATGCCGTCTTTGTCCAACTGTTCTCCAAGGGCAGATAATGCTTCGATAAACTCACCATACTCTTCCTTCTCTTTCTCGCCATAATCTCTTTCATGCTGTGATAGATACAAAGAATATGCTGTTTCATAAAGCGTACCGAAACTGTCAAGATACGCATCGCCATCGCCGTTTTCTTCCATAGCTGACTGAAGCGTATTGAGTGCGGTTTCAAACCGTCTAAAAAGAATGTCAGAATATTTTCTGCTTTCGGGATCGAGGTTTTCTACAAAAGGATTTCTCTCTTTTACAAGGGCTTTAATGCTTTCCACTGCTCCAGATATTCGAGGTTCATCGATGGTTTCGAGTATCATCATAGCACCGCTGAAGTCTCCGAGTTCTCTTAGTATCTCTGCATTCATGAGACGGTCGTTTGCCTCACCGGTGATATTCAAAAGGCGAAAAAGCGCCCAAAGGTTATCCTGCTCCTGTTGGCTAAGCGGTTTCTTTTCTCTTTTGTATCTTCTTGGGTCGTTGCCTTTCTGCCATGCCCTTTGGCGCAGGTAGGCTTCTTCTTCGCTTGTGCAGCCTGTCCGCTCAACATAGCCAATATACTCTTCAAACTCCGGCAGCAGATACGCTTTTGCCTCCGGGTATCGCTCCTCTATGAACTCATGGGATTCTATGCTGTCGATCTCCTCAAAATCGTCTATCCACGCAAGCGCATGACAGTGCGGGCATTTGATGAAGTAGTCTTCCTGTGGCAGCATAGGCGCTTCCATCTTGCCGTCCGTCCAGATGACGGCTCCGATAGTATTGCCTGAAACGATGGTCTCTTGTGTGATGTATCCAGAACACTCTGAACATTGTTTGATGATAGTTGACCCCGGCAGCATTGTATTTCCCCTTTTTTTTATTTGATAGTTAAACCTGTTTATTCTATCGACACGTTTTCATGATATGTCGATTTTTTTGCATTTTTTCGACACGTTTTTTTGATGTGTCGATTACATAACCATATTACCGACCCATTAGTATGTTGAGCAGCGGGTCGTTGATATAGTAGTTTTCCCGACCGATTTTCTCGGCTCTCAACACTCCGATGTCAGATAGCGTTTGCAGATAGTTCGAAGCGGTCTGGCGTTTGGCGATGCCGGCTTGTTCCAAAAATTTGATTTTGCAGTAAGGATGCATAAAGATCATCTCAAGCAGCTCTTTACTGTATATCTTTTCAGCTTTCTCCCGCATCTCATCTTTAACGCTTTCCATGAGATTCAGGATGGCATCTATCTGTGCAGAGGTTTGTTTCGCGGTTATTTCTATCCCTTTCAGGATGTACATGATCCACTCTTCCCAACGATGCTCTTCTGTAACTTTGCGAAGCCCATCGTAGTAATCGCCTTTGTTTTCAAGAATATACCGCGAAAGAAACAATACAGGCATATCCAGAAGGCCTTTCTCCACAAGAAAAAGTATGTTTAGTATCCTTCCCGTACGTCCGTTGCCGTCTGCAAATGGGTGAATGGCTTCAAACTGATAGTGCATCACCGCCAGTTTGACAAGAGGGTCAAGATCGTCTTCTCCATAGATGAAACTTTCAAGGTTTGCAAGCTTTTGTCGAATGATCTGTTCCCCTTCGGGCGGCGTATAGACTATCTCTCCGCTTGGACCGGCAAGTTTAGTCCCGGTAGTCTTGCGTACATCCAGGTCGATCTGTTTGATGATCTGCACGATCTCAACAAAAAGATTGACGGTTAAAGGGCGTTTTTTGATCTGTTCGTACCCATGCCAGATAGCCTGTCGGTATCGGAGAACTTCTTTGGTATGGCTGTCAAAAAGCCCGTCTATATCGGCAGCAGCACGGTAAAGTTCATCATTGGTGGTCACAATGTTTTCTATTTCGCTTGACAAACGCGCTTCTTGCAAGACAATCGAATCGATCATCATGCGCTGGTTTGGGATCTGCTGCGCTTTTCCTCTCAGGTCGGCAACCGCCCTTGAAGCAGCGATCGCCTGTTTGAGGATGGCTTTGGTCTCAAGCTCAACGGCAGGCGGCAAAAGAGGCAGATCATTATAGGGCTGATTTCTGTCAAACATATATGTTCCTTCATGCTTCCAAAGCGTTCATTTTATAATGTCTGATTTTACCTCTTATCCGTTAGAGAATGGCTTAATCTGCTTTCTCCCCCACTTTTTTATAAATCAAATAAATTGCCGGTCAAACTGCCTTCGTTGAGTTTGGCAAAGTAAAATGTTATATTAACTTCTTTGTCATTTGCAATGTCGTCTATTGCTTTGTTTAGGATTTCTTTTAATTGTTTGGCTGTTTTGTCTAATTCGAAAATTCCTGCTGTTTCATTGAAAGCGTTGTCTTGCTCCAAAAAGTTGTCCAACGTAAAAGTCTCTATCTCGTAATTACTTGTTGGATTGTGGTAGAGTAAAGAAATTTCCTTTTGCTTTGCTTCAGGGAAATTTGGAAATGGAATTTGTAAAAATTGTTCTATTTTTAATTCTTTCATTTTTGAACCTACGGATAAACCTGCACAATATTTTCGCATCAATGAACAATTTAAAAAACACAACATAAAGAGCAATTTATCTTTTGAATAATTAAATACTCTATACATTCCTTGATTGTGGTGTCCTTGCCCAAATTCTGTATAATTGTAGTAACCTGCGATGCCTACAAATTCACCAATGCCACCTTTTGAAGTACGGTTGATTAGTAAAATGCAATCTTCGTTTATATTGTTATTTCCTTCAATATTTATTCTTTCCTCTGTTACTGTTCCGAAATCTGAACAATGAGTTGGAGTGACCCAACGGTTTTTTAAGGCTTTTATATTTCCAATAAAACGGACTTCTGGTGTACTTCCGCTTTTTATTTTATTTTTATCAATAAAGAAAAAATTATTTGTATAATTTTGAATTAAAAATTTAATTCTCTTAAATTGCTCTGTGTAAATTCCTGTATCCAACCTGCCCACTTCTTCAATCTCTTTAATAGTCGGCAATTCAAATTTGAATTTGTTAGGTTTTTGGTTGCTTATTAGTTCATTTTCAATTACGTCAAAAATGGTTTCGTGACGCTTTTTGATTGTTGCAATTTTATTCAAATATGCTTTTGTGAGAAGTGTTATATATCTCAATATCTCATTACTCTTGGGTATTGGGATTAAGATATGTTTCATTGCTTCTTTATCTAATCTTGGATACATTCCACGATTCAAAAAGCCTGAAATTTGTTCAATAAAAAAGTCTGTTCGTAAAACAGACAGTAAGTATTCCTTTGTTATTTTTTTGCTTACATCCCTAATAACCAAAATTGCAGGAGAGCAACAATGATTTTCTAAATTATCGTAAATAAAGCCAATACCGCCACGATATGTTCTAACTGTTGAAATAACAATATCACCTTGCTTTAATTCTTTTGGATTTTCAGAAGGAAGGTTGATTCCATAAAACTTTGAATGGTTTACCCCACCATTTGTTACATCTATATCCCCTATTTCAGAATAGTAATATTCATTTTTTATACTGAATGATATTTTCTTTTTGCTTTCTGTGCATAGCTCATCAAGTGACATGTAATTTACTGTGTCACAAGGCAGGAAGCGTGAATATTTAGAAGGCGCTAAACAGTACCCGTTTTGTTCATATTCAGTAAGGCTAATTTGCTTGGGCACTCTTATGTATTTGTAGTCTGCCATTATTTAGCCTTGATAAAAATGTCTTGCAATTGTTTTTCTTGGCTCAAACACCATTTTTTAAAATCGGCTATAGTTTCGGTAAATTCTTCATCAAGCAAGGCTCGTCCGTCTTTGTCAATTTCTATCTCAAAATTTTCATAATTGATTTTGTAATTTGGTGAGAAAAATTTCACTCGTTTGCTGGTCTTAACTTCATATCCAATTCTCTTAATATCCTTTGCGAATATTTGATAATTTTGCTCTTTGAGTTTTACCAACTCTTTTTCGTTTGGTTTGTAGGCAACAATGATTGAAGTGTTTACGCCTGTTTCGGCAAATACATTTGCAGGTAAATCAAAAATAGCCACAATTCGCATTTTGTCCATTAACCATTTTCGTGCAATCTTGTGAGTGTCAATACTGGCAATAGAGTTTGACAAAACAATTCCCATTCTGCCGTTTTCTTTCAAAATGCGGTAGGCATTTTCAAGGAAGACCACACCTAAATCTATTTTGCTTGCCTGTTTTTGGGCTTTTTTCTTTTTGCCATCTTGTTGTTCTTCGCCTTTGTTGCTATACAAATGCCAAAGTTCATAGCACTGTATCATCTCCAAATCTTTGTCATCTTTTGGAACAAATGCTCTATCTTCGCCAAAAGGCGGATTGGTAAGGACTACATCAAATTTTTTGAGTTGGTTGTCGTCTGGTCTTTCGTCCCAATTTCCTTTTTGATTCATTGTTGGCACAAGGTCAAGTATGTCTCCTTTGTGGTCAAACTTGGATAACAATGAGCCATAACCTGCTTTAGATTTTATTTTGGCATTACCATCGCCATTTAGTAGCATATTTAGAGTTGCAAGCATTACCATTTGGTCGTCAATGTCCATTCCAAAGATGTTATTGTCGTCTAACTTGCTATTTGAGTTCACATAGGAAACGGAAAGGAAATCGGCAATTCCTACGGTTGGGTCAATTACGGTTTCGCCATTTCTCGGATTTACAATATTTACTAAAAAGTCAATTAGCGGAAGCGGTGTAACAAATTGCGCATTTTGATCTTTGGAAAATGGTGTTGCAAACTTGTAAAATACCAACTGGTAAAGGTCGGTTTTGTGTGAGCGGACGAATGAATAATCCTCAAATTGATAAACTACTTCAATCAACACTTTGATATGGTTTTCATTCTTTATGTTAAGCGGATTATCTTTTAAAATACGGTAATAAGTCCCTGATGCTTCATCTCTCAAAGCATTGATACGCTTAATAAATTCTTGAAGTGGTTTCTCTGCAAGAGTTTTGAAATTCTTTTCTTCTTTTGTAATGTAAAAATCTAAAAAACGCTTTGGCATTTTTTCGTTTCTTTTTTCATCATAGATTTTGAGTGAAAGAATTTGAATAAGAATTTCAAATCCTTTTTGATTTACCATTCCAACCTTGTCCATTGTCCGCAAAATGCTACTCATTGCGTCATTGATTTGAGTTGAATGTACACCCGAAATAATATCTAAATCAGTTATTGCTCTTTTGGAACGATCAATAGCAATGGATTCTGTCCATTCTAATAGGTCTTCAAAGCTTGGTAAGTTCAGGTAAGGGTCTGGCAGGTGTAAAGAAAGTTCTTTTGTTTTGCTGTCTTCACCTTTAGTGTTAAACTCTTCACTGTATCGTAGAAATTTATTGTTGTGTTTGCGGAATAAATAAAGTCTTTCTGTGTCATACAAAACAGCCAAACAAAATGGCCTGCGACTTTCATTTAGATAGGCTTTCAGTTGTTTATCCCAAACATCAGCAACATTCTTGTTATCTTCCTTTTTAAATTCAAGTGCAACTATCAAATGTTCACGAAGCCATTCTAAACTCTCATTGTTTCCGTTTTTGTGATAGTCTTTGTATTTATCAAACCAAGAAATGTCATCAAAAATTGCTCCATCAAGCTTGAGAGGTGCAGAAGACTTGTTACCTTTAGGAAATTGGATTTCGGTTCCTATATAGTCTTTGGCAAAAAGTCCTGATTTAACAATAGAGTATAAGAATTGCCATTTGTAATATTGCTCATTTTTCTGTCCATTTTTCTTTTGAAAATTGGTCTTTCGCCCAAAAGTTAAGTGTTCAGATAAAAAACAGTCATAATCGGCTGTCGTCTCATATTTATTGTCAAATTCATTTTTTGCTTCTGTAAATGTCACATTTTCTCTTTTTTATATTTTTTGAAAATTATTTAACCATTGTATTACAGAAGTAGTTAAATATTAACGCTTTATTTGAAAAAAAGGAAAATATTTAACTTGTTGGGAAGTCAGGGCATATTGGTTAGTTTTTTAGATAAAAAAGGCTAAGAAATGACCCAAAGAGACAAGGCAATATATCTTGACATTACTCCGGTAACACTCAGAAACTGGAAAAAACACAAGCCAAACCTCTACAAGATCATCATGCTCGGATTTGCCTTTGAAGAAGCGGTAAAACAGTCCAAAGAAAACTACGAATCTCTCCTTGCCATGCAGCA
Organism: Sulfurovum sp.; assembly: GCA_021166685.1. Taxonomy (GTDB): domain Bacteria; phylum Campylobacterota; class Campylobacteria; order Campylobacterales; family Sulfurovaceae; genus Sulfurovum. The sequence goes on along the minus strand of JAJPEU010000014.1, from coordinate 4,573 downwards.
GAAAGTCATCGGAGACAAGTAACGTTTTGGCGGTTTTGGCGCATAAAAAAGCAGCAATTTTCAACTTGTAAAATCCCAAAAAGCCAATTATTTTTTGAGGCATGAAAAAAGTTCAAAAAAAGACCGAAAACATATCGAAAATCGACCGATAATTTTTGAATTTTTCAAAATAGTGCTAATTTTGAACCGTTTTTTGATAGATAGTTTTTTGATTGATTTTGAGTGGGGCAATGGGCCATATCGTTCGGTGCAGCCGTAGTTTGGCAACGACGTCTTTGTCGCTGCCGATGATTGAAAAGTGATTGATTTTTAAACTTTTTTTTGAGAGTGCAGGTTTTCTTTGACTTTTGTGCACTTTCCGCTATTGCGCTATTGATTGAAAATGAATGATCCCTAAAATAAAATTCTAAGCTTTTAACGTTTCAATATTTCATATAAATTTGCAGGCGCTAAATACGCAACTGTTCTCCCGTCTTTGTAATTGGCCAATAATTTTGATTTGGCCATTTCATTCAGATACTTTCTGGCAGTATTTGCTGCAATATCATAATCTGCCGCCACTTCCAGCGCCGTAAAAACTCTCCCCGGATTTTTAATAGCTTTTTTAATAATATCTTTCTGGATAAAGTTCAATTTATCACCAACAGAGGATGCCTGCAAAAGAGTTGTCATCTCTTCAAACTCTCTACTTTTTTCTTGTAAATACTCTAAAAGATCGTTAATGGCTCTTATGATAATATCTACTTGGTAGTAGATAAAGTACGTTAAATCATTATCATCTATTTCCGTATATAAATATGATTTTCCATACCGGACAGGAGCTTCTTTTAATAGTTTACTGATTGAAATATATTCAAAGTAATCATATTTTGTTTTTAGCATAAACCAGTAAAAAATAGCTCTTGCCGTTCTACCGTTTCCATCAGAAAAAGGGTGCTCGTATCCGATCATAAAATGTAAAATAATTCCTTTAACAATAGGATTGATAAACATCTCTCCCTCTTCACCTGAATGATCGGTGTTTGCAAACTCACATACTAAACGCAAACGATCTTCCAGCTCCGTATAACAAGGCGGTTGATGGACAATGGTTCCATCAATCCCATCGGTGATAACTATTGCATTGTCTTCCCTAAGTTTTCCCGGCACTACTGCATTTTGTGTTGTTCCTTGTGTCGCAATACGATGAAAATCTAAGATCACATCAATCGTAAGTTCTTCATCTTTTACCCGTTTTACCTGTCTCATAAGAAGATAGTTATTAAGGATCATTCTTTCATCTTCTGTTTTTGGACGTCTTGAAGAAACAAGCATATCCTTTGCAACTCTTCGCGTTGTTGAAGCCCCTTCTAACTGAGAGCTGCTGATAGCTTCTTCCATGATCAATGAAGAAATAAGATAATTACGTTTTATAGAATTGACAGGAGCCAGCCCTTCAGCAGAAAACTGTGTTATTTTATGTAATTTGGCTTGCAGTGTATCAGGTGTACAGAATACAAAGGATTTACCATATTTGTCTCTATAAGGAATACTTTTATATTGGGTAAATCGTGCTAATTTGGTAGCCCACCAGGCTATAAGCGGATCATCGCCTTTGGCAACCCTCCAACGGAATTTATCCCAGTATAAATATCGCCCTTTATGATCTTCCGCCTTATACTTTTGAATATACTTATAATTATCTTGAAAATCATATAAATTGTGATCAAATACAAATGGTGCTTTTTCGATAGTTTCTTTTGCCATTTATTATAACTCAAATATTAAATTTTGAGTTATAGTAACATAAATTGCATTTAAACACCAGTAAATAGGGGATTTAAAGCATAAATATTTTTGAGTTTATATACATTTTCTGTTTGCTAATATTTTTTGGGTTACTTGAAAAGCTGGCTATGCGTGCCGATCCGAAGCAGCTCCAGCGTATCGCTGCCTATGCGGTAGATCACCAGCAGGTCACCGCTGATGTGAAATTCTCTGGTATCTTTGTATTCTCCGCTGAGGTGGTGGTCTCTTGATTCGGCGGGCAGCTCCTCTTCATTGAGCAGGGCAGAGATGTATAAAAAGAGCTTTGCCGTATTGGTTGGGTTGAGCTGCGCTTTTTTCAGCTCTTTGCTAAAGTCTTTATGGACAGCAAGGTCAAGCACCGATTTCCTTTTTAAGGCCATCCAGCGATATTTTTGTCATATTCTTCCCTTCTCTGGCATCCTTGATCGCCCCGGCAGTTTGTTTGTTGGGTATCTTGACCTCAAAAGGGATGCCTCTTTCCATGACCGTTTGGGAGAGGAAGATATTGAATGCATCGCTTAACCCCATGCCGTACTCTTTGAATATTTCTTTGGCTTTTTCTTTCATCTCGGCATCAAGATACACGTTTGTTCTGACTTTTTCATGTGCTGTTGGAGTCATCGCTTACCTTCCTTTGAATTTTCTATCATTATAACACACGTTGTGTGTTTTGTAAAGGAGAGATTGCATTTGGATTTTCAAGCACCGCTTTGATCGTTTCGAGGGCATCGATCACGTCATTGTTGAGCGCATTTGTTGAGGCTCTATACTCTTTAAGCGCTTTTGTTCTTTGTAGTGCACTTAACGATCTCCATTGCTTGTTGAGTTTAGCTTTTGCGATTGCGCTTCGCTCTGTTTTGATCTGTTGTAGTATATTCATTGTTTCTGCTCCGTCCATATTGATTTTATTTGTGTTTTTTGGTATGATTTGGTTAATAGCGGGTTCAGATTGCCACTCTTTTGTGCGCAGAATTTTTTCCTGCCTGCTATACTTAAAGTATAATGTATTCTGATCGGGTGTCTTTATAATCTCTTTCACTTTATTCATATTGTTTTTTAAATCGTAATATGTAAACTTCCCATTTGTAAATTTGAATGCCGCTAAATTGTATAACGGAGAACCCCGAAAAGCTTTATAAAATACTATCTCTCTGCCTTTGTGCGGTTGCCTTACAATCAATAGCGGGTCTCTGATTGTTTTTACAAAAGCTCCGCTTATTGTATTTCGATCATCGTAGTGCGTATTGTTCTGCGGGACAAGGTGTTTCCATACGCCATACAGATTAAATTCAATGCTAACTCCATGTATGTTTAGCTTGACATTGTTGTCCGTGTCGGCTTCCGGGAATTGCTTTTTGAAATCTTCAAAACTTCTTATGGGCTGCGGCAATGTTTCTTCAGCGTCTTTAATGAGTTTGTTGATTTTAATCATGTCTCTTGATTTATCTATGTATCTGCTTTCTGCGTCAAAACTCATATCAAACGTAACGCTATCTGTTATAACTGCGCTGTTTTCGCTAAACGTGCCTTTGTTGTGGATGGATTTGATTTGGTTGGGGTTGAATACTATACCAAAAGAAACACCAGAAGAGTCTCCCGTTAAACCATTGCTTACAATAATTCCATCGTAGCCTTTAGATTTAAGCCACTCGGACATTGCCCCAAGAGCAGCCTTGTCCCCTGAATCTTTTGCTGCTATCTTTTCATCCCAAAGTCTATTCATTTGGTATCTATTATCAAGCACTAATGGCTCTTTTATATTAAGATTTACAGGGTATACTGAGTTTCCGTATTCACTGCTATATTCAGGACTATCACTAAAGTACACACCATCCCCAAAATCCCCACCATGACCGACTTCAAACGTATCAAAATCCGCCCCGGTCCCGTGATAAAAGACCTTTGGCGTACCGTCTGCATTTTTGGTCAATGGGTGGCTGTCTTTGTGCCACTCCATAAGCCTTTTGTGCCATGCTTGCTTTTTTAGTATTGCTTTGTATTTGTCTGTTAACTGTGTAGTGCTGTCCATGTTGACTTGATTTGTGTTTTTTGGTATGATACTTTTATCATCTTTTTGATGAGTAAAACCATCGGATTTCGGATAATGCCGTAGAGTTTGGGGCTTAATTGCATCAAACGATAACCGTAAGCTTAGAGGTAGTTTTTGGTCTGCCTCATCGAGAGCATGTATCGTTTTTATGCTTAATTCTTTTTTGGCGTAATCTCTTATCTTTACAAGTTTTATTACATTTTCATCCTGCTTTGTGAATAACAATATGTATGTTTCTGTCTTGCCCGTCTTTGAGTTTTTGCCAATCTCTTTAATTGCATAATTTATGCTATTTAGCATGTTATTAATTTTTGTCAGCAACACCAATTGTTCAGGGTGTCTATTTTTTATATGCCTTACATAAGATGGATATATTTTACATGAATACCCTGATAAATTTAATCCTGTATGTTTTTGTATAGCCTTAATAGCTTTTGCAGATAATACCCCAAAATCATAAGGGGTATCGTCGTTTACAGTTCTGTGTATTGACTGTTCAATAAACTCTTGAATGTCTATTTGATTTACGCTATCTGTTATAACTGCGCTGCTTTCGCCTTCTATGCGTAGTTGCCTTATTTTTAATGAATTTGCAAGTCAATTAATTCGCCATGATTTCTATACGCGTCCTCTATTGATATTTTACCTTCAATAACAGTACCCAATACAACATCAACACCATCAATATTACCCTTAATCGTTGCGCCAAATTTTGTCAGATTAAAGTCTGATAGC
>JAJPEU010000010.1 GCA_021166685.1 Sulfurovum sp. | reverse complement strand
TGACCCGATTTCTAGGGGATTGAAACTTTAGTTGCTTTAACTTTATAATCTAAAGATTCAGATTACAACATGACCCGATTTCTAGGGGATTGAAACGTTATATGCCCATACCATAAACAATGGTTTAGTATTACAACATGACCCGATTTCTAGGGGATTGAAACTAACTATCTGCATCAACTATTGTACCTGGTGCTTATTACAACATGACCCGATTTCTAGGGGATTGAAACTAAACTCTTTACCTTTAACGTCAGCAGTTGGCAAATTACAACATGACCCGATTTCTAGGGGATTGAAACAAGGACTATCAAGTCCTCTTCCGAGATCCTCTCATATTACAACATGACCCGATTTCTAGGGGATTGAAACGGTGAACTTTTGCCCATTCTTGTTTTGCTTCATCATTACAACATGACCCGATTTCTAGGGGATTGAAACATTGAGGATAATAGTCCCTTCGCTTGCGTTTATATTACAACATGACCCGATTTCTAGGGGATTGAAACTTAATAGAGCGTGCTTCTTCAAGTGTAGTACAATTACAACATGACCCGATTTCTAGGGGATTGAAACAAGATGCAGACGGTCGCTATCCTATGTTGGCGGCAATTGCACAGTCTGGTATTTGGTCGGACAAGCTACAAATGATTGATGCGTTGCAAGGCAGAACGTTAATTTCAAGCGCACAGTCAATTCAGGTATGGACAGGGCTTATGCCTCAGGAAGTAAGCCTAGAAATAGAGTTTAGGGCATTTTCAAATGCTCTTTTAGAAGTAGAGCGACCCATTCAGGCATTACTAAGAATGCAGGCTCCTATCCTCAATAAAACCTTTATAGATTCAGCACAAAAAGCCATTGAGAATCTCAACAATGATGCAGGATCAGTTGATAAGTATGTTCAAGAAGGGACCAAAGAGGAAAAAACAACGGGGGAAACACAAAAGCGGGACACCGTACTTGGCTACACCCCAAACAAAATTTCAATCGACTTTTTGGGTAAGCGTTTTAACAATATTGATTACAGGATAGAAAACGTTACCGAAGCAGTTGACGGATTAAACATAGACAGAAACGGAAACAGAGTGCATCAAATCGTTTCAATGACGTTCGGAAGTTCGATCGGCATTATGAAAGAGGATGTCAACACGGGAAGCGTCAATAACTTGCTAAAGACGTTTGACGATATTTTAAGTACATTTTAAAGGATAGCCACATGAGCGCAGTACCTATGGAAGTAACCAAAAACTTTATCATCGCAGAAAAAGGCGCAGGGGACATTCTTGCTTCTTCATCTGCCTATCTTGTGATCAAGGGATTTGAACATCTTACTTTTTTCACAAAAACTTTTAACCTAGCGGTTGTAAAAAACGGCATTATTGAGTATTCAACACCTACTGGCAATAAAACCTTTGGCAAAGGTAAAAACCAAACCTACAACCAAATGCAGCTTGCATTCAACGAAAGAGAAGGGCTTGATGTGAAACAAGCGATTGAGTGCATCCAAACATCAGGACAAAACGGAGAACTTGAAATTGAGTTTTTTGTCGGAGACGGCGAAAGAGTTGCAACGAAGTCATGGGGCAAACTATTTGCAGGTTACATTGCAGTAGAAGATAGCCCTGAAACTGATGCAGAGGGCAGCGAAACTCCAATGACGTTCACAGTTACTTTGCATGGACACTACTTCCCAGATAAGCCTTCAATCAATGAATCGCTAAAAGGAATTGCACACAGAGTAATTAATCAGCTTTCAGGCGTTACGGGAGAATACGAAAACTGTTAACTCCAGCATTATTTTCGTTCCGAAATTTTACGGAACGAATTTATGTATCTCAGCTTGCGGCAACCATAACTACATATCTATTTTATATTTAAAAAAAATACTCCCAAATGGCAATTATTATTGTTTGAATAGTTTCCTAAAGTGTTTGTCTGATAAAATAATCCAAATAACAAAGGAGTGTATCGTGAAATTATTTTTATTTTTTATTATTGTTGTTCTATTCTGTTTAAAATCTATGGCTTATGATATTTTTGCAGATAACGGAACATATGAGTATATAAAGGAAGCGAGCGAGCAGTCATATAGTAGAGGAAAGCCACCATATAGAACATACATAGATACGATTAATTCTTTCCCGAGTGAAATGATTGGTAAAAATATAGAAATTTATTGCACGCGATTAAGCGTAAGAGAGAACAGAAACCATAGCGACCTGTACAATATTGATGGAGTGTGCCAAACAGAAAAAGACAGAGGACTTTTCTATAAGATAAACCCATTTTCTATAAGCTTTATATCGTCACATAAGATAGCGAAACAAATATCTTCAAAAAATAAAGATGATTTTATTATGCTTTCTGGACGACTGATAAAAGACAAAGACCTTGTTACACTATCAAATTATATTTTTGTTGTAAATCTTATTGAGCCAGAAAGTGTTAAATCTTACTCACAGTCATCATGCGGAAGCGAAGGATATTATGAGCAAATAATAATTGAAGGTAAGAATACGCTAGAGAGGATTAGGATTTCATTGTTATTAGAGGCAACAAACAGGATAGCAATGGGTGATCTTGACTCAATAACAAGCTTAAACATAGGGGATGATTATGTTTTTGACTATTTCAGCCCAGATGTAAACGGTAGCTACAATAAGGTTTTAGACGAGAATGTTGAGAGTTGCAATCATTGTGGATGTTGGGATGGTACGGGAGACACATATCATTTCTACCACAAAGAAGGGGTTTGCACCTACAACCTTAAAGACGGAGACTTTATTACCAAAAGTTGCCCTATACTCGAGGAGAGTGATTCATTGTAGTCGATAGCCTTGCATGTTTTATTACAACATGACCCGATTTCTAGGGGATTGAAACCCCTTGTTCCGTCTTCTCTTATTACTGCGTTGTCATTACAACATGACCCGATTTCTAGGGGATTGAAACGCAGGAAGATGAAGACCTTGAAAGCGGAGCGGAAATTACAACATGACCCGATTTCTAGGGGATTGAAACAATACTCACGCCGTCATTTTCACCAGCGTCTGATTACAACATGACCCGATTTCTAGGGGATTGAAACTCATCTTTAGCATCCGTTATTACAAAGTGTTTAATTACAACATGACCCGATTTCTAGGGGATTGAAACCAACGTCATAATCAATACCAGAAACCGCTGACAATTACAACATGACCCGATTTCTAGGGGATTGAAACCTATCTGATGGGTCTTTTGTTTCTACCCATACACATTACAACATGACCCGATTTCTAGGGGATTGAAACTGGTTCTTGAATACGTTAAACTACACTTTCTCTATTACAACATGACCCGATTTCTAGGGGATTGAAACGAGGATACCATTCTACCTTCTACGGAAGAACCATTACAACATGACCCGATTTCTAGGGGATAGAAACATTAATTATACCGCCACATGATAATTCTACATTAATTACAACATGACCCGATTTCTAGGGGATTGAAACCCATATTTCTAACTTCTTTTATTGTTTTGATTTTATTACAACATGACCCGATTTCTAGGGGATTGAAACAGCTGGTCATATTCATTATCTATAGGCAAGGATTATTACAACATGACCCGATTTCTAGGGGATTGAAACATGATTTTGTCCAACATCTCTTCAACCACTTCATATTACAACATGACCCGATTTCTAGGGGATTGAAACCTTTATGCCCAGACTGTTCCCGTGATAGTTTTAAATTACAACATGACCCGATTTCTAGGGGATTGAAACGTTTGCCTCTTTCAATACATTTGATAAAAATTGTTACAGCAAGACAAAATATGTCTAATCGTTTTACTATCATTCTTTAGATTAAAATCAAAGGATAACCATGTCACTGCACATTATGTATAACCACCAATGTCCAAAATGCGGGGCTTACTATATCCCATACAAAGAAGATATACCTTGTCCGAAGTGCGGATTTGTCGAAGGAGATAAAGCTGATATCGTATCAGAAATAGTCAATTCTGCAAATTATCAAATGGTTTGTAACGGGTTTTATACGCCTTTTGCCTGGTATATCGGTTCTTTTGGCGACCATGTGGCATCCATGATCTTTAAAGTGCTTGATGTGTTTTATAAGCAAGATAAAAAAAGCTTTGACGAAGTGTCATTCGAATATTTTAATGACGGCGAATGGGGAGATCAGCTTTATCTTAAAGGGCATATCATTGATTTGTCCAAAGAGGTGTACAAGCAAATAGAAAAACATAAAAATGACACTGTAAAACAAGAAGGCAACCATTGAAAATTTTTAAAACAAATTTTGATCTTAGAATGAAGATCGGGCGTATCGAGAATGATGCAGAAAAAAAAGAGATCAAGTGGCAGCTGGCTAAACTTTTTGAAGAACTGTTGATAAACGAATTGGTTTCAAAAAACCTGCCGCTTGATACGCCGATTACTTGGCTGCGCCAAAACGATATATCAAAAAAATTTGTCTATCCTGTAATATATCGGATATACACTATGCCCGAATACCGCTCCAAACAGGAGTTTCAACATCCGTCTTACTATGCAGAAAAATTCAACCTCATATCAATCAATTTGAACACGAGGCCCTATACATACAGACTGCTGCCCAAAGAGAAGCGGCCGGATAAATTTCGGCTGAGATCCTATCAGGAGAGCATCATCAAACAAGTTTCGATTCTTGATACATCCGTCTTAATCGAAGCGCCGACAGGGGCCGGAAAGTCTGTGATAGCATCGCAAATAGCCAAGGATGAGATAGAAAAAGGCGGTATCGTTTTGGTCGTCGCCCCGAAAGTTATCTTATTGAAACAATTGCAAGAGACGTTTTTGGAACTCCGCCCCCAAATCATCCATGGTCCGGGCGAGTACGATGCAGGTTGTCATATGTTTATCTCAACGCTGCAAACAGCGCATAAAAGAGAACTTGGGTTTGATCCTACGATGATCATCATTGATGAGATCCATTATGGTTTCAGCGGCAAGATGATCGAGCAGCTGCTTGAAGAGTTTGACGGCAGACTGATCGGCTTATCTGCTACGCCGTATGACCAAGACGGCGTTTTGCTGAAAGGTTTTGGATATCATATCGACAAGTACGGACTTAAGTATATGCTTGAAAACGGCTACCTGGTCTATCCGTTGTGCTATGCGCCGGTCAAAGTCGATCTTTCGCCTATCGGTTTAGTCGGCGGAGACTATAATCAAAACGAATTGGACAAAGCTTTTAACAATCAAGAAAACATTTTAAAAATAGTTCAAAGCACAAAAGATGTCATCATCCAAAGAAAAGCATCATTGGCTTTTTGCATCAATATCGCACATGCAGAAGCAATGGCGCAAGCTTACAGTGATCATGGAGTGCCGGCCAAAGCAATCCACTCAAAACTTTCAAAGATTGAGCAAGACCGGATTATGGACGACTACAAGGAAGGAAAACTCAAAATGCTCTCCAATCCGATGATGCTTACAACAGGATTTGATTATCCGGCGACAGACTGCATTGTGCTGGCAAGAGCCACGCAATCTCAGAATCTTTACCGCCAAATGGTTGGCCGTGCTCTTAGATTGAGCGAAGGGAAACAAGATGCAATCATTTTAGATTGCTCAAACGTGATTGACACGCTGGGGCTGCCCACAAAACCTATCGAGGAAAGGCAGCCTAAAGCAAAAATGAAGCCCGTATGCAAAGAGTGCGGAGGCGATACTTTTTTTACGCGCGTTAGTGAAAAATACAACAGCGTTTACAGGGTTTGCGCTTCATGTGGCGATGAGCAGGGCATTGAAAAAAAAGGCTTAGAATGCAAAGCCTGCGGTTTGATTGCAGACGAGAAAACACGCTATTTTACCAAAGACGGCGATCTGTACATGGAGTGCAGTGTGTGCCGTCATCACACATTGCTAGAAAAGAGCAGTACCAAAGAAGAGCTTGAAGCGCTCTTTGATGTGGCATTTGTTCAAAAATTGCAAAAAGAGATCAGCATGCTGTATCTGAGGAATTTGCTGGAAAATCATGACCCGTTTTTTCCGTTTACGGCTGAAGTCTCCAGGCATATTCATGCGCTGCAAGCTTTTATTGTCAAAAAACCGCAGAAGTTTATTGCAATCAAATCTTTGCACGGCCTAAGCAGAATTAGCGACTTCGTCCAATCATTCAAAGAAGAAGGTTTCAGCGGCGAAGTGTGGGAACTTGACAAATATAGGTGCTGGAGACTATTTACGCAGAAGTTTGAGGATCGTTTGCTGGATGCAAACATATCTATCCTCAAAGAAAAGATCGAGCACTCGAAAACTTTAGAAGAGATATGGGTCTTTATGAATCAGGCAAACCGGCATCAAAATCTCGAACCGCTTTCGGATGCAGTCTATGCCAATTTGCAAAAAGAGATAAAATTATCAAATTTGGAAGGCATCGAAGCGATGGTTCTCAAACGCATTAAACAACTCTATTTGCAAAAAGAACCGATTGAAAAGATTGGAGGATTTGTTCAGATGATGGAGCAGGTGCTGCTATAAGCACCGGGATTTTGTATTCAGGCTTTTAAAACGTACAGATCGAATTGTTTTTTGATCTCAGGGATGATAGTATGAGAAAATAGAACAAGCGGTTCATTATCGCAGATTGATTTATTGGAAATTACTATATAATATGTATTAGATTTTATATCAAAATTGGAGGTTAGGTTTGAAAGAGGAAATAAAGATGGATGAATTTGATATTATCGTAACAAAAGTTTCTACGGCAAGTAACGTAAAAATCACTGCAGTAGGAGTTGGTGGAGCAGGTGGTAATATGATCAATCAGCTTGCAAAAAGTGCGATCAGTGATCAAATCAAACTGGTTTCAGCCAATACCGATGCGCAGGCGTTGGAAGACTGCATAGCCGATGAAAAAATTTTATTGGGGCCCAATACCACCAAAGGGCAAGGTGCGGGCATGGATCCAGAGCTTGGCAAAAGAGCAGCGCTTGAAAGCTATGAAGTCATCAAGGAAGCCTTGAAGCACTAAGCTCTTCTCTTCATGGAAGAGAGGATTGAATGAGCACACCAATGGATTGATCAGACAATATTTGCCAAAGAAGATTGATCTTGCACAGGTCTCTAAGGAGGAAATTATTACCATGCAGGAGAGGCTAAACCACAGACTCGGGAAAATACTCGGCTACAAGACACCGCATGAAGTATTTTTTACAGAATTCGCTAAAGTTTTAGCTGCTTGATTGAGGTGGAATTGCACTTGTGATTAGAATTGGCGTTAGAATTGACGAAATCAGGAGTTCATTTAATCCGTTTCTTGAGGGTGACATGCATGGTGACATTCAGGAGAATATAAGTTTTTGAGAAGACTCTCAAAGTCGTCGCAAATATCGTATTTTAGGGGTTTGTGATTGGTTGCGGGAGCCGGATTTGAACCGACGACCTTCGGGTTATGAGCCCGAATTTAAAACTATTCCTAATTCTTCCTAATCCCTTATATAGCGTAAATAACAAATATATTAAAGTTCCTATTTATGCCTATTAGGGTACACTTATATCTACAAAAGTGCACCCTGAAGTGTACCCTAAGGAACATATATGGCACAAACTCTGATTAAGATAAATCTACCGAACAGAAATTGTAAGGGTCTCTATTTGGTAGATATTGATGACACTTTTTCTGGAGTCAAAGAAATTAACTCTTCAAATGCTCCTAAAAAATTTAAACAAGACTTCAAGTTGGTTTTACGTTTAAAAAAAGATGGGAAACCCATGAAGAAGACTTTTACATTTTCAAAGCATCAAACACTATTACAAGCAATCGATAGTGCAACAGAGCAAAGAAGTACGGTATTTGAGCCAAAAGAGAAAAAAACAAAAGTCCCGACCCTAGATGAATATTGGGAACGCTACGTTAAGCACAAGGAAACCACAGTAAATAATAAAGAATCATGGAAGACTTCCACGGCTAAAGATATGAAATCATTTTATAATGCCTGGATAAAGCCAAGCAAGCTGTCTAAAATGCTTCTGACAGACATTACTAGAGAAGACATAGAATCTCTTATCTCTAAAATTAAAAAACAGCGTTCTCTCAGAACAGCTAAAAAAGTAGTCGAAGCATTGTCTCCACTTATGAAGCGTTACTATAAAGAAAATAAAATTAATGAATTAAATCCTGCAGAAATAGACGTAGGAGATTTAAATAATGTACGAGAAGTTGTGGTGAGTCTGCCAGAAGTAAAAAAACTCTACGATGCTATGCTTGCTTATCCTGTCCCCAAGTATAGGCATGTCTTTACATGGCTTGCTACTGGTAGGCGCTTAAATGAAGTACTATCCCTCAGCATAAAAGATATAGATCTGGACAAAGGCATGTTTGATATCCATCAAGACAACTCAAAAAGCGGTAAAAAACTAACATTCGTACTTCGACCTGAAATGTTCGAGAGCCTAGAAGATAAGACAAATCTTATTCATCCAAGTGAAAAAGACACTGTAATGAATGGGTCAACAATTCGACATCATTGGAAAAAAGTATTAGAAACAGCAGGGCTAAAAGATCTACATATTCATGACCTCCGACATATCATCGCTACCATACTTCGTGACAGCGGTATCACAGAAGAGGTAAGTGCGCTGGTATTAGGACATACAAGAAGCTCAATCACAGCACGATATGCAAGCGCAAACGCCAAATTAGCCGACAGCGTCTATAGTTTCTTTCTGCAAAAGGTAAATGGTGAAATAGACCCAGATACCAAATGGGTAGAGGTGTAGCAAATGAAATCAATACAAGAAATACTAAAAAATACAATATCTTCAAAAGAAAGAAAAGAAAGGGCTAAAAAAGAGAAGCAAAAAACTGATGATTTTAAAAGAACTATTGTAACAGGCTCTGGAGAAAAACCTGACAAACTAAAAATGTACAACAAGTACATCAAAAAGTATGGTCACGAACCTATAACGGCTCGAGAATATCTCAAGGATCAGGAAACGCTTGATCATGAAATAGATTTAGTCTTATATGAGATCAATTGTACAAACATGTACATAAACGATGTATTTGGTGTAGATATCGAATTAGATTATGTTGCAGCCATTTCAGATAAAATCTTTCAAGAGTATTATGAAGGAGGCAATGAACACCTTGAGCATGCAAGTGAGCTTTATCCTAAAATCCTACATGCTATTAGTCATGCACATGAAATCTCACCAACAAAACTCATTCAGACCAAACAAACTCTCATAAATCTAGGAATTAAAGAAAATGATATACCCCTAGAGTTGACAATAGCCATCCATATCAGAGAAAAATATGCAGAAAATCAGAAGAGACAAGCCCTAAAAGATATACTCATAAAACTTTTACCAGAAATAAACAACAAAATTATCTTAGAGAAAATTGCCACAAACGCCCTTTAGTAGGGCATCTCTCCTTTTTATCCCCAAAACTCCCATTTTTTCCTTACTTTTACGTTTGCTATGGAGCCTCAGGTAGGCATTATTTCATTAACAGCGCTGTTAAATCCAACATAAACAGGAGCATGAAAATGCCAAAACTAATAACATTTAAAGAAATGGAAGAGATCTTCGGACTCAAAAAAAACACCATGACAAAGCTATACATGAGAGGTGAGTTCATACCCGCCGTGAAAATAGGCAACAGGAACTACTTTAAAGTAGAAGAACTTCAAGCATGGATCGAAAAGCAAAAAGACAATGCAAAGGATACCTTATGATAAAAATCTATGTAGACGAACAGAGAACACGAACGAAATATCGTGTCAGGGTAATGTCAGGAAATGTCGTACTGGCGGCGTTTTACGCTAATGATATGGACGAGGCGCAACGCTTAAAAAGCTTTGCCAGAAAAGTTATCAACGGAACAAGAGGAGATTTTATATGAACAGAAAATCAATCAAAATACGCTACAGAGGTTGCCGCCTCAATGTAGCCAAATTTTCCATTATATCTGAGATAGGAGGCATAGATGAAAACATCTGAGATTATACCATATTTTACTCCAGCGATTTTTGAAGAAAACTGCTATGAAACACAGGATATTCATTTGAATACAGTCGAAGAGATTCTCTTGAAGATATTATCTAACATTAAAAGTGTCGAACTTGTGCAAACACTGCAGCACGACTACGGTGATGAACTCCTCAAATACCGAATGAATGAATGCCCGGACATGGTTGACCCGCTTAAAGTTCCACAGGATTTATATGTCGTAGCTATCGCATGTGAAATCGGAAAAGTAGCAAGTAGGCATGGATTGATGCTTGCCAAAAAAAATGGTGTTTCTTATCTTTTTAACGGGATAGTGTGGCAAAGAGTTGAAGATGAGAAGCTAAAAACTTTTTTTGGGATAGCTGCTGCAAAGCTAGGCTACTATAGTCCAGCAACAGCACAGACTTCTGGTTTTACAAAAAAGGGCTTGGAGCAGATTGTTAGTACAGCCCCACTAATGAATAAAGTCTCTGACGACAACACTGTAAAGATCAACCTACTCAATGGAACGCTTGAGATTACAGAAAATGGTCATACCCTTAAAGAGCATAATGCACTGGACTATATGACCTATGTTTTGCCTTTTAAGTATGACCCGTCTGCAAAAGCTCCGTTGTTCCATAGGTACCTAGACAGGGTGCTTCCAGACCCCTCAAGCCAAATGGTACTGCAAGAGTTTCTTGGATATGTATTTGTGAAGCATCTCAAACTTGAAGTGTCAATGATACTGCTTGGTGGTGGACAAAACGGAAAGAGTGTAATGTTTGAAATTATCAATGCACTTCTTGGGAAAGAGAATGTATCCACAAAAACGCTTGGAGACCTCACAGGATACGATAGCATGGACAACTTGTCAAAGATAGCAGACAAACTGCTCAATTATGGCTCAGAAATCAGAGGGAAAGATATCGATGTAGATATATTTAAACGTTTGGTATCGGGAGAATCTGTAGCAGCCAGAGAAAAGTATAAAACAGGCTTTGATTTGGTGAACAACTGCAAATTTGTATTCAACGCCAACAAGCTCCCGCAGGTGCTAGAGCGATCCGATGCCTATTTTAGACGTTTTTTGATTATTCCTTTTACTGTAAAAATCTCCAATGAAGAGAAAGACCCTGAGCTGCATACCAAAATCATACAAAGTGAATTGGCAGGGGTGCTCAACTGGGTGATAGAAGGGCTTGACAGATTGTTAGCACAAAAGAAGTTTAGCGAGTGTACGGCTGCAACAGAGGCACTCCAAGCCTATAAGCGAGAAAGCGATACAGTGCTTTTATACCTTGAAGAGTACACTCTTGTGCCAGATGCAACTTCGTTTCGATTGATTAAAGACATCTACAAAGAGTATGAGAGCCTGTGCAAAGACTCAGGCTACAGAGCACTGGTAAAAAGCGAATTTTCCAAAGAACTCACAGAGCGTGGTTTTGAAAATGGACGCAAAAACATAGGTAGAGGGTTTTACATGAAAAAACAAGACACTGCATGACGCAGATGTCTTGCGTGACACTCAAATAAAAGATTATTTACCCACCATACCATCAGCTATGGTAACTTTTTTATCTTTTAAGACGTCATCGACGTCACGGGTGTCACACACTTATCCCCATACTCCATTGAAAATCACACCAAATCTTCTGAAAACTGCACTCTATTTGTTCTGTATAATCATTCGTATTAAAGTCACCCATAGCCTAATCAGTTATAATATTTAAAACAACTATCAGGACGCTAAATGGCAGAACAGAAATTCTTACAAGATTTAGAAAAAAAGCTATGGACAGCTGCAAATAAACTGCTTCCCTCATTAGATGCAGCAGTCTACAAGCATGTGGTACTGGGTATGGTGTTTGTCAAGTATGTATCAGACAGCTTTGAGACAAGAAGGCTGGAGCTCAAAGTTGCGTTTGCCAATCCAGACCATGACTACTTCTTGGGTGAAGACGTTGAGCAAGAGGTGATTGATGAAGAGCTAGAGACAAGAGACTACTACACCGAGAAAAATGTGTTTTGGGTACCACAGGCTGCTAGATGGCATTACCTGCAAGATAATATCAGACTCTCCATGGGTTCACCTATGCCTCTAGGTGGTGAGTTCAAGGGTGCGGGTAAGTTACTCGATGACACGATGGAGCTCATAGAAAAAGAGAACCCCAAGCTTAAACGCATCCTCAACAAAAACTACGCACAGCTACAGATAGAACAAAATAAACTGGCAGACCTGTTAGACCTCATTGCAACCATCCCTTTTAAGCACGACACATTAAAATCAAAAGATATACTAGGGCATGTGTATGAGTACTTTTTAGGTCAATTTGCAGCAGCAGAGGGTAAAAAAGGTGGGCAGTTCTACACACCAAAATCCATAGTCAATCTCATAGTAGAGATGATAGAGCCATACAAAGGTCGTATCTATGACCCTGCTATGGGAAGCGGTGGTTTTTTTATCTCTTCTGAAAAGTTCATCGAAGCTCACAACGGAAGGCTAGGGGACATCTCTGTCTATGGGCAGGAATCAAACCCAACCACATGGAGACTGGCTGCTATGAATATGGCGATTCGTGGTATAGACTTCAACTTCGGAAAAGAGCCAGCAGATACCTTTACGAGTGACCAGCATCCAGACCTCAGAGCAGACTTTGTACTGGCTAACCCACCTTTTAATCAAAACGAATGGTGGGATGGTAGCTTAGAAGGAGATGCAAGATGGAAGTACGGCACCCCTTCCCAAGGCAATGCCAACTACGCATGGATACAACACATGCTGCACCACA
Organism: Sulfurovum sp.; assembly: GCA_021166685.1. GTDB lineage: Bacteria > Campylobacterota > Campylobacteria > Campylobacterales > Sulfurovaceae > Sulfurovum. The sequence goes on along the minus strand of JAJPEU010000010.1, from coordinate 303,718 downwards.
CAAGCCCCCATGGAGTAGTAGGACTTGTGCTTGCCAATGGCTCACTCAGTTCTAACACTTCAGGAGAGGGGGACATCAGAACGGCACTGGTAAAAGCCGACCTTATAGAAGCCATCGTAGCGCTTCCTTCACAACTCTTTGCCAATACGCAGATACCCGCTTGTATATGGATACTCAACCGTAACAAAGCCCAAAAAGACAAAACACTCTTTATAGATGCTCGAAATGTAGGGCACATGCTAGACAGAAAACAAAAAGCATTTAGTGATGAGGACACCAAAGCACTTGCAGATATGTTTCACAAGTTTAAAACAAACACAGGCTATGAAGATGTAGCAGGAGAGTTTTATGCTGCAACCACTGAAGAGATAGCAAAGCAAGAGTATATTCTCACCCCTGGGCGATATGTGGGTACCGCTGAAGAGGAAGATGATGGAGTACCGTTTAGTGAGAAGATGGAAGCACTTACGGCAACTCTTAGTGAGCAGTTTAAAGAGTCGGCACGACTTGAAGGGATGATAATAAAGAACTTGACGGGGCTTGGGTATGAGGTCTGAGCTATCTAAGATTGCTACTTATGTATCTGAGAAAAGAAATACAAAGGATATTGACTTAGAGGAGTATATATCTACAGAAAATATGCTTCCAGATAAGGGAGGCATTACTTTAGCATCATCCTTGCCATCAGTACCCAAAACTAATTCATTTGAAATGGGAGATGTTTTATTTTCTAATATACGAACATATTTTAAGAAGATATGGTTTGCAAAGTTCTCTGGCGGCGTATCCACAGATGTATTGGTGATCAGAAGTAAAAATTTGGAAGTTTTACATGATAAATATTTGTATTATATAATCTCTGATGAAGCCTTTATTCAATACACAGTTACATCGGCTAAGGGTACTAAAATGCCTAGGGGTGATAAATCAGCAATTATGAATTATGAGGTTAAACTGCCACCCCTCCCAACCCAAAAAATGATAGCCTACATCCTCTCAACCCTAGATGACAAAATAGAACTCAACCGCAAGATGAATCAGACACTAGAAGAGATGGCTCAGGCACTCTTTAAGTCTTGGTTTGTAGATTTTGACCCTGTACATGCTAAAGCAGGGTGTAGCAGTGATGAAGAGGTAGAGGCAGTAGCTAAGGAGCTTGGGATTTCCAAAGAGGTATTGGAGTTATTTCCTAGTGAGTTTGTAGAGAGTGAGTTGGGGATGATTCCTAAGGGGTGGGAAGTTGAAACCATTTCAAATCATATAAAAGTAGTAAAGGGAAAGTCATACAAAAGCAGTGAATTACAAGAATCTAGAACATCATTAGTTACTTTAAAATCATTTCTTAGAGGCGGTGGGTACAGAACCGATGGCTTAAAACCGTATACTGGGACATATAAACCAGAGCAAGTAGTTAAGCCGGGGGAAATGGTTATTGCCTATACAGATGTAACACAAGCAGCAGATGTTATAGGCAAACCCGCAATAGTGCTAGATGACGAAGAAGTAGATGTATTTGTGGCTTCATTAGATGTTGGAATTGTCAGGACTATTACAGATAAAGTAAATAAAATGTTTCTATATCAATTGTTTAAGACGCCATCATTTCAAGGTTATATTTTAGGGCACACATCTGGAACAACAGTTCTGCACTTGAGTAAAAGTTGGCTAGATTCTTTTGATATGCTGATACCAACATATCAATTAATGCAAGTATTTGGCAATATAACACAGCCTTTATTTGATAAATTTAATGAGAATATAAAACAAATAAGAACCCTCCAAAAAACAAGAGACAGTCTTCTTCCAAAACTCCTATCAGGTGAGCTGGATGTGTCAGATATCAATAGTGAGAGATTGTAATGCTTTATATCGATAAAATTATAGAAACTTTGCCTTATGGAAAAACCAAACCCATAAAAGTCAAAGCGAGTGACGGTGAAGTTTATGTCGTAAAATTTCGTACCGATGGCATGGCAAGGAAAGACCGTGGAATTACCAATGAATTTATAGCGTATAAATTGTTAGAGAAACTAGATTGGCAGATTGCTCCGTTGGAATTAAAGTTGATACAGATAGATGAAGCGGCACTAGAACTTGCAGAAAATGCAACTATCGATCCGCTTAGTTTATTCTATATGTCTAATTCTTTAGGAACAAATATAGCAATACCCTATAAAGACAATTGTGAAAAAGTAGAGGGAGAGATTGAAAATCAAAATTTTATCAAGCATCTTAGAACTATAGATAATATTTTGCTAAATGATGATCGTGATACTGAGAATCCAAACATCTTAAAAGATCAAACAGTCAGTAATCGATATTATGCGATAGATTGGGGGCTGGCAATGGATAGTATAGATGTATACAAAGATATTATCACGAACACCATTAATGACAGAATGATGTATTTTCAGACATGCAATGTAGTAAAAAGACCAGGCTACTTATTGCGCAATAATTTAACTAGAGTTACTTTGAAACCGCAGGAAATAGAAGGTATAATACACGAAATTATAGAGGAAATCCCCCAAGAGTGGGAAACCTATAATGACAGGATATATCTTGAAGTGATTTTATGTGCACGAGCTGTAAGCAACAAGATATTTGAATAGAAAGGAGGGGAAGATGAGACAAATTTATACCTATCAAGTGATACGCTATTTCCCTCATATTTTGAGTGATGAGTTTATTAATGTTGGTGTTATGCTCACTTCTGGAAAAGGAAAGAACCGTATTCTGAAAGAAGATGAAGCTAGGAATATGTATTGTTCTGCACTTATTGGAGAAAAAAAGAAATTTTTAGGCGTAATTGAATATCTAAATGAATTAGCGTTAGATCATCGTTTATTGGAAGGTAAACACTATTTCCATAACTTCCGTTTTAGTGAGGAAAGAAAATCTGCATCTGAAAAAATGGAAGATGAAGTACTTGAAGAAATTTTTGACGATTATATAGGCTTTAAAATTCAAACAGAAAATAAAAAAGATGAAAAAGCAGAGATTTTAGAGCAAAGTATTAAACTTGCAAAAAGTCAATCTTTTAGAAATTATATTCGTTTACGAACCAATCAGTCTACCGAATTTGATTTTGAAGTAGAGAGTATAAAAAAACATATTATACATCATTCAATCGTTGGTAAAATGACTGTAAAGCATGATGTAACCAGAATGGTTATGGCGACTCGAGATAATAATAATAGTAGATATGACTTTTTGAATATTTCTGGCAAAATTAATCCAGAAAATCAATATTTAAAGAAATTAGAGCATAACTTTGTAGACACATATCCATATAAAGAAAAAGAACAAATAGCTCACTATTTAGAACTAATTGCTCAATAGAGATAAATGGCTAGCTACTTGAGGAGACAAGTGGTGATAAATGAAGACCAAGTAGAACAGCTAGCCCTGGAGTGGTTTAAAGAGTTAGGATACGACTACTATCATGGCTACGACATAGCACCCGATAGTGAGACTCCTCAAAGAGCCAACTACCAAGAAGTGCTACTATCCAACAGACTTCATACAGCCCTCACAAAGCTCAATCCTACACTTCCTGTTACAGCCATAGATGAAGCCATCCATCTACTCAAAAAACCACAACATGCCACCCTTATACAAAACAATAGAGCTTTCCATCAGATGCTCTTGCAGGGTATCTCCGTAGAGGTAAAAAACGGTGATGAAACCAGAGGGGATGTGGTAAAGCTCATCGACTTTGAGAACCCTGCAAACAATGATTTTCTGGTGGTCAATCAATACACCATCAAAGGCACTAAAGGCAACAGAAGACCCGACCTTGTTGTTTTCATCAACGGTTTGCCTGTCTCGGTGATAGAGCTAAAAAACCCAGCAGATACCAATGCAGACATCTTCAAAGCCTACAACCAACTGCAAACCTATAAAGACGAGATAGAGGATTTATTTGTTTACAATGAAGCCTTAGTCATCAGTGATGGTATCCATGCCAGAGTAGGGTCACTGACTGCTACAGATGAGCGTTACATGTACTGGCGAACCATCAAAGATGAAAACGACAGACCGCTTCTGGAGTATGAGCTCGATACGCTCATTAAAGGATTCTTTGACAAAGAACATCTACTGGATTATCTACAGAACTTCATACTCTTTGAAGATGACGGCAAGAGTATCATCAAGAAGATAGCAGGCTACCACCAGTTCCACGCAGTACGTGAAGCGGTACACTCAGTCATAGAAGCTTCTACAGGCGGCTCAAAAAGAGGGGGTGTCATATGGCACACGCAAGGCTCAGGGAAGTCCATCTCTATGGCATGTTTTGCAGGGAAGCTCACCAAACAAGCAGCGATGAAAAATCCTACCCTTCTCATCGTTACAGACAGAAATGACTTGGATGGTCAGCTTTACGCTACCTTTAGCAGTGCCAAGATGCTGCTGGGTCAAGACCCTGTACAGGTGGACAGTGTAGATGAGCTTAGAGAGATGCTTAGAAACAAGCCCTCTGGCGGCATCATCTTTACTACCATGCAGAAGTTCTCACTCAAAAAAGAAGAGAGCAGATTTCCCGTACTCAGCGAAAGAGACAACATCGTAGTCATAGCAGACGAAGCGCACAGAAGCCAGTACGGGTTTGATGCGATGCTAAACAGTGAAACGGGTCAGTTCAAGTACGGCTATGCGCAACACCTCAGAGATGCAGTACCTCATGCTACATTCATCGGATTTACAGGTACACCCATAGAGAGTGAAGACAAAGACACACGAAGCGTATTTGGGGATTATATCTCTATCTATGACATAGAAGATGCCGTCAGGGATGGTGCGACTGTTCCCATCTACTATGAGAGCAGACTGGCTAAGCTGGATTTGGATGCAGCTGTACTCAAAGAGATAGATGCAGAAGTGGGTGAGCTGGTAATAGATGAAGAAACAGCCGATAAAGAGAAGTTTAAGAGCAAGTGGAGTGCTTTAGAGAAGCTGGTAGGCTCAGAACCACGGATAAAACAGATTGCCAAAGACTTAGTAGAACACTTTGAAGAGAGAACTGCCGCTATAGACGGTAAAGGTATGATAGTAGCCATGAGTAGGCAGATAGCAGTAGACCTTTATGATGCTATCGTTGCTCTTAGACCGCAGTGGCACAGTGAAGACCCAACCAAAGGTGCTATCAAAATCATCATGACAGGTTCAGCCAGTGATGATGCCAAGCTACAGAAACATATCTACTCCAAGCAAATCAAGAAAGACTTAGAGAAGCGCATCAAAGATGTAGATGATGAACTAAAGCTGGTCATAGTCAGAGATATGTGGCTAACGGGGTTTGATGCACCAAGCTTGCATACTATGTACATAGACAAGCCTATGAAGTCTCACAACCTCATGCAAGCCATCGCTAGGGTAAATAGGGTATTTAAAGATAAGAAAGGTGGCTTAGTCGTTGATTATATCGGTATAGCCAATGAGCTGAAACATGCACTACAGACTTACACTGGAGCAGGAGGCAGAGGTACTGGCACGTTAGATATAGCAGAAGCACTCGCAGAGATGCTAAAGAGATTGGACATCGTAGGCAATATGTATCATGGGTTTGACTACTTGGAATACAAGACTAAAGCGCATATGCTCTTAGCTCCAGCAGCTAACCATATACTAGGGCTTGATGATGGAAAGAAACGATACCAAGATGAAGTACTGTCATTGACTAAAGCGTTCAGTCTATGTGGCACGCTAGATGAAGCCAAAGCACACAAAGAAGAGATAGCCTTCTTCCAAGCTGTTAAAGCAGTGATACAGAAAGCTGGAACCGCTACGCCAACCAAGAAAGACCCCAACAAAGCCATTAAGCAGATTATAGACAATGCCCTTATCTCAGAAGGAGTGGAAGATATCTTTTCACTCGTAGGACTAGAGAAACCCAACATAGGCATACTCAGTGACGAGTTCTTGGAAGATGTGGCAAACATGCCTCACAAGAACTTAGCCGTGGAACTACTGGAAAGACTGCTCAGGGATGACATCAAAGCCAAAACAAGAAACAATGTAGTCCAAGAGAAGAAGTTTAGCGACAGACTCCAAGCAACACTGGGCAAGTATCACAACAGAGCCATAGAAACTGCAAAAGTCATAGAAGAGCTGATACAGATGGCTAAAGACTTCGCAAAAGCTGCTAAACATGGAGAAGAGTTAGGACTGAGCTTTGATGAGCTTGCCTTCTATGATGCACTGGCGGAAAACGAATCTGCGCTGAGAGAGATGGGCGATGAAGTGCTCAAAAAGATTGCCCAAGAGCTTACCTCAAAACTAAGAAGCAGTGTAAGTGTGGATTGGCAGAAGCGAGAAAGCGTAAGAGCCAAGATGAGAAATATGATCAGGATTATCCTAAGACGCTACAAGTATCCACCAGACAAACAGGCACAAGCAATGGATATGGTCATGAGACAGGCTGAAGTGCTCAGTGACGAGTGGAGTAAATAGATAGGATTAAAATCATGTCATTTGTGACGAAGATGACACTGTAAAAAACATTTTTTATTTACATAATCTATAGCTCATAAAATTATATTTGTAGTGTGTCATATCCGTCACAAATGACATGATGATATAACAGTATTTTAAAATATATCTACCTTCTTCTTCCTCTGTCACCGTCGAAGCGGGGTACAATTGAGGTGAGCAAAGCGAACCGATTGCAGTACCAGTAGCGTAGACGGTGGATAAAATTATTTCTTCTATATTAACTCATCTGAGTTTTCCCATAAAAGACATTTTTGTCAGACTGTGTATAGTGTATGCAAGCCTATCCACTCTTCGATAAACTCCACGACTCCTTCACCTGCGTAGCTAACGACAACCACCTTGACACTACGTTTGCACTCCGTGTCTACGGGAACGTCTTATATCTACTTGGCTCATACATCGTGATATTTATCTCGGTGGCAGCCTTGCATACGCAACAAATAGATAGTTTATATTTTATAATATAAGTGACCAAAATACTCATTTTCTAGTATGTAAACCCACCCTAAATGCTAACTTTCCCGTATAGGAGGTATATGCGGTCATCTTCATGGCTCTAAAGATATCAGATTAAATCCTATCTGCTAAAAAGGTGTGAAAAATACTTAAAGGGAGTGTAAATATAAGAATTACACATTTATTAAGATTGAGTTGCAGTTAAATTGAGTTTGATTTATGTATAATATTTGATAATAGATAATTAAATAAGGTATCTCAGTGTTTAACAAACTAAAAAAAATGGCAATTTCAAATCGAGCTCAAGATGAAATATTATATGAATATGTACTTGAAGAGATTGAGCAAGGCATACGCACCAAAGGCTTATGGGCAAAAGCTTTGGCTCATTCTGATGGAATAGAGTCAAAAGCTGAAGCAAAGTATATGCAATACAGAGTACAGTCGATTAAGGATCAATTTGATGCACTTAAAATTGCTTTTGATGAGATGTCAAGAGAAAGTCTATTTACTTATATAAAAAATGGCTTCAAGGATCCTATTCTCGAAGAAAAGAAGGCTAAAGAGAGAAAGGAGAAAGAAGAAAAAGAAAGGGAAAGGGAAGAAAAAGAGCGGAAAGAGAGATTTCGAAAACCATTACAAAAAGAAGCAAAATCAAGTAATTCAAATGGTTTTATGATTTTATTTGCCATATATTTAATTATCAGTATAATTATCTCAATCCTAGTTTCCAAAAATGAGCAACAACAACAGCCAGATTATCAAAAAAAACTACAATCTGAATCCAATAATAGCTTGAATAAAAAAATAAAAAATAATGGTAAGTGGATAGACCCATCCGATTATACGTGTACATCTAATGGTGGAACCATAAGTGCCGGATTTTGTACAGCTTCTTGGGATAGCGCTTATAATATTTGCAAGGCTAGCGAAGGAAAATTACCTACTTATCAGGAGTTGAGAAAAGTTGTGAGTGATTGTGGAGGAACAAATGTGATTAATGGTGATGATGATTGGAACATAATCACCGATAAAAATCGTGCAAATACTAGTTATCAATCATGCTATCAGGCAGAAGGTTTCGACATTTACACATATTGGAGTGACACATTGAATACTGACAATACACAAGTTGATAGTGTATGGGGTGTGTTCTTCAAGGCTGGATACGGTAACTCCGACATTAAATTTATTAAAAAGAATGTTCGTTGTGTAAGTTTAGATAAAAATCTTACATCAGTAGCTTCTTCACAAAAAACAATGCCATAAACATTTAAGTTGTTTTTCCAAAATATCCCCCAACCCATAATATTTTAGCACGACCCCAGTAGGAGCTTCTACTGGACTTAACCTGAACACCACCCCCCGACTCAACAATAACAATCCTTTTTTTCAAACCAGTACAAATTTTCTTACCAATACAAACTACACCGATTCACTGACACCTTCCTTCCTTCCTTCACTTAAATTGCTATCGCACCCATCAAAAATACACGCAAGCCCAAAACCACTCTCCCTTACTGGTTCCAACTCCGCAATGAGTCTAAACTAAATCAAACCAAAAGGAGTCAACCATGTTAAAAATCTTTTTAACAGACTTAGCAGCCTATAACGCAGGCTGTCTATCAGGAACGTGGATTCAGCTACCACTTACAAAGTTTGAGCTCTCACAAGCCATCTCAGAAGTACTTAGTGAAGGTGAACAGGTAACAGGAGAAGAGAACCATGAAGAGTACTTCATCACTGACTATGAATGGGATGATATAGATATTAAAGAGATAGATGAATATGAAAACATCTACGAACTCAATGATGAACTGAACTTACTCTCAGACCTTCCCAAAAACAAACTCAAAGCAGTCAAGTTCCTACTTGATGAGGGTATCACTATAGATATAGAAGATGCCATCAGCAGAGCGGAAGATGTCACGGTCTACCACAACTACACGATGGAAGATGTCGCCTATGACCTCATAGATAGCTGCTACAACCTCAAAGATATCCCAGACCTTATCGCCAACAACATTGACTATGACGGTATCGCTAGAGACCTTGAGCATGACGGAACCTATTGGGAGATAGACGGTGATGTCTATGAGTACATTGGCTAACTGCACCGTAAAGTGCCTAAACTAGAACCAGCAGTGCTGCTATGCAGTCAGTAACACGTTTTGACACAGGAGGTAATCATCATGTCAAAAATAAAAGATGAACTACAACGTATCCGTGAGACAGAGTTTGACCAATATGTCAGCTATATGGAATGGGTATGCGACCAAGAGGTGAGTGAAAGTGATACAAAAGAAGTAGAAGAAGACATCAAAATGTCCTCAACTACAGGGGCTTCAATTGTACACTATAACACTTTAAAAGCAGTCAACAACATCGACTATTATCCAAAACTAGGAGCATAAGATGAAAACAACAAGATACAGATTTGAACAGACAGTACAGAGTGCGACAGCTAAAACGACAGAGTGGCTCAAAGAGGAATTTAGAGCCATCCTCGAATCAGACAAGGACTACACAAGAAAAGCTGATTATATAGGCTTCTCAGTCCTTTCTATCGACAACAGGATACAAAGTATAGACGAAGAGATAAAAGAGCTTCAGGAGCTCAAGAGCAGTCTTAAAACAGCAAAAGAGATTGTACTTACTACAGGTGCAGAAATATTCCTAGAGTACGGTATAGACAAACTCGATGGTGCAGGCATCTCAAGTATTACATTTACAGGTGCAACCACAGCAGACAAGACCAAACTGGTAGTACACAATGAAGAAGCACTCATTGAGGCAGGGTTCTATAAGAAGGTCATAGATGAAGAGAAAGTGCTTCACTTCTATACCAGCGACAAGTACGCCAATATCATACAAGAACATTCCAGTTTAGAGGTGATAAGTATTCCCAAACCTGCAAAAATAAAAATCAACAAACGCAGGGGTGTAAACAATACAACATTAGTATCAAAAGAGGAGGTAGCATCATGAGCACAAGAACTATCAGCACAGGAGCAGAGATTATGGAGATAGACAGCAAGACAGGAGAAATCCTGATTGCTGCTAAGAATCGTACAGATTATGAACTTATCAAACAGACCAAAGTACAAGCATACAAACTTCTCACCCCAAATGACTTTGTAAACATCAATGGAGTGTGGGAAGCAAAAAGAGATGCACTCATTAAGATACTCTCATCTCTACCCATCTCTTACAGCTGGAAGATACAGGATAGACAGCTAACCGAGAAGTATGCTCAGGTTTTAGGGACACTCCGTATCGAAACTGGCTCCATACGAAGGCAATCAGACAGTATGGGCATCTGCGAGTTCTCAGAACTCAAAGGTAATGGTGGACTTCACTTTATGAATGCAAGAGCAGAGACAAGGGCACTCAAGCGTGCTATTGAGACTCTCTTTGGCTCAGTGATTAACTACTATGTCATCCATGTACTTGAAGCACAGAGGAGTGCCTGATGGGGTACCGTCAGTACAGACTGTTTGACTATACCAGATCTAGTGAACTTCTCACTGGTGATGATGTGGTCAAAGCAGACAAAATCAAACAAAAGATAAAAGCTTTACAAACACAGAAGATACTAGTAGAAAACTGGAAACTGGACATCTTCTGCAGAGATACAGACGTTGTAGATGGTGTTACTTTAATGAAGATAGACCCAGGTGGTGCTACAGCACCTCATGAAAAGTATGCCATTGCAGTTGTGATAAAACCGTTAAGTATTCATGGCTATGAAATACCTATAGCGTTCTTTGAGCACAGAAAGGATGCAGAAGCTTTACTCGATACGGTTAGAGTTTATCTAGCTTACAGATACGGAGTATAGCTTTTAGAATACACCTCATATCAAATTTGATTAGAAGCTTTTTGTTAGAAAATTGGCGAATGATTATATGCATTACTTTGTTATAAAAAGACCTCTTAAAGGTCTTTTCTCAATCAATATCCATTCCGGATTCCATTAAGATTATTGTTAATCTGCTGGAGTTGATAGTTTGTTTTTTTATCTTGTTTTTGCTGATACATCTGATTGTTTACTTGCTGTATTTGGGACTAAAAGGAGGCAGAGGATGAATCCTGTCATAATGAGTATAATTGCTACAGTATAAAAATTAAATTATTTGTATACATAAAGTACTCCATAAAATGATAAACATTTCACTATTATATTACATGAATAATTTTAGAACTTGCAAAAATAAGATAATAAGGAAACAAGTGAAAACAATTACAAAAATAATTACAGCAACTAGTGCAGCATTATTTGTTACTGGATGTGTTCCGAAATTGCCGACAGTACCAATGGCAACATCAAACATAGACGACTATAAAACAATCCAAGGAACTAATACTAAAAAATCTCACTTATTTATACATACAGATACGCAGCATCCAATAAATATAAATATTGACAATAAAGTTTTTGACTCATTAGCACATGAAACTTATGCATATTATGAATTAACACCAGGGCGACACTGGATAGCTGCAATGGGTTATGAAAATTCATCTTTCATGTGCAAACAGTTCCAGCCTAATCAACGATATATATACGAAGCTGATATGTCAATGGGGCTTGCAGCTCAAAGGGTCCATCTGAAAGAAAGTTCAGTTAGTGAAATTTCAAAAGACAATAAACAAATTCTTCAAAAAAACAAAAAAGTATCCATACCGTTAGACGGAAGTGCAATATCTTCTATCTCCGTTGTTGGCTCTGGTGATAAAAATATTGAAACCCTTACATCAAAAGTACAACAACGATTAGAAGGACTATCAATTTCTAGTGGAAACGGTATGATTATAAAATTGTCTTTGTTGAGCCAACAAGAGGGCAGTCAATTAGGTAGGTGGATATTTGGTGGTATGTCCGCTGCAGAGGATCACAAATCATCCCTTATAACGAAAGCAGAGTTCTATATCGGCAACAAAAAAGTTGATGAGCTTATTTCACAAAAGGAGATAATTGGTGGATTGTTTGGAGGAAGTAATGATAGTCTTACTTCTTTAATTGCAGATGAAATTACAAGTTATTTAGCATGTAAATATTATGGTCAACAATATCCAAGCAATACTAAGTAGATAAAATATACCATGAGAACATACTAAAAACAGTATAGTTATCTAGATCAATTTTTCTTTAACGAATTCCTGATCTAATGTAACGTGCATAACAAAAGTGTACCCCAAAGTGTACCCTCGGTATTTACAGAAATAATTTATGATTTGTTAAGAGACATATATTAACGGTTTTTAGGGGATGAAATTTGTTGGTTGCGGAAACAGGATTTGAACCTGTGACCTTTGGGTTATGAGCCCAACGAGCTACCAAACTGCTCTATTCCGCGACATTTGTTGTGGTAAATTGTTTGCTTAAAAAAAGATTCAGATCAGTGAAAATATTCAGAAGAAAATAATTGGTTGCGGGAGCCGGATTTGAACCAACGACCTTCGGGTTATGAGCCCGACGAGCTACCGAACTGCTCTATCCCGCGACAATTGAAAAAAAGAAGGATTTGAAAAATCCTAGTGGATGGGGTAGAGGGATTCGAACCCCCGAATATCGGTACCAAAAACCGAGGCCTTACCGCTTGGCGATACCCCAATCTTCACAAGTCTAACTGCTTATGTGGACGGCATTATACCCCAAAGATACACACATGTCAAGACCCATTTGTAAAAAAATCATAAAAGTTGTGAAATCAAGTGCAACAAGGTATAATGTTTGCTTCATAATCAATTTAAAACAAGTAAAAACCGGGGAGATGTGAAAAGATGTCACAAGAGGCGATAAAAAGAGTAGAGAAGGCCATCCAGGATATCAAACATGGCAAGATGGTCATTATGATGGATGATGAGGATCGCGAAAACGAAGGGGATCTGGTCTATGCTGCCACATTTTCTACTCCGCAAATGGTGAACTTTATGGCAAAAGAGGCCAGAGGGCTTATCTGTGCGCCTATCACCAATGAAATAGCTGCCAAACTTGACCTCGTGCCGATGGTGAGCCGCAACGTCTCAAACCATGAAACAGCTTTTACTGTTTCTATAGATTCAAAAACGGCTACGACAGGCATCTCTGCGCATGAGAGGGATGACTGTATCTGCAAGCTCGCCCATCCTTTGACGGTTGCTGAGGATTTCGTGCGTCCGGGGCATATCTTTCCTTTGATCGCCAAAGACGGGGGCGTGCTGGTGCGCACCGGACATACCGAGGGGTCGGTCGATCTTTGCAAACTTGCAGGTTTGGCGCCCGCAGCGGTGATATGCGAGATCATCAAAGATGACGGTACGATGGCGCGGATGGATGATCTGAAAACTTTTTCTGCAGCGCACAGCCTGTCCATTGTTTATATCTCTGATATCGTTGAGTATCGATTGGCAAACGAACAGCTTATCAAACGTCTCTCTTTAGAAGAGAGTGAACTTAGAGGCACAAAAGTAAAAAAGATGACGTATGTGGATCATCTTGAGAGGATACATACGGTTGTGCAGTTTTATAAGGTGCACGAAACATCCAATGTAAAATTTCACAATATCGGCTCTGACATCGATCTGATACTCGACGACAAACGTTTCAACACTCTGCATAACGCCATGGAGTACCTTAAGACCAACGGAGGAACGCTGATCTTTCTGGATACCAAAACCATTTCTCACGAACAAGCCAAAGAGTTTGGCGTAGGGGCGCAGATACTCAAAGATCTCGGCATCAAAAATATCAATCTTCTTACGACAAACAAAGAGACTGAATTTGTAGGCCTAAGCGGGTTTGGGCTGAACGTAGTCGACAAAATCATCATCTGATCAAACAGGATGCGACCCAAAGAAAATGAAAATATATTTTCAAAAGATCAGTCTAAGTGCAATCAACCTGTACGGGGTGATAATTCTTTTTCTGTTTGCTATCCTTTTCACTTTTCTTGTCATCTTTGAGGAATATAGAGATTTTGAACAAGAAGAAGTGCTTTTACGTCAAACCTATTTGACGGCACAAAAACAGCATATCCAAGATGAGGCAAAACGGGTTTTAGACTACATTCGGCACGAACACGACAGATCCAAAATCCAAGATCAAGAAATGCTCAAAGAGAGGATAGTCAGTTCCATCGAACATCTTTTTAGCAAAAAAAACAGCAGCAGCTATATTTTTATCTATACCCTTGAGGGGTCAAACATCTCCGATCCGAATAAACCTAAAAATCTTAACAAAAAAATGAGCCAGCTGGAAAACGCAAACGGTTTTGATGTGCTTGGCGCGCTTATAAAAAAAGCCAAAACGGGCGGAGGGTATGTTGAATACTTTTGGGATAATCCGGTTACAAAAAAAATTTCAAAAAAAATTTCTTATGTGACCGGATTTGAGCCGTACGGCTGGCTTGTCGGGACGGGAGTTTATCTTGATGAGATCGAAAATCTTATGATGGAAAGAAAACGCGTCCTAAAGGAGCGTTTGATCAAATACATGATGGAGATTTTGACGCTCGCTACGATCTTGTTTGGTTTGGCGTTTGCAGGTATGAAATTGATCAACGGGATTGTTCGCAACGAGATAGACACGTTTAGGGATTTTTTCAAAAAAGCTGTCGAACACTATATGGTGATCGATAAAAAACAGATATACTTTAAAGAGTTTCATATTTTGGTTGAATATGTCAATGAAATGGTAAGTGCCGTGCACCAAAAAAATTATGAACTTAAAAAGCTCAATGCCTCTTTGGAAAAAAAGGTTTTGGAAAAAACAGCAAAACTGCAAAAACAGATGGAGTATAACAAGCAGCTGGTAAATATGCAAGACAGCTTTATCAAACATTCTATCCATGAGATCAATACGCCTTTAGCCGTGATCATGACGCATATAGATATCTATAAGATGAAGTACGGACAAAACAGTTATCTTTCCAAAATAGAAGCGGCAAGCAAGATGATTGCCAATATCTACGATGATCTCAGCTATATGGTGAAAAAAGACCGCATCGTTTACGAGAAGCATTGGATCAATTTTTCTGCCTTCCTGCATGAGCGCATTGTATTCTTTGAAGAAATTGCCGTAGGCAACGGACATAAAATTCAAGAAGAGATTGAAGAGGGGATTGTGATCTATTTTAACGAAATAGAGTTGCAGCGTATTATAGACAACAACCTTTCAAATGCCGTTAAATATGCCAAGAAATCAACAGAGATAGAGATCAGACTGTACAAAGAAAAAGATACAGCCGTCTTAAAATGCTCTACGCATTCCAAAAAAATAGAAGACACAAAGCAGATATTTGAAGCATTTCATCAAGAAGAGACCAAAGCAGGCGGATTTGGTTTGGGCCTTGAGATCGTAGGCGCCATCTGCCAAAAAGAGGACATCAGGATCGAGGTTGATTCAGATGACAAACTCACTACGTTTTCTTACTATTTTAAAAAGGTATCTCCATGAAGGTTTTTTTGCTTGAAGATGAAAAGATGCTCCAAAGCGCTATCGCAGAGTATTTGACGCAAACGGGCTATCTTGTACAGATGGGCGAAGACGGTCTGGAAGCATACGAGATGATCAGCCAAAGCGAGTATGATTTGTTGATCCTTGATATCAATACGCCCTCCATAAACGGCCTTG
This sequence comes from Sulfurovum sp., assembly GCA_021166685.1. Lineage (GTDB taxonomy): Bacteria > Campylobacterota > Campylobacteria > Campylobacterales > Sulfurovaceae > Sulfurovum. The sequence goes on along the minus strand of JAJPEU010000010.1, from coordinate 288,150 downwards.
CGCTTTTAGAAAAACTTCAAAATGACAAAAGATACATTCCGACAATCTTTATCTCGGCAATCACCCAAATAGAGCAGATCAGCAAAGCATACGAGCTGGGATGTTATGATTACCTTAAAAAACCGTTTCATCTTAAAGAGCTTACGCTGCATATAGACCGTTTGCTCAAAATGGCAGACATTACGTCAAAAAATCATGTCAAAATCAGCAAAATGTACGCGTACGATCTGCAAAATAAACGGCTTTTTTTTGACAATGAGGAACAGACGCTTACGCCCAAACAGGCTCAGATTATAGAACTGCTGGCTTCAAATATAGAAAAAATCGTTGATTTTGACATGCTGCGCTATGATGTGTGGGACAGAAACGATATAGACAATGCTACGATCAGAGCAGAAGTCCACAGGGTCAGACAGATTCTCAAGGAAGATATCGTAGAGAGCCTTAAAGGGATTGGATACAGGCTAAAACGTATCAAATAAACACCTTGTTTCCTTTTTTGTGTAACAAAACTATACATCACTTTCTTTTTGTTTCTATTTTTTATCTCATGCTATGTTAATGCTATTTTTAACACTCATAATGAGTGTATCAAAATTGATTTGGAGGAAAATATGAGAAAAATTGCGTTAAGTTTGGTTACAGTAGCAATGCTTTCAAGCGGTGCTATGGGAGCTGAAACGCTAGAGGAAGCCTTGAGCGAAGGTGAATTTTCGGGGGTATTTAGAACATTCTATATCGACAGAACCTACAATGCCGGAGCGACAATCAACCGAAATTCTTTGTCGGTGGGCGGATATTTCGGATATGAAACGGCACCATGGAACGGACTAAGCATCGGCGCCAAAGGATATTCTACAAACAAAGTGGATATCCACGGCAGTTCTACAGAAGCAACCAGCTACGATCCGTCGCTTTTTGGTGACGGTTTGGATTCGTATACATTCTTGGGCGAACTGTATATGAACTACAAAAGAAACAACACCACGTTCAAAGTGGGCCGTCAAAGACTTGATACGCCGATGGCAGGAAGCGATGAGGCCAGAATGCTGCCTAACCTTTTTGAAGCGGCAGTGCTCAGCAACACAGATCTTAAGGACACAACCCTTATTTTGGCGCATGTGACTAAAGAGACTGTAGGAACGTTCGGAAATATTTATGCTGACGGAATAGGTAATCTTGGTATTCAAAGTGGCTATGGATATGGTTTGGCGGTTGATGGCCTTGGACTAAGCGGTGAATTTGAAGATATGGGCGAGATTGCACTGGGTACAGGAGCCGATACTGATGGTGTAACGGCTGCGGCTGCGATTTACAAAGGCATCCCCGGTTTGACGCTTCAGGCATGGGATTATTATGCCCATGATATCTTAAACGCTCTCTATCTTCAGGCAGATTACGGATGGGATTGTCTGCTCAATAGCGCAGTAAAAATGAATGCTTCTGCACAATACATCTATGAAAGCGAAGTGGGCGACGAGCTTGCGGGCGATGTAAACAGTAACTATTTTGGAGCCAAATTAGGCGCAGCCTATAATGCCCTAAGCGGATTTGTGGCATTTTCAACCACAGGCTCAGATGATGCAACCGTAACAAACGGCGGTATCATCAGTCCATGGGGCGGCATGCCGGCCTTTACGCAAGGAATGGTAACCAGACATATGTTCTTTGCCGATACCGACGCATGGAAAGCGGCCGCAACCTATAATCTAAAAGACCTTGGTATGCCGTTGGTTGCGACAGCTTACTATACATCTTATGATATAGGAGCGGATAACACGTATCAGCCGGGCACTGCATGGGAAGCAGAAGAGAGCGGGCTTGACTTCTCTTATATTCCCGACTCCATGAAAAATGTCGAGTTTAAACTCAGAGCCAATTTTACGACAGATTTTGCTCCGGGAACCGACTGGGATGAGTATCGCTTTATCGTAAACTATAATTTCTAACAAGGAGAAATGATGAAAAAAGAAACTGTAGAGCAGATCAAAAACGATCCTAAATACCAAGAACTTGTTTCAAAAAGAAGCCGTTTTGCATGGACGCTTTCTATTGTTATGCTGGTAATTTATTATGGATTTATTTTGGTTATCGCATTTGATCCGAGTTTGCTTGGCACTAAGCTGGGCTCTGGTGTTACCACATGGGGTATTCCCATAGGTGTAGGAATTATTGTGATTGCTTTTATCTTGACGGGAGTTTATGTCAAAAGAGCCAACACCGAATTTGACGACTTGAGCCGTCAAGTCAAAGAGGCATTAAAATAAAAGGGCGAAGATGAAGAAAATTTTACTATCTTTCATGGCACTGGGGGCCATGGTATTTGCAGCGGGCGCGCTAGAGGGTGAGGTGCAAAAGCAGCCTCTGAATGTCTCGGCTATTATTATGTTTTTAGTTTTTGTGGCAGGGACTTTGGGCATTACCTATTGGGCGGCCAAAAGAACGAAAACCGCTAAAGATTTTTATACTGCCGGCGGAGGAATTACAGGATTTCAAAATGGATTGGCGATCGCAGGAGACTATATGTCGGCGGCTTCCTTTTTGGGAATTTCGGCACTGGTTTACGGCGCAGGATATGATGGGCTGATCTATTCGATCGGGTTCTTGGTGGGCTGGCCTGTTATTTTATTTTTGGTCTCTGAGAGACTAAGAAACCTCGGAAAATATACTTTTTCAGATGTAGTTGCTTACAGACTTAAACAAGGACCTATCAGAAGCATGGCAGCCTCAGGGGCGATTGCTACGGTTGTATTGTATCTCATCGCTCAAATGGTTGGAGCAGGACAGCTTATACAGCTTCTTTTTGGACTTCCTTACTCATGGGCGGTAGTGCTTGTCGGTGCTCTAATGATCATGTATGTGACCTTTGGGGGAATGCTTGCCACTACTTGGGTACAAATCATCAAAGCATGTCTGCTGCTTGCGGGAGCTACGTTTATGGCACTGGCAGTATTGGCACATTTTGGTTTCAGTTTTGAAGCGCTTTTTGCAAAAGCAGTAGAGGTGCACCCTAAAGGTGAAGCGATTATGAGTCCCGGCGGATTGGTGTCTGATCCTGTTTCTGCGATTTCTCTTGGACTTGCATTGATGCTGGGAACTGCCGGACTGCCTCATATATTGATGAGATTTTTCACGGTTGCCGATGCCAAAGAAGCGAGAAAATCTGTATTCTATGCAACAGGCTTTATCGGATATTTCTATATTCTTACGTTTACTATCGGATTTGGGGCTATCGTCATGGTACTCAACAACCCTGAATATCTTGATCTTGCCAAGCAGGCCATCGAGGGCGGTGCACCTATCTTGGGCGGTAACAATATGGCAGCAGTGCATCTGTCGCATGCGGTAGGAGGAAACTTCTTCTTAGGCTTTATTTCTGCAGTGGCATTTGCTACGATTTTGGCGGTGGTTGCAGGACTTACATTGGCGGGAGCATCAGCTATTTCGCATGACCTTTATGCTAATGTTTTCATGAAAGGCAAAGTAGATGAAGCCAAAGAGATGAAAGTTTCCAAAATGGCAACGGTGGGACTTGGTGTGATTGCCATTTTACTTGGAATTGCTTTTGAAAAACAAAATATCGCATTTTTGGTTGGACTTGCGTTTGCGATTGCAGCGTCAGCGAACTTCCCTGTGCTTTTTTTGGCAATGTTCTGGAAAAAACTGACGACACGCGGTGCGGTAATTGGCGGATTTATAGGGCTTTTGACGACAGTTATCTTATTGATTATCAGTCCTGTTATTTGGGTAGAGGTTCTTGGCTATACTGAGGCTATATTCCCCTATAAGCACCCGGCACTTTTCTCTGTGACAGCTGCATTTATAGCGATTTGGTTCTTCTCGGTTACCGATAAGAGCGATGATGCAGCACGTGAGATAGAAGCATTTGATGCGCAAGATATCAGATCTCAAACAGGTATTGGAGCAGAAGGTGCATCGGCACACTAAACGCATGAAGCGATGCAAAGCCGCTTCTGCGGCTTGCTTGATAGGAAATTGCATATGATTGCACTACTGGAAACACTTAAAGGCTATCCCCCATTTTCATTTTTAGAGGATGCCGCTTTTGCTTTAATCGAGCGCAATGCTCAGATCGCCTACTATCCAAATCATACGGTACTGATAGAGCCTACTTTTCTTTTTGACAAACTGTTTGTTATCATCAAAGGAATGGTCGAAGTAAATAATGACGATGAGCTTATCGATGTTTATAGAACGCATGATGCCTTTGGCGGGATTGAGCTTCTTAAAAATCAAGCGTCTCTTTATCAATACAAAGTAACAGAAGAATTGATTTGTTATGAAATCAATAAAGAGGTGTTTCTGAAACTCTGCGAAGCAAATAAGGCATTTAAGGATTATTTTTTTTCTTCAATCGTTGAACGTCTTGAAATGCTTAAAGAAAAACGCGAATATGCAGCGATGAGTGATCTGATGATGGCAAGAGTGGATAAGAGCATCTTGCACAATGCGTGTGTGCTGGCTTCTGACATGCCCATCATAGATTCTTTGAAAAAAATGGAAGAGTGCAATGCTACTTCGGTCATTGTTAAAAATCCGCAGGGATACGGCATTGTTACCGATGCTGATCTTAGATACTATATATTGTATCAGCAAAGTCAAGAACTTCATCGTCTTTCAGACATACAAAGTTACCCCGTGATCTCCATAGAAGAGGGGGAATTGCTTTTTAATATTTTGCTTTTGATGACTGAGCGTACGATCAAACATCTTCCGGTACTTGATAAGGCAGGAGAGGTTTTGGGGGTTTTGGAACTCATTGACCTATTGAGTTTTTTTTCCAACCAATCTCATCTCATCTCGGCACAGATGGAGAAGGCATCTACCCTCGAAGCAGTGACCGATGCGGCCAAAAGAGTAGAGATCATGATCAGTGCATTGCATGCCAAAGGTGTCAAGAGCAGATATATTGCCAAACTGGTTTCTGAAATCAATAAAAAAATGTATCTTAGACTTTTTGAGATGATTTTTCCTAAATCCTGGCATGAAAAATGTACATTGATCCTGCTTGGAAGCGAAGGAAGGGGAGAGCAGATCCTGCGAACAGATCAAGACAATGCTCTAATATTTGAAGAGGGATTTTTGCCTGACAACATTGAAGAAATCACACAAACGTTTATTCTTACGCTGGACAGCATAGGGTTTCCCCGCTGCAGCGGCAATGTCATGGTGATTAATCCTCAGTGGCGCAAGTCCATCGACGGCTATAAAAATGATATAGACAGCTGGATAGAAGGGCAAACACATGAAGGCTTTATCAATATGGCAATTTTATTTGATTCTGTTGCAATAGCCGGAGAAAAAAACCTGCATACTCAGCTTAGAGGATATCTTATAGAAAAAATGAGCGGCTATCAAAGTGTCTTAACGCATTTTGCAAAACCTATTGAGCATTTTGAATCCGCTTTGGGGCTCTTTTCCCAATTTGTTACAGGTGCAAAAGAGCATCAAAATGAAATTGATATCAAAAAAGGTGCACTTTTTGCACTGGTTCACGGGGTTCGTGCGCTGGCTCTTGAGCATGCGATTGAACCAACCAATACGATTTTGCGCATCAAAGCGTTAAACAATATAGGATTTATGAACAAAGAAGATGCCAGCGAGTTGATCGAGGCTTTTGAAGTGATCAATACTTTAAGATTGCATTCGCAATTGGAAAAATCAGCAAAAGGTAAAAAAATAGACAACTATATTTCGATTGTTGAGATAGGAAAGCTGGAGCGTGATCTACTAAAAGAAGCGATTAAAAGTGTCCATTCGTTCAAAAAGATGATCAGTTACCATTTTCATCTTTCTATGGTGGGATAAATGTTTGAAAGTCTAAAACGCAAATGGAATCGCAAACATTTGAGCGATGAACGCTTTGCTTTTTTATTTGATGAGATTCCCGGTGACGAGGTTGTGGTCTTTGACTGCGAAACAACCGGGCTTGATCCCCAAAAAGATCATATTGTCTCAATCGGTGCGGTTAAGATTAAGGGCGACAAAATCCTTACAGATCAAGCATTGCATATCTTTGTACAGCAAAAAAAGGGAATTGCTCACGAAAGCATCAAAATACATCAGATTAGAAATTGCGATCTTCACGATGCTGTTGCCATCGAAGAGGCGATTGAATCGTTTTTGCATTTTATAGGCAATAGAATATTGGCAGGATATTATCTGGAATTTGATGTTGCAATGATCAATAAATATACCAAAAAAATGTTCGGAATTACATTACCCAACAAGCAAGAGGAGGTATCAGCACTTTATTATGATAAAAAAATTTCCACTATCCCTCAAGGGAATATAGACCTAAGGTTTGATACAATAGTGGCGAATTTAGCACTGCCTAGATTAAAGGCACATGATGCACTCAATGATGCCATCATGACAGCTATGATGTATTTAAAATTAAAACATACCATTAAACTAAAATAAACAGGAGAAAATAATGTTACAAGAGATCTATCAACCAAATCCACACTATGCTTCAACTGCTGCCATTAAAAACATGGATGAATACCATGCATTAATGAACAAAGCAAAAGAAGACTATGAAGGTTTTTGGGGTGACTACGCCAAAGAAAAAATTGACTGGTTTAAACCGTTTGATACGGTACTCAATGAAAGCGAAGCACCCTTCTACAAGTGGTTTGAGGGTGGACAGCTCAATGTAGCACACCAATGTATCGATCGACATTTGTTGACGCGTAAAAACAAAGCAGCTATTATCTTTGAAGGAGATAACGGCGACCAGCAAGTACTTACCTATAGAGAACTTGCTTACGAGGTTAACAGAACAGCCAATATGTTTAAAAATCAATTTGGCATCACAAAGGGTGACAGGGTAGTGCTTTATATGCCGATGATCCCTGAGGCTGCAATCAGTATGCTTGCCTGCGCAAAGATTGGAGCTATTCACTCTGTGGTGTTTGGCGGATTTAGTGCTGAGGCATTGAGGGACAGAATTATCGATGCTGAAGCAAAACTTGTTGTAACATCAGACGGAGCCTACAGAAAAGGCAACCCTTATATGCTCAAACCGGTAGTGGATGAAGCGCTCAGTAAAGGATGCGAATGCGTTCAGGCGGTGTGCGTGGTTGAACGCAACGGCGAAGAAATCCACTGGGAACCGGGACGCGATTATGCCTATAACGAACTTGTAAAAAACGAATCACCCAAATGTGCAGCAGAGCCAATGGAGAGCGAAGATCCTCTTTTCTTGCTTTATACTTCAGGAAGTACCGGAAAACCAAAAGGGGTACAGCATTCAAGTGCGGGATATATCCTTTGGGCACAAATGACGATGGAATGGGTGTTTGATCTTAAAGAGAATGATACGTATTGGTGCACAGCGGATGTAGGTTGGATTACAGGACATACCTATATTGTCTATGGACCGCTTGCTGCGGGTGCAACCACCGTAATGTTTGAAGGTGTGCCTACATTCCCTGATGCAGGAAGATGCTGGAGAATGGTAGAAGAGTATCAGGTTAATCAATTCTATACAGCGCCTACAGCGATCAGACTTCTCCATAAGACAGGGCAAGATGAGCCTAAAAAATATGATTTAAGTTCGCTTAGGGTTTTGGGAACGGTCGGTGAACCGATCGATCCGGCTGCATGGAAATGGTATTATGAGGAGATCGGCGGAAGCAAATGTGCCATTGTGGATACCTACTGGCAGACAGAGACAGGCGGGCACATGATCTCCCCGCTTCCTGGAGCAACGCCTATCAAGCCTGCATGCGCTACGTTTGCACTTCCGGGGATCATAGCAGAGGTTATCGATGAAGAAGGAAATCCTGCGCCGATAGGGGAAAAAGGTTTCATGTGCATTACAAAACCATGGCCAAGCATGATCAGAACGATTTGGGGCGACCCTGAAAGATTCGTAAAATCTTATTTTGGGGATTGCAAAAAAGACGGTAAACCGGTTTACTTTACGGGTGACGGTGCGATGATCGATGAAGAAGGATACATTACCATTACCGGAAGAACGGATGATGTTATCAATGTATCAGGGCACCGAATGGGAACAGCCGAAGTTGAAGCAGCGATTAAAAAGCATTCGAATGTTGCGGCAGTGGCTGTGGTAGGCAAACCTCATCCGATCAAAGGAGAAGGGATCTTTGCCTATATCGTTCTCAAATCAGAAGAAAGTTTGGCAGAAGAAATTGAGCTAACCAAAGAGATAAACAATATCATCAAAAAAGAGATCGGCGCAATTGCACTATGTGATGATATCGTGTTTGTTCCGGATCTTCCAAAAACAAGAAGCGGCAAGATCATGAGAAGGATATTGCGAAGCATTGTTAAAAATGAAGAAATTACACAGGATACTTCTACATTGGAAGATCCATCCATCGTAGGCAAAATCGAATCAATCGTAAAATCTTGCCGACTATAATTTTACACAGAGGCAGTTTTATCTGCCTCTGCAGCTTCAAATAAACTAATTTTCTCTTTTTTATTTTTCAAATCAAGCCATAAGGCTTTTTACTTTTAGCAAATCTTCAAATGTATCTTTTTTTGCGGAAGGATTTCTGAGTAAATAACTTGGATGGTACGTGGGTATCACGGTATAATGCTCTTTTTTAAAAATCGAACCCCTGACTTTGCCAATAGAGGTTTCATCGCCTGTGAGATAAAAATAGGCAGTACCCCCTAACGCTACAATCAGTTTTGGCTTGATAAGTTCTATTTGTTTTAGCAAATAGGGTTTGCACGTATACGCTTCACTGGGTGTAGGTTCTCGGTTTCCCGGCGGACGGCATTTCACAATATTTGTAATATACACGTCATTTCGCGAAACAAGAAGGACATTTTCTATCATCTTTGTCAAAAGTTCACCTGAGCGACCGACAAAAGGCTTTCCCGTACTGTCCTCCGACGCACCCGGAGCCTCTCCGACAAACATAATTTCAGCCGAAGGATTTCCTTCTCCAAACACAACTTTTTGGCGTGTTTTGCTCAGATCGCAAAGATGGCATTGATTTGCTTGCTTTTGCAAGAGATCAAGCGTGCCCGGAAGAGATAAATCCAAATCATCCTCTTTAAAAGGGGTGATATCGGTGTACTGGTAACCCAACTGTTTGAGTTGGAACAGCTGCTTAAGTAAAAGTGCATTTTTAAGATTTTTCATAAAGAAATTATAGCAGATAAATGTTTGAGCTGCTCATTTGTGTCTTCAAAGCATTTCTTATCTTTCATATGGCAAAGAGCAGATTTTATATTTTATTTATTGCATTTATATTTAAGGATGAAACTCTATAATTAAATCTAACTTTATACCAAAGGACAGCAATGGCTCATATAAAATTACCTGAATTTGAAGAAATGTCTCCCGCAATTAAAGAAAAAGCAAAACCAATCCTTGAAAAAACCGGCCAACTTGGGGAGATATTTAAACTGATGGCGGTTGATGAAAAAGTCTATTTTGCAACGGACGGCATGGTACAGGGGTATCTACTGAACGAAACAACACTTCCTTACGTCATCAAAGAAGCGATTGCACTTTTGATCTCCAAAGAGAACGGATGCCGCATGTGCGTGGATGTACACAAAAGCATTGCTGCGATGCTGGGTTTAAGTGAAGAGCAGATCGAAGAGATACAGCAAGGAGTAGATGCGATGCACGTAGAGGGTAAAGACAAGGCATTGCTGAACTTCTGCATCAAAGCATCACGCAAAGACAATTATAAGATCCTCAAAGAAGAAATAGATGCGCTCAAAGCGATGGGGTGGAGCGATGTGCAGATCGTAGAAGCCGTAGCGATTACGGGGTATTTTAACTATATCAATACGCTTTCAAACGTATTCGGGCTAGGGAAGTGAGGACGAAAAATAGCAAAATATAAGCAACTTAGAAAGCAGTAAAATATACAGAATAGGGCGCAAAGCCCTATCAAAAAGAAGAAAGTGAAGGATTATCCTTCTACAGTAACTTCTACGGGCGTACCTTCCCAGATACCGTGTTTGGTGCAGTAGCCGTGCGCGATAAGGTTGAGTTTTTTACCGGTCGGGATGATGGTAAATGTTGTAGTGTTGTGCGCTTTTGTATTTCCAAGGGTTCCTGGCACATACGTAGCTCTAGCAAGCAGTGTATCACCGTTAAAAAGCGTTACTGATTCAATATAGTGATCAAAGTCATCCGGGTGCGTATATTCGTTGCCCATTTTTACGGTCACTTCAAACGGTTCACCGGCTTTTGCCGTATCGGCACAGTGAATAAATGGGGAATGTCTGTCAATAAGATCTTTTTTTGCTTCTCTCTCTACCGTATCGATATCTACGTATTTATTAATTTTTGGCATTTGTTTTCCTTTATGTGTGGTTTGATAAAAATTATACCATAAAAAAAGGTTAAATAGGATAATTTTTATCTTATTTACTCATTTTCATCTTTTATGTTGTTTTGTGCCCATTTTTTAATCCTATTTCTTTCCTTTTGAGTAAGCTTTGCCTCGTCGTGAAAGCTCAGATACATGGGCATGGGCATACTGTAGCTGATGGTTTCAGCGATACCTTTGTATATTTTCTGTTTTTTCTCTTCATCGTAACCATCCCATTCTTGAAAATTCAACCAGTTGCGCCCTTTGTTGATGTGGTTTCGTACGCTCCATGAAAAAGGTGCTATATGTCCGTACCATGGCATTTTTGTTTGATAAGAATGGCAATCATAACAAGAGATTTTGAGCATTGCCATAATCTCTTTGGGCGGATTTATCTCATTTTCTATATCAACAAAGGAAGGTTTTGGTATCTCTACTTGAATAGCTTGAAGCAAAAGCAGAACGCCGGCAATCCACAGGGGTATCGTTTTTATCATTGGTTGTTTTCCTGTTTTGATCTGCATTGTAATGATATAAAGTAAACAAAAGTATAAAGTTTATACATTAAGAAGAGAAATAGAGTAGCTGCAATCGCACAGATAATGTGCGATTGCAGTGCTATGATTAAACCAAATAGATATGGTCAGCTTTGCTAACGTGGTGCTTAAGGCCGATTTCTTTTTCCGTGCAGCCAAGTGCAAGTGCGACCATTTGCGGCATATGCAACACAGGAAGATCAATATCACGGCCGAGCTGTTTTCCGGCACTCTCTTGCTTGATATCCATATTGAGATGACAAAGCGGACAAGGGGTGACGATCATGTCTGCATTATTGTCGATGGCATCCAGCAGCGCATTTCCTGTGAGTGCATTGCTTGTCTGAGGTGCTTGAAGATCCACATGGAAACCGCAACATTTGTTTTTGCTCGCATAGTCAACCGGATGCCCTTCAAGCGCAGTGATAAGTTCATCAAGCGAAGTAGGGTTGTAAGGATTTTCACCGCCGTTGCTTTCGTTTTGAAGTTCTGACGGCCTGATGTTGTGACATCCGTAAAAAGGAGCGATATTGAAACGGCTAAGCGGTGTGGTGACTTTGCTTTTGATATTCTCAAGACCGTATTCATCGATCAGTGCATAAAGAAAATGTTTAACCTCGGAAGTACCTTTGTATTCAAGTCCCACTTCTGCCAGTTTTTCGTTGACTCTGGCTTTGTACTCGGGATTATGATCCAGTTTATGCTTTGTCATGGCAGAGTTGATTTGGCATGTATTGCAAATCGTGATCATTGTCAGGCCAAGTTTTTCTGCGTAGCAGATATTTCTGGCATTCAACACATGCGAAAGGAATTCGTCAAAATCCTGCAAATGGCTTGCGCCGCAGCAACTCGCTTCTTCAAGTATGGTGATTTTGATCCCCAATTTTTCAGCTACGGCAAGTGTAGACGACAGCAACTCGGGCGTTGACTCTTTTGCGGTACATCCTGTGTAAAGTGCGTAATGTAATGTGCTCATCCTCTCTCCTTATAGCTTGTTTGTTTGTGAAATTTCAATGAGTTTTTTGATTTCATCAAGATTTTTAGATTTTGGCATATTGTCAACAAATGGCATCTGGTCGGTGAGATGAATTTTCCCCGCCTTCATCATCTTCATCGCATCTTTAACATGCTTAAACACACCGATAGGTCCTTCTGAGTATTTTACAATATCTGCCTCATCCAGGAAGCCGTGCTTTTTAATGCTTCTTACAAACCCTTCTGCGTGACGTGTTGCAACATTGCTTTGGGCAACTCCCTGCTCAAACTGCATATTGTGAAGCTTCATGATCTTCTCGATCGGATTGACATCTTTAGGGCATGCTTCGGCGCATTCATAACATTTGACACAGTCCCAAACCCCTTGACCCATCTGGGCTGTCATCTCAAGTCTTTCACGCCCAGAATTATCCCTTGGGTCAATAGAAAATCTATAAGCAGCAGCAAAAGCGGCCGGTCCGAAGAAATCACTGTTTACTTCAAGTACCGGGCAGGCATAGTGGCAGTTGCCGCACTGAATACAATAATCCGCATCAAGAAAATTTTCAACCTGCGCTTTGGTCATATGGGTTTCATGTGCAGGTTGAGGGTCCACATTGCCGTCTACATAAGGTTTGACCGCATGATGTTTGTCCCAAAAATCTTTTTTGTCAATAATCATATCTTTGACAGCACGTTTTTTGCTTTGCGGATCAAAAATCAATTCTTCTCCAAACAGTTCGATCATGTCGTGCACATTTTCTTTACAGGAGAGCACCGGTTTGCCGTTTACTTTAATTGAACAAGATCCGCAGATCCCGTGACGGCATGATCTTCTATAGGAAAAACTTCCGTCATGTTCCCATTTGATGCGGTTAAGCAGATCAAGAACCAATTCATCTTTTCCTACTTCCATCTTGTAAGTCTTATAGTAAGGCAGATAATCAGTCTCAGCATTAAATCTAAATGCTTTTATGGTTATTTTTTTTGTTTCATTCATATTGCTATCTCCTTAATATGTTCTTTCTTTAACTTCAAACTTACCTAAAACTACATCTGCATATTCTTGTGTAATATTGAAATCTTTATCCATATAAGCATAGGTATGCTTCAAAAACTTCTCATCATCTCTTGTCGGGAAATCTTCACGAAAGTGTCCCCCGCGGCTCTCTTCGCGGGCCAAGGCACCCTCAACAATGAAAAGGCTGTATTCCAGCATATGTCCAAGTTCGATCGCTTCTTGAATCTCGGTATTGAAAACAGAAGATTTATCATCCACGCGGATATGTTTGTATCGTGCGAGAAGCTCTTTGATCTTCTCTTTTTGTCGAGTGAGCGACTCGGCTGTTCTAAAGACGCCTGCATCTTTTGTCATGCTCTCCTGAAGCTCTTCTCGAAGCTTGGCTGCTTTTTCATTTCCGTTGTTTGTTTTGACCCACTGATACTCTGCCAGCATGACGGCTGCATCTTCGCTTGTTGCCGGTCTGAGTGCAAGTGTGCTTAAGTCTTTAAGCATGTTTTGACCCGCATGTCTTCCAAAAAGAAGTGCCTCAAGAACTGAGTTGGCCCCCAGTCTGTTTGCGCCGTGTACTGAAACACAAGAACACTCACCCGCAGCATAAAAACCTTCGACAAGCTCTTTAGGGTTTTTGCGCACATGACAGTTGATATCTACAGGAATCCCTCCCATGGAGTAGTGCGCGGTTGCCGCAATGTGAATAGGTTCCTTGAGCATATCCTGCCCCAAGAAAGTGATAGCCAACTCTCTAAGTTCCGGAAGTCTTGTAAGAATGATTTGAGGATCAAGATGCGTAAGATCAATACTTACGGCGTCTTTATTCGGGCCCACGCCTCTTCCTTCGCGAATCTCTTGCATAATCGCACGGCTTACCACATCTCTGGATGCAAGCTCCATGGCATTGGGTGCATATTTTTCCATAAATCTTTCACCCTCTGAGTTAAAAAGTCTTCCCCCTTCGCCGCGCGCTGCCTCCGAAATAAGAATACCTGAACCTCCCAGGCCGCTTGGATGAAACTGGACAAACTCCATGTCTTCCAAAGGAAGACCATGACGCGCAACGATAGAGAGCGAATCGCCGGTATTTGCATGGGCATTGGAGTTGATCTTGTAAGCCCTTGCGTGTCCGCCTGTCGCAAACATAGTAGCTTTGGCATTGAAAATGGCCGGTTTGGCATTTCTAATATCAAATGCGACGACACCTGAGACTTTACCGTCTTTGTAGATAATATCTGCAGCATACCATTCATCAAATATTTGAACATTCTCACGCACACATTGCTCATACATGGTTTGCAAAAGCGTAAGTCCTGTTCTGTCTTTTGCATAGCAGGCTCTAGGCTTTGATTGTCCGCCAAAAGGACGGATGGCGATATCACCTTTATCGTCTCTTGAAAAAACAGCTCCCATCTGTTCAGCCCATCTAATCGTTTCTGGTGCTTTGGTGCACATCAACTCAACACAATCCTGGTCTGCAAGATAATCACTTCCTTTGACCGTATCAAATTCATGAAGCTCTGTAGAATCGCCTTCGCCAAGTGCGGCATTAATCCCCCCTTGGGCTGCACCGGAATGACTTCTTAGAGGGTGAAGTTTAGTGATAACAGCTGTTTTCTTGCCTGCTGCAGTCAACTCCCGTGCTGCAGCAAGCCCTGCAAGTCCTGCACCGACAATGACTGCATCATATTGATAGATCTTAACATCCATGGCTACTATGTCCTTTTAGAGTAAATTTGGTTCTATTATATCTATTGGTAAATATTAATTTCTTTAATAGTTTTATAAAAATGTATAAATAGGGTGCAGTATGTTACAATTTTGCAATGAAAAAAATAGACAAAGAACAATACCTTATCAATAAACTTACTTCAAAGTATATAGGTGATGATGCAGCTGTAATAGGGAACATGCTTTACAGTATGGATACCTTTTTTGAGGATGTGCATTTCAAGCGCTCCTGGATGGATATGGCGCAAATTGGCAAAAAAGCAATGCTGGTCAACCTCTCTGATGCTATAGCAATGAATGCCCGGCCAAAATACGCCCTCGTATCAGTTTCCTTGCCAAAAAATATTGAGAATCAAGAGATAGACGAGTTGATGAAAAGTCTTGAGGATACGGCAAAAGTGTATGGATGTGAAATTATCGGGGGGGATACGATAGGGGCGGACAAACTGCATCTGTGCATTACTATAGTTTCGCAAAGCACTTATCCGCTTTTGCGCAAAGGGCTGCAAGGGGGTGATTTGTTGGCTTTTACGGGGGTATTGGGGCAGAGCAAGCGGGATCTTGAAAGGCTCATGAGGGGAGAGAAAATCTCAAGTGATTCCAAATTCTATGAACCCATATTACGAGCCGAATTTATCAAAAAATCACGCCCGTATCTGCATGCGGGCATGGATATCTCCGATGGTCTTTTTTGCGACACCAATAAACTGTTGGATACGAACGGATACGGATTTGAATTGCTTGCGGACATTAATCCGAAAATAGGACTCAGCGGTGAAGAATATGAGATGCTTGTGGGATTTTCTCCGGAAAATCTTGAGACCGTTTTGGCAATAGCCAAAGAGACAGATACTGCTCTGACTGTATTTGCAAAAGCGGTTTACAATGATGAACGATTTTCCTGCGAAAGTCACCATTTTAAAAATTAAAATTTTAGGAATATGTTAATTATGAAACCCATTTATCCTTTGCCTGTTCGAAACGAATTTGTTTTCAATTCTTCTCCGCGCGATTTTACCGTAGAGGAGATACCTCTTTATGAGTTTACGGGGGAGGGCGAGCACCTTGTGTTAAAGGTCCGCAAAAAAGAACTGACCACGTGGGAGATGCTTGATATACTCTCCCAATATGTCGGTATCAAAAGACGGGATATGGGCTATGCCGGACTCAAAGACAAGCATGCTATGACGATACAATGGGTCTCCTTGCCTGCAAAATTTGAAGAGAAGCTGGCTGCATTTACCCATGAAAAGATCAAAATACTTGAAAGCGTCAGACACAACAACAAAATACGTGTAGGGCACCTCAAAGGCAATCGCTTTGATATCCGTCTTAAAAAAGTATTGGGCATACAAAAAGATAAACTTGACTCCGTACTCAAATGGATCAAAGCCAACGGCGTACCCAACTACTTTGGAAACCAGCGTTTCGGTACCGACGGAACCAATTGGATGGATGGCAAAAAACTCTTGTCCGGCGAACTTAAGATCCGCGATAAAAAAACACGTGAATTTTTGATGGGATCTTACCAGAGCTATCTTTTTAACTTATGGCTTGCCAAACGCATGGAGCTTAATTTGTTGCTTGAGAAGTTCAGCGAAGAGGAAGCCGAACACGTTTTGAAACTTCCTTCCGGCGCACTCAAAGGGGTCAAGGCGCAACCCAATTTCTTTAAGCTTCTTGAGGGGGATCTGATGATGCACTATCCTCACGGAAGACTTTTTGAAGCAGAAGAGCTGGAGAAAGAAGCAGAACGTTTTGAAACCAAAGACACTGCTCCTACAGGCCTTTTGCCCGGAAGCAAAACCAAAAGAGCCACAGGTGTTGCGAGATTTTTTGAAGAGCAGTTTGATGAAGAGATCAAAATTTTCGGCGCCAGACGCTATGCCTGGGTCCAAGTCACCGAAATAAAGAAAAATTATGTCGAAGAAAAAGCCCATTATGAGCTGAGTTTCGTTCTGCCCAAAGGTTCCTATGCCACCAATGTGCTGGATGTGCTCAGGGGCACCAACCAAATCTAAACAAACGGTTTGATTTTCATTCTGTTTTCATGGTTGCATGTTATACTGAAAAAAATAATTTAGAGGAGATGACACATGAGATACTCTCATCTGGTCGGTGTTTTTTTGGTGGGGATCATTGCTTTGGCAGGCTGCGGGGGTGGCGGCGGCGGAGAAACTGAAACATCAAATGAAACCCCTACGGCTGATGCGGGAATAGATAAAACCGCGCAGGTTAACCAGTCAGTAAATATTCTCGGCAGCGGGAACGATACAGACGGAACTATCGTAAGCTATCAATGGAAAAAGGGCAGTACCGTTTTAGCCGATACGGCTTCGTTTGACTATACGCCGACCACGACCGGAATCCACACGTTAACTCTTACCGTCACTGATAATGAGGGCGCAACAGACAGCGACACGATGGATGTGAACGTCACAGATGAACATGCAGCCACAAGAACCATACCGCTTGTGATCATCCGTATTGAGTTTAATGATTATGAATTTAAAAGCTCTGCTTCTGAGTGGAGCCAAAAAATATTCGGTGCAAATGAAGGACAGCTCAATCATTACTATAAAGAAATTTCTTATGGCAAATTTCAGTTTCAGCCTGCCATAGAAACAGACGGAGACAATGACGGCATCATTACGGTGTATTTAGACGAAAACCATCCCGATGAATTGCAAACAAAGATAGACAGATTAAAAAATGCGGCCATACTCGCAAACGAAAATATCGATTTTGCACGGTATGATACCGACGATAACGGGAAAATCAGCTCTGAGGAGCTTCAAATTATATTTTTGGCAGCCGGCGGTGAACTTGCAACGTCAGCACATCCGGGAGTTTGGGCGCACCAATGGTGCATGGACACATCAATCAATGTCGAGCCTCCTACACTTGACGGTGTTAAACTCATGAGTTGCGATTACGAAGGAGTGTATGCCGCGTTTGGAGAAAAACATTTTAATGCCCTTACGGGCAATGATGCCACCATAGGTGTTATCGCGCATGAACTGGGGCATGCGGTATTTGGCTTGCTGGACCTTTACGATACCGATGAAAGCTCGGAGGGAATCGGAAATTTCGGTTTGATGGGGGCGGGAAGCTGGGGGTATAAAGAAAACGATCTGTATCCCGGCGCTACGCCGGTGCATATGACAGGATGGAGCAAAGCATACAGCGGCTTTGTTGTGCCGACCGTTGTTGCCGACGCCCAAGAGCTTCAGATAAAAGCCGCTTCTTCTGCAGACTATATGCTTTACAAAATTCCAACCGGCCGCAGCGGCGAATATTTTTTAGTAGAAAACAGGGCAAACAGCGGATACGACAGGGGATTGTATATTCTTGAAGAGCCGGGTGATTTTGAGGGGGGATTGTCTATCTTGCATATCGATGACAATCTTTTAAATGACTGCAGCTCCACAAACAGCTGCAATGAAAATGAATCTCATAAACTGGTTGATGTAGAAGAGGCGAACAATCCAGGATTGGATTCCGATATACACAGAGGAGACTACATGAATCTCTTTTTTCAAGCAAACAATGCGAGTTTTACTCCCTCTACCGAACCAGATTCAAACCGATATGACGGCACAGGCAGCGGCGTGAGTATCACCAATATTTCTGCTCCCGGAGATATCATGAGTGTAGATTTGACAACAAAAACCAATTAAAAGGAATCAAACATGAAAAAATTAATTTTATTTATAGGCATGTTGACATTTGCATTTTGCGTACCTGCTTTTCAAGGCCCTATGGAATTCAAGCAAAATGACGGTTCAACTTTTCAGGGAAAACTTAAAGGCGACGAATGGTTTAATTGGGTAGAAGATCAAGAAGGTAATATTATTAAATACAACAAAGAATCAAACAATTATGAATACGGCACAATACAAGAAAAAAACGGCACATTGGATTTGATACCCTCCGGTATCAAAGTTGGAAATAAACCCGCAAAAACAGAAAGTCCCGACGGCAATATATCAGATCCATTGAAAATCGATAAAGTATTGCTTAAAAAGATATGGAGACAAAAAAGAGAAAAAGCATACGAATACAAAGCAAAATAAGACTTGTATTTTTGCTTTGCAAAAGAGAATAGGATTGAAATTTATTTAACTTCTTTTTTTCGCACAATATCCGCACCCAGTGCAGAGAGTTTTCCCTCCAAATTATCATATCCTCTGTCCAGATGATAAATACGGCGAACGTTTGTCGTACCTTCCGCCACTAATGCAGCCAAAACAAGCGCCGAACTGGCCCTCAGGTCGGTTGCCATAACATCGGCGCCGTAAAGCCTGTCCACCCCTTTGACGGCGGCGATATTGCCTTTCAGCCAAATGTCTGCGCCCAGGCGGTTTAGTTCGCTTACATGCATGAAACGGTTCTCAAAAAGACGCTCCTCGATGATGCTCTCCCCGTTTGCCATCACCGCAAGCGCCATAAATTGTGCTTGCATATCTGTCGGAAAACCGGGATATTCAATTGTAGTAATATTGACCGGCTTAATCTCTTTGGGGGGATAGATAGTAATGCTCTCTTCACTTAAGTCAAATCTGCAACCCATCGCTTCAAGTTTATCTATTGAAGCCTTGATATGCCGTTCATCAACTTTATTTAAAGTAATCACGGAGCCCGTAATTGCTCCTGCACACAGATAAGTGCCTGCTTCGATACGGTCAGGAATAATCTGCACAGGTTGGAAGGCGAGCGGCTTTCTGTCTGTACCGTAGATAGTGAGTTCGTTGGTGCCAATACCTTCTATCCGAACCCCCGCATCGGCAATCATTTCACACAATTGTACCACTTCGGGTTCCTTGGCGGCATTGATGATGCTTGTAACCCCTTTGGCAAGAGATGCTGCCATTACTATGTTTTCCGTACCTCCGACGGTGATCTTATCAAAGATGATCTTGGCGCCATGCAACCCATCGTGCGCTTCTGCGCGCACATAGCCGCCCTTAATCTCTATCTTTGCCCCCATTGCCTCAAGTGCCTTGAGATGCAAATCTATGGGACGCTGTCCAATGGCGCATCCTCCGGGCAAACTTACCTCACACTCTCCAAACCGTGCCAGCAGCGGACCAAGCACCAGGATAGACGCTCTCATTTGAGAAACAATTTCATAAACTGCCTTGGTTGATGTTATGGATCCGTTGTTGATCTTGGCTGTTGTCCCTTCGTGTTCAACTTTGCCGCCAAGCATCGTCAAAAGCTTGAGCAGAGTACGGATATCTACAACATTAGGCAGATTGGTAAGGGTTACATCTTTATCGCTGAGTATGGTTGCTGCAATAATGGGCAAAGCGGCATTTTTTGCGCCGCTAATTGTCACACTGCCGCTCAATTTTCTCCCGCCGTTGATCTGTAAATAATCCATTCTATATGCTTCCTTAATCAAAATTTACTGAGATTTTATCTAAAGTATGGTTAATCACAGCAGAAAGCAAAACAACGCCTCCTTTTCAAAGCAGAAATTTTTTTCACACTTAAAAAATAA
Source organism: Sulfurovum sp. (assembly GCA_021166685.1). Lineage (GTDB taxonomy): Bacteria > Campylobacterota > Campylobacteria > Campylobacterales > Sulfurovaceae > Sulfurovum. Next base: position 268,047 of record JAJPEU010000010.1, on the reverse strand, counting down.
AAATTAATATTATGAACTATGATTAAACAATATATTAGAAAATATCTTGTAAAATATTTTCTAATATAGAAAAGATATCAAACGAAACTTCATGCAAAGAGGGAATTATGTCTAGCAGTTTAGATAAGCTTAAAGCACTCGCCAACCGTCTGGAAGATAAATTGGTAGAAAAAGAGAAAAGCTCTGTTGCTACAGTCAAACCGGAAACTATCATTGAAGATAAGCCTGCGATACAAACTGCTCCAAAAACAAACACTGAATTTGAGAACGTGCGCAAAGAGAATTCAAAGCGTCTCAAATTTTTATATGAAAAACTGAAAATCTTCGAAAAATCGCCTGATTTTGAAAAAATATTTATATATAAAGCTATGAATTTAAGCGGTGTCGGCTTGAAAGAGGAGGATTTTGGCGAGGTGCGAGAAGGGAAGTACATACAGATTATAGCCATTACCTACGAGCCGGACAAAAACGGGAAGAAAAAAGCAAAAAACATCTCTTTGGGTTATTTCGGAAAAGCAGAAACATTAGATCCTGTCTTGAAAAATGAAATTATAGAGTTTATCTTGCGCTGGCGTTACGAAAAAGCATTACAAAACGTTGAGCACTATAGGGATCTTATTGATAGGCTCGAGCGCCCAAAAAGCACGCTTTTCTAGTCACTCGCTTCTAATCAAAGTTTTGATACAATCTCTTTTTAGATTAAATAAGAGAGGAAAGTAAATGCATATTGACTTAACACCCGAAGCCATTTTGGCACAGTTGGGATACCCCCAAAACAATCATACACTTGAGCAAATCAGTAAAATAATTTCAAATACAAAAAATTTTGAGCATTTCTCAAAACATTTGCTCTCCCTTCAAGATGCTCTTGCCGTAGAAAAAGGCTATATAGCAATGTCAAACTCTGAAAACTACTTAAAAATAAAATGCGATGAGGACAGCAATGCAGATAATCTTTCTGCTTTTGCTGAGCTGGTTGACCATTGGTCTAAAAAATATAAAATTGCTCTTAAAAAAGTAGAAAATAAACCAACATATTACATCCTTGGTCAACTCTAATCCATGCCTCTTAGCACGCTCAACGCTGAACAGCTTAGTGCTGCTACGGCACCCCTTGGACACAATCTTATTATTGCAAGTGCCGGGACAGGCAAAACATCTACGATTGTAGGACGTATTGCCCATCTTTTGCATACAGGCGTAGAGCCTTCAAAAATACTATTGCTTACCTTTACCAACAAAGCTGCGGGAGAGATGATTGCCCGTCTTGAACGATTTTTCCCCAAACAGGTAGTTTCCAAAATACAGTCAGGCACTTTTCATGCCGTATGCTATAGATGGCTTAAAGAAATCTATCCCAATTTGGCTCTCAAGCAACCTTCGGAACTCAAAACCCTCTTTAGAAGCCTTTATGAAAAGCGTCATTTTTCACGTATGAATCTTCCTGTCGAACCATTTTCGGCTACCTATCTCTATGAAATGTACAGCTTGTACCAAAATGCCTCCCTGGAAGGATTTGATATTTGGTTTTTAGAGAAATATCCGGAGCATGAAACTTTAATGGATATCTACATGGATATCACGGAAGAATTTGAAAAAGAAAAGCTGGAGTATGGATTTGCTTCTTTTAATGATCTTCTTTTGCGTATGAAAAATCACCTGCAAATATCGTCCATGCCATTTCAGGAAGTACTGGTGGATGAATACCAAGATACCAATACCCTGCAAAGTGCATTGATAGACGCGCTCAAGCCGCGCTCATTGTTCTGTGTTGGAGATTATGATCAGAGTATTTATGCATTTAACGGCGCCAACATAGAAAACATTGCGACCTTTTCTAACCGCTATAAAAATGCTAAAATTTTTACACTCAAAACCAACTACCGTTCCACTGCACCAATACTCTCTCTTGCAAATCGCGTCATAGAGCGAAATGAACGCATCTATCCTAAAAAACTTGAAGTAGGCCGCGCAGGAAAAAGTCATCCTCCCAAACTTTTGGTGTTTAATGACCTGTTTGAACAGTATCAGTCTATCGCACATTCCATCAAGACCACACATATCCCAAATCATGATATCGCCGTAATTTTTAGAAATAATTCCAGTGCGGACGGAATTGAAGCCAGTTTACGCGAAGTAGGAATCCCCTGTAGGCGCAAAGGAGGTACAAGTTTTTTTGACACCAAGGAGATCAAATTTCTGCTGGACGTCCTCTCCTTGCTGGTTAATCCTAAAGATATGATGGCTTTTATCCATATATTTGAATATGCAAACAGTATAGGCTCAGCGCTTTCAAAAGAATTTTTTCAATGCTTTTTGCATTTTGGCAATGGATATTTAATGCAAGGTGTACTTTCGCCTAAAAATCACAATATTCCAAAGCTCAATCCTGTTAAAAATATACAACTGGGGCTTTTTGATGATGATCATGAGATAGGATCTGCAGCACGATTTAACCATATGGAACTGGATAAGGTTATTTATGCGCATCCTTTGCTGAAACACCCCAAATTGACACAGGAAAGTGTAAGATTTTTTAAAGATTTTTATACTCTGATATCCAAGGTGGTTTCACTTAAAAATCCTGCTGAAATTTTACGCACCGTTATCGCGTCTGCACTCTATGAACATAGTGTGGAGATACTCTCCACACAAAGAGGGCGGCTAAAATCGGGCGAAATCGATAAGGAAAAAAAGAAACAGGCCAAAGAGCGTATCATGCGCAAGGCAAATCTTCTTCTTGATTTGTCGCGCCAATATAAGGATTTGAGCCGCTTTGTAAATGCCATGGTGCTTGGCGGAAACGAATTGAGTGAAGGAGAGGGTGTCAATTTGCTTACGGTACACGCCAGTAAAGGATTAGAATTTCCTGAAGTTTATGTGGTAGATTTAGTTGACGGAAGGTTTCCAAATCGGAAACTGATGGGCAGAGGCGGGAGTCTTGAGGAAGAGAGAAGACTTTTTTATGTTGCTGTAACACGAGCCAAAGACAGACTTTATCTCTCTTTGGCTAAATACGACAAGCAAAAAAAAGTAGAGTATAAGCCTTCGCCTTTCCTTTACGAAGCAGGACTGGTAAAAGGAGAGTACGAAGAACCGGCCGTAAAACAAAAATAGATTTCAATTCCGTTACGGTTTGATAAGGATAGGGGTCCCCACCTCAACAAATTTTAATAGTTCATCCATTTCATTATTTAAAAGCGCTATGCACCCCGCCGTCCAATTCTCGTTTGGTTTGATATATTTTTTTGCCCATGTCCTGTTATTGGGTTGTCCGTGTATCATTATCTGTCCGCCGGGTTTTCTGCCCAATTTTCTGGCATTTGCGATATCCTGCGCATTCGGATATGAGATATGAAAAGCTTTATAAAACGTACTGTTGCATTTAAAAAAATCGAGTGTATAGAAACCTTCCGGAGTTTTTTTGTCTCCTTCTGCCACTTTAGGCCCTATGGGATTGCTTCCCAAAGCAACTCTATAGGTTCTGAAAACTTTTCCTTTATTTGAAAGATACAAAGCATTTTGCGATTTAACGATCATGACCAGATCCGCCTTCATGGTGTCAGATATTGGAGGTTGGGTTGTATTTTCTTCCCTGAAAACGGAAAAGATGAAATCAAATATGCCGGTATTTCCCTCTTTGGCATTTTCATATTTTATAGGTTTGCTTGTATTGTCTTCTTTTTTAAAAAAGGATACGACGGATTTAAAAAAACCTTTATCTTCGGCTTTGGCCGTTTGAAACTTGGATACATTTTCTTCTATTTTGACCGGTTGGGATTTTTGAGAATCGGATGCATTGTTCTCTTTTTTGCTTATTTCAGACATCTGCGGTTTTGATTCATTGCTATCTTTGAAAGGGGATAGCATAAAATCCATAATATTTGCTTGAAGAAAAACCAATGTAATAAAATAAAGAAGGATATATTTTCTCATTTTTGATTGCTCACCTGCAAATTAATATCATTATAATATCACTATATATTAAAAAAGTGTAAAGTATTCAATGCCTGCGCTATACGCAACTGTCATACAAAGCTCTTCCGTTTGCTCTTTCCGCATATTGCACAATGGGAAAATCAAGGTTTAAAGAGGAGCGATAACGTTTAGAAAACCTGTCAGTTGCCAAACCGCTTATCCCGTATACTCATCTGCTTGCTTTCCTCATCCAAATAGATATCAAACAAGTCAATCTCATCCATAAGATTGCTTAGTTTTTTATAGCCATAATTGACAGGCGAAAAGGAAGAGCTGTTGTTAATATATTGACCCACGTCTGCAAGATTGGCCCAGCCGTGCTCATCCATAGTTTGCTCCACGGCATTTCTAAGCAAATTAACCAGCCATGTATCTGCACGCATCTCTTTTCCGCCTTTACGTATGGGGGCCTGAACGAGACTCGATTCGCTGCTGCTTGGATTTTTCCTCTCGGGCGTCATTAATTTTTCCGTGAAAATAAACTGCGAGCATGCCGCCATGAAGGGTTTTGGGGTTTTTTTCTCGCCAAAGCCGTAGACTTTGATTCCCTCTGCCTGTACGCGCATAACCACCGGGGTAAAATCGCTGTCGCTGGTCGCAAAAGCAAAGGCATCGATATCTTTCGTGTGAAGCAAGTCTATTGCATCAATCGTCATCAGAATATCAGTTGCATTTTTATTTTTAGAGTAGTCAAACTGCTGAATAGGCTTGATAGCAAATTCCAACAGTTTTTCCTCCCAGTTTTTGAGATTGTCTTTGGTCCAGTTGCCATACGCCTGACGTATATTTACAATACCGTATTTGCTCAATTCACTAATAATACCCTCGATTGCTTTATGGGAAATATTGTCGCAATCTATAAAGAGGGCGATATGATCTTCTTTTTTACTCATACTTTTTCTTTTTATGATAATAATGGCATGGATCTTTACGCTTTTTCAAGTGTAAAATAACCAAGATAATTCTTGATCGATTTGCCTGATTTAACCCAATTTTCTATACCGCCTTGAAGGCTCACTACATTTTCAAAGCCCAGATCCTTTAATGACTTTGCAGCCAGCAGTCCCCGTGCACCTTTAAGGCAATAGCAAACGACAAGACGGTCACTGACATTGACCAGAGTATCATCAACCGCAAATTCCAATTTTCCTCTTGGAATGGTAAAAATCTTTTTGGCAGGTATGATACCGGTAGAGAATTCATCTGCTTCTCTCACATCAATCAAGACCATATTTTCAAGGTCCAATGCATCCACCCTGATCTCTTTAATCTCTTCTTTGGCTTTTTCCAAAGATGCTTTAAGACGGCCTTTCAGCAGATCTATATTGCATCGTTCATAATATTTTTTCATCTGCTCGTTATAATCCATTGCAACCCTTTTTTCAATTTAGTATAGCACCGATTCCGGCAAAAGTAAAGAAAATATCAGTCCTCAAAGAGGTCGATAATAACTCATGGTGCTTCTGCCAAATTTTTTATGTTTGAAAAAATTTAAAGCGCCTATTGTATGAGGCATTTCAAAGTTCGTCATATGCTCCACGATCACCATCTCGCATACTTCAGGTTCTATGCTTTGTATGAGTGCCATAGTCTTATCATAAACCTCATCCATTCCCTCACGCGTAGAAAAAGGAGGATCGAAGTAAAAGTAAGTTTTTTCATGGCTTCTTTTTACCAACTCATAAACAACCGAAAATTTTTCAAAACTGTCACCGTAAAAGAGATGGCAATGGCTTGGATCAAGTTTTTTGACATTGGACTCCAAGACATGAAAGGCCGCTTTATTATATTCGATGAAATAGCACTCTCCTGCACCACGGCTTAGCGCCTCCAGTCCGATAGAACCGCTTCCGGCAAAAACCTCTACAAAGTTTTTATCTATAATGTCAAACTGCAAGGTGTTAAAAAGCGATTCTCTCAGTATTGCTTTTGAACTTCGGGTTGTACTGATATCAGGTATCTCTATTTTATGCCCTTTAAATTTTCCGGCATTCACAGTCGTTGTAAATAGTTTCATTTTTTCATTCTTTCTCATGAGCGTATTTTAGCCTAACATCGGTAAAAAAGAAAGTACCGCATTAGAACGAAACAATCGTTTGAAGCGTATTAATTAATTTGCTCTGTTCTTTGATGTCTGAACGTTCTTTTCCGGGTTCAGTGCTCGTAATGATCGTACGCCCCGTAATCAGTTTGGTGCCGTCATTTTTTCGCACACCCCAATAGGTATGCATTATCACAGGTTCCCCCTTATATTCTCCAAGATAAAGCACTATATGTCCGGGAACATAAAGTAAGGACCTGAAAGGTTCGGCTTCTGTGATGATCTTTCTTTTTTTATGGGATTTATGCAAACCGGCGATTGAAATTCTTTCACCTTCTTTTGCTTGCTTGCCGGAATTGCGTTCCAGAAAAATACCAAACGCTCCCAAAAAATCTCTCGTAGTAGCAGAACAGTCACGACATTCATAGCCTCCGCCCCAACCATAAGGCTCCCCATAGAACTCTTTGGCGAGCATTGCTACATTTTGAGGTGTAAAAGCAAGAGGTTTTTTAGCTATGGTGCGGGGGTCTTGTACACTTACTTTTTGAATATGCGCTCTGCCTTTGGTATCCCTTGAGGCAGTCAGATAGTGTTTTTGATCTTTTGCGGCAGGGAAAAGAGATCCGAGTTTTACTATGGTTTCTTGATGGTTGTTGCGATAAAGCCTGAGGTTGTCTTTGATTACCATTGCATAGTTTCCGTTTTTAAATGTTTCGATAAAAACTTTATCAACCAAAGCGAGATCATTCACTTTCACCCAGCCGAATGTATATGCACCGCGCACAAACGCCCATCTTTTATCTTTAGAGAAATGAGAAATATAAAGAGGAACATTGATGTGATAGGTAGAGTTTTGATTGTAGTCAAACGGAAAACCTTCTCCGACTTTTTTAGGGTCACGGTAAAATGATTCTGTAGTAGGCAATGCCTTCACATCCGTATGGCGTATGGTGATTGCTTTGTATTTTTTGGTGTCTATTTGTGACATATTGGCATTTTCAAGCCATTGGCCATAGATTGAAGGAGGTATTATTTTTCCATTTTCTCTGAAAATAGGTTTTTGAACAACAAAACGCTCTTCCCATCCAAAATCATCCGCAGGTATATCCAGCTTGCTTAGCTCCCAAGGATAAAAATACTTTTTATTGAACTCTTTATCAAGTGCCTGCTGCTTGTGTGCCGAAAATGGTTTTATCTGATTTGCATAGTACGCAGGATCTTGAGGAATGGATTTCATATCGGCAACTTTATTTTGAGGCATCAAATCTATTTTGCTTTTGGCTCTATGGCTTTGCTTAAGAATATATTCTGCATGCAGAATACTCATGCTCAACAAAAATACCCCTACTATTTTCATTTTCATCTTTTGCCTTCTGTGTGTTTTATCTTATCAAAAAAACGAACCTTTTCTTCTTTTATTATAGCATACGAAACAATCCTAGATTGCAAAAATTAAGACAAAAGGCTCACTCCCAATCCGATTTCCTCACTAAGTGCAATCTGACTTTCTTCAAATTGCACGGAAGTTTGAACCGGATTATGTGAAAGCAGACTCACCGCATCAAGGTCTATCATTGTAATGATGTGGGCTTTGGCTGAAGCGACATGCGCGCCGGCGGCTACAGAAAAAGGGCCTTCCAGCATACAGCCCAGCATACATTTGACCCCAAAGCCGTTCACAATATCTGCAAGCTTGAGCGCCTGGGTGATACCCGCTGTTTTTGCCAATTTAATATTGATATAGTCTACGGCGTGCTGTTCCAGCAGGGTGATGGCATCTTTGATTGAAAAAACTGATTCATCTGCGAGCAGAGGGGTTTGCACTCTTTCTTTAATGTATCTGAGTCCCGCAAGATCGTCTGCTTTTACAGGCTGCTCGATAAGCTCGGGCATTATGCCTGCCTTTTCGAGACTTTGGAGCACTTCAACACTCTGAGCGGCACTCCATCCTTGGTTGGCATCAAGCCGCAAGACTGCTTTTTTGCCCACGGCATCCCAGATCGCCCTGATTCGTTGGATATCCTTTTGCGGATTGTCACCGACCTTAACTTTAAGTATCTCGTATCCTCTTTCAAGCGCATCAAGACTGTCAAATACCATTTTGTCTATCTGGTTCATGCTGATGGTAATATCGGTTTTAAAAACTTTTTGTGTTCCGCCGAGCATGCGGTAAAGAGGAAGCTTCAGATTTTTGGCCCTAAGATCATAGAAGGCGATTTCAATTGCAGATTTTGCTGTCGTATTTTTCACTATTGAATTGTGTATTTTTTGTAAGACGGTATCAAACTCTTCCATATCAAGCCCAAGAAGTGAAGGCTTGATGTATTCAATGGCTGCAATCATTGAGCCAATTGTTTCACCCGTGATTGCGGGAGTGGGAGCTCCTTCGCCATAACCTACGCTGCCGTCATCGCACTCGACAACAACAACAAGATCTTCCAGCTGATCAACCCTTCTAAGGGCTGTTTTAAAAGGGGTCTTGAGCGGCGCCTTAAAAAGAACTGTTCTGATCTCTTTGATTTTCATTAGTGTTTTATCCTGAAAGGAAAATGGTATTTATTTTGTATTTTGCCATTTTCCCTCTTATAAAGCAGGGTTTGCTATCTTCGCTCAAAAGGATTGGCTGCTCGATTTTCCTCGTTATCGTTTCTGTTGCGATACGTCTCTCTTACTTTTGGCTCCTCTTTTCGTGTTTGTATCTTGTGTTGGTAGGCGTTTCTTTCTCTGTATTTATTTTCTTTATTTACACCAAAATTACGGCGTTGCTCTTGATTGGCAAGTGTTTTTTGTGTAATTTTACGCTCTCTTTCACGGTTAATATTCATGTTGCGGTAACCGTCACGGTTTTGAAGCGTGCTTCTGGTTTCTTGTATCTGATAATTTCGTGTTGCTTCACTATTTCGGCGCTCTCTTGCCGTATTAATATAGCGGTATCTATCCTGATCTTGGTAAGTGCGGCCCAGTGTGCTGCGAGTTTGATACTGAGGCGTTCTATCTATGGTGCGCACGTCTCTTCGATGCTTGGTGTGATGGTGCTGATAAAATTTCCCGCCGCGCAATTTTCGCCCACGATAATAGTAGTATCCGTCACGGTAGTACCCGCCATAGTAATATCTGCCCCCATAAATATAGTATGGTCTGTCAGTATAGTAGGGATAGCTGTAGACCGCCAACACAGAAGAACGGTAAGGATCGTTGTAGTAACCGTAATCATTGTAGCCATACCCATTTGGGTAACCATAATCATCCGTTGCACAACCGCCAAAAAAAGCTGCTGATGAAAATGCCCCGGCCAACGCAATGTACTTAAGATATTTTTTCATTTTATTTCCTTTATAAATAAGTGATATTTTATCCAAATACAGTGTGAAAATCGTGAAATATTTAAAAAAATTAAGCACTAATCATTTGCAGGATTTTGCCTACCGTTAAACCGCCAAATGTCCCTATGACATACCCCATCATCGCCATAAGTACTCCGATCGGGATAAGGGCCCTTGAGTATGCCGAGGCCAAGATGGGTGCCGAAGCCACTCCGCCGATATTTGCCAGTGAAGCTACCCCGATAACAAAAAGATCAAGCTTGAAAAGTTTGGCAAAAATAACCATCAATACCCCATGCACCGCAATCACCATAAATCCCGCAAAGATATACAGGGGGGCTTCTGTGAGTTCTGAAAAATTTGCACGAGAAGCCACAAGTGCCACGATCAGATACAGCATTATATTTCCAAGCTCCATTGAGCCTGCAAGTTTCGCCAAGGATGTCATGGCAAACAAGATGCCAAAAACCGTTGCGCAAAGTACAACCCAGCCAGAAGTACTCAAAAACGATGTTTCGGGCAAAAAAGATGCCCCATACTGACTGAATGCACAAACCAATAGGCTTGAAGACAAAAGCATAAACAAAGACGCAAAATCGATCTTTTCGCTGGATTTGTTTTGTGTCAATTTCTCGCTCACTCTATCGATGACGGAAGTATCTGCTTTGCTCCATGCATTGAAATGATTTGCAATCGGGACCAGGGCCAAAAGGATCATCACCCATATCGCATAATCAATAGAGTCGATAAGAAGAACGTAACCCATCTTGCTATCGGGAACATCCAGCGCCCCCTGTATAGCAACCATATTGCCCGTACCGCCCATCCATGAACCGCTAAGCGCAGCAAACGCTTTCCATGCGTCAGCTTCAAAATATGTATGAAAAAGAGCGAAAGTGAAGATAAATCCCAGCGCGATACTCAAAGAAGCAAGAAAAAATGCGACCAGCATTTTTTTGCCAAGCTTAAATATTTGGCGCATATCCGCTCCAAGCAGCATCAAAAAAATCATTGCCGGAAGAAGATTGGTTTTGAGGGTTATATAAACAGTGTTGATGCTTTCTGTTTTTTGCCATACGCCGAAAGTAGAAAAAAGCATCACCGCAAAGTACAGAACGACGATGCCCGGAAGATACTTGAAGATCTTAGCTTGTATTCGCTGCTCCAAGAAAACTATGGATGCCGCCATTATTGCCAAAACAGCCAAATACATAAACCCCGACTCTATCATTTGACGCCTTTTATATTATATAATATTTTTATTGACTTATCCGGTATTATATCGCATGTATTATGTCAGTCGGAGTGCAATTTTTACATTTTGCATCTGGATACAAAAACGATTGATTCGATTTCTCGATAAAATCGCAATTTTGCTATACTTTCAAAAAAATAAAGGGTTTTTGTGCAGAGCAGTTACGATCTATTTTGTGCACTTAAAAAAATGGGGTATCTTCGCACACAAAGGGATCCCTTATGGTGGCCAAACAGCGGCACCTTTGAAGTGGTTATCGGAGCGATCCTCACACAGCAAACCAAGTGGGAAAAGGTAGAGATGTCTCTTGCGCAACTCAAAGAGCAGGGGCTTTGCTCGCCTGAAGCACTGAGCCGTTGCGATCTGGCGCAAATCGCCTCACTGATCAAACCCAGCGGCTTTTACAACACCAAAGCTGCAAGGCTTCAGCGGCTATGCAAACATATGATTGAGGATTTTGGCGGTTTTGAAGCTTTTAAAAAAAAGGCGGACAGGGAATGGCTGCTTTCGCAAAAAGGTATAGGCATGGAGAGCGCGGACTCCATCCTGTGCTATGCATGCGGACGCGAAGTTTTTGTCGTTGACAGCTATACGCAAAGACTGATGGATGCTTTAGGGTACACGTTTGAGGACTATATGCAGCTGCAAGAATGGATGGAGGAGGGGATCGAGGCCCACTTTGGCAAGATCGTGCAATGCTATGAAAAGCCCGTCACGCTGCACGCGGTTTTTGCACGCTTCCACGGCAAGATCGTAGAGTTTGCCAAAGAGCATATTCGCGGCAAAAATGTAGCCGTAGGCACACTCACAGCCCATTTGGATACAAAGGAATAATTTTTATGGCAAATATCGTCATCACCGGATGCAGCAGCGGTATAGGGCTTGAAACAGCTTTATACCTCAAAGACAAATCCTTTAAAGTCTATCCCACAGCGAGAAACCCCCGGGACGTAAAAAATCTCAAAGCACTTGGATTTGAAGAGGCCATGCTGCTTGACGTAACCAAACCTGAGCAGATCAGCGCCGTCATTGCCAAAGTGCTTCAAAAAGAGGGCACGATAGACGCGTGGTTTAACAATGCGGGCTTCGGACAGCCCGGCGCGCTTGAAGATATCCGCACGGATGTGCTCAAAGCGCAGTTTGAAACGAATGTCTTTGGACTGCACGAGTGCACCAGACAGCTTATCCCGGTCATGCGAAAACAAGGATACGGCAAGATCATCCAGCACAGCTCTGTGCTGGGACTCATCTCGCTTTTTGGCAGAGGCGCCTACAACGCAAGCAAATATGCCGTCGAAGGGCTCACCGATACGCTGCGCCTGGAGCTTGAAGGCACAAACATCTATCCCGTACTGCTCAATACCGGCCCCATTACCAGCCGTTTCCGCCCCAATGCGATCAAAAACCTCAAAGAAAACGTAGATACCGAACACTCCGTGTTTGCGGAAAAATACAAACACAGCCTTGGAGGAACCCAAAAAAGAGTCCCTTTCAATGAAACCGCCGAATCGGTAGCCATCGTTGTGCACCGCATCATGCTTTCTGAAAAACCCAAACCCAGATACTACATCACCAAAGCGACCTATCTTTTGGGCTATCTCAAAAGGATGCTCAGCACTTCGCTGCTTGATGAGATATTAAAAAGGATCTAAAACCGATACATTAAAGGTTGAATTTAGCTATGATGGGATTATGGTCGGATATCTTTTTAGTGTCTATGACCTCAGAGTAGGTGAGGTTCAGCTCTCTGTAAAATATATAGTCTATAGAGTTTAAAAAGACTTTTTTTATATTTGACTCATCGTCAAAAGTCACCATCTGCAACGATAGTTTTTTTGCAAACTCCAAAAGATACTCCACCCTTTGCCTGTTCCATGTATTGAAGTCTCCCGCTACGATCATTGCACCGCGGTGGTTTTGAATGGTGTCGAAGAGATAGTCAAGCTCATGTTTGAAATCTTTATTGTGTACGAAATTGATAGCGTGGAGATTGACCACGAGAAGCTGTCTTTCATCCGGGAGCATGTGGTGGGTAATCAGTGATGCTTTGTGCGTGGCATACATAAGCTCGCGCTTTTTGCTAAGAAGGCAGATATCTTCATGGCAGGACGACCTAAACGCGCTTAGCACGCCGTAAATATGCTTTCGTGTCTGGATATTTGGAGAGAGTATATAGGAGTAGTCATGAAGCTCCATTTCCAAAGAGAGATTTCTTTTGACTTCCTGAAAAAGGAGCAAATCAAAGTCATGCTCTCTTATAAGTTTGTCTATAAACTCTCTATACACGCTTTTTTGGGTGAGTTTTGCAACATTCCAACAAAGCACGCTAAACTCACTTCTCAATTTTAGCTCTTGGTGTTTTAGAATTTTATCAAAACGCTTTGGTTTAAACATCTCTTTCCTTAAAGTTGAGGTGCGAGAATGCGCAGAAGGTTTTCAAACACTTTTCTTGCATCACTTGCCTGATTGGTACCGACAGAGGAGTTTTCCATGAGCATCTGGGTCCACAAGAGCATCCGTGCGATGATCTTGTCAGAATAGACAAATGCCGCCACCTCATAGTTCAAAAAAAGGCTTCTGTTGTCAAAATTGACGCTTCCCAGCATTGCGCTATACTCATCAAAAATGATCGCTTTTGCATGAAGCATGGCTTTTTCGTAGAGACAGATCTTCACCCCGGCTTCCTCAAGCTCTCTCATGTAGGAGCATCGTACAAGATTGACAATGGCATGGTCCGCTTCTTTTGGGGTGACAAGAGTGACATTTACCCCTCTGTGGCGTGCGATGATGAGGGCTTCCACAAGCGAGTCGTTCGGTATAAAGTAGGGTGTGATGATAAAGATCTTCTCTTTTGCGCCGTATATGGCACCAAGGAGTGTTTCATAAAGCGTATCTCTTTGCATGTCCGGCCCTGAGGGTATGATTTGTGCATAGATGTCCGCTTTTTTTATCTCCTCTGGAGGATTGAACGCAAGTTTTTTTTTCGAGGCATAGTACCAATCTGAAGCGAATATCTCAAAAAAGCTCTCGACAGATTCGCCCTCTATCAAAAACATGATATCTTCCCATTCGCTTTTTCTTTTGGGGACGGCAAAGTACTCCCGGGAGATGTTTGAGCCTCCGCTTAGCGTGATTTGGTCATCGAAAATATATATTTTTCTATGGTTTCTCAGGTTGATATAGTTTCTAAAAGGCATCTCAAATATCGGCATGAAAAATTCCACTTCCGCACCGGCATCTCTCAATTTTTTAAGCCTATATTGCATCAGGTAAAGGGAGGCCGAACCCAAAGAGTCAATCAAGAGCTTGACTTGCACACCCGCTTTCGCTTTTTTTGTAAGTATACCTAAAATGCTTTTGCCGATCGTGTCATACTTAAGGATATAGATGCTGATATGAATGGATCTTTTGGCATTCTCGATGGCATGCATGAGGGCAGTGTATGCTTCTGACGCATCAAAAAAGAGCTCCATGCGGGCGTTCAAAGCGGCATCGTACAGAGGGCCGTTCCCCCGCATGTTGCGGGCGGTATCCGGGGTGTGTTTTGGTTTTTTGGCACTGTTTGGCAGAACGGACTCTTTTTTGTACCGGTTTTTGCGTTTTCGTATGCCTATAATAAGGTATAAAGGAAAGGCAACATAGGGCAGAAGAAATATGAACATCAGCCATGCTGCGATGGCGCTTGAAGAACGCCTTTGATAAAGCAGATGAAGCAGCACACCCAATGCCACCACACCGCTGAGCGTCAAAAGGGCATGGTATAACACTATTTCCGGATGCTGCGTTAGATACGTTATGGGGTTCATGCTGATATTATATCGTTAAAAAAGTTTTTTGAAAAAGGCTTTTAGATAAATTTAACAATTAGGCGATGGCACAACAGAGAGCTTTAAAAAAAATAATCTCAGATGAGAGTATAGGAGAGATTTTTGTTGCTGAGAAAGATGACAAAATAGTTGCGATGGTAAATATCTTATATACCATCTCAACGGCTTTGGGGGCAAAAGTAGCTATCTTAGAAGATATGATCGTAGATAAGCGGTATTGTGGGCAAGATATCGGCTCATCTTTGATGGAATTTATTACGAAAAGCATAAAAGCGAAAGGATGTATGCGTGTAACGCTCCTTAGTGATAGCGATAACTTCAAAGCCCATAAATTTTATGAAAAACATGGTTTTGTAAAATCCACTATGATACCTTTTAGAAAAGTTATAAGCCACCCTGCAAGACAACAAGCAAAATGATCAATCTCATCTTCAAAATCAGCAAAGATAGCTGGAAAAAAGCTTTTGTAACAATTTCGGCAGAAAGCATTTTAAAAAGTATTAAAAGTTCGGCGAAAAGTTCGGTAAATACGAAAGCGCCCGAAAAAATGAGCGGAAGAGCCATAGGCGCTTGATAGCTACACAGCATCGCCGCTTTGCATCTTCGCGCCGCAATGGCGGCAGAATTCGCCCTTGCGCAAGGTCGGCTGATGACATGCCCTACAAAGCGTTGTATGGTGAAAACCGCACACAAAACAGTACTCGCCGTCGATCACACATCCGCATTCGGAGCATTTTCCCATTTTTAGGTTTAGCAGTTCTTGTTTGCGCTTTTTGACTCCCGTGGTATCGTTTTTTTGAATCTTATAGATAATAATCCCAAAAAGAGCGGTAAAAAAAAGTATCGCCAGGACATTTAAAACGATCACCATATTGTGCTGCATAAAAAAAGCGATGATCTTTTCAAAGAAAAGTTCCGGGATAATACCATAGACAAACAGCACAAGATAATAAAGCGCATACAGCGCCGCCACATTGGCTACATGCAAAGTCAAATGCGACAGGATATAGTATTCGCGGCGCAACATAAATTTATATACGAGATAAAAAAGCAGCCACACGGGGATCAAAAAAGCAAAAGCCTGCATCGTCCGCTTAAAGGAAAAATAGCGTACTTTGTTTTCATAAGCTTTTTTAAGCTCATCCTTGTGCGCCTTGTAATAGTCGATAAAAGTACCATACACAGGGTACTGGCTCAAGTCGCTAAGTTTTAAAATGTGTGCTTCATATTCTGAAGCATTATCCTGAAGCTTCTGCATCTCCTGCTTGACTTTGGTGCTATCGGTAGAAAAAATTGATTTTGATTTTTCCTGCTTCGCTACTTTTTCCAGGAGCAAATCACCGTATGAATCTTTGAGCGATTGTATTTTGTATTTTGTTTCTTGAAGTTTTTTTTGAACTTCTATCAATGTTTTTTGATTGGCGCCAAATGCAGCATTGTCCAATACGGCCCTATACAGCACACCAAGTTTTTTACACATCGCATCTTCGCCGAAAGCATCTTTTCCGTAAAAATTCTGCTTATCGTCCGTTTGCCAATAGGTATATTTTGAAAAATCCCTAAAGCTGAAATCCTCTTTTTTATTGATCAGCTCTTTGCATGCAAAACCATACGCTTTGCCGGGAGATTCTTCCTGCTTAAGCTGCCACTCCAACCCCCATCCTATCATAATAAATATAGTAAACAAAAATATCGCCAAAAGCATTTTTGAAGTTCTGGAAAGCTCTTTTTGATTTACACGAAAAAGAGATTTCTTGTATTCTGATAGATAGTGTTTTAGTCTTTGCGTCATAAAAAGCCTTTTTACGAAATCATAAGAGTATATTTTAACACAATTCAAAATCTTTTAATGATGATGCGATTGCATCGTCATTGAACACTCAATCATTTTTGCTATAATTGCCGCATTAATTTATTATAAAAAAGAGAGAGCATGGACAAGATCAAAATCGGCGTAGTAACGACAAGCGACAGGGCGAGTGGGGGTATCTATGAAGACGTCTCGGGTGTGGCGATCATGGAAACGATGAAAGCCTATCTTTTAAACGAGTGTGACTATATCTACAGATGCATACCTGACGAGCAAAACCTTATCGAGACTACGCTGATCGAGCTTTCACGTGACGCAAAATGCGACCTTATCGTCACAACCGGCGGAACAGGACCCGCCGCACGCGATGTAACTACGGAAGCAACCGAAAATGTCTGTCAAAAACTGCTGCCCGGTTTTGGAGAGCAGATGAGGGCCGTGAGTCTGCAATACGTTCCTACAGCCATTCTCTCCCGCCAAACAGCCGGGATATGCAACAATTCGCTCATCATCAATCTTCCGGGAAAACCAAAATCCATAAAAGAGTGCCTTGATGCAGTTTTCCCTGCCGTGCCTTACTGCATCGATCTGATCGGCGGGGGATACATGCAAGCAAACGAAGAGGTCATAAAAATTTTTAGGCCCAAAGCAAATTAATAAATAGAAAGCGCAAAACAACATGAATGTAAATTTTATTGAATTGAAAATGAATGAGATCATTGCAGAACTCGAAAAAGAAGTCATGCAAATTCTCAGCAATGAAAAACTTGACAAAAAACAGACAAATCTCAGAATGAAACCGCTCACCTCGACCAAAAAAATACTCAATAACGCTCTTGAGAGCATAAAGATGGTGGAAAAACTAGGAAAAGAGGAGATTGAAAAACAATGAAAAGCCTTTTCTTTTTCCTGCTGATTTCTGTTTCACTGTTTGCCCAAAACAAATCAACTCCCCCCGACAATACAGCGGGGTATCTCTTTTTTGCAGGATTTATCGGGGTGGTCGGCCTCTTTTTTTGGGGTGTCTACAAGGCAGCAAAAACACAAAAAATTATCTATACGCTGGCCATGCTTCCTTTTCTTTTGAGCATCATAGGCATGTTCTTTCTCTAAAATAAATTATTCGCGGGTACTCGTCATGCCTGCGCCAAGCCAATCCTGCATGCCTCCGCGATACCATTTGATGTTTTCATGAGGATACTCGATTTCCAAAAGTGCATTGATCATCCATGACGACTGGGCGCACCACGGACCATTGCAAAAAACCGCTATAGTTTTGGCATGTGAAAAATCATACTCATTTTTCTTTACCGTCTTGACGCCAAGCCTGATTAGCATCTCTTCAAACTCCTCTTTGAAAATATCGTTATCTTTAAAATAAGGATAAGGCATATTGACCGCACCGGGTATGGTTCTATAGTCGTACCATTCGTCATTGCGCGCATCGACTAAAAGCATTTTGTCGTTTTTCTGCATCTCTTTAACGAAAGCAAGCACTTCAAGCTCTCCGTAGGTTTCAATATCCTCATCCAGCATCATGGGTGTGAGCTTGCCCGTAGTGTGGACATAAGTGGATTTGCAAGCTTCGGGAACTTTTGGGTTTGCATAGTTTCCCGTCCAAACTGTTTCATTGGTGATAGGTATCTTAAGACATTCTTTGGGGATATGCCTTTTTACAACAATAGTTTTGGTTTTTGCATCAGATGCTGGCATGTTTACCGATATACCCTCATATTCAAAACCGACCCTGGCATACAAAGGAACCAAAGTAAATATCATCCAAAGTAGTGCATTTTTTACACTCATACTGTATCCTTTCTGCGTCTATAAAATAATACTATCATAATTAATAAAAAAATAGTATTTTAAAAATCAATTATTGCAATCGCCGGCACAAGCAAATAGACTTTTTTTATTGAAATTTAAAAATCTTATGGTATTTTAGTTAAGGCATAGATGATATTAAAAAAACAAAAAGGAGTTAAATGCAACGTATTGTTATTAAAGTAGGCAGCGCCGTATTGACACAGGACAACCAGATCGCAAAAGAAAGAATGCTCAATCTGGTTTCGCTGATTGCGAAACTTAAGTTGAAGTATGATGTGATTTTGGTAACCTCGGGAGCAGTGGCAGCCGGATACTCTGCGCTCAAGTTGGACAAGAGAAAACAAATCGGCAAAAAAGCATTGGCATCCGCCGGACAGCCCATTTTGATGGCTTCGTATAAAAAGAAATTTGATATATTTGATATCGATATCGCACAAATTCTTTTAACGGAAGATGATTTTGACTCAAGAAGAAGAACAAAAATGTTCCAAGAAATCATTGATGCACTGCTGACAAATAATATTTTGCCAATCATCAACGAAAATGATATTACTTCAACACCCGAACAGCTTTTTGGCGATAACGATCAGCTCTCGGCCAATGTTGCCGATGCCGTTGATGCAAATTTGCTAGTCATTCTGAGCGATATCGATGGATACTATGATAAAAATCCAAAAGAGTATAACGATGCAGCAATCTATCCATTGGTTCAAAAACTTCCCGAAAGTGCGCTGCTGGATGAAGCAACCCCAAATAATGAGTTTGCAACGGGCGGGATTGTCACTAAGCTTAAAGCTGCTCATTATATGATGAGGCATCACAGACAAATGTTTCTATGCAGCGGCTTTGATCTATCCGCAGCGGAATCCTATCTTTTAAATCAAAAGCAAACGCTAGGAACGCTCTTTAGCGCAAACGCGCAGAAATAATCATGTGCTGCACAAATGCTATGTGCTCAATTTTCCGGCTAAAGCGCCGCTTGAAAAAGACCACTGGAGATTATAGCCTCCGCACGGACCGTCAAGATTGACGATCTCTCCGCAAAAATAAAGCCCTTTGAGTTTTCTGCTTTCAAGCGTATAGGGATTTATCTCCTTAAGGCTGATTCCGCCTCTTGTGATCATGGCTTTGCTAAAGCCGTCATGACCGATGACGGTTAGGGGAGTCCAGGCCAAGAGTTTTAACAGTTTATCTCTGACTGCTCCGGCTTGCTTGCCAAAAGAAAGCAAAGGATCGGCATCTGCCATTTTGCAAAGCTCCGCAGCAACAGACTCCGGCAGTAACGTTTGAAGCAACTGCAAGGTAGTGCAATGAGGATCATTCGCTATTTGGGTTTTAAAATGCTGCAGCAGCTGCGCTTCATTCATTCCTTTGGTGAGATTCATCAGCAAAGGCACTTCGTTGAACTTACTCAAAAGCGGGGTTATCTCTCGAGAAAAATCCAAAACTACAGGACCGCGAATGCCGTCTTTTGTAAAGATAAGATCGCCTTTTGCTCTAAGGTGGGTATATTTTTTCATATTAACAAGCATTTCTACCTTGGCGATTGTATCCGCTCTGCAGGTAGCTACCCATTTTTCTTTTGTTTTAAGGGGCATCATGGCCGGATAAAGCTCTGTTATTTTATGTCCGACTGATTGGGCCAAAGCATATCCGTCCCCTTCAGCGCCCAACATCGGATATCCTTTGCCTCCGGTTGCCAAAACAACATGCTTGGCACTAAACATATCTTTTTGCGTGCGTACCCCCGTTATCGTGCCGCCTTCATGATTTAAGGCGATTACTTTTTGCGAGCACAGCACTTCTATCCCCAGTCCTGCCATTTTGTTTTGAAGCGCATCAACAACTGTTGAAGCATTATGCGTTACAGGAAAAACCCTATATCCGTCCGGGGCATGGGTTTCAACCCCTGCCTCTTTAAAAAAAGCCGTCAATGCATTATGATCAAAAAGTTCTAAAGCGGGGGACATAAATCGTCCATCGCGCCCAAAGCATTCCATAAATGTTTCATTGTCCAAAGTATTTGTCAGGTTGCAGCGACCCCCGCCTGTAGCCTTCAGTTTGGAAGCAATTTTTGAAAGCTTTTCCAGAACCAAAACTTTTTTATCGTTACGGGCGGCGGTAATGGCAGCCATGATGCCCGCAGCACCCGATCCTACAACGATTAGATCATACCGTACCATTTTTTTATTCCTTGGAAGATGTTTCATCGGCATCATAGCCAAAATTCGCCTAGAGAAAAAGTTTCATATACGATTCATATAGATTGGATATAATAAGTTTCCTTAGATTTCGATACTTTCGAAAAAAGCTTAGGTAATAATATTCAAGGAGAATATAATGAAAAGACTAATGATATTGGCAACTTTGGCCTGCACGGCATGGGCTACTGATTTTTCTCAAATGAGTACAGAGCAGCTTATGGATATGCGCGGGAGCGTACCCGTAGAAAAAAGAGCGGCTTTTCAGCAAGAGATGCAAAAACGTATGCAAAGCATGTCTCCCCAAGAAAGACAATCCTACAATATGCGGGCAAACGGCCAAGGCATGATGCGCGGCGGCGGCATGGCTCAAAACCGCGGGATGAATCAGCCGCAGTTTGCAGAGTATGATCTTGACAATAACGGACAGATTACACCAAAAGAGTTTGAAGAAGGGCGCACCAAACGAATGACCAAACTTGCCGAAGAAGGCAAAATGCTGCGAAATGCAGGCAATGCTCCGGCATTTGGAGATATCGATACCGATAAAAACGGCATTATCACACCCAAAGAACTTGATGCGCACCAAACCCAACAGATGCAAAATCCAAACAACGCCAAAGGCATGATGCGCGGCGGCGGCAATACTTATTGATTGTTTTACAGTCTTGCCTGCTTGCTACCCCCCCCTTACACAAAAGGAGGGGGGTATAATTTAAATCATTTTGATACTAAAGTTTGATAAAAATTCACACTCGCTTCACAATTAAAGAGTATCATACATTTACCTTCCTAGCAAAAGACATTTAATATTTATAATATTCTAAGTCCTCCCTCCCTCCCTCCCAAAGCTAGGAAGGGAATATCAAAAAATTTCAAATTATCTAGTACGCTGCCAAAATATCCAACCAATCTTAAGTAAAAAAAAATATAATAAATGTAAGTAAAGAGAATTAGAAAGGAAATAAAAATGAAATTTAAAATGCTATTAATTCCAGCGCTTTTTTCAGTCTCCGTTTTTGCAGGAGAGCAAAATGCAACAGCTCCAACAACTGCAAAGCAAGAGGGTATTGAATATATCAAAATGTTGGGGGGTGCGCTAAAAAGCCAACTGCAAACGCATATGGAAGCTGATCCCTCGGGAATGAGCGCTCTTGGTTTTTGCACGGCCAAGGCAACAGAGATTACCAAAGAGATCAATAAAAAGCTTCCAAATCATGCTACGGTAAGACGCGCTTCGCTTAAAAGCAGAAATGAAAAAAATGCACCTGATGCCATCGATATGCAAGTGATTCAAACATATGAGAAAGAAATTGCAGATAAAACTTTTATCCCAACGGATGACATTAAAATAATTGAAGATGGGGACACTACAAGAATTTATAAGCCGCTCATTACTGAAGCGGCTTGTCTGAAATGTCACGGAAAGGATTTAAGCAATGAAATCAAAAAATCTCTTGCGATCAATTATCCAAAAGACCAGGCTGTTGATTTTACAGAAGGATCACTTAGGGGCATTATTGTGTCTGAGATCAAAAAACACTAATATATATCTTTGAATCTTTAAAAACAAACTAACAAATCGGATTTTACCCGATTTGTTATTTTTTAGCTGTCATTAAAAAAACTGAAAATTTACAATGCGGTTTATCAATGATACTTGCTGTCTCAAAAAATATCTCTTTGAAGCCTATTTTGAGTGCTATTTCTCTAAGCATCTCTCTATCAAATCCATAATGAAACACCCCTGCATTACTGCTATGAAAACTGCCATCCTCTTTATCCAAATCAGCAAGGGCGATAAATCCATCATGATGCAATGCTTGATAGAAACCAGAGAGCAGGGTATCAATATCTTCAATGTGATGCATTGTCATCGAAGAGACAATGCCATCAAATTTTCTTTCGGGATATATTTCATGCAAATCCTCCTCAAGCACTTCTGTAGCACAAGCAAATTCATCACGCTTCTCTTTAAATTTTTTTAACATTGAAGGGGAATTATCCAGAGCAACTATCTTAGCAACATAGGGTGCGACAAAATAACTCAAAAGTCCGGTACCTGCACCAAAATCCATAATTTCCATATTTTTAGAAAGATTTATATTCTTTACTATAAATTCAGAAATGCTTTTTGCATTTTGAACACGACTGCTATTCATATCCCATGATTTTGATTTAGATTCAAAATAGTCTATGGTGTTTTTCATACAATAATCCTTAATATTTTATAATATATTTCTTCGTATTGTTTATAATATTTTTTAGTATATTCTAAAAAAGAGTGGTTTGCTTTTCTATTTTTATCGAATCCCAAAAATAATCTACATGTTTTTCAAACAATGAAACAATAGAAGAGGTCGATTTTTTGTCTAATTTTAGCAAAGAAACCTGCATTTGATAGAAAAATAACGGCGAAAAAAATTCATTTGCAAGCAAAAGCGGATCGGAGGACCTAATCATTTCATTTTGCATCATCATAAAGAAAAGTCCGGAAAGTTTTTTGACGTTTTCCTGGTAAAAGTATTCATTATAGATTTCGCGGATACGCTCATTGCGATAAATCTCCTGCATAAGCAGCTTAAATAGCGCTTCATTTTGCCCATCAAAGCTTAAAAGTTTAAAAATAGTGGCGATAGACATCAGTACTGATTTTCCTTGTTTATAAAGCTCCTGAGACTCTTTATCGGCAAATATAGTCACTATTGCTGAGGAGGTTAGGTCACTTATGAGTGTTTCAAGTATTTCATCTTTATTTTTAAAGTGATTATACAGGGCACTTTGCTTTATGCCCATTGTACCGGCTATATCCCTAACGGTAGTGGCCGTGTATCCATTGCTTGCAAAAAGCTTCAGGGAAGTTTTCAAGATTTTGTCTTTGGTTTTGCTGCCCTTTGAAGGTATGGAAATCCCGCTCTCATCGTGCATTCAAGACTCCTTTTGATGTATTTAGGTGAATTATAGTGAACAATTGTTCATTTGTCAAGCATATAATTTAAGATGATATGAACATCTGTTCATTTAATATTATTCTCATTGTTTTCATTGTGAACAACTGTTCACAAATAAATATTTTATTTCCTAATTTTATGAACAATTGTTCTTTAAGTCTTTCTACGGCCGTACTGCGGGGATGTCTCGCCGGAAATGACTATGAAGCAAGAGTCATACATTGTTGCCCGTATAAAAATAACATGCTGTTTTGAGTTGTATTTGCTGCAAGATTTAAATTAAATAATATTAATTGCATAAAATATATACACCAATACAGAAGATACATATTTGTTAGATGAAGAAAGTAAATTATTGCGGCGTGTTTTAAATTCATTTAGGCTTTAGTTTGTGTAAATTAAATATCAAAAAATATAATTTTGAATATACTCCAAAATAGATATTTAAATTTAAAAGATCAGAAAACGGTTGCAAACTTGTGTGAGTTGATAGCAATAAAAAAAATCCGATCGTTTGTAAAAAAATATGGTGTCATATTGAACTGCTATTTTTATTACAAAATAGTGCTCTCTGTGTCCAATTTACTTTTTTAATAGAATTTATATTATGTTAATCAATAAGTATTTTTTACTTTATTTATTTTGCTCGGCCTATCATTTGTTTTTAATTTGAATAAATAGTAAAATATATAAATTAAAGACAGGAATTATCAATATGATTTTAAGCAATCAAAATTCTATAGAAAAATTAAATACTTGGTTAAATATGTTAATTGAAGTGGGCGGAGCAGATCTGCATCTCAAGAGCAATAGCCCCATACATGCACGCATAAAAAGTGACATTGCTCTTTTGTCTCAAGAAGTCATCACACATGCAATGATGGAAAAATTGGTTCAACAATTGATGAAAGATAAGTATAACGATTTTAATGAAACCAAAGAATTTGACGGTCTTTATACTTTCAATGACGATTTTCGTTTTCGTGTAAATATCTATATGCATCTCAATGGCTATTCAATCGCTCTTCGCCTTATTCCGAAGAATATTAAAAGTATTGAGGAATTAAGTCTGCCTCTGGCTTTACGGAACCTAACGCATCTCAGGCGCGGTCTTGTGCTTGTTACGGGCACAACAGGAAGCGGTAAATCCACTACTCTTTCAAGTATTATTGAGGAAATTAATGAAAATTATCATCACCATATTATTACGATCGAAGACCCTATAGAGTATGTGCATCGTGATAAAAAATGCATTATTGAACAACGGGAATTGGGAAATCATACCAACAGTTTTGCCTTGGCCTTGCGTGCAGCGATGCGTGAAGATCCCGATATCATCGTTGTAGGAGAAATTCGTGATATCGCAACGGCCGAAAGTATTCTCCAGGCAGTCAACACAGGGCATCTGGTCTTTTCAACCGTGCATACATTGGATGCGCGTGAGACCATAGACAGAATGATAGCCATCTTCCCGAGCGAAGAACAAAACCGTGTACGCGCAACACTTGCTTCTACTATTGCTGCTGTTATTTCGCAACGTCTTATTAGGGGGGTTTCAGGTGAAATGGTACCTGCGGTTGAAATGATGTTCAAAAGCCCTCTTATTCAAGAACTTATCCGCACCAAGAGAGATAATGAGATTCCGGATGCTCTTGCCAAAGAAGGCAAAATGTTTCATTCGATTACGTTCAATAAAGCTTTGTTTGATCTTACATTGGAGGGCAAAATCACAGAAGAGCAAGCCTACCAATATGCCTCAAGCCCTGCTGACCTTAAATTGATGTTTACTCTCAGTCCGGAATACGAAGAGATCAAATTAAAGCGCAATAGATAAAACAGATTTTTATGACTCTTTAGATTCTAATTCTTCCGACACCGGTTTTGGTGTTTTGAAAGGTTTGTTCGCGGCCCTTGCAAGTATCTCAATATAGCATTCCGTCCATCCGGACTCCTTAGTGTTGTCCAGAGCCTTGGCAAGTTCTTCAAATTTTACCACTTGAGAACTTGGAAAATCCTGCCCGATACGACAATCAAAATCCCAATACATCGATGTGCCCTCGGGCAGCTTTTTTTTGGATTCACGTTTTGCATATTTGCGTATCTCATGCTTTATCGCTTCAAGTACACGGTCTGCATGTTTTTTTTCATCTTGTAGTTTAAAAATTTTTTTCATTTATTTTACCTTTGTTTTTGGCGAATACCGGTGTTATTTGTGGCTGACGGGCTACGTGACGACCTTGAACGTTGCGAAGATGCGCCTGTACTGTTTCCGGTATTTCTTGCAGAACCTCGTTGGTTACCGCTGCGTCCTCCCCCTCTTCCATTCTGGATAGGTTCAGCTTTAATATTTGGATCCGGAACAAAAGCAGGAATTTCCACTTTTTTAATGGAGGATTTAATAAATTTTTCAATATCTGCAAGGAGTTTATGCTCGTCTATGCATACCAAGGAAACCGCTTCACCCTCTTTTCCGGCACGCCCTGTTCTGCCGATACGATGCACATAATCTTCAGGCACATTTGGAAGCTCATAGTTGACGACATGAGGAAGCTGGTCTATATCGATGCCTCTTGCAGCAATATCTGTAGCCACAAGTACTCTTATTTTTTTATCTTTAAAATCTGCCAAGGCTTTTGTTCTGGCCCCTTGACTCTTGTTGCCGTGTATGGCTGCTGCAAGAATACCCGAATCCTCAAGTTGCGACGTCAAGCGGTTAGCTCCATGTTTCGTGCGGGTAAACACTAAAACCTGCTTCCAGTTTTTCGTTTTGATCAACTGCGATAGCAACTCTTTCTTTCGCATCTTATCAACAAAATGCACCACCTGTGATATCTGATCTGCGGTAGTATTTTCCCGTGCTACCTCGACCAGTACGGGGTCATTAAGCAATCCCGATGCAAGCGCTTTAATCTCGGGAGAAAAAGTTGCAGAAAAAAGCAGCGTCTGTCTCTTTTGCGGCATAAGCTTCATAAGCTTTTTAATATCATTAATGAAGCCCATATCAAGCATGCGGTCTGCTTCATCCAGAATAAGACATTCCAATTTTGAAAAGTCTATACCTTTTTGACCAACGATATCAAGCAGTCTGCCTGGCGTAGCAATAACTATATCAACTCCTTTGCGAATGGCTGCAAGCTGCGGACTGATTCCTACACCTCCGAAAACAACCGCAGAAGTATATGGCGTATATTTTCCATATACTTTAATACTCTGAGCCACTTGTGCAGCAAGTTCACGCGTAGGTGTTAAAACCAAAGCGCGTATTTGATATTTATTCATATTTGGTTTATTTTGATAGAGCCTTTCAAGTAAAGGCAATGTAAATCCTGCTGTCTTCCCTGTACCGGTTTGAGCCGCGGCTAGGATATCTTTTTTTTGAATAACTACCGGAATGGCTTGTTGTTGTATGGGCGTGGGAACAGTATACCCCTGCTCTTTAATTGCTTTGAGAAGGGGTTCTGATAACCCTAAATTTGTAAATGACATTATTTTATTGTACCTTTTGAACGAGCCTACCATATAGAGTGTATAGGTCGGTCTTAGGCTTAGTTAGTGTGTTTGTTTTGCAAAATTTAAGTCATTGACCGATGTACGCTTAAATAGAATAGCATTATAGCATAAATATTACCGGTATTAGTACTCCGCTGTATCTTGTCTTAAATCATGCTATACTTATAAAAATTAAATTGAAACTATAAATATGGCAAAAAAAAAGAAAAAATACCTTATAAAGCTTAACAATAAAATACGAAATTATTTCAATGGACTTCCCTTTGATGAAGGGGTTGCCACATTAGATGAGGATAAACTTATCGAACTCATGATGATCCTTGAGGTAAGGCTTCCGCATTTCACAAAAGATGAGATGGTTCGCGTCCTTAGGCGTATTTGGAGTGAAGAAGGGGCTGGTGTTCGGGAGATAATCGTATCCCATCTTACTCAAAACTATAAAGCCGTACCCTACAGCGGAGATATCAATAGACCCTTAGACAAAGTAGAAACGATTCTTCAAATACTTGATAATGTAAAGCATACAAAACATGAAGAAAACGTACTTCTTGAATCTTTCATAGATACGAAAAATTCCAAGGTCACCGAAGAAAAGGTACTCAACAAGCTTGGTTATTTGCGAACACAAGCAAGACTCAAAAAATTTGAAAAAGCGTTAGATGTTGAGTTCAATACGCTCAACGAAATGACTTTTTATCATGGTTTTACTTTTGTAATGCATGATTTTGACTTCAATAAATTATTGCTTTGTACAACCCAGCCTCTGCCAATGGATGAATGGCAGCAACAAAATGATGATGAAATCATCACTCGGCTAAAAAGCATAAAAGAAGAAACTATTGTTCAAAAAATAAATGAGATCACTGCATTCTTGGACAGGATTACGAAAGCAAAACATCACTATTTGAACGAACAAGAAATAGCCCAGGCGCTTAAAAAAATGCCTCCGGAATCCGCACTTTATCACGCACCTCTTTCGTATGAGACGATTGAAAATATATTAACAAATATTAGTGATAAGTATCATGTATTTGAAAGCACCGACCACATCATTATAGAAAAAGAAAAACATCATGATCTCTTTGGCACTCTTTTGTATTACAACACTTCTGTATCGTATGAAAAACCTTTTTTTTACAGTCTTATTTGGCAAGGGAAAGAGCTGCCAGTAAAAGATGATATCAACCATGTGAACGATGAGCTTCTTGCACATTTTAGGGTTGGAGTAGACGAAGTCTATGATGAAATGTATTTGCTTTGTGAAAAACTCAACATGGCTGAAGAGGTATTTCATGAATTCATCATTCGTTTTATAGAACCCCAAATACGTGCTTCGCACACTCTAAAATTCAAAGAGAAGATGAAACGGCGCATCCTGTTTCATTTTACGGAACACATTAAACCGCTTTTGGCCAAACAAAAAAGAGAAGAGCTGCTTGCTAAAACCATTCGCGATTTTAAAAATCTTTTTCCACTAGCCAGAGGACTTAAGCGAAAAATAATTTTTCACATGGGGCCGACCAATAGCGGAAAAACGTATGCGGCGCTTAAAGCGCTTGAAGCTGCAACAACAGGTTACTATCTTGCTCCGCTGCGTTTATTGGCACTGGAAGGATATGAAAATCTTAAAAATAATGGTGTGCATGTCTCCCTGATCACAGGGGAGGAGGAGATTATCGATGAGGAGTCTACGCATATCAGTTCTACTATTGAAATGATGAATATCTCCATCGATGTCGATGTGTGTGTTATAGATGAAATCCAGATGATTGCTGACCGTGACAGAGGATGGGCTTGGGCGAATGCACTCATAGGTGTACCGGCCAAAACAGTGATACTCACAGGATCAAGCGATGCATTAAGCGCTGTCAAGGAGCTTTGTATATACCTGCAAGAAGAACTTGAGGTAGTTAAATTCGAACGAAAAAATGAACTGACAATGATGGATCATCCGGTTTCTATACGAAAAATAGAGAAACAAACTGCTATTGTGGCATTTTCTAGACGCGAAGTGCTTTCTCTCAAGCAGCAACTCAGCGATCGGTATCGCGTTTCGGTGGTTTACGGAAATCTTTCTCCTGAAGTCAGACGCGAAGAAGCACGACGCTTCAGGGAAGGAGAAAGCGACATTCTGGTTGCTACCGATGCCATTGCCATGGGGCTTAATCTTCCCATTAAAACAATTTTGTTTGCAAAAGATAATAAATTTGACGGATTGCGCCGTCGTGAGCTGCTTCCAACTGAAGTCTTGCAAATTGCCGGGCGTGCGGGACGCTACGGTTTTGAAGAGAAAGGCTATGTGGGTGCGCTGGACGAAAACACTCTTTACACCATAAATAAGACCTTCCATAGTCCTCTTGTCAATCTCAGCCTGCCTGTTTCTGTCATGGCAAGCCTGGAGCATGTACTGCTTATAGGAGAGATATTGGAAACAGATAATCTCTTGGATATCCTAAGCTTTTTTGCAGACAACATGGAGTTTGAAGGACCTTTTGTCGCTGCCAATATTGATGCCATGCTTGAGATAGCTGCTATCGTTGGCGAATATGATCTTGATTTGCGTACCCGTTATTATCTCGCCTGTGCCCCCGCGAGCATCTCTTCACCTTATATCGAATCTGTCTTGCATCGTTACATTCGCCAAATTGAAGCGGGCAGCAAAGTGCTCTATATCCCTCCCCGAGACCTTCCGGCTTTTGCGCAAACCAACGATATGCTTTTAAACGCCGAAGACAGAGTTAGAGAAATTTCACTTTATCTTTGGCTTTCTTTTAAATTTCCAGATCTTTTTCAAGATACACAAAATGCCATAGTAGCCAGAGGACGACTCAATACTTTTATAGAAAATTCTCTAAGAAAAGGACATTTTGTAAAAAAATGCCGGCGTTGCGGAAAAGTACTTGATTTTTCTTATCGTTTTTCCATCTGTGACAGTTGCCATACGCAAGGAAAACGAGGAAACGAATATCAAAGAAATAAAAAGGGACGATAAAAAATCAATAAATATGTTTATTAATTTTTTAATTCATTTTACATAAAGTTTATATTTTATGCTATTATATAAAATAACTTAGAAAGGAGTTATCATGAATAGAGTTAATATAAAGCATTTAGGTGCAATCGGTGTTATTTCTAGTATGCTGTTCTTTTCGGGATGTACGCCTCAAGAGCAGGCATTTGCTTCAGGAGCTGCTGTAGGAGCAGTAGCAGGTACAATTATAGGCTCCTACGATAGTCCTCGATATTATGACAGACCGTATTATTACTACAATGACAGGTATTATTATGGCGGAATTTATCAAAATGGATATTATCTCTATCAGGGGCGCAGACTCTATGGAGGGCAATATCACCATAGATATCGTCACGTAAATAGATATGCTTCTCCATACTATTATTATAATGGTAGATACTACACGGGCGGTGTTTGGCGCAATGGATACTACTACTACAAGGGTCGCAAATTACATAATGGACACTATTATCATCAAGGATACCGTTACCATAAAAATAAACGCTATAAAGCAAGAAAAGGCGAATATGGCTATCGCGGTGAAGATTACTACGACACTCGCAGAAGATAAAGTCCTTTCTCCTATGGGCATGATGCCCATAGGAGTTTCTTTTAGCAAAATAAAGTTGCTATAACTTTATTTTTATCTCCTTTTATAAATCTTAACCTTTGAGCAAGTGTCCTGCATCTTTTATCAAATAAGTACTTGCAAGCGGCGAAAAAAATGAAAATGCTGCATTTGCATCTATAATCTTGTCTTTGCTTCCCAAAAAAATTTCTATGGTAATCCCCTTATGCAGAAGGGATTTAAACTTCTCTTTATCCCATGTGTAGGTTAAAAGTGTTTCAAGCTCTTCTTTGGTTCCAAGCCGCAAATGAGGATACAAATCCGTACAACTCGGATAAGCTACATTTTGCAAAAATCGGTCAATATACCCTTCTTTGTCCGCTTCAAAATATCGCAGTTGCGCCTTAATAAAGCTGGGTTTTTGTGTCTGAAAAAAAGCGGGTGAAATCAAAATCAGTCTATCAATTCGTTCTTTAGATGCAAAAGCATACTCAAATGCCTTTTGTGCACCATAGCTAAACCCTGCCACACACATATCCGTATCCACAAGAATACCGTTAAAAAATTTTTCCTCTCCCTCAAGCGAAAATCCATTAAAAAATTTCATAGTCAGAACATCTCACGCAAAATTTCTCTGCATTCCTCTTGTGCTATGTTTTCATGCACCAAAAGATATTCAGTCATTTCATTTAATGCCTGACTGAGGGTACCCAAAAGAGAAGTGACCGCAGAAGCGGATTCTCTTAAAAGCTGCTCCTCCTGATCGGGCGTAATGATAAAATTTTCACCCATGCCATATTCATGAATCACCTTGTATGCCAATTTTTTAGCTTTTGAAATATCCGCGCTGGCGTTGGTAAACTGTTCATTGTAGTGCATTTTTGTCGCAATGCTTCCGGCCAAATACACTTTGATGCGGGAAAGCAGCTGTGTTTTAGAGAGAATTTCATGGTCTTGTGCCATAAATCTTGAATTTACAATACCTATTTTTTCAAATTCTACATCAAGCCATGTTGATATGAGGGCTTTGGCACCTTGATAACGCGCCTGAATCGCTCTTTCTTCTTCTGTAAAACTGAGTATCTTTCGTTTACCGAGCAGAACTTTTTCTTTTACCGCTTCAAAATCATCTGTTTTTACAACTTTTCGCCCTTCTCTCATCGCAAAAATAGCTGCTTCATTTGTCAATGTAGAAAGTGCCGCGGAATTAAAACCGACCGTCATGCGGGCAACTTGCTGCACATCAACCTCATTTGGTTTATTGATCAAATAAAGCTCAAGTGTTTTTACTCTCTCCTGTAAATCAGGCAGCGAAATATGGATACGTCTATCAAAACGTCCCGCTCTAAGCAGGGCCTCATCCAGTACATCTATCTTGTTAGTCGCCCCAATAACAATAACTCCGGAACTCTCTTCAAATCCATCCATTTCGGTAAGCAACTGGTTGAGTGTCGCTTCCCTCTCATCATTTCTAAACTCTCCTCGGCTTTTGCCTACCGCATCTATCTCATCAATAAAGATTATACTGGGAGCCATTTGTTTGGCTTTTCTGAATAGTTCACTGACTCTTTTTGCCCCCATACCGACATAGATATGCACAAAAGAAGCCCCGCTTTGATAGAAAAAAGGAACGCCGGCTTCGCCTGCTACGGCTTTGGAAATAAGTGTCTTTCCTACACCCGGAGGCCCCACCAGCAATACACCTTTGGGTAAACGAATATCCAACTCTCGATATTTTTGCGGTTCTTTTAGAAAGTCAATAATCTCTTCGAGCTCCTCCTTGACATCTTTGATGCCTGCCACATCAGAAAATTTTACTTTAGAAGCAAGTGCCTGCACAGGTTCGTATGCAGGCAATTCATTGGCATCACTCAGGCCGCCCCTAAACTCTTTGGTCTGCCCAAGGCCTTTTTGTCTGGCAAACCAGAAAACCGATCCAAGAACAGATAAAACAATCGATAGAAATATAAGATTGTACATCACCCCGCTTTCTTGGCGAACCTCTACCGGGTATTTACTAAAAAAAGCGTTTTGATTGATCGCCTCTTTGTAGATTTTATATCTTCCCTCTGTACCCAAAAGGCGTATGTAAGGTTCATCAATAATGACTTTTTGAATTTTATTTTCAGTATAAAGGGCATTTGCCTGGGCGTGGGTAATAAGCTGATCTGTATCTCTCAAAAGTGAAAAAAACAAAAGCCCTGCCAACACAGTGAGCAACCCCACTATAATACTTACATTTTTTTGATCAAAAGATTTAAGATAAGATTTGTATTTTATTTCCTTCATTACCTACCTCCACATCATTAAGCAGCATCCAATTACTGCTGAGATCCTCATCGCTTTTGACTTCTATTTTATTGAAATATTGGTCAAAACCATGATAAATTCCATTTTTGCCGTTTTCAAGCAGCACCTCAAGATTTTGTCTATATGTGCATCTAAATTCATAATTTTTTGCTTGGACAAGTGCCGTAAGTTCTTTGTGTCGACTCTTAGCGGTATCGCCTCTGACTTCAGGCTTCATGGTTGCCGAAGGCGTGTTGTCCCGCTTGGAGTAAGTAAATGCATGAATATGGGTAAGCGGAAGCTGCTCAACTCTGTCTATCGCTTCTGCCCACTCTTTGTCGTCTTCACCGGGATGGCCTACAATATAATCCGTGCCTAAAGCATACCCTTTTTGTGCTATTTCATGAAAGAGTTTCAAATCGGCTGCAAAGGTATTGCGTCGGTTCATGAGTTTAAGCATCTTATCGCTGGTGTGCTGCAGGGCGATATGCAAATGTTTTGCCATCCATGGCTCACAAAGAAGCTCTTTAAATTCATCATCTATCTGTATGGGCTCAAGGCTTCCTATGCGTATACGTCTTACTCCGCGTACCGTACTCATTTTTTTGAGCAGTTTGGCCATCGAAGAGCCTCTGTCCTGTCCATAACTTCCCACATTGGTCCCCGTTAGAATAAATTCTCCAAAACCATTACTTGCAAGTTTTTCCACCTGAGCAAGGATATCTGCCTCTTTGTGGCTCCTGGCATCTCCGCGCACGGAAGGGATAATGCAGTAAGAACATCTAAAGCTGCATCCTTCTTGAATCTTGATAAACGCCCTGCTTTTCCCTACAAACTCTTCCACAATAGTAGAATCGATATGTGTAAGATCTCCAATTTGATAGAAAGGTTTTTCCTGTTTGAGAATCTCATTGATCTTTTCTTTCTCCGAGTGGCCTATGACACCAAAAACTTTTTTTTCTTCAAACAACGACTCTCCTTTGGAGTGCGAGCCGCATCCTGCCAAAATCACTTTCGCATTGGGATTTTTTCGCTTCATAGAAGAAATATAATTACGCACCGAAGAGTCTGCCCCATTGGTTACAGTACAAGAATTTACGACAACAATATCACTGCATTGTTCATCGTCACACAGTTCAAACTCTTTAAGTTTAGAAATCATTACCTGGGTGTCAAACTGATTGGTTCGGCACCCAAAAGTTTTAAAATAGATTTTTTTAGGAACCTGCATTGTTTGTCCTTTCTGTTTTTGTTTTTGTCTCTGCACCCTGCAAAGGCTTGCGAACATCCTTGTCCATATAAACAGATTGTGTCGGAAACGCAAGAAAAATATCTTCTTCTTCCTGCAAGCGTGAAATAATCTCCACCGAGATTGTACTTCTAAGCGTAAGTGTCGCAAAAGCATTTGTCATATACCAAGCGCTTATTTTGATGCCGTACGTATCAATAAGTGCATAAATACGCGGTTCAACATTGGTGTTTTTTATTCTGTAGCTGCTTCTTAGTTTATTGAGCTGCTTTCTTGTAATATCCGTATATCCTTTGGAATATTTTCTGGTAATCTCTTTGGCAATGGATTGTGCTTTTGAGATATTTGAATCAAACGTAATCACAAAGTCTATTCCATCCCATACTGTTTTGAGTCCTGCATGGGAGTAATTGGCGATCATGTCGGTAAAGATAAAATTATTCGGAATAAAAATAATACGCCCTGCTCTTCTGTTTTGCATAAGAGACGTAAGAGAGACATCTTCGTGAAGCGTCATGCGCAGCAAAGAAATATCAACAATATCTCCTACATATTCCACATTGCCTCTGACAAATTTCACCTTGTCGCCCACATGAACCGATCCGCCTATGATAATCGTAAGCCACCCCATCAGTGACATAAACCACTCTTTCATGGCAATGGCAATACCCGCAGACGCAAATCCTAAAATAGTAACCAAATAGCTCACATTTTCAATATAGGCAAACAAAAGTATAACCAGCAAAAAAGTAACGAAGGTAATATTGAGCGCTTTATTGATGATATAAAAACGCTCATTGTCCGACATATATCTTCTGACAAAATATTTAATAACAAAAAGAAGAATAAAAAATACCAAAACGATGGCACCGATATTCACCGTTTTGTTCATTTCCCTATCGATATCATTTTTGAGATTGAGTTTAATCTCATCTATTTTTTTAGTATAAACATTCTTGGTTGTTTCAAAGATTTCCATCACAGAAGTGAAAGTTTTAATCTGTTCGTCCACGTCTTCGGAAATCTTTTGGTATTGTTTATTTTCAGGTTCCAAAACGAGAAGATCTTTTGCGGTTGCCTTTTTTTTATGGAGATTACTTAAAACATGCTTTAGGGACTCATACTTACTCTCATATGCAATCTGATCGGAATGAAGTTTTTCCTGATAAGAATATGCCGAAATGATCGCCAATGGATTTTCAACCGCAGGAACATTTTCAATTTTTGGAGGAGTAAGAAATTTTTTAAACGGGTCGCTCTCGTATTCTTTTAAAAGCTGCAGTTTGCCTGAAAGCGTTAAACTCTCTTGTTTGTTTTGTTTAAGCTCTTCTTCTTCTTTTTCTGAGCGCTTTTTTCTTTTTTCTAAAAGTCCTATCTTGCCGTCAAGTGTCCTTTTTTGATTGACCAATTCTTTATACGTATGATAATTGCTATAGATTTTAAACCAGATATTATTTTCTAAAAGCTCTTTGTCTACTACTTCTTTTTCAGCAAGCAATTGTTCGATTTTTTTTTTATTGAGAGTGCTGGAGGCTTCTATTTGTTTTGCTTTAACTATCTGACTGGCATTCAAATCGGTTTCATTTGTCTCTTTTTGTTCTACGGCAAATGCCAATGCACAAAAAATAAATAATCCGGTCAGAAATATTTTTATCATTTGTTTTCTCCAAAACTACGAAGTACTTTTTTGACGACCGCCTCATCTGCATCTGACACAATTTCAAATCTGCCCAATCCTTTTGGCAATATAAACTTAATACTCCCCTTTGCGCTTTTCTTGTCTAAAAAGAAGTGTTCATAAAAATCATCTACATCTTTGATACTATAATATGTAGGTAACGATGCTTTTTGCAATAATACTTTGATTTGATTTGCTTCGTGCTGTGTAAAAAATCCAAGTTCCACCGCAAGTGCATTGGCCATAACCATTCCTATGGCCACAGCTTCGCCATGCAGATACGCGGTGTAGTTTGTTTCATTTTCAATGACATGCGCAAAGGTATGGCCATAATTGAGTACGGCACGGATACCTGCTTCTTTTTCATCCTGATTTACTACCCACGCTTTAAGCGTAACACTTTTTGCAATAGCTTCTTTGAGTATATTTTCATTTGAAAAATCTGCATCTTCCAAAAAGTCAAAATAGGCTTTGTCAAACATTACAGCGATTTTTACCATTTCAGCAATGCCCGCTGCAAATTCACGCGGCGGGAGTGTTCTTAAAAATTTCGGATCTATGTAGACCGCTTTGGGCTGATAGAATGTTCCGATAAGATTTTTACCGTATTTATTATTGACACCGGTCTTGCCTCCCACACTTGCATCAACCTGGCTAAGAAGCGTTGTGGGAATCTGAATGAAGTCTATTCCTCTTTGATAAAGGCTTGCGGCAAACCCTGTCATATCCCCTATCACTCCTCCGCCAAAAGCAATCAGAAGTGATTTTCTGTCAAGCTTATATTCAAAAAGTTCATTTAATATCTTCTCAATGGTCTCAAGATTCTTATACTCTTCACCGTCAGGTATGGTCACCACCTGAAGCTCTGAAGCGGTTATATGTGCCAAAAGTGTATCCAGATGATGCCCTGCTACTGTGGGGTTGGTGACAATGACAGCTTTGGTGTCAAAGGAAAGTTGCGGCAAATCATCAATGGTAATATCATATCTTATATTTTGCGTATGAACCAATTCTATAGGAACTATCATCAGAAAAAACCTTGTATGCGTTATAAATTACTTTATTTTATCTCAATTGTGGTTAATTTCTGATGTGAAGAACCGATGTGAAAATAAATATTACACCTAAAAACGATTGAAAATACCGCGCTGGGCGTCGCAAACTATCCTTCGCTTTCCTCAAAAGGAACAAGCAGCTTGGGATGCCTTTGCGTTGCAAGAAGAAAATTGTGTGATTTGGTAGAGAGAAAATATAAAAAATTTTTATGGACCAGTTCCTTTTCAAAAGGCACAATTTGAAGTATCTGTTTTTTTCTTTCAATCTCTCTAATGGGATTAGCTACTTTTTGCTCAATATGAATTTCGGTATTAAAGATCTGTGCCATGGTTTCATAATGTTCTATTACCATTTTTTTTGCTTCAAAATCTCCCTCGGGATCAAAATCTGCAAGGGTCAATTTTATACCCAATTCTTCTGCAAAATCAAAGGCAGTCGACGAAATAGACTCCATTTTTTCTTTTTCATTCATAAGCACAACAGCCTCTTTAATATTGTAAATTTGTTTATCGCCAAAAAGGTAGACAAGTTTTTTTAACGCATGAAGTATTGTTTTGATTTGCTTTGATTCAAAGGTTTTAAGGCTGCCAAGAACAAGCCCGATATCATATTGTTGAATATCATACTCTACAAGTGTTCTAATGTCCTTATCGCTATAGCAAACAGAGAGCATGACGTTAGCCGATTCATATTTTTTTAATGCTTCGATAAGTTCGAAGTTATTTGGATAAAGCACACGCACATAAAGAAATTTATCTTCAAGTTCATTCGCAAGATAAATACTCTCCTGCAAATAAAGCAATGCATTTTCACTGTCAACCCTAAAATCTATTAGCAAATAAAGATTTTTACCAAACGGCTCAGGAAAAAGGCCGATTCTTTTATTGATCATTTTATACACACCGTCCAACACGACAGGTTTGCCCAAAACAAGCAGGG
Organism: Sulfurovum sp.; assembly: GCA_021166685.1. Classification (GTDB taxonomy): domain Bacteria; phylum Campylobacterota; class Campylobacteria; order Campylobacterales; family Sulfurovaceae; genus Sulfurovum. Next base: position 230,532 of record JAJPEU010000010.1, on the reverse strand, counting down.
TATCATTGGGGTAAACCATGGTTGCATTGGTGGGAAGAATCTGCTTTTCCTCGCGGTAGATAGCTGCAATTTTCCATTTGCGCTGCATAATAGAACCTACATGCCTATAGGCATATGCGCTGCCAAAAGGAACAAGTATCTCCATGATCTCACCGCGTCCCAATCCGATATTTTGAGCCACCACAGGCACATTTGGAAGATGGCTGTAAAGATGTGCGGCAATAAGCTCGTCTCTATATACAATGGTGACATTCTCTTCAGCCTGAGCCATTTCGGCATTGTCCCACTGATTAAGCAAAACGATTCTTGTCTTTTTATCAATAAGACGAATATTTTTTAATGCATATCTGGTGTCTTCCATTGTGTCCATGACAATAAATACAAGGCTGTATTTTACATCATCCATAATATTTTTCATTTTGGAATAGCTTGTCGGGTCAGCCTTAACAAAAGAGATATTTTTACCACTTTTCTCAGGTATCATATTGGATTTTTGGCATACGATAGAGTATTTGTTTTTAACTACTCTTTTACAGCTTACCCACTCGATAAAATGTCTAGCAATACTGCCATCAGCCAAGATAAGTATATTCTTCATACAATTTTCTTTCATAGCGCGGTTGTAACCAAAAAAGCGGTACAATAACGTCATTAATTTGGGGGATATTATAACACAATGCAATTTCAGATAGATAAAACGGACGGGAAAGCCAGAGCATGCACCATCAAGACTGCCCATTCCACCATCCAGACACCGGTTTTTATGCCCGTAGGCACTGTAGGAGCAGTTAAGGCGCTCGATGCTACTGATTTACAATCTTTTATTCATCCAGAGATTATACTGGGCAACACCTATCATCTCTATATCCGTCCGGGGGATCAAATCATCAATACCATGGGAAAATTGCAGGGATTTACAAAATTCCCTAAAAGTTTTTTGACGGACAGCGGCGGATTTCAGGCTTTTTCTCTCTCCGATAATGTAAAAATAGATGAAGGCGGCATCACATTCAGAAGCCATCTGGATGGCAGCAAACACTACTTTACACCGACAAAAGTCATAGATATCCAAAATAACCTTGGCTCAGACATCATGATGATACTGGACGATCTTGTCGCTTTACCCGCGACTCAAGAACGCATCAAAGCAAGTATCGAGCGCACCACAAGATGGGCAAAAGAATCCATAGAGTACCACAGGGCAAATCAAAAAAAAGGTATCGGTCTTGATCAAAATATTTTTGCAATTATCCAGGGGGGAACGGATAAAGCATTTCGTGAAAAATCCGCCAAAGAGCTTTGTGCCTTGGATTATGACGGTTTTGCAATAGGAGGACTAAGCGTAGGAGAAGCCAATGAAGATATGTATGATACCGTAGAGTGGACGACGCAATTTATGCCTCAAGATAAACCACGCTACCTTATGGGCGTAGGAACTCCAGAAGATTTGGTGGAGAATGTTTATAGAGGAATAGATATGTTTGATTGTGTTATGCCCACACGTAATGCACGCAACGGCACACTTTTTACCTCTTTTGGAAAAATTAATATCAAGAAAGCCCAATACACTACCGACAAAATGCCTATTGACCCGGAGTGCAACTGCATGGTTTGTCAAACCTACTCCCGTTCTTACTTGCGCCATCTTTTTCGCGCCAGAGAAATCACTTACTTCAGACTGGCAACCATACACAATCTTTATTATTATCTTGATTTAATGAAACAGATGAGAGAAGCTATCCTGCAAGGAAGATTTGAATCATTCAGGGCCGAATTTTATGCAAAAAGAGGAGTGGAGATTGAGTAACGATCTGACTGATTTATCCATTCCACATCAGAGAAGATGTGGAACGAGTTAAGAAAAACCTATTTATCTGTCATATATCTTATACATCGTATATTGAGTTGTGTTCTTTTATCAAAATCATAATACCTAGTATATGGGTAATGATATGCTTCTCCATGGTAGTAGTTATACTTGTAACTTGAAGAAGACCAATAATTACTAGAAGGTAAAATATTTTCAAAAACAATTAAGTCACCATTACGATACAATTCAGAATTTAACGTATATAATTGACCTCCACTTGGTAACACCCAGTCGTCATATCCAGCTAAAGTTAGGTTTTCACAATATGTTGCAGCTGTATCGCCTGAAGTGTCAAATAATTTTCTTAAATTAAAATTTCCATCTGTTATCCACTGCTTACGAATAGTAACAGAATCGATATTATCTTGCCACATGATACTCCCCAAAGTATCAATTACTACTTCTTTTTCATGGTCTCTTTGATATCTAGCAAGAATTTTTTCTTTTTCTGGATTATTTATCATCCATTGCTCATGATTTTCTTTTCCTTCCCAAACGCTAAATATTTCTGAACCTCCACAACTAGCTATTACCCATCTATTTTGATAATGACCATCATTGAAAAGATCACCTTTAACTAAATAGAGTGAACCTTCTAGATTAAATGGTGTTGCATATTTTATTTCATTAGTTTCTAAAATTTTTACTCTTACATATGCATATCTTGTACCCATAGCATGATAAGAAATAATTTCAAATTCTGATGGATCATACACAAAGGAACTATTACAAAGATCGCCTACTATCTTCTCTATTTTAGGATTATCAATCATCAAACACTCATTAGTCTGTTTCCCTTCCCACTCATCCAAAATATTCTCACCACCACAAGAAGCTTTCACCCACTCGCCATTGACTTGATAAAGTTTTTTAGATGGAGCGAATGGATAGACCTCTTCATCCATGATGATCTCATCATCAAAACGATGTTTGACGGTGATACGGTAATCACAGGTGTCTTTATCATACTCTTGATCTGTTTCCCATTGAGAACTTTCACTATCAAGCGTTTCTAAGAGTTGCTTCATTTTTGTAACTATTTTTGTATATGGGTCCTCCTGATCCAAATATGCACCAACAAATGCATGTCCAGGGTTTCCGTTAGCATTTCCAGCCATACTCTCCGGTATCGGGTTAATAATAGGATCACCATATAATGTAACATGATCACCTTTAGGTGCTTTCACTTCATTTGCAGGTGATGCAACCTGAAGATTGGCAAAATAAATTTTATATCCTGTAGGATCGATCATATCATAAATACGATTTGCAAATAAGTTTCCTTGTGAATGTGATACCAATAAAACCCTATGCCCTAATTTAAAGCTTTCATTATAGTATTTTTGCCACATCTCATCTACATTTCCAGCTTCCCAATCTCTGGTAAATGGTTCCATTAAAGCTTGCGTAGTCATTGCACCTAACATAATCTCCGGATTTCCAACTGTCAATCTTGCAATTGCCAGGTAAAAACCTATGCCATCTAACTGGCCGGCTTCACGAAGCTGATAATAGACTTCCAAAACATCTAGGACATATCCTTGTCCCCAATTATAAACCAGTTTTACTTTTCCATATTTCACTTCTAATAATGGATTTCTATTAATAATTTCATCTTCAATAAGACTTTCTAAATCCCATCGACTATCATCAGCATCCTCATATTCATTCCAAACACCGTTTCCATAATATATATCTGTTTTACACTCATTGATATTTTCAGCATTAGAAAATACAGATAAACCTATTGCCAAGACAATCAAGAGTAATAATTTTTTCATGATTACTCCCCTAATGCATTGATATCAACTTGACAATTCTCTATACTCTCTTTACGACCATCAAATATATTACCACTTAAAGCCGCATTAAAAGAAAACTTTCTTTCTATACGTTCATGTGTATTATAAATATGATCTTTAAGTGATGGATCAGTTAAAATTTTTAAACTTCGTCTGTATTGACCTTTTTCAAATCCAGACAAGCTATTTGTATATTTATCCGTTTCTTTATTAACCCAATAATATTGGCAATCAAGGGCATCATCTATATGCTTTTTACTCTCAATGGTAGGATTTTCGAGCACCTTTTGACTCGCCCATGCATATTGCAATGCTATGGCTGTTTTGGTTTTTGAATATTTCGGGTCCGATGCATATCTTATAATAATATATCTCTCTACATCATCTCTCACGCCATTATCATTGATATCAATCCCAAGTAAAGTGGCGTTATTGGTCGCCGCATCAGGCTCAGGAGGCAGTTTATGTCCATTAATTACCTCAGGCACGTAAAAACGGTACTTAATCTCTTTGATCTGTTGATCTTTATACTCTTTTGTAGGCTTAAGACTTTTAAACTCTACTTCATAGTAGCCCTCCTCCAGTAATGCATCCGGTGTAAAGACGACGGTATTTTGTGTAGTGTCGTAGGCTACATCGCCGTCTATCATCGTCTCTTGCGTTTCTGCAATTTTTTTTAGCTTGACATTGTTTTTTTGAACGGAAGAAGCATCCAGCGGTACGTTAAATACCGCTTCAAGCGCCGCGTCCCTATCTGCTTCATAAGAAGCGGGCTCAGGTGTGAGCGAAACGATGACACTTTGGCCTGTCCCTTTGGATTGAGCAACATCAATCTCTTTGGCAAATGCAAATGTTGCAAGCCACCCCGCTAATACAATTATTAAAGCCAGCTTTTTCATAATATTTTCTCCTTATAAAAATGAATATTTTTGATTATATTACAAAATGGGGGGGGGTGATAGCTTAAACTTTTTAAGATATATTGCATTCCTCGTTTGTATATCTAATAGAGACCGTCCAGCTGTCCTGCTTCACGAAGCTGATAATAGACTTCCAAAACATCAAGAAGTGTACCTTGTGATCGGTTATACGCAATATTTCCACTTTATTGAAGAAAATATGGAAGCAAAAAGAGATCGCAGAATCGATAGGAGTACATCCTTCAACCATATGCAGAGAGATCCAAAGAAATAAAGATGTGATCACTAAAGAGTATAGCTATGATTTTGCCCATGCCCATACTGTTGCACCCAAAAGACAACTGATCTGGCTACAATAAACGATACAAAGAAATTCTACTAAAATTAGAAAAATAAAAAGAGGAGAATTTCATACCAGAGAAGCGATCCTGCAAGGAAGATTTGAATCATTCAGGGCAGAATTTTATACAAAAAGAGGAATAAAGGCTTAAGCCCTCCTCTCCTGCTAGTCATTTTTTTAAAAAATATATCATTTTGGTTTTATTTTTGTATAATCAAATATAGACATTTAAAGGATATCTCATGAGTTTTTTAAACATTGTACTTCTGATCATCGCAGCCATAGCTGTGTATGTAGTTATAATTTACAATACATTCATCTCTCTGAGGGCGGGCATAGATGCATCATGGTCAGATATCGATGTGCAGCTTAAGCGTCGTTTTGATTTGATTCCTGCTTTGGTCGATACGGTTAAAGGCTACAAAGAGTACGAGGCCGATACACTTGAAAAAGTAATTCAAGCACGACAGCAAGGCCTTAATGCAGCTACGGTTGACGAGAAAGTAACTGCAGCCAATACGCTCTCCGGTGCACTGGGAAAACTCTTTGCGTTAGCAGAAGCCTACCCGGACTTAAAGGCAAACACAAACTTTCTTGACCTTCAAAGTCAACTCAGTTCGCTTGAAGATGCCATCCAAAATGCCAGACGTTACTATAACGCTATCGTAAGGGATTACAATGCGAAGCTTGAATCCTTTCCTGATCTTTTTGTTGCCAGAAAATTTCAGTTCACACCCCGTTCATACTTTGAACTTGATGAAAAGGAAGCCTCAGAAGCCAAGAGCATGCCTAAGATACATTTCTGAATCTGCGATAATGAAAAAACTACTTTTAATCTCTCTGCTTCTTGCAGGGCTGGGGAGTATGAGCTGGGCAGAAAAAATTGTCGATTATGAAGTTAATATCACGGTGGAACAAAGCGGTGAACTTGCGATCTTCGAATCAATCACTTATGATTTTGAGGATAGGCAAAAACATGGGATTTTTCGCGATATTCCTTTTATGGTTAAAGGTAAAATACGGCCCAAAGATATAGGAATTTATGATTTTTCAGTACAACTCGACGACACAATGACTGAATGGGAAAAATCCACCATGGGTTCTTCTCATGCCGGAGATGTTGTTCGCTTGAAGATTGGATCAGCCTCTTCTTCTCTTAGCGGAAAGCACAAATATACTATCAGATACCGTGTCAAAAAAGGGGTGCTCCCCGCATCAACAAATGAACAGAATGATGCTATCCGCTGGAATATCATTGGCACGGGATGGCAGATACCGATCTATAACGTACGGGCACATATCTTCTTGCCCGATTCCCTTCCGCAGGCAATTATTACCCCCTCCGTATTTACAGGTTCTTACGGCGCTAAAACTTCACAAGCAGCAACACGATGGATAACTCCACACACATTTCAGGTCACACTCGACTCGCTTCTTCCTCGCGAAGGATTGACCGCGGAACTTGCCTATCCGGCCTCTCTTTTGGATCAGTGCGGCCTAGACACTATACAGCCTACATTCTGGGATTTGGTTTTAGAGTATTGGCACTGGGCTGCATTGGCAGGGTTTTTACTTTACTTTAAGAAGATACTCAAAAGACATACCGGCTTTATTGACAAGCGATCTATTGCGGTCCAGTATGCTCCGCCCAAAGGATTGAGCCTTTTGCAGTCGGGGCTTCTTTTGGATCGCTTTGCAAATGATGAAGATTTTGCAGCAGCTGCACTGGAACTTGCGGAACTTGGATATCTTGAAATTGAACAGCCCGGCTCAGATAATGATCCTGTTTTGCTGCGAACAAACATGCCTGTTGACGCACAACTTACCATGGATCAGAAATATCTGCTTGATTCTGTTCTTTTTAAGGCAAATAAAAATTTTACACTCTCTTCGGGCTCACCGGAAAAAGCGCGTTCCCTTCAAAATGGTTTCAGCTATATTAACAAACAACTTTATACCTGGGTGGTGGGTGCTCAATATATGAGCGAAAACCCGCAAAGAGTCCGAACAAACTTTTTATTAAAAAGTATTCTCTTTTTGCTTCCCATGGTTGGCCTTGCACTTTATAGCCTATCACAAAAGCTGGGAAGCGAAATTATTGTTATTCTCATATTTCCTTTAGTATTTGGTGCAGCAGGAATGAGTGTAATTTTAGGAAGCAAAGCGTGGCCTTCCAGAATTTTTGGCGCTTTTTTTGTGGCAGGGGGCATGACTCCGCTGATTGCAATCCTCCAAAGCTCAACGCTTACACTTTCGGACATAGTGGCAGGGCCCATCGGTGTACTCTTGGCCTTGGCCTTGATAATGGTGTACATCTATAATAAAATTGGCAAATTCACACAAAAAGGTGCTCAGGCACGAACCCATCTTTTGGGTCTGCAAATGTTTATCAAGCGGGTGAAGCAAGATGAGATCAAAAGACGCTTGCAGGCTGACCCCCTTTATCTTGAAAAAATGTTGCCTTACGCAATTTTATTCAATGAGACGGATCATTGGCTTTCTTTTTTTACAATTTTAAATGTTGCCACTCCTTATTGGTACCACGGCAACATTAATAACCTAAAAGGTTTCACTTCCCATATTCACAATGCATCCACTCCGCCTTCTGCCGGCGCAACCGGCGGCGGAGGATTCTCTGGAGGAGGAGGCTTTTCCGGCGGTGGCGGCGGTGGTGGCGGAGGCGGCTCCTGGTAGCATGTTTTAATCTGTCATTTTGACATATTTAAAATATCGTCTTTTCTTTTGTTCTACAATTTTAATATAAGGATTTTATTCTTAGAAAAAGCAATTCAAACTTTTAAGGAAGCTGTATGTATCAAAACAAAAAAGAACGTCTCTATATCCAAGATATTTTAGACAATCCCGCCGTACCTTACCCTGCCTACTACACACTGAGTGCCTCGATGCATCAAAACGAAATGCTTCGTTCGGCGCTTGTGTCGCTGCATGGCTTTGATTTTTCATTTTACGAAAAAGCAAAAAACTATGAAGATATCTTTGCTCTGCTTCACTCGGGCGGATTTCCAATCTATAAAGAAAAATATATCGTAGGATATTTTGGCAATAAAATGATGTACCTAGAAAGCAACGGATGGAAAGCGATGCCTGCAACACAAGAACTTTTTATACCGGACAATTGGCTGGTGTGCTAGTTTTTTGAAAAAAGCTTCTTTTTTATTCTTTAATTAAGACAAATTTTATCTTATTTAGTTATACTTGTATTATATCTTAGGTGTTGAGGAAAATTTTATTCTTCCTCCTTTTAAAATTTTTTATTGTTGGCATCATTTATCAATGCAAATAATACCCCCACCCTTCTTGGCATCTAAGATATATTTTCCTTCTTTTTAATTTTAAAAAATTAACAAAAAACAATCAAAAGATAACATTACAGCTTCAATAAACTTCTGACTTTTCCAAATATACCGACAAAAACCAAGGCAATCACACCCGCCAGCATTCCCACAATAAGTTCTCCCAAGAGAGCCGGCACATAATGCAGAACGTCATGAAGCCAATGCACATGATGCGCATAGATTCCCCCTGCAACCAAAAGCATGGCTAGGGTTCCGATGACGGTTAAAGATTTAATCACCTTAGGCAATGCATTAACCAAAAACTCGCCTATGCTTATGAGTATTTTATTTTTATTATTCCCCGCAACAATAAGCTTGTATCCGAAATCATCCATTCTGACAATCATTGCAACGATTCCGTATACACCGATGGTTGCAAGCACTGCAATCAAAGAAACCACCATAATCTGAACAGGCAATGTCTGCTTAACTACAGTACTGAGTGCAATAATTACAATCTCAACCGACAAGATAAAATCCGTTACGATTGCCGATTTTATCTTATTTTGTTCTTCTTTTAACACTTCTTCCTCAGATATAATTTCAAGCACCACATGTTTTTTCTCATGCTCATGGGGCACAAAATATGCATAAATTTTTTCAATTCCCTCATAGGCCAGATAGAGCCCTCCCGCCATTAAAATAGGAATGATGCTCCACGGTGCAAAAGCACTCAGAAGAAATGCCAAAGGCAAAATAATCAATTTATTGATAAAAGAACCTTTGGTAATAGCCCACAATACAGGAAGTTCTCTTGATGAGGCAAACCCCGAGGCTTTGTCTGCATTGACAGCCAAATCATCCCCCAATATTCCTGCTGTTTTTTTTGTAGCCACTTTACTCATGGATGCCACATCATCCATCAATAGCGCAATGTCATCAAATAATGCAAAAAAACTTGCCGCCAACTTTTATCCTTTTAAAGTTTTTATCGTTTATGAAGATATTTTTTTGATATCCAATTATTTTTCTTATTTTAGCACCATATATCCATTCCAATGCTTTAAAAAATTTACTTTACACGCTCAATCCAAAAACCCGCCAAAAAACAAAAGACAAAAACAAAATATTTATATTATATGACCAAAAAAGATAAATTTACAAAAAAATGAAAGAAGTGTACACTCCCGGGCCTCGACACCCAGGAGCGATAGGATAGAATTATTCGAGTCGTGTGACGACTTCACCCTCTTCTACATCAAAAATGATGTTTGAGCCCTCAGCAACCTTGTCTGCCAAAATAAGTTCGGCAAGCGTGTCTTCCACAACTTCATAGAGAGCTCTTTTGAGTGGTCTAGCCCCATATACAGGATCAAATCCTGCCTCGGCAATATATGCTTTTGCAGCGGGTTTAAGCACAACATGAATATTTCTCTCCTGCAATTTTTTCTGGATGCCCTTGAAAAGGATGTCCACAATGCTGGTAATTGCCTCTTTATTGAGCGGATTAAAAATCACGATATCATCCAACCGGTTAAGAAATTCAGGTTTAAAATGAAGCTTCAACTCATTATTTACTGCTTTTCTTCTCTCTTCAGGATTGTCAAACTCCATAATCTTGCTTGAGGCGATATTGGAAGTCATGATGATAATAGTGTTTTTAAAATCCACCGTGACCCCTTTATTATCAGTCAAACGTCCGTCATCAAGCACCTGCAACAACGTATTAAACACATCAGGATGCGCCTTTTCAATCTCATCAAAAAGCACAACGCTGTACGGTTTTCTTCTGACTGCTTCCGTGAGCTGGCCGCCCTCTTCGTATCCGACATATCCCGGAGGCGCACCGACCAAACGGCTGGCTGCATGTTTTTCCATATACTCACTCATATCAATACGAATCAGTGATTTTTCAGTATCAAACAAAAATTTTGCCAACGTTTTTGCCACTTGTGTTTTACCTACGCCTGTTGGTCCAAGAAACATGAAACTGCCGATAGGACGATTGGTGTCGCTTAGTCCCGCCTTATTGCGCTTAATGGCTCTTGCAACCGCTTTTAGCGCTTCTTCTTGGCCTACTACTTCTTCTTGCAATACATTTTCTATGTGCAAAATTTTCTCTTTTTCGCTTTGAAGCATTTTGGTTACCGGAATACCCGTCCACCGGCTGATGATGCTGGCAATCATCTCTTCGTCGACTGAATTTTTAAGCAGCGTCCCCTCGCTCATCATTTGCTGCCATTTAACCTCAAGCGCCTTAAGTTCTCCGTTTTTCGCCGGGATCTGTCCGTATTCAATCTCGGCAGCCTTATTGAAATCACCGTCACGCTTCACCTGCTCCGCTTGCATTTTTAATGATTCGATACTTGACTTGACTTCCGCAATTTGGCTGAACACCGATTTTTCATTTTCAAATTGGCTTTGCAATGATCTTTTTTTCTCTTCAAGGTCGGCCAATTCTTTTTCTATCTCGCCAAGACGGACCGTATTTTTCTCGCTTTTCTCCATCTTAAGCGCCTCTTTTTCGACTTGAAGTGTCGAAATTTCGCGTTTTGCTTTCGCCAGATCGGTAGGTTCGCTTTCGATTTGCATTTTAAGTTCAGCGGCTGCCTCATCGATAAGATCTATCGCTTTATCCGGCAAAAATCTATCCGTGATATAACGGTCTGAAAGTTTTGCTGCTGCCACGAGTGCACCGTCCGTAATAATAACGTTATGGTGCGTCTCAAGTCTCTCTTTGATGCCTCTTAGAATTTGCAATGCCTCGTTGATGCTTGGCTCGTCTACCTTAATTGGCTGAAAACGTCTTTGAAGCGCTGCATCTTTTTCAAAATATTTGCGATACTCTTTGAGGGTGGTAGCTCCGATCGTATGGAGCTCACCGCGCGCAAGGGCGGGCTTAAGAATGTTTGCCGCGTCCATACTTCCCTCGCTCGCTCCGGCGCCTACAATCGTATGGATCTCATCGATAAAGAGGATAACATTGGCTGCTTTTTTCACTTCATCAACCACCGCCTTAAGTCTGTCCTCAAATTCTCCTCGGTACTTTGCCCCCGCAATCAATCGGCTCATGTCCAGTGAAATTACCCGCATATTCTGCAAACTTAGCGGTACCTCTTTGTTTACGATACGCTGTGCCAATCCTTCAACGATGGCTGTCTTGCCTGTTCCGGGCTCACCTATAAGGATAGGATTGTTCTTAGTTTTACGGATCAAAATCTGCATCGCACGCTGAATCTCTTCATCTCTTCCGATGACAGGATCAAGCGAACCTTCTCTTGCTTTCTGATTGAGGTCGATACCGTATTGGGCCAGCGCTTCAAGTGTTTCATCTGCACTTTGAGAATCTATTTGCTTGCCTCCCCGGATCGATTCAAGGGTCTTTTTAAACTCCGATATATCTATATACTTTCCAAGAACATCTTTGATAAAGCTCTCTTGCGTATTGGCGATCAGCCATGAGTCTACTGCAAGATAGTGATCTCCGTTGGCCGTCATCACACCCTCTGCAGCCTGCAGAGACCGTACAAGATTTTGAGAGAGTTTAATATTTTCTTTAGTGACAGTCGATACGCTAGGCAACTTATTGGCGATACTTTTGGCTTCAAGCTCTATGGCTGCTTTGTCCGCATTCATTTTATTGAGTGTCTGGTGCAACACAGAACCGCTGTTGGTCAACTGTGCCCAAATAAGATGTATGGGTTCCACCTCAGGATTTTTATTATGCAGCGCAAGCGACAAAGCTGATTCAATAGCGCTTGTCATTTGATGGGTAAGTTTTTCTAATATATTTTTCATATTTTTCCTTCTTGTACTTGTAATGATGTAATTTTAGTAAATTATACATCTTTAGTCAATGTGTGTCAAGTTTCTTTCGTATTTTTGTTAAATGATATTTTTATGTATCAAAAACGATACAAATCATTCCTTGATTCAAAAGCCTACTCTTAGATATTTTTAAATAAAATTATGAATCTGTATACCATATCTTAAAAAGTATGAACAAATACGCTTAATACACAATAAAAGAGTATAAATGATTAAAAAAAGCAAAAGAGTGATTGCGTTAGGATTATTTTCCACTATAGTTACTGCTTACCTTTTTGGCAGTTTTGCAGAAGCAAAGAGCACTGCTCAAAAATCCACCGCCAAAGAAAAACTCGAAGCCTATATTAAATTCACACAAATACTAAACATAATCGAAAATCAATATGTCGACGATGTGAACACTTCTGCCCTGGTAGACAAAGCGCTCAAAGGACTCATGACCAACCTGGATGCCCACTCAACCTATATGGATGCAAAAGATTATAAAGATTTGACTGTCCAAACCAAAGGAGAATTTGGGGGACTGGGCATCTCGGTAGGAATGAAAGATGGCGCACTGACCGTAATTGCACCGCTTGATGGCACACCTGCTTTTACTGCAGGGGTTAAAGCCGGAGATATCATTCTCAAGATTGATGACAAAGCAACGATAGGCATGAACATTGACGATGCTGTTAAGCTTATGAGGGGCAAACCAAAAACGGATATTGTTTTAACGCTTATCCGAAAAAACGAACCTAAACCGCTCATTATAAAAATCACCAGGGATATCATCAAGATACAATCAGTATACGCAAAAACGATTCAAACTGATGAGCAAATTCTCTATCTGGGTATCACTTCTTTTGATCAAAAAGTGGTTGAAGATGTCCAAAAAGCCCTTAAAAAGCATTCTAAAACCAAAGGAATTATCCTTGATCTAAGAAACAACCCGGGCGGCTTGCTTGACCAAGCGGTCGGACTGGTTGATTTGTTTATTGACCAAGGCGTTATCGTTTCCCAAAAAGGCAAAACCAAAGAAGAAAATATCACTTTTGAAGCCCACAAAGAAAATACCGATACAACAACACCTATTGTGGTCATTGTAAACGGCGGCAGTGCAAGTGCGAGCGAGATCGTCAGCGGCGCACTTCAGGATTTCAACCGCTCCGTCACGGTAGGAGAAAAAACTTTTGGCAAAGGTTCGGTTCAGGTAGTCATGCCTATCGGCAAAGAAGAAGCATTAAAACTGACCGTAGCAAGATATTATTTGCCAAGCGGGCGTACGATCCAGGCTGAAGGCGTTACGCCCGATATCATTGTTCATTTTGGAAAAATAGAACAAAATGATGATCCTGTTTTACTTAAAGAAAAAGATCTTAGCAAGCACCTAAGCAGCGAACTTGAAAAAATAGAAACAACAAAAAAAATTGAAAACGATGCAAATGCCACTATAGGCGAAGACAATGCAACCAAAATAGATGAAACAATCATTACTGAAGAGCAAGTTTATAATGACGCTCAGCTTAAAAGCAGTATAGATATTCTTAAGGCACTTATTATTACAAACAAAGGGAAAAAGTAATGGCAAACAAAGCGATAAAAAAAACACTTGTCTATGAAGGCAAAGCCAAAAAAATATGGTCGACCGACGATGTAGCACTTTATATCTCGGAGTTTAAAGATGACCTGACGGCATTTAACGGAAAGAAAAAAGCTACAGAAGAAGGCAAAGGCGCTCTTAATAATAAAATTTCAACAGAGCTTTTCAAATATCTTAACAACAAAGGTATTTCTACCCATTTTATTGAGATGATTGACGACAACCATATGCTTCACAAAAAAGCAGATGTTATTTTAATAGAAGTAATTGTAAGAAACATTGCAACAGGCAGCTTAAGTAGAAATTTAGGCATTCAAGACGGAAAAGTACTTCCTTTCACTCTGGTGGAATTTGATTATAAAAATGATGCGCTTGGAGATCCAAAACTAAATGACCAGCACTGTCTTATTCTTGAATTGGTCAAAGACACTTCCGAACTTGAATACATCCGCTATACAGCAAGAAGAATCAATGAACTTCTTAAGGCATTTTATGCGCAGCGCAATCTTACTTTGGTGGACTTCAAGCTGGAGTTTGGCCGAGACATTAACGGCAACATCATTCTGATCGATGAGTTAAGTCCGGATAACTTTAGACTCTGGGATAGCACCAGCGGTGAAAAAATGGATAAGGATAGATTCAGAGAAGGCCTAGGAGGATTAAAAGTTGCCTACGAAGAAGTGCTCAATAGAATACTTGGGGTCAAGTAGCCATTGGAAGCCAAAAAATTGGCCGACTCAAATATGCAAGTTGTAAATTTGGTAAAATTAGCAAGACATTAAACTAGAAAAGCAGGGAGAGAAAATGAAAGCTATCGTAAACGTATTTTTAAAAGAAGGCGTACTTGATCCGCAGGGAAAAGCGGTGCATCATGCACTTACTTCACTGGGTTTTAACGATGTAAAAGATGTGCGGGTCGGAAAGCAGATTATACTTGAGCTTACCGCAACGGATAAATCAAAAGCGGAAGCAGAAGTCAGAGAAATGTGCGAAACACTGCTTGCAAACACAGTTATTGAAGATTATACTATAGAGATAGCATAATGAAAGTTGCGATCTTAAGATTTCCTGGAACAAACTGCGAATTTGATACGAAATATGCATTTGAAAAATTGGGACATACCACCGAAATTGTATGGCACGAAGAAAAAACGTTGCCCGAAGGAATAGACTTAGTTGTGGTTCCGGGCGGATTTTCTTATGGGGACTATCTTCGCTCAGGTTCAATCGCTAGATTTTCACCCGTGATGCAGGCAGTGAAAATCTATGCGGATCAGGGAGGAAAAGTGCTTGGTATTTGTAATGGTTTCCAAATCCTTACAGAAGCAGGACTTTTACCCGGCGCGCTCAAGCGCAACAATAATCTTCATTTTATCTCAAAGTATCAAAAACTTTGTGTCGTCAATACTGACAATGCTTTTTTAAATAGATGCAACAAAGGCGAGGTACTCAATATACCCATCGCTCACGCTGATGGAAATTACTATATTGATGATGCAGGATTGAAGCAACTTGAAGAAAATAAACAAATTTTACTTCGCTATTGTGATAAAAAAGGCAATCCTGTTGTTGTGAACGGCTCCGTATCCTCTATTGCAGGTATATGCAACAAGACTAAAAATGTCTTTGGTCTCATGCCGCATCCTGAACGCGCCCTAGAGTCTATCCTCGGCTCAGAAGATGGAATCAAGATGCTAAAAGGATTTGAAAGCTGATGTCTGTATTTCGTTTTTTTTGGGCAACATGGAGCTGTATTCTAATTTTCACCTCTTTGCTAAATGCCCAAAGTGAATATAAATATAGCTATATGCCAAAAAAGGTCTATGAAAACCAGATATTTCCTGTTACTGTCATGGTTATAAAAAATGAGGATGCAGAGACTCCTACGTTCACATTTGATTCAAGCAGCTTGACGCAACCTCTTTTTAAAACGCCGCTTAATGTTAAAAACGGGAGTGACAACTTCTATACGTTTTACTTTAAAGCTTCAAAAACCGATATGCATATTCCAAGACTCTTTATCTCTTCTGCCGCACAAGATACTTCTCTTGCCGGACAAACAATCCAGCTAGCCAAACTTCAAGGAAGAAAAGATTTTTCCGGTGTAATTGCAGCCGATATGAAGATCAAAAATAATCAGGTATCAAACTATGACGAATCCCATCATTTGCTAACACTTTCAATTGAAGCCTATGAAGCAAATCTTGAAGACATGCATATTAAAAATGTCATAGAATACGGCATTGAGGATCTTAATCGCGATCAGGCAAAAGTGCAGGCAGAGTTTTATATAGTCTTGCCTCTTTCGCAAAAAATGCTCACGTTTACCTATTTTAATACTATCAAGCAACAGTATATCTCTTTTGAGATACCTGTTGAACTTGCCGATTCTTCCGTCTCCACCCAAACAGATCTTAATCCGCAAGAAGACAGTTTTGAACAGCTCAAAAAATACGTTTTTATCTTTTTGGTACTCTTTTTTCTTTTAATGTTTATAGTCAAAAGAGATTTTTTCTATCTGGTATTTGGTGTTGTTTCACTCATTACACTGCTGACTTTTTATATACCGCATAAAAAAATATGTGTAAAACAAGGAGCTTCACTTTATATACTGCCGACACAAACCAGTACCATCAGCACCAAAACCGATAAGGAATTTGAATCGATGCTGCTGGGAGAACGCGGAGAATTTAAAAAAATTGAGTACCAAAAAGGAATCATAGGGTGGATCAAAAATGAAGATCTTTGCGAAAATTAGATTTTTTTGGGGTGCACTTGTTATTGCATTTGTAGTGGGCGTACTCATGATACCTTCTATCGTGTTTTTCAATAAGCACAAAGGTATTATCATGCACAAACTCAACCGTGTCATTCTCTTCCTTTTGGGCGGAAAGCTAAAACAAGAAGGGGAAATGGATACTGCTGCAGATATGTATATCATGAACCATCAGGGCATCATTGATATTATTGCAATGGAGGCCTTGCAGACCAATCATCTGCGCTGGGTGGCAAAAAAAGAACTATTTGAGATGCCCTGGTTTGGCAATTTGTTAAAATTTGGCGACATGATCTCTCTGGATAGAGAAAATAAAGCCGGGCTAGTAAAGCTGCTCAAAGATGTCAAAGAATCCAGAGATACAAAAGAGAGGGCCGTCGTAATCTTTCCCGAAGGTACCAGAGCAAAAGGACAAGTTCTGCTCCCCTTCAAGCAAGGAACCAATATGGTTGCCAAAAAATTAGGCCTGAAAGTTCAGCCTGTAGTGATTACGGGAAGCAAACATCTCATCGATGAGCACAGCAAAACCGGGCACAATTCTACTATTACCTTTCACTTTCTTTCCGTTATTGATGTTAAGGAAGCCAAAGACGAGTGGTTTATAACAGCACAAGAAGAGATGCAAAAGGTAATAGACCATGAATATGCCCACAATTATCGCAGCCGTTAGCATCAGCGCATACATGCTCCATTAGTATCTATTCATTATTATAAAAAAAGGAAACCGATGTCAACCATCACCAAAGAAATAGAAAAACATATCAGAATACTCGTAAGACCACTGAGGGATCAAGAAGAACTTGATGTCATACTTAGAGCAAGACTTACAAAAAAAGAATACAAACTCTTAAAAGCCTGGGCTAAAGAAACATCCGTACAGGAGATATCCGCCAAACTCAATCTCACCGAAGAACAATACGGCGAACTCTCTACAAAACTAATCAAAAAACTCAATCAGGAAAAACTTAAACAAGAATTAATGTTCTAACATTTTTAAACTCCAACCAAAACTGGAGTTTAGTTTTTTCTTTTCTGTCTCAATTCAAATTCACTGACATTCTGAATGGTTTGCAAAACGCTGTCCGGATTAAGACTGATAGAGTCTATTCCCATTTTTACCAAGGCTTCTGCCATTTCAGGATAATCAGAAGGACCCTGCCCGCAGATACCACTGTGACGATGGTTTCTCTTTGTTCCCTCCACAGCCATTTGGATCATTTTCATCACCCCTTCGTCGCGCTCATCATAGTCAAAAGCTACGATCTCGCTGTCACGATCAACTCCCAGCGTAAGTTGCGTAAGATCATTGCTTCCGACACTAAAACCGTCAAACAACTCACTAAAAGCATCGATTTGAATCACATTGTTGGGTATTTCGCACATCACATACACTTTAAGGCCATTTTCTCCTCTTTTGAGTCCGTATTTCTCCATGGCCTTAAGTACTTTTTTTCCCTCATCGACCCGTCTGCAAAAAGGGATCATCAAAATGACATTATTAAACCCCATCTCTTCCCTTACGCGTTTCATGGCGCGACACTCCAAAGCAAAGGCTTCCTCGTACGCCGGATGGGTATAGCGGGCAGCGCCCCTGAATCCTATCATGGGATTTGTTTCTTCAAACTCAAAAAAAGAACCCCCCAGCAAAGAAGCATATTCATTGGTCTTAAAATCGCTCATACGAACCACGCATGGCTTGGGATAAACGGAGGCTGCGATGGCAGCTACTCCTTCAGAGAGTGTTTTAATGAAAAAATCATCATTATTTTTATAAGGAGCGGCAAGATACCTAAGTAATCTTTGCGTTTCTTCGTCAGTTTTCTGGGGATATTTAAGCGCCATCGGATGGGCTTTGATGGAAGTATTGATGATAAACTCCATTCTCGCAAGCCCTATCCCGTCCACAGGAAGCGAAGCAAGAGAAAAAGACATATCCGGATTGCCAAGATTCATCATGATTTGTGTTTTGGTTTTCGGCAACGTTGTCAAATCTATCTTTTGCACTTCATAATCAAGCATACCCTCATAAACCAACCCCGCCTCGCCTTGTGCACAGCTTACCGTGACTGCCTGACCATCCTGCAATACATTGGTTGCATTTTTGGCCCCCACCACCGCAGGAATGCCCAGCTCCCTTGAAACGATTGCGGCATGACAGGTTCTTCCTCCGCTGTCAGTAACGATAGCGGATGCAATTTTCATCAAAGGTTCCCAATCGGGGCTGGTGGTTTGCGCGACAAGCACATCGCCGGGCTTAAACCGATCAAGTGCGGCAGTGTCGGTAATCTTGCAAACCTTTCCACTTCCGATCTTGGTGCCTACCGCATGTCCTTTCACAAGAATTTCTGATGTTTTTTTGAGACGATAAAACTCAACAGCTTTCTCTTTTTTTTGAGACTCAACCGTTTCAGGACGGGCCTGCACAATATAAAGCTGTCCGTCCATGCCGTCTTTTGCCCATTCTATATCCATAGGTTTGTACGCATTTGCTTTTTGAGAATAGTGCTTTTCTATCTTAATCGCATACTCTCCTAGAGTCACAATCTCATCATCGCTAAGACAAAAACGATTCTGATCTTGTTGGGGTGTTGGAATATTTTTCGTGTATTCTGCCGCGGCAGCGTCACTGACGGATTCATGGGCAAATATCATTTTTAAAGCTTTGCTGCCTATTTTTCTCTTAAGTACAGTGCGAAAACCTTTTTCCAATGTAGGCTTATGAATATAAAAACTATCCGGGTCAATACTGCCTTGAACGATATTTTCTCCTAGTCCATAAGCTGCATTGATAAACACCACATCTTTAAATCCGGTTTCGGGGTCCATCGAGAACATCACACCGCTTACTGCGCTATCGCTTCTTACCATTTTCATGACCACTACACTCAGATAAACTTTGAATGTATCAAATCCATGATCGTATTTGTAGTGCAAGGATCTGTCTGTAAAATTTGAAGCCAAACATCGCTTGTAGGCATCCAAAAGCGCATCAAGCGTTCCTACGTTGAGATAAGTATCGTTTTGTCCTGCGAAAGAAGCTTCAGGAGAATCTTCTGCTGTCGCAGAACTTCTCACAGCTAAAGTCACGTCCTCATCGTATTCTGATTTAAGTTGCATAAAGGCATCTTTGATCTGTACCACAAGATCATCAGGCAAAACACAATCAAGCACAATTTCCCTACAAATCCTGCCTCTTTCTTGCAATTGCGCCACATCGCCATAATCAATAGTATCAAGCTGCTCATGGAGTTTTTCCCATGCATCATTGACATCAAGGATATAGCGGTATGCTTCTGCAGTAATCGCAAAACCGTTGGGAATACGTATGCCAACCGCATTAAGATTTTGGTACATTTCTCCAAGAGAAGCATTTTTGCCCCCCACCAACTCCACGTCTTGGATACCTATCTCTTTAAACCATTTGACGTAACCGGACATACCTATCCTTCTTTTATTGTTTTATGTTTGTTGACTATTTTAGTGTAAAAAAAATATCGATAAATTATTGTATCACAAACAGTTTTTATTTTTTATCATAAAAGAGTTTTCTGGCATAATAAACGTGGTTGTCATACTTCAATTCAAGCAATTTTCCTTCACGGATCAACTCATCGATAACATTCCATTTGCTATCAGCTTTTTGTAAAAATGCTTCAACTGCCTCTTTTCTCATGGGATGAACCGCAGTAATACTTAAAATATCTGATTTGGGATCTTGGGTAAAAGCAAAACTGTTGCCTTCATATCCGATCAGCAGTTCCGTATCAAGGCCATGCTCTCTAAATATCTGATAGGCCATCATTAAAACATCTTCTTTGGGGGATTTTACCCACTCTTCGGCCGGCGGCCTTGTCGGGATGGAAATATAACTCTTGGTTGGCCTTATTTTTTGCAACAAAGATGCGATCGCGTTCAACTCTTCTTTGGTATCATTTACTCCCTCAACAAGCATGGTTTCCGTGGCATAAAAGCCTTGAAATTCGGATCTAAAATCGATCATTCCTTGCTTAATTGCTTCAAGTTTGAGGTTTTTATTGGCACGATTTATTTTATGCCAAACCGCTTCTGTCGCTGCGTCTATTTTCAGCGAAACCCAATCTGCCTTACACAGCTCTTGACGCACCTCTTTTTGCCAGATCAAAGACGCATTCGAAATTACAGCTGTTTTTATGCCAAATTTACGAAGTATTTCAATTTCTTTTCCCAGATTGATATCAAGCGTAGGCTCTCCGTCAGGGACAAAAGCAAGATAATCAATTGCTTCATTTTTCATCTTCGAAGCTTCAATGCGCTTTTGCACCGAAGAGATTAAATCTTCCACGCTGTAAAAAGATGTTCTTTCGATTTGATTGTGAAGCGTTTTGCCCAGCTGACAATAAATGCAAGCATACGAACAGACTTTTGCCGGGATATTGTTAATTCCCAAGCTTCTGCCCAGCCTTCTTGACGGCACAGGTCCAAAGCTTAATTTTTCTAAATCTTCTTCTCTCATAGATAACCTTTTTTAAACCCTGCTTTCAAATTTTGCCAATTTACCGGCAAGAAAAGCATTGTAAGCCTCTTTAACTGTCATATCGCCTGCGCCTACATACATAGTGACTTTTGATCTTTTGAGTATCTCTAAAGCTTTGTTCCCTGGTCCGTTTCCTGTGATAAGAATATCAGGACTGAGTTCTAGCACTTTTTTTGCCGCCTGAAGTCCGGCTCCGTGTTCCATTGTCTCCGTATCCGCATTAGAGATAAAACTTAAAGAATCATTCTCTTCATTATACACGACAAATATGTCAGTTCTTCCAAATCTGGGGTCCATTGGAGAGTCCCAGCTCTCCCCTTTTGCCGTAAATACAATTTTCATTTTAGTTCCTTAGTTATATTTTTTATGTGTTGCCAACTTTTCTCAATCTCTGTTTTGAGATTGCTATCTCCGTATTCTATGATTGTTTTTGCTTGAGAAAGGGCTTTGCTGAATGTTTCATCATAGGCAACTTTTGCTACAAGAATAATATTTTCTTCTTCTAAAAAAGCTTCAATCTCTTTGGTTACATCTGCATTCAAATCATACTTGTTGATTATGCATGCAGATTTTATATTGAAACTTTTAACCAGTCTATAAACTCTTTTAAGATCATGAAGTCCTGAAACGGTTGCTTCCGTAACCAAGAGTGCCAAATCTGCTCCGCTTAGAGAGGAGATAACAGGACAGCCCACGCCGGGGCTTCCGTCAACGATCAAAAACTCTTTTTTGTTTGCAAGAGTCAGTTTTTTTGCTTCATTTTTTACTTTTGCCACGAGCTTTCCGGAGTTCTCTGCTGCAAAGCCAAGTTTTGCATGCACCATTTCGCTTCCGGCTTTTGTCATGGAAAGATAAAAATCTCCGACTTTTTGTGTTTTCATATCAATCGCTTCTACCGGACAGACTCTAGAGCAATACCAACACCCTTCGCACGAAATGGGATCAACACGATGCTGATCGTCTGTCACATGAATCGCATCAAATCGGCACACCTCTTTGCAGTCTCCGCAATTTACACAATTCTCTTCGTCGATAACGGCCACCTCACCGCTGTAAAAATCCTCCTGATATCTAAAATCAGCGTCTAAAAGAAGGTGCATATTGGCAGCATCGACATCACAATCAGCGATAACGGCATTCTCTTTTTCAAGATAGGCAAAGGATGCGGCAAAAGAGGTTTTGCCGGTTCCCCCTTTGCCCGAAATGATGACTATCTCTTTCATTTGATGCCTCCGACAAACTCTGCTATCTGTTTTAATGCGGTTTCAAATTCTTGAATTTTTGGATAAATCAACTCACCTTTGGAATAAAGCTCAGCGACTCGTCTGTCATTTGGAATTTTGGCAATGATAGGGATACCCTCGGCATTGCAATACTCTTCTATGCTATTGTCACCGATACCGTGGCGGTTGATTACTACACCAAATTTTTGACATAAAACTCTCATTGTTTCTACAGCAAGCTTGAGATCATTGAGCCCAAAAGGGGTCGGTTCGGTTACCAATATAACAAAATCGCTTCCGCGGCTCGCCTCGATGACCGGGCAGGAAGTTCCCGGAGGAGCATCAAACAGCTTGATGGTGTCTTGTGAAAACTTTTCATCTACATACTCAATGACCTGGCTGATGAGCGGTACGGCTTGTTCCTCTCCTATGTCCAATCTTCCCTCAACAAAATCTAAATTCTCAGTTTTAAAATGTTTTAATTCGCCAATTTTTTGCGGTATCATAGGCAGAGAGCCAGTCGGACATAGTTCTGAGCAGGCATAACAGCTGTGACAAAGTTCCGGAAATATCAAAATTTCGTCACCTACTTTTATAACCGCATTAAATCTGCAAACCTCTTCGCACTTGCCGCATAATGTACATTCCTCTTTTATCCATCGAGGCACCCTTTTGTCGCACGCTTTTTCAAAAACTAAATCCCCTTCGATAAAAAGTTTGGAATTAGGTTCTTCAACATCCAGATCCGCGAGTACCACATCTGCTCCTATGGCCAGGTAGGAAGAAAGATTGGTAGAAATGGTAGTTTTACCTGTTCCGCCTTTTCCGCTTGCTATGGTTATCTTCATTATAAACTTCCATTGCTTCTACCAAATCCCATGCCGCGGCCTCTTCTTACGCATCTTCCTTGCATAAGATCTGACCCTCTTTTTATATAAGTCTCTTCATCTCTTGGATAATTGGTATTTATATCTTCACTTCTTTTTTCATTTCTGCCAAGTCCTATGCCGCGGCCTCTTCCCTTCATAGCACCCAATCCTCTTTTTGTATACATCTCTTTACCTCTCTCATCATTGTTCGTAAACATACTTTTTTCACCAAGTATGCTTAGCGCTGCTTCTATATCTTTTTCCTGTGTCTCATAGGGCACAATTCCCAAGTATTCAAGATTTTGCTTCAACCCTTGCGAGTAAAATTGTGCCGCAACAAACATATCAACACCTTTTTCTGATAAAAACTTTGACAAAATCCTGCCCGTACCAAAATGCCTTTCTCCTGCTTTTGCCATCGGCAAATTTTCCTCTTTTACCATTTTTAAAATCGGATTTTCTATTACTTCAACTTTTTTTTCATTTTCATAGATAACAATTTTTTTACAAAGACCAATATGTTTCGCTATGGTCTCTTCATTGTTTGTTGGAAATGCTGCTCTCATTCTATGACTCCTTTTTATGTCTAATTTTTTGATCTTTCGATGAAAAGAAAAAGCAATTTACCAATTTCACCCGTCTTTTTTGCAGATGAAACACAAAAAACACCAAGCAAACTACTTTTTTTTCTTCAAAAAACACTGCACATTTTTACATTTTTATTTTTATCAAATTAATGCATTATTCATTTTAAATTTTGAACATATGTTCAAATTTGACTTTAATTATAATGCACATATGTTCATTTGTCAAGAGCAAATAAGTTTTATTATTAAATATTTTTTTAATACTTATTCAAATAACACAAAATTAACA
Organism: Sulfurovum sp.; assembly: GCA_021166685.1. GTDB lineage: Bacteria > Campylobacterota > Campylobacteria > Campylobacterales > Sulfurovaceae > Sulfurovum. The sequence goes on along the minus strand of JAJPEU010000010.1, from coordinate 206,637 downwards.
TTAGTATGCTATAGTTATTAAAATTACATAAGGAGTATCTATGAAAAAAACGGCTTTCCTCATGGCGCTTTCCATCTCTTTTGTTTTTCCTCATTCGGCAAAAATGGTTGAGGTTATCTCGGAAAATACAATAAAAGTGATAGAAAACGGCGCTGAAAAAAAATTGCACCTCACAGGAATAAATCTGTTTGCTAAAGCAAACAACAACACAGAAAGCAATACAACAGTCAGCATGGAAAAACGAGAAGAATTAAAAAAAGAAGCGCTATCTTATTTAAAAAATGCGCTGCCAAATGATTCAACTATTACCTATACAACTGTTGCCGAAGATAAATTTGGCATTCGTTCTGCATGGGTGGATAACAATGACGGATTGAACTATAAAATAATCAAAGACGGTTTTGCTCTCATTGACCTGGATGACTCAACGCTTCCGACCGGCTTTAAAAGAAGAATGCTGATAGCCCAAAACTATGCAAAAGAAAAAGGAAATGGTCTTTGGGGCAAACACAAGGAAATGAATGCACTGGATAACAAAGATATTGCATCATGCGGATGCGGATTTACCCAAAAAAGGGATGTTGCGCAAGATACGCTTAAAGACTTAAAAAATCGCCTATAAAATTATATTGGGCGGCCAGTCACATGATACAAATGCAGTTTGAAACATGCATTTGTATCATGATTTATTTTTTTAAAGATATATCACTTCTTCCGGCTCTACAATATGCACTTTTTGATCAAATGTATTTTCTAGCACACTGCGCAAAATAACCTGCTTATTTCCTTCGCCATGAATCAAAAAAATACGATGAAGATCTTCCATATGCGATATCCACTCGACAATTGCGGATTGATCTGCATGTGCAGAAAAACCATTAATGGTATGCACGCTTGCTCTTACGAGGATATCTTCACGATAGATCTTAACCCAGCGTGCCCCGTCTACCATATGCCGCCCCAAAGTGCCCTCCACCTGATAACCTACAAAAATTACAGCATTTTTTCGATTCCAAAGACGATTTTTAAAATGGTGAAGAATCCTCCCCCCTGTACACATCCCGCTGCCCGCGATAATGATCGCGCGACGATCGACTTCATTGATGGCTTTGGATGCTTCCACATCCGGAGTAAAGGTGAGCAACTCAAAATCAAAAATCGACCCGTCACGTTTTTTAACCTCTTGGCATTTCTCATTGAGCATGTTCGAGTAGTTGTTGTATACCTGGGTGGCACGCGTAGCCATAGGGCTGTCTAGAAATATCTTGCATTGGGGCAATTCTTTTCTGTCATACATTTCTTTAAGAATACACAAAATCTCCTGCGTCCGCTCAACAGCAAAAGAAGGTATCAGTACATTACCCCAATCATTTAAAGTGTCGATAACAATACGCTTAAATTCAGCAATGGTTGCTTCGGTACTTTGATGATTGCGGTCACCATAGGTCGACTCGACGTACAGATAATTCGCATGTGCACATTTGGCAAGGTCCGGCATCACCATATCATTACCGTTTCCTATATCGCCGGAAAAAACAATAGTCTGCTCAACCCCTCGTTCCAGATAAGTAATTTCGATAAAAGCAGATCCCAAAATATGGCCTGCATCCCGATAAGTTACCTTTAAGCCTTCAATGGGCTCGAAAGTCTGATTGTACTCCGGATAACGCCATGTCAAACCAAGTGTTGCCTCCACATCGTCTTCACTGTAGAGCGGCTCTTTCACTTCATCTTCTGTACCGCGCCGCTGTGCTTTTTTATAATTGGTTTCGTAATCCTCTTGCATAATCTTGGCGCTATCAAGCCAAATAATTTCACTCAAATCCCGTGTCGCCTCTGTCGCATAAATAACGCCGCTGAAACCTTCTTTTAAAAGTTTCGGGACCCGGCCGGTATGATCAAGATGCGCATGGGTCAAAAACAAATAGTCTATTTCATACGGTTCAAAATGAAACGGTCCAAAATTTCTTTCTTCTTCCGGCCCCTGAAACATACCGCAATCAATGAGTATGCGAGGCCCTCCTTCAATAGCAAGCAAATGACACGAACCTGTCACCACTCCTGCTGCTCCATATGAGGTAACTGTTGCCATGAGTACTCCTTTTTTGTTTATATGGCTACCATTCTACTGGTTAACATATAAATATAGACTTTGTTTTCTTTTATTCTGCCGGTCTATCGTTAAATTATCTATCCCATGGGGTATAAAATCTGATCATGCACCTGATCGCATGCCTCCAATACCTCATCGCTCAAAGTCAAATTCATTGCAGCCAAAGTTGTATCAAGCTGTCCGGCATTGGTAGCACCAATGATGGTTGAAGCCACAAAACTAAATTGTTTTGACCATGCTATAGCCATAGTGACAGGATGCAGTCCAAAATCACTTGCAATTTTGAGATACTTTTGAGTGGATTTAAGCGTTTTATCATTCATAAATCTTGCAGCCATCATTCTTTGTCTTCTGTTTGGAGAATTTACATATTCGCTAAAACGGCCTTTCTCATGCAGCCCATCATTGTATTTTCCGCTTAAAACTCCACCCGCAAGCGGCGAATAAGGCAAAAGAGATACCTGCTCTTTTTGCGCCAAGACAGACAGCTCATCCAGGAAACGCCTGTTCAGCAAAGAAAAATTATTTTGGATCGATTCAAATCTGGCATACCCCTTGAATGCAGAGGTCACCAATGCTTTCGTCGTACCATACGCCGTGTCATTTGAAGTACCGATATAACGCACCTTTCCGCTTTGCACCAGACGGTCAAATGCTTTGAGACTCTCCTCTATGGGCACAACAGTATCGGGCCAATGCATTTGGTAAAGATCAATATAGTCCGTTCCCAATCTTTTCAAGCTTCCTTCTATCGCGCGTTCTATATGAAAACTGTCCATAGCAGTCAGACCATGGCGGATAGGAGGGACAAACCAGCCGTTTGCCGCACCGGCAACCTTGGAAGCAAGTATGATACTCTCGCGCGGCTTGGTTTTGAGCCATTTTCCGACAATCTCTTCTGTTACACCTGCATCTTGAGCAGTTGGCGGCACAGGGTAAAGTTCCGCAGTGTCATAAAAATTGACTCCGGCATCATAGGCTTTGTCCAAGATTTTAAAAGCTTCCTTTTCACTTTTGCATTGACTGCCAAACGTCATCGTCCCCATACAGATAGGACTGACTCTCAACCCGCTTTTTCCTATATATCTATACTCCACACTGTTTCCTTTGTTAGTATTTTGAAGATTTTTGTTTGATTTTGCATACTATATTGTAGCGCAATGATTATCTGTACACAAATTTTTCATTCAGTAACGCTAAGATCTGACATTGGATTGCTGTTTGATTGTTTGGCTGTATAGAATTTATGGTAATTTGCTTTTTAAAAATAAGTCACAGCAATAAACAAAGAAGTAATTTGTTTCGATGGAAATTTTAAACAGGAACACCAAAAGGCTGCTTCCTGTTTTTTATCCTGAACATTCTAAAATTTAACTTGTACCCCAAAGGTAAATATTCTGCCTTCATTCACTACGATAGACATATCTTCTCTGTCATAATCGCCGTCAGCATCGCTGTCTTGAAAGGATCTTGCTGTATTGTAGTATTCTTTGTCAAAAAAATTGTCCACTCTTGCATAAATGCTGGTATCAAGTCCGTTGATCTTGGTATCGTATGCTATATTGAGATTGGCCACAGCATGCCCCGGAATTTGAATCCAGTTAAGCTCATCGGCATAATAAGGCGAAATCGCATCTATCTCCGGAGAAAGTGTAAGCTTATCATTAAATTTGTAATTCATGGCAAAATTCAAATGGTGTTTGGGTACCCGAGGAACTTCATTGTCCTTAAGATTATAATGCTCGATCTCATAAACACCCCAAGGATTGCCCAAAAGCAGATTGAAGTTATCATATTTTGTAAAAACCGCATCTGTGTATGTATACGCCACATTGCAAGAAAGTGTTTCAGAGATATCGCTATACAAAGCCAGCTCTAAACCTTGACTGCGCATGCCGCCTATATTTTGAAATTGACTGTTTATCTCATCTTCTGAAGCATATTGACCCGAAGAAGACATGATGTAATCATCCCTTTCTATCCTGAAAAGACCGGCCTCATAAGAGAAGTTTTTACCCCAAACGGCACTTGTTCCTCTCACTCCGATATCGACGCCCTTGGATTCTTCAGGTTTTAAATTGGGATTACTGTCGGTTCCGCCTGTTGGATCTATATCTCCATAAAAAAGCTGCTCTATAGACGGAGCTCTAAATCCTGTAGAAAAAGAGGTATAAAAGGTAGTGTGGTCATTGAGCTGCTTGTTGAGTCCCGCACGGTAAGAATACTGGTTAAAGCTCTTATCGAGCGACAACACATTCAGATAATCAAGATAATCCAGTTCGATCTTGTCATATCTAAGATTGGTTGTCAGCGTCCATGTGGGGGTAAGGGCATATTTGTACTCCCCATAAATCGCATAAACGCTTTCATCGGTGGTGCTGTCTCCTGTTACAGTTCCCGCCTCATAATTCGTCCACGTTCTGGTTCTATAGTTGTATGTTGCCCAATCCACGGCATAGGAGGTTTTGTTATCGTATTCGTTTTTCCGAAGATCTACACCGACCATGTAAGCAGACTTCTCAAAAGCGTCCCTAAATTCACTCTTGATCCCTCTTTGTATCTGTTCGTATTCATTGTAGTTTGGTTTAAAACTCGGATCAGTCACCGGATTATGATCACCGTCATATTTGGCATATGCGCTATAAAAATTGGTATCATCGCCGTATTGGTAGACGTTTACAAGAAGGTTTTTGTTTTCATCAAAGTTTTTGGCATAAGTTGCAAACATTTTTAACAGTTTTACATCATACATTGCCGAGTAGTCACGCACCCCGTCGTTGCCCTCAGTCCATACACTTTCAGGATTAATCTCTGCTTCTGTTTCTCCCGTTACAGTACCGTGAGAATTTTTCTTTCTGTCTGAGTATTCAAATCCTGCGGTGACATCACTGGTATCGTCTACATAATATTGAATTTTTCCGTTAATATAATCTGTTTTATACTCAGAATCTTCGTAGAAACCCTCTTTTTCACGTTTGCTTGCCTGAAGGTATGCATTGTAGTTGTCTTTTGAAACGCCGTATTTTGCCAAATATTTGTTATATCCGTAACTGCCTGATTCTATTTCAAATTTGCCGCCGGCATTCTGTGCGCCTTTTTTGGTTGTGATGATTACCGCACCCGAGAGTGCATCATCACCGAATAAATAACTCGCGCCTCCTTTGATCACTTTAATGCTTTCTATATTGTCCAGATCGATATTCACACGGCCTGTTCTTTCAAAAACGGGCACACCGTCTATCACGATAGCCACGCCGGGTTTTTCCCCCATGAAACGCTGATTTTCCACGCCTCTTATGTGTATCTTAAGAGAATCACCGCTTTGTATCTCCGTGGTAACACCGGGAATTGCCTGTAATATTTTTTGGATATTTTCCGCTTTGCTTTCTTCTACTTTTTCACCGCTGACCGTGGCAACAGAAGACGGTTCATTTTTTTTTGATTCAATTTTGTCATCTATGGTTGTAGACTCAACCTGAATAGTTCCCAAATCGGAAGTTTCTGCATGCAGGGTCATTAAACCAAAAATCATACTAGAAACAACAATGCTGATCTTTTTGTTATACATATACTCGCTCCTTTTTATCGCAAAAGAGGAGCAAAAGTAATCTTTTTATGTTATACTAAAATGTTACATTTTGCGATGTAATGTGTGTTTGTTCGTATTCCTACGCCAATAGAAAAGATACGAACAGGCCTCTTTTGCGTCAAATAGTCTATATAAAGTTTGTTAATTTTTTGTTAATTAATTATTATGATTAATATAATTTTCATAACAAAAATATTTAATTCTTTACTTTCAAATAGTATAATGCTAAGAAAAAAGAATTTATTATGCCAAAATCCCATAAGTTTATCTACGGAATCTATATTTTAGTTTGGATCGCCATGGCGATCAATCCCAAATACCCCGAAGACTGGCTGGTAGAAAATATATTGGTTTTTCTTGTTTTTCCTTTTATCATATGGATGGATCGCCGCCATCAATTTAGCACCGCTGCGCTTATCATGCTTCTGATCTTTGCCAGCCTGCACTCTCTTGGTTCACATTATACCTATGCAGAAATGGAACATTTTGATGTGATTACTCAGTTTCTTGGATTTGAACGCAATCATTTTGACCGTTTAGTGCATTTTCTTTTTGGTCTGCTGCTGTTTCGTATTGTTTTTGAAATGGTTGTGCCTCACATCTCTTCAGTCAAGACGGCATTACTCTTTACTTTAACGCTCATCATTTCTATTTCAACGGCATACGAGATGCTTGAATGGTTTGCGGCAGCTATTTTGCATCCTGAGCTGGGAACTGCTTTTCTTGGAACGCAGGGAGATGAGTGGGATGCACAAAAAGACACTCTGTGCGCTTTTGTAGGGGCAATGATCAATATTGCATTTTATCGCGGTTATGCAAACTTTTTTTATCTCGACCGCACAACACAAGAAAGAAAATAAAAACGTCCGATGGAATACGGCATGCTACTCTCTGCTATCGTTAAAGCATTTGGGGGATTGGGTCTATTTTTACTTGGTATGATCATAATGACTGACGGACTGCGATCCTTAACGGGGGATTCCATTAAGAATGCATTGGTGCATTTCACGAAAAGTCCGTACTCTGGCACATTAACGGGCGCCATAAGTACCACACTGCTGCAATCTTCCAGTGCAACCACTGTTATGGCGGTGGGTTTTGTCGGTGCGGGCTTGATGACATTTCCTCAGGCGTTAGGCATTATTTTCGGAGCCAATATCGGATCTACGGCTACGGGATGGCTGGTGGCGCTGTTTGGATTGAAATTCAGCCTTTCATCTATAGCAATGCCTCTTATCTTTGCGGGAGTAATCTGCAAGCTTTTCTTTAAAGACAAAATCGCAGCGCTTGGTTATGCCGTGGCAGGATTTGGATTGATTTTTGTTGGCATCTCCTCTTTACAGCAGGGAATGAGCGGCTTTGAAGGTATTCTTACGCCTGATTTTTTTCCCCCGGATTCATGGCTAGGAAGAATTAAACTTGTTCTGCTTGGGATCGCTGCAACACTCATTACGCAAGCTTCAAGCGCAGGAATTGCCGCTGCATTAACGGCACTTTATCTGCATACCATAAATTTCGAACAAGCTGCAGCGCTGATCATCGGTATGGACATAGGAACAACAGTCACTGCTCTCATAGCATCAATTGGCGGCTCCGTAAATGTCCGAAGAACGGGCCTGTCTCATGTGATTTACAATTGTCTTACCGCTTTGCTGGCACTTTCGCTCATTACGCCTTATGTATTTTTTCTTGAAAAGATTTCTTCGGACTTCCTGCTTTCAAATCCTGCGATAGCACTCGTCGCTTTTCATACGTTCTTCAATACACTTGGTGTCTTGCTGATACTTCCCTTTACTAAGCAATTTGCTCATTTGATGGAAAAAATAATCACATCGGAGGAGCCGTCATTTACGTCAAAACTTGACCAAAGGCTGCTCCAAAACCCCTCTCTTGCTCTTGAGGTTGCCCGCGCTTCCGTTGAAGAACTCCATGTCGGCCTGCTTAAGCATATCAATTTTATTTTGGGCGATCTAAAATACGGTAAAAAAATGGATTTACTCCTCCTCCAGTCCTTTCTGGATGAAACACAAGCCTATGTCGACAAAATCAAACTTGAGCCAAAAGAGCTTAACGAATGGCAAAGAATGATCTCGCTTGTGCATATGCTAGACCATCTTCAACGCCTTCATGAACGGTGCGATGAAGATGCGCAAAGGGCTAAATTTGCTGCTTTTTCATTTGATTTACGTCAGGAGCGTAACGATTTCTGCACAAAAAACCAAAAAATAATTGAAGCAATCGCATCCAAAAACTTCTCGCTGGCATCCAAATATGCCAAAGAAAGCAATGAGGCAATTACGAATGCTATTGAACCTTTCAGGGGGTTTATTGCCAATGAAATAGCTGAAGACAAAATCGATATTCCCGAAGGAAATCAACAGCGAGAGGCCATCAAATGGCTTTCTCGCGTCAGTACCCATATTTGGCGCATCACCTACTATTTAGAGCGGACCGTTATGGACACCGCAAGATAGTCTGCCTCTTTTTACACTCTATTTTTTGAAAAAAAATCAACTGTTTGTCGTATCTTGATGCAGCAAGTCATCAAAATATTCACACATCGGATCGTCAGGATTGTTGCAAACAGGCAACATCGTCGTTATTTTTAAATGTTCTTTATCTTCAAAAATCCTAGAAGCATATTCCCAGTTGATAAGATTCCAGAAGGTCTCAACATATTTTGGACGTTCGTTTCGATAGTCGATATAGTAGGCATGTTCCCATACATCACAGACAAACAACGGTGTTTTATAGTGTTCAATAGGCGTATGCGCATTAGACGTGGCCTCGATAAGCAGTCTGTCATGCTGATCAAGCACCAGCCATATCCAACCTGAACCAAACTGTCCTATTGCGGCCTGTACAAATGTTTCTTTAAACGCATCCATTGAACCGAATGTCTCTTCTATAGCCCTGCGAAACGGCTCTGAGGGTTCGGTTTTCGTCGGACTTAGCGAATGCCAGTAGAAATTGTGATTAAACGTTTGGGCCGCATTGTTAAAAATCGCACCATCAGACTGATGGATGATTTGCTCAAGAGACATCTCTTCGTATTCGGTACCTTCAATGAGCGCATTAAGTTTGTTCACATATCCGGCATGATGTTTTCCGTGATGATACTGTAAAGTCTCCTCTGAAATATAAGGAGCCAACGCATCCATCCTATAAGGCAATTCAGGCAATTTATGTTTCATGGCTTTCTCCCGTATTTTTATTTATAGTACCCTTAGTGTGATTAAATAAAAATAAATTATGATAATTTATTTCTGATGGCCGTATTCTCTTCCGAGCCTCAACAAGAACGGATTTATCTCATACGTTTTAAAAGCAACTTCTTCAATTTTTTTAGCATTGAAGCCGCCCTTGTTGTAGCAGATAACGCTGCAATCATCACCCCGAAGAAATCCGTCAATTGCATGTGTCACAAAATCAAAAGCCATCAAGCGGTCATATACCGTAGGATTGCCCCCTCGCTGTATATGCCCCAGCACAGTCACTCTGGATCCTACGCCTATCTCCTTTTCAAACCATTTAGAAATTTGCTGCGCATTGCCTAAGGCTTCGGATACTACAGCTATAAAATACCCCCTTCCCTCTTGAATTTGTCTGTGAAAAATATTTTTATACTCTTCAAGCTTATAGGGAATCTCAGGAATAAGACACATTTCTGCACCGCTGGTGAGTGCCGAAACCAAAGCCAGATAGCCACAATGACGCCCCATGGTTTCAATGACAAATGCGCGATTAAAAGAGGAGGCTGTATCGCGGATCGCGTCTATAGCATCTTTAATCACGTTAAGTGCCGTATCCACACCCAAACAATATTCCGTACCGGCGATATCGTTGTCTATAGTAGCAGGGATACCGCAAAAACTGATCCCTTCGCTCTCCTGGCTTAATTTCTGCATCCCTTTAAAAGAGCCATCCCCGCCCAAAACGATAAGATATCCTATAGTGTGTGCATTGAGATTTTCGATAGCCTGCCTGCGATACTCCTCTTCCATAAAGCGTTCGGATCTTGAAGAACGTATCTTTGTGCCGCCCCTGGAGATGATGCCAGCAACATCATGATATCCTACACGATGGATGTCGTTATCTATAAGTCCTTCAAATCCATTGTAGATAAAGTACGGTACAAAATCTTTTGCCAGACTGTACTCAACAAAACGCTTCAGTGCAGCATTCATCCCAGAAACATCTCCGCCAGAACAAAGTATGCCGATATTTCTCATTTGTGGTCCCTTTTTATTGTTTTTCATACTTTACCACCATTTGTAAAATATTTCAACCAGACAAAACAATACCGCTATCATGCAATCTATAGCCCCAACATGGTAAAATCTTTCATCACGACACAGCAAATACAGAGGTAAAAATGCATAAAGCAGCAAAAAAAGAGCAAAATACTTTCAAAACAGACATCAAACAAAAATCAAAAATTACAAAATATTCTAAATGCAAGATTGCCTACGAAGATACCGATTTTCTTCACACTGACGAAGCACGAGGCATCAGGCTCCATCTTGACTACCTAAAAGCCGAAATAGAAATGAGAAAACAGGGAGTCAAACACACTATCGTTGTTTTTGGAAGCACACGTATCGTCCCCTCTGAAGCTGCACTGGAAAAGCTCAGAAACATCGAAAAAGAACTTGAAAAAGAACCGCACTCGCCAAAACTGTTAGAGGCTTTAAAAAATGCGGAAAGCATGGTACGCAAAAGTATTTATTACGATGAGGCAAGAAAATTTGGCCGGCTGGTAGGAATAAACGGCAACGGATCAAACAGTCCTGATGTCACCATCATGACAGGAGGAGGTCCGGGGATCATGGAGGCAGCCAACCGTGGGGCTATGGATGTCGGTGCCAAATCCATAGGACTTAACATTCAGCTCCCTTTTGAGCAATCTCCCAACCCCTATATCACTCCGGAACTTTGTTTTGTATTTCATTATTTTGCGATGCGTAAGCTTCATTTTCTCAACCGCTCAAAAGCCTTTGTTTTTTTTCCCGGCGGTTTTGGTACGCTTGATGAGCTCTTTGAAGTTCTCACGCTCATACAAACCAAAAAAAGTGATCCTATGCCTGTTGTATTGATCGACAAAGTATACTGGCAAAAAGCGATTAATATTGACTTTTTGCTGGAAGAAGCGGTTATCTCTCATGCCGATGCCGATATCATCATCTATGCAAACGATGCGCAAGACGCTTGGAATGCGATTGCAGCTTGGCATGCCAACAATGCTACACCGCTTCTTTAAAATAAAAACGTATGTATAAATTAAATGCTGATTGAATACGAAAGATTAATGAAAGAAAAGAAAAGAAAAGAAAAGAAAAGAAAAGAAAAGCGATCAAGCCAAGCTGTTTTCAGCCTGGCTTTGGGTGATTTTAGCGACGGCCGCCGCCTCTTGAAGTTGAACCCATACTTCCCATACCGCCTACATTGCCCATGCTTCCCATGCTGTTCATGTGAGAGTTTGTTCCTTTGTAGTAGTTGCCGTTGTGGTTTTGATGTTGAAATTTATTTTTCATTTGACTTTCAACCGCTCTGTTTTCTTGTTTAAGCTGATGCTGATAAGAATACTTTCCGCTTGTTTCTTCTGCCGTTAGAGCTGATGAGCCTGCCAAGATTAATGTTGATACGATTAGTAAAGTTTTTTTCATGGTATTTCCTTTGAAATGATTTTAATTACAAAAGAAGTATAAAAAAAGAGTGTGAAAAAAGTATGAACGCAATAAGAATAAAAGAGAAAGATTAAAAAAATAATTTATGAAGACGCACAAAAAACAAAGAGAGAAGATTCCCTCTTTGTCCTAATGACAGTAAGTGATTTTTGATTATCACTGATTGTCACATTGAGTTTATTCAGTTTCGTTTATATCGATATTGTAATCGATTTTTCTAAACCATATATCACTGCCCTTGAAATGATCAGGCGTAGTTGTATCATTCAAGTCAAGATCCTGTATCCAGCTAGAGTAAAAGACTGAACCGTCAGGCGTCATACGAAGCTGCACTTCCCCTTCTTCGGCATTGGAATGAGCCAGCCAATCCATCTGCGTGACTGTATCACCAGCATTATTTCCATCAGAATCAACCGATATGGTTTTGGTTACCAATTCATAGGTTTCGCCTTTGTCTGTTGTTCTAGTATAGAACAGATCGATTGGCGCTCCACCTTCAACCACATCATCAGGATCCAGACTTCCGATCACCTGAGGAACGTTCTCTGCAGTACCGTAGCATGCAAAGTAGACGCTTTGGTTTTGTTGGTCTTTTGGATCAACCACTACACCGTCTGTTTTTATTGTTCCCGGCGTTCCGACCAAGCGAGGCTCGATGACCGTCTCTTTATTGTTTGGCAGATTTGACATATTGACCGGCCCTTCAAATGTACCGTTTGCATCTGTCCATGTCTCACCGCCGTCAAATGATCTTCTGATGTAGAAATCATAATTGTCATGCGCCTGGCGTGCTGCTGCCCAGTTTGGCGTATAGGTATAACCGATCGCTATGAAATCGCCTCGTATCACACCTCGGTGCGCCCTAGCATCATCATACGGGTTCGTGAACGAATCATCTTGCAAATTCGATTCGTTGCAATCCCACGCAACCACTTTTAGGTTGTCTTCGTCTGTTGAGTTGGAATCTCCTTCTGTAATGTTAAGCTCTGTCGGCGTTACGCTGCTTATATTGATTGCCGGATTGGCTTTTGAAATAGCATAACCGCCGGTGAATGTTTTAAGCATGATGTCAGACGGACGCCCCTGTCCTTCCATGCCTTCCTTATAGAGCGCAACAAGTACCGTATCGTTCACGGATGTAGCCATTGATGCCATACCTTGTGCTACAAATCGGATACGTCTTGCATTTTCATAGATACCTTCTGAGTTTTTCTCATTCAAGATATTACCGCCGCTGATCACATAACCTTCGGCGTCTGTGAGCGACTCGGGATTATCAAAAGGGAAGCTTTCATAGATAACATATTTTCCAGTATCTGTCCAGTTGACATCTTCGGGAGTTCCCTCTTGCGGTACGCCTTGATCTTCCGGAGCACCGTCACCCAGCCCTTTTGTCTCTTCGTATCCAAACACTGCTACTGATTTTTTTTGTACCGTGTCATATTGGATAAAAATATTCGGTCTTGAAGCACCGGTATCGCCATCCAGCAAGAATTGCTCTTCGCTGATAGGATCAATTCCAGGCCCATAACATTTTCCGTATGCCGTATCATTTGCATCTGCCGGATGAGCTGCATCTCCCAGCCAACCATATGTTTCACACATGTATTCGCAATACTTGGCTCCTTTTCCTTCCAGCACGGTATCGATCTTACACACATCGTTGTTGGAAATACGAACCGGCAATGCAAAGTTGACTAATGCGTGCGGTCTGGTCGTCACTGTATCATTCTCATCATCTTCAGCTGCCGTACTGTTTTGATCTTGATCTCCTGATGATATATATTCCGTATCAGGAGTGGCAAAATCTGTCATGTGAATATATGTATACCAAATATCCGTTTTGTGGTTTGTCGTAGCGCCTCCCCATCCTGCACCAGGACCTTTTCCGGAACCCGGTCTCAATCCTTCAGGATCTTCCTGCCACGTAAATCCAAATCCGTCACCATTGGTTGCAGCTGCAGAAAATAACTGGAGCGCATCTCTTCTTCCTGTGGTAATCTGCTCTGCTACATATGGAACGATCACCTGAGTTGGATCTTCTGCTTCAGGATTGATAACGATACGTGAAGCCATTACACAGCTGTATGGAACCTCTCCCACATATGCAAACGGATATTCTCCATTTACCAGTATTTCAGCATAATCCACTGACCCCTGAGGACCGTTAACTAGATATTTATCATCAGGGTAAGTTACATTATAATCACTCATATTCTCATCTGCAGGTATCGTTTGGTTTGTTTCTGCGTCATAGGCTGTCAAATCCATCGGGTTGCCTGATCTGCAGAATTTATCATCCCATACAACAAGGATATTGTTCCCGGACGTTGACATGGCTGCTTTGTGCGAATCACCCGGATAATCTCTTGTGACTGCCGTCCCATTTTCATCCAAAACATCGTTGCCCGATTCATCTCTTACTTTGACTTTAAAAGAAGAACGCTTAGCCGTTCTGGAAAGGTTGATACGTTTCCACGTAGCACCGTCATCCAAAGAAACAGCGGCAAAGATATCTCTAGCCCGCGTCTCTCCATCCCAGATAACATCAGCATCTTCTACAGAATCAGCATAGGTGGAAACCAACGGATGGACTCTAAGCCTTGTAGTGTTTGTTTCATCTGTATAGACCGGTGTGCCGTCAGCTTTCTGTGCATCCACATAGATAGTCATTGTATTTAGTTTTGGTTTACTGCTTTCCATTTCCGGCGTTTTAGAAATGTTTTTCCTAAACATGACAGTATCTCCGCTCAATGAAGCATCAAGATGGTTTACGGCCACTTCTTCTGAAATCACCCTGTCCTCAGTCACATTTGTGTCTTCGACCACAGCTGTAAGAGCTGCTGTCAAATTTTCTGTTGTGTATGTTGAGAGATCAGCATCGCATCCTACTTCCTGCTCCAGTAAAGAAATGGCTTCAGAGGTAATAGTAATACCATTTCCTGCCTGTCCGTCTGTATCAAGTGACTGAAGCGTTCTTGCGATATTGACAACCCTCGTGTCGCTCGAGGTAGCATCTTCAAAGAAATCTACAGGAGAAACAGCTTGGGTTGACCCCTGGATGTATCCCAGCTCGATACAGCCAAGCGAAAACTTCACAGTGTCCCCTGCGACAAAATCATAATGACCGTCTGCATCTGTTTGGCCTCTTAGCCTGCTTGGCTGGGCATCATAGTCCAGACCTTGCACTTCAGAGTCAATAAATATACCCTGGCTTGCAACATCTGTTGTTCCGCTGCTGCCGCCTCCGCATCCGACAATAACCATACTCGCCGCTGCTGATATCAAAACACCCGACAATAGTGTCATTTTCATACTCTTTTCCTCTCTTTTTTAAAATTTCTGCTTCATACTGGGATTAAAATTTATATATCAAACCAAATGAGATAGCATCAAACTTATCATTCCAGCCGTCTGCACGCTCATCAAAGTTTTCATCGTCATAATACAATGTATAATCCGCAAACAAGGAAACCTTGTTTGTGATATTGTAGCTTCCGCCAAGCCCCCATTGAAAGCCGCTGTCTGACTGCTCTTCGCTTCCTTCGTATTCAAGCGTTGTTTGGCCGTAACCCAATAGTCCATAGACCGTAAAATCGCCTATGGGATACATGGGTTTAAGGTAAATCCCAACATTTTCCATATCGGCATCTATATCATATTTGTGTCCATTTTGATCGATCGTTGCATCTCCTATGCTAAACGCATATCTTGCCTCAATGGCTAAATAAGAATTAAATTCGTACCCTGCCAACAGTGTGGCACCATTCCAGTCCACATCCCGATCGTTTGTTCTCTGTGAACCTGTACCTGCTTGTCTGCCGTTGCCTTCAAATGTATCCTCATTTTTTAGCAAAACCATTCCGGCTCCAACATAAAAACCGGTCAATTTATCAACCTGAGGTATCTCAACCACAGGTTCAAGCGGCTCTGCTATATTTTTACCCGTATCACCTCCTGCAATACTCATGTTTGTCATTATCGCTAACGACGCTAAAGCCATTGTGATAGTTTTCATTCCTTCCTCCTTCTTTTTTACTCAGCTTAGTTGATAATTATTATTAACTAATAAATATAATTATATTATTTTCATTATTAAGATGTCAATACAGCCATATCTCTTAATCGGTTTTAATCTTTTTTTGTTTCATGATGTTACATTGCCAAAAAATGAATACAATGCAGGTCATTGTGCCATCAATTAAAACAGATCTTAAAATAGAGTTGCTTGAAACTTGAGGTCATTATAACTGAATAGTAAAAAAAAATTTTGACTTAAATCAATTGATACGTTCTCAAGAATTAGAAGAAAAGAGTGGGGGAAAAGAAGAAAATTATCGGCGGCCGCCTCCGCTACTGCCGCCTCCGCCGAGACCTCCCATATTCATGCTTCCCATATTTGGATTTGAAAATCCTTTGTTAAATTTAAAATTGAAGTTGGATTTATTTTCATAATTGTAGCTTTCTGATTTATCTTTATTTTTAGATTTTTCTGTTTCAGGAAGTCCTATTCCGTTAAAATTGCCGTTTTTATTAAAGATAAAATTTGACTGTTTTTTCGGTTTATTGTTTGCAGCTCTGATAAGTTTTTTTGATTCGCCCGTCTTTTGAAGAATGGCGCCAAGCGATTTTTCATTTGCATATAAAGATACTTGCATGATAAGTAAATAGCTTAAAAAAAGACTTATCTTTTTCATACTTCCGTTTCGCCTTATTTTTTAAAAGCATTATAATAAAAAAAAATGAATAATGTATGAAATCTGTTTTTAATTTGTATGCTATAATTTTAAATTAGGAGTTTTGATGAATATTTTGGTGCTGGAAGATGATATTGCCTTATCAGATATCATAGCTGAATACCTGCGGGACAATCGCTTTGTTGTGGATATCGCATACGATGGAGAAGAGGCATTAAGCCAAGCGTACGAATGCTCTTATGATTTGTATGTATTGGATGTAAATGTTCCGGCAATCAAAGGTTTCGATCTGTTAAAAATGCTGCGCGACAAAGGCGATACTACGCCTGCTATCTTTATTACTTCCCTTAATGATATTGAAGATGTATCCGAAGGCTTCAAAAGCGGTGCGGATGACTATCTCAAAAAACCGTTTGAACTGGCTGAACTTCTTTTGCGTATCAAAAACATACAAAAACGGTCTTTTGCCCAACAGCGTTCATCCGTCATCAAAATAGATAAAAATATCATATTTAATATCGATACCGAATTGCTGATTGTGGACGGTCAAAGTATTGCTTTGCCGCCCAAAGAACTAAAAGCCCTTAAATACTTTTTGCAACACATAAACACGACCGTATCTTTCGATGATCTCTATAGGATTATGTGGAATTACGATGAAAACGCTTCGGCTGAATCATTAAGAGCGCATATGAAAAACCTAAGAAAATATTTTGCCCCCAACACGATTCAAAATCTGAGAGGTGAAGGTTACCGGTTTATTATAAAAGCAGATAATTAATGCAGGCCACAACCAAAAGCGTATTGTTTTTTCTGGTTGTATACTTAGGGTCTATGAGTATTTTCGGAACAGGTATCGGATACCTTTACTATAGTGATCAAAAAAATGCCCTTATTGAAGAGATGCGCTCCGGCATGCGCAATAAAGCGATCAGTATCAACAGCAGACTTGAATATTATCATGAAATGAAAAGCGAGAACTTTACATTTTATGATGAGGGGTACGGTATAGCCCTTTATGACCAAAACAAACAGCTTATCGCTTCGACATTTGACGATCCCATAGATTTTTCTAAACTTTTTTATGCCAATGGATTGGATTATTATCTTGTTGAATCTATCTTTAAAGAGTATCTTGGCGTGAAATATATTGTCATCAAGCAAAATCTCTCAACAGAAAAACTCAACGGCATCCTGAAGCAAATCGGCATTATAGCCCTCTTTGGATTTTGTTTTTTACTCTTTGTGTCACTTCTTTTATCCAAGATTATGCTCTATCCCATCAAAAACCTGATAAATACTCTCAAAACATTTATGAAAAACACTACCCATGAGATGAATACTCCCATCAGCACCATTTTAATGAGCTATGAGCACATGGACAAAACCAATCTTACCGAAAAACAATTTCGTGCACTTTCCCGCATAGATATTGCCGCCAAAACGCTTTCGGGGCTTTACAATGATCTTTCTTTTGTTTCTTTTCATAACTACATCAAATACGAAGACTGTCCTATTGATGTCGAAGAAATCGTTTTGGAGCGCATAAGATATATGGACACCCTGATTCATTTTAAAGAAATAGACATACAGTATGACTTGCAGCACAAAACAATCAATATGGATAAACGAAAGCTTATTTTAGTAATCGATAACCTGCTTTCAAATGCGATTAAATTCTCCAAAAAGAATGGAAAAATCAAAATCGTATTGACGGAAAATTACTACAGCATCAAGGATAACGGCATAGGCATCTCGAAGGAAAACCAAAAAAAGATATTTGAGCGTTTTGAATCTTCCCATATTCAAGACGGATTTGGCGTAGGTTTGGATATCGTCAATCAAATCTGCAAGGAGTATGCTATCGATATTTTGCTTGACTCTGAAGTCTCAAAAGGAAGCGAATTTAAACTGATGTGGCCGACTCAGAAAATCTTACGCCCCGCGTAATAATCAATCTTCCAGGTATTGCTTTCCTTGGAAAAATAAAGCTTTTTTTTCTTTTCATCTTCCGTATAATGCACCGTCAGCCTTTCTTCGCCGTTCATTTCAACTTCGACAATCCGGATGCTTGGCGATACCCCTCTGAAGGCAAGCTCTTCTGAGAGCAATGCTTCTACTTTTGCCAAAGCATCCTTGTCTTCATTGATTTGTTCAAGAAAGGATTTAAATGAGGGGTTTTTTAAAGACAGCCGCACCCCGAAAGCCTCAAGTGTCATCAGATAAGAGGAACGCACCATACACTCTTTGAGCGCGCCAACGCTGCCGCTGCGGAGCAGTTCGTAATAACGCATCACGATCTCTTCGGGTCTTGTAAAATTTTCAGTCATCGCCTCTCTTTTGTTGTGAAACAGCATCATAAAAATCTTTTTGACATTTTCATAACAAGCCTATGTTCTTGCGATAGCCGTTTGAAACGCTTCAAGATGGTTGAGGCTGCCTTCTTTCAAATTTTCATAAACAGATACTACATCATCAGGCATACCTATGCAGGCCTCTTCAAGATCTTTTATGTCTTTGATTTCGATAAGTTCGCCCACTTTCAGAGCGTCCAGCAAAGACTCTTCGCCGCTCATCATAAGTTCATCATACAGCGTTTGCAACAGCGGCAAAACAAACTCCCCTACCTTAGTCTCATCAACTTCAGAAACATCTACACCATACTTTATACAAAGTTCTTTGGCTGAATCCATATGTCTTTGCTCGGAAAGCTGAATGGAAGCAAATGTTTGCTCGTCTGTATAAATATTTCCAAGCGTGATATACGAATCTCTGGCCACCTTTTCTTCTTGATAAATAAAAAAAAGTTTATCTTTTTGCTCATCGGTAAGCAGTGTGCCTGGATTTGTCCCTTTTGGGCCTTTTGCATAAGAAGATACTGACATTAAAGTAACTGCACCTACACCTGTTGTTAGCATTTTTGATAAAAAATCTCTACGGCTTTCTTTTTTTTCATTCATCTTTCTATCCTTTTTATATTTTTTTATTGCAAGAAACGATTTTAATACGGAAGTGTGAATTTAGTGTTAAGTCATTGCGGCTGTCGACAGGAAAACGTAATGCGGTTTTTTTATAAAAAATATACCAAAGAAGAAAAAATGCTACGGGGCAAATTTAAAGCGGCATTCCCCCAATGTAATCGCCTTGCCTTTTTGCAGTTGTTCAAGTATGTATTTGAGTGTTGCCTCCGCATCGGCTTGAGGCATCTCTTGCTGAATCATGCGAAGCGCCTGCTCTTTTGTGGTTTTTGACCATCCTTTTTCATAGAGATACTGGGTATAAAGCTCCACGTCCTACACCCATCCCAATTCTGCAAAGATAGGCTCTATTTCGGCCCACCACTGTTCAAGCCTGACGGCAACATCATTGATCGCATTTTCTTCTTCTTTCCACTCTTTGAGCTTTTCAATAACCGCAGGCTTAATCTCTTGCGAAATTTGATCTGAATGCTCAATATGCTCAATGGTTTCTTCTATTTTCTGCTTCATGACATACTCCTTTTTTGTCATTGTATTTCATTACGATAGGATTGTCAATAGAAAAAGCGGCCCTGCCTCCCCCAACTCCATAAAAGCACCAATACGTTATAATCTCGGCAATACTATACCCTATAAATGGAATATACCTATGAGCGAAACAACAAAAAAAGCTGTCTACAACCCAAAAGAAATAGAAGAGCATTACTATAAAATATGGGAAGAACGCGGTTATTTTGAAATTGACGGAAACCGCAGCATACAAGAACCAAACAAACATTTTGCCATTATGATGCCCCCGCCCAATGTCACAGGACACCTTCATATCGGCCACGGCCTCACTTTTACGCTTCAGGATATCATCGTTCGCTATAAACGCATGGACGGATTTAAAACCCTTTGGCAGCCGGGTGTTGACCATGCGGGGATCGCTACGCAAAATGTGGTAGAAAAACAACTCTTTGCTGAGGGAACAACCAAAGAAACCATAGGAAGGGAAGCGTTTTTAAAACGTGCCTGGCAGCAAAAAGATGATTCTGAAAATGCCATCACTTCACAGCTAAGAAAACTCGGGGTTTCTCCTGCATGGAGCCGTGAGCGCTTTACCATGGATGAAGGCTTGGCCAATGCGGTTAAAAAATCGTTTAAACAAATGTATGACAAGGGACATATCGTTCGCGGAAACTATATGATAAACTGGTGTACCCACGATGGAGCACTTTCGGATATCGAGGTAGAGCATGAAGACCATATGGGCAAAATGTACCATATCAAATACCCTCTTGCAGACGGATCGGGTGAAATTATCGTAGCAACTACACGTCCGGAAACCTATTTTGGCGACACGGCAGTGATGGTGCACCCCGAAGATGAAAGACACAAGCATCTGATAGGGAAAAAAGTCATTCTTCCTCTTATCGGCAGAGAAGTTGAAATTATTGCCGATGAGCATGTCGATATGGAATTTGGTACGGGATTTGTAAAAGTGACGCCTGCGCATGATCCAAATGACTACGAAGTAGGCAAAAGACATAACCTGGAGTTTATCACTGTTTTTGATGAGAAAGGGATCCTGAATGATTACTGCGGGGAGTTTGAAGGCCAAGAACGTCTTGAAGCCAGAGAGCCTATTGTGGCAAAACTTGCAGCAGAAGGTTTTATCGAAAAAATCGCAGAACACTCTCATCAGGTGGGACACTGTTACCGATGTAAAAATGTTGTAGAGCCGTACATCTCAAAACAGTGGTTTGTCAAAAAAGAGTTTGCCGCTTCTTCTATAGAGAAAGTAAACCGCCATCAAGCACAATTTTTCCCGTCCCACTGGATAAATTCCTACAATGCCTGGATGGGTGAACTTCGCGACTGGTGTATTTCCCGTCAGCTTTGGTGGGGACACCAGATTCCTGTCATGTATTGTGATGCATGCGGTGCGGAATTTGCTTTTGACGGAGAAGTTCCCGCGGTTTGTGAAAAATGCGGAAGCTCTCATATCCATCAAGACCATGATGTCCTTGATACGTGGTTCTCTTCCGGACTGTGGCCGTTTTCGACTTTAGGCTGGGGAAATGGCGATGCATTCAAAGGCATCAAATGGTCAGAAGACGACTTGAAAACTTTTTATCCCAACAGTCTGCTTATCACAGGGTTTGATATCCTCTTTTTCTGGGTAGCAAGAATGCTGATGATGGGCGAAAATCTTACCGGAGAGCTGCCCTTTAAAGACATTTATCTTCACGCATTGGTCAAAGACGAAAAAGGCGAGAAGATGAGCAAATCCAAAGGCAATGTGATTGACCCGCTTGTGATGATAGAAAAATACTCTACAGATGCACTTCGTTTCACCTTGGCAGTTCTTGCGGTTCAAGGCAGGGATATCAAACTCAGCGAAGAAAAACTTGAACAAAGCCGCAATTTCACGAACAAACTTTTCAATGCGGCCAATTATCTGCAGCTTAACCAAGAAGTTTTTAAAGATCTCAATACGGCAAACATCCAAACACCGCTGGGCCGCTATATGCTTTCGCGTTTCAATCTTGCAGTCAAAGAGACCAGAGAGTTCATGGATATCTACCGATTTAACGATGCCGCAACTACGCTTTACCGCTTTATGTGGGGCGAATTCTGCGACTGGGGTATCGAATTGAGCAAAGCAAGCAAGGAAAGTGTCGGTGAACTTGGAAGTATTTTCAAAGCGTCATTGAAACTTTTGCACCCGTTCATGCCGTTTATCACAGAAAACCTATACCAAAGACTTTCCGGCAAAGAACTCGTGGATACGCCGTCTATCATGATCCTTCCTTACCCCAAAGCAGAAACGATCGATGAAGAGATCGCCGCACAGTTTAATCTTGCGATCGAAGCGATCGTTTCGGTACGCCGCTGCAAAACACTTATAGAAAAAGGGAACCAAAAAATAGAAAAAGCTTCTATCCGGTTCAACAGAAAAACAGACACTGCTTTACTTAAACCGTTTATTGAAAAACTGGGCAAAGTAGAAGAGATCAGTTTTGTTACCGAAAAACTTGAAAAATGCGTAACCGATGTATCTGATTCGCTGGAAACGATGATCTCCACAGAAGATATCGATATGGGCGCCATCATAAGCAAGCTGACCAAACAAAAAGAAAAATTGGACAAAGAGATCGGCAAGCTCAGCGGCATGCTCAACAATGAAAGATTTGTAGCCAACGCTCCTGCACAAGTCATTACAGAAAACAGACAAGCACTTCAGGAAGCTCAAGAAAAGATGGATAAAGTGAATGCGGAGCTTCAGGGACTGGGCGCACAATGATCCACAAAGCCTACGATGCTCTTCTTGCAAAAGAGTATATGAAAAAGCCAAAGAGATCATGCACCGCATGCAGCAGGACGGAAAAATTGTTTTTTGACCCAAGGACACATGCAGTCATTTTAAATACCTAAAAAGAGGAGTATAGTATTTTACAAACAATAGGTTTGCCGCTTATAGTGCTGCTTCCCTTTTTGGGAGCAGCAATTGTAGCTGGTGTTGCGCAAAAAAATAGAATCGCAAGTGCCTGGGGTGCAGGAATTGTCACCGCACTCTCCATAGCCATATTGACCAATTTGGCATATGTGCCATTTGAGGGAAAGACACTTATCCACTCTTGGAACTGGATACCTTCTATCGGGCTTACGTTTGCCTTTAGGCTTGACGGACTGGGACTTCTTTTTGCCTACCTGATCCTAATCATTGGTTTGCTTGTTATTGTGTATGCACGATACTATATCTCTTCGCGTGACAGCATGGGCAGATTCTACTCTTACCTTTTGCTCTTTATGGGCTCAATGCTTGGGATTGTATTGTCAGAAAACATACTTCAGCTTGCGGTATTTTGGGAACTCACCTCGCTGAGTTCATTTTTGCTTATCAGCTATTGGCAGCACAAGCCCGAAGGAAGAGACGGCGCAAAAATGGCATTGACCATCACAGGCGGCGGCGGACTTGCGATGCTTGCGGGCATATTGCTGCTTGGACATGCAGCGGGAAGCTATACTTTAAGCGATATCCTTACCGCCGGCGATGCGATAAGATCACACGCTTTATACACACCCATTATTTTACTTATACTGCTTGGAGTATTTACCAAATCAGCTCAATTTCCATTTCATTTTTGGCTTCCACATGCTATGGCAGCCCCCACTCCGGTATCGGCATACCTTCATTCAGCCACCATGGTTAAAGCCGGTATCTTTTTGCTCGCAAGGCTTTACCCTGCTCTTAGCGGCACGGAAGAGTGGATCGTACTTGTTTCAACAGCCGGCATGATTACGCTTTTGCTTGGTGCTTTTACCGCTTTGTTTAAACACGATCTCAAAGGGCTTTTGGCCTATTCTACCATCAGTCATCTTGGTCTCATCACCTTGCTTTTTGGCTTTTCTACTCCATTGGCTACGGTGGCTGCTATTTTTCATATCATCAATCATGCCACATTTAAAGCGTCGCTATTTATGGTGGCCGGCATCATTGATCACGAAACCGGCACCAGAGATATGAGGCGGCTGGGAGGACTATGGTCTTTTATGCCTCACACGGCAACCCTGGCAATGATAGCAGCATCAGCCATGGCCGGCGTTCCTTTACTCAATGGATTTTTAAGCAAAGAGATGTTTTTTGAAAGAACGCTCATCGATGAAACACTTTTAAATTTTTTATCGCCCATCTTTGCTACGCTGGCAGGAGCATTTGCGGTTGCCTATTCTATCAGGTTTATTCATAATGTATTTTTTAACGGCCAACTAAAGAATTTGCCCAAAAATCCGCATGAACCCCCCAGGTTTATGAAAATACCTGTTGATTTACTTGTGGTTGCTTGTTTTGCCGTAGGAACACTTCCTGTGTTTACTGTAGCTCCTGTATTGGCCATTGCTGTGACAGGATCGCTGCAGGCTCCGCTTCCTGAGTATTCTCTTGCGCTCTGGCATGGATTTACTTTGCCGCTCCTGATGAGTTTTATTGCATTTTTTGGGGGGATTTTTATTTATCGCCAAAGAAAAGAACTGTTTGCACGGTATGAAAAAAACATATCGCGAATTGACGCAAGAGTACCCTACAATACCATACTCAATGCTCTGTTTGATTTAGCAGATTTTATCACTTCGGGATTCAACAAAGAATCCCTGCAAACAATGATTGCATGGACGTTGGCAGCATCATTTTTAGCAGTATTTGCAGGATTCTCCTATGGAGATTCACCGCTATTTGGCAACAGGGCTTTTTTAAGTATGGATTGGATTTCAATCGCGGTTGCTTCTATTTTTATTATAGCAATCATTGCAACGGTTTTAATGCATAAAAGCAGATTGGTTTCACTTATTTCACTTGGAGTGGCAGGACTTATTGTTTCATTGATATTTATTAAGTTTTCAGCACCCGATTTGGCTTTAACCCAACTTAGCGTTGAAGTGGTGACGGTAATACTTATACTGCTTGCACTTTATTATCTTCCTCAACATACGCCAAAAGAATCATCTAAATTCAGAATAATCCGAGACCTCATTCTTTCCATTGGCGGAGGCATAGGCGTTTTTGTACTTACTTTGGCGGTACTAAGCAGAGAATATACCACTATTGGAACCTATTTTTTAGAAAATGCGCTCACAGGCGGCGGCGGAACAAATGTCGTCAATGTGATTTTAGTTGATTTCAGAGGATTTGATACCTTGGGGGAGATTACTGTTTTAGCGATTGCCGGACTTGGTATATTTGCCATGCTTCAAGGACTCAAACTTTATGCGCCGTCAAAAGATATCCATGGTTTTGCCTGGTCGGCAGATATCTATCCGTCAATACTTCAAACACTTGCAAGACTGCTGCTCCCATTGATGCTCATGGTGAGTGTCTATATATTTTTAAGAGGCCATAATCTTCCCGGCGGAGGATTTATTGCCGGACTCATTGCCTCTATAGCGCTTGTTGTTCAATATCTTGCAAACGGGATAGCATGGACAAGAAAAAGAATTCCTTTTAGTACCCACAATCTGATTGTTTACGGATTACTGATTGCCATTGCAACAGGACTTGTATCAATGACGATTGGATATCCGTTTTTAACTTCTGCCTTTACGCATCTTAATTGGCCTTTGATCGGAGAATTTGAGATTGCCAGTGCCATTGCTTTCGATCTTGGAGTCTTCTTGGTTGTAGTTGGCACTACCGTTATGATACTTGTACAGCTAGGCAAACTAAGTCTCAATTCGCATAAAACTCACAAAAAAAAATCTAAAGAGGGGCAAAACTGATGGAAATACTACTTGCTTTAATTATTGCTGTTTTAACGGCTGCGGGTATATTTTTAATACTTCGGGCAAGGACCTATCCGGTGGTTTTGGGACTTACCTTGCTTGCCTACGGTGTCAATATTTTTTTATTTGCGATGGGTAGATTGCATATTGACAAAGCTGCCATTTTGAACAATAACGCAGAATACACCGATCCTCTTCCCCAGGCGCTTGTTTTGACAGCCATTGTTATCGGATTTGCTATGACTGCATTTGTCATCGCACTTTCTTTAAAAGCTTATAGTAAATTTGGAAATGATCATATAAACGGAACACCTGTAAAAAGGAAAGATAAATAATGCATAGTGCTATTTTGCCCATTTTGATTCCTTTAATAGCAGGAATTTTATTGCTTCTTGCTAAACATTTTGGACTAAAAAATCAAAGAATTTTATCAGTTGCTATGATAATAATTTTAATTGTCATCTCTTTTTTAGCATTGCCTCAGGTTTTACAAAACAATCCCGTCGTTTATGCGGTTGGCGGTTGGCAAGCTCCTTTTGGAATCGTCTTGGTTATGGATAGGTTATCCATTTTGATGATTATCATCACATCACTTTTGGCCCTTGGTGCATTGTGGTATGCCATAGTCAGCGATACAGACAAAAGGGGTGCACACTTTCATGTTCTTTTTCACTTACAGCTTTATGGTCTAAATGGTGCTTTTTTAACAGGAGATCTCTTTAACTTATTTGTATTTTTTGAGATTCTGCTCCTTGCTTCATATAGTCTGCTTCTTCATGGCGAGGGCAACGGAAGAACAAAAGCCGGACTTCATTATGTGGTGATCAATCTTGTAGGATCAACTTTATTTTTGTTTGCAGTCGGCACACTCTATGGGATCCTTGGCACCTTAAACATAGCGGATCTTGCCTATAAAATATCTATTTTGCCAAGCAGTGATGTGGGTGTCGTCGCAGCTGCGGGGCTTTTGCTTTTGGTTGTATTCGGATTAAAGGCGGCTATGTTTCCGTTTTATCTGTGGTTGCCTGGCGCCTACAGCAAAACGTCGGCTCCTGTTGCGGCACTTTTTGCCATTATGACCAAAGTCGGAATTTATGCCATTATAAGAGTGCATGGTACTATTTTTAGTGATAATGCCGGTGAGCTTGCGAACTATTATGCACCTTGGGTGTTAAATGCCGGGCTGATCACGCTTATTATGGCCACTTTTGGCGCCATGAGCGCAAAAGAACTAAAAAACCAGATAGCTTATTTGGTACTTGCTTCAGTGTCAACACTTCTCATTTCCGTAGGAATCCACAGCGTTGCTGCCATGAGCGGGGCAATTTACTATATGATTCACTCTACGCTTATAGCCGGCGGCTTTTTTTTGCTTTCAGATATCATTGTGCGTTCAAGAGGTCAAATAAGAGGAAAGCTTATAAAAGCGCCTTTATTTAACAATAGTGTTTTTATCGGCAGTTTGTTTTTTTTGTATGCGATCGCGATCGCATCAATGCCCCCTCTTTCAGGTTTTTTTGGAAAACTAATGATACTTTTTGCCGCTATCGATCATCCGCACGCAGGAATGGTTTTGACTGTTGTTTTGCTAAGCGGTTTGCTTAGTATTGTCACTTTGGCAAAGACCGGCTCTCAGATATTTTACGATACGGACAATTCGGCTGAGCCGATTCATGCAAAGATAACGAACAAATACTTCCCCCCTGTGCTATTTTTATTTATATTTGCTCCGCTTATGGTAATCTTTGCAAATCCGATCACCGAGTTTACTCAAAATACGGCAGAAATGATCTTCAATACAAACGCCTATATTGAGGCTGTTTTAAATATCTCCACGGAGACACGCCAATGAAAAAAATAAAAAAAATTTTACCGCATCCCGTTCTGAGTATCGCGCTGGTATTTATATGGCTCTTGCTCAACAATACATTCTCTGCAGGACATTGTGTGCTGGGTATCATTCTTGCCGTTTTGATACCCCGGTTTACCTCTGATTTTTGGCCTGAGGAGGTTTGTGCTAAACAGCCTTTAACTTTTTTAAAATTCTCAGGCATAGTCGCGTATGACATACTTATGGCAAATATTGCTGTTTCAAGGCTGATACTGGGTCCAAACAAAAATCTGAAACCCGCATTTTTCAATCTTCCGCTCGACATAGAACATCCCCTGGGCATCAGTTTGCTAGCCAGCACCATTTCACTGACACCGGGTACTGTGAGTTGTGATTTGAGCGAAGACAAAACCTATCTCATTGTTCATGGCCTCAGCATAAACAATGCAGATCAAATTATCGATGAGATAAAAACAAGATACGAAAAACCCCTTATGGAGGTATTTAAACCATGTTAGAATTTGCACTTTCTGTTGCTATTGGTATGATTGTCGTGGCACTTTTTTTAAATGTCTATAGGCTCATTGCCGGTCCCGGTATGCCCGATAGAATTTTAGCCCTGGATACACTTTACATCAATTCTATTGTATTGTTGATACTTTTTGGTTTGTATCTTGGAAGCACTTTGTACTTTGAAGCTGCTTTGCTCATTGCGGTAATGGGATTTGTAGGCACCGTTGCACTTAGCAAATATCTGCTTCGCGGCGATATCATAGAATAAGGGGGAGTGCATGTTTGAAATTACACTGGCTATACTTGTTTTGGTGGGTGCTTTTTTTACGTTGGTTGGTTCTATTGGCATCGTGAAACTGCCGGATTTTTTTACGAGGCTTCATGGCCCCACAAAAGCTACCACTTTGGGTGCAGGAGCTATTTTAATAGCTTCTAGTATTTTCTTTTTTGTAAGTTCGGGTGAACTAAGCCTTCATGAAATTCTTATTACGTTTTTTTTATTTATAACCGCTCCGATCAGTGCCCATCTGATGGCAAAATCTGCTCTGCATTTAAAGCAAAAAGAAAACGGTAACGAGACAACCCCCTAAAGCAAAACCATAAAAAGAGTACAAACACATATGCCTGAAAAATCGTTTTAAACGCGAAGATAGCTTTGCGCAAACTCATCCTGCGGCATTGGCTGGTTAAAATAAAATCCTTGATAATACAATTGATCATCAAGCTCCATCAGCAGGGATTTTTGCGCTTCGTTCTCTACGCCTACTACGATTGTTCTATAATTAAACTGTCTGCCTATATTCAGTACCGCTACCAGCAATGCAATCTCTTTTGGGTTATCCATGATGTCTTGTATAAATTCTTTGTCTATTTTTAGTGTATTGCATGAAAGCCTTTTCAAATAAGTAAGAGAAGAATACCCTGCACCGAAATCATCGATAGCGCATTTCACTCCATGCTCCTGAAGAGTATTGATAATGCTTTGGGCATATTCAAAATTATCTATCAAAGAACGCTCCGTAATCTCAAGCATAATGGCATCAGATTCTATATGATACGCTTTAAGTTTTGCTAAAAAAAGCTGAGCAAAATTTTCTTCAAGCAGTTGTCTGGCGTTTACATTGAGAGAAATATACGAAATGCTCCATTGTTTTTCTTTTTTCCAGTTTGCGATAATTTGACACAAAGCGTCCACCATCCACCATGTAATTTCTCCAAGCAACCCTGCCTTTATAGCCAACGGTATAAAGTCAGCAGGTGCAAGCAGCCCTTTTGTAGGATGATTCCAGCGTATCAGTGTTTCAGCCCCAACCACCCTATTGTCTTTGATGGAAACAATTGGCTGAAAGAAAACTTCGAATTGGTTTTTGGCAATAGCTACGGTAAGTTCATGCTGCAGTATAAAAAGTTCTTTTTGTGCCCTATCTAGATCTTCATCATAATAAGAGAGATGTTTTTTAGCTTTTTTGGCTTGATACATCGTAAGATCGGCATGACGAATGATCTCTTCTATATTATTTTCTTTTGGGTCAATAACAATAATGCCGATACTGCCCTGAAGATGCAAATGGAAACCTTTTATGTCAAATGCATCCGAAAAAGCATCTTTTATCTTTTGCGCATAGGCATCGGCATACTCTTTTGTTTTCGTTTTTTCATCAAAAATATAGGGACAAACGATAACAAACTCATCACCGCCCAGCCTGAATATTTCACATTTTTGATCCAAAGTCGCTCTTAAACGTTCAGAAACGGCTATCAAAACATGATCACCCACGCTATGCCCTAAAGAATCATTAATCCCCTTGAATTCATCCAAATCCAAATAATACAAAAGAGAGTAAAAATCGGTATGCTTTTCGTCTTGAACAAGCTCTTGCATATAATTTTTAAGTCCCCTTCGGTTCAAAAGCCCCGTCAGTTCATCATGCTGCGCCATATATGCCAACTCTTTTAATGCAAAATGTTCTTTGGTTTTGTCGTCAACAATGGCAATACCCCCCAGCCGCTTACCGTTGCCATTTAAAGGAAAGCATTTTGCTTCCAGCCAAAGTACTCTGTCTTTAGAGACAGGGTAGGTGCCGGCATATATTTGAGAATACCCTTCCAATGCCTGTTCCATCACAGTAAACAACTTTCTCTCCGGCAACAGATTTAAATCAAATCCCATCATCTCTTCGGCATGCTGACCAAAAAGGGTATGAAACTGGGGATTAAAATTGGTGATATGTAATGTGGGATCATAGGAAAAAATAGCCATCGGCGCTTCTTTGAAAATATCATGAAGCATCATTTTGCTTTCTTGCAGCTCTTTATTTTGCAGGCTTTGCTTATACGATCTTGCGATCATCATCAGTTGCGAGAGATAATACAAAATAATCAGCGCCACAAGAATACCCTGCATCTGCAGATAGCTGCCGGCCAATGTCGCAGCAATCAGAGGAAACAGAATGATAGTGATATAGCCTATGGCGATTCGCGGATCTGCAGACAAAGAAATAGCCGAAGCAGCTGTAATACCCACCAGCACGGTTACGATAAAAAGCTGATAATATGCATCTGTGTAATGGATAAAAGCAAAACCGAGCAAAGAAATCAAAAAAGCCGTTGTAAATGCCATGCAGGCAAACCGCTGATACCAAACCTCCATCGTATGGGTTTGGGGCATTTTTTTAAAAACGTATGCTTCTTTCAACCGATAAAGCAACAAGCAGACCAGCACAATGCTCCATATCACTATGGCATACGAAAGCGAAGAAAAAAGGAAAACAGCTGCTAACACTACAACGCTCATTGCAGCAAGAATACTTTTTTCGGACAACGCATATAGTGTACTTATGACCATTTGATCCGTACTTTGCAGTTTTTTTATTTTTTGTAATAAGTTAATAAAGTCCATGAAAAAAATTATACATTAAAACCGCATGAATACTATTTATTCTTTGCATTTTCTTTCAAAAGGTTCAATTTTTTAGATGCGCGTCACTTATTGCTATAGAGAAAATTGATTTCTAAAGTTTTTTGCCCCGTCTTTGCTTGATTCAACTTTATCCGTTATATCATGAAAGAAAAAACACAATTTGCTCTGTTCTATAGTTTTTATCTCTTTGATTTTGTCAAGATTGATCAAACAAGAACGATGAATCCGTAAAAAATTATAGGCTGCAAGCTTCTTTTCGAGATCTGATATTTTTTGTGTATAATACGAAAACCCTTTTAATGAACGCAAAATAACTTCCGTAAGATCTGCTTTGACATAAAAAATTTCTTTGGGATCAAGAAGATAATAACTCTCTCCTGCTTTGCTCATCAGCCTAAAGGTTGCGTCATTTTTTCTTTCCGTAGTGATGCGTTCCATATTGTTTTGCAGCTGCTGGATACTGTAAGGCTTAATCAGATAGCCTGCTGCACCGACATCAAAGGCTTTTAGTGTATGTTCGCTATAGGCCGTTTGAAAAATAATGGCAAGATCTGTTCGGTGATAGCGAAGCTCATATCCAAGTTCAAGGCCGTTTGTCTTAGGCATATTGATATCAAGCAGCACAAGATCAAAATGAAATTGCCTCACAAGCTCAACTGCTGCCTCGGGGGTTTGGCACTCCACAATATCCATATAGCCAAGAGTATTCAGCATTCTTTTAAGCCGAGCCAATGCCAGCATTTCATCATCGACGATGAGTATTTTCATAACATTCTCCAAGATGAATACTAAAAATAGGCGGATTCATCTGTGCAACTTCCAGATGTCCTTTGCATAAAAGCGCAAGTCTTTGGTTTAGATTGTTCAATCCGATTCCAAAAGAGGCTGAACTCATCGGCTCTCCGTCATTTTTAACCATCAATTGTTTTTTTTCTTCATTAAAGCAGAGCGAAATATGCAATGATTGTTGTGCTTTCATACCATGCTTGACCGCATTTTCCACTAACAGCTGAATCGAAAATTTAGGCAATCGCAACGGAGGAATATTTTCTTGCTGCGTCCAATGAATTCTACCCGAAAACCGTATATTTTCCAATGCGATATAGTCTTGTACGTTTTGCAACTCTTCTTCAAGAAAAACAAGCGCCTCCTCTTTCATGGTATTACGCAAAAAAGCAGACACTCTCAGTAAAGCTTCTTCTGCTTTAAACGGATCGTAATGAATCAGTTCGGCGACCGAATTAAGCGCATTAAACAAAAAATGCGGATTAAGCTGTGTTTCCAGCGAGCGCAAACGGCTTTGCACATAACAATGGTCTATCGCTTCTTTTTCATTGCGCATTTTAACAAAACGATACAGCAGCGCTCCGACAATATAGGTCAACATGCCTATTGCTGCAGCGATATTGACCAGATTGGTATCCAGCGGCGGTACGATCTCTATACTCATTTTTTTGGCGGTCAGCGTGCCTGAAAGCGTACCAAAAAAGCCTGAAAAAAAAGAAAAAACCATTGCCATAGACAGCCAGTATCTTTGATGCATCTTAGGTAAAATGATTTGATTCATAAACGAAACAGACACCAAAGAAAACAATGCGATCATAAAACCAAGCACAGCCCCATACTGTACGCCCGATACCCAAGAATACCCTAAAAGTATATATCCCAGCATAGAGAGCAGTGCGGCAAAAAAAATGCCGATCAGCAAAATATACAGCCAATCAGTCACCTTAATGCGTAAAGCAATATCATGCATACAGCAGTCTTCTAAGATTTTCAACGCCCAGCATCACGCCCGGCCATCCTTGTGCAGCATAAACGGTATCTCCCACATGATAAAGTCCTTTTATGGGTGTATCATTACCGGGGAGTTTGGGCAGAAAATTCTCCATGGTAACGGCATTGCCTCCCAATTGCGATCGGTTGATATAACGCTTAAATGTTTTTGGCGTGGCTGCAAACCGGTGAACGATCTGCTCCTCTTTGATATCGAGCATATCACAGATAGACTTTGTCAGCGCGTCTTTAAGCGCATTTTTTTTAACATTGTAGGTTTCTTTTTCTTCCCACCATCTTGTGTCGGTATGAATAGATGCCGTGATGCTGCGATAGCCGTCTTTGCACAGCAGCGTATCACTCGGATCAGAGAAAGAAACAAACACTGCACTCGAAAGCGTATGCACAAAAGGCTCATTTTGTATCAGCTGATAATGATGCTGAAACTTTTTCTCACTTTTAATCGTCATGTAAAGCATAAATGAACTTTGATGATTGTCGAGTTTTTCATATGTTTCATAATATTTTTTTATCCGTTGATTATCAAAAAGTTTCGCACTGTCGTAGACCGTTGTATTGAGTATCACATTTTTTGCATAAACAGTTTCATTGCTGGTGTGCAGCGCATAATAATCGGCTTCTTTTGCAATCTTTTTTATCTCTGTTTTGCGTCTAACATCCTTCATCTTGGATGTCATTTGATCAAACAGCCGGCTAAAGCCCCCGAACACATAATAGGTTTCATTAAACGTATATCCCAAAGACAATGCCGCGGTTAAAAAATTTATCTTACCGGAAGGAGCCTGCGCTACGATAAGAATCTGCGCTTCGAGGAACTGCATATGCTCCCGGGAGATTTCTCCGTAAAAATCCTTGATGAAACGATATGCATCGGTACGCAAATAGCGTTGAAACCGCACCATCAAAGGCAAGTAGCTCATCAGCGATACGCATTTTTTAAACAATGCCCGATTACTGTAATAGTATCCGCTTACAGCATAAAACTGTTCTCCTGTCTGTTTTACCAAAGACCAAAATTCATCATGTTTGGGATGCGGATAATTTTGTTTTACTGCGGACAAAAATGCCTCAAAGTTCTTGTATCTTGGTGTGGCTTTACCGTTTTGCACGATAACGATAGAGGGATCGCTGAGTATAAGATCAGGCACAAATCCAATCGCATCAAACATGGATTTGACATGATGCCCTTCTTGGTACCCCACAAGAGTTGTTGCGCCTGTATTGTATAAAAACCCGCCGTGCGAAAACGAAGAACTGCATCCGCCAAGATAAGGCTCTTTTTCAAACAAAACCGTTTCAAATCCTTTAGCATCAAGATAAGCTGCAATCGTACTGCCCCCTATACCTGATCCTACAACAGCATAATCAATCATGACGCTGCCTTCATGCTCTCATAAAGATGCCCGATACAGCGTACAAAAGCCGGATGGTCGTTGGGTGCTTTTGCGACGCGATACTCTTCAAATCCGATCTCCTGCGCGATCCCGCGATACTCGATATCAAGCTCAAATTCTGTTTCAGAATTATCAATCGTAAATGCGATAGGATAGATGATGACTTTTTTCTTTTTCAGGCTTTTGAGTTTATCCTCAAGATAAGGCTTTATCCATTCCATCGGCCCAAGACGAGACTGGTAGGCAAGATGGGTTTTGGAAAAATATATCCCTTCTTCCACTAATGCTTTGCGTGCATAAAAAAGATTTCGCTTGATATGAAGCTGGTAGCTGTCTCCTCTTTCTATAATTTTCTTCGGCAATCCGTGCGCAGAAAAAACAAGCTCGAATTCACCTGCATCACATCCGTTCAATGCTTCCTTGATACGCCCAACAATGGCACTGATATACTCAGGATGGCTGTAGTAATGGTCTATCGTTTTAATTTGTGCCCTAATGCCGTGATGTTTAAGAGCAGCATGCAAATCGTCCATACTTGAGAGAGTCGTTGTCGAAGAGTAATGCGGATAGAGAGGGATAGCGTAGATCTCGTCGACATCTTTGAGATTTTCCAGCACATCGCTTGCAAATGGCGGTGTATAGCGCATCACCATGTGCACCGGCGCATCAATAACCGATTGCAGTTTTGAAACAAGGTTCTTGGTATACCCTACAATGGGCGATTTTCCGCCAAGCGTTGCATAGTTATGTTTTGCCTCTTTTTTTCTTCCCCATGTTATCAGTTTGGCAATGGCCATTCTTATGGGTTTCGGCGCTCCAATGACTCGCTTGTCATTGAACATGTTGTTCAAAAAAACCTCCACCTCGTCAAGATTGTTCGGCCCGCCCATATTCATCAATAAAACAGCTCTTTTCATCTATACCTCCGCATTTTTTGATTATTGTATCTTGGTGCCTATGCAGTTGGTAGGCCGATTTTGTTTATTGGTTTGAAAAAACGCAGTTTTTGGATCACTCCTCCAAAATATGTTTAAGAGATGCCTCGATGTCGGGATATTTGAACGTAAATCCTTGCGCTTGCAGCGCACCGGGATAAACCTCTTTGGATCCCGTCAGCACCGAGGCTGCTTCGCCGTACATGATTTGCAGCACAAATTTGGGTATCGGCAAGACAGTCGGTCTGTGAAGTGCTTTTCCCAGTGCTTTGGTAAAAACATAATTGCTTACGGGATGGGGAGAGACGGCATTATAGATACCGCTAAGCCGACGGTCTATCAAAAATCGGTAAATTCGCATCAGATCTTCTATGTCTATCCAGCTTGTCATCATCTTCCCATCCGAAATAATGCCGCCTACTCCCAGCCGAAACGGCGTAAGCATCTGAGCCAACGCACCGCCTTCTTTGCCAAGGATTACTCCAAAGCGCAGTATCGCGGTTGGCTTATGGCACAAAAGCGCTTCTTGTTCCCAATCGTATGCTAAAGAACCCAAAAAATCATCCGCTCTATCTTTGCACCTCTCATCGCATTGCTTGTTGTCAGGATAAATACCGATAGCCGAAGTAGAGATAAAGTAGGACACCTCGCTTTGATTGACCGCCTGCACAAGTGCCCTTGTTGTTTTAATGCGGCTTTCTTGAAGCACCTTTTTATAAGGATCGCTCCACCGCTTAATGATCGGAGCGCCGGCAAGATTGATCACTGCGTCAACCCCCTCAAGCTTTTTGAGAATGGCTGCCTCATCATCATTTCTATCGATTACCACATTATCGGCAAATGTCTGCTGCAGTGCCGTACCCACAAATCCGCTTGCGCCGGTGATTGCTATTTTCATCATGCACCTCCTTGTTTTATAGACACATTATATGATATTTTTTTGCCGTTTGGTAGAAAACTTTTGCCGCTTAAACCGTAATTAGGCAGTTTTATCGACTCCAAAAAGCCAAAACTATACAAAAGATACGATACTTGCAATAAGCAGAGAATTAAGTGTATCATTTACCATGCATCAAAGAGCCGCTGCATTTTGACGGGCTTGAAAAAATTATGCAAACAAGGTGTTAAAAAGATGAATCCTTCTAAAGTTATTCGAGAAAAAGTATCAAAGATGACCGACCTTCCCAATGTCGGCAAAACGGTTGCCCGTGATTTGCGATCGATCGGAATCACCCGCCCTGAAGATTTCATAGACCAAGACCCTTATGAGCTTTATGTGCAATTGTGTCACGCCTTTGGAGAAAGGAAAGATCCGTGCCTGCTTGATGTGCTGATGTCGATTACTGATTTTATGAACGGGGGCGAGCCGCGTGTGTGGTGGGACTATACCCCGGAGAGAAAAAAACGCTATAAAGACAAAATCATCGTCACTCAATATTGATCCTAACTCTAAACAGTCACATCCTTGCATACCGTAGCATAGCGGCCGCGCCCCAAAAACAGCATCGGCTCTTTTTTCTGATTTTCATTGACATAAATTTTGACTACATCGGCGATGAATATCGTATGATCGCCGTTGACATACATATCGCAAACCTTGCACCCATAGATAAAATCAGAAGCACTCAGCAGGTGATTGCTGTTTTCATCCAAACCCTCTTTTTCAAGGCGGCTTAATGCAAATTTATCATGTTCATCGCCATGCAAACGCCCCATAAGATCGACCGTTTCATAGTATTCATAAGGAAGGAAATTAAGTGCGAAACTGCCGTGCTCACACAAAAGCGCATGGGTGTGGTTCTCTTTGCGCACTGCAACGCCGTAGCGAAAAGGAGATTTTGAGATCGGCATATGCCACGAGGCTGCCATAAGATTGCCCTTGCAAGCCAAAAGCGCAGCCACTCTGGGTTGCGAATGGTTGCTGCCTTCTAGCGTTTTATATGTATGAAACATGGCTACTCCTTTTTGTATTGTGTCTTTATACTATATGCAAACCTGTCTGTTTTGCAGAAATTATTTGCTGATTGATGCAGATTGATTGGTATCTGCATGCTCCACAAAGATCAATCGGCTCGTATCAAATCCCGCATCTTTGGCTTTTTGTATCAAACGCTGTTTGATTTTTTCATCCAAACTCGGCGTACGCGAAAGTATCCAAAGATACGAAAGATTCGGACCGCTGATGAGCGAGTATTGCTCATGGTCAAGATCAAAGATGATATAAGAGCCGTAAAAAGGCCCAAAGAAAGAAACTTTCAAGAAGCCGGTATCAAAATCCTGCACAAAATACGCTTTTCCTTCAGCCTCTTTCCATTGCTTGCTTTTTGTATCAAACCCTCTGTTGATGACCTTGACTCCGCCATCCTCTCTCATGCCATACGTCGCACTGATCTGCTCCAGCCCTCTCTCAAAAGAGTGATCAAGCCTTGCGATCTCATACCACGTGCCAAGATAGCGCGAAAGTTCAAAATTCTTCACAGGCGTCACTTTTTCAGGCTTGTCTACACATCCTGCCAGTAAAAACATCGCTATAAACAGTATGACACGCATTTTATACCCCTTTTGTTATTTATTTTTGTTTATGCATCGATTTCTTTCTATCGAAATATCAAACGTACCAGCCCTGTCCCAAAAAGAACCGCCGCAAAAGGTTCAAGAGAACGGTCCAAAAGCAAAACGAAAACGGCACTCAAAAGCAGCACCATCCCGCTTATCACGGGAGACAAAGACTCTTTGAGAGTTTTTTTCAAACTCTCCAGCTGCGGCTTGGAAAGTTCCACCGCAAGTTCCCCTTCGCTCATGCGGTAAAGCGTCGTTCTAAAAGCCCTGATGTCCATAGGCAAACTCTTAAATTCGTCCACGATCATTTCAATGATCCCTTCACCCGCACCCAGCGCCCTTGGAATATTTTGCTGAAGAATCGGCAGGATATCTTTGATACCGTTGAAATTTTCGATATACGTAGTTCCCAGTCCTTCGATGATAGCGCTCACCCGCAAAATATAGATCGCCTCCTGCGGAAGCTTGAAGGGAAGGCTTCTCGTCTGCTCAAGCACATCAAAAGCCAGCTTCTGCATACTTGAACTATCCAGTGCATCATTATTGAAAATATCAAACATTCGCTGTGTAAACTCCGCAAGTTCTGCCGTCGGTGCATCATATGCTACCGTACCTAAGCGTTTACATGCGCTGATATAGCGCTCATAGTCCTCTTCGTTGGCTGCCTTGATAAGCTCTATGATGGCGATACGTGTTTCATTGGGCACGCTTTTTACCATCCCAAAATCAAGCAAGATCAACTGCCCCTCTTTGGAGACAAGAAGATTTCCGGGATGCGGATCGGCATGGAAAAAACCTTTCACAAGCATCTGCTCGGTATAAAAGCCAACCAGCGTTTTAATGAGAGGTTTGATCTGAATATTGTGCTTTTGAAGCGAATCTTGATCGTCAAACCGATACCCCTCTTCAAAGCTCATCACCAATGCATCATCGCTTGAGACGGCTCCATACGCTTTGGGAAAACGGATCTTCAAATCGGCATACATTTTAGAAAATTTTATGAGATTTTCACGCTCCTGATTGAGGCTGACCTCTTTTAGGATCATCGAGGCAAACTCTTCTATCACAGCCTCGATAGAGTGTTTGGTATAATGAGAAAAAAGCGGCCTGAAAAGGCCGTTAAACATTCTCAAAATCACTATGTCGGCTTTTACCTGCCGGGTAATCCCCTCACGCCTGAGTTTGACGGCCACCCTTGTCTTTTCATCCAGCCATGCTTCATGCACTTGGCCTATGGACGCCGACGCAATCGGCGTCTTTTCGAAGCGGCAAAAAGGATTCTGTGCAAATGCGCGATCAAAAACACCCTGCATTTGTGTTTGGCTCATCGGAGGCAATTCATCATGCAGTGTTTTCAGTTTTGCAAGATATTCAGGCGTAAAAAAATCATTACGGGTTGCCAGCACCTGTGCAAGCTTGATAAAACTTGCGCCCAAGTGGGTGATTCTTTCTACAAGCCGGTCGGGCGAAAGCGCTCGAACAAAAAGAAAGCTTGAACGCTTTTTGATCAGCAGATAAAGCGTCAGCAAGACAGTAAAAACCCTCCATACCCGCAGAGGCGAATAGAGCTTTCGCATCACTTCTATTTATCTTTCAGTGCATCGATATCTTTTTTTGTGGCCAGTTCCATCTCTTCGATGACCTCTTTGAGAGCCTCTTTGATATGTGATTTTACTTTCGCTTCTTCCTCTTCACCACGTGTTTTAAGATTTTCGATAAATTTTTGGGCATCTTCTTTGCTCACTTTGCCTTTTTCCTGCAATTTTGCGAGCTCCTCTTCTACGCGTTCTTTAAGCAGCACTGCACCGCCTAGTCCGGTATATAAAATATCTTTTATCATTTGTAGCTCCTTTTTGTTTATTATATACTAACTGGATTGATTTTGATAGGGGAATTTTGTCTGTTCATTTTGTGCTTTTTTTAAGATCATTGCGATCATACTGCGAAATACAAAATAATGCGCAGGTATCATCATATACCAATACACCCTTCCCCAAAGCCCCCGCGGATAAAAATAGGCTGTCTGAATCAGTTCGTTATTTTTGATTCTAAACTCAAGCCATGCTTTCCCGGGTACTTTCATCTGGGCGCGCAGCAAAAGCCGCTCGTTCTCTACAAGGTCTTCCACTCTCCAAAAATCAACACTCTCTCCCACCCTAAGTCTGTGATGATGGCGTCTTCCGCGTTTAAGCCCCGCACCGCCGATGATCTTATCGAACCATCCTCTAATTTCCCAAAGCCAATGATGCGCAAGCCAGCCTTCCTTGCCCCCTATGGAGCAAAATGTGCGGTAAACCGCCTCTTTGGATGCTCCATGGATCTCAATGCGCTGACGGTCCGTCAAAATGGCTGCAGAGGGATCATTCTGATGGTGCTCCCATAGATCTGTGCCGCCTTCCGCATCGCTCCAACGGCTGAGTATTTGATTTTGTTCCATCTCTTTAATGGCTTTTTGTACGGCATTTTTAAAAGGACACGGATGGATATGGGGAAAATACTGCTTGGCATGATCATTTTGTATAATGACCTCCGAAGAGAGCCCCTCGATCAAAGATTTGGCAATATTGTACGGAACGGGAGTAAAGATGTTGAGCCAATGGGAAGAAAACTTGATCGAAAGAACAGGGACGGGGATAATGAAGCGCTTCAAACCCAATGCATCGGCGCATCCCAGCATCATCTCTCTGTAAGTCATTTTTTCGCTGCCGATATCCACTACCAGATTTTTATCGCAGGCAAGGTCTTTGGCTTCATTCAGATAAGAGATTACATCATCCACCCCTATGGGCTGCGCAAGCGTGTTGACCCATTTGGGTGTGATCATCACCGGAAGTTTTTCAACCAAATGCCGAATGATCTCAAAACTCGCACTTCCTGATCCGATGATCACACCTGCACGGATCCAAACAGTCTGTATCTGATCAGGTCTGCTTGAGAGGATCTCTCCTGTTTCTATGCGGCTGAGAAGATGTTTGCTGGCATGCGCTTTGACACCCAGTCCTCCCAGATACACGATGCGTTTTACTCCCTGCTTGATCGCCGCATCTAAAAAATTTTGGGCGCTTATTTTATCTAACTCCCGATAATTTTCATGCTGAAGAGAGTGCACAAGGTAGTAAGCAACATCTACCCCCTCCAGCGCATACTCAAGAGACTGCACATCAAACGTATCTCCGCGAAATACTTCGGTACGCACATGAACGTCCAGCCCTATGCTTTTAGGATTGCGGACAAGTATCCTTAATGCTATTTTTTCGTTTAAAAGTTTTTGCTTGAGCCGTCTTCCGATATATCCGTTTGCACCCGTAAGCAGTACTTTCATAAAATTCCTTTGATAATGTTTGGATTAGTATTAAGTATACACCAATCCTCCAAAAAGAAACAACTCTCCTAAGGCGCAAGCCGCTCGATATGCCATCCCTGATCGGTTTTGGTATAAAGGATGCGGTCATGCAGTCGGCTTTCGCGCCCCTGCCAAAACTCTATCTGTGCAGGGATGATCCGATAGCCGCCCCAAAAATCAGGCAGCGGAATATCGCCTTTTGCAAATTTCTGTTTCATTTTTTCGATCTGCATTTGCAGCATCTTTCGCGAACTGATCACGCTGCTTTGATCGCTCACCCAAGCGCCGATCTGGCTTCCGCGCGAACGTTTCATAAAATACGCCATCGATTCGGCGGTGCTGATCTTTTCGCATACCCCCTTGATCCTGACTTGACGCTCCAGATCCAGCCACAAAAATTCAGATGCCACATGCGCATTTTGAGTGATCTCTTTAGCCTTGGCACTGTTATAGTTGGTAAAAAAAACAAATCCCTTTTCATCAAATATCTTCAGAAGCACTGCCCTGATATTGGGGATATTGTCGCTTCCGCTTGTTGCCAGGATCATCGTATTGGGATCGACGATCTGTGAATCCACCGCTTCTTTAAACCACTGCTCAAACAGCACCAGCGGATCGGCAGGTACACTGCTTTCATCCAAGGTAGCTTTTTTGTATTCGGTTCTCATATCTTGCAAATCTAACATACATTATCCTTTCTATTTCAATCGCCCTTTAAAATACGCCAAAGCCGCCAGGGCAGCCTCTTTGTGACGCACGACGGGTTTTGGATACCCCTCTATATAGTGTTCAAACAAAACGTTTTCATCATGCAAATCTTTTGCCTTTACAAAGGCAAGCTCGGGAATCCATTTTTTGATATAACGCGCCTCTTTGTCAAATTTTTTGCTCTGCAAATAAGGATTGAAAATCCGAAAATACGGCTGAGGGTCGATACCTGTCCCTGCGCTCCACTGCCAAGAGAGCACGTTGGACGCCGCATCATAATCGAGCAAATGTTTCGCAAAAAAAGCTTCGCCCCACTGCCAGGGCAGCAACAGATCTTTTGTAAAAAAAGAGGCGCAGATCATGCGCACCCTGTTGTGCATCAAACCCGTCTGAAGCAATTCTCTTACTCCCGCGTCTACGATAGGCACACCCGTCATCCCCCTGCAAAAAAGATCATATTTTACCTCATTTTTTATACCTTTGAAGCGGTATTTGTAATTTTCTGTTTCAAGATAAGGAAAATGATAAAGCAAATAGGCATAAAAGTCACGAAAAACCAACTGCCTAAAAAAAGGCTCCGTTTGCACTCCTTGTCTTTTTTGTTCCGCCAAAAACCGCAATACCGCACGGATTGAGATCGTGCCAAAACGCAGATCACAGCTCAAATGCGAGGTCGCTTCTTTGTCCATATACTCCCTGTTCGTCTGGTAAGAAGAAAGTGCTTCTTTCAAACGGTTAAGTTTGATTTGCGGTGTTTCAACTTTGGGCATATTCTCGCTAAAGCCGAGCGACTCGACCGTTAACGGAAGGCCCGTCTCTTTTTGTTCTTTTAAAACCGTCATGCCCTCATAGGAGATGCGAAAAAGCTGCTGATCTTTGGCAAACGCATATGCGCTTAGATGCTGTTTTGAAAAGTGCGCTTTTGCTTTGTTGTAAAACGGCGTAAAAACCAGATAAGGCGTTTTGTCCTCTTTAAGTATCTCCTTTGGCTCAAAAATGTACGTATCGTGCAGATAGCGAAAATGAAGGAGGTGCGATACCCTGATGTCTCTTTGTTTGGCATACGCATCATAGTCTCCGCTAGCGGCCACTTCGTCAAACCCCAAGGTTTCAAGATATGCAAAGATCTCAACGGGATCACCAAAAAATACTTTCAGATCGAGTCCCATTTGCCGCAATGCTTCTTTGAGCTTCACTACTGCACCAAAGATAAAAGAAACGCGTTTATCGTCCCTCTGCAATCTTTCAAGAATGTTCGTATCAAAGATAAAAATGGGCAGCACTTCCCCGCCTAAGGAAAGCAGAGGATTGTCCTCAATTCTCAGATCGCGCCGAAACCACAGGATACGTTTCATTTTCCGCTTCTGATATCAGACCGTAATGCAAGCTCCTTGGGATACGGAGTGAGGAATTTTTGTTTCAAAAGATACTCGACTTCATATTTTTTAGCAAACATATCCAGTGTACTCAAAGGCGCTATCAAAGGAATGATTTTGTTTGCATAGTCGTTGATCTGCTCATGCAGGACGGCCTTTTCAACCGAGGTCAGATGCATCTTGAGAAATCCCGCCATATGCTCAAGGACATTGCGCGTTTTTTTGATACTGCTTTTGATGCCGATCGTCTCTTTAAACACGGACTCATAAAGATCCAAAACCTCGTCAAAAGAAAGTTTGTCCAAATTTCCTACGATATGGCCCAGTCTTCTGTACGAAAGCTCGTGTTTAGACTGGAGCAGAAATTTATAAGACTGATGAAACGCTACCAGTTTGCCCATGGCAGGACGGGATGCCTTGAACCGTTCAAAATCATCATAAGCAAACAGCTGCATGATGAAATTTTCCCGCAGCCAGGGATCATACAGCCTGCCCTCTTCTTCCATGGGCAAGAGAGGAAAATTGGCTTTGCACATCGCCGCAAACATCCCGTCGGTCTTTCCGCCCGCATAGCCGTTTGGCAGATAGGCGATCGTGCTCCCCAGCCCGCAGCTTGGAGATTTTGACTTAAAAATGATGCCGCTTATGCCTGCCTGGCTGATCGCGCGGGTTTCATCTTCGCTTGTTTTTTGAAGCGCATCGGTCAGATCGGCTCCGTTTTTGTTGGAGACGATCATGGGTATTTCTTGATCTATGACGACTTTTATGGTCGGTCTGGGCGTTCCAAAAGCCAAATGCTCAGGGCAAAAAGGAACAAAATCGGCATATCTGCCCAGCTCATCGGTGATAAAACGGTCATGCTTGTGTCCTCCGTCAAAACGGATCGATGTGCCGAGCAAACAGGATGAAACAGCTATTTTCATGAAATATCCTCCAAATCATTCAAGATCACATCTGTGATCTTGGAAGATCCGCCAAAATGGGGAAGGATTCTCAGTTCTACCTCGGGATAAAGTTTTCTTAGCCGCTCAATCGTTTGAGGGATATCCGCACTGACGTGTTTTCCTGCATTCAAAAAAAAGGGATAGATATCTATCACGCTGCAATGCGCATCGGCCATCTCTTTTACGGCGGTTGGGATGTCAGGATGCGCAAACTCCAAAAATGCAGGCTTAATGGCAGTCAAATGAAACGGTTTTTTCTTATTGAGCCGATCTGCCAGTGCCAAAACTTCGTTATTGGAACTCTCTTTTTGACTTCCGTGTGCCACCAAAATCACACCTCTCATTTTTAT
Source organism: Sulfurovum sp. (assembly GCA_021166685.1). Taxonomy (GTDB): domain Bacteria; phylum Campylobacterota; class Campylobacteria; order Campylobacterales; family Sulfurovaceae; genus Sulfurovum. Next base: position 162,642 of record JAJPEU010000010.1, on the reverse strand, counting down.
ATCCTCCTTTTTTACGCTTTTTACTAGTTGAAGTATACGCCAAAAGTTTTGCTTTTAGTACATGAAAAATGTTAGTTTGTAAAAAATAATTACCATTAAATACTTTAACTCTGCTATTGGCTTTTCTGCCACTATCGTTCACCGCGTCTCTTGAAAAATCTTTACGCTCTGTTTGTAACCAAATCATTTTTCATCTTTCATTCTTTTAATTAGATATTATAATCTAACTTTGAAAATGATTCCAAGTGGGCCGCAATATTTATTTTATACTTTTATAAATCGCCAATATCAGCAGCCATGACAAAATCATTGTTATTACAGTATGACTTAAATAATGATGTCCGATCAACATCTTATAAACCCCCATGCTCCAACCTATGACAAAAGCAAAAAGTAGAGCTATGATTCTATTTTTGTATGTTTTAAAAAGAAAAAAGAGTGACATAAGCGCAAAACCGCCGCTTGCATGCCCTGCAGGATAGCATTTAAATTTTTTTGTAATTTCTTCAGGCATACCGTCAAGAATTCTTATATGCGGATAATCACCTCCAAATCCTACAAAATCGCGCGGGCAAGGCGCATTTGATATCGCCTTTAAAATTCCGACAACAAGCGGAACAAAGGCGAGGCTCAACCAAACAATTAGCAATCCCTTTCTATACTCTTTTAATGTTGCTGCCGAATTTTTAAAAGAATAGATAGACAAAGACAGCACCAAAACCCCAAAAAAAATAATTGCTTTTTTGATGCCGGAATAAAAAACAATATCCAATAAGCTTCCGTTTTGATGAGACAAAAACCACTGATGAGTCTCATCATTATAAAAAAAATTTTGCACAAAAATGTCAAGGTTTGTAAATTCAAAAAGAAAAAAAACAATAACTAAAAAAAATATTGTGATTAAAATTTGTTTTTCAATCTTCATATCTGTCTAATCTTTTTTTATGAAGCAGGCTTGCCCCCTGATAGTAACCGATAGTTTCATTTTTTATTTTTGCATCAGTTGGAATTTCCTCATATTGAGTCATAAAGACATCTTGTTTTAACACTTTATAGGTTTGAATTTTCTTGCCGATGGAAAGTACACATAGTTTGTCGTCTTTATAAAATCCAAGCTTTTGATAAGTTCCCACAAATGCTCGCTGCCCAAATGAAGGATCCAAGATATTTTTTCCATAGAACTTACTTTTGTATGACCAATTTAACAAGCCAAAAATCGTCGGCATACTATCAATTTGACTTGAAACCTTATCTATAACTTGCGGTTTTATGATATCAGGTGCATACACAATCATAGGGATATGATATTTATCAATCGGAAGTTCCACTTTCCCTGCGCTTGAAGCGCAATGGTCCGCAACAATAACAAAAATAGTATTTTTAAACCAAGGCTTCTCCTGTGCCTTTTTCAAGAAATCCCCGATTGCAAAATCCGTATATTTTACGGCACCGTCTCTTCCGGTGTGCGAGGGTATATCAATTCGTCCGTTCGGATAGTCGTACGGCCTATGGTTCGATGTTGTCATAACAAAGCTCATAAAAGGTTTGTGCGCTTTATATGATAAATCCGCTTCTTTTATTGTTTTATTTAATAGATCCTCATCACAAACTCCCCATACAGTATGAAACGTATCCTCTTCATCGCTAAAATTTGATCTGTCAACAACATCAAATCCATTGTTTGAAAAAAATTCGTTCATATTATCAAAATAACCGTATCCGCCGTATATAAATTTTGTCTCATATCCTTTGCCGCGAAATATAAATCCGCTTGAATACATATTATGATTATCCGGCCGCTTTACAATAGATCGGCCGGCCATCGGCGGAACAGAGAGCGTGATTGCTTCCATTCCCCTTACCGTTCGTGTTCCTGTAGCATAAAAATTGTTAAAAAACATACTTTTTGGAACCAATGAATCGAGATTTGGCGTTAAACCCTTCTCTCCTCCAAGGGATTCTAAAAATTTACCGCTTAAACTCTCAACGACAATCATTACTACATTATAGTCTTTCTCCTCGCCTGGATTTACTATATTTCTTGTTATAGTATTGGAATCTAAAAAAACAGAGTTATTTGCATCTATGGCTTTTTGTAGATTTGACAAAACATTCTTTTGCTTATGGGTTACATAAAAGGTATCATAATCAAGTGTATTATTTCTAAAAGCAGCAAAAAGAGAATACAGTCCTGATTTGCTAAGTTCATTGTTGTATTGATTTGTAGAAACGTGTACAAAATCTTGGGTTACTCCGGCAAAAGACACAATCGGAATCAAAAGATAGATAAGCGCAGGTTTGAATCGTTCTTTCATTTTGCTCTCATTTTTTAAAATATCTTCAATATAGTTAAATCTGTAAATAGCATAAAAAAGCATTCCGGAAATTATTGCAATAACGCTCAAAAGCGTACCCATAGGATACGACTCCCTTATGTTGCCGATAACCTCATTCGTATAGACTAAATAATCCACTGCAATAAAATTAAATCTCACACTAAACTCATCCCAAAAAAACCACTCGCTAAATGCTAAAAAAACAGCCCCGAAAAGAAGAATATAGGTAAAAATATAGACAATATAATGATGCAGCCTGTAACTAAAAATTTTTTGCGGCAAAAAAAGCAGATAAAGTATAAAAGGAATTGCCAAATAGCTGACACTTACAAAATCATAAAATGCGCCTGTAGAATATATCTTTAAAATCTCTATAAATGAAAAATCTACCATATCCGTTGTTTTAACCAAAAGAACCGTTCTTGTAACAGCAGAGATAATTAAAAAACAACCAAAAACCAAATGTATATAATCAAATCTATTTCGTATATTTTTTTGCATGGAGCATCCTTAAAATAAATTGCGAAAGTCTAAAAAATGAAAATGAAATAGGAATGAAAATAAAATGAATTTTTTTTCATAAAAATATAAATTGGTACATCTGCGCAGAACAGAAATTCATTTAGTAAAATTTATCTATTACAGCCAAATAAAATGTTAGAATAGGCAATTATGCAAATATTGAGGTTTTATGCGTATTTTAGTTGTTGAAGATGATGAAAAAATCGCCTCTTTTATAAAAAAGGGCCTACAGGAAGAGTCCTACAGCGTAGATGTCACAGAGAATGGACATGAGGCAATTTACCTAGCAGAGACCAACGCGTATGATCTTGTATTGCTTGATTTAATGATTCATGGTTTGAGCGGAATGGATGTCTGCAAAAACATCAGAAACAAAAATATTACGGCCCCGATAATTATACTAACCGCAAGAGATAGCCTTAGAGATAAAGTTGAAGGACTTGATAGCGGAGCAAATGATTATCTGACAAAACCTTTTGCATTTGAGGAATTACTCGCGCGTATACGAGTTAAATTAAGAAACCCCTCAAATGCTTCAAATATTATAACGATTGCAAATTTAGCCATAGATACGGCCCGCCGCGAAGTAAGCCGTGCAGACAAAAAAATAAATCTCACCGCCAAAGAGTATGCGCTGCTTGAATTTTTGGCAAGAAACAATAAAAAATTATTGAGTGAAACCGTAATAAAAGAGAATATTAGCGATATGGCTCAAGAGAGCATGAGCAATATTATCAATGTTTACATCTATAGGCTGCGCAATAAAATAGATAAAGATTATGACTTGAAACTTATCCATACTGTTCGCGGTTTAGGCTACATGCTTAGTGATGAAAATGTTTAAAAGTTTAAGATTAAAGCTGCTGTTTTATTTTTTTATCACCAATGTAATAGTTTTGTCCGTTTATGACGTATTTCTCTACAACACCGCAAAAAAAGGCGTCTTAAATACAATAGACGCGGAGCTTAAAATGATATCAGTGGATGTTACATTTGATTTCAAAAAAAAGGGTTATAAAAACGCCAAAGATATTGCAGATGATCTTGCAGAAGAGTTTGCTATTGAGCCTCTGTTTGTAAAAATTGTCTACTACAATAAAACAGCCAAAAAAATAGAGCATGAAAGTGTCTCTTCAAAAGAATACAGTTGGCTTTTTGATATACCGCTCAATGAGATTGGGCATACAGGAAGCATATATTACTTCAATAAAGGCAACTACCGCGCAAGTTCCATGTTGCTTTTCGAAAAAGATGAAATTAAAATTTTTATTCAGCTTGCCATGCAAAAAGATACTGACTCACCGTACTTAAAACAACTCTCTCTTGGTTTAATCATCGCAACCCCAATTGTTTTAATACTATTTTTATTGATTGCAAACATGCTGATAAACAAAACTCTCTCTCCCGTAAAAGAGGTCATAGGATCGGTTAAGTCCATCTCTTCAAGCAACCTCTCAAATCGAGTAAGTACAAACAATATTCCCAGCGAGATAAATGAATTAGTGGCAACTTTCAACCATCTTTTAAATAATCTGGAAGAGTCGTTTAATAAAATAATATCATTTAGCAACGATGCTTCGCATGAGCTCAAAACTCCATTAACCGTTATTCGCGGAGAAATTGAAGTAGCTCTCAAACAAGAGAGAAAACCGCAAGAGTACAAAGAGGTTTTACAAGATATTTTAGAAGAGAGTATTAGCATACAAAAAATAATTGACCAGTTGTTGTTTCTTGCAAAAAAAGAAAAAAATGAATTAAGAAGCGATTTTGAAGAACTCTATTTGGATGAAATAGTCACCGATAGTGTTATGCAGATAAAAAAATTTGCTGCAACGAAAAATATCAAGATTAATATAAAACAAGTTATTCCTTTAACACTATGTGCAAATGAAACGCTTCTAAAAATTGCAATAACCAATCTCCTTAGAAATGCTGTTGTATACAGCCCCAAAGATTCGCATATTTATCTCTCCTTAAGTGAAAATGGCGATGAATATCTTCTTGCAATAGAAGATAACGGATACGGTATAAGTGAAAATGATTTACCTTTTATTTTTGAGAGATTTTACAGAGCGGATAAAGTTCGCTCCCGAAAAGAAGGCGGAACAGGGCTTGGGCTGTCCATAGTAAAGATGATTTTGGATATCCACCATTATGCTATAGAAATCAGCAGTATCGAAACTATAGGCACTGCAATCGTTGTAAAGATTCCGAAATTAGAAGCCGCATAACCTCTTTTATCAAAATTACCATATGAATTTATACGCGCTTAGTAAAAATTTAACAACACCGTCAAAAATACTGTTTTTGACAAACCTCCTCAATATAAACAGAAGTTATCAGAGATAAGCCTGCCCGATTTTGATTTATATTTTTTGCAGCCCTGCCAAAATTTCAAAGGACAACAAAGCGGTCATTTATTTGCAACATTCTATAATCACTCTATGGAAGAATTATCACTGAATACTTTTTTACAGGCTTTTTTGCTTACTTTATTTGCAGGGCTCTCCACCTCTGTCGGTGCGATGCTGGCATTTTTCTCAAAAGACAAAAACTATACCGTCCTCTCCGTAGGTATGGGTTTTTCAGCCGGCGTGATGATCTATGTCTCTTTTGTAGAGATCCTCAGCAAATCAAAGTACTCTTTTACACAGCTTTATTCAAATGAGATTTTAGGTGAATCTTTGGCGATAGCCTCTTTTTTTGCCGGCATCGGGCTGAGTGCGCTTATCGACTACCTTATCCCCGAAGATGTCAATCCCCACGAGATAAAAAGCGACAAAGAACTCTCAGAACTCAAACCCCAAAAAAACGCCCATGATCTTAAAAGCTCCGCCCTCAAAAGAACAGGTATCTTCACCGCGCTGGCGATCGCTATCCATAACTTCCCCGAAGGTTTTGCCACGTTTGTCTCGGCGCTGGATGACCTCACGATCGGCCTGACGATCGCTTTTGCCATTGCGATCCACAACATACCCGAAGGCATGGCCGTATCTTTGCCCATCTACCATGCGACGGGAAACAAAAAAAGCGCTTTTTGGTATGCGACCCTTTCGGGGCTTGCCGAACCTTTGGGTGCGGTGATCGGGTTTTTTCTGCTTTTGCCTTTCTTGGGAGATGCGGCGCTTGGGATCACCTTCGGGGCGGTAGCGGGGATCATGATCTACATCTCTTTTGACGAGCTTTTGCCTGCGGCAAGAGTCTACGGCAACGCCCACACCACCATCGCCGGCATCACCCTTGGCATGCTTGTGATGGCGATCAGCCTGGTGGCATTCAAAGCAGTTTAGCCCTTTAACCCCAAATTGATTTTTGGGTTCTTTTTGCTACAATGATACCTATTCATAAAAAGGTATCCAACGTGTCTATTTTTCAACCATCCGTTTTAAAAAATGTATCCCAAGATGAGAGTATCGTCGCCCAAAGATGGGCTGCTTTTCAGGCATACCTGGCAAAAACAGATTTCATCAAAGAGGTCAAAGAAGAAAAATACCAAGACGGGTTTTTCAAGGATGTATTTGAAAATGCCCTAGGCTACACGCTTGACAGCACCGATCCTGCCGACTTTAACCTTGAACGGGAAAAGAAAAACGAAACCGACGCCAAAAAAGCCGACGGTGTCATCTATGCACAAGGCGAAGTGATAGGTGTCGTGGAGCTTAAAGACCAAAAAACGAAAAATCTCGACGCCATCGAAGCGCAGGCTTTCAACTATCACAATTCCCATGCAAACAGCCGCTATATCATCATCTCGAACTTCGACGAGCTGCGCTTTTATATAGACAAAAAAACAGCGTATGAGAAATTTAGCCTTTTTAGCCTGAACTATGAGGAGTTTAAAAAGCTGCATCTTCTTCTTTCTTTTGAGAGCATCAAAGAAGGCTTGCCGCTCAAACTCAAAGAAAAATCTGCCAATTTCGAACAGCAGATCTCCAAAGAGCTGTACCGTGATTTCAGCCAGTTCCGCACCCATCTCTTTGAGAATATCATCAAAAACAACTATGGGAGCAGTGAGCAGATAGCAACGAGCAATGAGCGGTTAACAGATACCTTGCGCCATCCTGCTATAAACACCGTCATTCCTGCGAAGGCAGGAATCCAGAGTGTGGATCCCCGTGTCAAGCACGAGGATGACAGATTGCCGGACAAACAAACCCTGCTCCGCCTCACCCAAAAACTCTGCGACCGTATCATCTTCATCCTTTTTGCAGAGGACAGAGGACTGCTCACGCCCAACACGATCAAAGAGATAAGAGAAGAGTTTCAAAACCAGAAATTCACCTCCTATACGCTATACGATATCTACAAGTTTTACTTTAACGCTATCAACGAAGGCAACGAAAAGCTGAATATCCCCCGCTACAACGGCGGGCTTTTTGCCAAAGACGACCTGCTGGACTCGCTCGTCATCGAAGATGCGTACCTTGACCTCAAAGCCCAAAAGCTCTCGGATTTTGATTTCGTCAGCGACATATCGGTCAATATCTTAGGGCACATCTTCGAACAGTCCCTCACCGACCTCGAAGAGATGAACGCCTCCATCAACGAGACCGAATTTGACAAAAAAAAGAGCAAACGTAAAAAAGACGGCGTATTTTACACTCCCGAGTACATCACCCGCTACATCGTCGAAAATACGCTGGGCAAACTGTGCGAAGAGAAAAAAGCTTCACTGGGGCTTACCGGTATCGAAGAGCCGCAAAACCCCAAAAAGCTTACCAAAGCCGAAAAGGAAACACTCGCCAAACTCTACGAATACCGCGACTGGCTTCTAAACCTCAAAATCCTCGATCCCGCCTGCGGAAGCGGTGCGTTTCTCAACCAGGCGCTGGAATTTCTGATCCGTGAGCATAAACACGTGGATGATTATCGCCGTGCGTATGAAAACGAGGCCTTGAGCCTTTACGATATCGAGACAAATATCCTCGAGCACAACCTCTACGGCGTGGACATCAACGAAGACGCAGTTGAGATAGCAAAACTCTCTTTGTGGCTTCGCACGGCGCACAGAGGCAGGGAGCTTACTAGTTTGGCAAATAAAATCAAATGCGGCAACTCTCTGATCGCTGATCGTTCGGTTGCTGAAAATGCGTTTGTGTGGGAAGAGGAGTTTCCAGAAGTTTTTGCACAAGGCGGCTTTGATGTTGTAATTGGGAATCCGCCGTATACATATAGAAATGTATTAGTGGATAAATTTTATTTTCAGCAACATTATATATCTACTCAAGGAAATTATGATTTATATAAATTTTTTATGGAAAAAACTATTAATCTTGTTAATAAGATTGGGCTAATAGGTATGATTGTTCCGAATACATTTTTAAGTGCTGAATCCTACTCTAATTTAAGAAAAATAATTATTGATAATACTAATATCAAAGAAATCTATGATTTAGGTTTAGGTGTTTTTGAGAATGTTATTGTTGAAAGTATTATTTATATTTTAGGTAAACAAAATATTGGAAGTGATACTAATATTAAGATTCAAAGAACACGAAATATAGACATTGATACGCCTGAAAAAGAATATAAAATCAATTTAATTAATTCAGATAATCAAGATAATGAATATAACATTTATCTTAGTAATGAAGTAAAAAAAATTATAAATAAGATGAATATTGATTTTACAAAATTATCCAATATATGTTATGTCACAGTAGGAATTAATACGGGTTATATAAAAGATGATTTGACATCTGATTTTCAAAAAGACACAAGATATCATAAAATGTTGAATGGCAAAAATATCGGAAGATATACAGTGTCTTGGTCAGGTGAATGGATTTTATATGACAAAGATTTTGTAAAAAGTTTTGGTGATAGAGGTAGAAGTTTACCGCAAGAATATATTTTTTCAAATGATAAAATACTAATTCAAAGAACAAGAAGAGGATTAAAAAGGAAACTTATTTGCTATCTTGATTTAGACAAATACTATAATTTAAATAGATTGTCTAATGTGGTATTAACTAATGAAGATTTTGATATAAAATATATTTATGTGCTTTTAAATTCTGAATTAATGGATTTTTATTTTAATAATGTTTTTAATGAATATGAAGTTAAACCTGTACATTTATCCCAACTTCCTATAAAAATATTAAGTTTAAATATGCAGCAACCATTTACCCAAAAAGCCGACAAAATGCTCTCTCTAAACAAACAACTCCAAGAGACAAAACAAAACTTTACAAATGAGCTGGGGTTAGAAAAACCGACAAAGAAACTGCAAAATTTTGAGGAGCTGGAGTTTGAGGAGTTTGTGAGCGAATACGCAAAAGCAAAGAAACTAAAATTTGCCGACAAACTCCAAGAACGCAACTTCAAACAAGAGTGGCAAGCCATTTTTGAGAACGACAAAGCCCTTACATGCAAGCTTAAAGATGAGATAGCCAAAACCGACAAAGAGATAGATGAGATGGTCTATAAACTCTACGACCTGAGCGAAGATGAGATTAAGATTGTGGAAGGAATAAAATGAGCATGATTGAAGCTCGTATTGACTTAGACTATAAAAATTTGAAAAAATATTTTGAAAAAATGTTTGAAGTTTTAGAAAATTCGCAAAAAGAAGAGAGAGAAAAAATACCTGAAGCACATAGTATGTACGCTACCTCTTTACCTGATACATGCATTAGCATTTCACATCTTATGAAGCCTGATATGGTTATCAATATATATAGTTATCTTGAGTTTTGGTTACAAAAAATTTGTTTATTGATAAAGGATAAAAACAATCTTACATTAAATTTTAACGATATTAAAGGTAATAATGATTTCCATCAATATAGAAAATATATAGAAATATATTTTGGGCTTCAATATGATAAACCTTTAAAAAAAATGTATGATGATCTAGATAAACTTAGATTAATTAGAAACAAATTTATTCATAATGGAGGATATGTACAAGATAATGAAAAGAATAAATTTAAAGATATTGAGTATATTTCTGTAGAATGTTCAAATTTGATAAGCATAGAAAAAGAATATATCTGCCTTACTTTAGAAAGTGCAAAGAATTATCTGCTTTGCATTATAAAAAATAATAAGATGCTGACTTGTTCCCGCACTTCCGCGGGAATGCATACACCCACAATACCCTAAAATACATGCTCCCGCGCAGAAGCATGGAAACGAGGGGAAAATAAAAAACTCTTCTACGGTTTTACAGGGAAAAATACCGGAGTATCGCTAAACCCTTCGATTCTAAAATTTTGGATGATCTGTTGTGCTTTTTTTGATGTGAGGAACATAAGTAGTTTTTGGGCATTTTGGTATCGGATTTCGCCTATCCGTTCTTTTGTGCCGATAGCTGCAAGATATGGGCGGCGCAGTCTTTTGTCGTCAAACGTGAAGCCTTGCATATTTGGATTGTACTGTTTTTGCATCAAAAACGGTATAGCCCCGTAAAAAGTATATCCTTTTAGTTTGGCAACGTCGTCTAAAAAACCGTGCTTGGTAGTCACCAAATGGATTTGGCCGGGAGAGAATTTGTATGAAGAGCTTACATCGTTAAAGACTTCAAACGTTCCGCCGCTGGCATGTATAAGGATGGGAGAATGTGATCGAACAAGCTTTTGCATGGCAATATCCAATGCATCGCCTGCGTCGATCTGCGCTGGATTGGAGCGGTCTCCTACCAGTATTTGTGAATTGCGGGCCCATGGGGTTAGGTCTTCGACGATCCCGTCGGCCGCTAGGTCAACCATCGTATCGCTTGAGTGCATGGTCACTAAATCCACCTCATGAGCGCGGCTAAATGTATCCAGCACATGTTTTGGGCCAGTCGCTGCTACTTCGACACGAATATGATAAGCCTCTTCAAATGCCTGGGCAACTTTATCCCACATGCCGCTCATCGTCATACCGCCTATGACGGCAACACGTAAAGCCGGTTCTTGTTTTGCATCTAGTTGAACCGCAGAAAAACAAACTATGAAAATAAATACAATCGTACGCATCAGAAAGTATATCCTACATTTAAGAAAATTTCTCTTCCGGCCATAGGGAATCCAATATCGTATTGATATAGTTTATCGGTTATATTTTTAACTCCAAGTTCTACAGTGACAGCGGTGACCGGCTCATAGATAGCTTTAATGTCAAATGTCGTGAAGGTAGGATTGATCACGTATGTTTTGTCAAGTTTTTGCTCATACGCCCCTTTGCGGCATTTGATATTTCCGTACAATGAGAACCCGTTTCCCAACTCTTTTTGTGCAAAGGCAAAAATTTGGTGTTTGGGGATGTCTATTCTTTTTATATCTTCATCTGTACGGTTTTTGACAGAGATATAAGTGTAATTTCCTCCGATCTCCAACCCGTCTGCTTTGTAGCTAAGCTCTGCTTCTATACCGCGATGATCAAAACTTCCTACATTTTGGTTTTGTGTTTCATCGGTTGTTACAACTACCGACTCGATAGCATCATCTATCCTGTCAAAAAATGCGTTGATGCGCCCGCTGAATGCTCCTGTATTCTTTTGGTAGCTAAGCTCATAGTGTATTGCCGTCTCGGCATCAAGATCAGGATTTGGCAGCGCTGTGCCAAGCTTTCTGCTGTAGCGGTCCTTCATGCTTGGAAGATACGTTTTCCTGGAGATACTCGCACGCATTTTACCGGTATCGTCGATCGCGTAAATTAATGCTGCTTGAGGATTGAAAGCGCCTTGTTCCCCCAGCGACAAAGGCACGCTTTCGGAAATTTTATCGTAAGCTTTATCTGATTCTTTGCGGTCATAGCTCATCCCGCCCAACAGCTGCCAATTCGGAGAAATGGTATAGACATCCTCTACTCCGAGCGATATCGTGTTATCGACAAAATGTTCTGTCAGGGTCGCTATGCTGGTTGTTTTATCAATATCGTAGCCTTTGTGAAAATCTTTTTTGTAGTTTGCCGCAGCGGTAAGGAAATGCTTGTCAAGTTCGATGCCGTATTCTAGGCGTGCTCCGGCACCACGATCGTCATTTTTGCTTTTGAATGAAGATTTTGAATTCATGGTGGAGTACGAGGCATCATCATAGGAATAGAGCGAATTTTTGAATGTATCATGATAGGCAACTGCTTTTAGGTATCCCAAGCCGATATTTTTCTGGCCGGTGATGTAAACCGTTTCTTTGTCCCAGTACGGCCAATCCCAATATTTTGGTTTACTAAAGGCACTGTCTGTCACAGGCGGCTGCTGTTTCTCGCCGTTTTGTTTTGCATATCCCACAGCGATCTCACTCCAGTCATCAGCGATATACCCGGCTTTGAAGTTCACTTTGTAATCCTCAGCCTTGGAGCGGACGCGGTCACCTTCGGGCTGAGAGGCAGTGGCGCTATAGTCATCACTTAAGCGAAAGTGGTCCCTGCTGCTGTATACTCCGCTTAGCTGCGCATAGATGTGGTCTTGTTTGGTTCCTATATTGATCGATTCAACATGGCGGGACATTGAACCGTCATTGTCAAGAATCACTCCTGTTTTTATGCTTCCTTCCAATGCTTTGGTCGGTTTTTTCGAGATGATATTGACAACTCCTCCCATCGTATTGGCGCCATACACAACAGAAGAAAAACCCTTGGCTACATCGATTTGAGCGATATCGCCTGTCAGGAAACGGTCATAATCAAAATTGCCGTCATAGGGGACATAAACCGGTATTCCGTCGATAAAAACCCCGATGCGTCTGGCATCAAATCCTCTTATAGACAGAGTAGATTCGCCGCGGCCTCCCTGGAGATCTTGATTGATACCGCTCATATTGTCAAGAGCATCAGAGATTGTTTCACAATCATGTTGTTCGATCGCTTTGGAGCTGATCGTTTGTTCAAAAGGACTCTCTTCAAGAGCGGCATCAAGAACGTTGATCTGCCCGAGCGTAAACGTATCGGCCAGCACGCATGAAGCAGCCAGAGGGAGAATAAATAAATGTTTGTTCATGTTTGTCCTTGTTTTTATTTCTATTTTTTTTCTTTTAAATTTTATCCGTTATGTTAAAAATAATATAACGGATATTGTACATTATTTTTTTTAATATAATCTAATTGCTATAGTGAAGTTTTGCAACGTGAAACAATTCTCTCATTCCCGCGGCCTCCGTGGGAATACATATTGCAACAATACCCTGAAATATACACTTCCATTCCATCCAGGAGGGAGGCATGGGTGTGAGGGGAAAACTATCGCAGTTCAAAAATGATCGGCAATATCACGACCGTTTTCACGTTTGGTTTTGGCAATGTTTTGGAGACTATCGACTCTGCCGCTTCCAAGGCAGCTTTATCGAGCTGTTTTTTTCCCGAAGATTTGAAGATGCTGCAGTGAAGAAGTTTTCCTGAAGTATCGATGATGAGTTTGACTTCTGCCGTTCCGTTCCATCTCATCCTTTTTGCAATGCTCGGATATTCAAGATTTGACAAAACCATATCTCTGATAACTGCAAAATTTGTTTTCAGAAATGCTTGCTGCTGCGCTCGGGCATCAAGAGGCTGTTGTATCTTTGCAGTTCTTTTAACCTCTTTTGGCTGCATCTTTTGAGGATTTACCGTTTGTTTGGCTTTTTCTTTTTGCAGTTTTGCTTTTTTGGCAGGTTTTGTTTCTTTCGGTTTTTTGATGGGTTCTTGTTTTGGCTTCTCTGCGGGTTTTAGCTTGGGTTTTGGTTTTTCATGAATGACGGGCTTATGCGTTTTTGCCTCTTTTGGGACAGGGTTGGGCTTCAGTTTTTCAATAGTTTTTTCGATCGGCTGTGGTTTAGGGGGCTCTTTTTTTATAACTGGCTCCGGCTTTGGAGGCTCTTGCTTTACGATTTGATATTGCATCAAATCAATCGCAATCTTTTTTTCACTTTGTACCGGCTGTTTCTCTTCATGATATAAAAAAACAGCCCCCAACACCACAACATGTGCCAAGAGAGAAAGAACGATCCCTCTTGCTTCGTAATTCATGGCCTTTAGCATCAAAAACTTACTCTCATCCCTGTAAAAAAGTATCTTCCGCTGGTGCTTCCCAGCACATCATCGATTTTCTCATCGGCGAGGTTGTTGACTCCGCCGTAGATTGAGAAGTTTTTAGAATAGGCATAATTGATATTCCAATCAACTGTCGTAAAGGCGTCCGTTTTGCTGTCTATGATCGCTTGGGCAGGAGTGCCGCGGTTGATTGTTTTTTTATAGTACTGCTCCCCTACATGCTTTACCCCCAAACTTGTATCAATGTCGCTTGTGGCTTGATAGGTAAGTTTCGCGCCGATAATGCGTTCAGGATTGAACTCGATCTCTTTGCCGGTCTGATCGTTTTCGCTTCCCAGCTCGCTCCAGCTCAAACTTCCGCTGAGGGTATCGCTGAAATCGCGAGAGAGCGTAAACTCCGCCCCATAGGTTTTCGCGCTGGAGATATTTTCAAAGGTATAGTATGCACCCTTATTGACTTCGCTGATCAAATCTTCTATGTCGTTATAAAAAAGCGCCAAATCATATCGCGTCGCCCCAAGTGTTCCACTCGTGCCGATCTCATAAGTCAAGGTTGATTCGGGCTGCAAATCATACACTTCCGTTTTACCGACAGAAGCATCTATGACTTCAGCCCCTCTTTGTGCACCGCTTGGCGTATTTTTAAAGATATAAAGCTCTCTGATATCCGGCGCCCGGTACCCTTGTGCGATATTGGCTCTGACATTCAGCGCTTTGGAAAAGTTTTTTACCGCTCCAAGTTTAAAGGTAGCCTTCGCATCGGCATTGCTGATATCATCGTATCTGGCGCTCAAAATAACATTAAGCGATTCATCCACCATCCATTCATCTTGCAAATAAAGCGCTTTATAATCAACGTTTTTGCCCGTCATTGCATTACTGTCAGGGTCAAATACTGTTCCTTCCCGATCTTCTTCTCTGTACTCTGCTCCGAAAGTAAGCAGATGATTTTCGCGAAACAGATAGTTTGCCATGGCTTCTATGCTTTTGATATCGACATTGGCGTCCATGCCGTTTTGCGCCGATGCTTCTTGACTGGTGTATTTAAGTTCATTCCAATACGGCGTGGTTGTTTTGTTTCGCTTTTCATAATAGCTTTGGTAAGCCCTAAAGAAGAGATTTAGCTCATCGCTTGCTTTGATCTTGACATCAGCGGCCATATCCATCCGTTCATTGTCATCTTCGGAATCAACTGGAATATTGAACACGGGGATTTTCTGCCCGGGAGCCGGAGAGACATTGGATGGATGAAAATAGCCGATATAGCTGCCCTCCCTCTCTTCCGTGAAAGCATTGAGCTCAAATCCGGCAATCACTGCATCGCTCAAATCATATTCGATCCGCCCGCCGTACGTAAAAATATCGCTCTCTTCTTTGTACGTTACATCATGCAGATAGGTATCGCTCAAGCTTTTAAGTTGCGCTGAAGGGGTACCGTCGGTAATATTTGAAGGTTTTTGTATGGTACCGTGATTTGGCCCGCCTACTTGTTTCACATAGACGTCTGCCAACTCTTTTTGAGTATAAGGTGTGGTAGCGGTTTTATTGAGATACAAACTGTATCCGAGTTTATTTTCTTTTCCTCTGACGGAAAAATTTACGTTTTTGTTTTGGTCATCGCCGTTACCGTTTTGCCCATATCGCACACCGAAATCAATCTGAGGTTTGCCGCTTTTTGGTTTTTTGGTGATGATATTGACAACTCCGCCCGTAGCGTCTGCACCGTATAATGTGCTCATGGGGCCTTTGACGATCTCTATTTTTTCGATTTGGCTCGCCGGGATACGATCCAAATCATACGGATTTGCCACCTCCCCTCCAAGCCTTTTGCCGTCAACCAAAAACAGCGTTCCTTTTGCCCCCATGCCTCTAAGAGATATTGAAGACTTTGATTTGCTGCTGGCACTTGGAAATGTACCGTACTGGACATTTACGCCCGCGGTGTTATTTAAAATATCCTTAAGCGACTCGGCGCCCATTTTTTTTATCTCATCTTCGGTGACTACTTCGACCGAGGCCGCAACGCCGTCGATCTTTTTTTCCGTTTTTGTAGCGGTTGAAATCGTTGTAATATGTTCTAGTTCCACCACTTCGGTTGCTGCTGCAAAAGAAGCTGCCGCTATGCTTAGCAATATGATCTTTTTCATTGCTTTATCCCCAATTTATCGATAAAAAATTGACGCTGTTTTGGTGTAAGAACCTGCTGTACCTGGTTGATACAGTTGATATGCTCCATCGTCAAGTCTGCTCTTAGCTTTGCGATTTTTGCGATCAGCTCTTTGAGGTCTGCGCTTTTGGCATTTTCGTGCACAACTCTTTTTTGAACGATAAGCTCAAGTTCTTTGATTTGACTTGCAGCTTTCGTAATCTTTAGCACGACCGATTCTTGAAGTGCAGAGAGTTTTTGTTTTTGCGTTGCATCCAACCCCAACACAGAGTCATCCCCATGCATCCTGAAAACCTGCATATAGTGAGGCAAATTTTTATGGATCATAAAATAATCTCCCGGAAACCTCTCCTCTATATTTGCTGCATTTAAAGCCAAAACGGTTAAAAATAGTACCGCTATCTTTTTCATATTTCTTCCTCCTGTTTTTTGATTTTTTGGCTGGCTACTATCTATAAGAGATTAGAATTTGCTGGCTATTTTGCTGTTATTTAGTCAAAATAAGTTTATTCTCTTTGGTAATTCTCAATGTATATACAACTCCGTCATGAATGATGTGGATGATTTTTTCACCCTTATCAAAAAGCATTTGCGAATCTATCGCTTTAATTTGGTTATTTTTCACTTTGTACCACCATCGCTATCTTTTCTACCCCTTTTTGCTTGAGCATATCTACTATAAAGACAAACTCTTCATAAGGGGTAAGTTTGTCTGCCCGAATGGAAACGACATCCTCTTTTTTGATCTCAAATAGTTTTGTTTCGATATCTTCTTTTTTGACTTTGGCACTGTTGAAGAAAAACTCCTTGTTACTGCTGATCGCAATGTCATATGTTTTTGGCTCTATTTTAGATGAACTTTTGCCGCCTGGAAGGGTAAGTTCGATCTTTTCTAAAGCAATAAACGATGATATCGTAAGCACGATCGCCAAAAGCACAAGCATGATATCAATAAGCGGCACGACATTGATGCCCTCAACTTTTTTTAAAGACCGCATCTTCCCACTCACTTATTGCGATATCAACTTTTCGCATCAACCCGCCATAGACCATCGTCGCAGGAATCGCCACCAAAAGGCCTGCGGCAGTGACTTTTAGGGCCAGCGCAAGGCCGACGATCACTTTAGAAGTATCAAGTGCCCCTCCGCTCATACCGATCTCATAAAAGACCGCCATTATCCCGCCGACTGTACCCAGAAGCCCTACATAAGGGGCGTTTGAACTGATAAGCGAGATGATGGTGAGATTTTTTGTTGTTGCTCTTTCTATCTGATTTTTACTCTCATAACTGTCAAAGTCAATATTTCTAAAAAATCTCCACCGCTCCATTGCAAATCCAAAGACCAAGACACTCATGCAAAAAAGTATCCCCAGCGTGCCGTAATCGACTGCATATTTTAACTGTTCCAAACAAATCCTTTAACTGTAATGATATTCGTTATCAATTACTAATAAAATAATTATATCCTACAAAAACTTAAAGTTTTATGATTATGATAATACATATCATTTTATCAGGTGAGTTATATACCTTTACCTTTCGTCAGCCAAAACTTTTTCTGTACACCTGATAAGCGTATCAAAAAAGGTTAGGTGCAAAACTGCTTACAAAGCATTTGTATTGTTGGTACGCATGCGAAAGGGTTTTATATAAACTTAAAATGCGGTTGGATATACTATAATATGTCAAATAAATAAAAACAATCATCTACAACAAATGGCACCATTTTAAAAAATGGTTATATTTAAAGGCAGCAAAAGGCTAAAACATGATAAAGGGATTTGGCAAAAATTACTTTACGCTAAGCGCCATACAAGCTCACTCGGCAAATATAAAACTTAGCGCCGACGCTAGCGCATGTCTGGCTTTTTTGTCAAACTCCCTGTTGTGCAAAAAAAATGAGGAAGAAGATGAACCGCCATCGCCGGAACCTCTATTGTTGCTGCAAAATGGCAAGCCTTGCCATTGCAACAGATTTTTCAAACTAAAAATAAGACTTATCCTTCTGTTAAATCATTTTATCCCTCGTTGCCCCTACTATACAACCTGTTTTGCATTTAGGCGTACAGGCGTACACCCTCCTCTTTAATTATATTTTTATCTAATCGCTACAAATCAAAATAAAAAAATATTAAAGGATATTTTAATGTCAAAAAATTATGTAATTGGTTTTCCAAGAATTGGAGAACAAAGAGAGTTAAAGAGAGTTTTAGAAGAGTTTTGGGCAAAAAAATGCTCATTTGACGATGTTGAAAAAATTGCAAAAGAACTAAAAAAGAGACATTGGGAGTATCAAAAAGATGCCAAAATGGATTTCATAAGCTCAAATGATTTTTCACTCTACGACAATATGCTTGATACCTCTATCATGTTAGGCGCCATCCCTAAAAGATTTCGTCATTTAAAGGATGAGGAACTTTACTTTGCGATGGCGAGAGGCAATGCTTCAAGTGTGGCTATGGAGATGACAAAATGGTTCAATACCAACTACCACTACATAGTCCCCGAATTAAGTCCGAATGATGAGTATCGCCTAAATGCTTCCAAAATTATAGACGAATACAACGAGGCAAAGGCTCTTGGCATCAAAACGAAGATAAATATCATCGGCCCTATCACTTATCTGGGACTTAGCAAAAGAGTAGACCGAGGCGATGTTTATGAGTTTTGGGGCAAAATAGTTCCTCTCTATGAAGACCTTTTAAAAGTTATAAGCACTCTTGATGATGAAATAGTCGTGCAGATAGATGAGCCGATTTTTGCAAAAGGATTAGATACAAAAGTACTAAGTCTTATAAAACCGACTTACGATAGACTTTGCAAAGTTTCATCACATATAAAAATTACGGTCGTAACCTATTTTGAACATTCAAACGAGGCGACAAAGATTTTAGTTCATACGCCTATCTGGGCGTTGGGGCTTGACTTTGTACATGGGTCAATAAATCTCGATTCACTTGAACGAATAGCCTCCAGTGGCAAAAAACTCATCTGCGGTGTAGTAAACGGTAGAAACATATGGGTAAACGATATAAAAAAGAACGTGGAGATTTTAGAAGATATCGCCAAAAGTGTGCAAAAAGAAAATATCATCATAAGCTCTTCATGTTCGTTTTTACACTCCCCTTACACCTTAAAATATGAGCAAAAATTAGATCCGCAAATAAAAGAGTGGCTCAGTTTCGCACTGGAGAAACTTGGTGAGATATCGCTTATCTCAAAAATCTTTTTTGATAGAGAGGACAATTTGGGTGTTGCCCAAAAAGAGGCGCTGCAAAAGAATATACAAGCAAACCAAAGCAGAAAAAACTCATCTCTTATACACAATAAAACAGTACAAACAAGAGTGCATAATCTTGCAAAGTTTCAAAGAGAGGGAGCCTCAACCAAAAGGCTCTCCATTCAAAGAGAGCTTTTGGGGTACGGCGATCTAGCAACTACCACCATAGGCTCATTTCCGCAAACTCCACAGCTGCGAAAAGCCAGAAGCGATTTTAACGCCGCTCTTATCTCAAAAGAGGAGTATGACAATGTCATCAAGAAATATATAAATGAGTGTATAGCCATCCAAGAAGAGTGCGGATTGGATATACTGGTCCATGGAGAACCCGAGAGAAACGATATGGTGGAGTATTTCGGCGAGCAGCTCGAAGGGTTTGCATTTACCCAAAACGGCTGGGTGCAGAGCTACGGAAGCAGATGCGTAAAACCTCCTCTTATCTACGGCGATGTGAGCCGTCCAAAACCTATGACGCTTGAGTGGATAATTTATGCGCAAAGCAAAACTAAAAAGATAGTAAAAGGCATGCTCACAGGTCCCGTGACCATACTCAACTGGTCGTTTGTCAGAGATGATATACCAAAAAGCGAAGTTTCAAAACAGATAGCTCTTGGGATTTGCGATGAGATAGAGAACTTGCAAAATGCGGGTATCAAAATCATCCAAGTCGACGAAGCGGCATTTAAAGAGGGGTACCCTCTAAGAAAAGATAAAATAAAAGAGTATGAAGAATGGGCAGTGAGAGACTTTAAAATTGCCGTTAGCAGTGCAAAGGAAACAACACAGATACATACGCATATGTGCTATAGCGAGTTTAACGATATTATAGATACTATAGAAAATATGGATGCGGACGTTATCTCCATAGAGACCGCCAGAAGCGGGAATGAACTGCTAAAAATTTTTAAAAAAGCGGGATACACAAAAGAGGTAGGTCCGGGAGTTTATGACATCCATAGCCCAAGGATTCCAGGCGTCGAGGAGATAGTAAAACAGATAGAACTTCTGCTTGAAGTATTGCCAAAAGAGCAGCTTTGGATCAATCCCGATTGCGGGCTAAAGACAAGAAAATGGGAAGAAGTGATACCTGCGCTTAAAAATATGGTAGAGGCCGCCAGGATCGCAAAGGATAGAGTATAAACACTATGCATTCCCCCTCGCTTACGGCGGGAATGCATATACTCATAAAATTCATATTTAATTCATATTTAATTCATATCGATGCGATAAAATAGATCGGACAAAGGACAAAAAGGCCATCATAAAAAGTTGCTGTTCTTAGCTTTATGCTTACGCTTTTATTAAGGAGCGCAAACCCTCAGCATGCAAGAATGCGTAGAACGAACACCGGCAAATCATTTCAATATCAAAGTCTTTATACTAAAGAAAAAACTGTCCGCAGGGCTTATCTGGAAGGCTTGATTATATAGTAACAATGGTAACATCTGTTCGAAGCAGTGAAGAGAGATAAACTATTTTGATTTGCAGTTACACCAAACAAAAAAACAAAAGGAAGTAAAAATATGAAATACCAGAAATTTTTTGACGAGATAGAACCCATCACATTACAAGATGAGCTGGCGCGTTTTCTTGGGGTAAACGATGACGGGATATTTGAAATCTCCTACCTGGATATCGTAAAGGTAGCCGGACACAGTTGCGCGACTGTCGGCGGAGCCTATCTTATGGCCCTGGAAGGGCTGAAAGCGCTGTACAGAGATGAAGTTCCCAAAAGGGGTGAGATTAAAGTAGAATTGCGAAAACCGGTTAATGAGGACCATACGGGCGTGGTTGGCTTTGTGCTCTCAAATATTACAGGGGCCACTACGGATTATGGTTTCGGCGGTATCCCCGGCGGCAAGTTCAACCGCCAGGATTTGCTTTTCTACGGTGCGCCCATCGATACCGATGTTCGGTTTACCCGCCTGGATACGAATATGCAGGTGGGCGTAAACTATCGGCCGGGCAAGGTGGTAAACCCCATGCAGATTTTGATGAGTGCCATCGGCCCTAATGCTACACCGGAAGACAAGGAAAGCTTCCCTCACCGGTTTCAACAGATGGTACACACCGTATTTCAAAACAAAAACACGGTGATTGAGGTGGTTCAATACTAACCCAACTTTCTCTTTTTCCCGCGGTCTCCGCGGGAATAGCTATACGCATAAAATTCAGATTTAATTCATAGCAATACACTATAATGAATACAATAAAAAATTTACAAAAAAGGCTGTCATGAAAAAGTTGCTGTTCTTTGTTTTGTTCACGCTCTCTTTGAAGGCACAAATCCTTAGCATGCAAGAGTGTGTGGACCAAGCATTGACACACCATCCTGATATCAAAATTTTTATGCTCAAAGTTGCACAAAGCGAGGAGAGCTACACCGTATCGCGCTCGGATTACCTGCCTCAGGTCGCCCTGCTGGGCGAATACAATCCTCAGCGCACTTACGTCTTGCAGCAATCCGGGCAATTTGATACCATAGACGATGACGGCTGGTCTATCGGCGTGATGCTTAAGCAGAAAATTTGGGATTTTTCAAAAACGACTTCCCTCACAGAAGCCTCTCAGATAGAACAACAAATCGCAGGACTTTCTTTAGAAGATGCCAAAGCGGTCATGGCATACAAAATCAAATCTCTCTATGCCCTCATGGTGCTTCAGCGTGAAGCCATTGATGTCCGCCGTAAAGATGCAAAAGCCAAAGAAGCGTTTTATAAGCAAGCGATGGGATTTCATAAGCAAGGCCTTAAAACAAAGGCTGACGTGGCTCGGTTTAAGGCGGCCCACTACCTTGCCAAAGAAGATCTTGAGGTAGCGCAAGCTTCATTTGACAAATCGCGTAACACCATGGCGTTGTACACTGGTATACGTATCAATAAAGATGTTAAACTCGATTTCACAACCATCAAGTCGGGTGGTATCGGCTTGAAAAAAACCTACGCATTAAAGCATCAAGCACTCAAAGACAACCTCCAAATCAAAATCGCATCAAAGCAGATCGATAAAAACCAAAAGCTCCATAAAGCCGCCAAAGCAAGCCATTTTGGTTCTATCGATGCTACCGCATCGCATACGCAAACCGATATGCTCAACCGATACGATACCAATGTGATCGGAGTGACTCTGAATGTCCCGCTTTATAGCGGCGGGCGTCTTAGTGCGGAAGAACAGCGCATGCAAATCGAAACAAACGTGGCGCGAGAACAGCTGGAATCCAAATCCATTGCCCTAGAAGAAGAGTTTGAAAACCTTTTTCTTGATCTTGAGAGCTACCAAGAGAGTACGAAAGCCAAAAAGGCACAGCTGGTTTCTGCCAAGGAAGCCCAAGAGGTAGTAGATGCCCGATACAAAGAGGAGTTGTCTACCTATGTAGAAGTACTTGATGCTGCGTCTTTTTTACTGAGTGCGCAATTGGGGTTGCTTGAAATCGGATACAAACAACGCGTCACGCTCAATCGTATAGATTATCTTACAGGAAAAATAAAATGAAAACATGGGCCAAATACACTATAGCCGTTTTGCTTATTGCAATAGGAGGGGCACTTTTTTACTTCAAGGCATATGTACCCAAAACAACTTTTAAAACGACCGCTCCAAAACAAGGAAAAATTGAAGTAAACGTGTTCGGTATCGGCGAAGTCGGTGCACGAGATATCTATCCGGTCGGCTCTCAAATGGGCGGAAAGATTTTGACTCTTCTAAGCGATCAGGGACAGTGGGTCAAAAAAGGAGAACTTTTGGCCACTATCGACCCCGTAGATCTTCCCCAGTTACTCGAAGAAACAAAAATTGTGCTGCAAAAAACAATCCAAGAATCTACAGCACTGCAAAAAGAACTTGAAAATCTGCACGCGCAAAAGGAGCTTGCCCTGCTCACCTACGGGCGCTACAAAAAACTGAAAGAGCAAGGATACGTCTCGCAGGCCGAGTACGATAAAGCCAAAACCGATCTAGATGGCATCAAGGCGCAAATAGCGGCAACACTGGCACATATTGATTCGAGCAAAAGCGAAACAGGCCGCATGCAAAAAAATATCGAAGCTTTGAGTGAAAAACTTTCACGTTTTCATGTGTATGCCCCCATCGACGGATACGTGATCTCTAAAGATGCCGAAGTTGCCCAAACTCTCACACCGTCGCAGACGATATTTCGCATTGTTGACCCCAAAACAGTCTGGATAAAAGCTTATATCGACGAACGCATCAGCGGAAAAGTAAAAACAGGGAACCCTGCGGAAATTTTCTTGCGCTCGCGCAACAGCAAACCGCTTTCGGGTTACGTAGCGCGCATTAGCGCCATGAGTGATGCGGTGACCCAGGAGCGGGAGGTTAACGTGGCATTCGATACGCTTCCTATTCCATTTTATATGAACGAACAAGCCGAAGTATCCGTTACGGTAGAAACGGTTGACGATACTATCAAAATACCCCTGTCTTTGCTGCGCCAATATGCCGGTCATACCGGTGTCTGGACAGCAAAAGAAAATCGCGCACATTTTCAACCGCTAAAAATAACCGTTCGAGGCGAACATGAAGCCGGTATTGCGCAAGGGCTTACCAAAGAAAGCCTGCTCATCATCCCTGATGCGGGCAAAAAAACCCTTTCGGAAGGAATGAGGATACACTATTGATCAATCTTGCACAAAAAGATATCACCCATACGCTCGGGAAGTTTCTGGTCACGGCGATGGGCGTGGGCATGCTGTTGGGTATCGTACTGATCATGATCGGCGTCTATAGGGGAATGATGGTGGATGCAGAAATTCTGCTTAATGATATCAATGCCGATCTTTGGATTGTGCAAGAAGATACGCTTGGTCCTTTTGCCGAAGCATCGCGGGTACACGAAGACCTCAAAGACACGCTGCGCGCTTTTGAAGGCATAGACAAAAGCGAAGCGTTAACCTTTCAAAACCTACAGTTACCCGGAGAAACGAAACCTATACGGGTTACGGCGGTGGGTTTTGATGTTTTCGGGAAGATCAATCCCATCAATCCTGAGCGTCTCACTGCCGGAAAACCCCTCACAAAAGAGCATTATCAAATCGTGGTATCTGAAGAAACAGGATACAAAGTGGATGACACCTTGAAACTCGGGCGCGATATCTATCGTGTCGTAGGGGTCACGAGAGATACCGTTTCTTCCGGCGGAGACCTGCTTGTGTATCTCAGCCTCAAGGATGCCCAAAATTTACAATTCCTTTACTCCAATGCGCGCATTCGAAGTGATCGTGCACGGGGCATTTTGGAAAACAAAGAGATGAAGATGGCAAATGCCATTGTCGCCACCGTCAAGCCCGGATATGTTATCGATAATGTGGCAAACAAAATAAAAAAATGGAAACACGAAAGTGTCTATACCCGGACTGAGCAAAAAGCGATTCTGACTAAAAATCTTATCGAACGCTCCTCCAAACAGATCGGACTTTTTACGGCGATTTTGGTAGTGGTTTCTACAATTATCATCGCACTGATCATCTACACCATGACCCTTGAAAAAATGAAAGAGATTTCCATCATGAAGCTCATAGGCATACCTAACAGTATGATTATCAAAATGATCGTTCAGGAAACACTGATACTCGGTGTACTGGCTTTTATCTTCGGCAACATTTTTTCACATCTTATTTCTGACAATTTTCCCAAACGGATCGTATTGGAAATCCCTGATGCCTGGATGCTTTTTGGTGTGGTTATCGTAGCATCCATACTCTCTTCTTTTGTCGGTGTCGCCAAAGTGATCCATGCTGATCCTGCCGCAGCGATAGGAGGGTAAGATGGATACACAAGGCATTCGTGTTGAAAATCTGGTTAAAAAGTTTGGTCAAGGCGAAAGCCTTGTCAATGTGATCGACGGAGCTTCTTTTGTGGTCAATAAAGGCGAACTGGTCGCACTCATTGCGCCCAGCGGGGCGGGGAAAACCACTTTGCTGATGATGATCGGATGTGTGCTTGAGCCTACTTCGGGGAAGATATGGCTTGGAGAAGAAGCGGTTTACAATGACCGCTGGCTAGGCAGTGATACCCGCCGCATCCGCCGCGAAAAAATAGGTTTTATCTTTCAATCGCATTATCTTATCCCCTTTATGAATGTGATAGACAATGTCACCCTTCTGCCCCAAACCAACGGCTTAACAAAAGACAAAGCGCATGCCAAAGCGATGGAGCTGCTGGAGTATCTGGAGATCGCAGAAAAAGCAAAATCCATGCCCTCGCAGCTTTCCGGCGGACAAAACCAACGGGTTGCGATCGCCAGGGCACTCGCAAATGAACCGGAAATCATCCTCGCTGACGAGCCAACGGCGGCACTGGACGTGGAGCGTTCCGTCAGTGTCGTGAAAATGCTTAAAAAAATAGCGCAGGAACAAAATGTTGCCATCATCATGGTAACGCATGATGAGAGAATGCTTGTCTACTGTGATAAAATCTTGAAGATCGAAAATAAAAAAATCATTATCTCTGAAACACAGAACAATGAACATATCGTTTAAACTAGTGTTCATAGACTATCCCGCAGGAAAACAATTTGCTTTTATTAAAAACTTGATTTAGAATTCAAAGATCTTATTTCATCCCTCTAAAAACTGGGCAAAACCCCATACACATTTAAGTGCCAAGACGATACAATCAATCACCATACCAAAAAGAAGGAGGCTATGATGCCGACAACGAAGGAAAACTTAGAGACTGCATTTTGCGGCGAGAGCGAAGCCTATCAAAAATACAGCGCATTTGCCAAAAAAGCAGAAAAAGACGGATTTGCAAATATAGCAAAACTGTTTCGCACCACAGCAGAAGCTGAACGCATACATGCAGAAGCACACTTCAAAGCGATGGACAAAGTAGGCTCTACCATAGAAAACCTTGAGGCAGCCATCGGCGGAGAAACCTACGAGTTTGAAGACATGTATCCGCCTATGTATGAACAGGCTGTGGCCGAAAACCACAAAGCCAAAAAAATGTTCGGTTATGCACTTGAAGCCGAAAAAGTACATGCACAGCTTTATACAAAAGCGCTTCAAGCTGCTAAAGAAGGAAAGGATCTGGATGAAGTAACGATTTATCTGTGTCCGATATGCGGCTATATAGAACTCGGCACTCCCACACAAAACTGCCCTATTTGCGGCGTCAAACCGGAAACATTTGTTCAGCTGTAAAACCGCTTACCCCCACCCATGCCTTCCGCCTGTTGCGGGGACAACATACAAACACAAACATAAAGAAGAGTTTGGCATAATTGCACCATGCAAACTAAAATAAAACTCAAAACCCAAAAACTTATCCAAAACCCTGCAGCCAAAAAAGCATTAACATCACTAAAACCCGAAAAATCCCTATGGGGATTTGCGGGAGTGATTCTTTTTTTCATTATTCCGGAAATTGTTGCATTTATCTGGGGGGATGAGATCACCAAGTTTGCCAAAGAAGCACTGCCCGCCAACCCCTCAGGCATCACACATTACTGGTACGAATTTTTAGTAATGCTGTTCGAGAGCGGCGGAAGCTGGATCAATCTTCTTCTTGGTATCGCCTTGC
Source organism: Sulfurovum sp. (assembly GCA_021166685.1). Taxonomy (GTDB): domain Bacteria; phylum Campylobacterota; class Campylobacteria; order Campylobacterales; family Sulfurovaceae; genus Sulfurovum. Next base: position 135,841 of record JAJPEU010000010.1, on the reverse strand, counting down.
TTGTATGGCTGTTTTTCTAAAAAAACTGCTTCACGCTCAAACCCAGTATTGAGGATAGTGTCTTTTTTCATTAGAAGAAAGGTTATTGACCAACAACGCCACAAGAAGCATTACTACTGCACCTACTCCTATCGGAGCAAAAGGATAAAGCCAGCCGAACCCCTGGATAAAATCAGTACCCATCACATAAATAAGCGCAGTCGCACCGCCGGGAGGATGGATGGTGCGGGTAAGATGCATCGCCAGCACTGCCAATGCGACACCAAGCGCGCATAAAATTTCCAATGAAAAAATATTTTGACAGCACTTTACCAATGCCACTGCTACAAACGCGGAGATCATGTGCCCGCCTATGAGGTTTCTGGGTTGCGAAAAAGGGGCTTCGGGTGCACCGTAGATGAGTACAGCCGAAGCACCAAAGGAACCGAGCAGAAAAATACTCTCTTCAAAAGAAAACAGTTTGCCAAATACTGCCAAAAAGTAGATACCCAAAAAAGACCCCAAGGCTGACCATAAAATCTTGCTCACCTTTTTGCGAGGCGGATTTTTTGTTTTCGGCCTCATTTTATTCAAATACGATTTCATTGGTATCCTCTGGCACTTTGTAAGATCAGCCTTGTACTCCGTCAGCCCTTGGCAAAAGCAAATAGCGATAGAATGTCGCATAATAGATCCCAAAAGGGAGTATCCAAATGATTGCGGACAAAACATAAAGCATATTTGCCGCTTGCGGAAAATATGCGATACTGATCCGCGCAATTGTAGCAACAACTATCAACAGTACGCTTAAAATCATCAACTTATTTGATGTTAGATGTCTTCCGGTGTGCACGTATGAGACGATCACCATCACCATGTAAAAACTCAGCCCGAAAGCTCCCGTACTCAAAAAATGCCTAAAGTGATTTTGCAGCGCCCCCTGCCCATAAAGGATATCAACCCCCATAAAGCCGTACCCGCAAGCCATCAGCACAAAAATCAATGACAAATACATCGTATACGGTTTAAATGTAATTTTTTCAAATTCAAGATTGTAGTCATTCAAAATACCCAAAATGGCTGCAAATGCAGCCAATCCTATCCATCCCAACGCTGAGTTTGTCCCGTAAAAAAATTCTACTACTGTAAACAAAGCGATACTGAAAATAGCCAGATTGTACCTGAAAGGTTTGGCGAAAAATTTGTCATCCATTCCCTCATCTTCCATGATTTCATTGATAACTTCCATATTGACTCTTCGCAACGCCAAAAGCAGAAGGATCATCATAATGCTCAATGCCGCTTTTAAAATCTCCAATGCCGGCGTTTCAAAAATCCCCATCATGGAACCATAAAACCATAGTTCTACGATCAGCATCGTCGCCAGTGCATATCCCAAAGAGGCATGTCTTTGCAGCGGGTCAAGTACCACAGGCTTAAAAGCCCATGCGATAACAACTACAAGCAAAGACAGATTGATGAGAGCCACCAAAAAGAGAGGAAGAATATCGATCATCCAAAAACTTATCCTGCCGGCTATCCAAAGCAGGATCACGTATTTTAATTTTTTACCAATCAGCGGAACAACCCCGGGAAAAAGTTCAGGAACACCGGTAAAAACAAACGCCATAATCCCCGCCACTCCGATGCCGAAAAGATATTCATAGATGTGCCACTCCAACATATAATTACCAAAAGGATTAATCACTCCTGCCCATACAAAAGCCCATACAACCGTAGTAAGAATGATGTAGGGAGCAAGCAGCAAAAAGATGGGTCTAAACCCGTAAGCCAAATAAATGGGTACATTTTCTTCCTCGGGGTAATGAAGATAATGTTTTGTCGCGTTTGCCATTATTTAATCTCCAGTTCAAATGTATTAAGTATGTCTTTATCTTTGAGCAGTTCAATCATCATATCAAACACCTCTTTGTCACTTCTTTCTATTTGCGGAGTGGGTATTTTGATATGTTTCACTATTTCTCCGGGATCGCTTTTAAGAAGCAGTATTTCGTTGCTCAGCCGAATTGCTTCCATGATATCATGCGTAATAAATAAAATCGTTAGATTATGATGTGCAATATAATCGATGAGATGATTTTGCAACTCTTTTTTGAGTCCGATATCCAGTGCAGAAAAAGGCTCATCCAAAAAAAGCAAACCAGGCTCCACCACCAGCGCTCTTGCGAAGCTTACCCTTTGTTTCATGCCGCCGCTTAGATCTTTGGGGAATTTCTCTAGATCTTTAAGTTCAAGTCCGAATTCAAGAGCGATATTTGTGGCCCTCATATCAGCCTCTTTTTGGGAAATCCCTTTGGCGATAAGTCCCAAAGAAATATTCTCAAGCACACTCTTCCAAGGAAGAAGTCTTGGCTCCTGAAAGGCAAAAGAACTGCTTTTAAACGTATTGACGATTTCGCCTTCGGTAAGATCAAGCAAACCTGCACAAAGATGCAAAAGTGTGGTTTTTCCACCGCCGCTTGGCCCCACAATTGAGATCACTTTTCCTTTTTCAAGCGTAAAATTGATATCTTCCAAGACCCTAAAAAAACCAAACGAATGGTTTAGGTTTTTAACTTCTAATCTCTCCATGCTTCCACCTCTTTTTTAATGGGTTCCAATACAATATACTCCAAAAACAAAAGCGAACCTATCATCACGACCACCAACGCAAGCGCAACGGTTGTATCCAGCTGACTTCTTGCGACTGCCAAAGCCGCTCCTATGCCGTCGCTGCTGCTTAAAAGCTCTGCCATCACGACAATCTTCCAGCTCATTCCCAATCCGCTTACCCAGGCAGGAAAGATATAAGAAAAGATATGAGGAAAATAAAGATTGGTAAATTTCTGCCACAGCGACAATCCAAAACTGTCTACCATCTCTTTAAGTTCGCCCTCTATCGTTCTAGTCCCCTGCATCGCACCGACAAAAACAATCGGAAAGGAAGCAATAACCACCGTAAAGATCACACTGGTATCCCCCATCCCGAACCAGATCATGGCAAGCACCACCCATGCAATCGGAGGCATTCCAACCAAAATAGTAACAATAGGCCTGCTCATGATAGAAGCTGTAGCAAAAAATCCTGCCATAAGCCCCAAAACAGAACCGATCACCAAAGCAGCAGCAAATCCAATAACCGCTCTTGTAAGTGTAAGAATCATGTCTCTTGTGAGATCTTCATCATCAAAGAATCCAACCACTGCGCCAAAAGTTTCTTTCGGCGAAGGAAGCACCAATTCGCCATAAAGCTGATATCCCACATCCCAAAGGGCGATAAACAAAAAGATGGAAGCAACAGCACCCCACCCGCTCCACAAAAACCATGGAAAATCTTTCAGTACTTTTAAAATAAATTTCATTTGCTGTAAAACCCGCTTTCAGGCAATTTTCCGCCTATGAGTTTAGGCTCAATCTCCAACATCTCACCAAAAAAACTTTCACACTCTTTTTTGGAATCTTGGGCATTTTTGTACTCAAGTTTTACGAACCCTATAGAATCTTCGATCACTTCCTTATCAAACATCTTAAGATATTTTGCAGTCAACGCTGCAGCCTCTTTCGGGTTTTGCTTATACCACTCAAGCGCTTTTTTATACTCCTCGTCCACTCTTTTTTTGGTATGCTCATCCATATCTGCAAACGTTGCGATACCCGCTATGGGTAATTTGTTTTCCGTATTTGTCACTCTGCCCCACTCATCTTCTATATTGAGCACTCTTTTTATCTCGGGTGCTACCAGTTTCAAAGGAAACGAGCCGGTTTTTCTCATTACCATCGAAGTGGCAGGCTCCGCCAAAAGCACCGTATCGCTTTGTCTAAGCATTAAAGAGGTTACCGCATCGGGAGGAGTCGGAACAAATTTAAGCGTCACATCTTTTTTGCTGTCCATTCCGGCTTTTTTGAGCAAAGCCTGAAAGATGATATCGGGCATGTCTCCCCTAAACGGTATTACCACCTCTTTGCCTTTTAAATCTTCTATGCTTTTGATATCAAAATCTCTGCTTACGATATCCAAAATACCCCACACGGAAACATTCATCAATTCCAGCGGGATTTTTTTATTGTATAAATTTGCGGCGACATTGGTCGGAATTGCAACAAAATCAACTTGTTTGTTAAGAAGCATCGCTCTGAGTTCGTCTGGATTATTCCATACTTTAAACTCAACCTTGGATGCTACATCATTCAAGCTGTTGTCTTCTATGATTTTGAAAAACGGATGCGATGCAGTCGCGATAGGTCCGCTTAGTACGATATTTTTTTGATTTCCAAAAGCTATAGTTTGCATGAAAAAAGCGATCATTACTATTTTTACTATTAATTGCATATGTTTCTCCTGTTCGGATTGTAAATTTTATCATATTAATAATGATTATTAAAATTATACTACAAAAAACAATGATTCAGACTTGACTTGCATCAATATTTTTAAAATTTTACAGAAACATAAAAACTTAAATCAAATGTGTTATCTTCTGACAAAAAATTGTTCTTGCGGTAAATAACATAAGAAGGTTTGGTGGTCGTTTCATATTCGCTTGCCGGAAGCCATTCATGATAGACCCAATGTATCATTTTCAAAATGTCCCCCTGTTTGCCCTGCAAATCAAATTTCGCATACACCCCATCAGATATTTTGAATTTAGGCAAACGATCATTTGGAATATTCTCTTCTTTTTCAACGACCACGCATGCGATATACTGACATTCGTCAAGAGGTGTGATGGTTGGATTGTCATGAAAAAGAGCGATTTGTTTATACTCAGAGATATCATGGTTGAGTATCCATGTGTGAAGTTTTTGCCACGCTTGTTTGATGTTGACGTTGTATCCCCTGTTGCGTATATAATAACTTTCAAATATAGGCATTTTGACGATAGTTGGCGTCAATGTACTAAAATCAGCATCAGACTCCATCGCCGTTTTGGATTGTTGCAAGATCTGATTTGAATACGTTTTGTATCCGCCGCTTTTCCATGCTTTGGGAGTCATTTCAAAGCGTTCGGTAAATGCTTTTATGAAAGAGGATTGGGAACTGTAGCCACACATATTTGCTATGGCGGAAATAGTCGAAAATTTATTGGTCAGCAACAGATTGGAAGCTTTTTGAAGCCGGATAGATTTGATGTTCTCATAAATATTTTTTCCGAAAGCCTCTTTGAATATCCTATGCATATGAAATTTGCTTACTGAGAGATCCCTGCTCAACTCTTCAATATCTATATGCGTATCTATATGTGTATAGATATAGTACATAATATTATTTGCGATTTTAGTTCTTTTTTTCAATGTCTCTTTTTTCATATCATATTATAGCTATTTTAAATAATTTTATAAATACAAATAAATTATAAAATAAGCAATATCAAACAATATATTTAGCATTAAAAAAGAAGAAATATTTTTTTAAACATCCTACAATGACAAAAATATTTAACAAGGCGGTAACGTTATGAGAAAAATTACAAAAATACTGGTAGCCAATCGGGGTGAAATTGCATTGAGAATTATCAGGGCGTGCAAAGAGCTTGACATTAAAAGTGTAGCTATGTTTTCAGAAGTAGACATAGAGGGGCTCTGGGTAAGAAAAGCCGATGAATGCTATCCCGTCCTGGGAAACCCTCTTGATGCTTATCTTAACTACGAAAAAGTCATCTCTCTTGCTCTCAAGTGCGGGTGCGACGCCATACACCCCGGATATGGATTTTTATCAGAAAATGCCGAATTTGCGAAAGCCTGCGAAGAAAACGGTCTCATTTTCATCGGGCCAAAACCCGAACATATTGCACTCTTTGGAGACAAGATGGCATCAAAAGTTGCCATGAAAGAGATCGGCGTGCCTGTTTTGGAAGGAACAGATGAGCCCATTATCGATATCAATGAGGGAATCAAAATCTCCAAAGAGATCGGCTTTCCTGTTATTATCAAAGCGGCATTCGGCGGCGGCGGAAGAGGAATGCGTATCGTAAGAAACGAAAAAGACTTTACTGAACTCTTTGAATCCGCTACCTCTGAAGCTAAAAAGTATTTTGGCAAAGGAGATGTATTTATCGAAAAATATGTTGAACACCCAAGACATATTGAAGTGCAAATTGTTGCAGACAAACACGGCAATGTGGTACATTTGGGTGAAAGAGACTGTTCCATTCAAAGAAGACACCAAAAGGTCATCGAAATTGCTCCTTCTCCCAGACTGAACGAAAATGTCCGAAGAGAACTTTACAGGATATCTACCAAAGCCATGTTCAAACTGGGCTATGAGAGTGTAGGAACGATTGAATTTTTAGTAGATGCCCAGGACAATATCTATTTTATAGAGATGAACACCAGGGTTCAAGTAGAACACCCTGTCACTGAGCTTATCTCCGGTATTGACATCATACAAAGAATGATAGAGATAGCTGAAGGAGATAAATTAAAATTCTTGCAAGAGGAGATCAAATTTAAGGGATATGCCATTGAGTTTCGCATCAATGCCGAAGATCCCAAGAAGAATTTCTTCCCGGCCGCAGGCAAAATTACCAGCTATATAGCACCGGGAGGCCCTGGGGTTCGGATGGACAGCGGACTCTACAGCGGATACACCGTTCCTGCAAACTATGACTCCATGCTTGGAAAATTGATTATTTGGTCTTTGGACTGGCAAGGGGCAGTAAAAAAAGCACGAAGGGCTTTGGATGAATTTTTCATCGATGGCCTTCCTACCAATATTCCCCTGCATAGAGAAATCGTCAGGGATCAGGATTTTATTGATGGAAAATTTAATACCAGCTATCTGGATGAAAAATTGGAACACTTTCAACTTGATGCCATCAATCATATCGCAGAAGAAGAAAAACGGCTTAAAGACATTACGCAGTTGATCGAAATGATTAAAAGTAAAAATATCGCCGTAAGATAATTGACCATAGACCAGCTCCTGGGTTTTAGCTAAAAAAGAACAACTCAGGGAAATCAGATAAAACAAAAAAAAGATTTTTATTTTCTTTTAATTATAGTTGGGGTACGATGAGAATACAAATTACTTCAAGGAGAATGAAATGTATAAACGTATATTAATTGCAAGCGCACTTGCTTCCACACTGCTTATAGGAAGCGCAATGGCATCCGGTCACTATGGTATGAAGGGTTCTTCCACGTGCAATCATGGCAGTATGAAAAACTCTTCCATGTGCAGCAAGCAACAGCAAAATAAAGGACACCACAGCCAGCATAAAAAACAGTTTGTGAAAAAAGTCATCGATGCTGTCAGCAAGACAGGTATTGACAGTGCACAGGCGCAGAAAGTAACCGATGCGATCAACACTTTCAAACAAGCAAAAATGGCGATGAAACAACAAGGGCCGGTTTGTCCTCTTGATGCCTTCAAAGGAGACAATTTTGACAAAAAAGTATTTAGAGAAACCATGCTAAGCAAACCTGATGCGATGATTAGCGCCAGAGCCGATATGCTTGAAAGTATTTATGCTGTCCTCAATGAAGAACAACGCAAACTCTTTACACGTGAGTTTACTGCCCATATGATCGAAAAAACGATTAAAAAGAATATGATCAAAGGGTACATGATGCCAAAACGCGGCATGATGATGCAACAGCAGCAACAGCAATAAATTATCAATCCAAAGGCTATATGAAAATGCCTTTGGAAACTTCCAAAAAATTAAAATCTCCTCTTTATTTTTATTCAACACCTATTCAACATCTATAATTTTGTATAATTTCGGCGATTTCTCCAGCAAAGGCAAGCATTGAATAAAAGAATAGTAGTTATCGGTGGCGGATATGGGGGGTTGCGAACTATAGAATTCCTGGCAAAGTATGAAGATTTAGATATCACGCTCATAGATAAAAACCCCTATCATTACCTTCAAACAGAAGCGTATGGTTATATTGCCGGCAGATTCGATATGCACGATATAGTAATTGATTTGCAAGAATGGAGTGACGGCTTCAAAAAAAAAGTACATTTTGTTTACGATAAAGCAATTTCTATCGATTTTGAAACCCGACTCGTACAGACTTCCAAGAGCGCATTTGCATACGACTATCTTATCATTGCTACAGGCGCCAAAACAAACTTCTTTTCATTTATTCCGGGGCTGAGAGAATTTAGCTACGGCGTTAAAGATCTGCATCGAACTTATAACTTCAGGGTGGAATTTGAAAATTTGATTTATCAAAAACTTCAAAAAGACAATTGCGAAGAGATTAATTTGGTTATCGGAGGGGCAGGACTCAGCGGTGTTGAAGTGGCCGCCGAGATGGCAAATACGATTGAAATGTATAAAAAAACCATAGGAAACAGAGTCAAAACTATCAAAATTTATCTCATCGATGCAAGCAAAACCATTCTTCCGGGTATGAGTGATTTTTTGATACGCAATACCCAAAAAAGACTTGAATCTTTGGGCGTGAATATCCTTACGGACACGTTTATCGAAAAAGTTGACAAATCCTATATTTACTTTCAAAATTCCCAAAAATTAAAATATCATTTTATGATTTTTACGGGCGGGATCAAAGCTTCCAGTCTTAACGATACCGTAGAGGCCTCAAAAAATAAAATTTCTCAATTCATACCAAACCGCGAACTCAATATAGGCAGCCAAGTCAATGTCTTTGCAATCGGCGATTGTGTCGAGATCCAAGACGCGCAAGGCAACATGCTCCCTCCAACCGCCCAAACCGCTGAAAGAAGTGCCGAGTATGCAGCCAATACGATCCGTAAAAGAATAGACAAAAAAAGTGTTCAGCCATTCGATGCTACTGTGCTTGGAATTTTCATAGCCCTCGGCGGAAGATGGGCAGCAGGAGAACTTTTCGGTGTCATAAAAGTAAAAGGATACGTAGCGTATCTGCTAAAAAAAGCCATAACACACATCTATTACCTTGGGCTTCACCTTCGTATAAACGCAGGTTACAAAAACAGGATAAAAGATCCCAGATAGATTATATTTTCCTCCAAAACACCTCGGAGGAACTGCTATTGAATTAATTTTGCAAGACAATGCTTTGGTTTTTTATTTTTTAAAAAATGACTGATTTGATCTATTTGGTATCGATAATGCTATAATAGCCATTAAAAATAAAAGGTACAGTCCATGAAGCAAGAATTGAAAGAATTAATAGAGCAATCCAAAACATCCCTTAAAAATGCTGAAGAAAAAATTGAAAATCTAAGTGAAAATTTTACAGGAGAGGCAGGAGAGTTTTGGAGCGATTTAAAAAGCCGTTTTGCAACAATCAATAATAAACTTAAGGATGCAGCTGTCGAATTTGAGAACAAATCAGAACTTCAAGCGCATTTAAGCATCATGGAAGCGCGAGATAAAACTGAAAAAGTTAAAAAAAGCGCAGAAGAGTTCGCTCTTAAAATTTCGAAAAAAACACAGCATGAATTGGATGTTGCTGCCCTCAAAGCACATCTGGCAAAAATGGAAAGTGAAGACATGTGGCAAGAAACACAAAAAGAACTTTCCCACAAATACCAAGAATCCAAAATAGAAGCAGAAAAATTGGCTCAAAAAGCAGGAAAAGAGATCAATGAAATTTTTCTCAAATTAACTTCCGTATTCTAAGATAGTGTTCAAGATTCTAAGAAGCGCAAATCCAACTGTGTAAATTTTAGAAGTTAAGTTTATTTGATAGAGTGGTCCGACATCAGGCACAATACTCTTTTAATTCTATATTTTAAAGGCAAATATCATGGAAGAAAACTATTTTTTACGCTGGATTGGATTTGGAGTTTTTGCGCTGATAGTTTGGTTGTTTTTCCCTTTTTTAAAAAGTTTTTTTGTAGCATTGCTGATGATGATGGCTACGTTTCCTATATACCATCTTATAGAAGCAAAAATAAAACGGTACAACAAACTAAAAACTCTTGCTCCCGTACTTTCTGCCGGCATTGTTGCCTTGGCACTTTTATTGATTGTTTTTATGCCAATTACCGTATTTTTATTTCATTTCCTTAGTCGTCCTGCAGATAGTATGGCGATGATTCTCTCCCTTTTGGATAAAACTGAAACCTTGAGTCAAAACCTTCCGTACTATTTGGAATGGCTGAGATCCCCAATTGATACCATTTTTCCAATGTCAGAAACACGCAAAGAAGAGATTACTGCATTTCTCGCAGGGTGGCTTGGCAATGGGTTAAAAAACTTTATACTCATGCTGGGCAATATGATGATGGTTGTTGTATTTTTCTTCTTTTTAACTTTGTACCGTCGAAGGCTTATTTTCTTTTTTATTCCCATTATTCCTCTGGCGCGTTCCCTAAAGCGAAAATTTTTTACAGAGATGACGATAATGGTATCTGTTGTCTTCTATACCTTGGTGGGCGTAATGATTGCGCAAGGATTGGCGTTTGGAGTTTTTATTGCTTTTTTTGATGGATACAACCCTTTATTGCTTGGATTTTTAGTGGGCTTTGTGTCAATCCTTCCACTTTTTGGGACGGGGCTGGTCTGGGTTCCTGTTGCAGTAAACGAGTATCTTCAGGGCAACATCATTAATGCACTTATTATCTCTGTGTATTCGTATGTTATGATGGCAGTTTTCATCGACAATATTGTCAAGCTTGTCATTTTAAATTTTGTCAATCGCAAGGTAAGTAAGAACAGCCATCGCATCAATGAGTTTATTATATTTTTTGCCATTGTGGGAGGATTGGCAACTTTTGGATTCTGGGGATTTATCTTAGGACCTGCTATTATCGCGCTTGCTATTACAACTCTTAAGACTTTCCGCAAAGCCAATCGATCAAGCCTTGCGCATGAATAGACACATTTAAATAAAAATTAACTTTTTATGCTAAATGATTCTATTTCTTTTTGGAGTTTATCGAGTTTTTTAACGAGTTGCTTGATTTCATTCTCTTTGATTTCATCCACGGTCCCGCCATGTAAAAATTCTTGTGCCGTAGATTGAAATGCTTTGACTAATTCTTCGAGCTTCTCTTTTGCTTTGCTGACTAATTCTCCGTAATCATCAACAAGAGTTTCCTCTAGAGCGTTGATTTTATTTGAAATTTCATCTTTATTTTTGAAAATATAATACGCACCAATACCTGCGATAGCTGCACCGACTGTAAAACTGAGTAGATTATTTTTGTTCATGTTGTCCTCTTTTATTTCTGGATTTTTTTTTAAAAACTGAGAAAATGCCTTAAACGCGAGAGAGGCATTGGTTAATTTAGCGATACTATTGGAGGCCTTGAATGTTAATAGTTGACTTTCATCTCCTAGCTTCTCCAGTAAATCACTACTTTCTTGAGTGATTACAGTAAGATTATTCGAAAGAGTAGAAAGCCCGTCTTGACCAAGGTCAATAAAGGCATTTACTTTATGTATGGTTTTGGTATGCTGGATAGCAGAAAAAACAATTATCACAGTAATGATAACCATACATATTGCAATAATCCCTAACAACAAAAGCTGTTGATCAATCATTTTATAACCCTTTCATTACTGTGATTATTTTATTATACTCTCACTTCTGCATTCTGCAGCTTAACATTTTTATAATGTCTCGCAAAAATTTGACAGCGATTTAAGAGTTTCCTGTGCCTAAATAATACAGCAAATAAAGCATTTAGGAAAAAGGGTGAGCAGGAGACAACAACGCCAATTTAGTGCAGAATTCAAAACCAAAGTCGTTTTAGAACTTTTAGGCAGCGAACATACAACTCAATCAGGTTGCCGGTAAACACTATGTTCTTCCAAAGAGCTTGCAAGAAGCGGAGGGATGCCGATACAAAACAAAAATCCGACCATCTCTCAATCGGCCATCCGCTTCGATGGACGACTTGGTGACACTTTAACTTCATAATATAATTTTAGGAATAACCCGATGCTGACACAGCAACCTTTTCTCAAAATGCAATCAGCTTTAATCTATAACTGCTTAGATAAAGCGTCCATCAGTTCGTATATACTTTTGGTTTGCAGAAATTCCCTAAATTGAGCTCTGTCCGTTTTCAAAATACTCACACCCAAAATTTCTACATCATAGATAAGCCACTCATCTTTATTGGGTATTTTTGTTTTGGGCTTATAGAACTTATAAACAATTTCAAGTTTATTTTCTTTACCGGTCAAATCTGTTACAAAAGCAATTCTATCAGATTTCGGCTGTTGAATTTTCTTAATTTTTACCTTTTCGCCCTCATAAGCATCAATTTTTGCCGAGTATGAATTTTTCATTCTCTCTACGTAAAGATCAATAAATTTTTTTGCATTTTCCGCCGATAGCCCTCTCCACGCACCGTCAAGACTCAATTTTGCCATCAGTTCAAAATCAAACATCGGCGTTAATGCTTTAACGATTTTTCGGTTTCTTGCATCTTTGGAAAGTTTTTTATCCTCTACGATCAACACGACCTCATCGATTTTTTTTAAAAAACGATTTTGCAACTGCACCTGTTCGTTTGCCGCTGCATTTTGCGCCATAAAAGCAACCAAAAACGATAATAAAATTTTTTTGTATAGGCCTCTCACTCTTTACTCCTCGATCTGTTTTTTTCTATACTGCTCATAGGCATCCCTTAGATAAGGATACAAATCAACCGCATCATTTTTCATTTTTTCGTAATTATCCATATCAAGAGAAATACGATTGATCTCTTCAAGCGATTTTGCAGCTATAAATTCAGCCCATGTATCTGTCAGTGTGGGATAGCTTTGCTCCGTATAATCAAGAGGGCTCAAAAGTGCATCAGGATAAAGGCTTATCGTATCCCTGAGGTTCGAAGGCCCAAGAAGGGGCAAAACGATATGAGGACCGCCTTTTATGCCGTAAAATCCAAGCGTCTGGCCAAAATCCTCTTCATGCGCTTCAATCTTAAAATAACTCTTTGCAGGATCAAAAAACCCCAATATACCCAGAGTACTGTTGATGACAAACCGCTGCGTCTCTTGTACGGTATGAGAAAATTTCCCTTGCAGCAGATTATTGACAAATCTCACGGGGAAATAAATATTATTGAAAAAATTTCTTATACTCTCTTTCACTTGAAGAGATACTGCCTCATCGTAGCGCTTTCCTACAGGCTTAAGTACACACTCGTACATACCGTCATTAAAACGTGTCATAACCCTATTGTAGCTTGCAAAAGGATCGCTTGTCTTCTCTTCTGATTCAAATTCATCGGCAAATTCTTCAAATTCATTTTCTATATTATCGTTTTCTTTTTCAAAAACGATTCTATCTTCATTCTGTCTGTCAATCGGATTTGCACCGCATTGGGTAAAACCTGCAACAAAAATAAAAAGCATAATAAAATAAAAAGACTTCAATCTTCTGCCTTTCTTTCATTCCTAATCATTTCCGCCAAATACAAAAAATTTATGCTCTTTGACCCGTTTGATTAAAATTTTTGAAGAAGTTTATAGCAAAAATACTTAATAATACATAACGCTATCTTATCATTAAAAGTAAAAAGGAGTGGCCGGATAGGTATCCGGCCGATCAAAACCCACACCTTAAAAAGTATATGTAACGCCAAGATTGATAGAGTCAACCACTACATCTTGACCCAAGAATGCTCCGTCGAACCCTTCATCATCATAAAGTCTTGTATAGTCTGCAAAGACACCGATATTTTCAGTGATTGCATAGTTTGCACCTAGACCCCATTGAAATCCTGACTCAGAATGGTCTCCAGATTCTGTAGTATCAAGCGTGACTTGACCATATCCAAGAAGTGCATAAACATTGATCTTTTCAAACGGATACATCGCTTTAAGATAGATGGCGGCATTTGTAAAATCGCCGTCCGGATCATCATCTTCCCCATACCCGTCAAATTCAGGGTCACCGATATTCATCGCATATCTTGCTTCAAGTCCAAAGTATTGGTTATAGTTGTATCCCGCTAGCAATAGTGCCGAATGCGCGGATATATCAGCTTCTTCACGCTGAATCTCGTCAATATTCATGTTCATATAAGCGTATCCCAAACCCACATAGAATGCACCCGGAAACGGAGCGGGTTCTACCACTTCGGGAACTGTTACTTCAGGCTCTACCGGAGCGATATCTCCGCCTGCGAATACAAATGCATTCATTGCTACCGCTGCTACGATTGATGCTGTAATCTTTTTCATTTTTTTCCTTATTTTATTTAATCGATAGGATATTATTATACCACTCTTTATCTGAGAAGCTTTATTTTTTCCTTTATTTAACTACTATAGACCAACTTATCTTGAGCGATCATCTCTATCTCGTCTGTCTTTCAAATATTCTTTTCTGTCTTCTCGTCTGTCTTTTAAATATTCTTTTCTGTCTTTTCTTTTATCTTTCAAGTATTCTTTTCTATCTTTTCTTCTGTCTTTTAAATATTCTTTTCTGTCTTTTCTGTAGTCTCTTCTGTCAAACCGGTAACCGTGATCATAATAGCGTCCGTCTCGATAAAAACGTCCACGCTGATGAAACCGTCCATGTCTTAATTTGCGGCCTTTATAATAATAATGTCCGTTACGCCACACTCCTCCATAATAATATCTTCCATTATAAAAATAATAAGGCTGATCATAATAAGGTCTGTCAAATGCACCGGTAATAATATCTATCACCACTGCTTCAAGAGGATATGGAGGCGAAGCAAATGTTTTAGTGGTTCCGCCTGCCAACAACATACCGCAAACAATTCCGGCCATTCCCCACTTTTTAAAATTTATTTTATTCATATTAAATCCTTTTTAATAATATACCTTATATTACACTACAAAAGTGTAATTTTTGTGAAATACATGCAAAAGCGAGCAACAGATAAAACTTTTATTTATTTTAATGATTGTTTTTAAATCATAACTAACTTCAAACCAACTATAATTATATTTTACATTTGAAGGAGAAAAATATATGAACTCAGAAAAAGTGATTTCAGGTTTTTTTATCATTTTGTCACTGACGCTGAATTTTGGTTTTGTTTATGGCGAAATTGATGTAATTGGCCACCATAGCGTATATGAGCTTTATGCTGCTATCGCAGTTAATTTTATTGCCACCATTATGAAACTGGGCGACAAAACACAAACCGGATCGGTTCTGCTTGCCACAAGTTTTGTTGCGGATTTACAACTGATTGCTGCTGCTTCGGTGTGGGGGATTGTTAATATGTCAAACGCTATGACTCCGGATCTCTTTTCTATAGTTATCTCTTTGGCAGCAGGTGCCTTGATAGCCAATATCATATCTGTAGCATTATTTATCGGTGAAACACTCCTCTTGAAAAGATAAAGGCTGACATGCATCACGAATCATCCATTTGGCTCATTTTAAGAAAATTAAGAATACCGCTTATTGTTTTGAATCTTGCACATGCTATTCCTGTGCTTCTTCTAACTCTGATTCCGGGTGCAGATGGTGACGGAAATCCTTATTACTTTAGTTTTTTTGATGCAATGTATGTGGTGGCCTATACGGCAACCACTATTGGTTTTGGAGAAATTCCCTACGCGTTTACTTATCCGCAGCGGTTAGTAATGCTCGTCACAGTTTACGCAACTGTTCCTGCCTGGCTTTATGCGCTTGGGTCGATTATCGCTCTTTTTCAAGACAAAGCATTTATTTATGCCATCAGAATGAACACCTTTAGAAGAAAAGTACGCAATTTAAAACAAAATTTTATCATTATCTGCGGCTATACGGATGCGGGAAAACTTCTTATCAATAAGCTCAATGAAGACAATCTTTACCGCATCATCGTCATAGATAAAAATGCTGAAAAAATTGAAGCGCTTAAGAGTGAACTTTATATGCCCTCTATTCCCGCGGTTGTCGCAGATGCTTCTTCGACAGACGTACTGAAGTCTGCAGGCGTACTTTCACCTCACTGCAAATACCTAATTACCCTCTTTGACGATGATCAAATTAATCTTAAAATCTCCGTACGTGCGCGCATTTTAAATAAAAATCTCAAAATTATCGCCCGCTCAGGATTAAAGCAGGGAGGAGAAAACCTTACCAATATCGGCGTAAACCACGTCATTGATATCTTTTCTATTATCGCCCGACGGATTGATTTTGCCCTAAAATCACCCTATCTTTTTAATCTTTTTAGCTGGACACAGGGAGGAAACCTTCATGTCAGCAAAACCGATATCCTGCCTACGGGCAAATATATCGTATGTTCAGGCGGACGCTTCGGGAAGACGCTTAAAAAAACCCTAGACAAAAATCACATCGACTATATCTTTTTGGATGTCAATAAAAAAATTCATGAAAAAGTAGTTTCCGATCAAGAATTTTTTCTTGAAGCAGGCATTATGAATGCTTCGTGCATTATCGCAGGGACCAATGATGATGCGATCAATCTTTCTATCATCGCAACTGCCCGCGCACTTAAACCTGATATTTTTGTGATTGTCCGAGAAAACGAACTGGAAGAAAGAAGCTTATTTTCTCATCTGCGCGCAGACAAAATCTTCATGATCGACCAAATCGCCGCGTTGGATGCATACAACTACATCGACCGCCCGATGACCTTTGATTTTATCAACACCGTTTCGTCGTTTGAAAACGAAAAACTAATTCATATCCTAGAATATATCACCAACCGCGTCAACAAACGCCCTGCCCTGTTGGAGCTTGCAGTAAACTCCAACACCATGTATGCCCTCTTTGCATATATAACCCGTATGCCCGTTATGCTGGGCCAGCTTACAGACAACCCTTACCATGACGGCAAAGATTTGGAATTGGCCGTACTGGGGATCAAACGCGAAAACGGTGAATTTATTTTGCTGCCCGAGAACACAACATTTTTACAACCCAACGATCATTTGCTGATTGCTACTATTCCGTCTAGCCTAAAACGCTTTATAACGATCGTCAACCATCGTCATGAACTCTACTATGTTCTCAATGGTGTTGAAGAAAAATCAATCTATATTCCTTTCACCAAACGCAAAACAGCATTTTAATCCCACAGTAACCTCTTTATCGAAGCCTCTTTTATTCAAAGGGATGCTAAACCTGAAATAGCCAGAGCAATACTTATGAAATTATGGTTATTCGCTTCACTCCTTTTAAACCGTCATATTCCAATAAGGCTAACAAGCATTGCAGGTCTCTTTGATTTCCAAAAAGTCTATTTTGGGTAGAATACGCAAATAAAACTCATTCGAGTAAGCAAAATGTTAAAATAAAGAAGCAAAGAAAACAAAGTTGTTTGGCAAAATTCTTGATGAACAAAAAAATTGAAGATCTAAAATAAAAAGGAAAAATATGTATAGAGTCATTTATTGGTTTGCTCTATTATGCTCTGTGTCTCTTTTTTTTGCAGGCTGCAGCAAATCACCTAAACCTCATGCAAAACAAACCGTAACCAAAGATTCTCTAGATGCAGTCGCTTATGACGAAAAGAATTATCGTGTTGACGAAAAAGCAAAAATTGAAATCGGCAATGCCTCTTATTATGCTACGTGCATGAGCGGAAGGCGCACAGCAAGCGGCGAAATATGCAATCTCGGCCTTCATACGGCAGCACACCGCACATTGCCTTTTGGAACGATGATACGTGTCACTATGCTTCAAAATGGAAAAAGCGTCATAGCCAAAGTCAATGACAGAGGACCTCACAGCAAAGGAAGGGTAGTCGATCTTTCGCTTGCCGCTGCCCGCAAGATAGGAATGATTCGCGCAGGTATTGCGAAAGTTAAAGTGGAAAAACTCAAAGAGTTGCAATAAAACTGCCGCTTTACGATCAGTCTCTTTTTAATATAAATCCCTGTTTGCCAAGACAGATTTTGGAGAATTTCTTATTCCACCTGACATACTCCTAATTTTGCTATTTTTGTAAGACAAAAACTGCTTCAAAAATCCATCAAAGATCACGACGAACAGCTGACATGGGATATGCCGGCAATCTCAAAGAACTCAGAGGGCTTTTCTCTATAGTATTTCTCCTCTGTCTCTTTGGATTGCTCAGCATAGGGGTTTGTCATCACTTCCTGCAACTCTTTGATGAGTGTATAGTCTCCATTGGCGGCCTGTTGATAGGCAGGGACGAGAAACCACTCCCGCAACGTGTATTTAGGGTTGATAGCTTTCATTTGCTTTGAAAGCCTTTCACGGGATTCGGGCGTAGCGGCATCAACAAGTAATTTCCATTTTTCCAGCCACGCCGACCATCTGTTTACGATACTTTCATTGTATACGGCGTCACCGTAAAAACTTTTTGTGAGGGGAGCAATATCCTCAGGTACAGCAGAGAGTTCACGAAAGAAGATCGTATAGTCCACAGAGGTCTCTATCATAAGCAGGATGAACTCTTTGAACAATGCCGCATCAAAGGTACGTAGACCTAGCTT
Organism: Sulfurovum sp.; assembly: GCA_021166685.1. Lineage (GTDB taxonomy): Bacteria > Campylobacterota > Campylobacteria > Campylobacterales > Sulfurovaceae > Sulfurovum. The sequence goes on along the minus strand of JAJPEU010000010.1, from coordinate 117,545 downwards.
GGCAGACCACATCTTTTCCATCTGTTCGTGCATGACTTTGGGAAAGCCGTTTCTTATCTCATCTAACTGAGTTAGAGCATCCTGACTCGACTCCAGCAGCGGCTTTAACGCCAGGCAGAACATATGAAAGTTCCGCTCGGCAGCCTGAGGCTGATTGAGAAACGAGAAGTGCACTCCGCCACCCGTCCACGGCTGATATCTTGGGTCAAACATATCGATGAACCCAAATGGTCCGTAATCAAGGGTGAAGCCGCCTGCGGCACAGTTGTCGCTATTGAAATTTCCCTGACAATAGCCGACACGAATCCAGTTTGCTACCAGTGAAATGAGGCGTTTTCGGAACTCTTGTGCCAGCAAGAGCACTTTTTCCTGGAGAGGCAAATGCGCATCGATGACGTCACTGTACTCTCGATCGATCAGGTGCAACATCATTTTTTCAAGCTCCTCCATCGCTTTTGGATGCTCTTTTTTACGCGCACGTCTGCCGAAAAGTTCGAGTTGGCCCACTCGGATAAACGAAGGTGCGACCCGTGTGGTGATAGCAACGGCCTCATCAATCATGACTTCGGGGTCTTTTGAGTATGATCCTTTTGTAAACCACGGCCGCTTTACCGTCTCTTTTTTTGAGGTGTATAGACTCAAAGAGCGTGATGTCGGCACATCCAGAGCATGCATGTGCTCTTGTGCCAGAAACTCACGGATACTTGAACGCAGGACGGCACGACCATCAGCACCCCGGCAGTAAGGCGTTCTGCCGCCTCCTTTGAGCTGCATCTCCCAGCGCTGCCCCTTGATCACCGCTTCTAGGATGGAAATGGCACGACCGTCACCATATCCGTTACCCGTTTTAAAAGGACACTGCTCGTAGTATTCGGTTCCATAGATGGAAAGCGCATACCCTGTTGCCCAACCAAGACGACGCATCGGCTCAGGCAAGTGAGAGGTATCGCCCGAGAACATGCGGATAAAATCCTCTGATGCTGCCAAACTATCATCAAAGCCCAGTTCGCTGAAGAAGTTCTCACTATGGGCGATGTACTGTGGGTCTTTGATGGGTGTGGGATTTACAGGAACATAGTGTCCAGAGAAGACCTGTCTCGGAGCATGATCAACTCCGTCTGAAGTAGCTTCAGGGTCAGAGCTTAGCGTATCCATGAGTGAATAATCTGCCAATGCCGCAAGATCGTAGAGCGTCTCTACCATTGCAGAGGTTTTATTTGTTTCTTTCATAGTTTTTCCTTATTTAAAAAACGTACATGCATTTGAAAATTACAACAGCCGTGTCCCTATATGACACAAAATTCTAAACGGTCCCCTATATAGTCGAGTTGCACATAGGAATATTCATCTTTGTTCTGCACTATATCAGATGAAACATAAAACAAATACACCAATGGTACGGCCAACAAGCAAAGAAAAGTTTATAAAGGTCACATATGTGCAAATATAATGTCTAAAAATGATGAACTAAAAATTTATCAAACCGGATCAAGCTGGAGTGATGTATTTACCATTACTAATGAATGGTGATAAATACTTTCTGTTAATTCCTAAATACACATCTAAAAACTTATTTGTCAAAATGTAAAGTCATTAGCAAGGGAAAAGATTGATTTTATAGAAAGTTAGAAAGATGGTTACCAATAGGTTACCAAAACATGAAATTATCAAACCTTAAAAAGTCTATTAAAGTACGGTTTTTAGGGAGGTTAAGGAGATTTTAGAATAAATAGTGGCGGACAGTGAGGGAAATTTAAAATAAACTTAAGAAAAACTACAAAAGACCGCCGTACAGGGGCTTTCGCGACTCTATCAAATTTTCAATTTCTTCAAAATTAGTCCTTTTTGGGCACAATTTGGGCACAATCTTCGATGAATACCCGTTAATACAACATCTATTTTCCTTGGCAAGAGAGTAATTTTTTTAATGACTAATATGCTAAGATAAAAATACTTTAAAGAAGATAGGAAAAACAAAGAAGATGTCAAAAGAAGTTGATATTATTGAGGATGACATTTTAAAAAAGTATCCAAAAGTATTAGATATTCTTTTGTATGATCAAACAACTAAAAAGAATATTTTCTGGGCTACAGATAACTATCAACATCTTGGCGAAAAGTACCAATTTTCATCTCCAATCTATCCAGAGTTAATTACTGGTTTAAATAGCAAGATAATAATGCCTAGAGTATTGAAAAATAAAGAACTTCAAAGAACTAGAGTAAAAGAAATGGCTGAAGTTTACACCCCTTCTTGGGTTTGCAATAAACAAATAAATTCTATTGACAACTCTTGGTTTGATAAAGAAAACATCTTCAATGAACTAATTATAAAAAATGATGGTTTTGTATCATGGAAAGTGAATCAAAATAAGATTGATTTTCCAAAAGGTAAAACTTGGAAAGATTATGTAAAAAATATTCGACTTGAAATATCATGCGGAGAAGCTCCATATTTAGCTAGTAGATACGATACCACTACAGGAGAGTACATCCTGATAAGCAATAGAATTGGATTTTTAGATAGAAAATTACGAATAATTAATGAAAATATAAAAACTAAAAAAAGCTGGTTAAATAATGTAGAATTAGCTTATAAAAGCACTTATGGCTATGAATTTCATGGGGATAGTTTGCTGTTGGCCAGAGAGTCACTTCTTTATACATTTATTGAAAATTACTTTGAAAAATTCAATGATGAACCAGAACTTTTGAATATTCAAAAAATAGCTTATATAATTTCTTGGAATATATGGCAAATGGATGGATTAAAAGCGGTTGTTCCTAATAGTTGTATATCGAGCATTGAAGAAACAAAAAACTTATTTGATGATTCTACAAAAAGAATTATCAAGTGCAAAGGATGTGCAACTAATGACAATAATTTACACAATGGCATATATTGCTTAATAATGGATTGGACTAAAATAGATCCAATATCAAATAAAGAAGGTCTTCAAGTAAAATTTGTAGATTTAATTCAAAATTAGGATGGCCAACAAAATATGTCAGAAATTACAAAAATAGATATAGAAATTTTAAATGATATTATTGTTGGTAGAGTTGAACCACAAATTTATGCATTTACAACAGAGACTATCCCTAACTATCTTAAAGTTGGCGATACTTATCGTCCACTTGAAGCAAGATTAAACGAGTGGAGAAAACATTTCCCAAACTTAGAAAAGAAGTTTGAAACAATCTCAAAAGTTGATGAAAATATATTTTTTAGAGATTATGCAGTACATTATTTTTTAGAAAACGATAAGCAAAAATCTCGTTTAACACCTAATACAATAGAAGATATACCATATTTTTCAAATGAATTTTTTAAAAATGCCACCGAAGATGATTTGAATGATGCAATTGAAGATATAAAGAATTGTCACCAAGGCAATCAGTCTAAATACCAATATTATAAATTTGATGAAAGCCATATCCCTATTACTTATACTTACAACAGAACGGAAACTTACAATCCAAGACCAAATCAACAAGAAACTATTACGAAGTTTAAAGAAGCCATTCACAAGGGTAGAAACAATTTATTGATGTATGCTGTTATGCGGTTTGGCAAGTCTTTTACTTCTATGTGTTGTGCTGTTGAGATAGATGCAAAATTTATGATTGTGGTTTCTGCAAAAGCTGATGTGAAAGAGGAGTGGAAAAAAACAGTAGAAAGTCATATGAAATTTGAAGGATACAGTTTTTTAGACAGTAATTCTCTTTTAGAAAGTGATACCATACTATCTGAAAAAATTGCTTCAGAAGACAAAATAGTTTTATTTCTCACTTTGCAAGATTTACAAGGTGATGAAATCAAATCAAAGCACAAAGAAATTTTTGATAATCAAATTGATTTATTGCTTATTGATGAAACGCATTTTGGCGCAAGAGCAGAAGAATACGGCAAAGTTTTAAAAGATAGTGGTTTAGAAAAACAAGAAATTAAAAATGAAGAAAAAGAAAATGAAAATACTATAGATGAATTAGATTCAACCGTAAAAATACTTAATGCAAGAGTTCGTATTCATCTCTCCGGTACACCTTATCGAATTTTGATGAATAGTGAGTTTACAAATGATGACATAATTGCATTTTATCAATTTTCAGACATAGCAGAAGATCAAGAAAAATGGGATAATGAAAATCTCAATAAAGATGAGGAAAAAGAATGGAACAATCCATATTATGGATTTCCAAAAATGATTAGATTTGCTTTTAATCCCAATAAGTCTTCTCGTAAAAAAATGGATGAGATGAGAAAGAATGGTACTACTTACGCTTTTTCAGAATTATTTAAACCAGAGTCTATAATTAAGGACAAAGAAAATAATCTTCATAAAAAGTTTAAATATGAGCAAGAAATTGCTGATTTATTAAATGTAATAGATGGCTCTGAGGACGATGAGAATTTATTAAGTTTTTTAGATTATGACAAAATAAAAGAAGGAAAAATGTGTCGTCATATTGTTTGTGTTCTGCCTTATCGTGCATCTTGTGATGCTTTGGAAGAATTGATAAAGTCGAGTAAATTTAAAAATCTCAGTTCATATGAAATTATTAACATTTCTGGTGTAGAGAATGGTAAAGCATATAAAGATACTCCATCTGTACAATCAAAAATTAAAAAATGTGAAAGTGAAAATATAAAAACTATCACTTTAACTGTGAATAGGATGCTAACAGGTAGCACAGTACCTGAGTGGGATACAATGCTTTACTTGAAAGATACTTCATCTCCCCAAGAGTATGATCAAGCAATTTTTCGTCTTCAAAATCAATATATAAAAACTTATAAAGAACCTGACGGTGATGTCATCAAGTACAATATGAAGCCTCAAACATTGTTAGTTGATTTTAATCCAAATAGAATGTTTCAAATACAAGAACAAAAATCTCAGATATACAATGTAAACATAGAGTCCAATGGTAACAACAAACTAGAGGAGAGAATAAAAAAAGAGTTAGAGATTTCCCCAATAATAGTGCTAAATAACAATAAAATTGTACAAATAACTCCAACTGATATTTTAGATGCTGTAAGAAAATATTCAAGCCAAAGAAGTGTGCTTGATGAAGCAACCACTATAGCTATAGATTATTCTTTACTAGATATAGATGCAATCAAAGCTGAAATTGAAAAACAAGCTAAAATTGGCTCACGGCAAGGTCTAGAAATTGAACCTTCGGAAGGTGACGGTGACGATATTGACATAGAAGATACATCTTCTGATAATAAAGAATCTAACGAAAGTAAAAGAGAATCTAATTCTTCTAAAAAAGATGATAAAATAGATTACAAAGGGCAATTTGCTATGTATTATGCAAGAATTTTATTCTTTGCATTTTTGACAGAATCAAAAGTTAAATCTCTTCAAGAGATTATTATACAAATTGAAGAACATAAAAATAATCTTCGAATTGCTACAAATTTAAATCTTAATAAAACAATACTAAAATTATTTCAAGAGCATATTAACCCATTCATACTAAGTGAACTAGATTATAAAATCCACAATATAAATTCTTTAGCAAATGATACTTCTTTAACATCAATGCAAAGAGCAAACAATGCTATGAAAAAGTTTAGTCGTTTATCTGATTCTGAAGTTGTAACGCCTGAAAATGTAACAGATATGATTATTAATGTTTTACCTTCAGATGCTATTAATAACTCAACAATGTTTCTTGATATTGGAGCTAAACAAGGTGAATTTGTTTATGCAATTTATAAGAAATATGGTAAAGTTATAGCAAATAATTTTTACTCTATCCCTACATCTAAAATTGCTTATGAATTCACAAGAAAAGTATATAGCTTACTAGAACTTGATCTGAAAAATATTGAAGCAAACTACACATCATATGACCTAATTGGAGAAAACAAATTTATCGTGGAAGAAAAAATAAAAATTAATGGAAATACTATGAAATTTGATGCAATCATTGGAAATCCGCCATATCAACAAAGTGATGGCGGTGCTGGGGCTAGTGCCAAACCTATATACAATGAGTTTGTGGGTATTGCAAAAAAACTAGATCCTAGCTATATATCTATGATTATGCCTACTAGATGGTATTCGGGTGGCAAGGGTTTGGATGAGTTTAGAGATCAAATGCTCAATGATACTCATATATCGGAGTTGCACGATTTTTTAAAACCAGAGCTAATTTTTCCAGATATAAATCTAAGAGGTGGAATCTGTTATTTTCTTTGGGATAAAAACTATGAAAATACTAATGACCTAACCAAAATATTCACCTACAAAAATAGCTTAACACCAAAGCTCAATACTCGCAATTTAAAAACCGAGGATTCAGACATATTTATTCGTCATAGCTTAGCTATTGAAATTCTTAAAAAAATTAAATCTCATCCACAGTTTGAATCATTTGAAAAACATATTTCATCAAGAAGACCTTTTAATTTGGATGCAAACATAGTTAAAAATATAAATATCTTTAGAACAACCAATGAAGGTCTAGAAAATCCCGTTGTTTGTTATGGAAAAGGTCAACAAGTCGGTTATTTGGAGAAAAATAAAATCACAAAAAATGCAGAATGGATTGACAAATATAAAGTATTCACTCCACGAGCAAACAACATAGGAACTGAATTAAATGATGATAATCTAAATACATTTATTGGCACTCCAAATACCATTTGCACAGAGTCTTATATAGTAGTAGGGGCGAATTTAGCTTTGGATGCATCATCTGCTTCGAATCTTTGTAAATACTTTACTACAAAATTTGCTAGATTTCAGCATAGTGTAGGTAAAGCTAGTCAAGATGCTACTTCAAAGACATATAAATTTATTCCTCTTCAAAATTTTAATTTAGATTCAGATATTAATTGGAATGTATCCATAGAAGAGATTGATAAACAATTGTATAAAAAATATAATTTGACAGATGAAGAAATTGAATTTATAGAAAGTATGATAAAACCTATGGTGTAACTTGAAAAAATAAATACTAAATACTGTTAAATATTAAGGGTAAAACATTAATTAGAAAATAGCGAACAAGAGATGGGGCACGGAAATTAAACTAATAAAAACTACAAATTACCACGTACTTGGGGTTTCGTGACTCTATCAAAATTTTAACTTTTTTTAAAATAGTTATTTTTGAGCACACTTGTGTATATATTAAAATAATATTTAATTATATTTTTTTACTCTAGATATTAAAAAGCTTAAATTTTTTTTAAATGAATTTATGGTATAATAAAAATGGTCATTGTTTTGTCTAGACCAGTAAGTAACATTATATTTTTATTTTTAGACGAGTATTTTAGCTAAATTAAATTAAATATATCTTAAAAAGGATAAAAAAAGTTATATAGTTTACGTTAATACCAAAGTATTTATGTTATTTGCAAATATTTTAATAAAAAAAGGATTTACCTTGGGTAAAAATCAACATGTTGTTCCACGTGGGGATAAGTGGGCAGTTAAAGGCGCGGAAAATGAAAAGTATACTGCTATTTGTAATACACAAAAAGAATGTATAGATATTGCAAGAAATATTGCAAGAAATCAACAATCGGAGTTAATTATACATAGGAAAAATGGTCAGATAAGAGACAAAGACTCTTATGGAAATGATTCATTTCCTCCTAGGGGATAAAAAAATTAGGCAGGATTTAGGCAGGAATAGTAAATCTATTCCTGCTCTCTCTACAAAAATTACTAAAAACTAAGGGATAATTTTGACAAAAAAAAATTTAAGAAAAATACCCTATATCATTTTAAAAAAACTAGAAAGTATTAAAAGTCAATATGTAACTGTCGGGGTTTTAAAAACTTTTAAAATAGATTATATTTTAAATGGAAATCTTTCACATTTAAATATATCGATAGAGAATAACTCTTTAATTTTCCCTGATGAAATAATACCTTCTTCATCTCAAGGAAAATATTCAAACAGAAATATAAATGGATATGAAATTACAAGAAGAGATTTAGCCAAAGAAACTCATTATCGCTCAATGGAGGTTCCAACTTGGGGATCGATATGGAGAACACACACTGTTGACATGCCTTATGAAATGTATCCTAGAGATATTATAGCTCCTAGTTTATCAAGTATAAAAATAGAATGTCGTAATACTTCATCAGGACAAGATGAATTTGCTATTAAATTTGAACTTAATGAAGTGCTAGACAAGAAAAGTAAAACTTTCGAAGAAGATTTATTAATTTCTCTAAATTTATTACAAGAAAACATTTATTCTTGTGATGTATTTCCATCTGGCATTAGTTTCGAAGATTATATTATAACGACTCAGCTTGCTTGGGAATTTTTACCTCTAGGCAATCGTGAAGATGATATAAAAAGAGTTTTTGGTCGAAATATACCAACACCTGAGCAAAAAAGAAATATGGAAAGTAGACATGATTTTTTAATGAGTTTAAATCCAAAAGAATTATTATATGGAACCAGCGGATTACAACGTTATTTTGGGGCAAAACTTGATGATAATTTGGTAGTATTTGAAAATATTAGGTATGGTAATGCTATCTATGTAATGCATAATGATTGGGAACAATTAAGCATGCTTAGCAGAATTGAATTGATGTCTGGACGATATGGTGATAATTTTGAAAGAGTAATTCATACTACAGGATGGGAACAAAAAATAAAAGATATTGTTAAAAAATGCAGAAATAATTTAAATATATAAACAACAAGGAAAAAATTAATGATAAAAAAATTACTATCTAAAAAAAGATATTACAGCAATAAAGAAATAGTTGAAGACGAAAAAGAAGATTATTTTAGAAGCAGTTTTCACAAAGATTATGACAGAATTATTTTTTCAAATTCTTTTAGAAGACTATCAAAAAAAACACAAGTTCATCCTCTTTCTAAAAATGATCACGTTCATAATAGACTTACGCATAGTTTAGAAGTTGCAAGTGTCGGAAGAAGTTTGGGAATAAGAGCTGGAGAATTTTTAAATAAAAAATATCCTGATGATAAAATAAATCCTTATAATGTTGCATATATTGTTCAAACAGCTTGTCTAGCTCATGACATTGGAAATCCACCTTTTGGTCATGCTGGAGAAGAAGTCATAAAAGAGTGGTTTAAAAAAAACAAAGAAAAAGAGAAAGATTTTTTAAAAAAGTTATCCCCTGAACAGTTGGAGGATTTTATTCATCTCGATGGAAATGCACAAAGTTTCAGAATTGTTAGCCAAATAGAAAACAATTTATTTGCTGGTGGAATGAACCTCACTTTTGCTACGCTTGGGACACTTGTTAAATATCCGCATTCATCAAATAATTGTAAAAATATTGATAAATCAAAATTTAACTATTTTCTTAGTGAAGCAGATTTTTTTCAACTTTTATTTAATGAACTTGGATTATGTAGAGACGATGGTTCATTTAAAAGACATCCTTTGTCTTATTTAATGGAAGCCTCTGATGATATTTGCTACGGACTTTTAGACTTACAAGATGCTTTTGAGTTAAAAATTATTAATTTACAGAGCATGAAAAAAATTTTTATATTTATTTGTGGTCAAAAAGAGGTTGATGAAACATACAGAAATAAAAAATATACGGATATTCAAAAAGTTTCAAGGCTAGTTGCTAAATCAATAGATAAATTAGCTAGACATGTTATGGAAGTATTTGAAAATAATTTTGACGCTATTATGAGCGATGATCAACCAAAAGACTTGATTGATAATTTTACCAATCATGAATTAAAAGATGGAATCATGGAAGCCAAAAAATTGGGTAGTAAAAAAATATTTAATGAAAAAAGAAAAATTGAGCTAGAGCTTGGAGCTTACAATATTATTGAAACATTACTTAATAACCTAATTTTTGCTACTTATGAATTATATACAAATGATAATGAAAAAGAATTGTCCTTTAAAAGCAAAAGAGTATTAGAATTAATGGGGGATGATAGACCAACTAAAACAAAAAGTTTATACAATATGTATCAAAGAGTTATTGATTATATAGTTGGCATGACAGATAATCATGCAAAACATTTAGCGCATCAATTAATTGGAATGGGTTACTAATTTTGTTTATTTTTAGTTGGTATTAAATGATAAATATAGTTCAAAATATAAACCATGAATTCAAAAATATCAATGAAACTAAAATTTTGAAGCATTTTGAAATGCTTCAAAATCAAATACTTCCAAAATTTCTTAACTCAATAAACAATCCACAAAAACAACAACATTGGCAAAATTCTTTTAATTTTATTTTTCCTCAATCTCACTTAAACTACAGTTCAGAAGAAGCCTATCTGGAAAAATACAGTATAACAAAAGAATATGTAATAAAAAACTCAATTTTGCAAATCTTTCCAAATATAGATAAAGATGATCTCTTTGATTTGTGTACGCATTTTATGCCATTAATGGAAAATCATAAAATCAGAGTATTGATAAATGAAGAAATAGCTGTATATTTTGAACTTATGAATTTAATGGAATATGTACGTCAAATACAAGAACTTGTTGAGCGATATAAAAAACCATATAGTGATAACAAAGGAACTGCACATAGGAGTAGCTCCTTGAAAGTTATAGTTAAAACTCAAATAAATATGCTAGAAAATAGACTAAAGGGATCTTTTTTTAGAATTCAAAATAAAGATGAAATAGAACAAACGGAATTATCACTAAGGTTATTAAAGAAATCTCAAGAAGAACAATATAAAAATATTATGGAGAATTTTAATTATCTAAACCTTCTCGTTGGTTTAGATGCAAAACTTTTAAATTTTACCAAAAATGAAACTATTGCTTTAGAGCAAGTATTGAATTTCCATAATGGCATTAGAAGCACACCTCTTGAATTAATACGTAGCGTTATCATTAATTTTGATGCACAGCTAAATAAAGCTAATTTAAGTGCCGAAGATAAAGCAAATAATATTTTATATATTACACGATATTTCTTTCATGAAGAGTTTAAAAAAGCTGAAAAACAACGTAATAACCTAACATGCAATAAAAAACATATTGGAAAACCATATGCAATAAAAACCATACTCCACCAAATACCTATTTTTGCCTATAAATACAAAAACAGTAATGACTTTATTTCTGAATATATAGAATCCATCGTCAACGGCATTGCGGAATCTCAAAACTTATTTGAATCTGGCAATATAACTGCCAAAGAAGTTTCTTGGATACATATTGGACGAAATATGGTTAATACAAGAAAAGAATTTGGCTTCTTAAAAGAAGAGTTAAAAGCATTACTCTTTTTTATCGAACAAATGCAAGTTATACAAGAGGAAAATATCCTCCCAAATAATACTATCCAATCTTAAACTTTCTTCTATACTTCCCTTGTAATTACAAACAACTAAAAACAACCAATCGATTGGTTAATTCAAAACAAAGGATTAACCCATGTTGACACTCAAAGGTCAATTACTGAATATATTTACGAACAACGATTTCACCAAAGAGGACGGCACCGTCATCGAAGGTAAAACAAAACTGCAACTGCTGGTGAAGATGCCCATGAAAAACGGTCAAAGCAAAAATGAGCTTTATGATCTCTCCATTCCAAAAGAGAAAATAGAACTCTATCGCCAAAAGATCGGCAAAGAGGTCGAAGTTGAAGTAGCCCTAATCGGCAAAGTGACATTTTACGGCATTTAGAGGCCGTAGCAAAGCGGAGGTCTGACAACGAGCCAAAACGGTTGCAGGTTAGATACGCAATTCGAGGCGTCAGTGCAGGAAGCGTGCGAATGCATAGGACATTTATGCCCGCTTGCAGAGCACGCGCACTTGCGCAGACCAATCATATAGGGGTATATAGTAACACCCCTATCTTAAACACAAAAAGGATGTTTATGAATAATTATAAAATTGAAAATATAACAGAGTTAAAAACTATTGCAGGGATAGACACGCTGTACTATTTTTGCGAAACAAACAAGAACTATCCAAAGTTTTTTTATACGATTCAAGAAGCCTTGCAAGAGCAAAAGGAATTGCTGGAAATACGAGGCGCAGACGCCAGTATTGCTGAAATAACGATCAGTATCAACAATACACTCTTTAACTATCTGGGCAAAGCAGAAGGTTATCACTGGTTTATAGAGATGAACGCTCTTTTTAAAATCGGCTTTAAAGACCATGAGAGCAATGCCAACCTGCATAACATCAGGGTACAGCTTCTAAGCAACGGTATCTATGCGGTCGGCATTAAAGAGCTGATACCCTATATCGACAGCATACTTGAAAATGTCGTTACGGGATATAAGCCTATCACAAGAGCCGATCTAAATACTTTTGTACAGCTTGATCTTTCATTCATCGATGAAAGTATGTTTGCTACCCGTAAAAGGGATATGGATATCAGAAAGAAACTGCACTCCAATATCATGCAGACCATCTATGTAGGCAAAAAGCCTTTTTTACTTCGTATCTATAATAAAAAAGAGGAACTTGCAAATACCCACAAAGAAAAACTCATGCGATTTTATTTCCAAGAGCATGGCTTTAGCTACGATAAACCGATCTTCAATGTAGAGTTTGAACTTCATCGGCAGTTTTTAAGAACTTACAATATCGACACGGTGGATGATCTGCTTGAAAATGCGGTCAAACTTTTTCATGAGTGTATCGATGCTATCAGGCTTGTAGATCATAGCACCGTTAGAAAAACCAACCGTTACCGAGCTTTAACCCATCCGATATGGCAAAAGATCAGAGAAAGTTACACCCTAACACAATTCATTCAAAACGGTACGTTATTGGAAAAGCTCAAACGTAAACAATATGCCTACGAAATCGAAGACTTTAAAAAAGAGTTCAAATCATTAGCCAAAAGAGCGATAATGTATTCTTTGCCAGTTAATACTGATTTAATGGAAGCATATTATGATGAAGTTAAAAGAGAAATTAGGAGATGAACCATGATAGAAATGGAAAACATAAATCTTATTAGTAAAATTGCTCTTGATGTAGAACTTATTAAAAAGACTCTAGCTGGTGCCACTGCAAAACGGTGGCTCAATGTCAGAGAACTTGCCGATTATCTTGGTTACTCAAAAGATCGTATCTATAAGATTAAAGAGGAGTATTTTACAGAAGGAGAACACTTTCATAATAAAACGGGTAAACTACTCTTTGATAGAGTTGCGATTGACTCGTGGGTGGTTGGAAGGACAACCAATGACACTAACAAGTCGAAACGGCAAGTTGTGGATAACATTCTATCATCAATCCGTTAGATATAGACGAAGCCTAGAGCTTGATGATACGAAGAAAAACCGCAAGTTAGCCGAACAACAAATCATTCCCGAGATTGTATATAAACTCAATCACGGGATGTTCTTTAACAGCGAAAGCAAACAGCAAGAAAAAAAAGTTCCAACCGTTGCAGAATTTGCAAAAGTAAGTTTTGAGATACATTCTCGCATTAGAAAAGAGTTGACTCAAAGAAACTATTGGCGTATATATGAACTTCATATAGAGCCACACTTTGCAAAAAAACGATTAGACCAGATCAAGGCATCAGACATTGCAAAATGGCAAAATGATCTTTTAAAAGAGCGTTCAGGAAAAACAGTCCGTACCATAAGAACAGTTTTCCAAACTATCCTAGAAGATGCCATGATGGATGAGATTATAAATTTCAATCCATTTAAAAGAGTCAAAGCTCCAATATCTACAGAATCTAGAGAGAAAAAGCCATTCTTGATGGATGAGATGTTTATGATCATTGACGCAATGCCCCAATTGATGCAATGTTATTTTGCGATAGGTTTCTTTACTGGTATGCGTACTGGTGAAATAATAGGTCTTCAATGGAATGATATAGATTGGGATGAGCGTATCATCAAAGTACGCAGAAGTAGACGTCAAGGCACGGAAACAAAGCCAAAAACGAAAAGCAGCATCAGGGATGTTGAAATACTAGATGCCCTCTTCCCTTATCTTAAAAAACATAGAAAACTATGTGACACCTCAAGTGTCTATATTTTTGAAACCTATATGGGGCAACCGTTTAATACTTGCGACAAGATAAGTTCTCATTATTGGAAGCCGACATTGCAAAAATTAGGCATACCTTATCGAAACCTATATCAAATGCGACATTCTTTTGCATCATTGATGATCTCTAGCGGAGAAGATATTCTTTGGGTATCGAATATGTTAGGACATAAAGATAGTTCAATGACATTAGAAAAATATGCAAGATATGTCAAAAGATCGGATAAAAAAAGAGCGGAATTTCTCACAAACTAACTGACATTTTTGGGCACACTTTGGGCACAGTAGCCATTTTAATTTTAACAAAGTCCATGTAATGGGGATTAGTGAAGTAGTGGCGGACAGTGAGGGATTCGAACCCTCGGTACAGTTACCCGTACGCATCCTTAGCAGGGATGTGGTTTCAGCCAACTCACCCAACTGTCCAAGTTTTGTGGAGAGAATTATAATGCAATACTCTTAAACAAAAGCTTAAAGAAACAGATTTTTTCTTTTTTTGGCACGCTATTTATAAAAAACATTTTTGGTCTGTAGTTTTCACTTTGTTTTATGAATTATTTTATAGTATGATTTAAAAATCAAAGAAAGAGGACGGATTATGCTTCAAAAACTAACACCGCTGATTGTATTGGGATTATTTGCCCTTGGGGCTTATTTTATGATTCAAGGTATGCAGAATGCAGTAGAAATGACCGATCATAAAAAAGTTGAAGAACAAAAATAACCCAAAACGCCTGAGCAGAAAGGCCTGTCTTATAGAGTTGTGATCACCTTGAGAATCTCATCTACCTTTTGCGAAGGATTGGGATCTTTGTAGATGGGTCTTCCCACGACAGGATAGTCTACACCTTCCTGTCTCGCCAACTCCAAAGTCGCTACGCGCTGCTGATCGCCCGCATCTTCGCCAAAAGGACGTATGCCCGGGCAAAGTGTCAAAAAATGTTCGCTTGTGGCAGCTTTGACTGCCCTGCTCTCAAAAGCCGAACACACGACACCGTCCAAACCATTCTCATAACTCATTTTGGCAAACTGTTCTGCTTTGCTTTCAATACTTTTTTCATAGATCATCTGAAAATTTGCTTCATCGAAAGAGGTCAACGCCGTCACCGCCAATACCAACGGACGGTTTGGATAGTTTGCAAGTCTCTGCATGACAGCCTGCATCGCCACAGACCCTGCACTTGCATGGATATTGAACATATCTACACTGAGTTTGGCGATCTCTTCTGCGGCGTCCGCCATCGTATTGGGGATGTCATAAAGTTTGAGATCCAAAAATATTTTAAACTTTGGGTTGATTGCCTTGAGTGCTTCTATAAACGTTTTTCCGTCACGGATATAAGCACGAAATCCCACTTTCATCCAGATATCGTACGCTTTAAGCGATTTGGCAAGTGCCAAATTCTCTTCAGCCGAAGGCAAATCAAGAGCTACACAAAGTTCCATACTGTCCCCTAAATAAAAATTGGTATAATAATAACCTAATTTAACTACAGAAGGACTAAACAGCATGTTTGGAAGAAGACAGACAAAAAGATACGATATCTCTCAAGAAGTGATGGATACATACAACTATGCAAAAATCACTACAAATAAAGGTGTTATCTGGGTAAAGCTCTATCATGATGATGCCCCCAATACCGTAGCAAACTTTGCACATTTAGCAAACGAAGGGTTTTACAACAACCTGAAATTTCATAGAGTGATCCCCGGATTTATGGCACAGGGAGGCTGTCCGCAATCAGGCCCCGCGGGCAATCCTGCAATGGCAGGAACAGGCGGACCGGACTGGTGCATAGACTGCGAAACGGATACAAGTACACATCGCCATAGACGCGGTACGCTCTCCATGGCACATGCAGGGCCAAACACAGGAGGAAGCCAATTTTTCATCACTTTCGTGCCGACGCCTCATCTTGACGGCGTTCATACCGTATTTGGCGGGATTGAAGAGGGAGACACCGAAAGCTTTATGGTGCTTGACAATATCAAGCAAAATGATGATATCGTGTCTATTGAAATCGTTGCTTCTAAAGCATAATGGTATTTTAAAAATATAGACAAAAGTCGTCGTGGTGAACGCCATTGAAAAGAAAGCGATTCAGGAGCCGCGACACTATTTATTATTAATCGGCGGGAGTATTGAATGTTTGGATATTACAGAGTTGGGGCCGGAGTCAACAAAACGGCTGTGGGCAATCCTGCGAAAAATGCCAAAGAAATTTTAACACTTATCCATGAAGCCCATGCCAAAGAGGTCAGTGTCGTTGTATTTCCGGAGCTTACACTTACGGGATACACTGCCAGCGATCTTCTGCTCAATCAAACCCTCATCTCAAAACAACAAGAAGCACTTGAAGATATATTAAAAAATATTGAAAAAATAAATACTGTTGTCATTTTGGGAGCAGCGCTGATTTATGCCGATAGACTCTACAACTGTGCATTGGTCGTACAGTCGGGGAATATACTCGGAGTGGTGCCCAAAAGCTATCTGCCTAACAAAAAAGAGTTTTATGAAAAACGCCAATTTACAAGCGGCAGAGATATCATTCAAAGCATAATCGGACTTCTGGACAAAGAGGTGCCTTTTGGTGTAGACCTGCTCTTTAGCGATAGTAAAGATATGACGTTTGGAGTAGAATTGTGCGAAGACCTTTGGGCAGTAACACCTCCAAGCAACCACATGGCAAGCAATGGTGCAAATCTGCTCTTTAATCTCTCTGCAAGCAATGAACTTGTGGGCAAATCAGAATACCGTGAAGAACTGGTGCGCACACAGAGTGCACGCTGCATGGCTGCTTATGTGTATAGTTCGGCGGGAGTGGGTGAATCCACCACCGATACTGTTTTTGGAGGGCATAGCATTATTAGCGAATACGGTACGACTTTAAGTCAAAATGAACGTTTCAGTTTGCAAAATACACTTATCACGGCCGATGTTGATCTTGAGCGGTTAAGATGGCTAAGGCTGAACGAATCAAGCTTTTGTGACGGAAGACACAAAAAAACAAGAATCATCAAAGTGTCGCCGATGCCAAAAGTCAGCAAACTTCAACGCGATATCAACCCTACCCCTTTCGTTCCTTCGCACTATGCAGAAAAAAAACGGCGTTGTGAAGAAATTGTTCAGATCCAAGCTCATGGGCTAATAAAGCGTATGAGCCATACACATATCAAAAAAGCAGTCATTGGGGTATCGGGAGGACTGGATTCTACGCTTGCCCTGCTTTCTACACACAAAGCTTTTGAGATTATGGGGTGGGAACACAAAAATATTATCGCTGTGACCATGCCGGGTTTTGGCACAACCAGCCGAACCAAATCAAATGCTGTCAAACTATGCAAAGCACTGGGAGTTACTCTTAAAGAGATAGATATCACCGATATCTCGCATAAAGAGTTTGAAGCTATCGAGCATGACAGAACGATACATAGCGTCACTTATGAAAACGTACAAGCCCGCGCAAGAACTTCCATACTTATGAATCTGGCGAACAAAGAAGGCGGCTTGGTAATAGGCGCGGGAGATCTTAGCGAGATTGCTCTGGGTTGGAGTACCTACAACGGGGATCACATGAGTATGTATGCACTCAATTGCGGCATCCCTAAAACGCTTATCAAATATGTGATTGAATACTTTATGGCTGAAGAAAATATCTCTTCAATCCTCAAAGATATTCTCGATACCCCTATCTCTCCGGAGTTGCTTCCGCACGATAAAGATACCATTTCCCAAGAAACCGAAGCGATCATCGGACCTTATGAACTCCATGATTTTTTCTTATATCATATTATTAAATATGGAGCAAAGCCGAGCAAGGTGCTTTACCTTGCCCAAAAAGCATTTGATGACACCCACGATAAAGAAACGATTAAAAAATGGCTTACCCTCTTCATCAAACGTTTCTTTACTCAGCAGTTTAAGAGAAGCTGTATGCCTGACGGCCCCAAGGTGGGGACTATCTGCCTCAGTCCCAGAGCTGATTGGAGAATGCCCAGCGATGCGGATGCGGATGCTTGGCTGGAGGAGCTGCAATCATGAATACGTTTAACCCCCTTAAGCATTTTATAGAAACTGTTCTTCAGGGACTCTTTGGACTATTGCCTATTGTTATCGTAACGGTGGTGATACTATGGCTTTACGGGAAGATAGACCTTCTTGTAGGCTTGATATTTAAAACGGTTGGATTTACTCCCGAAAATCACCAATTTTTATGGTTTTTATTCGCTATTGTGGTATTTTTGCTTCTGCTGTATTTCATCGGCCATTTTATGAAAACAAGACTGGCCGGCTTCTTTGAGTCCCTGCTTGGAAAAATACCGGGCTACTCAACCATCAAAGACATTATAGGCATCTTTAACTCTTCCAAACAGGGGGAAAATAGAGTTTTGGTAGTAGCGATACGGGGATTTGCCAACGAAGGATACAATATAGGACTAATGTATTCACAAAAAGAGAGCATCATCAAAGACCACTATACTGTCACCCTGTCAATGTCCCCCATCCCAAACGGCGGATATATGTTCGAGGTGCACAAAGACAATATCTTTGTTATACAAAATGCAACATTTGATGACAATTTACAGTACTTGCTTTCTATGGGCGTCAAAAGTTTTGCGGAAATAGTTAGAATATCACCGAAAGATCCAAGCGAATTTGTGGTATTGAGTGATTGGCTAAAAAAATAAACCAAACACTCGTATAAAATTAAACAAAAACTTTACAAATATACACAAAAAATATCAAAAAGAACATTATTAAGATAAATTATTTATATATAAGGAAAAAAAATCAAAAAAACAGCTACAATATAACTTGAAGAAAGATGAGGTTCGAGTTCATCTGTCGTGTGTAAAGTATATTGCTAGACCCCGAAAGACTCTCTCCGATTTTAGATTCCACTTAGTATTAAGTGTAAATTAAAGGGTTCAAACCCGATCAAAGGTATAACAATGGCAGAACTAGTCAAGGGAACAGTAAAATGGTTTAACGATGAAAAAGGTTACGGATTCATCCAACAAGAAAATGGTGGAAGCGATGTGTTTGTACACTTTCGCCAGATCAACAATGTAGGCGGAGGACGTGTATCTCTTGCTGAAGGTCAAGCGGTAACATTCGAAATCGGTCAAGGTCAAAAAGGGCCTCAAGCTGAGAACGTAACACCACTTTAATCGTGTTTTGGATGCAGGCATGATGTCTGCATCTTCTTTATGGTTATTCTTTTTTAATAATTTATTTTTAACTCTTTATCGTACGAAATTTCAAACAATACTTCTATTATTTTGCTCTCATTAGCTTTTAAATCAAGCTTTATTTCTATGCGCCCCTCTTTGAGCTCCTTATATTCTATACCCTGTCCAGAAGTTACACTTAAAAGTTTTACCTTAATCTCTTCCGCAGAGGAGACAGGAATGCGTTCGGTGACCATAAGTGTTTTAGGCTTGTCTGATTTATTGGTTACCTCCAGGATAAAGCCATCTTTTTTACGCGCAGTGCCACCAAAAAAACCTGTATTTTTCTCATTTTGCACTATAGGCCTGCGTAAAACCTGAATATCTTCTTCTGCTTTTGTATAGAGCCGATATGCCCCCTCATAGTATTCACCGGCGGCATTGTCATTGATAATCTCTTCTTTGGATTTTATTTTCCATCGATTGGAATCTATTTGATATGCAGGCTCAAAAGCACAAAGCGTATAAGGCATTGTGCCGGCATAGGGATAAACATGCATTTTGCACTCCGCAGATGCAGTCCATGACACCACGGGCACATCAACGGCTGTTCCCAAAGAAGGAAGGGAGAGATTTTTAACTTTATATAGTCTCGCATCCTCATAAGCAGCCTCTATGGATGCGGATTCGTCAGCTATCATCGTTTCAGGTACCATAGCACCATTTGCCATAGGTGTCATTTTTGTCATTGCTGTTCTATACTCCTTGGAAACCTGAGGGGCATATTTGCTTACTATCCATGGTGTAAAATGAATAGGATTGATGTACCTGTGGGCAGGCCGATAATAAAACATGGCTCTATCGGCTTTTATGTCTACCCCGCTGTGATTGAGTATTGAGAGATACTGTGTCACCTCTATATGATTTTCATCTAAAAACTCAGCTTCATAAAAATTTGAAAAATTTATTTGCCCATGGGGAAATGTGAGTTCTATCTCTTCTTGACACTCTTTTGCCAAATAAAGCGGATTGGCTGATTGCGTCTGCCTGGAAAATGCTTCTTCTTCCATGGCAAATTCGGTTTTGAGTTTCTCTTGCTCCAGTATTAAGCCGGCGCTTTCTTCCCCGATCATTTTAGCCCCCTCAATCCATAATTTGGGATCAAACTCTCCGGATTTCGGAAAAGAGATAAGCTTATCAAGCATTTTCAGTTTTTCACTTGTTGACACAAGCGCATGTTTTGTCTTTTGATGCGCAAGAAACTCCTGGCAGAGCCTCTCTTGACTCGGACACACCTGCTGTTTTTTCAATAAGAGTTCATTGCCTTTACAACTTGCCTCAACACCATCACTAAACCCCAAATAACCGCCCTGGGATACAAACGTGTAAACCGCCGTATCTTGATAAACATTTAAAACAGAAGTATGGCCAAGGACTGAACTGCATAAGAGCCCATATCCAATTTGTTTTAAAGAGAGACGCATGGCAACATTCCTTCTAACTAAGATGGATTATTATAACCAATTATTGCGAACTGTCTCTTTTTTCTTGAGCAATTAAATAAAGCTTGTTTTTTTTCTGAATAAAATCATAGATTGCCCTAATCTCTTCGTCGGTGAGATAATAACGAGGCATGATCTCATGATAGCGATTGACACTCTCTATCATTACATCAAGACTTTTTTTCCGTATATCCGATCCGGAGATTGTGTTTGTTACATGCTTGTCTTTCAATTCGACTATAATAGTACCTGACCCGTCTTCTCCATGGCATTGAGCACAGCTTACTCCCCGCGGATTATTGTAAAGCATTTCCCCATATTCATAATGTGAGATAAAATCCTCACTGGCATTGAGCATCACAAACGGTAAGATAAGCCATACTTTCTTCATTGCATCCTCTAGGTTTTATTGTCCTAAACTATTTTTGATATAATACCCTAAAAACGTAAAGAGAGTATAATGCAACTGATTGACGGTAAAGCTTTAGCCCAAAAAGTGGAAAATTATGTAGAAACAGAGGTGGAAAAACTCAAACAAGAAAAAAATATCGTTCCCGGGCTTGCCGTTATTCTTGTAGGTGACGATCCTGCCAGTCATGCTTATGTCAAAATGAAAGCAAAAGCATGTGAAAAAGTAGGATTTTACTCTATTACCCACAGTATGCCCGAAACAATCAGCCAAGACGAAATCATTGCTACTATAGAGATGATGAATACCAATCCTCGGATTGACGGTATTTTGGTTCAGCTTCCTCTGCCCAAACATATAGATACGACCAAAATCCTTGAGGTTATCGATCCCAAAAAAGATGTTGACGGTTTTCACGCCTACAATATGGGCCGCTTGGTGACCGGACTGGATAGTTTTGTCGCCTGTACCCCGCTAGGGGTTATGAAAATGTTTGAAGAATACCAAATCGATCTTCAAGGAAAAGATGTCTGTGTCGTAGGTGCAAGCAATATCGTAGGAAAGCCCATGGCCAGTCTCCTGCTTAATGCCAATGCGACCGTCACCATCACTCATATCTTCACGAAAGACCTCAAAGCACATACATCCAAGGCAGATATTCTGGTAGTGGGCGTAGGAGTACCGGGGCTTATCAAAGAAGATATGGTCAAAGAAGGTGCCGTTGTGATAGATATCGGTATTAACCGTATAGCAAACGGTTCACTTGTTGGCGATGTTGACTTTAAACACGTTGCGCCAAAATGCTCATTTATTACTCCTGTGCCGGGCGGCGTGGGTCCAATGACGATCGCCATGCTTCTTTCCAATACACTCAAATCAGCCAAACAAAGGTCTTAAGTGAAAAAAACTTTTTCAGCTTTTTATCGATTTTCAACATCGTGGACAGGAACGGTCATTATTGTTCTTATGCTTATCTTTTTCGTTGCGCAATCGTTTGTCATTCCCAGCGGTTCGATGAAACGAACGCAGCTGATAGGCGATTTTCTTTTTGCTAAAAAATTTAGTTACGGTATTCCTATTCCTCATTTGCCATGGCTGGAGATTCCTCTTTTGCCTGATTTTAACAACAATGGACACCTTATTGAAGGCCCAAGGCCGCAAAGAGAAGATATCGTTATCTTTCGTTATCCCGTAAATCCAAAGATACATTACGTAAAGCGTTGTGTGGCAGTAGGAGGAGATGAACTTTTATATGCTGATAAAAAATTGATGATTCATTTTCATGAAGGGGATGCATACATCAAAGCAAACTATCCTGAAGAGAAAATTGTTTCCATCAATGATAAATTATGGGTGGTTAACCCTTATATGGATAAATTTCCGGGTATCGAGTATACTCCGGAAGGATTAAGTATCTTTGAAATGCTGCTGCACTACTACGCAAACAATAAAGAGATAGATGTGTCACCCGTCTATGTGCCCGAACTCAAGGCCCCTGCTTATGATGTGGGATTCAAAACCATCAATGCATTTTACAAGAAAGTTGAAGACGACCACTACTATATGATAGGCGACAATCGCGACAACTCCAACGATAGCCGTTTTTGGGGTTCAGTGCCCTACAAGCTGATCGTGGGAAAACCATGGATGATCTATATGAGCTTAGAACACCGTACCTATGAGCAGGTGCTTAAAGGTGATGAATATGGCGGAGGCAAAGACCATGCAGGACTTGAACGTGTCTGCAAAAATCTCGATATTGCCTCAAAAGAATGTGAAGCGCTTTGGGATAATCAGCGCTATACGGTGCGCTGGGGACGTGTAGGAAGACGCATAGAATCCCTAGAACGAGAACAACCCATAGAATAAGAAGGAAGATCATGAAAAAATTTTACATTGCAACCGATCATGCAGGCTTTGAAGTAAAAGAGTTTGTAAAAGACTATGTGCGTTCACTGGGGCATGAAATCATAGATCTGGGGCCAAACTCTTCTGAGAGAGTTGACTATCCCGATTATGCAAAAAAATGTGCTCATACTGTCCTGCAAGACCGCGGCAGTTTTGGAATTCTTATTTGCGGTACAGGTATAGGCATCTCTATTGCTGCCAATAAAGTGCCTGGCATCCGTGCTGCTCTTTGCCATGATGCCTATACAGCACAAATGACAAGAGCCCACAACGATGCAAACATCCTTTGCTTTGGCGAAAGAGTGGTAGGCAAAGGGGTCATAGAAAGCATGATAGATGCTTTTTGTCAAACAGAGTTTGAAGGCGGCAGACATGCGGGACGCGTCGGAAAAATAGAAGGAAGCTGTTCTTTTGGAGCAAATCTAGGATGATTTTGGCTTTATTCGGCAGCACCGGATTCACCAAAAGCACATATCATATCATAAAATATGAAGGAAATATATGAATACTTTAAGCAGTAAAGAGAAAGATATTCTCTTAAACAGTATTCGAGATATTCAGGATTTTCCAAAACCTGGAATCATCTTTAAGGACATTACTACATTATTGGGTAATCCGCATGCATTAAACACACTTATGGATCATCTTACTGACCGTTATTTAAACTATGATCTGGATTTTATTGCAGGCATTGATGCACGGGGATTCATCTTTGGTTCCATATTGGCAGACAGACTGGGTATCGGTTTTGTGCCTGTACGAAAAAAAGGGAAACTTCCCTATACGACCGTTGCAGAGAAATACTCTCTTGAATACGGGTTTGACGAAGTAGAGATACATATCGATGCGTTTGGAGAAAAGAAAGGTGCCAAAGTCCTTCTTGTGGATGACCTTATCGCTACAGGAGGCACTGCCAAAGCTGCAGTTAACCTCATCAATAAAGTAGGTGCGGAATGCGTAGAGGCTTGTTTTATTATGGAGCTTGGATTTCTAAATGGAAGGGAGGGGTTTAATACCCAAGTTTATTCTGTCTTGCAAATCGACTGAACAAACCTTCAAAAGCAGTATTCAAAATAACTCCTTCCTTTAAAGTTTTTGAGTCTAAAGGTTAAAGCACGGGATTGTCTTTAGCAGGTTTTCTATCTCTTTTTTGGGCGCTTGGATCAAAAGCGGATTTGCTGCAGGATCCAGCCACAAGAGGATCTCTTTCATTTGGTTTTCATTCATCACAGTGCATCCTGCAGTGGGAACATTTTTGATATGGATAAAAATGCATGAACCCGCTCCTTTTTTTTTCTGAGCATTGTGTGCCACTACGATACCGTACTCATAATAATTTTTAGGAAACTTCATCGCCTCATAACTTTGATACTCTTTTTTTATGCTGGTGCTGTCAACGATCTCATTATAAAACCTTGAATTCACATCATCCACGCAGTGGTCTGTCTCTTTATAAACCGTGTAGGGATAAGCTGTCTTTAACGGAGCATATCCAAACCCCTGCTTCAGCCTGAAGATACCCGCAGGAGATTTTCCATCACCCTCTTTTTTGATGATAGCCGCATCTTTGGGTATCTTGTGCAGCCCGATCCCCCACCCCATTCCGTTTCTCCCTATTTTTACGTCAATGGCATCACCTGCTTTTTTCCACTGATCCCCCTGAAACTCATAACGCTGCAAGATAGCAGCAGGTGCCTCCCATGTCTGAGATATGACCACCAAAAGTTGTTTATTCTCGGCCTTTTGTGCATAAAGAAATAAAAAAGAAAAACAGAGTGCGACTAAAATCTTCATTGTGTTATAATCCCTCCTATGGAATACGGAATTTTATCAATCATCATCCCGTTGCTGACGATCTTTTTAGCAATTATAACCAAAGATGTTGTGGTTTCTCTCGTAAGCGGTATTTTTGCGGGAATGCTGGTGCTGCACAGCTATAATCCTCTGGATGCGTGTATTGCGCTGGTTGAGGGCATTATTGCACTTTTTGCTGAAGGCTGGATCACAAAGACGCTTGTTTTTATGCTTTTGGTAGGCTCAATTATCAGGCTGCTTGCACAGGGTGGCGCTATTGACAGCTTCGTAGCGTACCTCAGCCAACAAGCCAAAACCGTAGATTCTCCCAGAGGTGCGATGCTTCTGGCCTATTTTATCGGCATCGTAATTTTCATAGAATCCTCTATCACCGTCCTTGTTGCCGGCACGGTTGCCAAACCGCTATGTGACAAAAATGGGGTCAGCCGGGAAAAACTTGCCTACATTTGCGATTCAACCTCTGCGCCCGTGTGTTCGCTTATTCCGCTTAATGCATGGGGTGCGCTTCTTTTAGGGCTTATCGTCACAGCGATAGATGCACATGTCATTTCCGGAGAGGGGATATCTTTGCTTATTGCTTCGATTCCTTACAATTTTTATTCCATTTTTACACTGCTGATTGTCTTGGCTGTAATATTTTTCAATATTAATATCGGACCTATGAAGCAGTCTGTTCCCCGGTCTTATATCCCTTATGCCCCAAAAGAGCAAGTTAAGGCATCTCCTTACAAAATGCTTTTGCCGATTCTCTTCATGGTTTTGATGGTGCCCTTGGCACTGTATTTTACAGGTAAAGGTAATATTCTCAAGGGCAGCGGTTCCACCTCTGTGTATTATGCTGTTATCTTTACTTTACTCTTTATCTATCTTTACTTTATCCCTACCAAAACGCTCACTCATAAAAGTTATTTTGCAGGATTTTATCAGGGAATGGGTGAGATGTTGCCTGTAACGGTTATACTGCTTTTTGCACTTTTGATCGGCAAAGTCATCGGGGATTTAGGTACGGCGCAATATCTGGCTCATCTGCTCCAAGGCAACATCTCTCCCGTAATCGTTCCACTGCTTATCTTTCTTGTAGCCGGCATCACCTCGTTTTCCACAGGAACAAGCTGGGGAACTTTTTCGATTATGATGCCCATCGCGCTTGCCTTGGGTGCCACACTGCATCTTGACATCCCCCTTGTTATCGCAGCGGTTATCTCAGGCGGAATCTTCGGAGATCACGCTTCACCCATTTCCGATACAACGATCATCTCCTCAATGGCAGCAGAGTGTGATCACATCTCTCACGTGCGCACCCAATTGCCCTACGCTCTAATAGGCGGGGTGTTCGCCGGTGCAGCATTTTTGATGGCCGGGTGGCTGACAACATGAAACAAAATTATTTTTTCAGGAACAGCACGCTGCATAAATCCTCTGCAAAAGGGACTTTTTTATACCTGCCCAAAAAGGAATCTGCCAAATGAAACTTTTAGTCTCAGCCCTTGAGCCTTCATCAAATCTTCATCTCAAAGAAGTGCTTAAGCATACGCATGATGTAGAACTGATGGGAATTTTTGACAAGAGCATCAAGCAGGGAACACCGCTTTACGACATCAGTGAAATGGCGATCATGGGGATAGTTGATGCCTTGAAAAAATTGCACTGGTTCTATAAAGTTGCCGATGAAATGGTGGGGCTGGCATCAAAAGCAGATAAAATCCTTTTGATGGACTCCTCAGGTTTCAACCTGCCTTTGGCGAAAAAACTCAAAAAAACGTATCCTCACAAAGAGATTATCTATTACATCCTCCCTCAAGTTTGGGCAAGCCGTCCCAAACGGGTTAGAAAACTCGAAGCTTACTGCGATAAACTGCTGGGTATTTTGCCTTTCGAGATCGAACGCTACACTAAAGGCAAAGCGCAGTATGTAGGACATCCATTGCTTGATGAAATTAAAACAGAAAGAAATCCCGATGAAGCCAAAGGCTGCATCGCCTTTCTTCCCGGAAGCCGCGGAAGCGAGATAAGTCGTCTGATGCCTATTTTTTTGAAACTTAGACGCAAATTGGGCAACACTATCCATCCTCTGCTGGTCATTCCTCCGCACTTCAGCAAGCAAAAAATCGCCAAACTCTACGCAGGCAGCCAAGAGTTTGAAATTGTACGCAACACACATGAAGCACTTAAGCGTGCAGAATTTGCCTTTATCTGCTCGGGCACAGCAACACTGGAAGCTGCCCTCATCGGCACTCCTTTTACTCTGGCATTCATCGCCAAAAAAATAGATTTTTTCATAGGCACAAAACTGTTTGGCATCAAACAGGTGGGGCTTGCAAACATCATTCTTGGCCATTACAACAATACCGCTCTTCATAAAGAATTGCTTCAGGAAAATGTAACTGTTGACAATCTGCTTAAAGAGTATTACAATACCGACCGAAAAATCTTCGCGCAAAAAGCACGAGAACTTAGAACTTACCTCTCTCACGGCAGCAGCAAAAATGTAGCACAAATCATTATGGAGTAAATTAATGAACGCTTTATTCTTCACTCGTCACTCATCATTTTGTTTTTACAGGGGACGACGATGTTAGTACATATCTGCTGCGCGGTAGACAGCCATTTTTTTTTACAAAAGCTTCAAGCAGAGTATCCGCAGGAAAAACTTGTCGGGTTTTTTTATGATCCCAATATTCACCCTTACAGCGAGTACCGTCTAAGACTTTTGGATGTAAAGCGCAGTTGCAAAATGCTGGGCATTGAACTGATAGAGGGTCCTTATGATACCGAGGATTGGCTCAAGACAGTCAGAGGACTGGAGCATGAACCTGAAAAAGGAGCGCGCTGCTCTGTCTGTTTTGATAAACGCTTTGATGTTTCTGCACAAAAGGCCAAAGAACTTGGAGAAAAAACCTTTACCTCCACCTTGCTTACCAGCCCCAAAAAATCGCTTAAACAGCTCAAGCAAGCCGGAGATGCTTTAGCCCGGCGCGAAGGTATCGCTTTTATAGCACCGGATTATCGTAAAGCTTCGGGGACACAGGAACAAAATATCATCGCAAAAGAAGATGCCCTTTATCGTCAAGACTATTGCGGATGCATCTATGGGCTCACCATGCAAAGAGAGCAGCAAAATAAACTTGCGGATGAACTTTTTTCACCGATTTCAAATCAAATACAGCCGGAGTCCATAGAAGCCCGTATTGCTCTTTATGAAAAACGATGGGAACTTGAAGAAGAAAAAATACCTTACAGGATCATTAAAGAGCGTTTTTTAAATTGGAGACTGCTCAGCGGCCTGTTGCGCGTACGCAAAGAAATTCTTCCCGCACATTTTTTACCCTATTCCACCCTCAAAAGCCGATTTACCCGAGGGAAAATAGAATACGCTATTAATAACGTGCATCATATGAGTCGCGATGAAGTGCGTTTTATTACGCTTCAAACTTATAATGACCTTGCATTGACACGCTACTCCTGCGTCAAAGAGCTTATTTTCAATCCTCCGTCTTTTGAAGAGGAGGTAAATCTCAGAAGCCGGATCGTACATACCCCTTTTGATTTGGGACTCATTCTTGTTGTAGATGAAATACCAAACAGCAAAATTGAAATTTTATGTGAGAGCAAAACGTATAGTGACGTCAAAGAAAATCTCATAGGATAAAGTATATGCCACGGGGTACTCTTATAAGATTTTTAGCAAAGATTGGATAAAATTATTGTAAATTTTCACAAAGGTTTCACTTGCTTTATAATGTAATTGATATTCAAAAGATCCTGCCTCACAGGTATCCGTTTTTGCTGGTTGATAGAATTATTTCATTGAAAGAAGGGGAATATATCGAAGGATATAAAAATATTTCCATTTCTGAACCCGTATTTCAGGGACATTTTCCCGATCATCCTATTTACCCGGGCGTAATGATCATAGAAGGCATGGCACAGACAGGCGGTGTGTTGGCATTTAAAAGCATGGACGCAAACAGTCAAGAAGAGATTGAAAATAAAGTTGTTTATTTTATGAGTATTGATAAAGCAAAATTTCGTTCGCCTGTAACACCCGGAGATCAGCTTGTTTATAAAATCAAAGTGATTAAACACAAGGGTGCAGTTTGGCAACTTGATGCATTGGCTTATGTAGATGACAAAATCGTCGCACAGGCCGAGCTTAAAGCTATGATCGTTGACAAATAATCACATAAATTAAGGTTAGCCATGTCTATTCATCCAAGTGCCATTATTCAAGCCGGTGCCAAAATAGGAAAAGAAGTTACAGTCGGTCCGTTTGCCTATATCGGAGCTGAAGTATCTATAGGCGATGGTACTTTCGTAGGGTCCCATACTGTGATTGAGGGAGATACAAGTATTGGAAAAAACAACCGTATTTTTTCCCATGCTGCCATAGGAACCATTCCTCAAGACCTCAAATATGCCGGAGAAAAAGTACAGCTTGTGATCGGCGACAGCAATATCATAAGAGAATTCACCCTCATTAATCCCGGAACAAAAGGCGGAGGGTTGGTGACAAAAGTGGGAAACAACAATCTTCTCATGGGATATGTCCATTTGGGCCATGATGTAATCATAGGAAATCACTGTATCCTTGCCAATGGAGCCACTCTTGCCGGTCATGTTGAGCTGGGCGATCATGTTGTTATCGGAGGACTTACCCCCGTTCATCAGTTTGTACATATTGGGGATTATGCCATGATAGGCGGCGCAAGTGCTTTGACGCAAGATATTCCGCCTTTTTGTTTAGCTGAAGGAAATCGTGCGGGATTGCGCGGTTTAAATCTCACCGGATTAAGAAGAAAACTCCAAAGAGACGAGATAGATGCTCTGAAAATTGCCTATCGCGAACTGTTTGAGCAGGGAAATCCGCTGCAAGAGGTCGCACAAAAGCTGCTTGAAGAGAGTGATTGTGAACAAGTAAAAAAAATGTGTAAATTTATTATCGCCTCCAAGCGGGGCATTCCTTTTACACGTAAAGAAAAAAGGAAAGAAAATGTCGATGAAAAAATGTAGCTTTTGCCATAGCGCTGAGAGTGAAGAAAATCCTCTTATTGCCGGCGAAAGCGTCTATATTTGTTCCAACTGTGTCATATCTGCATACAAAATTCTCTTTGGCGAAGAAGAGCAGGAGGAGTGTCAGATCGATTGGGAAACCCAAGCGCTTTATACCCCTAAAGAAATCAATGCACTGCTCAATGACTACGTTATAGGTCAGGAAAATGCAAAAAAGACACTTGCCGTAGCTGTCTATAACCACTATAAACGTATTTTTAAAGATACGCTTGCGGATGATACGCAGATTTCCAAATCAAACGTACTGCTCATCGGCCCTACGGGATCCGGAAAAACGCTCTTGGCTCAAACGATTGCAAAATTTCTTAATGTGCCTATTGCCATTGCAGATGCAACCAACCTTACTGAAGCGGGATATGTCGGCGAGGATGTCGAGAACATTCTTACCAAACTCTTCATGGCAGCAGACGGCGATGTGGAACGTGCAGAGAGAGGCATTGTTTTTATAGATGAAATCGATAAAATCGCCAGAATGGGCGAAAACAGATCGATTACACGCGATGTTTCGGGCGAAGGAGTACAGCAGGCGCTTCTTAAACTGATTGAAGGTTCTGTCGTCAACATTCCTCCAAAAGGCGGCAGAAAACATCCAAACCAAGATTTTATTCAGATAGATACTTCCAATATTCTCTTTATTTGCGGCGGTGCATTTGACGGATTAAACGATATCATCAAAAGAAGGCTCGGAAGCAATACGCTTGGTTTCGGACAAGAAAAACGCAGCAAAAAAGAAGAGGAAAACTTGCTTTATCTGGTTGAGTCTGATGATCTTGTTTCTTTTGGTCTTATCCCTGAACTTATCGGCCGTCTTCACGTATTTGCTACACTTGGAGCTATCACAAAAGAGGAGATGGTGCGTATTTTGGTTGAACCGAAAAATTCACTCATCAAGCAATACCAAAAACTTTTTGAAATTGATGGCGTAGAGCTCAATTTTGAAACAGAATCACTATCGCTCATTGCACAAAAAGCCATAGACAGAAAAACTGGCGCAAGAGGCTTGCGGTCTATTTTGGAAGAAATTTTACTTGATATTATGTACGAATTGCCCGAACTTGCAGGATATGAAATTGTTATCACGGAAGATGTAATCAAAGCGGGTGCAAAACCTTTGTATATTAAAAAGAAAAAGACGGCATAATCATAATAAAAAATCGGCCGTCTCTCATAAAGGATAAATAAAATGTTTAAAAAATTATTGGGTATGTTCTCTAATGACTTAGCTATCGATCTAGGGACTGCAAATACTCTTGTGTTAGTGAAAGGTGAAGGGATCGTCATTAATGAACCCTCTGTTGTTGCTATCCAATTTGACAAACAGGGGCATCAACGTATTCTTGCAGTAGGACAGGAAGCTAAAGAAATGGTAGGGAAAACGCCCGGCAATATCAGAGCTGTCCGCCCCATGAAAGACGGCGTCATTGCAGATTTTGAAGTGACGGAAATGATGATTCGCTATTTTATAGAAAAAGCGCATAAAAGAAAAAGCTTTTTCAGCCCGCGCATCATCATCAGCGTGCCTTACGGACTGACACAGGTAGAAAGACGGGCTGTTAAAGATTCTGCAGAACATGCCGGAGCCCGTTATGTCTATCTTATTGAAGAGCCTATGGCGGCTGCTATAGGGGCAGGACTTCCCGTTAAAGACCCCAACGGCAATCTCATTGTTGACATCGGCGGCGGGACAACTGAAATTGGCGTAACCTCCTTAGGCGGACTTGTGCTTAGCAAATCTATCCGTGTCGCCGGAGACAAAATTGATCAGGCTATCGTAGATTACTGCAGAAGAAACTTCAATCTTCTTATCGGTGACAGGGTTGCAGAAGAGCTCAAAATTAAAATCGGCACCGCTATTCCTCTTGAAGAAGAGTTAACCACTGTCGTAAGAGGAAGAGATCAGATAGAAGGCAGCTTAACCTCTATTGAGATTACCAGCGAACATATCCGTTCAGCCATGAAAGATTCACTGGAGGAAATTGCCGATGCACTGGTGGCCGTTCTTGAAGAAATGCCGCCCGAACTAGCCGGAGATATCGTAGAAAACGGTATTGTGCTTTCAGGAGGCGGCGCACTCATCAGAGGCTTGGACAAATATCTTTCAGATATTATCAAGCTTCCCGTATATGTTGCAGAAGAGCCCCTTCTTGCCGTAGCCAAAGGTACAGGCAAGGCGCTGGACGAAATAGATCTGCTACAACAAACGGCGTATGAAGACTAGAATCGTTATCATTGTCATCCTGCTTTTGGTTTTAACCATACTTTTGACAAGAAATGATGAGCGTATCACCAATACGCTTTTGGGTGTCATCAACCCCATTAAGCAAAACTATCAACATTTCACGCAAAATCTAGAAGACAAAAGCCAAAGCTATCTCTTTCAAAAAGAGTCTATTGAGAAACTCAATAAAGAAAATCTTATTCTGCGCCAACGTCTTTTGGAGCAAACCCATTATATCAAGCAAGTCAAAGATATCTATAACATATTGCCCCAGCTCAGCAAAATACCCGTTCGCAACATCTCTATCACTGACACCATCTCTTATGTGAAACTTAACAGTTTTTCGCAAATTATTCTTACCAACCCCGGAGGCTTAAAAGAAGGCAAACTCTATGGTCTGATACAAAATAATGTCGTTGCAGGTACCGCGCAAGTACATAACCGTCAACTTTATGGTTATTTAACCTCTGATGAAATGTGC
This sequence comes from Sulfurovum sp., assembly GCA_021166685.1. Lineage (GTDB taxonomy): Bacteria > Campylobacterota > Campylobacteria > Campylobacterales > Sulfurovaceae > Sulfurovum. The sequence goes on along the minus strand of JAJPEU010000010.1, from coordinate 84,959 downwards.
CGTTTTGCTGTTTTTATAGGCAAAGACAAGGCCCCAGGTATTGCTATAGGGTTTAAAGAAAATGAAATGCTGGTTAAATTTATCCCCAAATGGCATAAGATAAAAAAGGGGGATTTTGTAGTCACCAATGGACTGGATGATATATTTTTCAGTGATATCCCGGTGGGTATCGTGACTAAAATCGAAGTCCAAAGCTCCTATAAGGTAGCTCACATTAAAACCTATAGTGATATTTTTCATCCCAAAACATTTTTTTTGGTCAATGATGCCAAAGCAACGCTTGCCGAAGGGTTTGATGCCAACACTACCCGCTTAGCCGTACAATACTCTGCATCTATGGATTCAAAAAAAGAACAAAATCAAACAGCAGCAATGCAAGACACTAATCAAACGCTACCTGCTGTTTCAAGCATACCAAGCCGCATTGATCAAACCCAGGAGGATGTCATTGAACCGGAAACTCCTTTGGAAAAAATCGAAGCGGTCAAGCCAAAAACCCCACAAACTACCGTTAAAGAAAAACCTAAAAATAAAAATCTGCAACGCAGCAACAGTTTGGACCTTTTTTAATATCTATTTTCTTTATAAAAACCCTTTTTAAGGGCTTTTTATATCTCTTAAGTGTATAATTTTTAACTAAAAATCAAGGGTATTTCTCCATGCCAAAACGCGAAGACATCAAAACTATTTTACTTATCGGATCAGGACCTATCGTCATCGGACAAGCTTGTGAGTTCGACTATTCAGGAACTCAAGCAGCAAAAACACTCAAAGAATTAGGCTACAGGGTTGTACTTATCAATTCCAATCCGGCAACCATTATGACTGATCCTGAATTTGCACACCGCACCTATATCGAACCTATCACAGAAGAAGTGATTGCCAAAATTATCAAAAAAGAGAATGTTGATGCCATTTTGCCTACCATGGGCGGACAAACAGCGCTCAATGTTGCCATGAGCATGCATGACAAAAAAATGCTCGAAGGCATTGAATTTCTTGGAGCAAATCCTGCAGCGATCAAAAAAGGTGAAGACAGGCAAGCGTTTAAAGAAGCGATGATCAAGATCGGCATGGATCTCCCTGTGTCGCAATACGCCTATTCAATGGATGAAGCTTTAGACGCAGCCAAAAATATCGGATTTCCTCTTATTATTCGCGCCTCCTATACCCTTGCCGGCGGCGGCTCAGGGGTGGCCTATAACATGGACGAATTTAAACAGATTGTCAAAGGCGGTCTTGAGGCCAGCCCTATTTCTGAAATCCTTATCGAAGAATCGCTTCTGGGATGGAAAGAGTTTGAGATGGAGGTTATTCGGGACAAAGAAGATAACTGTATCATTGTTTGCTCTATTGAGAACTTTGACCCCATGGGCGTACACACAGGAGACAGCATCACCATCGCTCCGGCACTTACTTTGACCGACAAAGAATACCAGCATATGAGAGACGCCTCTTTTAAAATTTTACGCGAAGTCGGCGTAGACACCGGCGGATCAAACGTACAGTTCTCCATCAATCCCGAAACTGGTCGCATGATCGTTATAGAGATGAATCCAAGAGTAAGCCGTTCTTCGGCGCTTGCCTCCAAAGCAACGGGATATCCTATCGCCAAAGTGGCTACCTTGCTTGCAGTAGGTTTCACCCTTGATGAAATCACCAACGACATCACAGGAACACCCGCAAGCTTTGAGCCCGTGATTGACTATATTGTGACTAAACTCCCAAGATTTACCTTTGAAAAATTTCCGCTGGCAGATTCTACGCTTACTACCGCAATGAAATCTGTCGGAGAAGTTATGAGCATAGGCCGTACCTTCAAGGAGTCGTTTCAAAAAGCGCTCTGCTCGCTTGAAACCGGACTGGCCGGATTTAATACCGTTAAATGTGATCAGGAAGAACTCATTAAAGAGATCAGACGTCCAAATCAAAGCCGAATGCTTTATGCTTATGAAGGATTTAGACGGGGTATGTCTGTAGATGCGATCTATGAGTTGTGCAAAATTGACAAATGGTTTCTTTATCAATTTGAAGAACTTTCCCAAAGAGAGAAAACGATGGATATCGCTCTGCTTTCAGACGAAACAAGACTAAGGGAAGTCAAATCTGAAGGTTTTTCAGATGCCATGATAGCGCTGATCATCAATAAAAATGAGGGGCTTACTCTTAGTGAAAATGATATCTATAATGCAAGAGAAAAACTCGGTGTACGTCTTGAGTATAATGAAGTAGACACTTGTGCTGCAGAGTTTAAGGCATTAACTCCATACCTCTACTCTACGACCAATATTACCAAAGTACCACAACCATGCACAACTCCGTCCGAGGACAAAAAAGTACTGGTCATCGGCGGAGGCCCCAACCGTATCGGTCAAGGAATTGAGTTTGACTACTGCTGTGTTCATGCCGCCTTTGCTTTAGAAGATATGGGTATCAAATCTATCATGTACAATTGTAACCCGGAGACTGTTTCTACTGATTACGATACTTCAGATGTCCTCTATTTTGAACCTATCGACTTTGAGCATGTCAGAAACGTGATTGAAGTTGAAAAGCCCGATGGCGTCATCGTGCATTTTGGCGGTCAGACACCTCTTAAGTTGGCAAAAAATCTTACCGCGATCGGCGCAAAAATTTCCGGCACTTCAGCCAAAGTAATCGATCTTGCGGAAGACAGAGAGCAGTTTTCCACTTTCATAAGAGAGTTGGGACTCAAACAGCCTGATAACGGTACCGCATTTGCCAAAGATGAAGCAATGGCGATCGCCAACCGTATCGGATACCCTGTGCTTGTGCGCCCCAGCTTTGTGCTTGGCGGCCGCGGTATGCGTACGGTATATAACGATGCGGAATTAAGAGAGTACATGGATGAAGCGGTAAGCGTTTCAAACGATGCTCCTGTCCTCATTGACAAATTCCTCGACAATGCGATCGAACTTGATGTGGATGCCATTTGCGACGGAACTGATGTCTATATCGGTTCGGTGATGCAGCACATTGAAGAAGCGGGGATTCATTCGGGAGACAGTGCATGCTCCCTTCCTCCAATCTCCATCTCGGCAGACTTGCTTGAAGAAGTAAAAGATCAGACTGCTCAGATCGCACTTGGACTTGGCGTGATAGGACTTCTCAATATCCAGTATGCTATCCACAAAGGAGAAATCTATCTAATTGAGGTCAATCCAAGAGCCTCAAGAACCGTTCCCTTTGTGTCAAAAGCGACCGGCGTACCTTTGGCAAAAGTCGCTACCAGAGTCATGGTGCAAGGCGATCTCAAAGAAGCGCTAAAATATTATGATACTTTTAAGGTGGTAAACTTTGACAAAAAAATCATGGAGCCCAATCTTAAAAACCATGTAGCCGTCAAAGAAGCGGTTTTTCCATTCAATAAGCTTCCGGGTTCGGATCTTATCTTAGGGCCTGAAATGAAATCCACAGGGGAAGTCATGGGGATCTCAGATAACTTTGGCATGAGTTTTGCAAAAAGCCAGTTTGCAAGCAAAAACAATATCCCGCTAGGAGGCAAACTCTTTATTTCCTTGACTGAAAACGATAAACCTTATGCAGGCGAAATCGGCAAAATGTTCGTGGATCTAGGGTTTGAAATCGTTGCAACGTCCGGAACCCATACTGCGCTTCAAGAGGCAGGCATCGCTTCAAGCAAAGTCTTCAAAATCTCAGAAGGCCGCCCCAATATCGATGACATGATCCGCAACGAAGAGATTGCACTTGCCATCAATACCAGCGACAATAAAGCAAGCAAAACAGATGCAAAAACTATCCGTCAATCAGTTCTTTCAAATCAAGTGGCTTACTTTACCACTATCGCCGCAGCACGTGCAACCGCTGAAGCTATCAAGGAACTCAAAGAACACGGCGGAGAGCTTGAACCTAAAGCCCTGCAAGACTATCTGGGCTAACAAGACAGCAAACAGTGGGCAGCAAAGCATTGGCAGACCTTGTTTTTCTCACACAAACCGATACAACCATCGGTTTTGTTTCGCAAAATCCTGCAAGGCTGGATGCGATCAAGCAGCGCCCGCCTCACAAGCACTATATTAAAGCAGTTCCTTCGCTTGCCGTGCTTAATACATTTGCGCGCATACCCAAAAAATATCGAACTCTCGTAAGACGTGCCAAGAAAACTACTTTTGTTTTGCCAAACGGGCACTCCTACCGCGTCGTACGGGACAAACATCATCTTTTGCTGATCGAGAGGCTTGGCTGGGCCTACACCACATCCGCCAACCTTTCTGGGCATCCCTATGACGAAAAATTTGCAAAAGAAGCCGCCGATGTCGTCATCACTCCTCTTAATACAGGATCAAAAGCCTCAGACATCTACAAACTCAACCGTCATACCATCAAAAGGATACGATAATGTCTGTACTTTATGAAAACGCGGCCGTAAAGATCGAGATTCACCCCAGTGAGATTCCTTGGCTCAAGATCTTTACGCAGCATCCTTACAAAGAGATGAGCGAGGTTCCGCAAGAGATCAAAAATGAAATCTATCGCCTGCTGGATATCATCGAAAGAGAGATGATCGCCTACTACGCACCTGACAAAATCAACATCGCAAGTTTCGGCAACTATCTTCCCCATGTGCATTGGCATATCATGACGCGTTTTGCGCAAGACAGCTATTTCCCTGAACCGATGTGGGGAACAAAACAAAGAGAAGCAGTCCTTCAGCTGCCGAGTTTTGAAGTTTTTTGCGATCGGCTTGCAAGGGTACTTAAAGGATAAGCACAAAGCACATATCGAAATTTTTATAGTAAAATAAAACCTAATAAATTTTTAAGGTTCAAAGCGCGATGAGACTGGGTCAAGAATACAAAATTGTCGGCATATATATGATTGTCGGTTTCTTGTGGATCATTTTTTCCGACGCGGCCACCGAAAACCTCCTCAAATACAAAGAAGAGATTACACTGATACAAAACTTCAAAGGATCTTTTTTTGTCTTGTTTACCGGAGTACTTTTATTTTTTCTTATCCGAAAAAGCATCAATGAACTCAAAGATGCCAACACCAAACTAAAAAACGGCTATAAGCAAACTATCGACGGATGGATGAAAGTCTTAGACATCCGCCATAAAGAGACAAAAAATCATACGGCCCGTGTCACACACATGACCCTTGAACTTGCAAAAATATCCGGCATCACGGACCCTGATGAACTTGAAAATATCGAATGCGGGGCCATACTTCACGACATAGGAAAGATCGGCATATCCGATGAGATTCTCATCAAGCCGTCAAAACTCACAGAGGATGAATTTGCCCGCATAAAAATACATCCGCAGATAGCCTACGACATCATGTCAGGGATTGATTTTCTAACCTCCATCGTCGATATCCCCTACTCTCATCATGAAAAATGGGACGGCAGCGGCTACCCGCAAGGGCTTAAAGGTGCGGACATCCCGATCGCAGCAAGGATATTTTCGATCATAGACGTCTGGGACGCCCTTATCCATCCGCGCATCTACAAATCGGCATGGCCCGAAGAAAAAGTACTGGCATATATCCAAGAGCAGGCAGGCAGTCATTTTGATCCGCGGATCGTAAGATTGTTTCTAGACAACTATGAGCAGATAAAGAACAACTCAATCGGCTAAAAGCAGAGATGACTAATGTTGATCTGTAAAGATTTTCTTTGTTTGTTTGTCGAAATTTGTTGTTTTTTGCTAATTGTTGCTGAGGGCTGAATCTATAAAAATTAAAGTTTCATTTGTGTCATCATATTTATAATTTACAATCTCTCCAGTCAAGATAAGTCCTATAACACGCTCAATAATCTTCAACGGAGCGACAAACCACTCCCGTGGTGTAAATCTTTGCCCGTCTTTACCAAAAATATCAATATTCAAACACGTTTTGCCAAAAAATTTATGAAGTAACAGTTCCAGTTTTTGTGTATTCATATTGTAAGCCTCATACACCGCTACAATTTTCACAGGTGCCATAAGATATGTCGGCTCATTTATGGCATTTTTGATCCTTTCTCTTACATCTGTTGTTGAGTATCCAATTTTATAAAGATTTTTAATTGTCTTTATCTTATCATCCTGGCTAAGCGATTCTAATATATAAATAAAGCCTGTCTGTTCATCTTCTTGTGTAATTTGACTCAATCTATCTAGCACTTTGTCATCATGTTCACTTACAAAATACCCATCCTCATAAAGCCCTTTACCAAATGAACGAAGCAACATATTTGACTCGGTGCCGTTTTCAAAGATGATTTTTGTTCTAGCATCAAGCTTATTGAACTTATCCTTTTGCAGATTTTTAATTTTTTCCAAATAAGCAAGTACACCTTTTAAAATGAAAAAATTACCGTCTTCAAAATATTTTTCATGGAACTTTACAAGCTTTCTTTTTCCGCTTTTCAAGTCATTTTGAATTTCTTTAAACAAATGCTCATATTTGTCAAAATCTTTACAAGGTTTTCTTTGTGCTACAAAGTCCGTTTGTTCACGCTCTTTTGGGACATGTTTTAAAGTAAATATATCCTCACTTCTTTCATCACCAAGCAGTCCAAAAACATCATCACTTAAAATATCATCAATGGAGTTTATCTCTACGGCCTGTAAGATATTAAATCTATCGTAAGGTTTTAGATACTCGATTTTCTCAGGATTTTGTCGAATACCTTCTAGCCTTGAATGTAAAGTTCGCTCACTCATATTTGCCGATTTTTTAGGTTCATATCCATTTTGTTCAACAAAAGCGTTAATCTCTTCAAAACTTGATACCAATCTATCATCTTCATTTAAAGCTTTTACTTTTGATTTGGGCTCACTTAGAAGCCCTAGCGGATCATCTGCTAAAATCTCATCAAGTGAAAACTCAGCCATTTGCTCTCTCTCGTCTTAGTTTATTGAGAAAGATAAGCGCTTCTGCCATTCTCATTTCTGCAAAATCTCTACTGCCAATATCCGGCATTCTTCCGTGTTCGCTTTTAAATGCAGGGATTTTTTTATAGAGGATTACCGCTTCTTCAGGGGTCATCTCTATTCTTGTAGCTTCGATGCTCTCTTGTATGAGTTTTAACACATGTGTAGTTACAGACTTTGACAATATCTCAAAAGCTTTTTGAAACGGATTTATCTGGTCTATCAAATCGATATGAAGCTCATCAATATTAACAAATTTATCTGCCATTTTTATAAACTTCTTATCACCACTCTCTATGATATGTCCATTTTTAACCACGCTATCGACTACTACATGCTGTCGCAACTCTTCAACTTCACTATCACTCAAGTCGGGATATTTCACTTTGATGATTTTTGGTATCAAAACTCTGTTTATTACCTCTGCATCAAGATTGCCGGGGATTGCTTTTATCATCACATCATCTTGCAAAATAGCCGCTTTTAAATCATTAAGATCTGATTCTAAGATTTCTTCTACTCTTTTACTTGAGGGCAGCTTAAAACCTCTTATTTTAAGCTCCCCTTTTTGATTTGGTTCGGTATCGTTTTCAAATCGCGGTTTAAATTTGAAATTTGGCGCCAAGACTTGCTCCATAAGAAGTGAAGCAGTGATAGCTTTAAGCATATTATTTACTGATACTTTTACCTCATCATTTTGCGCATTTGGCTCGGCTATAAGATTTGTAAACTGTGCATGGATTTTGTTCTCGCTGTCTCTTGTGGCTCGTCCTATGATTTGAATGATTTCTGTAAGTGAACTTCTGTATCCAACCGTAAGCGCATGTTCGCAATACGGCCAGTCAAACCCCTCTTTCGCCATACCAAGGGCTATGATCAAGTCCATATCTTCAATACTTTGTATGTTTCGCAAGTAACCCACTACTTTTTCTCTTTTTTTGGGTTCATCGTCTACTAGGTCTGCGACCTTGAGCAGCTTTCCGTCGCTATGCCTTTTTACGATTATAATCCCATCATCCGTAATTCTTATGACATCGCCTATGATATCTAGTATAGTATCTACCTCTTTGTGTTTATCTTTTGTCGATTCGCCGGAGTTGACATTGGGTATGTGAAGAATCGTTTTTTTATCGGTATCCAGGATCTCGCCGATCGCACTTGTGTATCTGCCTTGATAAAAATGATACCCGATGCCAAGCGATTTTAGATGTTCGTATCCATTGAGCTGCTCATAATAGTTGTAAGTTACCTTTGTAAATCTTGATTCATCTTCAGGCAACAAAACAGGCACGCTATCTCCTCTGAAATAAGACCCCGTCATGGCAACCATATGGGCACTTGATTTTTCAAGTATAGCGCGAACCAGCTCTCCAAGCCTGTTATTGCCGTCTGCGGACACATGATGGAATTCATCAATTGCCAATAGGCAATCATCAAATCTCTTCTCATCAAGCTGTTCAAAGGCAAAACGCAAAGTAGCATGAGTACAGATGAGTATCTTCTCATCGCTATCCAAGAATCTTTTAAATGCTTCAACTTTACTTTTTTCTTCTCCCGGAGTACAGAGATTATAGGTTGGATTTGGCTCCCAATTGGCATAAAATCCATATGACATCAGATCCGTATCACCAAAAGAACCGCCTATAGACTTTTCGGGCACGGCAACGATGACTTTTTTTAGACCCTGATTCATTAGCTTATCAAGCGCTATAAACATCAAAGCCCTTGACTTCCCTGATGCCGGCGGAGCTTTGAGCAAAAGATACTGTTCATTTCGTGCATTATATGCTTTTTCTTGCATATCTCTCATACCCAAGCTATTGGTCTTTTTGCTTTCTCCAGTTTGGTGATAGTTAACTTCTACGATGTTGGTCATTTTTTACCTTTTTTGAGCATCTTTGCTGTCGTATCGATATAGGCTATAAAATCTTGTTCTACCCTTGAGAGTTCATTTTTTGTCAGCTCTCGATATTTTTCATATTCATCTTGTGCTTTTTGCATCGCTGCTTTATGACTGATCTTTCCTGCATGTTCAAGTATATCTTTGCCTGTCATCTTCAGAAAATCATCGAGTCTTGTTATCCAGTCGCTCATGTACATCGGCGTTTTATTCATCGCTTGGATCTCTGCTACCTCGATATAAGCGGTCACGATACGGTTGAGCATCTCCAACTCTTCAACACTGAGATAATTTTTGGCGATTTGCACTTCCGATTTTGTCGGTTTGCCGCCTCTGAAATGATTTAACCCCATATTAGGCTTGGAACTATCGGCTCTATCATAGATGATCTCGGCTGCCGTATTGCCGTGAACTGCCCAGTGCATCTTGTTTTGTATTGTTTGGAAAAAAAAGATGCTTTGTTCTGCTTTTGGGTCATAATCGATACTAGTAGCGTAGATGTCGAGTACCTTGCGCCAAAAGACTTTTTCACTACTTCGTATATCTCTGATACGTGACAAAAGCTCTTCGAAATAATTACCGCCACCTGCATTTTTGAGCAGTTCGTCGTTCATAGTAAAACCTTTTACTATGTACTCCTTGAGCCTTTCAGTAGCCCATTGGCGAAACTTTGTGCCTTGTAGAGATTTCACACGGTAACCTACGGAAATGATGACATCGAGGTTATAAAAATTGGTAGGTTTGGTAGAAAATTCGGAAATTCCGAATTTTCTCATCGTATCGATCTCTTGAAGTTCATTTTCTTCATAAATATTTTTAATATGCTCGTTAATAGTCGAACGGCTTTTTTGAAAAAGCTCCGACATTTGTTCTTGTGTCAGCCATACCGTTGCATTTTCGAGTCGGGTTTCGATTTTGGTTTCGCCGTCTTCGGTTTGGTAGATGAGTATATCTGATTTGGTTTGAGTATCCATTTTTATTAATCCCCTTTGTTTTCAGTTGTTGCCAAAATATCAAACATCACGGCAAGCCCTCGGATGGTGTAGGGTTTGTTTGAGATAGTGTCGGTGGTTGTGTTTGGGTTTGTCATTTAATATCCCCATCTATTTCATCAAATAAACTTCCTTGCTTTTCTTCTCTTATTTTTCTTTTTCCACTTTTAGTTAATTTAATTAATTCTTGAGGTAACTCTTGAATACCAAAAACCTCTTTAATAGAATAAGCTTTTCTCTTTTCATCTCCAAATTCATCATAAGTGATAGTAATTTGAAGGTTGCACTCAATCACACTTCCATTTGAAAATGTATGTTTTCCCTCAATAATCTCTTTTTTGAAACCATAATCACCCATACTAAAATCTATTTTCTCGCCGTTATATAAGCCTTTCCACTTAAATTTACCCTCTTTAAGTATTGGAGATATAATTTCTATGATTGCGTTATTATCTTCTATAGTTTCTTTATTATCCTCTAAGATAAAGTTTTTAAAATCTTTTCTCTCAACAATAAACTCTTCTTGATTTTTCTCAACATCGCAAAATCCAATTTTTTGAACTTTTTCATAGTTATTGATTTTTGTATAAAAATTTGAAATATATCTTATGGTTTGTTTATCTTGAAGCTTTTTATCAATATCTTTGTTTAACTCATCTTCTTTTTTATCATTATCAAGTCCAAGTCCTCTTAGTGTCTCTTGCTTTATTTGTTTGTCTAGTTCTCTATCTTCAGCATCTTTTGTGAAATAATGAGTTGCAATGTTGTTAAAAAAAGGAGCAAAAAAGTTAGCTGTACCATGTAGTAAAAAACTAACAACAATCAGTTCTTTTAATCCACCCTCTTGATATGCTTCTGTTTCTAAAGTCACTTCGCTACCACATAGAACACCTACTTGCTTAAGTACATCTAGCATATCTTTTTCTGCTTTATTTCTTACAAAAGCATTCATGCTATGAGAGTCATCATCAAAGTAGTAGTGAATTTGAAATTTTTGTTTAAGAGTTTTACTCAATTTGATATCTCCATCATTTTATTATAATGTTTGATATTACCTGACTCTTCAAAAATTTGTTTAAATGCTTCTTTGAACAAATTCACATCTATTTCTTTAACATCAGAGATATTGGTTTGATCTGAATGTGACTCCCTGTCTATGTATCTTAAAAAAGCTCCATATTTAATAGAATTAAGTTGACTTACTGATTCTTTCATCTTTTCATTATCGATAAATCCAAAAAAATTCTCAAGAATATTTCTAATTGCATTTGCCAAAATATTATCGTGAGCATTTCCATTTTCATGGTCTTTGAGTATCTTCCAATAAGCTTGATAATCATTTAATATTTCATCTTGTGACATTTCTAAAATTGATGATGATTTATCATTGCTTCTAACTATTCTAAAAAGCTTTTTATCTTTTTTGTTGTGTATTTTACAAAGTTCATGAAAAAAATACATGCTATGAGTTAGTACAAAAACTTGTAAATAATTTGAAGTTTCAAAAAATTCTTTTTTTATGAGTTGTGCAACATTAAAAATATAGTTATGAGATAAACTTGATATTGGGTCGTCTATTACAACTATTTTATTTTGAATTTCTTCTGTTTCACTCTCTTTTCCTTTACAAAGTTCCACAAAGTAAAGAAAGCTTATTATCATTTTTTCGCCTTCGCTTAACGATTTAAACTCTGGCTTACTTTCACTCTCTCTTACAATTCTGTAAAACTTATCCTCAAAGGGCTTTATCTCAAAACCATGTAATCCTAGCAAAGCTAATTGATAATTAATTGATTCTATAGCTTTTTCAATATTGATTGTTTTGTCTTGATTTTCCGTGATAATATCTCTTTGAGCTTTTATATTATTTTGAATTTTTTGAAGTGCTAAATTTATTTTTGCTTCTTCTTTTTCTAAATCTTTCAAATCATTTTCATAAGCTGAAATATATACATCGTATTCCCATCTCATTATTTCCCAGAACTCTTTTTTAATGCTATCTTTTACATTTTTCTTATTTTTGATTTTTTCATTATGCTCTGTAATTTCTTGATTTATTTTTTCTATAAGCTCATTAAAATCTTTCAATGCTTGGCTAGAACTTTGAAGAGTCACTTTATTGCTTGGGAGTTTTATTTTATTTTCTATAGCAGTTATATTTTGAGATAAACCCGTAAGTAGTTTTGTATGTAAGCTTTCAAGTTCTATTTTTACAGCATTTGCATAATCATTAACTAAAAATGAATCTATAGCTGAAATATTATTTTTGATTGTCTGATATTGAAATTTTAATCTTTTCAACAAATCAATCTTATCCTCGTAAGTTTTATCAAAGTAGTTTTTTATCTCATCAGCTAAATTCTTTGTAACCGTTTTTTGTTGACAAAATGGGCAACTCGCAGTTTCGTTTATCTCATTTGGCAAGTAGCTTAGACCCCGTTTCACCCAATCAGAATTTTGAAATATTTCTATTAAATTTGCAACTGTGCTATTTTTATTTCCTACGATAACCTCATCAAAAATAGTATTGTTTTCAAATTCAATTACCCCACTTAAAACAATTTTCTGTAGAGGGTCTAAATTAATAGCATCATTACCTTCAATTTTTGAAATATCTTTTTTTAAATCATCCGTTGTTTTTGTAGGCTTGTTTGATGGTTTTACTAATGATTTAATATGATTAAATAATGAATCTTTACTACCCTTAACACTTTCTAAGCAATAATCCAAGATTCTATCTCCACCGCTAAAGGTTGTTTTAATGTTCCATATTTTTTCAGTTGCTTCTGACAATTTCTTTTTTTTCTTGCCATTTGCTCCATTTATGTTTTCTAGTTCAGTTTTTTTTACTTTTTCTTGAGTCTCTAATTCTTTAATTTCAGCTTTTGCATCTTCTATATTTTTTTCGGCTGTTCCATTGACCTCTGATATTGTAAAGACACCTTTTAAATCATCTCTTTCATAGAAATTTTCATTGATAAACTCTTGATTATATACAAATATTTTTGCTGATTCTCCACCAATGATAGTGCAGTTTCCAAATTTAGTATTATTTTTATCTTTTAAAAAATTTGACAAAGTTGTTTTCCCTGTGCCATTCAAACCATAAACAAGATTAATTTTTTTATCTGTATTAAGTGCTCTTTCATTTATATAACTAGCAATACTTTTTAATTTTATAGAAGTAATCATTTTTTACTCTCCTTCCCCGTCATCTCTTCATACATCCTAAAGAGGTATTCAAGGCGTTCTTCGTCTGTTTCAAATGGTTTGGGGCGGTAGCATTGTTCTATGGCTTTATCTAAAGTGTGGTGGGCTTTTCGTAAGCCTTCTGGCATTTTGTCGGGGTCGTAGAGCTGGGCTAGTGTTTTTTGGCTGTGTTTTTCTCTTTCATCCAATACACCCCATACTAACTCGGTAATCTCATCTTTTTGTTTTTGTGAGATGTTTGGGAATGGGAAGGTGTTATAAACAAGTGCTGATGAATAACGATAATCTGTTTTTAATCTTCCTGCAACAGTTCTCATCCAAACCATGTGCATGTGAGAACCAACAACTCCCATAACCCAAGGCTCTGCATTATAAATTGCTTGTGCAGAAGCATAAATGACTGGTTCTTTATCTAAGAATCCAATTGGTATATAGTCCCTTCTTTCTGATGTTGTACATGGGACTAAAAGACAAGGTTGTTTATAATATCTATCTTCTGCAAATAAATACGGCGTGTCCGCTAATTTATTAGTAGCTTCTTTTGTGCTTTCTAATCTCATTGTTCTAACTTTTTGTAATTTACTTTTAATGATTGGTAAATTTTCAATTTTCAATTTATCTTCGTCATTTATATATAAACACCATCTTTCTAGTCCTTTTATATATTCTTGAGCTCCTATAAATTTCTTGATAACTGGAACAAGTAATTCTTCTTTTGATAAGGTTTCGTATTCATTTTTATCAAGAATGAGATGTCCTCCATCTGCGGGAATGCTTCCTTTTACCATTTTGGGCAATTTGCTAATTGAAGATGTACTTCTATTTACTATTATTTCATTACCTTCAACTAAATAAAAATTTATATTTGAAACAGATTTTTTCACCCCTTCATTAAAGATATATTTAGGGTTATTGCTTTTATTTCTAACGCCAATAATTACTACTGTAACACCAGCATTGTCTTTTGCGTTATTTTTCCATTTAAAAGATTGATAGGCAAAGTCTATTTCCAACAAATGACTCATAACATTAGGCCATAAAATTGCCACTTGATCACCCTGACAAATGGAATTTGTAGATACAAACGCATATTTTGCATTTGTATTTTTTATATATTGACTCCCTAAATAAAACCAACAAGTAATATAATCAAATGATTTGTAGTTTCTAATCCCTTTAAATACAAAAGCCATATCATCTTTATGAGATTTTTTTTGATTTCGTGTCCCAATATACGGCGGATTCCCCAAAACATAAATCTCATCCCCTTCATTTTTCGGGCAAACCTCTTCCCACTCTATCCTTGTTGCATTGCCGTGGACGATATTGCCTCCGTCGTGGAGCGGTAAACTAGGTGTTGAGACGCTAAATTTTAAGTCAAATTCTCTATTCATCTGATGTTCTGCAAGCCAAAGTGAGAGAAGTGCTACCTCATGGGCGAAGTCGTCTAGTTCTATGCCGTAAAACTGCGTTAAATGTATTTGTGAAGACAAGGATAAAAAACTTAACTGTTTTTTTTCAGAATTTCCAAAAAGATCTGACTGTTTGACATGCGACATCTCATTTATTCTTCTAAGAATGCTCATCTCAAGTTCTCTTAGTTTCTTGTAAGCGATGATAAGGAAGTTTCCGCTTCCGCATGCAGGGTCAAAGATCTTGATTTTAGTTAGTCGATTTAGAAAATTTTGGAGTTTGGTTTTGCTCTCATACGCTTTTTCAAATTCCATGTAAAGCTCATCCAAAAATAGCGGTTCGATGACTTTCATGATATTTGGTACGCTTGTGTAGTGCATGCCCATTCCGCCGCGATGTTCCGGGGTTACGACCGCTTGTATCATACTTCCAAAGATGTCTGGGTTTATCTGCGACCATTGGAGCTGTCCTACTTCTATCATGAGTGAGCGGGAACGGGTTGTGAAAGTGGGGAGCTTGACATGTAAAGCAAAAAGTCCGCCGTTTACATAGGGAAAAGCGTTCAGATATGCGGGTGTGTTTGGCTCTCTTTGGTTTTGCGGAGTGTTGAAAATGGTAAAAAGTCTTTGCAGATAACTGTCCAAATCGCTTCCGTCTAACTGCGTGTGCGAGGAGATGGAAGAGGTAAAGATATTGTCTTCAAAGATGTTCGTATCTTCCGCAAAGTAGCAAAACAGAAGCCTTGTGAGAAAAACATTGAGAGAGTGGATATCCTCTTTTGTCTCAAAGTGGTTATTTTTTTGGAGTTCATCAAAGAGTTTTGCCATCTTGAGCGACGCTTTGACATCGGCGGGGTTTTCATCGGTAAAGGTAGCTTTTTCCATTCCTGCAAGCGGGAGGAAAAAATCGTAGTGGTTGATGATGTTTAAAAGTTCGGTGTCAAGGCTGTCATCGGTTTTGGTGTCATAAGCTAAAAGTGTTTCGTAGTCTGTTACGATGATAAATCTAGGATGATGTTTTGTAACTTCTTTTTGGGTTTTTAGGCTGTCAATAGTTGAATGTAAATTTTCATGTGCTGCCTTGAAAAATAGTTTTTTTCGCACCACAAGTTCGCCATGTATTGCCAGTCTGTTATGATCGCTGCCTTCAAGTCTTTTGATGGTGGACTTTGGAGTGCCGTACGCCAGAAGCAGGTCGAAGATAAACGATTCTTTGTTGAAGTTTGCTACTAGATTATGAAGATTGTTCTCTATTTCTATGACGGTCATTACTCGTATGCCTTGTGATTATTTTTTATGATAAAAATCTTACTTTTATTTTACCCGAAACGATATAATTTCAACTATCATTTTCACCTTCTATAAAATTGCACAAATCAAACAGTTTGCTTAAGTTATCTTGGAATATAGCAAGATTTTAAATAATAAAAGATTGACCCCCGTCAAGCAAATGCTCTTTGCGATGCAAGAGAGGGGTGCTATTTTATGAAAAAAGACCTATAGCCCTTCGGGTATCTTGTGGACAGCCTTTTTTTTGCCGATGATCTTTGCCAGCTCATCCCCTTCTACGATCTCTTGTTCGACAAGCTTCAACGCCAGCGTTTCGATCTTCTCCCAGTACTCGTCAACCAGTTTTTCCGTATGGGTTTTGGCTATGTCTATCCAGTACAAAAACCTTTTTTCAATCTGCTGGCTTAAAAAGTAGCTGTCTAGCCCGGCGATGGATTCGATATTGATAAACCCGAGTTCTTTGTCCATCCCCAGACTGGAAATGGCCGCATATACCTGCAGGGATGCCTGGGAAAGATCATTGATCGCGCCGCTGTCCATGTGTTCGTTGCCGGCTTTTTTGATCTTGGCTACACGCCCTGCCAGTAAGACGCACACATCGTGAAACAGCTCCTCTTTGGTGACGTTTGAGAGCTGGTCTTCGGCATTGTAGGAGACAAAGCCGAGCATTTTGCTTC
This sequence comes from Sulfurovum sp., assembly GCA_021166685.1. Classification (GTDB taxonomy): domain Bacteria; phylum Campylobacterota; class Campylobacteria; order Campylobacterales; family Sulfurovaceae; genus Sulfurovum. The sequence goes on along the minus strand of JAJPEU010000010.1, from coordinate 68,573 downwards.
TTGGCGAGATGGTCACCTGCTCGATCTTGATATGCGGCAGCAATACCGAAGAAAGCACGGCATGAGCCGCCTCATGGTAGGCAGTCATCTTGAGCTCTTCTTCGAGGTTTTTCACCATTGCCTTTTCGACTTTATGGCCGTACTTGATGATATTGATCTGCTCGATGAGTATCTCTTCAGTAATAAGTTCTTTTTCTTCCTCGATGGCATTGAGCGCCGCCATGCGCCCCAGCCTCTCAAGCTCCATGGCGCTCATTCCCGTGATATAGCGTACGATTCGTTCTGTGTTGATAGCAGGATCATGGGGTTTTTGCATAATCCTTTCGATGAAGTATCTTCTGGCATCTTTGTCGAGGTTGGACACTTCAAGCAAAAAATCAAGCTTTTGCGGAGCCGTAAGGACCGGATCGACCCCTTCAAGCGTCTCAGCCGTAGCAACGGTAAACACCATCGCATCGATGCTTTCAAGCACTTTGGCGATATCAGGGAAAGCGACATTGGTAATGGCCCCTTGCATCAATCCTTTGATATCGATATCTTCAAGGATCACAATACAGGGCGCATGCTTCTTGGCCTCTTCATAAACCTCTTTGATGTAGCCAAGGTCAAACAGCCGTGATCCGGATATCTCATAATAAGACATACCTGCCTCTTTTGCGAAGGCCTTTGCAAGCATGCTTTTGCCTACGCTTACAGGGCCGTACAGCAGCAGCCCTTTGGGAGGAGGTGTATCGAAATGCTTTAGAGTTTGCGGATTTTTTACGATCCTGATAATGGATTTGAGACGTTTTTTGATCTGTTTGTGTCCCACGACATCGTCAAATCCTATCTTTGATTTGTGAAGTTTGGGAGTCTCTTTTTCTTTTTTTGTTGCCATTGTTTTGCCTTTGTCGTTTTAGGGTTTGATTATATCATGTTCTTCAAAAGAGCAAAGAGACCGCCATATCCATGTCTTTTTTGTTTTTGCCCAAATCAAACCATGTTTGGATATAATTAAAAAATTTTAATGAAGCTGACAAAAGGGATAGTATGATCCATGAACTCACTAATATTGTTGCAAAAAATCTGCTTAACCACTTACGTGAAACCAAAACAGATGCGCTTCGCTTTCGCCATATCGTTCAGGAGCTAGCAAGACTTTTAGCCTATGAGGCCCTCGGCTCGCAAAAACCGCAACCCCGCCAAATAAAAACGTGGCAGGGGAAATTTTCTTTTGACTTCCTTAATGAAGAAGAACTGGTCTTTGTCGCTATTTTGCGTGCGGGCCTGCCGATGATCGAAGCAGTTGCAGCGCTTTTCCCCGAAGCATCTTCAGGATTTTTGGCGATGAAGCGTGATGAGAAAACACATCAAAGCGTGCTTTACTACGACCGGATCCCGCCGTGTGAAGGCAAAACTGTCGTTATTGTGGATCCTATGGTTGCTACGGGCGGATCACTCAGCGATGCTGTTGCGCTTATCAAAACCAAAAACCCTAAAAACATTATCTCACTCAATCTTATCGGTTCGCCCGAAGGTTTGGCCGTGGTAGAGCAAAAGCATCCCGATATAGCACTCTATATCGCCCAGATAGACGAGAAACTTAACGACCAAATGTTTATACTTCCGGGCCTTGGAGATGCCGGAGACAGAGCCTACAACACCCCTCAATAACCGTAAATTTTCAAAGCCGTGTATCTTGGCGGTTTCTCATAAAATACTCGATCCACTGCCGTATCTCGATCATGCCAAACACCCACAATGCCAAAAGCCCGATCATACTCAAAGATTGCGCATCAAGCGGTACAGTGTGAAAAACATCCGAAAATAGATAAATCGCCGAAAGCTGAAGCGCCAATCCTGCACCTATGCCGTAAAACATGTAAGGATTGATCTGCAGGGATTTTTTGATGTTTTTCAAAAAAGGTTCATTCTCCTTGAGCGATTGCAGCCCGTTCATCCATGTGACGATAACAAATCCCGTAAAAAGCGTAGAGATCGCATACTCTGTGCTCGTATGTTCGAGCATCCATACATACATAAAAAGCGTACCCGCGCTAATAACCAGCGCCGCATAGAGTATGCGAAAGATTTGAACCTTATCCAAAAACTGTTCTTGCAGCTTTATGGGCGGCCTGCACATGACATCTTCTTCGTCCCTTAAAAAAGGAAAAGTTTTGTCCAGCGCACTGTCTGAAACAAGATTTATCCATAGGATCTGTACAGGATAAAGCGGCAGCGGCAACCCCATCAAAATAGCACCCGTGATAACCATCACCTCATCAAGGCTTGTGGAAACAAGAAAATAGATCGATTTTCTGATATTGGCTGCAATCGTCCGTCCCTTCTTAATCGCATCGACAATAATGGAAAGATTGTTGTCCGCAAGCACCATTTTTGCCATAGATTTTGCAGCATCCGTACCGCTTCCCATCGCAATCCCAAGATCGGCAGCTTTTAAGGCCGGCACGTCATTGGCGCCGTCTCCCGTCACTGCAACGATCTCGTCTTGCTGCTGAAGCATTTTGACGATGCGGTACTTATGCTCAGGAAGCACCCTTGACCACACCGCCACTTTGGGCAAGACGGCAAGTAATTTTTCATCGTCCATCTCGTCAAGCTCTTTGCCCGTGACCGTCAGGTCTCCTTCCTGGTAAATATCGACCGATTTTGCTACTGCTGTGGCAGTAAGCGGATTGTCTCCGGTAACCATCATTATTTTAAGCCCGGCTTTTCTTGCCGTCTGAACCGCTTGCAGCACTCCTTTTTTCGGAGGATCCAAAAACCCTACCAATCCCACGATCTTAATTTGCCACTCCTCCACCTCTTGTGTGGTGTATTCTCCCATACCCAAAGCAATAACTCTCAGCCCTTCGGATGCCATCTGGTCATGCTCTTGCTGAAGCTTTTTAAAATCTTCTTTATTGCGGCTAAACTGCTTAAGCGACTCAAAAGCACCCTTTACAAATATTTTATGTTCGGATTCTACGATATGCGAGCTTGCCATCAGGCGGTATTTGGTATCAAAAGGATAGAGATTGACGCGCGGATACCGTTCCTGGATTTGGTCATACGTTTTGCCCAGCCAGTGCGCAAGCGCTACATCCAAAGGATCGCCTTTTCCGTGAACGGATTCGTTCGCAAGCGCTGAAACGGTCTGCACAAACGTATCGTCAAGCGAAAAGACTTTTTCAACTTTCAGTTTTCCTTCCGTAATGGTTCCGGTTTTATCTGAAGCGATCACGGTGGCACTCCCCAATGTCTGTACCGAAGGCAAGTGCCGGATATAGACTTTTTTGAAACTCAAACTTATCGCCCCCATGGTCAGCACCAATGTAACCACGATAGGCAGCCCTTCAGGAACGGCTGAGACCAGCTCTGCAATTACCAGATAAACCACCTCAAGAATCCCCCTGTTCTGCCAAAGCGCACCTGCGGCCGAAAGCACAATCAGCAATGAAACTACAAGCATATGTTTTTTATTGAAAACGGTAAGTGCTTTAGTCAGAGGCGAATCAGGGGAAGCTTCTTTGGCTTGGTTTGCTATGGAAGCAAGATAGCTTTTTGACCCCGTCAACACCGCAAATCCCTCTGCGCTTCCCCTGGTTACGGTTGTACCCGATAGCGCCATATTTTCAAGCTCATAAGGCAGAGTTTCTTTGGCAAGAAGCAAGTCTGCATCTTTATTTACCGGTACGGATTCTCCCGTAAGGATTGATTCGTCCACTACCAATCCGTTCGCTTTAAAAAGTCGCAGATCCGCCGGCACGATATCTCCCTCTTCCAATACCACCAAATCTCCGGGCACAAGCTCGCAAGAAGCGATATATCTTACATGCCCTGCTCTTTTTACGTGGATTTTATTTTGGGTAAGTTTTTTGAGCGCTTCGATAGAAGTCAATGCCTTGACCTCTTGCCAAAATCCGATCAGCGTATTGACTAAAATAATGAGAATAATGACGATGCCTTCATGAATATTTTTTAAAAAAAGAGACAAGATCGCCGCAAGAATCAACACATAAACCAAAGGACTTTTAAACTGGGCAAGAAAAAGAGAAACCAAACTCTCTTTTTTTTCCTCAATTTCGTTTGGCCCGTATAAAGCAAAGTTTTTTTGTGCGGCGGCATCACTAAGTCCTTCTCGGGAAGTCTCCAGTTGTTTTGTTAATGCCTCAATTGTTTCGCAATGGGGATATTTGGGAATGCTCATTATTTTTCTTTCCATGGTAAATCTCTACGGTACTTTCACAGTGTAACATATTTTCCGTAAAATCATTTTTGCAATACTTCATGGGCAAATCTATCGATAGAAAATTTTCAAATGCACCGGACAGCCCGCACGGCGAGGATTATTCCGCTATAATAATGCAAATAAAAAAGAAGGGAAAGTCATTATGTGCGACTTTAGCAGCCTTGATGAGGCTCAAAAACAAACTTATCACGAAAAACTTTTACATTATGCCAATGCATTTGGAGGCAAAAATTTTTTCTTACAGCTTCTTGAGGCCATCCGTGAAACAAAACCGCATCCTCTTACAGCCAGAAATAGTGAATTTTCCTTCTCTCTTGGCAGCGTCAAGTGGAACAAAGTCATCTTCAACGACAAACTCCAGCTTCTTCTCAAAGCACGCCTGGGAGAAAGTAAACGCGGCAATCTCCTCCCCGAAGAAACAGACAAAAATTATAAAAAAGTGCTCAATCTTGTACGCACCCTCAAGCCCGTCGTTTTTACGGTAAGGCCCGAACGAAAAGAAGACGGAAGCGGTTTTTTCTTTCAGCCTTTTGAAGTGATAGACGCACATACCACAAGACTCAACCCTATATTTGATGCACTTTTTTTCTGTTCGGTCGATACGGTCAAAAAAGTACTCAACTATGAACCGAAAGATTAAAATGCCTCCTTTAGACGGAAAAGTACGCGCCAATATCAAATACGGGCAAGAAGTGGCTGTCGTTTTGAAAGAAGATCAGGCTTCGGGCCGATTGACGTACGGCAAGGTCCAAAAAATTCTTACCAATTCCTCCACTCATCCTCACGGCATCAAAGTGCGCTTACATACCGGAGAAGTAGGAAGAGTGCAAGAGATACTGTGACCCTCTATATCGACGGGGATGCTTTCCCCAATCTTCTTAAGCCCATTGTACTGCGCAGTATCGAAAGGCTTTCTTTGAACACCTTTGTGATATCAAACAAACGTATCACGATAGGCAGCTCAAAACACATCCGATACATCACCGTAGAACAAGGGGCCGATGAAGCAGATCATCAAATCGTAGAAATGGTCAAAGAAGGCGATCTTGTCATCACGGCAGATATCCCTCTGGCTGACCGCATTATCTCAAAAAATGCCCATGCCATAGACCACAGAGGCGAACTTTACAGTATCGACAACATCAAACAGTATTTAGCCATGCGCAACCTTATGGAAGAAATACGAAACAGCGGGGAGATGACAGGAGGCCCTAAACCTTTCAGCCAAAAAGATGTCCATGCGTTTGCCAATGCCTTGCACCGATTTTTGACAAAACACCGTAAAAATTAAATTGTGCTAAAATAAAAAATACAATGAAAATTCGGAAAGGTCAAAGATAAAAATTATGAAACAAAGATATGGTGCGGCATTGATCATGTTTGTTCTGGGCACAACGATGGGCTCTAGTGCTCAAGAAGACAACAAAACGACCAAAAAGACACTATCGCCCAGCCAACAAAACAGCTTTCTTACGCCCCAAAAAGGAAGCTTGGTGCGTAAAAATATTCTTGATACACTCAGAAATGAGATCATTCAAACGCAGGGAGTAAAAGCAGTGTTTGTCGTAAAATACCTTAAGGCTACAAAAGATTGGGCCTGGGTGCATGTTCTTCCCCAGTCACCGGACGGTATCAATCACTACGAGGATATCTCAGCTTTACTGTATTTTCAGCATGGAAAGTGGAAAATAGCGGAATTGCCTTGCACCGAACCGGAAAACCCCGAATGCATCGACAGTCCCAACTATTTTATGGAACTCAAAAAACGTTTCCCGCATCTTCCCGGTCAGATACTTCCTGAAAAATAACTACTAGCGTACGGGTTAAGAATGGGATTTATATCTCCTCATACTCAAGCTCATACATATACTCGCCAAAATTACGCTCCAGCATCTGCTCTATCTTCTCTTTGTACTGTGCCGTACTTTTGGAGTCATGGGAAAGAAAAACAAACGCCACATCGGCCTCTTTGGCATATTCCCCGCTCAGATCCAGCACAGAAACATTGAAAGCTTTAAGTTTCTCTTTGAGGCTGTTTAAAACGCTTCTGCGCCCTTTTAGAGAAGAAACGTAAGGCAATTCCATATGCATATGGCAATGACAGATGATCATAGATACAATCCTTATAAATAAAACATTATAGTCTTTGCAACCTGATAAAATTTTTATGGTCAAATGGCCGCAACAGCTTGCACCATAGCGCCGCCATAAAAAAAACCGCTATAATAAAACCAAAGAAAACGGGATGCAGGATGCTAAAAAATAAAATAACGCTTTTAAAACTCTTCGGATTTAACGTAAGAATAGACAGCAGCTGGATTATCATTCTTTTTTTGGTCATCTGGTCGCTTGCGGAAGGTTTTTTTCCTGCGCGTTTTACAGAACTTGACGAGCAAACTTACTGGATGATGGCCATAGCGGGAGCTATGGGCCTTTTTGCATCCATTATCATTCATGAATTTTCTCATGCCTTTATCGCCAGAAAATACGGCCTTAAGATACAGAATATAACGCTTTTTGTCTTTGGGGGCGTGGCCGAAATGAAAGACGAACCGCAAAATCCAAAAGTCGAGTTTTTGATGGCGATCGCCGGACCGATAGCGAGTCTTTTGCTTTCAGTTTTATTTAGCACACTTCATACCGTTGGAGACGCTACAGGGCTGCCCATACCCATAATCGGTGTTTTAGGATACCTTGGCACGATCAACATGCTGCTGGCCATTTTCAATATGCTTCCTGCTTTTCCGACGGACGGGGGAAGGATACTTCGCTCTTTTTTATGGTGGAAAAAGAAAGACATCCGATGGGCAACCCAAATGGCTTCGCGCATCAGCCTGTTTTTTGCCGTGAGCATTATTTTTATCGGCTTTGTCAATATGATCGCAAGCAATGTCATCGGAGGATTATGGTGGATACTGATCGGATCTTTTCTTTTTAGCGCTGCCAATGCCTCTTATCATTCTTTACTGATAAAACAGTCCTTCAGCGGAAAATCGGTACGCCACTTTATGAATCCTTCTCCCGTCACTGTTCCTTACGGCATCACCCTAAAAGAGCTTGTCGACACCTACCTCTCTCATTACCCGCATAAAATGTACCCCGTAACCAAAGAGGATAGCATTGTAGGAATGATCACGATTGCAGACATTAAAGCCGTTCCGCAAGAAGGGCGCACGCAGTATACCGCCGGCGGCGTCATGCATCCAAAAAACACAAACAATTCCGTCAGCATCGACACTGCCGTCAATGACGCCCTTGTCAAAATGAACGCCACGGGGGCAAGCCGACTGCTGGTAACCGAAAACAGCAAAGCCGTAGGGATCATCACTCTCAAAGACCTGCTTGAATTCATCGCGTTAAAAATGGAATTGGAAGACTAGTCAAAGCATTGGCAATGAAACAGATTATTTCTCAAAAATACAGCCGTTTTGTAACCTACTTAAAAATCTTTGCCGTTTTAATATTCTTGCCTTTGGCGTATAATTTTATCCCCATCACTTATGCCACTGCCACTTTTTATCTTCCCGCTTCCGATTTTGAAACTGTTGAACAAACACTGAAAAAAAACGGCTACGATGTAACATGGATTGATGCGTTTATGATCAAACTTATCCGTGTTCCCATGAAAGGGTGGTACGAGGCAGATCCTAAAAAGCACGGGCGTTTTCTTTTTTATGCCTATTTGCATCGCAAAAAAGCATCCACTATGAAGGTAGTCATCTATGCGGGAGAAACCAAAGAGGAAGTCGTCAAGCGCCTGGCAAACGATATGAAGCTGGATGAGAAGAAACTCATGCACTACTATAAAAAATATGCCCGGTTTGAAGAGGGAGATATCCTTGCTTATCGATACACTATAGCCAGAACCGCTAATGAAAAAACAACGATGGAGTATCTCTTTAGACGCTCCAAACAAATGCTTGAAACTTTCGCGAAAGAGCATTTGCAAGAAGCCGATATATCGAAATTTAAACAGACACACATCATAGCTTCGATTATCCAAAAAGAGAGTAATCTTGCAGATGAAATGCCTGCTATCTCTTCGGTGATTCACAACCGGCTGAAAAAAAATATGAGACTGCAGATGGACAGCACCCTCAACTACGGCCCTTATTCGCATACCGTCGTTACTGCCGAGCGCATCAGAACAGACGAAAGCCCCTTTAATACTTATAAATACAAAGGGCTCCCGCCGCATGCCTTAGGCACCATGAGTCTTGAAGCGCTTAGAGCCGCAACCTACCCGCATAAAAACGATTATCTTTTTTTTATGCTCAACAAAGAAGGAAAACACAACTTTACGCACGATTATGAAGAACACAGAAAAAACATTAAGCTCTTTAAAGACTATCTCAAAGAGAAAAAAGCCCAAGAGGAAAATTCCACCTTCTCTGCTTTGCAAAACGAACAAAACCTAACGGACAAATAGCCCCTTCAAGTGTTCCCAAAAAGTACGTTTTTTTTTCTGCTCTTTTTGCGCCAGTTTGTTTTGCTGCACAGCAGACTGGTAACCCTCAAGGGATTTGGAAAGATTGTCTTTAGCGCGCTGAAGATGTTTGGGTTCAAAATCATTGCGCATCTAGAACCTTTTCTATCTCATGCATTGCATCTTCATTTTTCAATCCAAATTTGATCTCGATTCGTCTCGAGGCTTCTTGATTTTCAACTCCGTCTACTTTGATCGCATCCAAAAAAGCACGTCCGGATGCGATAAGAAGAGGTTTAATGTTTTGTTCTTTAGCAAAATCAAGCGAAAGTAAAAAATTCATGACTGCCAAGGCACGCTTTTGTGAAAGATCAAGGTTGTAAAGGTATCCCCCGTCACTGTCGGTATGCCCTTCAATGATAATTCTATCCAGATGCGGCTTGATCTTTGGATTGGTTACCAGTGCGCCCACATACTCTTCAAATGCCTTTTTAAGACTGGCTTTGGACTCTTCTTTTAGTTCCGCACTTCCTTTGTCAAATAAGATATTTGATGCAAGTCTAAGCGAACCGCTTTGTCTGTCTATGGCTATTTTGTCCCCCAGCTCTTCTTTGAGTGCGGCGATGACTTTGAGCTTGATGCCCGTAAGCGCTTTTATCTTTGCTTTTTGTGCTTGAAGGCTGGCTACCAGCTCATCGTATCTGGTTTCTTTTTCATCCAGTGCATTAAGCAGCGCCAACAGCTTTTCATCATTGAGTTTGGCGGTTTTGTTTGCTTCGTTCAGCTCACTGGAAAGCACAAGAACTTTGCCTTCATACTCTTCGATTTTTTTAGTCTGCGTATTGATGGTGGTGTTGCTCTCTTTGAGAAGATTTTGTACGATAACTACCTTGTTGCTCAGCAAGTCTTTTTGGGTGTTGGCTTCAAGCAGCATGGCATTGAGCTTTTTGATCTCATCTTCTTTAAGTTTCAAAATTTGTTCATTTTGAGAAAGTGCATCGGTTTTTTTACCCAAAAGTGCTTTATTTTTAGAAAGCGAAGCGCTCAACTCATCAAGAGTGCGTTCTTTGTTTTGAAGTGTCTGAGACATCAGTGTAAGCGCATCTTCTTTTTCGTGAAGGTCTGTTTTTAGAATAATAGACTTGGAGACGATAGCTCCGATAAGGAGGATAAATACAAAAAGCAATCCTGCCATCAAATCAGCATAAGATATCCAGAAATTGCTTTCTTCGCTTGTACTTTTTCTACTAAACACTATTTTGTATCCTCTTTGCTGCTTGCTGTATTTTTTAGTATCATCTGATTCTGCTCTGAAATAATCTGTGCAAAATCAGTAAGTTTTTTTACAATCTCTCCCACCTCTTGATCTATCTTATCAAAGGTATGGTCCACGCTTCCGTCAAAACGCTCCATCGCTTTTTGAAGATTTTTGGCGTTGGAGTTAAAGCCTTCAATGTTCTGCTTGATTGCAGAAACGGCATTGATACTCTCTTGACGGTCCTGTACTTTTTCAAGCGTCATACGCAGATCGGTTGTGACATATTGAAGATTTTTAGTCAGTTCTCCAAAGCTGTGTGTTGTCTCATTGATGATAGTTGTAAAGTTTTTTAAGTATTGCTCATTGAGCTCTTTGATAAAGTCAAGATTGAAAGTCTCTTTGAGTGTTTGGACGATCTGCTGATCTTTGAGTTCACTTTGCGTATGTTCATGCTTGATGAGTTCGCTTTTTGTCCATACTCTGGAGTTGTAAATTTTTTCAAGGCTGAGAATATTTTTATCAATTTTGGCATTGCCTCTTTTTTCAAAATAGGTCCATATAAGAGAAAGCATAATCCCATAAATAGATGCATAAAACGCTGTCCCTATCCCAGAAAGAAGTATGGATATCTCACGATCAAGCGCTTCAAGATCTTTGACGGTAAAGTCCGGCATAGAAAGTGCAATAGCGATAAACGTTCCAAGAATTCCCAGCATAGGAAAAACAGAGGGCGCCACTCTGGCAAAATTATCATTACGGATATCTTTGTAGTACTCAGCGATAAACTCACGCACATTGAGGGTTGATTTTGTTTTTTCCATAATGGTCAGAGCATTGGCACGAAGCGCATTTTGGAGCGCCCCTTCCATTTTTACAAATGATCCCCTCATATAACAGGCAGCATAATTGGCATTATGCTGCGCAAAAAGAACGAAAACAATAAAAATAAAAGCTACGATCACAAGGGTGTGCAGTTCCACTTTTAAAGGTATGATATCCAAATATCCCAACACAAGCCCCAGCAGAAAAACAAAAGGGATAAACAGCAAAGCAAAAGAGCGGGAGATACATGAAGTTTCTTGATTTTTATCAAATTCTAACATAAAAAATCCTAAAGGTACAATTTTAAAAATTATACTTAAAATGAGTATATAAAAGGCTGATGAGAACCTCAATCCAACACTATTATTTCCCCAAAGGGGACATCCAGAGCTTTTGGCATAACCCAAAACACATCAAAAGGAGCTTCACGCTCAGGAAATACGCCATAGCCGTCAGTAAAATAAAGCAGCAGCGTCGGATAATCAATATGCGTCTCAACATAGTCAAACACGGCACGAAAATCAGTTCCTCCCCTGCTGTTTATTTTATATTCAAGAGGTTCGCCCGGCAAAAAAATCCTATGAGACCGTATCTGTGCATCCGCGGTAATCAAATCTATCTCGTAGTTGGGATAACTCTCCATGATTGCATTGATTTCTGACAAAAATATACCCAAAAGGGATTCATCCACAGAACCCGAAGTATCCACCGCAACAACAATGCGCAGCAAATCCGAGCTTAGACTCGGCAGGCAGATATTCCTGTAAAGATATTTCATGTTGGGAGGCATAAATGCATACGTGCTTTTAGCATACGAAGCGATATAGCGATACAATACTTCGCGCCAATGGATCTTGTGGGAAAAATATTCAGGAACGACGAACTCCAGATCTTTTGGCAAACTGCCCTGCCGATTGAGTTTTTGAAATATCTGCTCAAACTGCTCTTGAAACTCTTGCTGCAAAGATTCCGTATTTTTGTCTAAATTTTCCGCTTTCACTTCATCAGACTCTGTGTCCTGAAGTATTCTTTTGTTTTGAGAAGTATTTTGCTTGTTGGCACTTTTTAATGTGGTGCTCTTGCCGTTATTTTTATTTCGATCCCCGGAAGTTTCCGCATCTTCTTGGGGTGCCCCGTCATTGTTGCTTTTGCCCTGTCCTTCTTGTGCGTGCTCTTTGAGATTTTCATCACCGCTGTGTTCTTCATTGATAATCTCTGAACGCAGCATCTCATAAACCTCTTCGGCATACATCCCCTTAAACCGTTCTTGGTAATTCGCTCTAGGCGGAAGCTGCAGGCCGTTGCCCACCAGCATGGCATTGACCGTATAGTCTGTTGCCAACTGCCATAGCCAATCATAGCGGCTGTTGGTACGTTTTGTATGTTCCAGTACCGCGTGCATCGCCCCGTTTGCAAGTGCAAATTCTATCTCCTTGACGTCCGCGCTGTCAAAATATTCATCATTGTACTGCAAGCGGGTACCGTCAGAAAGGAACGACTCGGTATTGTCGCTTTGTTCGAGCTTTAATGCAGAGGCTATCGTTCCAAAATAAGGATGGTCGAGCATCAGTTTGGCTTTGGCTTGGGCGATTTTCTCTAGGCGTGTCATGCAATGATTATAGCAAAGTTTGATGAAAAATTATACAATTTACGGCACTCGCATCTGTTTGAATTGTGCCATACTTATATAAACATGAAGGAGTCAAAATGAAAGAGTATATTGATATTTACCATGAACACAAAGAAAAAGTTGAAGCGTTCATAGAAGATACTTTTCACAATAATATAGGTTACGCTTCTGGCATGGAGGCTGATCATTATAAAAAACTTTTTAAAACATTTAGATCGCTTGAGCTGGTATATGTCGTCGACAGCCAAACAAAATTACAAATTTCTCCCAACATCTTTCCAAATAAAATAGATGAAGAGGCCAAGGGTGCAGACAGACATTACCTGATCAATCGTTTAAGTATTAAAGAAAACGATTTTGCGTTTACTGCGCCCTACAAAAGCACCCCTACGCAAAATCTCTGCATTACCGTAAGCAAAAAAGAAGGAAATAAAATTATTTTTATGGATTTTAACCTCAGCAGGCTTATCGAAAGGCTGGGCTTTATAGAAAAACATGTAATGTTCAGCCGTTTTCAAGAAATATTTTATTTGTTTGTGGGCTTTTTTATGATGGCGATCGCCTTTGTTGCCATACTTTACGCAGGGATCAATTTTTTTCAAAGCATATTTTCTCTGGATCTTTCCATACAAACGATATTTAAGCCCATCATTGCAGCCACATTGGGTCTGGCAATATTTGATTTGGCCAAAACAGTTTTAGAGCAGGAAGTATTTTACAAAAGCTATATCAAAGACGAAAAAGGCGAAGTTAAAGTGCTCACAAAATTTCTTTTTACAATTCTTATTGCACTGGCAATCGAAACTCTCATGGTAGTCTTCAAGATAGCCATGAAAGAAAATCCGGATATGATCAACGCGCTTTATCTGATGAGCGGTATTTCTTTTGTTGTACTCTCCTTGTCTGTGTTTATCTACCTGGCTAACAAAAAAGAGTGATGTTGTCTGTCATTGCATGCTTATTTAACCTCATTCCCATTAAAGATGACGACTCTTTTGCTATAATACGCCCATGAAAAAAACAGTACCCGTCATAGAAGTGAAAAACCTTACCTTTGCTTATGATAAACAGATCATACTTGACAATATTTCTCTGGCAGTAGAAGAGAAAGACTTCCTTGCCATCATTGGTCCCAACGGAGGAGGCAAATCTACTCTGCTTAAACTGCTTCTTGGTATTCTTAAAAGCAAACAGGGCTCTATTGAGATAATGGGCAAATCCCCTTCGCAGAGTGTCTCTTTGATCGGGTATGTTCCGCAAAATACAAATATCAATACTGATTTTCCTATCAAAGTCATAGAAGTAGTACTTATGGGGCATGTCGGAAGCAAAAAACCTCTCTTTGGATACGGCAAAGAGGAGATAGCTTGTGCCATGGGTGCGCTTGAACAGGTTGGTATGGGGGCATTTGCACAAAGCAAAATAGGTTCACTCTCTGGGGGACAAAGACAACGCGTCATGATTGCCAGGGCACTCTGCGCCCATCCGAAAATCCTTATGCTGGACGAACCCACTTCCAATATAGACATTCAGGGACAAAGAGAGATCTATGAGCTTTTAAAAATCCTAAATCAAAACATGACCGTCATTGTCGTAAGTCATGATATCTCCGTGATACTTGAATATGCCAATAAAGCCGCACATATAAACAAAAGGCTCTCTTTTCACGATATCAGCGATAAAAAAATGATGTTCCATCCCCATAGCCAAGAAGAACATTTTTGCGAAGTGGAACTTTTACAAATGCTTGGCACCCAAAAAGACCACAGATACGCAAAAAAAGAAAATCAAATCAAATGGAGCACAAAAAAATGATAGAGGCACTCCAGTTTGAATTTATTCAGCATGCGCTGGTTGCAGGTGTGCTGGTCAGTTTCGCTGCGGGCATCATAGGCTCGCTTATTGTCGTGAACCGTATGGTTTTTTTGGCGGGCGGCATTGCCCACGCTTCGTATGGCGGGATAGGCTTGGCGATCTTTTTTGGAATCCCTGTTTTTTTGGGAGCATCACTTTTTGCGGTAGCAGCAGCACTGCTGATCGCCTCGTTGACACTCCATAGTCGTCACCGCATCGATACTTTCATCGGACTTATTTGGGCAGTAGGTATGGCGATAGGTATCATATTTACAGATATGACACCGGGATATAATGTTGATTTGATGAGTTACCTCTTTGGCTCTATTCTTGCAGTTACCGCAGAGGATCTCTACTTTATGGGGATTTTGCTTGGTGTGATACTTTTTGTGATGATCTTCTGGTACAGAGATATTTTAGCGGTTTCTTACGACAGCGAGTATGCTACACTCAGAGGCATTTCTGTTCGTTTTTTCTATACGCTTATTTTGGTGCTTTCGGCTTTGACCGTAGTTATAGCCATCAAGGTTGTAGGACTTATCCTTGTTATAGCCATGCTTACCATTCCTGTTTATATCGCCGAAAAACTCTCCCATAGTCTTTTTTCCATGATGTTTATCTCCGGGCTTATCGCTACTTTTTTTACGCTCGTGGGGCTTTGGTTCTCTTATGCGTACAACCTTACTTCGGGCGCGTCCATCATTCTTGTTTCTGCTGTATTGTTAGGGGTTTTTTTACTTCTTTTTCCTAAAAAGTAAGGCATAAAAACCGCCGGTTTGACTTAAGCCTTTTCAAGCTTTTAATGGGCGATCGAGAGCAAGCCAAAAGAATTATAGAATAATATATCAATATATCTTGATATATTATTTATATTTTGCTACACTATACCTCAAGAAAGGCGGCGGCGGACTTTTTTAGAAATAATTCCGCACTTGTTGACCGCATATATATCATGGTCTTGTATTTTAATCTACACGAAGCCGTGTGGCGCCTTGGCTGAAATCCGCTGCTTGGAGATCGAACTTCCTCCATTAATCAAATTATCTCAAAAAGAAAGTTGTACCTTATGAAAAATGTTTTAATCCTCTGTACCGGCAACAGCTGCCGCTCCATTATGGCGGAAGCACTCATTAATGCAAAAATGGGAAATTGCATAGCTGCTCAAAGTTCCGGCGTTAAAGCCAGCGGAAAAGTCAATCCCAATGCTCAGGCTCTTCTTGAGAAAAAAGGATACTGGAAAGATACATATCACTCCAAAACGATCGATACCGTGATAGATACGCCGTTTGATCTCGTGGTTACAGTCTGCGACCATGCGCATGAGACATGCCCGATGTTCCCCAAAGCGGTCAAAACAATCCATGTTGCATTTGAGGACCCCAGCGGCAAAGCGACCGAAGAATATGCCAAAACGCTCGATCTCATCGAGAAAGAGCTCCTGCCGATCGTTAAATCTGAATTATGTGACTGATTATGTGGCAGGAATTGAGCGGAACAATTATCCAAGATTGGATGGGGTTTTCAGGCCGTCTCGGCGATGCTTTGCACTTTTTTCTCTATGATACGATCAAAATCTGGTTTTTACTTTTGGCTATCATCTTTGTCGTCTCTTTTGTACGAACATGGGTTAATACAGAATATGTTCGTGCACATCTTCAGGGTAAATCAACACTCTACGGACATATAGGCGCTTCCTTGTTTGGGATTATTACCCCGTTTTGTTCTTGTTCTGCGATTCCTCTTTTTTTGGGCTTTATTCAAGCAAGAATCCCAGTGGGAGTCACATTTAGTTATCTTATTTCTGCACCAATGAACAACGAAATTGCCATTGCCATGCTTTTTGGACTGTTTGGCTGGAAGGTTACAGCCATTTATATCGGTTTCGGACTGATGGTTGCCATCATCGGTGGGTATATGATAGGAAAAATGGGCGTGGAAAAAGAGATACTTATAGATATTCGGCCTACAGATAACAAACTCGAAGCACACCTTGTTAAGCTTGCACTTGCGGCCAGAACCAAAGAGGCGTGGAGCTATACGGCGGATATTTTCAAGAAAATTTATCTTTATGTGTTGCTCGGTGTGGGTGTGGGTGCGTGGATACATGGGTACATCCCTACAGACTTCATTGCCCGCTACACCGGCGAGGGTAATCCTTTTGCTGTCATCATCGCCGTCTTAATGGGTATCCCCATGTACTCTAATGCCGCAGGCGTGATGCCTTTAGTAGAAGTATTGACAAGCAAAGGGATGCTCTTGGGCACAGCACTTTCATTTATGATGGCGGTAACAGCGCTTAGTCTGCCTGAAGCGTTGATACTCAAAAGAGTGATTTCACTCAAGCTCATTGGTATCTTTTTTGCCATTGTCGGAAGCGGCATTGTGGTGATTGGGTACCTTTTCAATGCAATTTTATAAAAGGAGAAATTATGTTTAAAGTAAACAATACAAAGAGTGGCGTGAAAGCGTTTTTAGGCGGTTTCAAAGCAGAAGATATTGCGGCCAAGGTGCAGGAGTGCCTGGATGGGCAGTGCAGTTGCGCATGCGATCCGCAAATGATGGAAAAGATCGAAAATATCGAAGTATCGGCAGAGGAGAACGGTGCGAGCATCACGGTCACAGGCGATGTAAAGGCAGAAGAGTTGGAACCGATGATGAAGGGGTGTTTATTATGAAAATCGAAATTTTAGGAACGGGTTGCGCCAAATGCAAAGCCCTTGAAGAAGCGGCGAAACAGGCAGTGGCACAAAGCGGCAAATTTGCGCAGATAGAAAAAGTCGAAAATATTCAAAAGATTATGGAATACGGTGTCATAAATACCCCCGGGCTTGTCATTGACGGTAAAGTTGTAAGCACAGGAAAACTTCTTGGCGTCGATGAAATTAAAAAAATAATTCAATCCAGCTAATGAAGTCCTTTTTAAAACGAACAAAAGATTTAATGGCGGTGGCGATGGTTTCACTTTTGGATGGAACTTTCCGGCCATCCCAACAGTTTGATTATGAAGAATGCCAAGCAATAAAAGAACAAGAAAACACAAAAAACCTCTAACTTAAAAGATAGGCAAACTTCCTCACCCATTCCCCCCAGACACCAGACCCTTCAACATCTATCCTGTTTTGTTGCATATCTTTGATCAGCATGATAGCAAACTCACCCGGAAGAGCAAGAGAAAATTTTAGGACATTATCTACGGCAGCTTCACTCTGATTTTCCAAAAGTGCATTAACCAAGCCGATAGCAAGTGCCATAACGACTCTGGTATCTTCTTCCTCTGTTGCCTCAAGCGACCCATCAAGTATGGAAGAAAAATCGGGCAATTGATTCATTACTTTTTTGAAACTCAAATACCCCACAGCAGCTTCACGTCCCACAGCCCCGCTAATACTATCTAATATTAAATCTGTTTCTATAGCTGACTTGATGATAGTATCAACATATTCCCAAGATCTTGGTGTCGCAAAACTCTTTTCGTTGGAGGTCGGATCAAAAGTAAAAAGCATAGATTTGTCATAAGCCAAATAGGCAATAATGGAGCTTTCGATACCTGCTTTAAATGCCCATGCTTTCCAGTCATTAAAGTCCGCCTCCATTTCAAAGTGCACAAAACGATTTGCAAGCGGAGGAGGCATCTTGTAAACTACCCCTCTGTCATTCTCACGATTACCCGCTGCAACAACGCTCCAACCCTCCGGCAGTTCATATTCTCCTACTTTTCTATCAAGTATAAGCTGATAAGCAGAAGCCTGTACGGCCGGAGGAGCGGTGTTGATCTCATCAAGGAAAAGTATTCCTTTGCTTTCAGGCCGGCTCGGCAAAAAACTTGGTTTTGCCCACACCCCTTCTTTTGTCTCTGCGTTGAAAAACGGGATACCTTTAAGATCGGTAGGATCAAGCAGGGAAAGCCGCAGGTCAAAAAATTCCAAAGCTTTTTCTTTGGCAATTTGTTTGACAACAGAAGATTTCCCTATTCCCGGTGCCCCCCAGATAAATACCGGCAATTTCTTTTCAATAAGACGGCTGACTACTTTTGTAATATCTGATGCTTTCATAGTTTATATCTCCTTTAAAAGGAGCAAAGCCCCTTTTAAATTCCTCTAACTAAAGCTTCGCCCTTGGCTCAGATTTTTCATTTATATCTCCTTTTGGACCAAAGCCCCTTTTAAATTCCTCTCACTCTTGTGCTTGCACTCTCTTTGAGAAAACTTCGCCCTTGGCTCAGATTTTTCATTTATTTCCATTCTTATTCTCTTCTCATCACAACCCCAAAGACTGTGTGATACTTGCCACAAATGTTTCATTGGCGGTAAGCGCATTACGCAAACGCGTGTCTATCTTGAAAATATTGAGAAACTCAAGCGGTGTCGAAGGATTGCTTGCCAATGCCTCATTGATCTCAAATTGATCTCTCTCATACAGGCTATAGAGTATCTTTTGGGGTGTAGACGCATTTGAGGCTAGACTTTTTAAAATTTCAACATTTTCGCCCTGTTTTTCATAAAGTTCTTCAAGTATGCATACCGGCGTTGAAATATTTTTTGCAAGAAAAGGATAAACTTGAGGGATTTTTCTTTCAAATATAGTTTTCAAAACAAGTGGCGGAACCGTATTGTTTGTGCATAAACGCTCTAAAAGCGCATTATTTTCATCCTCTTGCAGTGCTTGAAGCACCTCTTGTGCGATATGTTTATTGTCTCCCAAAGAGGCAAACAGAACCTTGTCTGTGACTTTTTCTTTGATCCAAAGATATCTCTGCATGGTAATTGGCTGATACCAAAGCAACAACTTCACTGTATCGGATGTTTTGCCAAGCAAAGAAAAAAACATAGCGTCATCAATATTTGAATTGGAGGCTAAAGCTTCATTGATCGCGCGACTGTCTCTTTGGGCAAATTTTTGCAACAATGCCGGATCCAGGCTCTCATTGCAAGCTAGATACATATCCACGCCTTCATCACGCAAACTCAACAGCCGGGAAACAACAGTTTGATTTATGTGCCTGTTTGCTGCTATGATTTCGTGCAGGGTTATTTTCTGTTTGCCTTTTTGTAAAAAACTGATATTTTGAAAACCGATCAAAGCATAGAGCAATCTTGGATCCGTAGCCTCTCTTGATAAACGGTTCAGCGTCAAAGGCGAATAGAGCAAATCCTCCTCGTTTGGCTTTATCTTGATATATCGACGCAAGGTAGCCATTATCACTTCACGGTCTTGCATATTGTCTTCATCATCATGGTGCCAACAATACATATCGAGCAATTTCACAAAAAGAGCGTCATTCAAATGTCCATTTTTAATCAATCGAAAAATACGTTCTTGGTCATTGCTGAGTTTTATTCCCATCAACAATTGATCATCATCGATATTTTCAGAAAGCAGCTTTTCAAACTCTGCAAGCTTGTAGCGCGGGATATTTTGCTCATACGCCAAAGAAGAAATATCCTCTTCGACGGGATTAAGCCGGTGATGCTCTATCACACCGACAACTCCTGTTTCAAAATTCTCGGTTCGGGCAATACCGTATCGCTTCAGATAACGCTCGGTCTCCGCCTTGGTAAAGACCCCTTCTTTTCCTAAAAAAAGTACCTTCGCACCCTCTGATTCTCTCAACAATGCATCCAGTTCCATTTTAGCATATGCCATACAATCTCTTTGCTTTTTTCTTAGTATAGCATATCCGGTTTAAATAGGAGTTAATTTATCCTATTTGTTCTATTGTGTCTAAGTCCTAAAGAAAGCGCAAACGAAACCATATATAATTAGTATATTATATAATATCAATAAGTGCCTCGAGTGCATTCACAGGAATCTCTATCTGTTGCGCCGAAGCCTTCACGAGGATTGATAAAGATCACATCTGCTTTTATCGCTCCCATGGTGTACAGACAAACTCCAGCTTGGGAACGAGGGAAAAAATCTTTCAAAATGCGATATTTTAGATATACTGTTTTTTATGGAAATATTTTTACAAACGATCGGTGCGCCAAACGATAAAAGCGAATGCAGCACATAGATGATGTCATGCCTATGAACCCTCCGAAATTTATCGCCGATTGCCATCTTGGAAGATTGGCCAAATATCTGCGTATTTTAGGATACGATACATTATACTTTCCTCATATCGAAGACAATGATCTTATCAAACTTGCCAACCAGGAAGAGCGCATCATCCTCACAAGAGACAAAGAACTTTCAAAGCGCAAAAAAGCCAACGCATTTTATCTATTGCCTACCGATATCCAAGAACAGCTCCAAGCGCTATTTACCCGGTTTGGCCTCAGCAAAAAAGCCCATACTTTTCCCCGCTGCACCATCTGCAACACCCCTCTTCGCATTGTCGAAAAAGAGAAAATCATACATCTTTTGCCTGAAGGGGTTAAAAAAAATTTTGACTATTTCGAACAATGCCCCGCATGCGGACGCATCTACTGGCATGGAGACCATTACCGCAATATGATGTCATTGTTGGATGAGATTCAGTAAATTCCGAAGAGATCCGAAAAGAAAAATATCGTTCTGAAATGCTCGATGCTCAAGCAGAAAAAGACGATATATTATATAATATTATTCAGTGCTTCAAGCGCCCCTATCGGCAGTTCGATCGCTGCCCCAAAACTCTCTTTAGGGTTGATCCGTATCAAAGGCACGTCGAAATTTTTGGCTATCTGCCGGGAGGTATTTCGCACGGTGGGCACGGCCGTACCTGCCCCCGCTTCGATAACGGCTAGCTTCGCTCCATGATCCTCCAGCATCTGCATCCAACTTTTAAGCTCCTCTCTTTGTGCATTTGTACGATGATAGTTCCATCCAAAGTCTCCGAACATCAGGATATTCGGCCGTGCCATACCGCCGCACGAAGGACAGCTTGGCAGCGGTTCTTTGGCCTGAAAGCTTTCCGTGATCTCGATATTGGTATTTTCTGCGCTCCATACCTTTCCTTGACAGTCATTGCAGCATTGCAGATAATGGATCGAGCCGTGACACTCCATCACCCTGCTCTCTTCAAACCCTGCTTTTTGAAATTGCCCATCGACATTGGAAGTAAAAACAAAAGAACCATATTTTTTAGTATAAGATAGCTCAAGCAGTTTTTTAAAACCCTCATGAGGTACGGTATCACGGTAAAGATGGAGCCTATGGCCGTAAAAGGCCCATGCAAGTTTGGGGTCATCCTCAAACCACTTGGGGTTTGCCAGCTCTTCAAACTCCAGCCCAAGCGCTTTGGCTTTGGGATAGGCCTGCCAAAATCCCTCTTTCCCCCTAAAATCGGGCAGCCCGCTGTCAACCCCCATCCCTGCCCCGGCAGTAATAAAGATCGCATCGGCTTGTTGTAACAATTGTTTAACTTTTTGCAGATTTTGTGTCATGTTCATGGGAAAATTATAGCATATCCAACGGACTAACCACCCTGCCTTTGTTCATCTCTGCCACCACATGGGTATAGATCATGGTCGTCTCTACACTTTTATGCCCAAGTAATTCCTGTATACTTCTTAAATCTATCCAGGCCTGCAATAAATCCCTCGTTTTTCTCGTCCCACCTCTCCGTAGGTGGGATGCATAGGCATACTCTATAACTGATAATCCCTGAAACTAAAAAAATATTACAATCTGACATAAAAGTTCTCATCAATCTCTTAGTCATCTATACTTAATAAAAAAGAGAAATCATGGGAAGAAGCAGATATAAAATCTATGAACCAACCCATCCACATTTTGTAACATGCACGATCTTACATTGGCTACCTATATTTACAAGAAAAGAGAGTGTAGAGATCGTACTGAATTGCCTGAAGTTTTTACAAAAACAAGATGCTCTAAAGCTACACGCTTACGTGATACTCGAAAACCACTTGCATATGGTTGTACAAAGTAATGACTTAAAAAAAAGTATGGCATCTTTTAAGAAGTTTACAGCTGTAGAGCTGCTGAAGCTTTTACATAAAGAAAATGTTACGACCTTATTGGATCAGTTGGCATTTTATAAAAAGGCTCACAGAAAAGAGAAAACCTATCAGGTATGGGAGGAAGGTTATCAACCAAAATTGATACAGAATGACCTTATGCTAAAAAGCAAGATCGAATATATCCATCAAAACCCTGTAAAAAGAGGATACGTGGATAAGCCTGAACATTGGAGATATTCAAGTGCAAGAGACTATAATGGGATGAGCGGATTGATAGAGGTTGATAGGTTCTGGTAGACTGTCATAGTTTAATGACTTTCAGCCTTCCTATGCATCCCACCTAAGGAGAGGTGGGACGAGAAAAACGACATAGAAAATCAAGAAGAATTTGAACAGCTATTAAATATAGAAACATAACAAATCATTGGAGAGGAATATTTGACCCTGCGGCTCAAATATTTCTCAACTCAACCGTTATGTGCCTTAGTTAGAAGTACCACAAATTAATAGGAAGAAAAAATGAATTACACAGACAGGATATTTCCTACAAACAAAGGTTTGACAACTTACCTTGACGAGTTAATCGCTAAGAACTATCAAATTCCAACTTTTCAGCGCAGCGTAGTTTGGGAACAGCAAAATGTTAAAAAACTATGGGACAGCATTTATAAATTCTATCCTCTGGGAAGCATTCTTGTTTGGAAAACTGACTTAAAACTTCAAAATCATAGACAAATTGGTGGGCATCAAATTACAGATACAAATTTTAGCAGAACAGAATATCAATATATTCTTGATGGGCAACAGAGAACGACTTCACTTTTGACATCTCTTTACGGTGGAAGCATTGAAGGGCGGCCAGGATTCAATCCTTTGATCTATGTTGACCTTACAATTCCGATTGACAGCGACACAGACGATGAAAGCTACCGTAGCAGGTTTTTATTTTGGAGTGAAATTGATGACAGAAACGGAGAATTAAAGCCTAATACAGTCAAGAAAAAGAAATTTGATGAAGGGTTAATCGTTAAACTTATAGACATAAAAAACAACTTTACGACTGTTCAGACAAGCGTATTCAATAGTCAAACTGTCAACAAAGACTTCAATCATCAAATACTATTAGAGCTTTCAAAAATTAAAGGGGTTCTTGATAATTACAGAATTTCATTCATAGAAGTTAAAGGCATTCAGGTTTCAGAAGTTTGTCAGATTTTTGAGAGAATAAATCAAGCAGGAAAACCATTAAATATATTTGATATTGTTGTAGCAAAAACATTCAAGACAGCTACACAAAGTGAAGATGGATTTTATCTCCGTGAGTTAATTGATGATTTTAGAGATCATAATAACAGTGAGTTCCTGAAAATTAGTGACCTTGATTATCTACAAATACTGGCAATTATCATAAATCACAATGTTCCTGATAGTGGAGTAAGAAATATTACAGACAGGTACTTGAATGAAATAAAAACAGAACATATTTTGGCAGTGTGGGAAGAAACAAAGAAAGCCATGCTAAAAACGTTTGACTTTTTTGAAAATCATTTGCATCTAAAAACCCCATACTTAATTCCATTTCGTTACTTTTATTTTACCGTTACAGCTTACTTTTATAAAAATAGCTCCCCTGACTATGGTTTACTGAAAAAATATTTTTGGTTTAATAGCTTTCACAATGAAGATAAATTAAGCAATACAACGCAGTTAGGACAACATATAGAATTCCTAAGCAAAGGAAAGAAAAACGAACCTCTTGCATTTGACCGGTTCTTAATAGACAAGCAAAGACTTCGTTCGGCAACGTATAGCTCAAAAGGCAGAATGAGTAGAGCTATTTTGGCGCTATATGCAAGCGCCCAACCCAAAGATTGGGAACATTGCGACAGAGAAGTGTTAGTTCAAAACTTCTTTTTCTCCACCGACAAACCAAATCTACACCACATTTTTCCCACAAATTCTGAATATGTTCTGAACAACAAACATAAAAATAAAATAACAAGCGACAGCTTAATGAATATTGCTTATTTAACGCAAATAACGAATCTTGATATTACAAATAGAAATCCACTTGAGTACATGAAAGACTACGATAAACCAGAATTTGAAGCAATTATGCCTTCCCATTTACTTTCCGGTGAGATACTAGATTGGGCAAGAAGCGGAGTATTGCCAGAAGACGCCATTGACCAATTTATAGAAAGTAGAGTGAATAGTATTTTGGCTGACTTAAAAACAAAACTTAACGATTTAACATTTGATGTAATTGACACAATAGAAACAAATGAAACCGTAATAGATGAATCTGATTAAGGCACATAACAAGGCGCTCAAGGTTCGCTCGCGTTGCTCGCTGGACGTCTCCAATCGGCGCATGCTTCGTATTTTACGCGCCGCTTGTAGCCGCCCCTTAGCTTTGCGTTATACTACAAACTGATATTTGTAAAATAACTATTTAAAACTAAATTTAAGGATAAGTATGAAGTTTTTAAAGTTAAGCCGTGTTGCTCTGTCATTCGTTGTTTCGTTGCATGCAACTGAAACTTATACCATCCCAATTTTTCTTAACCACTTCTAGTTCCTATGCTCTTGCAATGCTTTTTGCAGTTTTTCTATCACTTGTGCCATTTTCGCAGAGGAGACTGCAAAATTCAATCTCATAAAACCGCTTCCCTCTCTGCCAAAACTTATCCCTGTGCTTAGTCCAAGCCCCGCCTTATGAACAAAAAAATCTCTCAACTCTTTGTCGCAAAGCCCCAAACCTCTGCAGTCAAGCCAAGCCAAATATGTCCCCTCCATCGGGGTAAGTTTTATGCGGTGTCCAAACTTTTTGCATACCTCATCTAGCATCCGATAATTTTTCAACAGATGTATTTGAAGCGCTTCGAGCCACTCTTTGCCTTCCCTGTACGCAGCTTCAAAGGCGGCATGAGAGAGAGAACACCCGTGCGCAAAATGTATGCGGTCGTAAACGTTTTTAAATTTTGCTCTTAACTCTTTGTTTGGTATAGCAACCGCGCTTATGGCAAAACCCGCCATGTTAAATGTTTTCCCGGGACCGATAGCCGTGACGGTTATCTCTCTTGCTCTTTGGTTCAAAGAGGCAAACGGAATATGCACATTTGGCACATACACCAAATCGCAGTGGATCTCGTCACTAAATACCACGATGTTATGCTTCAAACAGAGTTCTAAAATCTCCTCAAGCTCTTCTCTCCTCCAAACACGCCCGACAGGATTGTGCGGAGAACACAGAAGCAGAAGTTTGGTTTTTTTGTCTATTTTTGATTTTAAATCATCTATGTCAAAAGTGTAGCTTCCGTCCTCTCTGTGTTTGAGAGGATTTTTCAAAAGCTCTCTCTCATGCTCTATGACACTGTGAAAAAATGGCGGATATACGGGTGTTTGGACGATAACTTTATCGCCCTTTTGCGTAAATGCTTCTATGGCGACGTTCATACTTGCTACCACCGAGTGCGAATAGAGCATCTCTTCTAAGGCAAACTCCGCACCGTGATTGTTTTTCATCCACTCTATCTGGGCAAGAAACATGCTTGGCGGCACTTCCTCATACCCTATGACGGGATGCTCTAAGCGTTTTTTTACCGCTTCAAGCACAAAACATGGCGTATCGATATCCATATCCGCCACCCACACAGGAAGCACCTCATTTGTACCGAAAAGCTTCTCTCTAAGAGCGTACTTTTCCGCATTTGTATCTTCTCTTGGTGCAGAGACTGAAAAGTCATAGTTCACTTTTTCCTCCAAACACTCACCTGCGCTATGCTGTGCTGAAACTTTCTGGCTGTCTCTCTTATGACAAACTCCAAATCCTGCAGATGAACAAGTTCAAAATTTTTGTTCAAAATCTCTTTTAGCGTATCTAGCGTTTTAACTTCTTTGCCGTTCTCATCTTTGTATCCGCCGAGCCAAAACTCTTTTTTGGTTGAACTCTCTTGCCATGTATAGGGAGAGGTCAACATCAAAACTCCGTTCCTGTTTAGCCTCTCATGAACACTGTCCAAAAAGAGCCGCGGATTGTAGAGCCTATCTATAAGATTTGTCGCCATAACTAAGTCGTAAGAGTTGAAATTCGGTTTCAGGTTACACGCATCGCCTTGCCAAAAAGCGACTTTCTCTTTTATGCTCTCATAACCAAGCTCTTGTATGGTTACTTTTTTCTCTTGACTCAAATCTCCCTCCGTTTTTGCCATGTAGGCTACATAGCCCTCATTTTTGAGCTTTACGCCAACACCTATAAATCTGGCAGAGAAATCGATCCCCTCTACCTCATCAAAACGCTTTGCAAGCTCAAACGTTGAACGACCTGTCGCACAGCCAAGGTCAAGTGCTTTTGTGCGTTCTTTTGCAAATTTTGAAGCTATGTTTGCCGTTTCTTTTGCAAAGTTTTTCACGCCGAAATAGTCATCTCCGTACTGAAACTCGCAATACTGCGACACAAGCTCGTCGCTCTCGTAAACATCGTTTTTACTCTTTGACTCGCTTTTTGAGATGACATATCTAAACCCGGCATTTTGGTAGAAGTGTCTGCGAAACGCATAACGGGAATGTTTCATGATAAGATTTCCGCTGCTTGCCCACGATGAACCTAAAATGAGCGCATGCCTATTGTCAAATGTCGGTGTTGAAAAGTCATCGTATGCCGGATGAAATTCAAATCCCTCAAAACCGAAAATCGGCGTGCGGCTCCACTGCCACACATTTCCGACCACATCGTATATACCGTTGAAACCAAACTCATTTACGGGACATGAGCTGAAATAGTGGTAGAAATTCAAATTTGCCCTGCTCTCGTGAAAGTCCGGAATATCCTCTAGTTTTGCATACTCGTATATAAGGCGGTATTCTGTTTCGCTGGGCAGAGAGTAGTTTGCCCCCTCTTTCTTGCTTTTGTAGCGGCAAAACGCCTCTGCTTCAAGCGCATTTACATCAACAGGCCAGTCAAGGGGCATATCTATAACCTTGGCAAGTGTTCTGTATTTAAAACCGTTTCCATCCTTTACCCAAAAAGTCGGGTGTTTTGCGCCGCTTATTTTTAAAAATCTTCTTCCCTCTTCGTCCCAAAAAGCTTCATCCTCATATCCGCCCTCTTTTACAAACTCCATAAATTCGCCGTTGCTTACCAAATATTTTGAAGCCTTAAAATCGTCCGCATAGTGCGAATATCTGCCATATTCGTTATCCCATCCGTAGAGATTGTGCGACTTCTCTTTACCCAAAACAACATCGCCGCCTTTAATAGCAAGCATCTCATTTTTAGGCGCGCTTGAGGAGTGGGTGCAGATATTAAACTCTTCAACTTCTTGTATAAACTCTATGGGCATCTGACGGTGCAAAACCAAAGAAGTTTCTATATGGATGCGCTCATGCTCTATCCCCATTAAAATTATCCACATATCGGAGTCTTGCGTTATGGGAAGGGTTAGCGGAAGCGTAGTTATAAGTTCATCAACAATCTCTCTTACTTTTTTACGATACGCCCTAACCTCATCGACTTTGGGCCATCTGTAATGTCCGCTCTCCAAATCATCCCACTCCATCTCATCCACGCCGACTGCAAAAATGGATTCAAATTCAGGATTTATACGCTCTTTGATTATCTTCATGAGGATAAGTTTATTTATAAAAAACGTTGCGGTATGTCCAAAATAAAATATCATCGGATGGCGGGTCGGTTCCGATTTTTTGTAAAAGACCTCATCGCTTTTAAGCACTTCAAAAATCTTCTCAAAAATATCATAAGTGTTGTGAAAATATGCCCTTATCTCTTCTCTTTTTGCCGCTATATCTAAACCATCCAAAGTAACCGGATACAAACTAAACTTACTCAAAATATTCCCTTTTGGATATAATTTTTCTATGAAATTCTATTATAGTAAAAAATGTCCCTCTTTCCAAATCTAACACATGCTTTGACCGCAAAAGCGAGCGGACACTCACCTTTTCACGTCGGCAACAATGAGGCAAATGCAGCAGATTCAGTCACCGCCTTTTTTAACCATAAGCAGTATTTAATCATAAGACAATTAAAATAACAGATAATGATATCGGTCTTTTAAATTTTAAAAAGTTATCAAAATTAATCAAGAAGGATTACTAATGAATATATCAAAACTTATTTTATCATTCATTTTAAGCATAACACTGTTTACTCAAACTTCGTGGGCACAAATAGCTTCTACAGAAGCTCTTTTCAAACAAACGGAAATTTTATCTTCAAAAGACAGGATCATTCAATTTGCTGCTCGTCAAGACGTTGCAAAAATATTGGAACAAATGGATGTTGAACCAAAAATGATCAAAGACAGAGTTGCAGCAATGACGGACGAAGAGGCATCAAGATTTGTCAATGAGATAGATACGTTGCCGGCTGGCGGTGACGTTCTTGGTACATTGGTCGGTGCTGCCGTATTTATCTTTGTCGTTTTACTGATTACGGATATTCTCGGATTGACTAAAGTCTTTGATTTTACCCGTTCTGTCCGATAGAGTGAAAAAAGACTGCCTCACCTGCTTCCTGCCGGCTCTCGCTGCTGCGATGATACTAAGCGGGTGTGGGCCCAAAGAGCCTTTAGTATTATCAACACAACGCGTTACTTCATCAAGTATCAGCGTTCCTTTTGTGACTCCGCGCTCCGACTTGTGCGCGGCTACATCGATCGAAATGATCTCCTCCTACTGGCATGCAACAACCTCCTATACTCCCCGTCTATCGCAGGAGGAACTCGATGCACGGACATTGATTCCCGCAAAAGGCGGCACACTGCAAATAGAACTGATGGCCACTGCACGGGCAAACGGTCTGCTCGCCTATACGTTGGCGCCAACACTTGATGCACTGCTCCATGAACTGGAAAAACAACATCCTGTCATCGTACTGCTTAACCGAGGCTATTCTTGGTATCCGCTATGGCATTATGCTCCTGTAACAGGATACAACAAGAAGGATCAGACCATTTTGATGCACTTTTCCGATCGGCCGAATGAAGCAATGAACGTTGCAACATTCAAAAGACTGTGGGAACGAAGCGGCAATTGGGGTGTTGTGCTTCTTCCGCCGGGATATTTGCCGGCAACCGCTTCGTCCAAAGCATTTCTACGATCTGCATATGATCTTGAAAAAACAGGTATGAGAGACAACGCTATCATTGCATATAGAAGCGCTTTGCAACGTTGGCCAAAAGACATTGATATACTTTTTGCATTAGCTAATGCTTACTATCACTCAAACAAATTCACTGCCGCAGAAAAATACTATCGTAAACTCTTATCCATAGAGCCTCTGCATCCTCTGGCACTTAACAATTTGTCTGATCTCTTATGCCGTACAGGCAGGCGCAAACAAGCGATGGCAATCATTAAAAAAGCTGTTTCAAACAACAGTGAAATTCAATCCATCATAAACGCTACGCAAAAAGAGATTCTTGGCGGGTGCACGCTCCAGCGCACGCACTAACGGGTATTGTATTCTCATTCTCGCAGTTTCCTTGACTTGTGTACAGCCTGGAAATGAGAAATGGATCGAGCCGTGGCACTTCCATCACCCTGCTCTCATTAAACCCTGCTCTTTAAAATAGTAAATCATGTTCATTGCATAAAAGAATACGATAATATTTATACGGCAAAAATTAAAAACATACAGCTGGAAGAAACCATAGAAAATGACTTTGAATTCAACCTTCAAAAGGTTATAATATTAACGATCTTATCTATATTGGTGTACTGTCGATCTATAGCAGTATCAGTATAGGCAGTGAGAGGTGAGGAAAGTTGAGAGTTCAATAGATGCTTATTCATTTGTACGTCTTACTTTTCTTTACACGTTTTGTATAAAAATAAATATAAAATCAACGTTGGAGACAGGCCCGAATACATGAAGAGTAAAACTGTTTTCTTTTCTTCATTTGTCATTGTTGTGCTGCTCCATACGTATGTGCTGAGTTCGTATAAGGTCGATCAGCAAATATATGAAGCACAGGCCGGTGGAAAAGTTTCTTTTGTTGTAAATCTCCAACAGGTTTCCATCAAAGGAGCCGAGTCTGTTGATGAACCTATAATGGAAGAAACTGTTCCCGATTCTGTTGATGAGCCTGTCATTGAAGAAATTGTTCCTGACCCTATTGACGAACCTGTCATTGAAGAAATTCCTCTCCCCGAACCTAAACTTACGGCAGAGGAGAAGGTCCCGGCAATTCCAAAGCCTATCAAAAAAAAAGAGAGTGTCAAGAAAAAAGAATCAAGGAACCAAAGAACCAAAACCAAAAATATGAAAAGTGCTTCAGAAGGGCTGTCCGGAGGACAGATATCAGGATCTGGAGGGGGAGGAGCGCTTAAAGAACATTATTATTTAAAAGTACGAAAGATAATAGAGCGGAAAAAAAGATATCCGAGCATCGCAAAAAAATTGAGGCAGGAGGGTATCGTGTATGTTACCTTTACGATAAGCAAAGATGGTGCAATCGGTAATATTCGTGTGGTAAAAAAGT
The DNA here is from genome assembly GCA_021166685.1 of Sulfurovum sp. Classification (GTDB taxonomy): domain Bacteria; phylum Campylobacterota; class Campylobacteria; order Campylobacterales; family Sulfurovaceae; genus Sulfurovum. The sequence goes on along the minus strand of JAJPEU010000010.1, from coordinate 37,938 downwards.
GTTCCCATGAACGGTTAAATCTTGCCGCGGTCAGGGTACTTAAAGAAATCGGATCATTTCCTCCCATCCCTGAAGAGGTTGGTAAACAATCCGTTTCTTTATCGGTATCGATCAAATATAAAATTTTGAATTAGGAGTTTACAATGCTAGATATGATGCACTATATAGACAGAGGCGGTATTATCGTTTATATTCTCATTGGATTGAATATTATCGGTTTTACGATCATGGTATGGAAATTTATCGTTCTGGCTATAGCAAGATGGCAAAAAGAGAAGATCATCAAAAAAATCCTCTCCTTTGTCGGCGAACACAATCTTCCCACCAAGCAAACATCCATGCAAAATGCGATTGATGCCCAGATCAAATCGATGGAATTTGGGCTGAATACGGTTAAGACCATTGCCTCTATTGCGCCGCTTTTAGGCTTGCTTGGAACGGTGGTCGGTGTCTTAAGTGCGTTTGATGCTATCAGCCAACAGGGGCTTGGAGATCCCGCGGTATTCTCTTCAGGTATTTCTGTTGCCTTGATCACGACGGTTGCCGGACTGATCGTGGCCATCCCTCACTATATCGGCTATAACTACTTCATGAGTCTTCTGGATAAGATTGAGATCGACATTGAAAAAGAAGTGCTGGAGCAATTATGAAACGGCGGGAACCGTTACAGCTGGAGATGACACCGCTTATTGATGTAGTGTTTATCCTGATTATATTTTTTATCGTCACATCGATATTTAAAAAAGAAGAATTGGCGCTTCTCTTAAATCTTCCCAGCTCTAACGCACAGAAACTGGATATTGAAGAAGAGCGGATTACCATTGAACTTTCCGAAGAGCAGATCGCGTTTGGAGGTAAAGAGGTAACACTTGAACTGCTTGAAGAGGCACTGAAAAAAATAACAGATAAAAAAAGAGTCATTATTATAAGAATAGATGAAGAGGTGATCTACAAAAGGATCGTTTTAGTCTTGGATATGCTTCAAAAGAACGGACTGCACAATTTGACATTGGTTACAATAAAAGACAAATAATTCCGAAGGATGGATGGAAAACAAAAGCAATCTATCAATTTTCTCATTCCGACAAAACCGTGCGTGCACTACAAACAAAAACTGCGGAAACAAGAAAATAAGTATGAATGTTTAATGCAACGGAAGAACAAGGATAAAACATGATCGTCAAAGAGCGCTTTTACCTGGATGAAACCTATTGCCAAGAGCTTCGCAAAAAGCAGGCATATTTTGGCTTTGGGGGTTTTGGCGAAGCGGTCTACTACCGCACCTATAGCCGCATCAAACCTGACGGCTCGCAGGAACACTGGGCCGATACCGTGATACGTGTAATCAACGGTGTGATCTCCGTACGCAAAAACCACTACATTATGAACGATCTATCATGGAATGAACAGCAATGGCAGACGTATGCCCATGCGCTGGCAGATGCCATGTTTCAGATGCAGTGGCTGCCTCCCGGACGGGGACTGTGGATCATGGGAACGGACTATATTTATGAGCGCGGAAGTGCGGCGCTGAACAACTGCGGCGCAGTCGATACCGCCGAGCTGGCGGCGGCGGCAGACTGGACGATGGACATGCTGATGTGCGGCGTAGGCGTAGGGTTCAATACCGCCTGGAAAGGCGAAAATGTCTCTATGCCCCACAAAAGCCGCCCTGCCGTATTTATCATTCCCGATAGCCGTGAGGGATGGGTCGCTTCAGTCAGGCTGCTGATAGAAAGCTATACCAAAAACGGAGCATGGCATGTTTTTGACTATTCTGCGATCCGCCCTGAAGGCTCGCCCATCAAAGGCTTTGGCGGTACGGCTTCAGGGCCTGCACCGCTGCAACAGCTGCATAAGCGTATCGAAAGCTACCTTGATACCTACGCTCAGGGCCTTTGCAATTCGACGCGGTGCGTTGCAGATATTATGAACGCTATCGGTGTCTGCGTCGTGGCAGGCAATGTCCGGCGAAGTGCGCAGATCGCTTTGGGGTCGATCGATGATAAAACCTTTCTGGAACTCAAAGACTATGCCAAAAACCCCGAACGCGCTGCCATAGGGTGGGTATCCAATAACACCGTCGTGCTTGAAAAAGACGAAGACTTCCAAAAACTTTCCTGCATTGCCAAACATATCAAAGACAACGGCGAACCGGGCATCATGAACCTGATCAATGTACAGAAGTATGCCAGATACGGCGAAAAAGCGAAAGACAAAGCCTATCTGGCAAACCCCTGCTCCGAGATTGCGCTGGAGAGTTTCGAGCTGTGCAACCTTGCCGAAGTCTTTCATACCCGCTGCGAAGACGAAGCAGCATTTTACAAAGCGCTGGAATTTGCCGCCTTTTACGCCTCCACTGTAGCGCTGCTTCCGACACACCGGAGCGAAACCAATGAAATCATCTTGCGAAACCGCCGCATCGGCGTGAGCCTTTCAGGGATTACAGAGATGCTCGATATGCTGGGGACGGCGGAACTGATCCGCAGACTGCGAAAAGGATATAAGCTGGTGTATTCACTTAACCGCAAACTGGCTGCCCAAGCCAATATCCCGCCTTCGATACGGGTAACCACAGTAAAACCATCAGGTACCATCAGCCAACTTGTCGGGGTCAGCTCCGGGATGCACTTCCCAAACTTCCGCTACGCCATCCGCCGTATGCGGGTAGCAAATGACGCCCCCATTTGCAAGCTACTCAAGTCAGCCGACATCCCCAATGAGCCGGACCGCTACAGCACCAACACGACAGTCTTCGAATTTCCTATAGATCAGGGCAAAACCCGCAAAGTATCGGAAGTATCCGCATGGGAGCAGTTTGCTTTCTTGGCGATGCTTCAGCGCGAATGGAGTGACAATATGGTCAGCTGCACGATCTCTTTTGATGCGCAAGAAGAAGGAGGCCAGATCGAACATATGCTCGCACGGTTTGTGCCGCTCATCAAATCAGTTTCCATGATGCCCTACAATACAACAGGCATCTATGAACAGATGCCCTACGAGGAGATCAGCAAAGAAGAGTATCAAAAACGCCTTGCGGCTTTAAAACCGATAGATTGGAAAAAGTACAGCAATAATAATGACAGCAGCAATCAAATTTGTTGTATTTCATGCAGATAATGTATCCTTTACTTCAAAAAAACTGCTTTATAAAACAGCTACTCCTGCGCATCTGCCAAAGTCAACGCAAAAAGCACATTCACCCCGTGTTCCAGCAGCACTTTTTGCGCCTCTTGAAGCGTAATGCCCGTTGTGATGATGTCATCCACAAGCACCACATCGATATTAGGCTTGCCTTTATAAACAAAATCCCTGGGATGGTCCAAACGGTACTGAAGGGTTTTGCCCGAATAGTTGACTTTGTTTTTGGCCATAAGGGCGCCATGCAAAGGTATTGCATTTTTGTGTTTCATGACATGTGTCAATAATGCCACATGCGCATAACCGTTTTTAACCCGCTCATCAATTCCGACAACACATATCTTTTTATCATCAAATTGCATAAACTTTTCGATGAATGGACGCATCGTCATCTGAGCCAAAGCCCTAAAGATACGATACCCTTCGGGCTTATGCTTGGTATGAAGCAAGGATTCCAAGGCAGAATATTTAAAAAAACTGACCACTTCCAAAGTACCTACCGTCCTTTTGGTAATCGTAGGCACAAAAAGCTTCTCTTGACAGCTTTTGCAGAGGATGGAAAAACTAAGTTTTGAACAGGAAAAACATCGCATACGAAATTATAACACGTACTGATTGCGGATTTTAGTTTTATGGATCAAAGAGTTATTTTTCATAAACCTAACTTTATTATTCCATTGCTTTAAGTTTTTTAAGATCAATTGCCTTCGCATATGCGATCAGCTCTTCTTTGGAGACAGTTTCACCTTTTACTGTTACCATAATACGGTTTGCCACAATCATTGTAATATCGCCTGATTTTTCTTTGTTGTCGTATTTAATCATCGCTTTTTCTTTGTTGATCCGAGTAAGCTCTCCTATTTCTGAAGATCTAAACATCGGATTGGCCATCATCATTGCTATTCCTTGCATTAACGGAGAATCCATGACCATTTCTATCGTAATGAGGGATTCGGACTTATGATAGGTTCGGCTCAACATTGTTCCTCCTCCCAGCATAGCTGCATTTGCCGTCTGCGCAGTTGCTTCGTCCGCCGTCCAGCCTTCAAGAGGCTCCGGAAGATAGATTTTAAGACTATTTCCTTTTTTCTGGTTAATGGACTCGAGTGCATAGGTAAGCTCTTCGCTTGCTTTTTTATATTCACCTTTTTTATAGGCATCAACAGCTTCCTCGATACTGTCCGTCACATCATCTGCTGCCGCGCTGCAGGCAATTGCCGATATTAAAAAGCATACCGCTGCAGCTTTTTTCCAAACTATTTGATTTACTATAAACATTTCCATTCCTCCCCTTTTTGGTTTTCAGGACATATCACCTATCCCGCACACTACCCCGTTTTTTATTGTATCAAACTTTATTGTAAAACTATGCTATCAAAAGGTGTTGGATTCTTGGATAAATTTATTTTTACTCTCTTTTGTTTCTAAAAATTTCTTCATTTTCCCAATGAGTAGAATTTAGCGAAGTTAATCCGGCAGATTATAATATGTCCCGTATCACCATTGCATAATGCAGCACCCAAAGGTTCAGCAGAAATATCAGCATTGAAGAGCCTCTTGAAAAAAGGTTTTGCACGGGTGTTCTCTCTTTGGTATTAGTTTTGAGCGCAATCACAAAATGGATAACGGTCAATATCAAAAGTACGCCAACAAGCCAGAGCTTCTTGCGTAAGGAATCAAGCACTTCGGAGTCTGTATCGCTTGAGAGTTGATAAATCAATCCGTTATCCACTATCATATACGTACCTGTTGCGAGCAAAAGAATTAAAGCAACCAGCTCAAAATACCCAAATATCGGTCCAAGATGAGGATAAACCTCTTTTTGTTTTTGTTTGTCTCTCAACGAAACACCCAACACAAACATAAAAATAGAACCCCCGATCCAAGAGATGGCAGCAAGAAGATGCAGATGCAGTGCCCAGCCCACTTATTCTCAGCCCTCAAGCTTCAATACGGCCATAAATGCTTCTTGCGGGACTTCAACCTTCCCGATGGATTTCATACGTTTTTTCCCTGCTTTTTGTTTTTCCAAAAGCTTTCTTTTTCGCGTAATATCTCCACCATAACATTTTGCCGTCACATTTTTGCCCATCGATTTAACATTGCTTCGTGCAATGACATTGTTGCCGATACTTGCCTGAATCGCCACCTCAAAAAGCTGTCTGGGGATAAGTTCTTTTAGCTGCGCAACAAAAGCAAGTCCTCTTGTACGCGCTTTCTCTTCGGGCACAATGATTGAAAGGGAATCCACGATATCTCCCGCTACTCGGATATCCAGCTTGACAAGGTTGCCGGGCCTAAATCCGATCGGCTCATAATCAAAACTCGCATAGCCTTTCGTTATGGATTTTAGCTTGTCATAAAAATCCATTACGATTTCATTCATGGGAATATCATACTCCATGAGCACACGCGTTTCACTGAGATAGTCCATCTTTATCTGTATTCCGCGGCGGTCATTGAGCAGTTTTATGAGATTTCCTACATACTCCTGGGGTGTCAGGATCGTTGCTTTGACATAAGGCTCATAAATTGTATCTATCTTTTGCGGCTCGGGAAGTTCGCTGGGATTTTGTATCTCTAGCTCTGTTCCGTTGGTTTGCTTCACACGATACACTACCGTAGGTGCAGTAGCGATAAGCTCCAAGTCAAATTCACGCTCAAGCCGCTCTTTGACCACCTCCATATGCAACATTCCCAAAAAGCCTGTCCTAAATCCGCTCCCAAGCGCCATCGAACTTTCCGGCTCAAAGCTGAGCGAAGAGTCATTGAGTTTAAGTTTATTCAGCGCATCACGCAAATCCTCAAATTTATCCGTTTCTATAGGATAGATCCCCGCAAATACAAAAGGTTTTGCCGGCTCAAATCCTGCAATCATCTCTGCAGTTGGATTTTTAGAATCAGTAATGGTATCACCCACCTGAAGGGCATCTACTGTTTTTAATCCCATCACCACAATACCGATCTCGCCGGTACGAATTTCATTGGTCTTGACAGGTGCGATAGGATTTGGATACATGAGATTAAGCACTTGATGTTCATCTTTTGTCCCCATCACCTTGACCATCTGTCCTTTTTTGATACTTCCGTCAAATACACGCACCAAGGCAAGTGCCCCCAGATAATTGTCAAACCAACTGTCATAGATTAATGCTTTAGCGGGTGCATTCGCATCCCCCTTGGGCGGAGGTACACGCTCGATAATAGAGTCAATAAGGGCTTTAACCCCCTCTCCTGTTTTGGCCGAAACAAGATTGTGCTCGGTTGCATCAATCCCTATAGCTTCCTCCAATTCGGCCAGCACTCTATCGGGATCAGCAGCAGGAAGGTCTATTTTGTTGACAACAGGTAAAAGTTCCAGATTATTTTCCATGGCGATATAGACATTGGCTATAGTCTGGGCCTCCACACCTTGTGCGGCATCCACAATGAGCAATGCGCCGTCACTTGAAGCTAAAGAACGGCTCACCTCATATGAAAAATCAACATGGCCCGGAGTGTCGATAAGGTTGAGGATATAATCCTCCCCGTCCTTCTTGTAATCCAACCGAACACTTTGCGCTTTAATGGTGATGCCGCGTTCTTTTTCAATATCCATGGTGTCCATGACCTGTGAGGACATCTGTCTTTCGGATACTGCTCCGCACTCTTGTATAATACGGTCAGCTAAAGTTGATTTCCCATGGTCAATATGTGCAATAATTGAAAAATTACGTATATGGGATTGAGGTACTGTTTTTGTCATTAATTCGTCTCAAACAGTGAGTTTACACTCTCGTTGTTATGCACTCTTCGTATCACTTCCCCCAGCATAGAGGCCGTAGAAAGCATTTTGATCTTGGGTGATTGTTTTTGCATTGGAATGGTATTTGCCACGACTAATTCATCCAAATCCCCCTCTTCGATACGCTCGTAGGCTTGTCCCGAGAGTACAGGATGTGTACAGCACGCCATAACTGAGTTTGCGCCGAGTTTTTTAAGTGCAGCCGCCCCCTTAAGCATGGTTCCTGCCGTATCTACCATGTCATCAATCAAAATGACATCTCTGCCTTTTACGTCGCCAATGATATTCATCACTTCTGCCACATTGGCTTTTTCACGTCTCTTGTCGACAATAACCATGTCAAGACCCAGTTTTTTTGCAAAATATCTTGCTCTTGCTACACCCCCGATATCCGGAGATGCGATGACGGGATTTGGAAGATTTTTCGCCTTAATGTAGTCTATAAATAAAATAGCCCCATAAAGATTATCCACCGGTATATCAAAAAACCCTTGGATTTGAGAAGCATGCAAATCTACGGTTACCATACGGGTGATTCCGGCTGTTTCCATAAGATTGGCTACCAGTTTTGCAGAAATCGGAACTCTGGGTGCAGCTTTTCTGTCCTGTCTGGCATACCCATAATAAGGCACAACCGCAGTAATTGATTTGGCAGAAGAACGCTTGAGCGCATCCGTCATAATAAGAAGCTCCATGAGATTATCATTTGCAGGCGCACAAGTAGGCTGCACGATAAACACGTCTTTACCGCGCACACTTTCTGCGATCTGCACATTGATTTCGCCATCTGAAAAACGATTGATTGTTGCTCTTGAAAGAGGCATTTCAAGATAATTTGCAATCTGCTGAGAAAGCTCTGGATTTGCAGTGCCCGAAAAAATCATATATCCGCTCATGGGTGTACCTTTTTGTATCTATTTGTTGGAATGTATTTTACACCAAACTTAATAAAAAGGTGATTTAAAGCTCTGCGACACTACACTTACGCAAATTATTTTATCAGGAGCGGCATGATACGTAAAGTCTTTAAAAGAAAGTCATCCGAAAAAAGCAAAATAGATACTTTTTTAGACAAATACAATCTTCCAAGAACTTATCTTTCTATCAATCGAAAGACGGTGACCAGAGGTGTGTTTGTAGGACTTTTTTGGGCTTTTATTCCCATGCCGATGCAAATGCTTGCAGTGGTTGCCACTACCCCCTTTGTACGTTTCAATGTACCCATAGCTCTCTCCATGGTCTGGCTTACCAATCCTTTTACCATGCCTGTAGTTTACTTTATAGAATATCTGACAGGTAATTTTATCTTGGGACGTGAAGGAATTCAGGATATAGAGCTTACCATGGAATGGTTTACCGCACATTTTTCAGACATACTTGTACCCCTTTATGTCGGAACTGCTTTTTATTCTATTGTGGTTTCAGGTTTGGTCTATTTTCTGATCAACTGGCTTTGGATCTCTTCGGTCCAGAAAGAAAAAGATTCCAAAACGTTTGAAAGGAACGAAAGAGAATCTAAAGAGCAAAACTCTTCAAAAGAATAATCCGAAGGCATGCCTAGCAGATTACCCCTCCTCCTATCAGTTTATGCCCCTCATAAAATGCTGCAATCTGACCTTTGGCCAACCCAAAAACCGGCTCTTCCAAACTTACTTTGGCTCTTTCGTTTTCTATCGTGACACGGCAAGCAACAGCTTTTGTTCTATAGCGCACTTTCACTTTGCAGTCAAACTCCTTTTTTTCCTCAAAAAGATTGATCTGCTTTGCCTCAAAGGCATTTACTTCAAGTTTTTCTTTTGTTCCTACAATGATTTGGTTTTTTTCAGGTTCGATGTCCAATACAAAATGCGGATCATGGGCGCCGTTGACAAAGAATCCTCTCCTTTTGCCTATAGTGTAGTGCATATAGCCTTTATGCGTTCCCACTACATTGCCTTGAGTATCTATGGTTTCGCCCGGCATGTCTATATCCATATGCTTTGCCAACACTTCATCGTAAGTATTTTCCACAAAACAGATCTCCGAACTCTCTTTTTGTACAGCAAAATCTTGAAGCACTTCTATGCTGGCGGCATACTCTTTGACATCGTCTTTTACCCATGAGCCCAATGGAAAAATCAATCTAGACAAAACCTCTTTCTTGACTTGACATAGAAAATAACTCTGATCTTTATTGGGATCATCGGCTTCATAAATAAACTCACCGTCGCACTTAATATAATGTCCCGTCGCTACAAAATCTGCGCCTATGCTGTCTGCAAACTCAATCATTTTTCCAAATTTGATGGTTCTGTTGCACATCACGCAAGGATTTGGCGTTAATCCCTGCTTGTAGCTCTCCACAAAGTAATCATACACTTCTTCCTGGAATGCTTCGGAAAGGTCTTTGAAGTGGATTTTGATTCCCAGGTATTCGCCTACACGTTTGGCTTTGAGAAAATTTTGCTCATGATACCCTTCCTTATGGTGAAGCTTCATATAGACACCCTCCACCTCATATCCCTCTTTTTGAAGCAAAATAGCCGCAACCGTAGAGTCAACCCCGCCGCTCATTCCGACCAATACTTTTTTTTTCATTTCAATTCACTTTTGTTATCTCTATGGCAATTTCTTCATCCACATTAACCAAAGAGCCCTTTGCGATACAGACTCCTTCTACAAAAAGCGCCACCTCTTTCAAATTTAACGACGAAATACTCATTCTATGCCCTATCTCAAGCTTTCTGCTCTGAACAAAACCAAAAGAACATTTAAGGATTTTATACTTTTTTTCACTTACCTGCTGCTGCATCTCTTCATTGACATAAATGATTTCTACACTATTTTGATGCGTTGCATCCAATTGAACGCCGGCAATACTCTTTTTGTCATCCACAAGTATCATCTTAAGGCTGTCAAGCCCAAAAAGCAGCACATCACCTTTGCTTAATTTTTTAAGCGCACTTTTTTTAATCTGAACCCAAGGCAGAGCAAGCTCGTATTCAGGATAAAGCGGTCGTTTTTGCATCATGTTTGCCAAACGAACTGCTTGTGTTTCAGTTTTCATCCATGTCTCCGATGAATTGCTCCAGAAGATACTCTTTGTCTGCAACCATAAGATCGTCAGGCACCTCCTGCCCTATGGAAAAATAACTCATAGGCAATTTATACAGCAGCATAAAATTAAGAAGTGTTCCAAAGTGTTTTGTTTCATCAAACTTGCTTATAATCACACTGCTGAGATTTAAAAAAGAAAAATTTTTATAGATATCTTCCATATCTTCATACTTCACTGTTGCTGCCAGCACCAAAGCAACTTCGATCTTTTTTGCGGCATCACAGGAAACGAATCCTATCGTCTTTATAAATTTACGCGTATCGTAAGGAGACATGCCTGCGGTATCGATCAAAATCACATCATAGTCTGAAAAACGCTCAAGGTTTTTCTTAAATTCGTCCGTGGAACCAATCGATACGTGCTCTATTTGCATGATATCCGCATAATGCTCCAACTGTTCAACCGCACCCACTTTGTAATTGTCAAGATTCAACAAGGCAACCTTATAGGGCCTGTCCATCAAATAAGCATAGCGTGCGGCTAATTTCGCAATCGTTGTAGTTTTTCCGGCACCCGTAGGACCCACAAGCATCATCACTTTTGGGGACGAAAGGTCTTCTTCTTTAATTTTTAAAGCCTCATCAATCTCTTCGATAAGATAGGAAACAAGAAGCGGCTTATCCTCCAAAATAGAATTTTCTTCAAGAGATTCAAACATCATCTCAAGCCAAACAGAAGAGATCCCTTTATTTAAAAATAATTTTTTGACTTCTTCAGCAGTGTTCCTTGCTGACACCTTTCCAAAAGATTTTTCCATAAAAAGATTTTTTGCAACTTCAATAACAATTTCACTGCGCAACTTTCCATCTTCATGCTGTATCTGTTTAGCAGAAACCAACGTCACATTATTTCCATATTTTTTAATGGCCTGTTCATATGCGCTGACTGGATCAGAGGCTACAAATGTTTCCTTTATCATACCGCTACCTTTATCATTAATTCTTTTCAACAAGCGATAGAGACTCTCATCTATGCTCTTCTTTCTTGCAGACATGCTCTCTTTGAGAAAGTTTTTCTTTTATCTCTTGTTTGCCCCATATACGCCAAAGGGATCAGTACTGAGTCTCTTTTCATCCATCCCGGATGAGGCAGTGTCAAGGTTTTTGTTTTCATCTTTACATTTTCATAAAATATGATATCAATATCCAGTGTTCTTGGCCCGTCTTTAAAAAGCCGTTTACGACCAAAAACTTTCTCCACTTTCAACAGATACCGCAATAATGCCTTAGGCGTTAAAAAAGTTTCTACAAGCATCAAAGTATTATAAAAATCGTCTTGCTGCATATACCCAAAAGGCGGATTTTTTAAAATGGGTGCGGTTTGAAGTATATGAACAAAAGAAGAACGATTAAAATACCAAAACAAATGTTTGAAACGGCGCACTGTATCCCCTACGTTTCCTCCAAGGCCAAGAAGCGCTTTGTGTCCGCCGCTCTGCGATGAGACATAAGGAAAATAGGCCGTTGCAATCAATGTGTTGCTGCCATCAAGCTGTTTTCTTAGCATAGGTCAGTCCTCTTATAGCACAATGGCTTTCCCGCCTACCATTGCCACCATATCCTCGATACGAATACCAAATTTGCCCGGTATATAAATTCCCGGCTCGATAGTATATACCATTCCATCTTCAATGATTGTATCAGATTTATTTGAAACATAAGGCATCTCATGGATATCAAGCCCTACACCATGGCCGGTAGAGTGCACAAAATATTCTCCAAATCCTGCTTTGGTGATAATGTCTCGCGCCAAAGCGTCTACTTCCCTGGCTTTCATTCCGGAACGTGCTTTTTTGATCGCATTATCATGGGCCTTGAGCACTGTATCGTAGGCTTTTTGCATCTCTTTGTTTTTGAATGCTTGTTTAGTACTGAAGGTAAAATTCTTACCAAACCGTACCGTACGCGTCCTGTCTGAACAGTATCGTTTATACTTTAATCCTGCATCCACCAGGAGAAGGTCATTTTTATGGAGCGCATCATCAGTTGGCATCGCATGGGGTTTTGCTGCATTTGCCCCCAATGCTACAATGGGAGCAAAACTAAGTTCATATTTTCCAAAATTACTTAATGCAGCTCTGGCCATATAGGTAAGGCCGAACTCATCTTTGCCTACACCTTCTTCTCTAAAGGCTTTGGCTAAATTTTTAAATGCTTTCGCTCCCAATCTGGCGGCTTTGGCAAGAATCTTGAGTTCGTCATCACGTTTGATAATACGTTTTTTATGCGAATAGTCTACAACCGGTTTAAAATCAATTTTTGAATGCAAACTGAGCTTTTCATATCCTGCAACACTCCATTCTTTGGGGTCAAAAATCACTTTCTTGACTTTAGTTTTTTCCAAAAGTTTTACTGCTGTACCATACAGATCACCATCGATAATTACCTGTGCATCCCTCACCCTCTCTTGCGCTTCAATCGTGTAGCGGCTGTCGGTAATAAAAAAAGCTTCACTTCCTGCCCGCAGATAAAGTGCATTGTCACAACTGTATCCGCATTCATAATAGATAGCATTTTCATCTTTGAGCATATAGTTCATAGTGGTCTTTTAAGGCTAATTGTTTTAAAACTATCTTCTAAACAGAGTACTATTTTGCCTGAGCTTGCGCGTTTTGAACACGTGCTCTCATTGCAGCTACTTCGCTAAGTATCTGTTTCATTCCTACCATTGCCAAATGGTAGCCAAACGGCCCCATTCCCAGGATTTGACCCGCGCATACCGGGGCAGTAAGCGAGATATGTCTGAACTCTTCTCTTTGATGGATATTTGAAAGATGTACTTCAATCGTTGGGATCTGTACCGCTGCTATTGCATCACGAATTGCAATAGAAGTATGAGTATAGGCTGCAGGATTGATGATAATGCCGTCCGCATCCCCTAAGCACTCCTGAATGCGATCTACAATTTCACCTTCAAGGTTGCTTTGAAAAAATTCGATTTCAAGTTTGTTTTGATCTGCATATGCTTTCATTTGTGTATGAATATCCTCTAGCTTCATTGAGCCATAGACATTTTGTTCTCTTACACCTAGCATATTAAGATTTGGACCTTGGATAACGACGACTTTCATTGGATTACCTTATTTATTTATTTTGGGTATTATTTTATCTAAATAGTATTAAAGGATAGCATTTATGAAGATAATCGCGGCCGACTACATCTACACCCCTGCGGGGTTTTTGAACAACCATGCCGTTGCTTTTACCCAAACTATCAGCGAAATAGCTCCCTTGGAAGTGTTGCAGCAAAAATACCCAAATGCCATATTGATTACCACAGAACCTCATTCTGTACTTTATCCCGGCTTTATCAACACCCATGTGCACCTGGAGTTTTCTTCCAACAAAACCACACTGGAATACGGCTCATTCATCCCGTGGCTGTATTCGGTCATAGACGATCGCGACGGACTCACAAAAGGCTGCAATATGCATATCATGCAAAACGCCTGCCAAGAAATGCTTCGTTCAGGGATCACTTCTTTTGGTGCCATTTCCAGTTTCGGATTGGAACTTGAAGCCTGCATTAAAACCCCGCAAAGAGTCGTCTTTTTCAATGAATTCATAGGCAGCAATCCTCAAAATATTGATATACTTTATGCCGATTTTCAAGAACGGCTCAAACTGTCATGCGGCCACAAGGAAGATCGCATTACACCCGGTGTTGCCATTCATGCTCCCTATTCGGTTCATCCGGTTGCGCTTAGACATATTGTGAAGCTTGCCAAAGAAAACCATCACCCCTTAAGTGCACATCTGCTCGAAAGTCCCGCCGAAAGATCGTGGCTGGATAACTCAGATGGAGAATTTAAACCTTTTTTTGAAACTTATTTCAACCAAAGCCGGCCTTTTACTACAGCTCAAGAATTTATAAAAACATTTGACGGTTACCCTACCCATTTTACCCATTGCACCCAGGCTAACGAAGAAGAGTTGAAACATTTAAGCAAACAAGGACACTCCATTGCACACTGCCCGCGCTCCAATCGTTATTTGGGGTGCGGAAGACTTGCTATAGAAAAACTGACTCTTCCTTTTTCTCTGGCTACAGACGGACTCAGTTCCAACAACACCCTTTCAATCTTTGATGAGCTCAGAGCAGCACTTATGATGCATGAACATATAGAACTCAAAAGTTTGGCTTCAAAATTGATAGAAGCCATCACTTCAAATGCCGCACAAATACTGCATCTTGATTGCGGGAAAATAGAACCGGACAAATTGGCCGATTTTACGGTTATTACTTTGCCGGATGCCCCCAAAAGAGTAGAAGAAATTCCGCTTTGGACCATTCTGCACACCAAAGAGGCCTCACAGGTGTACATACAAGGAGAGCAATATGTTTAAAACTTTGGGAAATATCATCAAATGGATAGGACAACATTTTTTAGGTATGCTTTTTTTACTTATTGCATTTGTTGTTCTTATGCCAGAATCTGCACCGCTTAACCCGGCCAATCTTCAAAAAATTGACCTCTTTGGGCCTATTATGGATGCAGACGCTATTGTCGAGCAAATAGAAAAGGCACAAAAGGATCCTTACATCAAAGGAGTACTGCTTAATGTCAACTCTCCTGGCGGTGCCGTTCCTCCTTCAGTGGAGATTGCTTATGCCGTCAAGGAACTAAAACAACACAAGCCGGTTATTGCTTACGCAAGCGGGATTATGGCGAGCGGAAGCTATTATAGCTCCATTTATGCCCAGAAAATTATTGCCAATCCAGGAGCAATCGTGGGCTCCATCGGTGTTATCATGGAAAGTGCCAATGTAGAAGAACTGATGGACAAAATAGGTATTAAAACACAGATTGTTAAGCAGGGTACCTACAAAGAAGCCGGCACCCCCACTAGAGAATGGACAATGCAAGAGCGCACAGAGCTTGAAACACTGACCCGAGATATCTATGCACTCTTTGTTCAGGATGTTGCCGCTGCACGGGGTTTAGATATCAATGATTCTGCCAACTATGCAGATGCCCATATCTTTTCGCCTGTGCGAGCTAAGGCCGCAGGTTTAATAGATGAGATAGGTACAATGAGTACTGCCAAAACACAACTGGCCCTCTTAGCAAATGTCAAAAATCCCACTTGGAAAGAAAAAGATAAACTAGAGATCTTCATGGATCAACTGGGAAACAAAAGCATTTTTAAAATACAAAGTTATTTTTATGGACTAAAGGCATCGCTTTAGTCAATTAAGAGTTTTACGCTTCTGCTTCCCGCATTGAGCGTATAGCTTGTATCGGAAAAATCTGAGGGGACTTTTGCCCAAAGTGTATTTTGATCTATGCAGCCCATGCTCACTCCTGTAGTGTAGGAAACACACTCCAGCAAATCTTTCGGATGTTTTGGCTCAAAATAAAAAATGATTTTTTCCCCTTTTTTTACTTTCAGGGTTGTTTGCTTTTTTGTAATCTTATAGAGTTTTCCCTCCGGTGTTAACGTGCTGAAATTCCAAGATCTTTTAACGTTTTTTCCATCGCACAAAGCTTCAAATTCGACGCGATATGTTCTGCCGTATTCCAATCTTTGCAAAGGCATTAAAGCAAACTGCCAAGCGGTAAAACGACGGTGTATATCGTTTTGGCGGGTTAAAATTTTTTTTCTCTTAATTTCTTGTCCTCCCGCATCATAAAGTTGAAACCTTTTAAGTTTTACTTGATGATATACGGCAGGATTAAACTGTACACTGACAGGAAAACCGCTCACCTTGTATTCGGGCAAGGGATCGGGAGACTCATCAAAGAAAACAGGCGGTATATTGCGTTGATTTGCATACGGATAAACTACTATATCATTATTTTTGAAGCGTATTTCGTTTTCTTTTTGCTCATAAAGAGATTGCGGTATTGCAAGAGAGGTATTTTTGCATATATTCTGTAAATAATATATGCCGTTTTGCATCGGGTGACTTGTTTTGCAAAGTGCGTTTGCTGCGGTTGACCCAAGATCATAAACGTAAGAAGAAGAAAATCCCTTTTTTGCCTTTTTGGATGCATAGCCTATACCTATCTCATCTTTATCAAAATTCAAAAACACAAATCGATGATAAATAGCTGCAAAAAGAGTATCGATAGACTCCTTGGCAGTGCTCGTATTAACAGATACATTTTCCATCACTGCCTTAGATGCATAGCCTGCATGCACCACCCTATCAGAAGGAGTGACACCCGTAAACCCTGCCATACCCAGACGCTCATAGTGTCCGCCGTTCTGGTGCCTTATAAGGTAGCGTGCATGATTAACGGCAGCCTTCTGAAGCAAAGCATTAGATTTTAACCCAACCAAGCCGCTATGTTTGCGTAACGTATTAAGATAATTCAGGGCATCAGAGGCATTATCTGCCTTAATAGTCCCGGAAGAAACAACAAAAATAACAATACTTACATATACTGCACGAAAAAATAACATCACTCTGCCTATACTGTTATAACACTATATAAAAATTCTTGGGTTCTCATCTTTTGACCTTCCAGTCTTGCATGCATGCACTTTTATTGACAATTTTGCCTGGCAATCTCAGACATATTAAGATTTTAAATTGTATCTAATTATTGTAATTATCATGTATGCGCGGGGGCTGATTATTATCGTTTGTCTAAAACCAAAGTAAATTTGGATACCTGAGGATAGCAGATAAAGTATTATCTAACACCTTTACTGATAAAAAGAAAGTAACTACGAAAAAGAAGGATTCCAAAAGCCATAAAATTTTAGGCTTTTGGAATAAAGTAAAATGATTATTTCATTGCAGCAATATAATCAGCAAGCTCTTTGATCGCTGCGTCATCCAATGATGCAACTTGACCTTTCATTAGTCCACCCATGCCATGCTGATTAAGTGTACCGGCTTTATAGCCATTAAGTTGCTCAACTGTTTTAGCAGCGTCTTGTCCGGTAATAACAGCTGATTTACCAAGGGCAACTTTTTCACCGTTTGTTCCATGACATCCTGCGCATTTTGCATACGTTGCCGCAGCATCCGCCATAAGAAGTGTACTGCCTGCAAGTAACATTGTGATTGCAATTTTTTTCATTCTAAATTCCTTTTTTTAAATTATTAAAATTCATCTTGAAGAAGAGCAATATTCCTCTCCCCTACCTCTTGTCCAAGCATCACCTCTCGGTCTGCCGCCCATCCATCTTGCCTAAGACCCAAACAAAATCAGGTCTTAGCTTTGAAAGTTAAAATTATAACTTTTGAAACTTTAAGTTATTTGATATTAGCAGCTTGGTACGTTACCTGAATCAGATGCAAATTCATATGAGAAATCATAAATATCTTTTGCATGCGCCGGTTTCATGTTTGCTTTAGGGCAGATTTTTTTTACTTCTTCCTCAAATTTACCGGCATTATTGATTTCTTCCCACTCATCTTGTGTATGAGTTGCTGCAAATTTACTTCCTGACATACCGCATGGTGCTTTAAGCGTTTTCATATAAAGCTTTTGTCCTTTTTTTGAGTCAGCTGATGCAGTTGTTGAAAGCACAGCAAGACCAAGCAATGCAGTCAGTGCCAATTTAGTCATTTTAGTCATTTCTTATCCTTTATTTTTTAAGATTTGGTATTTTAGCATGAAATTGTGAAAATATTGTGAGGATAAAAGAAAAAAAAGAAGCGATTCAATAAAAATTGCTTCAAGAAGTTACAAAAAAATGCTATTTAGCATTTTGGTACATGGCCCCCTCCCTCTCCATATTCCCGAGTGAATTCATATATAGGTTCCCACCATGAAGGCTTAATTGTTTTTAGATCCAATTTTGGGCAAATCCTTTTTGCTTCTTCCGGAAATTTCGCTTGCTCGTGAAACTCCTCCCACTCTTCTTGCGTATGATATCTAGCAAATTTAATGCCTGAAAATTTACACGCTTTGCGTAATTTTTTCTTAAAAAGTTTTTGCCCTTCTTCAATTTTTGACCCAACTTCAGCATTGGAAAAAGAGGTCATTATCACAAGCGCTCCTAATGCTAAAATAAGGTTTAGCTTTTTCATTTTCTTCTCTTTTTTAATATTTTCCTATTTCTTTTTTCAACTTAATTGATAATACCTACTTTAGTTTATTAAAAACCTTAAATTTATTCCAATAGATATCTATCGCTTCATCAAGCTCTTTATCGCTTAAAGTGCTTTTTTCCTTGATACCAAAGTTATCTATAAACAAATCAGGCATGACAGAAATATCTTTGGAAGGATAACGCAAATAATGTTTAAGGGCTGCCTTGAAATTATGTTCGCCTCCATACACAAGCAAATAATTCATAAACATTCTTTGCAATGAAGTGGGAAGCGGTGCATGGCATGGCACACAGTGGCGCTCATAAGCATCTTCGGCAATCACCCATGACATTACGACGATGATTGGAAGTAAAAATTTTTTTACCATTTTATGATTATCCTCGTACCTTTTTTTATTTCCGATTCAACTTCAATGGAAATATGATATTCATCCAAGATTTTTTTCACAATACTTAATCCTATACCAAATCCCCCCTCACTTTCATCAAAGCGCATATAGCGATCAAACATGAAGGGTATTTTTTCTTTTTCTATCCCAATACCCGTATCCCAAACCACCAACATCCCCTCTCTTAACTCAATACCGATTGTACCGCCTCTTTGGTTGTATTTAATCGCATTGGAAATAAGATTATCAATCACGCGTGTTACTTTTCTTTTATCAATCACAAGTGCAACATCTTCCATATCCATAAGACATTCTAATTTTTTAGATTGGATCCAAACATTAAAATACTCTATTCTGTCTTCTAGCAATGGCTTAATTTCTACGAGTTCATCTTCATTGCGTCTTTCATGCTCCAGCGTTAAATAAGTCAAATCCTGATAAAGCGTGGAAACTGTTTTTGCGGCAATATTAATGCGGGCCAGTCTCTTTTTATTTTTTTCTGCCATCACATCCATGTCCATCATTTCAATATTTGCGAGAATGGCTGCAAGCGGAGCATTAAGCTCATGAGTAGTATCCTTAATAAACCTATCGAGCAATACAATCGAATCACGCATAGGCTTCAAAAATAACTTCGCAAGATAAAAACCAAAAAGCATAAAAAAGATAAATATAACCGATCCATACCCAAAAATACGCTTCCATAGTTCCGTTTTCCATCCCGTATCATTATCAACTTCGATAACCAAATATCTTGCACCCAAATAATAATTATCTAATGTTTCAATAAAATGAATCATATTGCCGGCAATATAGATTTCTCTATCAAAATAGATATTTTTTTCTTCAATCAAAGAAAAAATCTTTGCAAATTCATTGTCATATATGGCAGATCTAAAACGGGGGTCACGCGGATAGGTTGTCTTCTCGTCAAAAAAATGATGCAGGACTTTCAATCTTTTGGTTTGGATGTAAGCATATTTGGAAAGTATTGCTCTTTCTTGTGCAAGCATAAGTTTTTCTTGGCTTTGATAGTAAAAAACAGAAAGAAGCATGATCATCAATATAACCATTGCCGTATAAAGTACTAAGAATCGAGATAAAGATTTTTTTTCACTTTTCAGCAATGAACTTGTAACCTTGTTTTTTAACACTAACAATTCTGTCCTTGCCTATTATTTTTCGTAAATTCTTGATATACGTACGCAATGCCGTATCGCTTGGTTCTTCGTCAAAATTCCACAAATACTCATAAATGCGCTCATGCACAATCACCTCGTTTTCATGCTTCATAAAAAGTTTCAAAAGTTTTGATTCTTTATTGCCCAGTCCGATCGTTTTGCCATCAATGATTAACTCATTATTTTTAATATTATAGGCAATTTCTTTAGAAATAGGCATCAATTCACTCGATGCATGGAAAAAACTTCTTTTAAGGAGGGTGTCAACTCGTATTTTCAACTCTTTAAGTGCAAATGGTTTTCGTATATAATCATCACATCCGCTCCCAAAACCTTTTTCTAAATCATCTACGGAGTTCATAGAGGTAATATAAATGGCTGGGGCCGCCACTCCATTTTCTCGAGCTTCCCTCAGAAGCTCAAAGCCGTTTATTTTTGGGATATTGACATCCAAAAGCAAGAGATCATAAGGACTCTCATACAATTTTTCCTGAGCTTCATATCCGTCATACACAGAAATTACTTCATAGCCTTCTTCTTCAAGAAACTCAGCGATAGTCTCATTGAGATTGGCATCATCTTCTACTACTAATATTTTTGCTTTATTCATCTATGTTTCTTTCTAATTTATGCTCAAAAATTGAACAAAGTCCAATTTTAGCTCTTCAGCAGAGAGCTCTCGCGACTTGTCGCTCTTTCTAATTTATGCTCAAAAATTGAACAAAGTCCAATTTTAGCTCTTCAGCAGAGAGCTCACGCGATTTGTCGCTCTTGGTTTCATTTCTGCAAGATTTTTACAAGATACATTTATGCTATATATTGTTTCACCCAGCTTTGCAATCTGCTCGCACTCAAAGCTCCGCTAAGCCTTTCAATTTCTTTGCCGTTTTTAAATAGAATCAAAGTGGGAATGCTTCGGATACCAAAACGTGCTCCCAGCTGCGGCTCTTCTTCGGTATTTACTTTTAGGAATTGTGCCTTCAATGGCATATTAAGCGCGGCTTCTTCAAATGCAGGAGCCATCTGGCGGCACGGACCACACCACGGCGCCCAAAAGTCTACGACCAGAGGGATTTCAGAGTTGACCAAAAACGTACCAAACTTTGCCGCATCCGCTTCAATAGGCTTACTGTTGAGTAAAGAATTTTTACAATGGCCGCAGTTAGCTTTAGTATAGCTCTCTTTTTTGGGAATTCGGTTCACTTTGAGACAATAGGGGCACACTACGTTTACATTCATCTGTATCTTTTCCTTTTAAAAATGGATTTAAGTTCCAAAAGTATTATATCAAAGATCGTAAATACATATTTCCGACAGCATTCATCTCTTCTTCAACGGATGATCGCTCCGGCTTTTCATCTTTTTCTGCTGCTCTTCTGAGATATTTGGCTGAGTGAAAGTTACCTGATTGTAAATAATACACCCCTTGCATCCCGGATCACACTCATGGGAAAGCTTCATGCACCAGTTGTCTCGGCCTTCATACCTTCCCATGTATTGGCATCCCCATCCGCTGCTCATATTAGTACCTTATCTCAAAACCGTCAGTGGCAAAATCAGCATCTTGAATGATTTGATAGCTGATTTCCTTCACATTGCTTGCAGGAGAGCCTTCTTGAAGTATCTGCATCACCATGTCAAAATCCTCATCAAAAACCACTGCCACAACCTCAACTGTGCCGTCTTCAAGATTCTTTACATACCCTTGAAACTGCTTTTTCATCATCGCTTGAGAAACAAATTTTCGGTAAAATACACCTTGCACTTCACCGCTCACAATAAATCTATATCTTTGCATTATCTTTTTTTCCGTATTCTTCTTTTAATTCTTCCAAAAACTCCAAAATGCGTTCCTGAAAAAGATAATTTTCTTCATCCTCGGCTGCGCACTCGTGTAACTCTCTCAAGAGGTCCAAATCTATCTTCTGAGCGAAACGTCTTGCCTCTTTTGTTTCTTTTGCCACCTGCCAAACAAGATGATCAAAATCCAATCCGTTCATCGTTATTATTTTATTATGATATTCTATGACCGTATCGACAAGCAACTCTGCCCTCTCTGCATCTTCGTCATATATCCTGCAGGCAATCTCTTTGAGCTTTTGTTTTTCGCATTCATCAATTTCGCCATCAGAAGAAACCATCAGCGTAAGAATTTTAGCCCTATACTCCATAGAACTATGATGATAAACCAAAAACTCTCTAAACATTTTCAAAATATTTCGTTTTATGATTTTAAACACCAAATTTCCTGCAAAACATACTTAAGAATAGAACCTTAATATTATTTTAACAAAATAATACTATAGTTTTGCTATTCGATACTATATTAGAGTTTTCATGGAAAATATTGATCTATTCATCATTCTAGCTACCGCTTTTTTAGGAAGCGTTGGTCATTGTATCGGCATGTGCGGAGGCATAGTTGTTGCTTATAGCTCAAGCAAAATAGATCCCAAAACTTCATGGATGCAGCAAACCGCTTCTCATCTTTCTTACAACTTCGGCCGTGTTGCAACCTACACGGTGCTGGGAGCCTTTTTTGGTCTCCTGGGAAAAGCGGTTGCTTTTACTCCTACAACCAAAGGCATACTTTTTTTGCTTACAGGAGTACTAATGATACTTGCAGGACTTTCCCTGGTGGGCAATCTTAAGTTTTTACTCTCTGCAGAGTGGTCTATTTCAAAAAACGGTTGGTTTCAAAAGGCATTTAGATCTCTCATCTTAAGCAGAACCTATGCAAGTTTCTTTTTGCTTGGAATGTTAAACGGTGTGATTCCCTGCGGACTAGTCTACTCTTTTGCCATCTTTGCAGCAAGCACAGCTTCTCCTCTATGGGGAGCTATTGTTATGGCAACCTTTGGTTTGGCTACCATACCTGCTCTTTTTTTCTTGGGCACTATGACCAAATTTTTACAAAAAGGTTCCTTGCGCGGGACAATGATGAAACTTGCAGCGCTTTTGGTTGTCGGCTATGGATTTTTTACTGTCTACAAAGGGTATAAATTTATAGCTTACCCTGAACAAATGCAGCAAAAAATAAAAAAAATGCAACAAAATAGCGTTAAAGAGATACTTGAACACCCATAAAAACAAAAACCGCAACACTCTTTCTCCTTGCATGTTTTATGAGAGGTTTTTAGGTATACTTCGTCTATGAAAACATATGCCTACCCCCACAACCCGATATCTTTTGATTTTAAGCAGACTATTGAACGTTTTTTTGTTGAAGAAATACCTCTTTACGCCTTTACCGGGTCAGGAAATTATCTTGTATTAAAAATAAAAAAAACCGACATGAGCACATGGAAGCTCATCACCGTTTTGGCCAAGGCAACAGGACTCAAAGAGCAAGAGATAGGTTATGCGGGACTTAAAGACAAAAGTGCGACAACCATCCAGTATATCTCGTTGCCAAAGCAATACGAAAGAGAACTGAAAAAAAACCTTACTACCGAAAAAATAGAAATTTTAGAAAAAACTTTCAATAAAGCCCCGCTCAAAATAGGACACCTTAAAGGAAATCGTTTTTCTATTGTGCTGCACCATGTCAATGAAAAAAATGCATTGCTTTTTAGCAAAACAGCCAAAAAAATGCAAACAGACGGCATTCCCAACTACTTTGGCTACCAACGCTTTGGAGAGGATAGCAAAAGTTATCTTCAAGGCAAAGAGATCGCCCATAGCGGAAAAAAACTCAAAGGATCCAGAGAAAAACTTCTTGTCTCAGCTTACCAAAGCTATCTTTTTAACGAATGGCTGCATTCGCGCATTAAACTCTCTTCTGTTCTTTTCAAGGAAGACGCCATAACTGCTGCAAACAAATTAAAATACCCTTTAGAACTTGTCAAGGTACTCCAAAAGCAGCCGCAATTTTTTAAACTTTTTTTAGGGGATGTGGTTATGGCCTACCCTTATGGAAAACCAAACTTTATAAAAGATATGATGCAAAGCGCACAAACCTTCAAAGAAGGCAAGCTTTCTCCTACAGGACTGCTTTGCGGCGCCAATGCCTTAAGAGCGCAAAGCGACGCCTGCCATCTGGAAGAGCCCTATGATGATACGGAGATGGGAAGCCTCAAGGGGGACAGAAGATATGCATGGATATGGCCGGAAGATGTAAAAACGCTCTATGATGAAGAAGCTCAGATACTTACTGTAGACTTTTATCTTCCCAAAGGATCTTATGCAACTACATTTTTAGAAGAAATAGGAAAATTTTCTTTAAAAGAAAAATAAAAGAGGGATCTTTCTTTTATTTATGAGCGTTTCGATTTTCCTTGTTTTTTCTTTTCGTTTTTTGATTTCGGAATTTCAAATTTAGCATATCCGTCACGTTTGGTGGTTTTTCTTTTCTTGGTTAAGCCGTCTTGTTTTTTCTTTTTCCCAAAAGCCCCATCTACTTTTTTCTTTTTGTCTTCTGTATTTCTTGCTCCTTTTTGTTCTTTAAGCACTTGAGGTGCATATCCTTCAAGTTTTTCTTGAGCAATAGCTTTTCCCATCATGCGCTCAACATCCCTGAGTGCAACCCTCTCCTTTTCATGAACAAGAGTAATAGCCAGACCGCTTTTCCCTGCTCTTCCGGTACGGCCGATACGATGAATGTAATCTTGCACTACATGAGGAAGGTCATAGTTGATAACCACTTCAAGGGCAGGAATATCCAGTCCTCTAGCAGCGATATCGGTTGCCACTAGCACCCTGGCTTTTCCCCCCTTAAAATCACTCAATGCCCTGCTTCTTGCACCGGAAGTTTTGTCTCCATGAATACCTGCCGCACAAAGGCCGCTTTCGTTAAGTTCTTTTTCTATTTTGTCCGCTATCTCTTTTTTGCGCACAAAAACCAACACCTGACTATAATTTCGCGAACCGATAAGGTAAGAAAGCAACTCAAGTTTTTTTTCAGCTTCTACAGGATATACAATTTGTTTTACTTGCGAAGCACCGGTTCCCATGCTGTCGACCTCTATCAGTTGGGGCCTGTAAAGCATTTGATCGGAGAGTCTTTTAAGCGATCCTGAGAGTGTTGCAGAGATAAGGATATTTTGACGTCTTTGCGGAAGCAGGGAGAGTATTTGTGTTATTTCATGCAAAAATCCCATATCCAAAATTGTATCAGCCTCGTCCAGCACCAAATATTCAATACCGTCAAGTGAAATGTTTTTTTGTCCCAAATGTTCAAGTAAGCGGCCGCTTGTGGCTACAACAATATCACAGCCGGCTTTTAGTCTATTGGCCTGGGTTTGCAAATTGGCCCCTCCGAAAAGCACGGTACTTTTCAGGGGAAGATATTTCGCATAGATTGCTACCTGTTCTTGAACCTGCTTTGCAAGTTCGCGTGTGGGCACCAAAATAAGTGCTTTGGGGTAATGCTTTCCTGCTTCAAAACTTAAGAAGAGTGATTGCAGAATGGGAAGTACAAAGCCTGCTGTTTTTCCTGTACCCGTCTGTGCTCCGGCTAAGATATCGCGACGGGTAAAAATGGCAGGAATAAGCGCTTTTTGTATGGCTGTCGCCTCCTGATAACCCTTATCTTGCAAGGCGTGAAAAATTTCATCAGATAATCCTAACGTAGCAAATGACATAATAACTCTTTTCGTATTTAAGTATCGTAATTATAGCCGGATATATGGCATCCGTCTTCAATAATAAGCAGCAATAATGGCATAACATACAAAGAACATCAAGTGCGACATCCCTTCAAAATAGTTTGTCTGTCCTTCTTCAGTACTCTTCCAAGCTAAAATAATCGTCATGATCAACGCGCCTATCTGCAGGGGATTAAAATTCAAAAAAAGATCAATCCCGCTCATATATGCCATTGCCAGCAACACAGGTACCGTCAAAAGAATGGATACCGTCGAAGCACCCATGGCAATATTCACAACCCTTTGAATCTGATCATTTCTGGCTGCTTTAATTGCCGTAAATATTTCCGGGGCGACTGCAACAATGGCGATGATCAAGCCGGAGAGTCCTGCGGATACTCCATACTCCTTCGCAAGAGCGACTCCATCAGTTGCAAACACTTCCGCACCTAGAGCAATCACACCAATCAAAATAAAAATCATAACAAAATTGCCCAGATTATTAAACTTTTCAAAAATGTAACCGCTATGTTCATTCTCGTCAATCTCCTGCCCTTCTTCTCTGAGTTTTCTTTTAAGTCTAAAAAATCTGCTTTTAGCTGTTGCCTGAAAAAAATGCGTATGGGTTCTTGTTTGAAAAATAAACATGATGATATAAAAAAGCATCAACACTCCGGCGATGATACTGCTCGCTTCTCTGGTTGCCTCACTGCCATGCTCTGTTTGACTTAAAAGACTTGGAACCAAAAGAGCCAATGCTGTCACAAACAATATGGTAGTGTATGTACTGGAGGTCTCTTTATTGTGTTCTTGTTCGGTAAATTTTAATCCGCCGATAAATACAGCAAGCCCCAAAAGTACATTCATGTCAACAATGACCGCAGAAATAATACCTCCCTTAACTGTCTCTATAACTTCGGGGGAATGCACCGCTTCAAGTAAAATAATATACAAAAGAACGATCTCTACAATAACCGCACTGAAGGTAAGCACCATGCTTGCGTAAGGTTCCACAAGTCTCTCAGAAAGGATCTCTGCCACCTCAGCAACAGTCAATGAAAGCGCGGCGATACCAACGGCTGCAAAGGCAACAGCCATGCCCATATTGCCATTTTTATGCATTAAAATAGCGGCAACAATAGCTATTGCACCCAGAACGATATCCCAATAGTCTTCAATATAGTATTTCCAATGGTACGGTTTGCTTTTTTCTATCTGGTTTTCTTCATTCATGCTTTATTTTCCTTACAATAAAATCAAAGTCGCCAATCCCAAGAAACTGAAAAATCCTACAACATCTGTCACAGTTGTTAAAAGCACTGTCGATCCAATAGCGGGATCCACACCAAATTTTTTCAGCGCAAGAGGAATAACTGCCCCAAAAAATCCTGCAGAAAAAAGATTGATCAGCATCGCAGCAGCAATTACTACGCCCAGCATAGGCATCTGAAACCACACATAAGCAATCATGCCCATCACCACAGAATAAACCGCTCCATTCATCAGGGAAACAAGTACCTCTTTGACAATTGTCTCTTTTGCTTCATCGGCTTCAATATCTCCCAATGCCATCTGCCTTACGGTTACGGTTAGCGTCTGTGTTCCTGCATTGCCCCCCATAGAAGCAACAATAGGCATCAATACTGCAAGTGCCACAATAGACTGTATGGTAGCATCAAATAATCCTATCACCATAGATGCAGCAATTGCGGTTAAAAGATTAAGCCCCAGCCACACTCCTCTGGATTTTCCTATTTTCCATACACTCTCTTCTTGTTCGGCCACATCATTGACTCCCGCCAAATTATAGATCTGCTCGGTTGCCTCTTCTTCTATGATATCATAAATATCATCCGAGGTAATACGCCCAAGCAGCATACCTTTTTCATTAACAACAGCGATAACGCTCAAGTCGTAATTACTGACTGTTTCTACTACATTTTTAATCTCTTCATGCGAATCAACAGAAACCGTAATCATCCCCTCTTCAATCACATCTTTGTATACCTCTTTGGGGCCATGAAGAATCAAATCCTCCAAAGGAATCATCCCGATAAATTTTCTTTTCTCATCCACAACAAACACATGGTGCACATTATCAATCTCATTGTTTTCTTTCAAGCGCTTAAGACGTCTGACTGAATCTCCGATCGTCTCATCCAAATGTGCATCAAAAAGCTCAGTCTGCATGTAGGCACCCGCCTCATCCTCGTCATAAGAAATAAGCTCTTCAATGGTTCCCCTGTCTTCATCTGAAAGATTTGAAAGAACTTCATCAGCCTTTTCTTCATCCAGCTCTTCAATGTGCAAGATTAGGTCAGCCGCCTCATCAGTATCCAAAAATTCTGCCAACGTAGCAAGCTCTTTGGCCCCATAATGTTCATAGATTTCTTCTTGAAGTGTTTTTGGAAGCTCGACCAATACCTCCGCCAAAAGATCTTTTGGCAGTTTCTGAAGAAAATCATTATAGGCTTCTTTGCTCTCTTCTTTGACCTCCACAAGCAAATCAGCAATTTCATAAGGATGCACCCCAAGATCCATTCCTTCGGTATGTCTTACCAGATGCTCTTCTAGCTCTTTTATGTTTTCTAAAATTTCTTTATTCATGTTTTTATCCCAAAGTCAAATTAGTCTAGCTGTTGATATCTTTAAATTTTGTAATATTCTTTTATATTGTTCGTATGGAACCTGTTTTTGCTTATAGCACACATCAATACATTTTTATGAAATGTCTTGAAATACACTTAATATCGTGAAATTTTTGAGTGTCTTTGAAAGCTCTTTAATAATACAAAATTATCTTTTAACACTTATTTAAAGATAGTTCTTTGTAATGCTTACCAGAGAAGGAGAAGATCAACACAAACAAGCAGGAGCCTGTTTGTGTTTTTTATTTTATTTCAGTGTCACACTTTTTAGTAATCATACAAAGCGGACAAAAATTTGAAAGCCCTGCAATCAATGGGATAATCCCAAGATAGAACCATTTAATGTCGGTATAAAAGCCTATACCGATCAATATAAGCCCTACTGCAATTCTAATTGGTCTGCATACTTTTCTAATTTTGTTTACATCCATTTGCTTTTCCTTTAGACTTTGATATATGGAACTATACTCTAGATTTCTTAGAGTCACATAAGAGCAAAGACTCTCCTGCAGGGAATCTTTGCAGAACAAGAGAATTAAAGCTGAGGGCCTGCAGAAGCATAGTCAAATTCACCGCCTCTATCATCGTATCGGCGGAAGTTTTCTTGGAACATTTTTGCCAACTTTGCAAGCATTGCATCATATTTGGTCTTATCTTTCCATGTCTCTCTTGGATTGAGTATAGCATTATCATTTACACCGTCAAGTGCTTTGGGGATGGCAAGGTTAAAAATAGGAAGAGTATCAAACTGTGCATCGTTGATTGACCCGTTAAGAATTCCTTCAATGCAGGCTCTGGTATCTTTGATGCTCATGCGTTTCCCTTTTCCATAAGAACCCCCTGTCCAGCCGGTATTCACAAGATAAACATTTACACCGTGTTTATCTATTTTTTCACCTAAAAGCTTAGCATATACCGTTGGATGCAACGGCAGGAAAGCCTCACCAAAACAGGCAGAAAAAGTTGCCACAGGCTCCGTGATTCCTCTTTCGGTACCGGCCACTTTAGCGGTATATCCGCTAAGGAAATAGTACATCGCCTGCTCTTTGGTAAGCTTGCTTACGGGAGGGAGCACACCAAATGCATCCGCCGTAAGAAAAATTATATTGCTTGGATGCCCTGCCTGAAGTCCTACTTGATAATTTTCAATATGTTCAATAGGATACGAAACGCGGGTATTTTCCGTTTTAGAAGCATCAGAATAATCAACCCTTCCGTTGTCATCATAAACAACATTTTCCAAAAGAGCATCTTTTCTGATAGCGCCGTAAATCTCAGGTTCGCTTTTAGGATCCAGATTGATTACTTTCGCATAACATCCGCCCTCAAAATTGAAAACACCGTTATTGTCCCATCCGTGCTCATCGTCGCCAATAAGCGCTCTGTTTGGATCAGTCGAAAGTGTGGTCTTTCCTGTACCTGAAAGACCAAAAAAAAGACAAACATCACCGTTTTTGCCTACATTGGCCGAACAGTGCATAGGAAGTTTATTTTCAAGCGGCAACCAATAGTTCATCATCGAGAAGATACCTTTTTTCATCTCTCCGCCATACCAGGTACCGCCGATTACGCAAATCGTATCTTCGATATCAAAAGCAATAAATACATCAGAATTTAAACCATGCGCCTTGTAGTTCTCGTCTACCGTTTTACATGCATTGTAGACTGTAAAATCGGGCTCAAAACTTTCCAATTCGTCTTGAGTCGGCCGAATGAACATGTTGGTCACAAAATGTGCCTGCCAAGCCACTTCGGTAATAAAGCGGATAGATCTTCGGCTTTCTTTGCTGGCGCCGGCATACACATCGTTGATATAAATATTTTTTCCTGAAAGTTCTTTTTTCGCAAGATCAAAAAGTTCATTGAATATCTTTTTTTCAATAGGTCTATTTACATTTCCCCATGCAATGTGTTTATTGGATGGCTCTTGGTTGACAAAATATTTATCTTTAGGACTTCTTCCTGTAAAGATACCCGTATCACAAATAGCTGTGCCTGATGTAGAGATTTTACATTCTCCACGATTAACTTCATGCGCTTGAAGTTCATCAAAACTTAAATTATAATATATTTCTCCAATATTTTTTAATCCTAGTTTTTCAAGCCCCTTGGGCGTCTTAATACTCATCATATCCTCTTTGTTTTATTTAAATATCGACAGCAATACACCTGCTGCAACAGCTGATCCTATTACACCTGCAACATTTGGCCCCATTGCATGCATAAGTAGAATATTTCCAGGCCTTGCTTCAGCGCCTACTTTACTTGCAACCCTTGCTGCCATCGGTACAGCAGAAACTCCTGCGGCTCCGATAAGAGGATTGATCGGTTCTTTTGAAAATTTATTCATCAGTTTAGCCATCAAAACACCCGCTGCAGTACCCGCAGCAAATGCTAAAAGTCCGATAACCATAATCCCCAATGTTTCCATGACAAGGAATTTATCAGAAGCAAGCTTTGATCCGACACCCAGACCCAAGAAAATGGTTACAATATTAATCAATGAGTTTTGCATCTCATTACTCAGCCTGTCTACCACCCCGGATTCTTTTGCAAAGTTTCCAAACACAAATGCTCCAATCAGCGGTGCCGCATCAGGCAAAACAAGAAATGTCATTACGATGACAAGCAATGGAAAAATTAATTTTTCAAGCTTGTGCACTTTTCGTGTCGGCTTCATCACAATTCGACGTTCTTCTTTGGTAGTCAGCGCTTTCATTATCGGAGGCTGGATAACCGGTACAAGCGCCATATAGGAGTATGCCGCCACAGCGATAGCTCCCATAAGCTCAGGTGCCAATTTTGAAGCGATAAAAATTGAAGTTGGGCCATCTGCTCCGCCTATAATACTGATTGCCGAACATTGCTGCAATGAGAAATCAACCAATCCCGTATATTGAGAAAGCGCTGCGGCTCCCACTAACGATCCAAAAATTGCAAATTGTGCTGCACCTCCCAAGAGAGCTGTTTTTGGGTTTGCCAGCAATGGACCGAAGTCCGTCATTGCTCCAACCCCCATAAAGATAAGCAACGGGAAAAATTCATTGGCAATACCCATGTTGTAAATAATACCAAGCATTCCGTGATCGCCTGTCATATTGGCAACGGGAATATTGGCGAGTAATCCCCCAAAAGCAATCGGCAAAAGCAATAATGGCTCAAAACCTTTTGCAATAGCCAGATAAAAAAGAAAGAAAATAATCACAAACATGATCAATCTACCCCAGCTCTGCGCGAAAAGACTCATCTTTTCACCTTCGCCATTAGCTACTTCTTCTTTGGGAGAGATCATTGCTTTAAGACCGGTGGTATCGTAAAAACTGGAAGCCAATTGAGTCATTGATTTTTCGACATAAACATCAGATTTGGGTTGCTCTGTTTGTGCTGTAGCTGATGCATGTTCTTGCGCGTGCAGAAAAGAAGTCGACGCCACAAAGGCCATCAACATCGAAAAAAAGAGATGTTTTATCTTCATCACTACTCCATTGTTGCCAAAAGCTGTCCGTCTATCACAGAATCATTTACTTTGACGTTAACTGATGCAACCACACCGTCTATTGGCGCTACGATATCTATCTCCATCTTCATCGCTTCAAGGATCATAATCTTTTCTCCCTCTTTGATGCTGTCACCCGGATTAACTAAAATTTTCCAAATAGTTCCCGGTGTTTGGGAATGAATTTCAATACTTCCTGCACCGCCTACAGGAACAGCTACTTTTTCAGGGGCTGCAACAGTGCTTCCTGTGCCGCCTGCCGCAACAGCTAATTTTTCCGGGGCAGTAACAACCGATACTTCCTTGATTTCGATGTTTGCATCACCTTCTACCACCTGAACATCGTATTGTTTTCCATCTACTACTACTTTATAATTTCCTGCCATTTGAGTTTCTCCGCTTTTAATGTGTTTACCTTTTCTTACCATGAGAGGGCTTTCCCCTTTCAAAAATGCAATTCCTTTTTTATCACATGCTCCTGCAATAAAAATATTCTCTTCCGTTGTTTTCAGACCCTCTTTTTGAAGCACTGTGGTCCAATACGCAATCGATTTTGTTTCATCACGATCTGCAATATCCAAAGGATTTTCGGTGGTAGGCTCAAGCCCAAGCTTCTCGCTCGCCAGCTTAATGATCTCATCGTCTGCTTGAACCGGAGTTTTTCCAAAATAACCAAGCACCATACGTCCATAACCGGGAGCAATTTGCTTCCACGGGCCAAACATTACGTTTGCGTACGCCTGCTGCCAATAAAACTGGCTCACCGGCGTAACGGATGTTCCGTATCCACCACGTTCCACAACCTCTTTCATCGCAGCAATCACTTGATCAAATTTTTCGAGTTCTCCGGAATCTCTCATCATTTGGGTATTTGCAGTAAGTGCGCCGCCCGGCATTGGAGAAAATGGGATTAAAGGCGACACCTGTGTTGCTTCCGGCGGGATCATGTAGTCAGCGAGGCATGCTTTGAGCGTCTCTTCATATTTGAGTACTTTATCCAGCTGCAAGTCGCCAAGATTGTAGTTGGTTCCTTTTGTGGCATGCAGCATAGTAAGAATATCCGGCTGAGAAGTTCCCCCGCTTACCGGAGAAGCTGCCATGTCTATACCATTGGCTCCAGCCTCAAGTGCGGCAAGGTAAGAAGATACTGATACTCCGGCTGTTTCATGCGTATGCAATCTCAAATGCACACTTTCGCCTAACAATTTTCTTGCCATATAAATCGTTTCATAGACTTTATGAGGATTTGCAGTACCTGATGCATCCTTAAAGCATACGCTGTCAAACGGAATACCGCTATCTAAAATATTTCTTAATGTCTTCTCATAAAAAGTTACATCATGCGCGCCCTTGCATCCTGGAGGCAGATCCATCATGGTCACAACTACTTCATGGTTCATGTCATATTTTTTGATACATTCTGCGCTATAGGCAAGGTTATTAGCATCATTGAGCGCGTCAAAGTTACGCACAGTTGTTGTACCGTGTTTTTTAAACATTTTGGCAAACAACTCAATCATTTCGCGGCTTCCGGTATCCAGCATCACGGTGTTGATACCCCTAGAAAGCACTTGTAAATTTACATCAGGCCCCACGATTTCTCTGAAACCGTCCATCATTTCAAATGCATTTTCCTGAAGATAAAAGAAGAGTGATTGAAATCTTGCCCCCCCTCCAAACTCAAAATGTGTGATCCCTGCTTTCTTTGCTGCTTCGACTGCAGGAAAGAAATCATTCATAAGTACACGACCGCCAAAGACAGATTGAAAACCGTCCCTGAAAGTTGTATCCATTACATCAATATATTTTTTAGCCATTTACGATACCTTATGTATGATTAATTTTTACGAAACTCTGAGACTGCTGCGATGATTGCTGCGATACGGCGCGATTCTTCTTCTGCCGCTTCGCCAGGGGCGGCTCCTGAGGCAGAAGAAACCATTGGCTGCTTTTTTTCAGGAAAAAATTTGTTGATAATTTTTGCCTGGACACCCATCAGTACAACAAGAACGTAAATAAAAGTAAATACCACTAACATTCCCAGCACCATAAATTTAATGCTTTCGCCCACTATATCCATCTAAGACAACCTTATTTCAAATTTGTAACGAAATTTTAAAACACTTTTGCTTGTTTCAAGGTAAAAAAAATAATTATCTTCTTTTTTTTCTTCGATTGTTCTGTCTCGTAACTTTCTGCTCATCTGCATAATTTTGCATCATATCGTCTACCATCTCTTGATCAAACCCTATACGGGAAGTCATCGCGTGATGCTCCTGTTCTATGATGCGAGACATGAGTTTTTCCAGTAAAATCTGCTGGTCCATCTCTCCCATAAATGCCACCATCGCAGAAGCATCAGGATGAATAGGGATGTCTCTGATCTGTTCTGCCAAATATTCACGGCCGGACTCGTCAATCCCTTCACCCCCTTCTATGGTGGACAAACGCATATGCGCCCCTACCTCTTTTTGGATACGCTGAAGTTCCCTAAACTCTTCGGTTGTCACAAGGGTAATGGCTTGGCCGCTTTTGCCTGCACGTCCGGTACGGCCGATACGGTGGACATAGCTTTGGGGATCAAAAGGGATATGATAATTAAATACATGAGTGACATCTTTCACATCAAGTCCCCGTGCTGCCACATCCGTTGCAACCATGATCTTCACTTGTCCTTTTCTGTACGCTTTGACAACTTCGTCCCTCTCCATCTGCTCCATATCCCCGTGAAGCCCCTTAGCATTGAATCCCATGGCTTCAAGATGCTCCGCCACTCGTTCAACCTCACGTTTCATACGGCAAAACACAAGACACTTGTTCGTCTCTTCTGTCTCAAGCAATCTCACCAACGCTTCATCTCTTTGTTCTTCGTTAATCACATAATAGCGCTGGTCTATGATATTGTTTGTTGTCTCTTCTTGATCCACCACTGAAATAAATTCCGGTTTATACAAAATATCATTTGCCAATGCTTTAATGGGTTCAGGCATCGTAGCAGAAAAAAGTAACGTTTGTCTGTTTTGGGGAATATACTCAAATATCTCTTTGATCTCATCCAGAAATCCCATATCGAGCATCTCGTCAGCTTCATCCAAAACAACAATCTCCGGATTAAATGTCTCTATTTTTCCTTTTTTATAAAGATCTTTAAGCCTGCCGGGTGTAGCCACAACGATCTGTACCCCCTTATGAATCAAGGCTATCTGTCTCCCGTATCCTACCCCGCCATAAACCGTCAAGGTTCTAATGCCGGCAAAACGTCCCAAATGATAAAGTTCATCGGCTACTTGTGTAGCCAACTCTCTTGTCGGGGTAATCACCAATGCACGCTCTATCTCTCCTTTGGCAATCTTATCTATAATCGGCAGACCGAATGCTGCTGTTTTTCCTGTACCCGTATGGGCCTGCCCTACCATATCGCTGCCGTTTGCAACGATAGGTATCGCCATCTTCTGAATGGGACTTGGTTCTTTAAATCCTGCTATTTTTATCCCCCTAAAGAGGTCAGGATGAAAATCAAAATCACTAAATTTCATATTTTACCTTCATGTCAATGTTCAAATAGATTTTGAACTTAAATAAAGCCCTCGCAAGAACTTTTATAAATTCAACCTTTGTTATGATCGACGCTACATCAATGTTAACAAAATTACACCAAATATGATACGATAGATACCGAACGCAACGAATGTAAAATGCTGTAAAAAAGTCAAAAAAAGCTTGATGGTTGCATATGCCACCATAAAAGCAACGACAAAACCTACAAAAAACGCCATCCAGTGTGCATCGGCAAACTCATGGTAATGTTTTAGCAGATCATATCCGCTTACTGCCATCATAACGGGAATGGCAAGCAAAAAAGAGAACTCTGAAGATGTTTTTCTGTCCAGTCCAACCAATAAACCCCCGATGATTGTAGCTCCGGCCCTGCTGGTTCCGGGAATCAAAGAAAATATTTGGGCTATTCCTATCCACAACGCCTGCTTGTAGCTTACATCCTCAACATCTGCAAGATGAATCTGTTTGTTTTTATAAAAATACTCTACCGCCAAAAACACTACTCCGCCGACAATAAACATCCATGCCACAATTTGCACAGTAAAAAGTGCCTTAACCTGATCCTTGAAGACAAAACCTACTATAGCCAAGGGAAGAAAAGCCAAAAGAAGTTTTTGCCAGAGTATATTTTTTTTAAAACTGATCTTTTCTTTATAGATGAGCATCACAGCCAAAATCGCAGCAAATTGTATAATCACCTCATAGGCTTTGGTTAGATTATTTTGTGAAACTCCCAAAAAATGACTTGCCACTATCATGTGCCCTGTTGAAGAAATAGGCAAAAACTCGGTAAAGCCTTCAATGATCCCGATTATGATTGCTTGAAAAATATCCATATATATCCCTTAAAACAAAAAAGAGCATAGAGCATCCCCTTTTATATCATTTTGCTAAAATAGCTCTCATCCTTTTTTAAAAGTGTTTCAGGCGTACCGCTGTCGGTCATTTGTCCATCTTCGATCACATAGATAAATGCTGCATTTTGTATAGTGCTCAATCTGTGAGCGATGGTAATGACTGTTTTTTCTTTTAAAAATTCCTGCAATGCCCTAAAAAGCTTGGCTTCGGTGTGGACATCTAAAGCAGAGGTGGATTCGTCAAAAATGACTACCTTTGGATTGCTCAACACCATTCTTGCGATAGCAACACGCTGGCGCTGACCGCCGCTCAGCTTTATGCCATCTTTTCCAATCAGCGTATCAAGCCCTTCGCTTAACCCCTCGACTACTTCTGCAAGCTGCGCAATTTCAAGTGCTTTTTGCACCAATGCGTCACTGTAGCCTTTACCGAGTGTTAAATTGAAACGCATTGTATCATTAAAGAGTTTAGGATGCTGTAAAATCAAATGAATATTTTCTCTAATCGTTGAGAGTTTTAAGTTTTTGCCTGATATGCCTCCATATAAAATCTCACCCTCATTGGGCGGATAAAAGCCCACAAGAATATTGGCCAAAGTGGTTTTGCCGCTTCCGCTCGCGCCGACAATGGCAACCTTTTCGCCCTCTTTAATCTTCATATTGATATTTTCTAATATATTCTTCCCGTCTACATAAGAAAAGGTGAGATTTTTCACTTCGATATCTACAGCCTTTCTTCCCCTAAACGGATTTATATTTTCCTCCCTTGAGACCTCCTGCTTTAATGCATAAATTTCGTTAATACGATCACACGCTGCTTTTGCCGTAGAGAGCGAATACTGAAAATTAATGATATCCTGTGTAGGCGTAACCATGACCCAAAGATAAGAGAAAATAGCCAGCATAAGTCCCACACTTAAATCGCTGTAAGCCACTGCAAGAATGCTCGCTGCCCTGAATATCTCGTATCCGCCCAAAAGGATAAGATACGAATAGCGTATCGCGGCATCACTTTTATATCCATAGGCAATGGCATGCTCTTTAAGCATCCTGGCCTTCTCCTCGCTCTTGCCGAAAAAATAATTTTCCTTATTGGCGGCCCGTATTTGATGAAAAAGTTCGAGTGTCTCCGAAAGAGAGGATTGAAACACCTCGACGGCTTTGTTCTCCTCTTTTTTTAATCTTCCTATATTTCTAGACAACCTGGCCGTAAAAAAAACAACCAAAGGATTGGTTATTAAAATAAAAAGTGCCAACTGCCAGTGAATCCACAGTAAAACAATTGCAGAAAAAAAGAGCGTTAGAGACGCTATGATCAGTCTAGAGATGGTTGAGCTTACAAAACTATCGATCGTTTCTACATCCGTTACCAGCTTGGATGTTACCGAACCTACACGCATCATCTCATACGCCTTCAGTGAAACCCTCTTGAGATGGCTAAGCAAAGAAACTCTCATCCGGTATGTAATATTTTTTGATATAGAAATAAATATTTTTGTTTGGACAATTGAGAGTACAGTACTCAGCAGACGAAGCATTAAGATTAAAATTAAAACAGCAGCTATATACCCTTTGGTATCGCTTTGCCACAGGTTCGCCTCTATCCAGGCAATATAGCCGTGCGGCTTATCTAAAAGAAGTTCATCAACAAGGATCGGGATAAACAGCGGGATAATCACAACCAGAAACGCTGCCAAGAGTGCAATAATATTACCTAATATCAACGCATCTTTATAGGCTGCAAGCTGTTTAACTATCCCGGTAACGGTACATTTTTTTTGATGATCCAAACGATAAACTCCCGTATTTACTGTGAGCATTATAGCATAGTATGCAGTTTACATATCCAAAGGACTTGCCACCTTGCCTTTGTTCATCTCTGCTACGACATGGGTGTAGATCATTGTAGTTTCTACAGATTTGTGTCCTAACAACTCCTGAATACTTCTTAAATCTATCCCGGCCTGTAATAAATGAGTAGCATAAGAGTGCCGGAAAATATGGGATGTAACTCTTTTATCAATTTTTGATTTTATGACTGCTTTTTTTATATTTCTACTTAAAGTAAGGGACCGTTCAAAATTCTGTGTCAATCGGGTAAAATAACACATACCCAAGGACACAGAAATGAAAATAGAAATAGATGTAGAGCAATTTGCTAAAGACATTAAAGCCGGTAAAAGTATC
>JAJPEU010000007.1 GCA_021166685.1 Sulfurovum sp. | reverse complement strand
TTAAGCCTCCCATCGCCGATAATACTGCAGGCTACGTCTGTGGGAATGTAGGTCGCTGCCACATTGAGTTTATCTTCTTTTTTAAATCTACTTTTATCTTTTTCTCTCTAATTTCTAATTATTGTTTATTGTTTATTGTTTATTGTTTTCCTTCAGTTAACCGTTGATTTACACTCGCTTGTTATACTGTTCTTAGAAAAGGCGATCTTCTTAAGGTATTTTTACTCCTTGTCCAAATTGTAATCCTTCCTTGTTTTTACTGCTGCGAGGAGGTTGCCTTTTAGAGTGTGTATATTTATGGGACATCTTTTTATTTTTTAATCTTTATTATTTCTGCAATTAGTGTATTTACTTCATTTTAATTTATTTTTAATATAATCCTACTTATTTTTATTATAAGGAATATGAATGAAAAGAGTTATATTGTCGTTGGTAGCGACATCATTTTTGGCAACGAGCGGAGCTGTTGCCGCGACCAATGCGGAGCTTGAAGCGAAGCTGAAACTGCTGGAAGAGCAAATGGCTGAAATTAAAAAAGAACTGACCAAAACCAATACCACACTGACCAAAACCAAAACCACGCTTAATGAAGTAAAAGCACACGATGCGTTTGATAACATCAAATGGAGTATGGACTTTAGAAACAGCGTAGATTTTATCAACTATGATTATAATAATTATGACAATGTTGATCCTGATTTAACTGGTAAAAGTGCTTCTAACGACGGTTTGCTTACCAGCAGACTGTACCTCAATATGAAGGCGGCCCCTGCGGATAAGCTTACCTTTAACGGCCAGCTTGCCATGTACGGCATCTGGGGTGGAGAACTGTATTCCAAAGATGCTGCATTGAAAACTTGGGTCGGTTCATCAAGGGCAGATGATACACTCTTAAGGTTGCGACAAGCCTACTTTGTGTGGTCGGATACGTTCGGGGAGGGCGGATTGCCTTACGCGTTCAGTATCGGCCGCAGACAGTCAACAGACGGTTTCCTTGCCAACCACAGAGAAAACATGTCAGAACCCGGATCACCGCTGGCGCACATTACGAACATGGAAGTGGACGGTGCGATGCTGAAGCTGGATTTGGATGGGTATGCATTGCCTGGCTCATTTGTAAAGTTTGTTTACGGAAGGGCGCATTCAGGCGGCATCGAGACTCTTTTTGACAGTGCGGGTATCTATGAGCCTTATGCGCAGGCAGACGGTGATATAAACGAAAACGTTGACTTTTTTGTGGTGCTCGGTTCGCTCTATAACGACGGACAGTACAATCTGATGTTTGAAAATGCAACTATTTTGAATACAAAAGGGCAAAATACTACTACAGATCCTAAAACCAATTCGGTAGATGCCGGCACGGCAAACCTTTCCGCCTTGTCATTGCAGGCAGACGGTGTGGGCAACGGGATCAACGATTTCTTGGATGAGACCACGGCGTTTGTTTCATTGGCGGCTACCCACTATATGCCTGATAGCGGCCATCAGCTGCTTGGAAGCACGGATGATGAGACGGGATATTCGTACTGGCTAGGCTTTACGATACCGGATATGGTCACTGAAGATGGAAGATTCGGGTTTGAGTTCAATCACGGCTCTAAATACTGGACGCCTATGACATGGGCCGAAGATACGGCAATCGGCTCGAAAGTTGCCGTGCGTGGTGATGCACTAGAGGCATATTGGAATTTCAATCTGTTCGGTTCAGAGAATTTGGCTTCCCAAATCAGATATACCTATGCACAGCATGACTATACACCAAGTATCCGATGTGCCGGATGGGTTACACCACAAAATGTGGATATCGAAGCCAGTGATTTGAGATATTTCATCAATTACCACTATTAATCCGTTATTTTCCTAGGCACCGCATTCTGCGCGGTGCTGTTTTTGTAACTCTTCAATCTTTTTTATTGTTTTCATCATTTTTAATCGTTTATTTTGACGCAATACAATGATATTTTATTACTTTATAAAATAATTATTTATATACAAATATATTTCATGTTGATTTAAGACGATTTGTTTTACTATGACGATAGTAGGTATTACTAAAACAACAAGAAGGATTAAAAATGAAAAAGTATATTGCTTTGTCGATCGTGGCAGCAACGACCATGGCGTTTGGATCAACAGCCAGTGATCTTGCGGCAATGAAAGCGGAGATCGCTGCACTGAAAGCAGAGGTGGCCACTTTGAAAAAAGGCGGTGATGCAGCCGAGATCAAAAAGATTAAAAAGACACTCAGCGAAGTGAAGGCGCATGATGCAAACGACAACATCAAGTGGGGTGTTGATCTGAGAACTTCCTTTGATAATATCAATTATGATATGGCTGACGGCTCATCAAAAGGAAAAGATGATTTGATGGCTACAAGATTGTGGCTGAACATGGAGTATGCCGCAGATGAAAAAAATATTTTCAAGGGCCAACTCTCTATGAATAAAGCTTTTGGGGCTGACTTTGGGACAACCACTTCTTCTATGCCAAGAGGTTACGGCATGGACAGCTTTGACTGGGTAACAAATGAGGCATTGGCGGGAGATACACTCAAAGTAAGAGAGGCGGCATGGCTTTATCTGGGTGATAGCGCTTTTGGTGCGGATATTCCATGGACTTTCTCCGTGGGAAGAAGACCTTCTACTAACGGTTTCTTAGCTAACCTAAGAGAAGATGATGAAGCACAATCTCCGCTTGGGCATGTGATCAATGTAGAGTTTGACGGCTTGAGCTCCAAGCTTGATCTTTCTAACGTCACAGGTGTGCCGGGGATGAGCATCAAGTTGTGTACGGGACAGGGCTCTACTAATGCCGAACCGCTATTTGCTACTGCCACAAGCTATGCCAATGATGATGAAGCGCTTAAAGATATTACATTGTATGGTTTCATCTTTGAGCCGTACAACGACAGCCAGTACATCGTAAAAACGATATGGTATAAAGGAATGGACTTACCTGGATATACAAATGATGATATGGCTCTTATGATGGATGGCGATGATACTACAAATCCAGGAATGATGACGAAGGTCGGAGATCTTCAGGGTGCCGCGCTTTCTGTTTTGGTGGACGGCTTAACGGATGATGGTTTCTTGTCAGAGACTAAAGTGTTTGGTTCATTGGCATGGAGCCAAACAGATCCGTTTGGAGATGAACTTATGCTTGGATCTAATGAACAAAAATCAGGCAGTTCTTACTGGCTGGGTGCACAATTTCCTGTGCTCGAGGGGCAACTTGGGCTAGAGTATAATCACGGAAGCAAATACTGGAGACCGTTTACGTACGGCGAAGATACAATGATCGGCTCAAAATTGGCGGCGCGCGGCGATGCGTATGAAGCGTACTATACGTATCAGCTTACAGAAGCGCTTAGTGCTCAGTTGAGATTTACATCAATTGATTATGACTACACAGGAAGCAACAGTTTCTTTGGTGTTGATGGTACGCCTATGAGTATTAGCGATATTAAAGCAAATGCTGCATGGGGAGAAACCTATCTTGCAGCCAATCCGATTACTGATCCGGCTACTATGACGGATCTTCAAAAACAAGCTGCCGGTGCTATCGGAATGGAACAAAATACAGTAGAGTCAGCACAAGACTTTAGATTTTACCTTAGATATAGATTCTAATCTTCTATCAACAAAGGGTTTTCCTTTGTTGATTATCAATTTTTCTTCTTTTGTCAATCAGTTTTCTTTCATTGAATTTTTATGTATTGTCTATTTTTTTCTCTTTTTTACTATAAACTTCAAATTAACAATAATTTTGTATTAAATTAAATTAACTTCAGATATAATGGTTTTGTTTAGACTAATGACAGAAGCAGCAGACCTTTGCGGTTTGTTGCCATAGAAAGGAAAGAAAATGAAACAAATAACAAAAGGATTGATTTTGTCGCTGTTGGTGGCAACGGGGCTTGCAGCGCAAGAGAGCAAGGCTCCGGCGCCTGCTCCGGCGCATGATGTGAGAGTGTTTACTTCGGACAATAGCGATGGGAAAATCACCCCTGCCACTATCGAAGAAGCATTTACGAAAGCAGGATTTGTCATAGCGGCGAACAATGATATGAATGTACCCTTTAAGAGGGATTTTAACACCACGTCATTTGACGTATATAATCTTTTTGTAGTTTATAAAAAAGATGCCGTCTTGGCATTGGCTGAGCAGTATCCAAAGATAGGACTTTTCTCTCCGATGAGTATGTCCATCTACACCAAAAAAGGTACAAAAATGATCTCCGTTTCTTCGCTAACGGCTGCGGGTATGGCAAAAATGATGGATATCCCGACAGATAACGAAGCAATAAATACTTTGGGCAAAAACGTAGAGGAAGCGCTCAAGGCGGCTATGCCAAACGGTCAGTTTGATGTACTGCCCTACAAAATGAAAGAGCCTGCGGGCCCACTGGTTACCAATGTCTCTTTTGAGATGGAAGATGATGACTGGGAGACTGCAAAAGACGATTTTGAAATGGCCTTTGAGGGGGAATTGGCACCCAATGGCTTTGTGATGGCCGGGTTTACCGATCTTAATTATGACCTTGAAGAGAAAGATAAAGAGTGGTATCATTTCTATGATGTTTATTCTATCTGCAGTATTCCGGTCATCTATACAGTAGCCATTAAACATCCTGAAGCAGGCGCATTTGCTCCGTGTTCGCTCTATTTGTATCAAAAAAGCGGCGAAAAGACGATGAATATGGCATTTCCTGCAGTACACAAGTGGATCAGTTCGCTCAATATAGAAGACAAAGAATCTATTGACGTACTTTTGGATGCACAGAAAAAATTTGAAGATATTTTGACTAAACTTAGCAAAGAATAACCCTAGAGAATTTTACCTCAATACCTATTTGCCAGGATAGGTTTTCTTGGGAATACGAACCCAAGAAAACCGTTGCGGCTCACACTTTTTCAATCCCAAATCAATTTAATGCCTTTGCGGGTTTTGGCACAT
Organism: Sulfurovum sp.; assembly: GCA_021166685.1. Lineage (GTDB taxonomy): Bacteria > Campylobacterota > Campylobacteria > Campylobacterales > Sulfurovaceae > Sulfurovum. The sequence goes on along the minus strand of JAJPEU010000007.1, from coordinate 292,595 downwards.
ATATTTCGGACAATTTTTTAGAACTCTTCTAGGATGCAAAAATGTTATGTATTTGTCCTGATTTTAAAACAAGAAGCGCGAAACAATCCAAGATGGCGTAAAAGATAGACTGCCGGTCGCGTAGAGCAGTGAAACGCTTTGCTTACTCTAAAAGATAAACAATGTCTCCCTCTTCGATGTCTCCTTCTTGTATCACTTTTACAAAAATCCCCCTATCCTTTTTAAGGAGCTTGGGCAGTTTTTTGTCTATAGCAGAGAGGTGGTTGCACAGAGTGCAGTTTTGACTGATTTCTAGAAGAGCTTTTCCCATTTTCAGCTTTTGACCCGGAATCAGGTGATAAGGATTATAGTCAAGCAGTATATTTTCGCCCAATGCCCCCAAAGGCATAGAGATATTTTGAGACAGGGCCAAATCATAGCTCTTTACAGAAGTGATCAGAACCGACCTTTGAATATCTTTGGCATAAAATTTATCACCCACTACACCATTGAAGTCAAGAGAGAGCCTGCTTTTAGGCATTCTCACGGAGCTTCCATGCTCGGAAACATAAAGTTTCAATACTTTGCCTGCACTATGAGATAGCATGTGCGTCCTTTAATGTCTAGTCTATTGAAAAATTCTAGCATAATCTTGTTGATGTCTCTGTTTTTTATCGCAATGGAGCACCAAGTTTAAGCCTGATATAGGCTAAAAACGGGATAATTAGCATGTTCATATATTAATTTGATATATACAATAATGAATATTGATTAAATAAGCGTAAATTAGTTACAAGTATAAGATAAAATATATATCTATGATAGTATTGAACATTTTTCTTTGTCTTCTAACCAGTTTTAACTATAATTGTATAAATGACTTCTGTCATTCCTAAAATAAATTAAGGAGGAAAAATGAATAAGATAACCAATCTATCTAAAAATGATCTTGCGAATGCCCAAGAGACAGCAGAGCAGTCAAGCAGAAGAGACTTTTTTAGAAAAACAGCAGCTTATTCAGTGAGTGCTTTGGCTGCGGCAAGCATATTGTCGCCCGTAAAAGTGAATGCAGGCGATGATGCTGCGATCATCGAGGAGCAGCCGTGGGCAACATCACTTGGAGATCCCGTAACAAAAAATCAATACGGCGTTCCCTCGGCCTATGAGCACAATAACATAAGAAGAACATCAGAACTCTTGTCTTCAGGAAACTGGCAAGCATCGATTTCTATGTGTCCTATTCATGAATCAGAAGGCATTATCACTCCAAACGGTCTTTTCTTTAACCGTGTACACGGGGGTGTAGCACATATCGATCCCAACAAGCATCGACTGATGATTCACGGTTTAGTAGAAAAGCCGATTGTGCTTACCATGGAGCAATTAAAAAGATATCCGAGCGTAACAAGAATTCATTTTATCGAATGTCCGGCAAATGGGGGACCTGAGTGGAGGGGACCGCAATTTAACTCTCTTCAATTTTCTAAAGGAATGATGAGTTCTGCGCAGTGGACAGGCGTTTACATTAAGACTATCCTGAAAGATTTGGGGCTTAAACCAGAAGCGCTATGGATGCTGGCAGAAGGCGGAGACAGTTCGCATATGGGCAGAACGGTGCCTATCGATAAGGTGCTTGACGATGCCATGATCGTTTGGGGTCAAAACGGAGAAGCATTAAGACCTGAGCAGGGATATCCGATCCGACTTCTTTTGCCGGGATGGGAAGGCAATCTCTGTGTGAAATGGCTATGCAGGCTAGAGTTTGCATCTGAACCGTTCTATGCCAAAGAAGAGACGGCAAAATATACGGCGCTCAAACCTGACGGAAAAGCCATACAGCATTTTTATCCGCTTGAGGTTAACTCTGTTATCACTAATCCATGTCCGGAAAAACCGTGGACGGATCTTAAAAAAGGGGATCTTGTTGAAATTAGCGGGTTGGCATGGAGTGGCCAGGGAACGATCGAGGGAGTTGATATCTCTTTTGACGGCGGCAAAAATTGGGTTGAAGCAAGTCTTGAGGGGCTGGTGTTGCCAAAATCGTGGACAAGATTCAGCTATCTGTATAAGTATGAAGGAAAACCTCTGCTTTTGTCCAGCCGAGCAAGAGACGATGCGGGCTTTATCCAGCCAAGTGTGAAAGTTGAGAGAGAAGTGATGGGTGTGGAGTCGGTGTATCACAGAAATGCTATTGCAACATGGGAAGTTACAGAAAAAGGGGAGGTGAACAATGTTCAAGTCTTATCATAAGCTATTTATATCATCAGTGTTGGTTGTTGCCGGTACTTCGTCAACCATATTTGCAGCCCAGAGTAGTGTATCAAACACTTATGATAACGGCAAAAGAGTTATCGATGGAGGTGTCACCTATCCTGTTACAAATGGCAAAACAGCATCTTATCACATCAATGAAGAGACACTCAAAGGCGGTTATGCTTATGGCAAAAAGGCAACAGAAAATGAGATCAAAGCATGGGATATCGATGTCATGCCCGACGGTACCGGTTTGCCGGAGGGCAAAGGTACCGTTGAAGAGGGCGATGAGCTTTATGAGGCAAAATGTGTATCCTGCCATGGCGATTTTGGTTCAGGTTCAGGCTCGTATCCTGCACTTGCCAAAGGGAATGCCGAAGAGGGCGTAGCGACACTTAAAAACCAAAGAACAAAACCGGATATGGATGGACCGATCCGTGTTTTTGGAACCTATTGGCCGCAAGCGAGCACGCTTTGGTGGTATATCAAAACAGGTATGCCTCATGCAGCTCCATTGAGTTTAACCGATGATGAAGTCTATGCATTGAGTGCTTATATGTTGTCAATCAATGAGATGACAATCGACGGCGAAGAGTTGGATGATGAGTATGAGCTTGACAGAGAAAAGTTCTTAAAAATAAAAATGCCGAATAAGGATGGTTTCGTACCAAATATTGATGGTCCAAAAGGAACAGACAATATGCGAGACTATATGAGTAACCCTAAAAATTATGGGAATGGCACAAGATGCATGAAGAATTGCTTCGAAGGCGAGCCGGTACTTGCAAAAATTCAAACAGAAATTAAAGAATTTTCGCCGCCGTTGTCTACCGTAAGAGAGCTGCCTAAGGCTGATGCTTCGGCGACTCCGGCATCCGAAGGCGCAAAGATTTATGAGGCTTCGTGTGCAGTTTGTCATGCAACGGATGCAATGGGTGCGCCTGCAGTGGGAGATAAGAAAGCCTGGGAGGCAGTACTTAAAAAAGGTATTGATACTGTACATAAAAATGCAATTATCGGAATTAATGCGATGCCTCCAAAAGGCGGAAATGCAAATTTGACAGATGATCAGCTTAAGGCGGCAGTTGATTTTATGATAGATCAAAGTAAATAAAGGGTATTTTCTCGCTATTATTTTAAAAAGGTTGTTTAACGGCATTGATTTGCAATGCCGGATCAACCTTTTGTTGTAAACGGGTTATAAAACTAAAAAGGAATAACAATGGAAAGAAGAAAATTTTTAGGATTGAGTGTAGCTGCTTTTGCTGCGTTACCGGTACTGCTTAGTGCTACCGACTTTAGAGCAACAAAGCCGGATGCTTGGACAGCAAAGACCGTGGAAGATGCGATAAAAGCACTTTATGGCTCAGCAGAACTTATTGAGAAGGATGTCAAGGTGAAAGCGCCGAAGGTGGCAAGTAACGGCGGGGCAGTTCCAGTAACGGTGCAATCAGATATTCCGGCAAAAACAGTAACAATCTTCCAGGATGCCAATCCGGAAAGTGCAGTGGCTACGTTTGAATTGAACGAATACAGCATTATCGATTTTGGCCTTAAGATTAAAATGAAACAATCAGGAACGATTACGGCAGTAGTTGAGGGAACCGACGGGAAACTGTATGTAGGAAAACAGACATTAGAGGTTGCGCTTGGCGGATGTGAAGGCTAATCCCCTTCTTCTACGGGTAAATAGACTAGAAAATAAAGGAATACAAATGAGAATAAAAGCAAAAATAAAAGGCGATGCAGTTCAGGTAAAAGTTATGGCGAAACATGATATGTTGACATACGATCAGGCCAAAAAGAAAGGAACGGAGGCAAATTTTATTACGCATATCAGCGCTAAAGTAAATGATAAAGTGGTTTATGATGCTTCGACAAGCCAGTTTTTGTCAAAAGACCCGCTTTTCCAATTTAAATTTAAAGCATCCGCAGCAAAAGCCGGAGATAAGCTTGAGGTAACTTGGGTCGACCTTAAGGGGAAAACCGAAACAGACAGCAAAGAGATTAAATAATTTTTGTTTTTTGCCCTTCTTTGAGGGCAAAATAAAGAAGAGTGTATGGACTTTAGAGTATGGGTCTATATATAGTGCTGTAACAATTAAGGGCAAAGGAAGAGTGGGCGGTATGCGAATACTTTTTGCGTTCTATTTGTTGCCTTTGCTTGTATTGGCTGCTAATTTATCTGAAAATATCAATATAAATCAACTTTTTTTAGAGGCCAGAAAGACAGATAAATATCTTTTTCTTTTTTTTCACAAAAAGGGATGCAGCTATTGTGAACGAATGTTGGATGAAAGTCTGAAAAACCTTGATATAAAATCAAAATTAACTAAAAATTTTATTTTTATTAAAGCCAATATTGATGAACAGGGTGCTGTAGAATATCGTGATTTTAACGGAACAAAACATGCCTTTGCCAAATCTCTAAAAATAGGACTTTATCCGTCTATAATTTTTGTGGATCAAAACAATACTATTGTCTATGGTGTTGTTGGGTACAGAAAGGCAGAAGAGTTTTCAAGAATACTCGACTATGTGAGTAGCGGAAACTATCAAAAAATGGATTTTGAATCATTTGAGAACCTATTGGAATTTGAGGATGATGACTCAAGTGTTTTACTTAGTTCAAAATAATATTTTATCTCTCTTGTAATGGCAGCTTCTTTTCTTTTTTTGAAGTGAAGAGCAAGATCAAAATCTTCTTTGCCAAAACACTCTTTGTATTCATCAATAAAAGATGCGTACAGCTCTTCTTTCATGGCATTGATTGAGTAGGTGACTTCATGATAGGTCAGATTATTTTTTTTAATTTCTTTTCGTTGTATTTCTGTTAGATTGATACTTGCGAAGCGCTCTTCTTTGGGTAGAGTCATATTCATTTCTATATAGGTTCGCATGGATGCGATAGTATATTCGAGTTCCTCTATGGGGGTGCGGCCGCCATTTTCTATTATCGTTGACTCTTCAAGTGTATAGCCCCAGGAACCAGTAACAGACAGATCCATATCGAAAGCAGATTTAATGACTTCTTTTAGGTTATTGTCATTCTGGATAGATTTAAAATGCAGCATGAATACTCCAGGATCTTATTTTTTGAAGAACAAAGGGCAGACAAAAGAGAATTAAAGTCCTGCTTCTTGAATCGCTTCAGTTTGGGCATGAGCAATGAGCGGATCGATAACAAGTTTAAGATTGCCGTTGTCCATGATATCATCAAGTGCGTAAAGAGTAAGTCCTATGCGATGATCTGTCAATCTGTTTTGAGGATAATTGTAGGTTCGTATTTTTTCGGATCTGTCACCTGAGCCAACTTGTAATTTCCTTTGGCTTGAAGTTTCTGCAAGTTGTTTTTGCATTTGTGCTTCATATACTCTGGCTTTGAGCACTTTCATTGCTTTGTCTCGGTTTTTGTGCTGTGATTTTTCGTCTTGAATCGCAACCACAATTCCTGTAGGGATATGGGTCAGTCGGACAGCGGAGTCGGTGGTGTTGACGGACTGTCCTCCGCATCCGCTTGAGCGATAGACATCCATTTTGATCTCATTGGGCTTAATATCCACTTCGACATCATCCACTTCCGGTATCACGGCAACGGTGATGGCTGAGGTGTGGACACGTCCTTGTGTTTCGGTATCAGGTACTCTTTGAACACGGTGTGTTCCTGCTTCATATTTAAGCTGAGAGTAGACTCCTTTGCCCTTAATCTGGGCAATAATCTCCTTGTAGCCTCCCGCTGTACCTTCGCTCGTACTTACAATCTCAACTTTCCAGTCTGCTTGTTCAGCATATCTTGTGTACATCTTGAATACATCGGCAACAAAAAGAGCACTTTCGTCTCCTCCCGCTCCGGCTCTTAATTCTAAAAAAATATTTTTATCATCATTTTTGTCTTTTGGGATCATGAGAATCTTAATCTCATTTTCCAAAACAGGCAGCATCGGTTCAAGTTGGCTTAATTCTTCTTTTGCCAATTCTCCCAGCTCCGCATCTCCCAAAAGTTCTTTGTTCTCTTCGATAGCGTCAGCCGTTTGAATATAGAGCTTGGCTTTTTCGACAAGTTCACTGAGGCCGGATTGTTCTTTGCTTAGTTCGGTCATTCTTGAAATATCATTTGAAATATCCGGAGAACTTAAAAGTTTGCTGATTTCATTGTGTCTATTGATAAAAGGCAGAAGTTTTTCTTTGAACATAGGCGTTCTTTGTGTTAGTTTATTTTAGGGAGGTACCGAAACTGCTTATGCAGCTTCGATAGCGTTTACCATTTGGTGAAGGCGACTTACTTTTCTTGAAGCAGTTTGTTTTTTGAGAAAACCTTTGCTTACAAATGAATGAATTTGTCTGTTTGCTATTTTAAATGCTTCAGCCGCCGCCGCTTTATCTGCTGCTGCTACCGCTTCATGTACCGCTTTTGTAATGTTTTTGAGTCTGGTTCTGTAATATCTGTTTCTTTCAGTTTTTACAGCAGTTTGCAAAATACGTTTTTTTGCCGACTTATGATGTGCCATAGTTATGTTCCTTTGAAATATCTCGAACAAGAACCAAACGTTCTGTCTAGCCTTACGAGTGAAATTAGTGCGCGAATGATAGCTAAATAAATATTAAAGATTTATTAATTAAAATAAAGAGGGATTTTTTAAAGAGGTAAATTAATCAATTTTGCGATAAAATTAACTTAATTTATTTAAGGATACTATAGTGACACTTTTTGGAACGGATGGCGTACGCGGCAAAGCGGGTAAAAAAATAAGTGCTGTGAGCGCGATGCGTTTGGCGATGGCGACGGGGATTTATTTTAAAGCATCAGCGAAAACAAATAAAATCTTAGTGGGCAAGGACACGAGGCGAAGCGGCTATATGATAGAAAATGCGATTGTCTCAGGTTTGACGGCTGTGGGATTTGATGTAATACAGATAGGGCCTATGCCCACGCCGGCTATTGCTTTTTTGACTGAAAATATGCGTTGTGATGCGGGTATTATGATTTCTGCGAGCCACAATCCTTACTATGATAACGGAATTAAATTTTTTGATGCCCACGGTAATAAACTCAATAGAGACAAAGAGGAGCAGATAGAAGCTATTTATGAAGATGATGAAGCGATTTTGAGGGCACAGGCAACCGGCAAAGAGATTGGAAAATCCAAAAGGATTGATGACGTTATCGGCCGCTATATTGTTCATATTAAAAATTCATTTCCAACTTCTATGACGCTGGCAGGTAAGCGTGTGGTTATTGACTGCGCCAATGGCGCAGGGTATATTGTAGGTCCGACCATTCTTCAAGAGCTTGGAGCGGATGTCATCGTAATCGGTGATAAGCCAAATGGATTCAACATTAACGAAGGGTGTGGCGCTATGCATCCTGAACTTTTGGCTAAAGCGGTTGTGGAATATCGAGCAGATGTCGGTATAGCTCTTGACGGGGATGCGGACAGGCTTGTGATGGTAGATGAAAAAGGGGAGATCGTAGACGGCGATAAACTGATAGCGGTACTTGCGATTCACTTAAAATCTGAAGGAAAACTCAGAGGCGGAGGAGTGGTGGCAACCGTGATGAGCAACCAGGGGCTGGATGAATATCTCTCTTCGCATAATTTAACACTTTACCGAAGCAATGTGGGCGATAAGCATGTGGTTGAGTTGATGCAGGAGAAGGGTATTAATTTTGGCGGTGAACAAAGCGGGCATATTATTTTCTTGGACTATGCGAAAACGGGAGATGGAATTTCCAGTGCACTGCAAGCGTTGGCGTATCTTGCAAAAACAGGAAAACAGGCGAGCGAAGCTTTCAACCCTTATATTTCGTATCCCCAGCAGCTTGTCAATCTTTTGGTAGATGAAAAAAGACCGTTTGACAGCATTGAAGGGCTGGATGAATTAAAACAAAAAGTGGAAGATGCAGGCATGCGGCACCTTTTTAGATATTCTGGCACAGAGAATAAAATTCGGCTTTTGCTTGAGGGCAGAGACGAAGTAAAATTAGAAGAGATGATGCAGGAGTGTGTTGCGTTTTTTAAGGGAGCTTTGGCTTAATGATGAAACCGTTTTTCATATTTTTTCTTGTGGGCATAGGCACTTTTATTATTGATCAGGGGATAAAATCTATTTTTTTGGATGGCTATGATTATGTAGGAAAGTGCATAAATTTGCAATTGCATTTTAATCGGGGCGTAGCCTTTTCGATGTTTGAATTTTTAGGGGATTATCTGAAGTGGATACAGACTCTTTTGATTGCAGGCATAGTTTATATTGTTGTCAAAGAGGGGTACGTGAAGCGGTATGCTTTCCCGTTGGGTTTGCTGATGGGGGGAGCTTTGGGAAATGTGTATGATCGTTTTGTTCATGGAGGGGTGGTGGATTATGTTGCATGGCACTGCGGGTTTAAATTCGCCGTGTTTAATTACGCGGATGTGGCGATCGATTTGGCTGTAGCGTGGATAGTTATTCAACATTACTTTTTTTCTGACGGCATCCAAACAAAATAAGGATTTTTCTTTCTTTTGAGACAAAAGTGATAATTGATTAAAATATCGATCTGCTTGAAGATATTTGATTGGCCTGGCGCCTTGGCGCCTTTCGGGCAGCGTTTAGATTTTTTCTAAATGCTTTAACAGAGCAGCATGGATTTTTCCATTGCTGGCGACGATGCTTTTATCATTAAAATCAAAAGACTGATTGTCAGCATTGGTTACTTTCCCGCCTGCTTCTAAGAGTATTAAAATGCCCCCTGCAACATCCCAAGGCTTTAGATCTATTTCATAAAACGCATCCACTTTGCCTTGCGCCAGATAGCAAAGATCAAGGGAGGCAGCCCCCAGGCGGCGAATGTCTCTAATGTGCGGAAGAAGTTTTGCGAGGCTGTTGATTGCCCAATGGTACTCAATACCTTGATTGACTTTGGCATAAGGAAAGCCTGTGGCAATAAGAGATTGCTGGAGTATTTCTTGGGCGCTGACTTTTAAGAGGATGTCATTGCAGTAGGAGCCTTGCCCTTTTTCTGCCCAAAACATTTCATCTAAAATCGGATTGTAAACTACGGCAAGATAAGGTTCACCGCCTTCCCAGACTCCCAAAGAGATTGCAAGATGAGGAATGCCGTGAATAAAATTTGTTGTGCCGTCAATAGGATCTACATAGATAGCTTTGCCATGCGGGTAGCTTCCATGATGACTCTCTTCCCCTATCAAATGGTAATCAGGAAAAGAATCTTTAAGCGCCTTCAATAGAAAATTTTCTGTTTTAACGTCATAGGAAGTAACAAGATCAACCACTCCTTTGTGGAATATTTCTTTTTTGGCATGATAGCCTTCTTTTACTATCTCTCCGGCTTCTTTGGCTATCTGTTTTAGTATATCTATTTTATTCATATCAAAGTATAGTATAATCCTTCTATGAAAAAACAAATATTGTATGGTATTTTTAGTTTTCTCTTAGGTGCTATGGCCTTTTTGGGAACGCATGCTTATACAGAAGCAATATTGTATGAGAAAAGCACACAAGAATTGATCGATCAGATGGACGCCAAAAAATTAGCAGAGTTTCAGTTTAAAGAGTTTGCGGAAGCGCTTTCTTTGGGATTGTATCAAAATGACAAAAAAAAGAAACTTGAAAAGATATTGGCTTCGCAAGAAAAGCATAAAATATTAAGTCAAAAATATGCCCTTTATACCCTTTCTGTGCTACTCGTGATACTCGGAAGTTATTTTGTGGTTTCATTGCGGGCTTTTAGTTTTTTTGGAAGTTTGGCTGCGTTGATTACTTTGGCTTTGGGGCTTATTGCGCCGATTATGATGGTGACAATCCACAAGGAAGTAGAATATCTTGGGGATGTTGTACTCTCTTTTGAATCCAAAGGAGTATTGGGATCAATTGAAAAACTTCTTGATGGGGGAGATGTGATTGTGGCGATTGTAATTTCTCTCTTTTCTGTAATTATCCCCGGTGTAAAAACATTTTCACTACTTTTTGTTTCTGTCTTTATGGGGAATTCTTTTGCGCATGGCGTTATAAAATTTTTTAAGATGATAGGAAAATGGTCAATGGCCGATGTTTTTGTAGTGGCGACTTTTTTGGTCTATCTTACAGGTAATGGCAGCGACGTAAGTCGCGCTGAGGCAGAAGTGGGGCTCTATTTTTTCTTGGGATATGTGATCGTCTCTATGCTTGTGAGTCTGAGCGCAGACAGAATGCTGTACCGACTTAAAAAATAAGAGATGTCAGATCACCATGTCTACATCTTTGTGGTCTTGAAAATATTTAAAAATTCGGTCTCGCTCTTCTTTGCTTTCTACTTCGCAGCTGGCATTGTAACTATGAAATTTACCGGTTTTGGATGCACTTCCCGCTGAACAAAGATGTTCTTTTTCGCCCATAATCTCTTTGATGCAGGCAAGAAGTATTTTTTTATCCCGGCCGATCAGTTTAAACCCCCACCGCGTAGGGTATTCTATTTGCGGCTTATCTATTGGTTGTTTCTCTTTTAAACTCACCGCTTCTCCCTCCTGATTTTTGCTCTAGCTGTATATTTTTGATGATCATGCCTTTATCGATAGCTTTGAGCATATCGTATATGGTAAGCAATCCGACGCTCACACCGGTGAGCGCTTCCATCTCTACGCCGGTCTGGCCGTTGAGTTTGGCGGTGACTGTCAGTTTAAATCCAGGCAGTTCAGGCAACTCCTCAATATCGGTTTTTACAGAGGTGAGCATCAGGGGATGGCACATCGGAATCAGTGTGCTCGTTTGCTTGGTGCCTTGTATGGCTGCAACTACGGCAGTTTGTAATACAGGCCCTTTTTTTGCTGTATTGGCAACTACACTATCATATGCTTCCTGTCCCACCTCAATAATACCGCTCGCAGTGGCGATACGCAAGGTGCTATCTTTATCAGATACGTCTACCATTTTTGGTTTGTTTTGTTCGTCCAAATGGGTAAGATTCACAGAATATCCTTGTTTTTTTTGTATTTTAACATAATTTTGAAAACGCGCCAAAAAAATGTTTGACGAAAAAAGTAAATGTTTGACGAAAATATATCAAAATTATTGACTTTAATCATCAAATAAGTTAATATTATACAAATGAGAAAGGAGTAATATGGTATATGCCTATTTAAGACAAACACCTCAGGGCAATCATCTGTCTAAACAATTACAGAGTATTTTTTCTTTTTCATTGATTTGCGGTTTACATATTGACAAGGAAGTCGTTGAGCATTCAAGCAAAAATCGTTCGATAGAAGACCGCCGGCAACTGGAGGCTTTTATCCATTCTCTTAAGCGGGGTGACGGAATAATGGTGGAGACACTTTCTGTTTTATCTGATTGTGTAGTGGAGTTGGTCAAGTTGATAAATTGTACTTTAAGTCGAGAGATTGCCGTATATGTGGCCGACACAAAAACAGTGATAACCAAAGAGACACCGCTTGTGGAAATGTTTCCTTTGCTTAATGATCTAAGAGAAGCACGAAAAGCAAAAACAGGACAAATTGGACGCCCAAAAGGAAGCAAGTCGTCATCAAAATTTGACAAAGTACAAATACAGATAATCACCTTTTTAAAGGAAGGATTGAGCGTGAGTGCTATTGCAAGAGAATTGGACGTGAGCAGAAGTTCTTTAAAAGATTATATCGAATCACGAGGCATTAAAGAGCTTATTGGAAGCTCCTGGATTGAAATGGATCGACCCAAAGAAGGTTTGGCACAGGTTGAAAATTTGCTGCTGTGTCCATTTGAAAAAATACAAGAAAAAAATTAAAGAAAGAGGGTGCAGGAAATGGAAACATCAACAGAGAAGACACAAGAAGCAAAGAAAAATAAAGCAAAAGAATATCTCAAGGGATGGGTGCCGTATAGAATCAAACGGTATTGGGTGTATGCAGCAGCCACGATGGTTGCGATTATAATCCCTTGGATTACTGTCGGAGGCAATCATCTTTTTTTACTGAGTTTCGATCAAAAAAAACTGCATTTAGCAGGAGTGGCATTTGATATGCAAGAGCTTTATTTGATGCCATTTTTGCTTATGCTTTTGTTTTTGGGCATTTTTGCTGTTACGGCGGTAGGCGGAAGAGCATGGTGCGGATGGGCGTGTCCCCAAACTATTTTTAGGGTTATTTATAGAGACGGCATCGAGACAAAGCTTTTGGGGCTTAGAAAACGCATCAAAAATAAACAGCAAGAGCCCGATATGAGCAAAGCGGAGAATAAAGTAAAAAAAGTGATCGCTGTTTTGCTTTGGTCTGTGCTGGCGTTTATTGCGGCGGCTAATTTTCTATGGTATTTTGTGCCTCCTGAGGACTTTTTTCAATATATTCAAAATCCGGATGAGCATATGATGCTCATAGGTTTTTTGCTTGGTATCGCCGGTTTCTTAATCGTAGATGTTATCTTTATCAAAGAAGATTTTTGTGTTTATGTTTGTCCTTATAGCCGAGTGCAGTCGGTACTTTATGATGATGATACGGTGATGGCGGTATATGATCCTGTCCGTGGGGGAGAAATCTACCAAGGGCACGGGCAAGGACGTCAAAAACTGTTTACAAAACAAAAAGAGCTTCAGGCAGTTGCGCCAACTGCAGAGTGCACGACCTGTGAAAGTTGTGTGACGGTATGCCCTACGCACATTGATATTCGCAAAGGATTGCAGCTTGAGTGCATTAACTGTCTTGAGTGTGTAGATGCTTGTACCCAGGTGATGGGGGCACTGGGCAAACCGAGTTTGGTGCAGTGGTCCAGTGAAAAAGAGACGCTTAGACATGAAGGCAAAACCAACTATTTGAGACCCAAAGTCATCGCTTATTTTGTAGTGCTTACTTTAGTGCTTGTGGCGCTTTTTGCAATGGGAAGCAAAAAAGAGCATATGCTTTTAAATGTTAACAAGACAACAAGACTCTACAAAATACTTGACGATGGCGTGGTAGAGAATGATTATCTCTTTTTGTTCGCCAACACGGACAGTAAAAAACATACCTATACATTTGAAATCGTAGGAAATGACAAAATAGAAATCGAAAGACCAAAAGAACCTTTTGAACTGGCTGCCGGCCAAAAAAGGAAAAAAGTCGTGGTTCTTAAGACATCTCATATGCTTGCAAATGATATGAGAAAAGATGTTCCGATTCCCGTCAAGATAAAAGCATATGCCGTAGATGATAAAGAAAATATTATCGTCGAAAGGGATACGGTTTTTGTTTACCCTCGTGCGGACTTAATTAAAAAATAAAAGGAGAAAATATGGCAAAAGTATTGGTATTGGGCGGCGGATTTGCGGGTATTGAAGCAGCAATCTATTTGCGTAAAAACGAACTAGACGTAACAGTGGTGAGTGACCGGGACTATTTTTATATTTACCCTACATCGATCTGGATCCCTACCGGAGGCGCAACAAAAGAGGACGTGAGTATTCCTTTGGATAAATTGGCAATGAAGCATGGGTTTACGGTGATCGTAGATCCTGTAGTACAGTTTGAGGCAAAAGAAAAAAGAGTAGCGCTTCAAAGCGGGCGTATTTTGGAAGGATATGACTATATCGTAACTGCTTTGGGTCAGGATAAAATACAACATCCGGGCATGGAGCATACGCTTTCTATCTGCGGGAAACCCGAAGAGGCCACCATGCTTCACGAGCGCCTAAACGCGCTGATAAGCAAAGGTGAAGGAAAAATCGCAATAGGCTTTGGCGGCAACCCGAAAGATACTTCTGCGGTTCGTGGAGGCCCTGCTTTTGAAGTGCTTTTCAACATCGATCATTTACTGAAGAAAAAACATATGAGAGATCGTTTTACGCTTACGTTTTTCGCCCCTATGGAAAAACCTGGTGCAAAGATGGGTGAAAAAGCGTTGGATATGATGGACAAAATGTTTAAAATGTACAACATCCAAACAAAAATAGGGTCAAAAATCACACATTTCGAGAATGACGGTGTCTGTTTTGAGGATGAGACAAAACTTGATTCGGATTTAACGATGTTTATCTCTGCAGGAACAGGCCTCAGCGTATTGACCTCTTCAGGACTTCCTCTTAGCGATACCGGATTTGTTGTAACGAATGAATACAATGAAGTAGAAGGATTTGAGGATATTTATGCGATCGGGGATTCGGCTTCGCTGATGGGGCCCGAATGGAGAGCAAAACAAGGGCATGTGGCTGAGGTAATGGCAAGAAATACAGCCTACAATATTTTCCAGCGCACTCAAAATATCGATTCAAAACTAAGCTACATAGAACATCTTAATATCTTATGTGTCATGGACACAGGCAACGGCGCTGCTTTTGTTTACAGAGACAACAAGGGAGGCAAAATGATACCGCTGCCGTGGATTGGCCATTGGATGAAAAAAGGATGGGGATGGTATTGCAAAAATTCAAAGCTTGGAAATATCCCAAGAATCCCCGGAATGTAAGAGTAAAGCCTGTTAAAATTATGGGCTTGAAATTGATTTTTCAAGTCCATACTATTTAAATAAATTATAATTATTATAAGTATAATAATAGTAAAATTTTATAAAATTAAAAAGAGAAGAGTCAATGAAGCAAATAACTGTTATGGAAAAATATCCGGTGTTCACCTTGACGGTGAACAAAAGCGAAACACACTATAAGACTGTAGACGAGATTTTAGCTTATTTAAAAAAGCAGATAGAAATCCATCCTGTAGCAACCCATATAGGTGACTTCGATCATTATGCCCATACCAAAAGTTTAGAAGCGGGGCAAATTGCCGATGAGATAAAAGCCGCAAAAAATATTATTTGTTGTTTTGGCAAAGTGCTGTCAAAAGCTGAAGTTTTGGCTGTCAGACCAAGAAGTATCGGGGTGGCTGAAGTGGATGATGCTTTCGTTATAAGCTTTTTGGAAGCGCCAAATCCGGAAGCTAACACTACAATGGAAGCCTGGGTAAAAGGCATTGTGAGTTAGAAGATGCAACGTAAGCGGTATTTTTTTTATGTAGCCTTGGTGATGATCCTTCTGGGGTGCAAAGAAAAGTATCCAGTTTATTCTTCCTTTTGTGAAAACAATGGTTCTTTAGTTCTTCCATGTCTTCATTATGCTGTTTATAATCAAAACGATAAAACAGCAATTAAAGAAGCATTGGGCATGGAAGATACCCCTGAATGCGAGTATCGGGTAGAGTTGACAAAATATCATGTGGGAGACTGCAATAATCCTGTGGTTAAAAGCACGGGAAGTGACTTTGACGGATATGTGCGCCTAGAAATAAAAAAAGGTTTTACGTGTTACTATAAGATACAAAGTGACTATAAAAATGACGCTGATGAGGCATTTGCCAGGGTGCTGAAACAAAGCAAAAAAGAAGTAAAATTTAAAAAGGATACAAAGAAATAATTTAATTAAGAGTTATTTTATCCTATTTAGGTCATAATGCTTTTACAAAACAATTAAAAAAGGAAAAGAAATGGCAACAGTAACATTTAAAAACGATATCGTATGTAACCTGGCAGGAACGCAAATCAATGTAGGCGATAAAGCGCCAATAACAACAGTAGTAAACTGTAATCCAATGCTTCAAAACGAGACGGTCGGCGGCGAAGGGAAAGTACAAATGGTTATAGCGGTACCATCGCTTGATACGGGTGTGTGTGATGCTGAAACAAGAAGATTTAACCAAGAGGCGGCGAACCTAGAAGGCGTAGAAGTTGTTACTGTATCTATGGATCTACCGTTTGCAGCGGCGAGATGGTGCGGCGCAGCCGGAATCGATAATATTAAAGTGTGTTCAGACTTTAGAAATAAAGATTTTGCAAATGCTTACGGTGTGTTGTTGGCCGATGGTCCATTGGCAGGCATAACAGCTAGGGCAATCTTTGTTATCGGAAAAGACGGCAATGTGGCTTACAAACAGCTTGTGCCAGAAATTACTTCTGAGCCTAACTATGAAGAAGCACTTAATGCTGCAAAAGAAGCTGCTGCAAAATAATCCTTCTTCCGGATAAACCTCTTCATGGCAAGAGTGTTTATCTCTTTCTTTACTCTTTTAAAAAATACTTTATTGCAAAAACATGCTAGAATACACCGTAAAAGCACTCTTTTAGAGGATTGGGTATGAAATATACGCAAAAACAAATTGATAAATATCATCGGCAAAAATATATTGCCGAACTTGAAAAAATTGCTAAAAACCTTTTTCGGATGTTTCGAGACGTTCATATGGATGCGCAGAGCATGAGTGCCAAATTGGACCAGCTGAAAAAAAAACTGGATGAAAAAACAGAGGTGCAGCTCGATTCTGAGTATCATCGACAGCTTAAAACATATATACAAAAAGTGTATGAACAAATTTGTATATCAGAAGAGTTTGACGATATACGGCTTGGCGAGACAAGAGAGGCTCATATGACCCAGCTTAATCGATTGCAAAAATTAAAAAATGGGGTTTCTTATAAAAAAGATAAACACAAAGCAGAGCGCCACAATCAAGATTGGGGTTGATAAAAATAATGTTTTGTTTCCATTAAAGACGGAATGCTTGGACACTAAAATTTTTGGTTATGTGAAAATATCAGATTAAAGAGTTTTAAAAATGAAATTACGTTTGGGATTAGCAGGCGTGTTGTTTGTGCTGTTGATGAGCGGATGCGTTAAAAAGCCCGTAGTTTACGCAAAAGCAGACAAGACACCTTATGAAACCAAAGAGTGCTTTGAGTCATTGGCGTTAGGTTCGGAAATCATAAAAGAAAAAAAGATAGATAAAATTGTAGTGTACAAATCAAAGAGAAAATTGTATGCATATAAAAATGGCAAAGCAGTATATGAATTTCGTATTTCTTTGGGAAAGAATGGAGACAAAGGGCACAAAGTAAAGCTGGGGGATTTTCGAACACCGGAAGGAAGTTATACGATTACAAGAAAAAAGTGTGATCCAAGACTTTACAGATCACTGATAATCTCTTATCCAAACAGGCAAGATAGCGCAGCAGCTAAAGCACAAGGTATAAATCCTGGGGGCTACATCACAATTCATGGCCAGCCAAAATGGAATGCGGACGGACATGGAGACAGCTATACTCTGGCGCATGATTGGACCGAGGGATGTATGGCTTTAAGCAACAGAGCGATAGACATTCTGTGGCATACTGTAAAAAGAGGAGTTCTTGTCGAAATTCATGGATAGTCAGGCATAAACAGAAAGAAGCGATTTTAGCTTAATTTGATAAAACGTGTATTATGATAGTCTATAATAATGTACTTTAAGGGATGAAAATGAAAAAGAGTGTTGTTGGCGGATGGATGAGTGTGATGGCGTCATTGTTAATGGGCGGGGGGGATATTTCGCCCGCCTTGCCGTCAATGGCTCAAATAGGAGAAGCATCTTGCAAAACCGATGGAATCTATATAGAAGAAGATACGCAACTGATGTGGCAGGATCAGCACTATACAGATGCAGAGGACGGTGCATTCAAGAATGAGGGTTCTGTCGGGAAAGCCGGAAAATGGGGTCATGCGGTCAACTACTGCCGTGCCTTAGAATATGCAGGATACTCGGATTGGAGATTGCCTACGGCTGATGAATTGATACATGTCCACGCAAAAGAAGGACAGGTTTTTACTAATTTTAGAGATAATGACTTCTGGACGTCAACCCCGACACAAGGGTATAGATATTATGTGGTTTTTCCTGCGGATGCATACCAATATGCAAGATCGGCAACCCAATCAAACTACATTCGATGTGTTCGATGTGCAGACGAAAATGAAAAAACAGACGATTTTGAATCTGTAAGATAAGGGCTAGAGAATTTTAATTTCTTCTTGCAGGTTGACGCCAAATGTGTTGTATACTTTTTCTTTGGCTAGATTTATCAGATATAGGGCATCGAAGAAGTTGCCTTTTCCTAGGTTGACTAAAAAATTTGCATGCATTTCGCTCCACTGCATATCTCCCCTTTTTGCTCCTTTAAGGCCTACCGCTTCTATAAGCCTGCCGGCGTAGTCGTCTTTTGGATTTTTAAAGATTGAGCCTGCACTTGGAAGAGAAGGTTGATTTGAACGCAAATTTAGAAGATTTTCCAATAGCTCTTGATTAAAACCCTTTTGAATCTTAAAGCGTGCGCGTGCAGCTACTCCTTCCAGTTTTGCAAATCGATATCCATATTCAATTTCTTTTGCCGGAATCCATTTGCCGTTTATTTCAACAGAATGTAAAATATTAAAGATTTCATACTCTTTAACGCCTGCATTCATCGCCAGCATTCCTCCAAGAGTTCCCGGAAGTTTTGAGCAGAATTCAAATCCTGAAATATCGTGTTTTTTTGCATAAGAAACCATGCGTCCTGTGGGCATAGCTGCACCGATAGTGAGCATATCATCTTTTTGGCTAATAGCGGAAAAATCTTTACTTAGCATCATTAGCGGGGGAGGGTTAGGGGAAAGAAGAAGGTTGTTTGCTCCTCCTATGAGATATCTGTTTTGAGGGATCTGATCATCTTTTTCTACCATAAGAACTTTGGCAGGCTGTCCTATTTTGATGCTGGAATACTTAGAAAAATCAATGGTTTTAAAAAACAAGAGATTTCCCTTCTTTTTTGGCAACAGACAGTATATGTTGAGAGTTTCTAGCCACCGTGCATCTCTCTTTTAGCTATTTCGTAAAGCTTTATACGTTTTGGGGATTAGATAATCTTCTGTCTGAAGCGGAGACTCCCATAATCCGTGGTCAAAACCGATCTGGTAGAGTTTGTCTAAGGCTTTTAGCTGCAGCTTGGAAAGCTCTATTGATTCATCTGAAGCATACATATCAAGATATTTTTCGAGCATATTATCGCAGATGCGAACAAGATTCTCCGACACCAGCTTGGTGCAAAGTTCTGTTTTTCTCTCATTGGCTACTTTGACGCCCGATATAAGAATTTCTTCCATATCGATAGCGCGATTGAGGGGAATACTTCTCCTCAGGGCCATACCGCCCAACGGAAGAGGCAAACCTTTGCCTGCAAGCTCTTCCCAAATATCCCATATCTCTTTTTCAACCTCTAAACTCTCATCAAAATCCAAGATTGACTCATGGATCAAAACTCCTGCATCAACTTTTCCGCTTACTACAGCTTCTTCAATCTCCAAAAAATCCATATAGACGGGACGCGCTTGAGGATAATAAATTCTAAAAAGCATAGCATTGGTAGTATATTTGCCTGAAAGCGCTACTTTGAAGTTGCGTTTAAGTCTTTTATTTTTAGGGCGGATAAGTTTGGGACCGTATCCTTCACCAAAACTGACTGCTGTACGCAACAAGGCATATTCGTCTTTGATGAGCGGATACATTCCAAAGCTAATGGCAGAAACATCATAAGTCCCTTTCAACGCCTCCGTATTGAGTGTTTCTATGTCTAGTGCGATATTTTCAAACAAGTAATCTTTGGTATCTACCCAACCAAATTTAATGGCATAATACATAAAGATATCGTCTGCATCAGGAGAGTGTGCTAATTGTATGGTATGCATTATCGGTGTACTCACTTTGCTATGGCGTAAGTGTATTTTATCATGGTTTGGGTTTGGATCAACTTTTTTTAAAATATGTCAATTTGACATATTTTAATATCTTCCATGTGTAACCTATTAAAATGGTGTTAGAATTTCATAATTACGGATAAGGATATGATAATGGCAATGGATGCAAACAAACAAAAAGCACTGGATATGGCAATCAAGCAGATAGACAAGACCTTTGGAAAAGGGACACTGATGAGATTGGGAGATAAAGAGTTTGAGCCTATTGAAACCATCTCTACCGGATCTATCGGGCTTGATATGGCATTGGGGATCGGAGGTATTCCTCAGGGAAGAATTATAGAAATATACGGCCCTGAATCATCAGGTAAAACAACACTTTCTTTGCAGACAATCGCATCTGCACAAGCACAAGGAATGATTTGTGCATTTATTGATGCAGAACATGCATTGGATGTTGTGTATGCTAAAAATTTAGGAGTAGATACGGATAACCTGCTGGTGTCTCAGCCAGACTTCGGAGAGCAGGCGCTTGACGTACTTGAAACATTGGCAAGAAGCGGCGCGGTAGGGCTTATTGTGGTGGATTCTGTGGCAGCACTGACACCAAAAAGCGAGATAGAAGGGGATATGGGGGATACTCATGTGGGACTTCAGGCACGACTCATGTCCCAGGCGCTTCGTAAGCTTACGGCAATCTTGCACAAAACAAATACCACAGTCATTTTCATTAATCAAATTCGTATGAAAATCGGCACAATGGGATATGGATCTCCTGAAACAACGACAGGCGGAAATGCATTGAAGTTTTACTGTTCGGTAAGAATAGATGTGCGCCGTATAGCAACGCTCAAGCAAGGCGAATCGCAAATAGGCAACCGCGTTAAAGCCAAAGTGGTTAAAAATAAGGTTGCGCCTCCGTTTAGACAAGCAGAGTTTGATATTATGTTTGGAGAGGGAATCTCTCAAACAGGAGAGTTAATCGATTATGGTGTGAAACTTGATATTATTGATAAATCGGGCGCTTGGTTTAGTTTTGGTGCAGAAAAGTTGGGTCAAGGAAAAGAAAACGCAAAACTAACCATTAAGGAAAATCCGCAATTGCGCACCCAGATAGAATCAAAAGTTAAAGAGGCTCTGGGGGTGAGCGGCAGCACATTTAGCATGGAACAGGATGAGATTGCAGAAGAGGATTAAAGCAGTCATTAATGGTTCATTGGCCGGAGCGGAGCATATGGTTTTTCTGGTGCTTTCCTTAGGAAAAATAGGATAAAATTATACGTATAACAACGTAAAGGAAAAAAATGATCTATATTGATGAAATCGTAGCTGATGAAGTGATGGATAGCAGAGGCAATCCTACTATCCGTGCCAAAGTAAGTTTGAGCGATGGTTCTGTTGCCAGTGCGATTGTTCCAAGCGGTGCAAGTACAGGAAAGCGTGAAGCGCTTGAGCTTCGTGACGGCGGAAACAGATATATGGGAAAAGGTGTTCTTAAAGCGTGCGAAAATGTCAATGGCGCTATTTCTGATGCGCTTGTCGGGCTTAGCCCATTTAATCAAGCAGAGATTGATCTTGCAATGAAAGAGATTGACGGCACAGAAAATTATGCAAATTTAGGCGCCAATGCGGTTTTGGGTGTTTCAATGGCGGTTGCCAGAGCAGCCGCTCTCTCTTTGGATGTTCCTCTTTATAGATATCTTGGAGGCGCCAATGCAGTGACCATGCCCGTGCCTATGCTCAATATTATTAACGGAGGAGAACATGCAAACAACTCTGTAGATTTTCAAGAATACATGATTATGCCAATAGGATTTGATAGATTTTCCGAAGGGCTTAGAGCAGCTGCCGAGGTCTATCACCATCTTAAAAAAATCATTGATGAAATGGGCGAGAGTACTGCGGTGGGCGATGAAGGCGGATTTGCGCCAAACCTTAAAAGTAACGAAGAGCCGATACAGGTGATAATGCAGGCGATTGAAAAAGCAGGCTATAAAGCAGGAGAGCAGATTGCAATTGCGCTGGATGTAGCCGCAAGCGAGTTGATCAATGAGCAAGGCAAGTATGTGCTTAAGTCAGAAAATAGGGAGTTAACCAGCTCGGAGCTGATTTCTTACTATGCAGGTATGTGTGAAAAATATCCTATTGTATCTATTGAAGACGGCCTTAGTGAAGATGATTGGGATGGGTGGAAAGAGCTTACAGAAAAACTTGGAGATAAAGTGCAGCTGGTGGGGGATGATCTTTTTGTAACCAATGCATCTATTTTGGCAGAAGGGATAGAAAAAGGAATCGGCAATGCTATTTTAATTAAACCAAATCAAATTGGTACGGTTTCTGAAACAATGCAAACGGTCCGTCTTGCACAAAGAAGCGGATACAAATGTGTTATGTCCCATCGTTCAGGGGAAAGCGAGGATACGTTTATCGCTGATTTTGCTGTTGCACTTAATACGGGAGAGATCAAAACAGGTTCAACCGCAAGAAGCGACAGAATTGCAAAATACAATAGACTCCTAGAGATAGAAACAGAACTGGGACAGTTTGAATATTTAGGCGCATCTTTATTTGTGCGATAAGTAAAGAGAAAAATGACAGATACGCAAAAAGTTGAAGAGTTAGCCGGATTGTCAGTCAAGACGCTTTTGATAACCATGGTTGGCATTTTGCTTTTTGGCGTGTATTTGGGTATATTAATTTATGGTGAAAATTCTCTCACTGTTTTAAACAGCCTTAAGGAAAAGAAGCAAGGATTGATTGCTGAAGCGAAAAATATGAAAGCTGAAAACCAAAAGCTTCAAAAAGAGTACTTTGAATTAAAACAGCTAGAACCAAAGGAATATGAATGAAACGATATCTAGGTGTACTTATAATGCTGGCAGTAACTGTAGCCGATGCACAGAACAATCCCTTTGATCTGAAAGAGAATCTTCAAAAGATTGATCATGCCCAGTCTGTTTTTCTTGATGAGCTAAAGCTTTTAGCGAAACAAAAGGAAGCTTTAGAGGAGAGCAAACAAGAGGATGAAATTTTTGCTGAGCCAGACACAGAAGAAAAAAGATCCGCTATCGGGATGACGCAAAACACACAAGCGCCGGTCAAACCGATAAGTCCTTCAGAAAAAGAAAACAAAGAGACAGAGAGGCTAAGTGTGGAAGCGGAAAGAGCTCTTCAGCCTAAAGCAGCACAGGCACCGCAGATACAAAACAGTAATCCTCCACAAGAACAGCTTGGCATTAAACAAAATACTGACAAAGACTACCAAGAAGCTGTACAAGAGGCCGACAGCGAAGCACAGGAGAGTGCGAAAAAAGAAAAGAACATCGCAGTACAGATACAAGATATTAACATTTCCAAAGAACAGGCTGAAGCAAAACAAAATGCTGACAAAGACTATCAGCAAGCCGTGCAAGAGATGGATGAAGAGAAGTAAAATTGTTTTTTTCAGGAATCAACTTAACAAGAACCGGAAAGACCAAAACCGAATTTAATATTTTTTCTTAAAACAATTAACTGCCCGATACTGCTAATTTAGTGTATTTTTCAGAAAATGAATCATCCGGCCAACCGGCTAGGATGCATCACAACCGGCAGCAACCTCATACCCTAAAGTTTTTAGCATCTTTATATCTTTAGCGGGAGCTGTACCGTCGGTAGTAAGATAATTGCCAATGACAATAGCATTAACGCCTGCTTCAAACATCTGATCCTCCTTCCCGGTAAAAAGAAGTTCTCTCCCCCCCGCAGCCATGAGCAGTTTTTCTTTTCCTAGCATATTGCGTGCCTTTGAAATAATGCGGAGTGCTTCTTCCAGCTCGATATTGCGTGTTTTGATGGGAAGTGCAGGATTGGGGTGGTAGAAGTTAAGGGGTGTGGATTCTGGATCGAGTGAAACGATAGCTTTGAGCAAATCTTCCCTGTCCTCTTCGTGTTCCCCCATTCCGAAAATGCCGCCGCTGCACAGCGCCAATCCTACAGATTTGACGTTTGCGCACGTTTGATAGCGTTCTTCCCAGTCATGGGTTTGGCAGATATCAGGGTAGTAGCGTTTTGAAGTTTCAAGATTGTGATTGTAGCTGTCAATGCCATGATCTTTAAGGTACTGCAGCTGCGCAATTGTTGCAGTACCGTTACATGCGATAAGATTTAAACCTTTGATTTCTGACTTTATTGCTTTTGCGGCGCGTGCAACAAAATCTACTTTTTTATCATCCAGTCCTTTCCCCGCCGTAACCAAACAGTATCCTAATGCCCCGTTTGTTTTGGCTTGTCTTGCTTCTTGTACGATTTGTTCGATCGGCTTATAGTTATAGCGAGATATATCAGCATGGTATCTTACGCTTTGCGTACAAAATTTACAATCCTCCAAGCATGTTCCGCTGAGTATATTGTTAATAGCGCATAAAAATATTTTTTTCACTTAGTTTACCTCTTCTTTATGCTTGCATTTAAAACATTCGTACACTTCTTTACCTCTTAGCATTTTGATTCCCATCAAGTAGCCGCACTCAGGGCAGTGTTTGTCAACCGGCTCAAAATTGGCAATAAATTTGCATTGAGGATAATTGGTGCAGCCAAAAAATTTACCCCTTCTCCCTTCCCTTTCTTGCAATTTGGCTCCGCATTCCGGACAGGGTATTTTGAGTTCTTTGGGCGGAGTAAGGGGTTTGGCGTTTTTACATTTTGGGTAGGCCGAACACGCAAGAAATTTTCCTTTTTTTGAATCTTTTATAATCATGGGTGCGCCGCATTTATCACATATTACATCTGTTGTTTCAGGCTGCTCAGGCTCAGTACCGTCGATATTTTTGGTATATTTGCATTTTGGGAAGTTGCTACAGGCTATAAATTCGCCATAACGCCCTTTGCGCAAAAGAAGTTCCGAGTGGCATAAAGGGCACATCTCTCCGGTAGGAACGGCAACTTTGAGGCTTTTAATCTGTTTTTTCCCTTCTTCAATTTTATGCAGAAAAGGCGTATAAAATGCTTTTAAGATGCTTTGCCAGTCTTTTTTCCCTTCGGCAATCTCATCAAGAACTTCTTCCATGTCGGCAGTAAAATGGCTATCAACAATTTCCGGAAAATGGTTTTCCAGCATTTCGGTAACGGTAAAAGCTATTTCGGTAGGATGAATACGTTTTTGTTCTATTTCTATATATTTTCTGGTTTGCAGTATCGTTACCGTGGGAGCATAGGTACTTGGACGGCCAATCCCTAATGATTCGAGTTTTTTGATAAGACTGGCTTCATTGTAGCGTGCAGGAGGTTCTGTGAAATGTTGTTCTGTTTTAATTTCATCAAGGGCAACCTTTTCTCCTTGTTTCAGCTCCGGAAGCAGCTTGTCTTTTTCTGTATACCCGGCAACCTTGTAAAAACCGTCAAAGAGCAGTTTTTTCCCGCTTGCCTTGAAGATACATGTGTCCCCTTTAAAAAGAATGCTTTGCGATTCAAGTTGTGCTTCTGTCATTTGGCAGGCGAGAAAACGATTATAAATGAGACGATAGAGCTTCAGTTCGTCGGGCGCCAAAAAGTTTGCTGCGGTTTGGGGATCAAATTCAACCATGGTGGGACGGATTGCTTCGTGCGCTTCCTGTGCCCCCTTTGACTTTGTGACATAATTTTTATCTTTCTCGGGCAAATAGGCGTCTCCGTAAACTGCTTGGATATGCTTTCTGGCATCACTTACTGCTTCTTTGGCCAGATTAAGGCTGTCTGTCCTCATATAGGTGATGACTCCCATAACTCCCTTGTCTGTCTTGACTCCTTCATAGAGTTTTTGTGCTACCATCATCGTTTTTTTAGGAGAAAATCCAAGTTGGGTTGAAGCGGTCTGCTGTAGCGTTGAAGTCATAAACGGAGGAGGTGTTTTCGTATTTCGTTTTGTTTTTTCTATCGCCAGGACATAAAAGGATTCATTTCGGGCTGCAGAAACAATTTCATTAGCATCTGTTTTATTTTTAATTGTCAGTTTTTCTATTTTCAGCCCATTATATTCATAGATCGAAGCATCGATTTCTTTTTGAAATTTTGCATCAATTGTCCAGTACTCTTCGGGCTGAAATGTCTTGATCTCTCTTTCTCTGTCAACGACTAATTTAAGAGTGGAACTTTGCACCCTTCCCGCACTCAGTCCTTTTTGTATCTTGCTTGCAAGCAGAGGGGAGAGTTTGTAGCCTACGATGCGATCGAGCAATCTTCTGGTTTGCTGGGCGTCCACGCTGTCCATATTGACTTTACGGGGTGTTTGCAATGCATGTATGATGGCATTTTTGGTAATTTCATGAAAAACGATACGGGGAAGCGTTTGAGGATCTTTTCCTATGGCTTTGGCAATATGGTATCCAATGGCCTCTCCTTCACGATCCTCGTCGGTTGCGATAAAAACCGTTTGAGCCTCTTTGGCCAATTTTTTTAACTCTTTTACCGTGGCATTTGCATCTCTTGGGATGGCATATTTGGGTATAAGATCGCCTGTTTTTTCATCGATCTCGATACCAAAAGTAGTCTTGGGCAAATCACGTATATGTCCTTTGGAGGCGATAACCTTATACTCTTTGTCTAAAAAGTTGGTAATGGTACGAGCTTTGGCAGGCGATTCTACTATAATTAAATTTTTCATCTATACTTACTTTACTAATTTCTTTTTGGCATCAAACAAAGTCTGCTACCGCTCTCCCCCGTATCTTACGGCAGGAATTCCTTCGCATTGTAACACAAAGTAAGTAAAAATGGTAAAAATTTTTCATATTGCATCTGATCGGACAAAAGAGCTTGGTAAAAAGAGAGACGCTTCGACTTTAATTGAAAAAAAAGTATAATCTTTTCTCATTTTAGTATGCAAAAAGCACAAAAAACAAATCATCGCAAGGGAAAGTTCTTGTGTGACTATGGAGTGCTCAAAAGGAATTGTATGCATCGAACCTTCACGCCTTTTAAAGGTTTTCTTGACATTTTAAAGTATCTTGTGCGAAAGCCGTCTGTAGTAGGGGCAGAACACTCTTTTTTTCTCTGTCTTAAGCGCGAACTTGACGAGCTTGGGATAAAAACAACACTTTATGAGGGGCTTTTGGTGGCGCAGGGGAGTGATCCTGAGTGTGGAATGCTCTGTGCACATATTGATCGGCATGGTTTGATTTGCACCGGGCCCAATGAATTTCAGTATGCGGCGTTTATGACACAAAACCGTGCCGATCTTACAGGAGATTCAGTTTCCGAGCAGACTTATATGGCGATTCTTGAACGGTTTGCAAATCAGTCGGTACAGGCATATGAGCCTTGGTCCGGCAGCTATATGGGGATTGGAACGATTGAGAATGCGTATATTTGTGAACGCCGCAACAATCTTATTTTTGAAGTAAAAGGCCTTGAGTATCTTTTGCCGGGCACTCCTGTGGCTTATGTTGACGGCTTGACTTATAATAAAGGATTGATTTCGTCTCAGCTGGACAATGTGATTAGTGCCGCGATGATTATCTATCTTTATCGTGCGGGATATCAGGGCACCGCTTTTTTTACAGCACAGGAAGAGTCAGGCAAGAGTTGGCGTTTTTTACTGGAGTGGTTTCGCCGCTTTGATATCTCTACGGAGAGACTGCTGGTGCTTGATACCAGTCCATATCCCACCAGGGAAGATGCCGACAGGCAAGACATTGTCCTTCGCACGCGTGACGCAAATGCCTCTTTTGTTTCACCGCTCACCAAAGAGATCGAAGAGTGCTGCACACAGCTGGAGATCACTTACAGTTTTAAAGATCACTACCTTGAAGAGCAAAACAAAAAACTTCTTGCAGAAGGCGGAAAACTCTATTCACTGGGAAGTACGGAAATGGGAAGAGTGGCTTTTGCCAGCGGAGGAAAAATTCAAGGAACAACTTTGCAGTTACCCACAACCGGCTATCACACAACCAAGGAGACGGTTCGGGCGGAAGCGGTTGCGAAAATGCTGAGACTTCTTGAGTCCATCTATTTTGAAGCAAAATAGACAAAAATAAAAAAGACATAAAGCCTTTTTTATTTTTGTCAGGCTCGCGCTAAGCTGTTCAATGTCGCCGTTAGGATTTGTTATCTAATTTTGTGGATAATTGTGTACAATAATAGTATATTTTACAGAGAAGGACTTTATGGATGGAGACGGTTATTGTAGGCAATATTGAACATGCTTCCTTGCCTGATTTTGGTTTTTTTGATATTGATGCAAAGATAGACACGGGAGCGGATTCCTGTTCGATTCACTGCAATGAAATCAGAATAGATCAGGAAAATGGGATAGTTCATTTTAAATTGTTTGATAATTTTCATCCTGATTACAGCGAAAAAGAGATTATGCTGCCCATATTTAGGATTAAAAAAGTCAAAAGTTCTAACGGGAAAGTGCAAGAAAGGGTTTTTGTTAAAACCCATGTTGCATTAGGCGGAAAAACCTATCTGACGTCAGTATCGCTTGCTGATAGAAAAGAGATGAAGTACCCCATGCTTATCGGACGTAAATTTCTTGCAAAAGGCTATCTTGTAGACGTATCTGTTAAATACCAAGCTTCCAAAAAGGATTAAATGAATGAAAATTTATATATTGTCAAGAAACGAATCGCTTTATTCAACCCAAAGTTTAGTGGCGGCTGCCAAAAAAAAAGGATGGGATGTAAGGGTGATTGATTATATGGAATGTACGATGGAGATTATGAAAAATGAGCTCAAAATCATCTATCACGGAGAAGAACTCGAGGCGCCTGATGCGATTATTCCCCGTATCGGGGCAAGCCGTACCTTTTTTGGTACTGCGATCGTGCGCCATTTTGAAATGATGAATATTTTTAGTATTTCAGGTTCTCTGGCGATTAAACGCTCAAGAGATAAGCTTCGAAGTCTTCAGATACTTTCCAACCGCGGTGTAGATATGCCTAAAACCGTTTTTGCTTCCAACAGGTCAAATGCCAACGATGTCATTAAATTGATCGGAGGCACACCGTTGGTACTCAAGATACTTGAGGGAACACAAGGGGTGGGCGTGGTGCTTGCAGAGACAAAAAAAGCCGCCAAATCGGTACTTGATGCGTTTAACGGGATGAATGTCAATCTTTTAGTGCAAGAATTTATTGAAGAAGCCGGCGGGGCTGATATCCGTGTGATTGTTGTTAACGGTGAAGTCGTGGGTGCTATGAAGCGGCAGGGCGCCGAGGGGGATTTCCGCTCCAACCTGCATCAGGGAGGAAGTGCAACGCTATATAAACTTTCCAGAAAAGAGAAAGCTACTGCTATAGCCGCCGCCAAAGCGATGGGGCTGGGGGTATGCGGGGTTGACATGATTCCTTCCAAACGCGGTCCTTTGGTTATGGAAATCAACTCTTCGCCCGGATTGGAAGGCATCGAGAAAGCCACCGGTATCGATATCGCAGGAAAGATCATGGATTATATCCAAAAAAATATTGCTCCCAAAAACACTCCTCCTCGCAAACGGAGTGCCAGAGATAAGATTGGTGCCTAGTTTCGCAAAGCGGAACCGGGGCAGTATTCATCAGTCTATTTTTCGACAAGGAATTCTACTAGTGAAATCACTCTTTTTTTTAGTTATCTCTTCTTGCTTCTTGTATGCTGCATCTCTTGAGACAAAACTTCTTGATGAGAATAGTACGAAAATTTATCCTTTGTATCTTTCTGCTCTGGAAAAAATAAAAAACGAAGATAACGCAACCATTCAGCTTCAAAAGTCTCTTTTGGCAAGACTGATAGAGTTGGCCGGCAAAAGCGAAGGAAATTCTGTTACGCTTTTGGTGTATGACAAGATCAAGAATTCCCAGGACTATCTTCAGGCTTTTTATGCGTATGTAGAAAATTTTACAGAGAGAAAAAGTATTAAAAATGAGCTGAAACAAAAAGAGGAGAAGATAGCTTATCTTAAAAATCAGATTTTTGCCAGCGATGAAAATGAAAGCGCAGAGAGCAACAAAACCTTGCCCTCAGTTATGCAGCTTCAGTACGCTTTTTATGTAAAGTCCCAAGAAAAACTGCAAGAGCATCAAGAGAAATTAAAAGAAGCAAAAGAAAAAAATCTAAAGGTGCTTTTGCAGGCAGTTGAGCCTATTGCTTTTGATACGAAAGACATCAAAAAAAATACTGAAGAGACAAGCAAGAAGCTTAAAGATTTGTATCTTGAGCGTGAAGGGCTGGAGATCGAAAAAGAGAAATTCGGTCTTCTTGGGGACGCACAAGGGATTGAGCGATTAGAAAAAAAGATTAAAAAAGCTTCAGAAGAGATCAATACCATAGCAGAAGCAGCCATTCGTAAAAGTTTAAACGGTTTTTTTGCAGCCCTGAAAGAAAAAAATCAAAATATATTTAGCGTCAAAGAGGAAATCAAGAATTATATGGCTTCTATGACGCCCGGCAAACAGCGTTCTTATGCAAATATGCTCGATGCGATGGATAAACTAATTTCTGAAAGAATAGGAACCACAAAAGTTCTTGCTGAGCAAACAAAAGAGGGGGTTGTGCTTCTTGGCAAAGATATTTTAGAGAAACTTCATTATCCTTTGTTTGGTGTAAATAAAAAGCAAATCAGTACCTTGGATCTGCTTTTGGCTCTGTTTATCTTTCTCTTTGGTCTGCTGCTTGCCTCTTTGTATCGCCGCTATATCAAAAGAATCAGTTCTAAAGTAAAAAATCTTTCACTTTCAAGCCAAGTGATTCTAAGCAATGTGGGTTCTTATTTCATTATTATTGTTTCATTTTTTGTGATGCTCAAGACGATCGGGCTTGACTTGAGCTCTTTTACGGTGATTGCAGGGGCGCTGTCGGTGGGTATCGGATTTGGCTTGCAAAATATAATTGCAAACTTTATTTCAGGTATTATTCTTTTTTTTGAGAAAAGTATAAAAATAGGCGATTTTTTACAGATCAGTGACACGTTGCGCGGACGGGTTTCGGATATCCGTATGCGATCGATCATTATCCGTACCAATGACAATATCGACGTCATCGTCCCCAATCAGACTTTCATCCAAGAACAGGTGATCAATTGGACGCTCAGTGATGATATCAGGCGCATGCATGTGCCTTTCGGCGTTGCTTACGGCAGTGATATCGATAACGTCAAGACAGTCATTTTGGATGCTTTGGAAAAAAGCGACATAGAATATATCCGTTACGATAAAGAGAAACAGCCGCAGGTGGTCATGAAAGCAATGAGTGCAAGCAGTGTTGATTTTGAACTTTGGGTGTGGGTGCATGGGGACAATACGGTCAAACCTTCCGGGACAATGGATTCCTTTTTGGTATTGCTGTATAAGACGCTGTATGCACACCGCATCGAAATCCCTTTTCCTCAGCTCGATGTACATATTCACAAGATTATAAAAGAAAAACTTGAAGCCGACAAGAAAGAAAATTGATGTCTGATTATACGCTTTGGGTTCACCTTTTTGCTTCTGTGGGGCTTTTGCTTTTCGGGATGCTTTACCTTGAGGCTCGCATCAAAGAGAGTGTCGGGCGCTCTTTTGGGATATGGGTGAAACGTGCCACGCAGACACATTTGCATTCTTTGATGTTGGGACTTGGCGCCACATCACTCTTTCAAAGCTCCTCGATAGTCTCGCTGATGGCACTTTCTTTGATCGGTGCAGGGATGATTTCGCTGGAAAATGCCATTGCGATCATTTTTGGCTCTAACATCGGATCCACAACTACCTCCTGGATTATTGCGCTTGTGGGTTTTAAGCTTGACGTGAAATTGCTCGCTTACGGTATGATAGGTATCGGCGGCATCGGAGGAGTGATAGCCGAAGAGTCCAGCCGTTGGCGCAATATCTTCGGTGCGATTGTAGGGTTTGGGCTTATCTTTCTTGGGTTGGAGGGAATGAAGGAAAGTGCCTCAGTTTTTTCCGGGAATTTTGATGTGACAAAGTATGCTGATTTAAATCCGTATCTGTTTTCGCTTGCAGGGTTTGTGCTCACTGCGATCATCCAGTCAAGTGCGGCTTCCGTTGTGATCATGCAAAGCATGCTGTTTGCGCATATGGTAAGTTTCGAGATGGCAGCAGCATTTGTCGTAGGTGCGAATATCGGAACGACCGTGACCGTAATGCTCGGATCCGTCGGAGGGGCATCGGACAAAAAACGCACAGCCTTGGCCCATCTCTTTTTCAACCTCTCGACAGGGGCTGTTGCGCTTATGTTGCTGGGGCCGCTTGTATGGCTCATTGATGCTATTGACATTTCGCAAGATCCGGTTGTAAAAATCGCACTCTTTCATACACTGTTTAATTTTTTTGGGGTTTTGTTATGGTATCCGTTTATCCCATTGCTTGCAAAAGGATTGATGCATTTTTTCAAAAAAAAGAAGCATTATATTACACGCTATATCCATAATGTCTCAGTGGAATTGACTGATGTGGCGGTCATTGCTCTTCACAAGGAGGTGGATTATTTGGCCCATAAGATCGAAGACTTTGCGCTTTTGGCTATCAATCTTCCTCCGGCTAAAGCACTGGGCGGCAAACTATCCGTAGAAAAACTTTTGGACCAACACAAAGAGCAAGCCGATATACGCTATGATAAAATCTATGAAGATATTCGATTGCTGTTAGGAGAGATTTTTGATTTTGCAATGATACTTTCTGCAAAAAATACAGATAAAAAATATCAAGAACGGATACAAAAAATCATCAAGGCAGTAACCTACCTTGCCACTGCTGCAAAATCCGTCAAAGATATGCTGCATGATTTTGAGTATCTTTCCGGCACGCAGACAGCAGAAGAGCAGCAGTTTTACAAAAATCTCCGTTATCAGATACTTAAAACGGTTTTATCTTTCAATGCGGCCAAAAGCGGCGAAAAAGCAGCAATAGACGAAATGGAGATGCGATACCGCAAGATTACGGAATCCTATAAAAACAGTATCAACGTACTTGCGGATATCATCAAAAACAGAAGCATTTCCAAAGAGGTGAATACCATTGCCGTCAATGACATGCATTTGAGTAAAAGTTTTACCAAATCACTGAGAAATTTTTTATACATTATGTACAATAACAACGATAGTGAAAATCATGATAAAAAAGTTGCGGCAGTCAAACCGTTATGATTTTTTCTTTTGACAATGCGGTAAAATACCCTGCAAATCATTGGAGCGTATAAGTGTGTGCAATTTTTGGTATCGTAGGAACCTATAATCATTTAAAGGCACAAAAAGCATTTGAATGTCTTGGGCATCGAGGCACAGATGAGAGCAGAACCATTCAAAAACCCAGCCTGTTTTTAGGCATTCACCGGTTGGCGATCACCGATATCCATACCCCTTCCGTTCAACCTATAGAAGAAGACGGTGTATTTTTTTTGATGAACGGTGAAATATACAATTACCAAACACTTGCACAGGAGCTGGGCACAGCATGCCAAAATGATACAGAGGTAGCATTTCATGCTTATAAAAAGTGGGGTGATGCTTTTGTGGAGCATTTGCGGGGAATGTTTGCCATTGCGATCATAGAAAAAGAGAGCGTCAAGCTGTTCCGTGATCCTTTTGGCAAAAAACCGCTTTACTACGATTATGATAAAGAGCGTGTGATTTTTGCCAGTGAACTCAAAGCGATCCTTTCATTAAAGCCTTTACGGTTTGACAGGGTTATCATCCCCCAATACCTTTCTTACCAGTCTCCCATCGCTCCGCATACGTTTGATAAAGAGAGCAGGCAGGTTGAGGCTGGAAGCATGGTGCGCTTTGATACCAAAACCGCCGCACTTGAGACAAAAAAATATTTTTTTCCTCTGGCCGCTTCCCCTGTTATTTTGCATGATGAAAAAACAGCGATTCAGGCCGTCAAGCAAAAACTTTTGGAATCGGTGGCGTTGCGTATGCCTGCAGAGCTTGAGTGCGGCGCACTGCTTTCCGGGGGGCTGGACTCCTCACTGATCGCGGCGATGGCTTCCCGGCATCAAAAGATCCATACGTTCAGCATCGGCTATGAGGGATATGGACAGTATGACGAGAGGCCTTATGCCGCAAGTGCAGCGGAATATATCGGCTCAGTGCATCATGAGATCAGTTTTGGCAAAGAAGATTTTTTGCAAAGCATTGATGAGGTGATCCGGATACTGGATGAACCCCTGGGCGATCCTGCAATGCTTCCGCTGTATCATTTGATGAAAACGATACAAAAAGAAGGGATAAAGGTGGTATTGACCGGGGATGGAAGCGACGAGCTGTTTTTGGGATACAAAACCTACAAAGAGTATTTGGATCTGGAGCAGGCCAAAGCACTCAAATATAAAAACTGGCTTCGCAACTATTTTAAATCCCATTATTCGGATAACAAAGAGTGGGAGTGGTATAAGCGCATTTTTGAGGAGAGCACCTTATTTCGTTCTACCGCAGAAGTGTTTACTGATCTGCAGCAAAACCGGCTGCTCCGTATGAATGTACGCGACAACGACTCCCTAAAAGCGCTTGCGCCGTACCAAGAAGAGTTTCAAAAAAGCGGAAGAACATCCCCCGCAGACTGGTACAGTTTTTTGGATCTCAAGATTCAGCTGGGCGAGGTGTATCTGCGCAAGCTGGACCGCATGAGCATGGCGCACAGTATAGAGGCAAGAAGTCCTTTTTTGGACAAAGAGGTTGTCGGGGCGGTTTTTGCCTGCGACCCTCAGCTTCGTTTGCGCCAAATGCCAAAATCATGGATCAAAGAGATCGCTAAAGAGTATATCCCCGCTTCGATCATAGAGCGAAAGAAAAAAGGGTTCAGCTATCCTTTTATGGAGTGGCTTCAAGAAGCCGGAGAATTGCAATGCATCCAAAGAGTGCAAGAAAAAAAAGGGCTGTTTCATGAGGAGAAATTGCAATTTTTACTTAAGCAGGGGAAGCAGGGGATGTTTAAGCAGCATCTTTTTTCTCTTTATATGCTGTGCAGATGGATAGAAAAAAATCTTTAGCACCAAAGAAGCGCATCCTCACGATAGCCGGCTCTTTGTTTTGAGGAGCGGCTTTAGTCTTTTTTGAGGATACGCGGAAGGGTAATGCCGGTTTGGCTTTGGTATTTCCCTTTTCTGTCACGGTAGGTGGTTTCGCACGGTTCATCCCCTTGTAAGAAAAGTACTTGAGCGATCCCTTCATTGGCATAGATTTTTGCCGGAAGCGGAGTGGTGTTGGAGATTTCTATCGTGATGTGCCCTTCAAATCCGGGTTCAAAAGGGGTAACGTTGACGATGATCCCGCATCGGGCATAAGTGCTTTTGCCCAGACAGATAGCCAAGGTGTCTGAAGGCATTTTAAAATACTCTATCGTTCTTGCCAGGGCAAAAGAGTTGGGCGGCACGATACACACGTCCCCTTTGAAGTCAACGACGTTATTTTGGTGAAAGTCTTTGGGATCGACGACTTGCGCATTGATATTGGTAAAGATCTTAAATTCGTCACTGACGCGGATATCATATCCGTAGCTGCTCAGTCCGTAGCTGACTACTCCTTCCCCTATAAGTCCCTCACAAAAGGGCGTTATCATCTCTTCGTTGAGAGATTTTTCACGTATCCATTTATCAGATTTTAGTCCCATTTTTTTCCTTATTTTCGTATGATCTGCACGTCGGCACGGGTTTTCATTTTTTCAAAATAGTCTTTGATCGCTTTTTCCTGCTGCTGTTCTTTCCATTTCGCGATCACGGCGTTTTTGGCATTTTCAAAAGGCATGGCTGCTTGGCCTTTTTTGGAAAGTACTTTAAAGACTACATATTTGTCTCCCGCATTAAAGGGGCGGGTAAATGCACCATTTTGTGTCTGTGAAAGCATCCCAAGCAGCATGGGGTTTAACTCGCTGCTGTTTTTGGAAACGGTCCGGCTTTGAACGCCTTTGGCATTTTGCGTACGCAAAAAGTCCGCCATCGCTTCTTTGGAGTCGCTTGAATACTCGATCATGCTGATCTGTGAAGGCACGGTAAATTCGTTTTTGTGGTTGCCGTAGAAAATCTTCAATTCATCATCGCTGGGCTGCGGGATGGAGGTAATGATATACTCTTTGAAAAATTTCTCTTTTTTCATTGCCTCTTGGATGTTGCTTCGGTAGCGTGTCCATGGCGTGCCTCTTTCTTGCAAGATCTGTTGCATTTGCTCGATAGAGATATTGTTTTGGGCGGCGATTTGTGCTATTTTGCTGTCGACTTCATCGTCAGAGACCGCTATGTTTTTCATCGCCGCTTTTTGCAGCCTGTCTTGGATAAGCAGATCGATGGCTTTCTCTTTGGAAAGGTTCATCTGTTGCTGCACCGCGCGTATTTCCGCAGTGGTAACGGCCTCCCCGTCAACGATCAGCGCGATAGCATCAACCATTTTGGCGTGAGAAAATGTGACAAAAGCAACAAGTAGAAATGATAAAAGTTTATGCATAGGTATTTCCCGTTCAATTAATTTGAAAAATTATAACATAATCGCTTATGAATATGCTTTTGAGAGGCAACAAGGCAAACGATATCGGTACGGGCATAGCTTTATGCGGGAGAGTTTGCTATAATACAGTCACATATAAAAAAGCGCAAATAAAGGTGAGCAGACATCTTGAGTTGAGAATAAAACCAAAACCCCTTATTTAAATGTTTGATACTAAAAACAAAAATACAAAATAGGGTGCAGGTGTATGGCCATATCATTATTGCTGATATATTTAATTATTGTAAAAATGTAGTTTTTAAGTGAACAAAAGTTTAAAAATAAATTGGAGTTTAAAATGAAAGGGATAATCTTAGCAGGTGGAAGCGGCACGCGTCTATACCCCGTGACACGGTCCATCAGCAAGCAGCTTTTGCCTATTTATGACAAACCGATGATCTATTATCCCCTTTCGGTTTTGATGTTAGTGGGCATTAAAGAAGTTCTTATCATTGCAACACCGCAAGATCAAGCATCTTTTCAAAACCTTTTAGGGGATGGAAATGACCTTGGTATGCGATTTGAGTATGCTGTTCAACCATCTCCCGATGGTCTTGCACAAGCATTTTTGCTTGGAGAAGAGTTCTTAAATGGCGATGATGCTTGTTTGGTTTTGGGCGATAATATCTTCTATGGACATGGGCTTACTCAACTTTTGGCATCCAGTGTAAAAAATGTAAAAGAAGAAAACAAAGCTACTGTATTTGGATACTATGTAAGTGATCCTGAGAGATACGGGGTTGCAGGATTTGATGAAAACGGCAATGTAACTTCAATTGAGGAAAAACCAAAAAATCCAAAATCAAACTATGCAGTTGTAGGACTGTACTTTTACCCAAACGATGTTGTACAAAAAGCAAAAGAAGTGAAACCATCTGATAGAGGAGAGCTTGAGATCACTACCCTCAACGAAATGTACCTTCATGAAGAAAGACTTAAAGTGGAACTTATGGGAAGAGGGTACGCTTGGCTGGATACCGGAACGCATGAAAGTTTACTTGAAGCAAGCCAATTTATCCAAACGATAGAAAAGAGACAATCTCTAAAAGTAGCATGTCTTGAAGAGATAGCGTATGAGATGGGTTACATTTCAAAAGAAAAACTCCTTGAACTTGCTGAACCGCTGAAAAAAAATCAATATGGTCAATATCTGATCATCAGAGCAAATCAACCAAGGATTTTGAAATAAATGAACTTTACAAGAACCTCTATTTTTGATGTCATTATAATTGAGCCAAAAATTCATGGCGATGCAAGAGGATATTTTGTAGAGACTTTTCGTGCAGATAAACTTGAAGAGTTTCTAGGCTACAAAATAAATTTTTGCCAGGACAATGAAAGCAAGTCTACTTATGGAGTATTAAGAGGATTACACTATCAACTGCCGCCTTTTGCCCAAACAAAACTTGCAAGAGTAATACAAGGAAAAGTTTTAGATGTGGCAGTCGATATCAGAAAAGGCTCTCCTACATTTGGACAACATATTTCCGTTGAATTAAGTGCAGAAAACAAAAGACAACTCCTTATTCCAAGAGGTTTTGCCCATGGTTTTTTGGTGCTTGAAGATGAGACAGTATTTGCCTACAAGGTAGACAGTTACTACTCTCCGCAGTGTGATAGAGGCATAGCCTTTGATGATCCCGATATCGGTATAGACTGGCAACTTCCTCATGAGCAGTTGAATCTTTCGGCTAAGGACAGAGTGCAGCCTAAGCTTACAGAGACTGAGGATCTGTTTGAATATGGAGTGAACTACTATAATGTTTAATATTGAATGGGGAAAGTAAATGAATACACTGGTTACAGGAGCCAATGGCCAGTTGGGAAGTGAGATTAAAGAATTAGTCCAACAATCAACTATTGGTACTCAACATTACCATTTTTATTTTACTGATTCAGATACGCTTGATATTACCGACTTTCAGGCTGTTGAGATTTTTTGCAGAGAAAAAAATATAAATGTGATCATAAACTGTGCGGCATATACAGGAGTAGATAAAGCTGAAAGCGAAATAGAGCTTGCAGACAAGATAAACCATCTTGCAGTAAAAAACTTAGCGATGCTATCAAATGAATTTGGCATTAAGCTTATACATATATCAACTGATTATGTTTTTGACGGGATGAATTATAAGCCATATATAGAAGATGATATTACAAATCCGCAAAGTGTCTATGGCAAAACCAAGCTTGACGGCGAAAATGCTATGTTGGCTGCAAATCCGCCAAATTCTATTATTATTAGAACTTCTTGGGTCTATTCTTCTTTCGGGAGCAACTTTGTAAAAACGATGCTTAGACTTGGAAAAGAAAAAGCAAATTTAGGTGTAATATTTGATCAAGTAGGAACTCCAACTTATGCAAAAGACTTAGCTAAAACTATCTTAGATATTATTCCGCAAATTCAAAATGAAAAAGTAGAAATATACAACTACTCGAACGAGGGCGTACTAAGTTGGTATGATTTTGCAAAAGAGATTATGAAAATGGCAAAATTGAATTGCCAAATAAACCCCATAGAAACAAAAGAGTATCCAGCCCCGGCAAAAAGGCCACACTATAGTGTGCTCAATAAAGCAAAAATAAAAAATACATTTAATGTAGAAATACCATACTGGAAAGATGGTTTGGATGATTGTTTAAAACGATTGGGAGAAAGAAAATAAATGTTTAACAATACAAACAAAACAATACTCGTAACAGGCTGCGCAGGGTTTATCGGAAGTAACTTTGTGCCGTACTTTTTTGAAAAATATGAAAACTATAATCTTGTAAATTTAGATTTGTTAACTTACGCAGGTAACCTTGAAAATCTCAAAGAAGTAGAAGGTCATCCGCGATATAAATTTATAAAAGGTGACATCTGCAACCGTGAACTCGTTGAGTTTATCTTTAACGAATACGATATCCGAGGCGTCATCCATTTCGCCGCAGAGAGCCATGTAGACAACTCCATCAAAAACCCCGGCGTATTTGTCCAAACCAACGTCAACGGGACCTTTACCCTCATCGACGTCGCTTACAAACACTGGATGGAAAAACCATTCACTTATCGTCATTCCGTACTTGATACAGAATCCACACCACGCTTTCACCACATCTCAACCGATGAAGTGTATGGAACACTCGGCGAAACTGGACTATTTACTGAAACCACACCTTATGCCCCCAATTCTCCCTACTCGGCATCGAAAGCATCAAGTGACATGATCGTAAGAAGCTATGTAGAGACTTACGGTATGGATTGTGTGATTACGAATTGCTCGAACAATTATGGGCCAAAACAGCATGACGAGAAACTCATCCCGACGATCATTCGTAATGCCTTAAATGGCACCCCTATCCCCATCTACGGTGACGGAAAAAACATAAGAGATTGGCTCTATGTACTAGACCACTGCAAAGGGATCGACCTGGTTTACCATTCCGGCAAAAAAGGCAAAACCTATAACATCGGTGGCCGCAATGAGAGAACCAATCTTCAGATCGTAGATCGTATCTGCACAATTCTTGATGAAATTAAACCTCGTAATTCCCGCGAAGGCGGAAATCCAAATTCTGAACAACAAACCCGTCATTCTCAACTTGATTGGGAATCTAAGAAAGAGATCAAATCCTATAAAGAGCTGATCACATTTGT
This sequence comes from Sulfurovum sp., assembly GCA_021166685.1. Lineage (GTDB taxonomy): Bacteria > Campylobacterota > Campylobacteria > Campylobacterales > Sulfurovaceae > Sulfurovum. The sequence continues at coordinate 252,845 of JAJPEU010000007.1, read as the reverse complement.
CGAAGACCGCACCGGCCACGACCGCCGTTACGCAATAGATGCGACCAAGATCGAGACCGAGCTGGGGTGGAAAGCGGATGAGAATTTTGATACTGGAATCATTAAAACTGTTGAATGGTATTTGGAAAAATACAAGATAAAATGAGGCTCATGCATTATAAAATAGATTCTATCAAAACGGGGGGATTATAACCCTTGTTTTTTTATGATAAAATATTGTTTTTTTGATATCAAGCAATATATAAAGGACAATAAATGGGTAAGCTCCCAATCTATTATGATGGTACAAGGGTAGAGATAGCCGATTTTATTCCTGAAAAATATTTAAAAGTTTTAGAGATAGGATGCGGAGAAGGCGGATTTCGTAAAAATGTATTAAGCAATTGTGAATATTGGGGAGTGGAACCGTATGTTTCCTCTGCGAATATAGCAAAACAGAAATTAGACAAAGTTTTGGTCGGTACTTTTGAACGGATGCTTTCAGAGTTGCCGGATAATTATTTTGATTTAGTAATTTGTAATGATGTCATAGAGCATATGTATGATCATCATCAATTTTATAGAGATATCAAAAGCAAATGTGTCCACAATGCATATATGATAGGCAGTTTACCAAATGTAAGGTACATTGTAAATCTTTATCAGCTTTTGATAAAAAAAGAGTGGCGCTATAAAGAGGAGGGGATTTTAGATAGAACCCATTTGCGTTTTTTTACACTGAAGAGTATAGAAGCTGATTTTATCGATGCAGCATTCAATATTGAAGCGTTAAAAGGAATCAATAAAATATCTTCTAAAAATATATTGCAAAGGTTGAAAATCAAACTTGCAGAGTTTTTTTTAGGAGAAGACATATTATATTTGCAATTTGCTTTTAGAGTAAAAATAAAATAATGTTTTCAAAAAAATATTTTTACCATCTTCGTACTTCATTTATTCAGGTAGCTGTACAGGTTTTTATACCTCTTTTGTTAACTCCCTATATGATAGGAAAACTTGAAGAAGAGATGTATGGACTATGGGTATTGTTTATAACGATTCTCGGATATTTTGGATTAACCGGGTTTGGCTTTGGAACGACATTCTTAAAAGAAACAAGCAAACACAATGATGTGTTGTATATTAATCGATATCTCAACAGTACGCTTTTTTTATATCTTGGATTAAGTTTTGCAGCCATCTTGGTATTTTTGTATTTGTTTATAAATATCGATACAGTGTTTTTAATCCCTTATGGGTTGATGTCTGAAGCAAAGTTGTCTTTTGTATTATTTTTTTTAAGTTTTTTTATCAGTTTTATTTCCAGCCTTTTTGGAACATTATTGTTTGCAAAGGATAGACTATATATCCAAAACTATATTTCTATCTTCAGCAGTATTGTTTCAGCTTTTTTAATGTTCATTGCTCTATATGGCGGTTATAAATTGATTAGCCTTGCATGGATTCACTTGTGCATGGCCATATTTTCCGGAACCTTGGTGTATTTTATTGCAAAAAAATATGTTGATTTTACACTGTCATTTAAATATTTTGATCCATCTCTTTTAAAAGAGATGGTAAAACCGAGTTTGCACTATTTTATCATTACAGCATCCGCACTCATTGTATTGTCAAGTGACAATATCATTATCTCCTCTTTTATCGGAATCGGAAGCGTAGCATTTTATGCGATCGGATATAAATTGGTTAATATATCACAAAAGATACTTTTTAAAATAGTTGATATAATGATCCCGGATATCGCAAGGCTGGATCAAGAAAGAAATTATAGCGCTATTTTGAGGCTCCACAATAAAATGTTGTTTCTTTCAATGTTTTTAGGATTTGGAGGGTACGGTATTTTGTTTTTTTATGGCATTGATTTCCTTAACTGGTGGGTTGGAGAAAAATATGTATTGGATGAAAATATTTTCAGAATTTTTATAGCGTTTGGGATACTCCATGCAGGGGTGCATGTAAGTGCGATCTTTCTTGTTGCGATGGGATTGCACCGTGGAACATCTTATATGACCATAGCCGATGCGATCTTGAATGTGGTATTATCTATTATCCTGCTTAGGTATTATGGTCTTTGGGGGGTGGCTATGGGGACACTTTTGGCACATATTTTGACAAGCGGATGGTTTACAACTTGGTGGTTTTATAAACAGATTTTTAAAAAAATTAATAATAAATTTAGTTCAGCTAATTTGACTTAAGGTGTATAGAAATGGGTATAGATATTCCACTGATATCAATCGCGATGGCAACATACAACGGAGAAAAGTATCTGAAAGCACAATTGGATAGTATTTATGCTCAAACTTATAAAAATATAGAAGTGATTGTGTGTGATGATTGTTCTAGCGATAAAACAGTTGAGATATTAGAAGATTACAGTAAAAAATTTGGGCTCAAATATTTTGTCAATGAAACCAATTTAGGTTTTGTCAAAAACTTTGAAAAAGCTGTCAATTTATGCAGAGGTGACTATATCGCATTATCAGATCAGGATGATATATGGCTGCCTCATAAACTTTCTACTCTGATAGAAAATATAGGTGATAATATTTTGGCATGCTCAGATGCAAAACTGATCGATGAGAAAAATAATATAATTTCAGAATCTTTTTTTCAATATAGTAATAAACCAATAAATGAAGAACTCACTTTTGAAAAACTTGCTATATGTAATTATGTGACAGGGTGTACTGTTCTTATGAAAAATAAAATTCTTCAAAATGCACATCCTATCCCATTGAATATATCTTATCATGATTGGTGGTATGGATTGATTGCAAGTGTATTTGGAGGTATTTATTTGCATAATGAATCATTAATACTCTATAGACAACATCAAGACAATCATACCGGTGCCTACCATTATGCTGCATCATCTCTTTTGTCAAAGATTTTTTCGCAATTTACGAAAGTTCATTTCCAAAAAAGAGTTGAAGATGGTAAAAAATACGTTGCAAGACTGCAGGCATTTAGGTCATATGAACACTTTAGTTTATTGCAGTACAAGTTTTTAGACGAGTTGATATATTATTATCAAAGTTGGGCACATATCGGTCTTGATTTTAAAGCATTTGGAATTGCTCTTAAGTATCGTAAAGAACTTTTTTACAGGACGCCTAGAATATTTAGGTGTTTAGCTATCTTAAGAACACTCTTCATGTAAAGGTATATTGTTGTGAAATTGAAAAATGAAAGTATACAAATTGACTTTGTAATCCTTTGGGTTGACGGAAATGATCCAAAATGGAAAGAAGAAATAGCTCAGTATTCTGAAATAAATAGTGGGGACAAGAGAAAAACGCGTTTTAGAGATTGGGATAATTTACAGTATATTTTTAGAGCTTTTGAAGAGTACACACCATGGGTAAGAAAGATTCATTTTGTTACTTGGGGGCACGTGCCTCAATGGTTAAATACAGATCATCCCAAATTGAATATTGTGAACCATAAAGATTATATTGATGAAAAATATCTCCCGGTTTTTAATGCAAATCCATTGGAGATAAATTTGAATCGTATTCAAGATCTTTCTGAACAGTTTGTTTTTTTGAATGATGATTTTTTTATAACTTCAAAACTTTCTCCGGAGAGATTTTTTCAAAATGGTTTGCCAACTGATGCATGCATCATGAATACGCTCTCCTCTTCCTCAGGTGTCGGCCATTTTGTTTTAAATAATCTGGAGATACTCAATAGGCATTTTGATAAAAAAACAGTTTTGAAAAAAAACCTTTCAAAATGGTTCCATATCGCGTACGGGAAAGAACTGTTCAGATCGTTTTTTTTGCTTCCCTGGCCAAGATTCACGGGATTTGTAGATCATCATCAGCCACAGCCTTTTCTTAAATCCACCTTTGAAGAGATATGGGAAAAAGAAAAAGAGATCTTGGAGCAGACTTCGGCTTCAAGATTTCGAAATTGCAATGATGTCAATCAATACCTTTTCCGCTATTGGCAGCTCATAAAAGGAAATTTTGTACCTATCTCTATGAAAGATACGCAATATGTGACCTTAGATATGGATAAGCTTCGCTCCGGAAATATTACCCGTCTCATTACAGCCAAAAAATATTCGATGATCTGCCTAAACGATGGGGAGGGTATTCAAACAGAGGAAGAGCTTGAAGAAGCTAAAACAATCATCAAAGCGGCATTTGAAACAATATTGCCTGAAAAATCAAGTTTTGAGATATAAATGAAAATAGCATATATTGTACCCTCCTTGGCCAACAGTGGTCCGGTTAAAGTTGTGCATCAATTGGTAAAAATGCTTTCCAAAGAGCATACGATAGATGTTTATTATTTTAATGTGCCTGCAAATAGAGAATTGCTTATTTTTGATGTTCCAACATATTGCATCAGCTTGTTCGATAAAATCAAATTTGACAAATATGATATTGTGCATACCCATGGATTGAAACCTGATGCTTATATATGGTGGCATCAAAATGATATCCATACAACAAAAACTGTCACAACGCTCCATAATTATGTCAAAGAAGACCTTGCTTTCAACTATGGAAAAATAAAGTCTTTTTTTTTGGTAAAACTTTGGAATCTGATGACATCACGACATGATCAGGTTGTAACACTCTCACAAGATGCGGTGGAGTATTATCGTAAGTTTTGGAGAAATAAAAATATAACATATGTCTATAACGGAATCCCTCAGGCGGAATCGATTGTCACAAAGAAAGACAGAAATAACCAGGAGATGATCAAAATTGGGGCCATCGCATCAGCCGGAGGCATTAATCGCAGGAAAGGAATAGATCAAGTTGTCAAGGCACTGCCAGAGCTTCCGGCTTACACATTTTATATTGTAGGCAAAGAAACAGAAGAATCAAACAATCTTAAAAAACTGGCTGATCAGCTGAAAGTTTTGGATAGGGTGAAATTTTTAGGATACCATTCGGATATTAAAACATTTATCAGTGAAATGGATCTTTTTGTTGTTTCTCCAAGGTCTGAAGGTTTTTCTCTTGCACTGCAAGAAATAGTAAGATATAAAAAACCTGTGGTATGTTCAGATATACCGATATTCAGGGAACTGTTTACCGATAAAGAGGTAAGATTTTTTACGTTAGAGGATATACAAAGTTTAATCAGTGCGATAAAAGATGTTTCAAGCCATAATGAAGCAATGATAAATAGGGCCTATGAAAAGTTTGTGGCAAATTATACAACAGAAAAAATGGCAGAAAATTATTTAAAAGTTTATAATATGCTGATGAAGGTTTAATAAATGGAAAAAATAGATTTTGTATTGCCATGGGTTGATGCCAATGATCCTGATTGGCAACGCAAAAAACAAAAATACGCAAAACCTTTATTGGCTGACTACAATAAGGATACAGGAGTTATCAGGTATAGAGATACCAATACGTTGAAATATGCCCTAAGAAGTATTGAAAAGTATTGTCCGTGGTATAATAAAATTCATTTGATTACAGAAGGTCATAGGCCTGACTGGATAAATTTCGAGCACCCGAAGATCAATTTGGCAACTCATGATGAGCTCTATTTTGATACGAATGACCTTCCGATCTTTAGTTCGCCGTCTATTGAAATGAATCTTGCAAATTTGAAAGGGGTGAGTGAACATTTTGTATACCTTAATGATGACTTTATCATATTAAATCCGCTTACAGAAGAGAGGTTCTTCAAAAATGGTAAACCTGTTGATTTTTTGATACATGGCTGGATACCGCGTAATATGATCTATCAAATACTAAGAGATAGTTCAACGTGGGTTAAGTCATTAAACAATAATATTGCCCTAATCAATAAGATAAGCAGTCCGGATAAAATAAAGAATCCAAAAAATGTATTATTTGATCATTCCTATCCACGGTTAGGCAAGCTTAGCAATTATCTATTGTTAAAAGTTTGGAAGAAGTACTTTTTTATAACGCATTGGCATTTTCATCAGCCTTATAATTTTTCATCGATTAAAAAAGTTCATGAATTATTTCATGATTCAATGCAGAAATGTTCACGAAATAGATTTAGAAGCGCTAATGATTTGAACCAATATATCTACCGTTATTATCATCTTGTGACGGAGAATTTTACACCCTACTATCATAATGACGGACTTATTGCCAAAGTTAAAACAATAGATGATTTGAATAAACTATTTAAACAGATTGAGTCAGACAGGTATAATTTTCTTGCTTATTTTGATGAGTATAAACTTGAAGATGAAGATATTATTATTGATTGTTTGATAGACTATTTTGAAAAAAAGTTTGCTCAAAAAGCCAGTTTTGAGTATTAATATTATTATAAATTTAAAAAATATATAAAGGTTATATTATGCATATGGATTTTTCCGTATTAGTACCTGTATACTATAAAGAAAATCCAATTTTTCTAGATCAAGCACTATTGAGCTTAGAAAATCAAACGTTAAAATCCGACGAGATCGTTCTTGTCAAAGACGGCCCTTTGACCGATGAGCTTGACGCAGTGATAGCGCGGCACGCTAGCAACGCATCGATCCCCTATACGATCGTTGTATTGGAAAAAAATGCCGGATTGGGAATCGCGTTGGCCAAAGGGGTGGATGCCTGCCGGTATGAGTGGATAGCCAGGATGGACGGGGATGATATCGCCACTCCTGAGCGTTTCGAAAAACAGATAGAATTTTTATCAGAACATCCTGCTGTGGATGTACTTGGAGCATGGATATCCGAATTTGATGATGCCATGTCCCGATCTACAGGAGAACGAAAGCCTCCGCTTATGCATGAGGATGTCGTATCTTATGCCAAATATCGAAACCCGATCAACCATATGACGGTGATATTCCGAAAAAGTGCGGTTAAAGAGGTCGGCAATTATATGCCGATGAACGGGTTTGAAGACTACTTTTTATGGATACGTTTGCTGCAAAAAAGATATCAATTTGCAAACATAAACGATATTTTGGTCCATGCCAGAACGGGCCGCGATATGATACTGCGCAGACAGGGATGGTCTTACTTTAAAAACGAATGTTATTTTCAAAAAAATGCAAGAGAATTAGGCTTTTTGTCAAAATATGAATATATGAGAAATGTTTTGCTAAGAGCTGTTCCAAGGCTGTTGCCGGTTTATGTATTGAAAAAAGTGTATAATATTTTAAGAAAAATTTAAAGGATACTAAGCGAATGGGGAATGAAAACAAAATAAGTGCAAAAGTATTATTTGCATACATGATAATGGCCTATGCCTTCAGTTTTTTGATCCGTATGATATGGATATGGCAGTTTCAGGACAACCCAAGCTTTTACTGGAACGGTCAGCTTATGATTAACACCAACGACGGGTACTTTTTCGCTGCCGGGGCGCAGCAGGCGTTATGGGATATGCACCAGAGCAACCCGCGGATTCCGGATATGTCAGGGTTTGGCCTGGTGTTTTTTACTACTCTTTTTGCTCAGATCACCCCGTTTAGTTTTGAGACGATCATACTCTATATGCCTGCCGTCATCTCGAGCTTGGTAGTGATCCCCATCATCTTGACCGCCAGGCTTTTTAATCAGACACTATGGGGATTTTTTGCAGCGCTGCTGGGAGCGGTCACGGTAAGCTATTATAACCGTACGATGGTCGGATACTATGACACCGATATGTTCTCGGCGATGGCTCCGATGTTTATCCTTTTTTTCTTGATGAAAAGCACGATCGATTTTGATCTGAAGTCGGCGCTCTATGCGGCATTGGCTATCTCGGTGTATCCTTTCTTGTACGACCAGGGGCTTTCGGTCGTGTATGCGATGGGCATGATGTATGCGCTTTATATGATCTTTTATCATCGCAATGAAAATACAACCTATCTTTCCTTGGTCTTGGTATTTGTTTCGCTTTTGCCTTTTCCTTTGGCGGCGCCTTTTAGCTATATAGTGAAAATTGCAGTGGTGGCAGGGCTCTATCTTGCAGTGCAGCGGGTATCGTTGGAGCAAAAAAAATTGATGCTTATAACAGGGGTTTTGTTTGTGCTCTTTTTGGTTTTCGGCAATGTGTTTGGGATCATACTTTCCAAAGTGGCCAATTATCTCTCCACGGGAACAAAAACCGAAGGGTTGCATTTTTATTCCGTTGTGCAAACGATAAGGGAAGCAGGGCAGATTCCTTTTTCTGTATTTGCCCAGCGCATTTCCGGCTCACAGCTTGGTTTGGTTTTGGCGCTCATCGGGTACATCGTCCTTGTGCTGCGCCATAGGGTATTTATACTGGCGCTGCCGCTGGTGGGGATCGGGATGTTTGCTCTCTTTGGGGGGTTGCGGTTTACGGTGTATGCGGTACCCATGGCTGCAATGTCGGCAGTGTATCTTTTTTTTGCGATCGGAGATTTTTTGAAAGGCAAAAAACTTAAGTATGGTTTTGCCGCATTGGCAACCGCTGCGATGCTTTACCCCAATATCATCCATATTGTCGGCTACAAAGTGCCTACCGTGCTCAACAAGGCCGAAGTTGACGATCTTGCAAAGCTTGATGCGATAGCAGATACAAACGATTATACGCTGGCGTGGTGGGATTACGGCTATCCTATCTGGTTTTATTCTGATACCAATACGCTCATAGACGGCGGAAAGCATCAGAATGACAATTTTATCATCTCCAAGATCCTTCAGACTGCTTCGCCCGATCTGGCAGCCAATTTAAGCCGTTTGGCAGTAGAGACGTACGTAAGCTCAGGGTATGCCGAAACGGCCGATACCCTTTTTAAAAACAAACAAAAAGACCAGCTTGACCCCAATGTGCTTTTAGCAGAGCTCGAAGACCCGGCATACACGCTTCCTGTCAAAACAAGGGAGATCTACCTTTACCTTCCTTACAGGATGATGAGCATTTTCCCTACCGTCATGCTCTTTGGCAACTTAGACCTGACAACAGGGAAGCCCGAAAGAGAGGTGGTTTTTTATCCCACGCGGGCGGTTAAAAACGACAACGGGAAAGTAATCTTTGCAAACGGCATCCAATTTGATGCTCAAAAAGGGGAGCTTCTTTTTGGAGCGGATAAAAAAGAAGTGAAACAGTTTATCGTTACGCAAAATACCAATGAAGGGGAGATAAAACTGCAATCTCAACACTATCATGCCGATGCAGAGCATGTGGTGATCTATCTGCAGAGTTATGGGCAGTTTTTGGTGTTGGACAGCCAAACGTTCGAGTCTGCCTATGTGCAGATGTTTATCTTGGGCAAATATGATGCCGACTTGTTTGAGCTGGTTGTTTCATCGCCGTATAGCAGGATTTACAAGTTAAAAAAATAGCTAGTTGGTGAATGTTACTGTTTCTTTTTTGTGTAGTGCATTATACAAAAGCATATAGCACATTACAAAAAGTAAAACCGTTACAAAATTAGCCATAGAGTTGTGCGCATAGAGTGTCGGCAGCAGAATAAACGGTGAACAGCCAAGCAGGATAAAAAGCGATGTTTTGGGGTTGTTTTTCGTAATATGTTTATAGATCAGCATATGCATATGGTAGCCATCGGGTTCCAAAGGGGAACGTCCTGCGCGAATTTTGCGATAGATTGAGAAAAGCACTTCCCAGACGGGATAAACAAGAACGGCCAAAATATACCAAGGGCTTACCGCAGTATAATGGCCGGCCAGAAAAATACCTATAAGCGCCACGATAAATCCAAGCATATAAGCGCCTCCGTCGCCAAGAAAAATTTTTCCTTTTGGAAAATTAACCAAGAAGAAACTGATAACCGCAGCAACAACAATCATAATAATATGCCACAGTTCATCTTCTCCCACATTCCGCGAAGTAATCCCAAAAGAAAGCAATATCAGCAGTGTAATCCCGGATGCAAGGCCGTTAAAGCCGTCAATGATATTGACAGCATTCATGAGCCCCACAATGCTAAAAATGCTAAAGAGTACTGCAAGCCAGTACGGCAGGTAAATGCCCATCCCTAGATAGCTGACGATTGAATGTGTCAAAAAAATGCCGGCTGCTGCCGAGACAAGCTGGAGCATAAGGCGTGTTTTTGGCTTGATAGAACGATGAAAATCCTCAAAGATTCCGCTTAAAAAAGCCAGCAGAATCGAAAAAATGAGTTTCCATCCCAAGGGGGTGGCCGCCAGAAAAACTGCACCTAAAAAGATACCGATGCCCCCCGCTCTTGGGGTGGCGGACGTATGAAATTTTTGGGGTTCGTTTGTTTTATGCTGGTCGATAAAAAAATGATATCTATGAGAAAGGCGGATGACTAAAAATTGTATTGCCAATGAGAGAAAGAAAACACCGATATAAACCCATTTGCTCTCAAACATCATGTTCGCCTTTTGTTTTGGATGCATTTTAGCATAAAACATAAACGGTATCAAGAAAGCGAATAAGAGAGGGTTTGCAAGAGAATCTTAGGTACAATATTTTTCGTGTAACAATAAAAACCAAAGGAGAGGGAATGTTTAAAAAGATAATTTTAGCATCATTGGTATGCATGGCTACATCAGTATTTGGTATGAGTTTAAGTGATCTCAACGGTGCATCCAAAGAAGAGTTGATGGCGATCAAGGGTATTGGCGAAGTCAAAGCGGATGCGATCATCAGTGAACGCAGCAAAGAAAAATTTAAATCGTTTGACGACCTTCAAAGGGTAAAGGGAATCGGGCCGCGTACGGCCGAAAATATCCAAAATGATGTTAAATCGAAAAGTGCCGAGGATGAAGAGTGACAATCCTCTTTAACCACAACTTCGCTACAATTTGATTTATTTTATTCTATTAAGGCATGATTATGACTGTAACACGTTTTGCTCCTTCACCGACAGGGTACCTTCACATCGGCGGGCTTCGTACGGCACTTTTTTCCTGGCTTTATGCCAAACATACGGGCGGCACGTTTAGACTGCGTATCGAAGATACCGATATGGCGCGCAACAGCGAAGAGGCGCTGGAGGCGATCATCCAGGCGTTTGAATGGGTAGGGATGAGTTATGAGGGCGAAGTGGTCTATCAGTCAAAGCGGTTGGATATCTATAAAAAGTATATCGATTATCTTTTGGCGGAAGGTAAAGCCTATCGATGCTATATGAGCAAAGAAGAGCTTGATACGCTCAGAGAAGAGCAGACGGCAAGAAAAGAACGGCCAAGATATGACGGCAGATACCGTAATTTTACAGGCACGCCGCCTCAGGGCGTTGAGCCGGTGATCCGCATCAAAGCGCCCGAGAGCGGAATGATAGAGTTCACCGACGGCGTCAAAGGCGAGATCAGTATTGCAGGAAGCGAAGTGGATGATTTTATCATCGCCAGAAGCGACGGAATTCCGACGTATAACTTTGTTGTAGCTGTGGATGATGCATTGATGGGGCTTACGGATGTGATCAGGGGGGATGACCATTTGTACAATACCCCTAAGCAGATCGTTGTGTATAAAGCGCTGGGGTTTAAAATACCAAACTTTTACCATGTTGCGATGATCAATAATGAGCAAGGGAAAAAACTTTCCAAAAGAGACGGGGCAACGGATGTGATGGAGTATAAGGCGCTGGGGTATCTGCCCGAAGCACTGCTTAACTTTTTGGTGCGTCTTGGCTGGAGCCATAAAGACCAAGAAATTTTCAGTATCGAGGAGATGATAGCGCTTTTTGATCCCAACGATCTCAATAAGAGCGCCTCAAATTACAATCTTGATAAGCTTTTATGGCTTAATGCGCACTACATCAAAAATATGCCAAATGCGAAATTAGCCATTGTACTCAAGGAGTATGGAGTGCACATAGAAGAGCACGACAAACGTGAATTGCTGCTTGATGCCACCAAGGAGCGGGGCAAAACATTGGTAGAACTTGCAGACCAAATCCATCTTATTTTAAATGCGCCGCAAAATTATGATGAGAAAGATACAAAAAAAGCTTTCAAAGAAGATACCAAAGAGATTTTGGAAGATTTTGTACATTTACTTCAAAATTGGGAAAAACCGCTGCATTTACCTGTTGATTATCATGCCGTTATGCAGAGACTCGTAGAAGATAAACAAATAGGCTTCGGAAAGATAGGCATGCCGCTTCGCGTCAGCCTTCTTGGCTCCATGACGGGTGCGGGGATGGACGAGATCATGGCGATTTTAGGTGTAGATGAAACGATTGCGCGTATACAAAAAGCAACAGTCTGTATAAAATAGTATCCATAAGGCTTTCGAGAGGACAGCCTTATGGATAAAAAGCGTTTATCTTGTTTTTTTGCTTTGTTTTAAAAAAAGCCTCAAAGACCTGTTTTCTTTCTCCTCCATCTTATAATAAATGTGTTCAAGATACCACAACAGCTGCGCGGGGGTAATGCCTCGTTTTTTGGCTTCTTGTTTTAAAATATATTGGGGAATTTTCATTTTGGTGCGGGCAAATTTTTTGGCAAGCTTTTCGATCGCTTTGCCGTGCTTGTTGTAGCACAACCGTCCAAAAACAAAAGGAAGCCCTGTTTTTCTATGCCACGCCTCAGCCAGATCTATGGCGTTTTGATTGTCAAAATAGTATTTGAGCGCCGCGTCTCCAATAAGAACTCTTCCTTTGATGTGCAAAAGTTTGGCAAGCGCGTTAGAGGTTGCAGAAGCCGGGTCCTTGGCTTCTTCTTCAGGCAGCACGAGTACGCTATAGACTTTTTTGTAAGCGATGATCCCCAACTGGGTGCATTTAAATTTTTGAGAGGCAATGCTGGAGATGAATCCGGCATCAACCTCTTTGCGTTTGAGTAAAGCATTGATCCTGGAAGGAACGGCACGCTTATATCTAAAGCCCATTTTGGCGGAGCTGTTTTTAAGATAACGTTTTAAAAAAAGTTGAAAAGGCAAAAGGTTGAGATAGGAGATTGAACCAAAACGCACGGCTACCCCTTTTTAAGCGTAATTATAGCAAACAACTTTTATAATCAGACTAATTTTGAATGAAGAGTATAGGATGATAACAGTAGAATTTTTAGGCCCTATAAACAAAGCACCAATAGAGATGGAGGCGGACACGTTGGCTGATGTTTCTGCCAGACTTAAAGAAGATACGGAGTTGACACAATGGCTCGAAAAATGTGCCGTGGCCATTAATGATTCGATGGTAAGTGATCTCTCGGTTTTACTCAAAGAAGGAGACAGGATTTCTATCTTGCCTCCTGTGTGCGGTGGATGAGTGATGGAGCTTTATCAGGGATCTCTGGAGGTTAAAGAGATATTTGGCCGATGGCTCGATGAGCAGGCCGCTTCAAACTATGGTGCCTATGTCCCGTTCGTAGGAATTATACGCGCGGAAGACGGCATAGAAGCACTTAGTTTTGATATCTATGAACCCATTCTTAAAAAATGGTTTGATGAGTGGCAGGCAAGGGCGATGGAGCGTGGCGCGATAGTGAAAATGGCACACGCTGTCGGTGATGTCCCCATTCATACTTCTTCCTATGTTTCTGCAGTTTTTTCACCAAAACGCCGTGTTGCTTTGGAGCTTATAGAGGAATTTGTAGAGGACTTTAAAGCCAACGCCCCCATTTGGAAATATGATGTAAAAAACGGTAAGCGTATCTATGCCGAAGACAGAAGTACGCCTATGGACGGGGCAGGATTGCTGGCCTAGCCTTGAATTAAAATAAAAGTATATGCTTTAGAGGCTTTAGTGAGAGGAATTTTATCCGGACTTTGTTTGGATAAAAGGAGACAGCTTCGGTTCTGAGCCAAAGGTGAAACTTTAGTGAGAGGAATTTTATCGGGACTTTGTTCGGATAAAAGGAGACAGCCAATAGTAAAAAAGGAACTTTTTAAAATGTTGCATTTTGATAAATCCATTGAGATGATCAAAAATCTTGAAATCAAACAGTATAAAACAAAAAAGATTTATTTGATTGATGCTTTGGGCTATGTGCTCGCGCAGGATGTTGCTGCTGATCATAATTCGCCTCAGTTTCCCACTTCCGCAATGGATGGATATGCCATAAGACATGAAGATATGGCGATCGGGAGACTGAAGATAGACAGCATCAATCCTGCCGGGAGCCCCCTTAAAGACGAAGTGCGTTGCGGGCATTGTATTAAAACATTTACGGGTTCATTGATGCCCAAAGGGGCGGATACCCTTATTCCTATTGAGAATGTCACAGTAGAAGAGGAAGAGATTATTATCCGCCAAGAGGTGCCTCTGGGGTATTCTGTAAGAGAAATAGGAGAAAACTATCGCGAGGGAGAACTGCTTATCCCAAAAGGCACAAAGATAGATTTTGCACAAATCGGAGTGATGGCCGGTTTAAATATTGTTTCGCCATTGGTGCATGAAAAACCAACGGTTGCTGTCCTTTCTACGGGCAGTGAGCTGCTTGAGTTGGGAGAAAATCAAACCAACGACGCTCAAATCAGAAGTTCAAATAATTATATTCTTGAAGCGTTGGTAAAAAAATATGGGGGAACTCCTCTTCAACTTGGATGCATCAAAGATGACAAGCAGAGTATTACTCTTGCCTTAGCGCAGGCTCTTGAGAAAAGTGATATCGTGGTAACAACGGGAGGAGTGAGTGTAGGCGACTTTGATTTTGTAAAAGATGTGATCAGAGAGCTTGGCTGCGAGGTTGTTTTCAAAGGGGTGCGTATTAAGCCCGGCCAACATATCATGGTGGCACGCAAAGGGGATAAATTTATCGTCGGGCTTCCCGGATTTGCCTATTCATCTACAGTAACAGCACTATTGTATCTGGTGCCGTTGATTGAAAAACTGCAGCAAGGAAAAAGTTCGCTTCGTACAGTGAAGGCGACTCTGTTGCAGCCGTTTCATAAAAGGGCCAAAAAGGCCGAATTTACTGCATGCAATGTTACACTTGCCAATGGCGTATATACGGTTGACTTTGATAGGAAAAAAGTAGGCACCTCTGCTATCCTTACCAATATGCTTGGACCAACAGCGCTTCTTTTTACTTCCGAAGAAGATGCTTCCAAATCAACAGGGGACCAGGTTGATATTTTACTTTTAGATTAGCTTGATGTGTATCTTTAAAAACAGCGCAAGTTCTGCAGCTGTTTTGCATCCGCAATTGATAGCTTCATGTAACACACTTTTATTTTTTTTAAAATCCACAGCCTGTCCTTTATATCTTTTTTTATGTCATATTGTAGATATAAAACAAGAAAAACTTTAAAAATATTTCAATATGTCATACTTTTAATTAAAATATAGTATGATTGAAAATAAATAACATAAAAAGGAGTGAAAATGTTGGTTTTGGGTGAAATTATAGAAAAACTTAAAGATGTCATCTCTGAAAGCAAGCAAAACAGAAAAGTCTTTGACAAGGATGTGGCAATAGCACTGAATATTCCGCAAGCGACATTCGCAACGATGAAAAAAAGAAACTCCATCCCCTATCAGGAGATATTGGAGTTTTGTGCCATGAAAAAAATCTCAGTGAATTGGCTTTTTTTTGATCAGGCGATAGATATGCTCAAAGAAGAAACAGACAGATTTTTCCAGGTGCGTTATTTTTCAGATATTCGTGCAAGTGCCGGAGGCGGTGCAGAAGTTTTTGGAGAGGAGTATGAAGTACTCAAGATAGACAAAACGATTGTAGACACTATCCTTGGCTTTGGTGCAGCAAAAAAAATAGAAGCAATTCATGTCGATGGCGAATCGATGGAGCCAACTTTGCAAGACGGTTCTATTGTTTTTGTGGACAGGGAGCAAACCGATATCAACAAAGAGGGAATTTTTATCGCCTCTACGACTGCCGGACTTTTTATCAAACGTATTCGTCAAAAAGCAGACGGCAGGATAGAGCTTATTTCTGACAACAAAGCTTATTCTCCTGAAGTGTTAGCTTCCGATGAGGTACAAATCGTAGGAAAGGTAGTGGGAAACATAGAAAGTTTGTAAAGCAGCAAGCGGCCAACAATGTCAGTTGGCAACTGCAGCCTATATTTTTAAATCGTATTGTAGGATGAAAAAGATTTTGCATGCTCACGGTGTTGTATAAAACTGTTCATTGCCCGCTTGCGCATTTGACACATCTGACACTCTCGGGCCGTATCTTCATGCGTTCTATATTTATCTCTTCCTCACACTCTATGCAGACCCCAAACATCGGTTTTTCCAGACGGAGCAATGCATTTTGCAGTTCGGTAAGTCTTGTGCGGGATTCATCGAGTATTTTATTGTTGACATGCTGTTCTCCCATGGCTTCAAGACGGGTTAGCCTGCCCAGTGAACAATCAGGAGTTATCGGTTTAGTTTTCTCTTGCAAAATAGCTATTTGCTTTTTAAGGGCTTTGGTATCCCTCTCTATCTTATTTTTGATAGTATTTTTTTCATCCGCTGTCATTTTGATCCTTAACGTGGTATATTTACAATGAGTATACAAAAAATGGAAATAATTGTATCAAATGTTTTAAAATAGAAAGGAATTATTGGGTGATTAAAGAAAATCACGATTTGCAAAGCGCACTAAAAGAATATATAAGGCTTCTTGACGGTGCATTTTATTTTGAAGCACATGAAGTGTTGGAAGAAGCTTGGCATCCTTTGCGAAAAGCTGATCACCCGTTGAAAAATCTTGTCAAGGGCCTAATCAATGGTGCGGTAAGCTTTGAGCATCTTAAACGCGGCAGAAAAAATGCAGTGTATAAAGCACGCACGGTTATGGCATCTTACGAAAGATACAAAAGAATAGCGATGCAGGAAATTGAACACGCTGTTTTGTTGAGAGAGGCCTGTGCGCATATTGAGAGGCTAAAGCATCAGCATGTAGAAGTTTTCAGCGTTTTGGTATCATGAGCATACGAAGCACTTTTGTGCTTGGCATATACCCGGCCTATCGTTTTCCTTTGGAAAAACCAATGAGGCAGCTTAGGGGAAGGCAGGCTACTTCATTCTATACCCAAGTTTAATAAGCGCAGTTTTTAGCTTCTCACTCACTTCGCCTTGGAACTCCAAAGCATCATCTTTGATAGTTCCGCCGGTAGCTAGGGATTTTTTGAGAGTTTTTAAAAGTGCCTCAACTGTGGCATTATCGAGGAAAAATGGTTTGACGACAGTAACCACTTTTCCGCTTCGTTTTTCTTTGGCAAAGTGAAGCCTGTGTTTATCCGGCGGCCTGATCTCTTTTGGGGTAGTGTTTTTTTTGGTTTTGTTGTCACTGTTCCACTTATCCTCAAACTTTGCGCCCATTTCAAATAAGTTCTTTGCCATAATGCTTCCTACTCGTAGTTTGTATCCAACAGTATACCGAGCAAAACCATCAAAAAAAGTAATAAAATTATGATTTTATAAAGTGTCTCTTCACTGGGCAGTTTCATCTTTTATCCTAAGACATAAATAATTTCTGTTTTGTTTTTCTTGATTTGGATCTCTTGAATGGTTAAATTTTCTATGGGAAGTTTTATAAAATCTTCAAGTGAGTCGATGCCGGCTTTGGCAATTTCTCGTAAAACAATACCCCTATAGGCCTTTGCCCAATGGCTTACCGCTTTGCCGTCTTTGATGAATTTCAAAGTCGTGTACGGTTTGGACGGCACATAAAATCTATCATAATATCCGGCACGGATATCGAGTATCTCCTCACCGGCCAAATATTCATCCAAGAGTTCGGCACTGTTTGCTTTATAATATTTAGCTACCTCAATATCTCGTATTTTTGCCCCTTGGGCCATTCTGTATTCCGGGATAAGATCACCCGCCATGATGGGGCCAAAAAGATTGGAGAAAAGTATGACATTTTTGTCTATATATTTTTGCTGTTTATCATCAAGACCGGAATAATTCAAATAATCAAATGCTACGCCTGTATACCTCTCTACTGCTTTTGTAGAAAAAGAATGCAGTCTGATACTTCTATAATATTCTATCTCGCTTGGCTTTTTAAGCTTAAACATTTGTTTGGATCCGAGGTCATCTTTTAGCTCTTCGAGATAAAGCTGTGTCAATTTATACCTTGCTTCAAGCAATGTATTATTCCACAGATCGGCTAGATTAAACGGGTTTGTTCCTCCGCTTGATTTGGTTTCGCTTGGGGCTAAGAGAATTTTCATTTTTCTTTCTTTTTCTGGTGATATGAGTGCGCACGGTGATGCTGTATTTGTTTTCTTTGCTGCGGTTTTATATTTTTTAGCAACTGTGCATTTATTGCGACAATGACAGTACTTGCAGACATCAATATAGCACCCACGGCAGGATTGATGATAATACCCCATTTTGCCAAAACACCTGCAGCCAAAGGAATAGCGATAATGTTATATCCGCTTGCCCACCAAAGATTTTGCAGCATTTTACGATAGGTTTGCTTTGAAAGAGTGATTGCATCGACGACACCCAGAAGATCGCTTTGGGTCAAGATAATATCTGCACTCTCTATGGCGATATCTGTTCCTGCCCCTATAGCGATACCGATATCTGCGCCTAGTAGCGCAGGCGCATCGTTTATCCCATCACCTACCATAGCAACTATTTTGCCACTCTTTTTGAGTGCTTGAATCTTTTGCAGTTTCGCATCGGGCAACAACCCGGCTTCATAGTGGTCAATTCCTGCTTTTTTTGCGATATCTGCTGCTACTTCGTTAGCGTCTCCCGTAAACATATAAGCGGTAATTCCCTTTAGCCTGATAGCTCTGATCGCCTCGGCAGAATTTTGACGTATCGTGTCTGTCAGGAGAATTACGCCGCTAAGAACCCCATCTATGGCTACCCATACCTTGGTTGCTTCACGGCTATTAAACGGCAGCAGTTTTTGAGGAATCGGGAGTGACTCTTTTGCCAAAAGCTGCGCACCGCCTATCATGACAATATGGCCATCGATTTTGGCCTTGGCGCCAATTCCCGGCATAGCATTGAATTCATCGACCGCACCAAAAGTGATCCCTTGGTTTTGGGCATAATGCACGATAGCTTGCGCAATACTATGTTCGGAATGTTGCTCCAAAGAGGCGGCAAAATAAAGCAGACTTTTTTCATTGCCGGCAGCAGCTACTGTATTTACGGCGAGTTTGCCTTCTGTGATTGTTCCGGTTTTGTCAAAACAGATGACATCGATTTTGTGCAGTTTCTCAAAGGCATCTCTATGGCGTATTAAAATACCATTTGTAGCCGCCATGGATGTTGAGATAGCAACCACAAGCGGTACGGCCAGTCCAAGTGCGTGAGGGCAAGCGACCACCAGTACGGTAACCATCCTAAGTACTGCATCTTCAAAATTGGAAAGCATAGACCAAACAAACAGCGTAACAGTCCCTGTCGCCAGTGCAGCATAAAAAAGCCACTTCGCGGCACGATTTGCAAGGTCTTGGGTATAAGATTTGCTTTCTTGCAACTCCCTTACAAGAGTGATAATTTGCGAGAGGTAACTGCTTTCACCGCTTTTTATGATACGAACACGAAGTGAGCCGTCGATATTGGTACTGCCCATAAATACAAGGCTTTGAGGATTTTTATAAAGAGGTTGAGATTCTCCTGTGAGCAATGCCTCGTCCACCATACTCTCACCTTTGATGACTTCGCCGTCTGCAGGGATGTTTTCACCGGGATGAATTAAAACAGTATCGCCCGCTCTAAGCAAGCTGACATCCACCGCTTCTAGTGTATCCTTTTGAGTGAAACGCATTGCTTTTTTCGGGATCAATCGTACCAGCTCTTCAAGTGTATTTGAAGCTCCCAATATGCTTTTGGCTTCGATATAGTGCCCGATCAGCATAATATCTATCAGTGTTGCAAGTTCCCAGAAAAAAGATTTCTCTTCCGAGATAAAAATGGTTATCGCAGAGTAAAAGTACGCTACACTGATTGCCATAGAGATGAGGGTCATCATTCCGGGTTCTTTGGATTTGACCTCTTTTATCATCATTGTCAAAAATGGCCATCCGCCGTAAAAATAGATCAATGTAGAAAGCACGAATGTGAACAAGTCTCTGTAAGAAAAATCTATAATAAAACCAAACCACATTTGTATCATAGAAGAAAAGAGCAAGACGGGTACGGTCAAAATGATGGATATAATGAAACGTTGTTTCAAGTCTTCCGCATGATGTGAATGCCCGGCATGCTGATGATCTCCATATGCATCGTTACGTGTGTTTTGACGGTGTGACATGTGTGCCGGCATTGGATATCCTTTCATTTCATTATTATAAAATATATCATGGAAATGTGCAAGGGATGCGGAATGATATATAGAAAATGTAGGAAGGGGGATAAAATAGTAAAATCATAAGAAATTTTAGAAAAAGACCAAATACTCTTGACATTGAAAATATTTTTGTCTATAATTGCACTCCATTTTTAGTCAGGTTGACTTCAAATGATGGTGCTGGTGTAGCTCAGTTGGCTAGAGCAGCTGATTTGTAATCAGCAGGTCGGGGGTTCGAGTCCCTTTACCAGCTCCATGAAAATATAATTATCAGTGTTTGACCAGTAATAATGACAAACAACTTTAGTGGTGAGTTACTCAAGCGGCCAACGAGGGCAGACTGTAAATCTGCTGACTATGTCTTCGAAGGTTCGAATCCTTCACTCACCACCATTCATGTTAAGTCACATAAACGACGCGGGAGTAGCTCAGTTGGCTAGAGCGTCAGCCTTCCAAGCTGAGGGTCGCGGGTTCGAGTCCCGTCTCCCGCTCCATGAACTGGGAGCTGTGTGAATTATGTGCTTGACTGACAAAAACTTCACATTAAAAGCTTTCCATAAAAATTATTACTTTAACAATTAGAGGCACAAACGGTTGTTTTTTTATCTATTCCTGTTTGTTGACAGATGAAAGACGTTTAAATACAGCAGCAGACGTGTAATTTACATATATAATGCCCAGATGGCTCAGTGGCAGAGCACTTCCTTGGTAAGGAAGAGGTCGGCGGTTCAATTCCGCTTCTGGGCTCCACCTTTCAGATATATGGACAAAAGTATTACTGTCTTGTAATAGTTTTGTCCATATGGGTATGAGGTATAAGAAAAATCTGGTATAATACCAACTTTAAAATATTTACGCTAGGAGAAAAGCATGGCTAAAGCAAAATTCGAACGAACCAAACCGCATGTTAATATCGGTACTATCGGTCACGTTGACCACGGTAAAACTACATTGACAGCTGCAATTACAGCGGTTCTTGCAACTAAAAATAACTCTGCATTTATGGACTATGATCAAATCGATAATGCCCCAGAAGAGAGAGAAAGAGGGATTACCATCGCTACTTCTCACGTAGAGTATGAAACAGATAAAAGACACTATGCTCACGTTGACTGTCCAGGTCACGCCGACTATGTAAAAAACATGATTACCGGTGCTGCTCAAATGGACGGAGCAATTCTTGTTATTGCTGCTACTGATGGACCAATGGCTCAAACAAGAGAGCATATCCTTCTTTCTAAACAAGTTGGCGTTCCATACATCGTAGTTTTTCTAAATAAAGAAGATCAGCTTGATGAGGAAGACAGAGAAGAAATGCTCGAGCTTGTAGAGATGGAAGTAAGAGAACTTCTTTCAGAATATGACTTCCCGGGAGATGATACACCAATCATTGCCGGTTCTGCGTATCAAGCGCTTGAAGAAGCAAAAGCAGGTAACCTTGGACCATGGGCTGATAAAATTTTTGCACTTATGGATGCTGTAGACAGCTATATTCCAGAGCCTGTAAGAGATGTAGATCAAGCATTTTTGATGCCAATCGAAGATATCTTTACAATCCAAGGTCGTGGTACAGTTGTAACTGGTAAAATCGACAGAGGACAAGTATGTGTTGGTAACGAAGTTGAAATCGTAGGTATTAAAAATACACAAAAAACAACTGTAACAGGTGTTGAGATGTTCCGTAAAGAGATGGATTGCGGACAAGCCGGAGATAACTGCGGTGTTCTTATCAGAGGTATCGGGAAAGACGATGTACAAAGAGGTATGGTTCTTTGTAAGCCAGGCTCAATTACACCACACACTAAATTTGAAGCGGAAGTATATGTACTTACTAAAGAGGAAGGCGGAAGACACACTCCATTCTTTAATAACTATAGACCGCAATTCTATGTACGTACAACAGACGTAACAGGTTCAATCGAACTTCAAGAAGGTACTGAAATGGTTATGCCAGGAGATAATGTTAAAGTAAATGTTGAACTTATCGCTCCTGTAGCACTTGAAGATGGTACAAGATTTGCTATCCGTGAAGGTGGTAGAACTGTTGGCGCAGGTGTTGTTACTAAGGTAATTGCATAATTATTTTGCAAGAAGGTTTTGTCTTCTTGCAATGTATTATCTATTGGGAGATAGCAAATGAGAGAAACAGTTCATTTAGGTTGTGAAAAGTGTACAAGAAGAAACTATCACACCACTAAAAATAAAAAAACAACAACAGAAAAACTTGCACTTAAGAAATATTGCAAATGGTGCAAAGAACATACTGTTCATAAAGAGATGAAGCTGTAATAGCTTCATTTTTTAAATTTAGGCCAATAGCTCAGTTGGTAGAGCACTGGTCTCCAAAACCAGGTGCCGGGGGTTCGAGTCCCTCTTGGCCTGCCACAAAAAGGTAACACACATGGGAAAAATTTCAACATTTATTGCACATGCAAAAAGCGAAATTCATAAAGTAATATTTCCAACAAAAGTACAAGTAAGACAAGCATTTTTAGCAGTTGTTCTCGTAGTGACTGTCATATCAATATTTTTAGCATTGGTTGACTTAGTAATGTCATCCATCGTATCATCAGTTTTATAGGACAAAAGATGGCTTATCAGTGGTATGCAATTCAAACATATGCAGGCAGCGAACGATCTGTCAAAAGAGCAATTGAGCAACTTGTAAAAGATTATGGCCTTGAGGAAAAATTAGAAAGAGTAGTTGTTCCGACAGAAGAAGTAATCGAAGTAAAAAACGGTGTAAAAAAAATTACAGAAAGATCTTTATATTCAGGGTATGCTTTTGCACATATAGACCTGGATACTGACCTTTGGCATAAAATCCAAAGTTTACCAAAAGTATCTAGATTTATCGGTGAACAAAAAACACCAACCGCGCTTAGTGAAGCAGATATCAAACTCATCTTGGAAAAAATGGAGAAAAAAAGTGCTCCAAGACCTAAGGTAGATTTTGAGACAGGTGAAGTGGTACGTATCGTCGACGGACCATTTGCAAACTTCACAGGCATGGTTGAGGAGTATGATCTTGATCACGGTAAATTGAGATTAAATGTTTCTATATTTGGTAGAAACACACCGGTTGAAATACTTTACACACAAGTAGAGAAAATTATCTAAATAAAATTTCTTAGAGACTTACAAAAGTTTCGAGAAGGTTTAAATCAAAAAAAGGAAGTAAAAGATGGCAAAAAAAATAGCCGCAAAATTTAAGCTTATGATCCCTGCGGGGGCAGCAAATCCATCACCCCCTGTTGGTCCCGCATGTGGCCAGCGTGGTGTGAACATTATGGAGTTTTGTAAAGCTTTTAATGAAAGAACAAAAGATAAAGCAGGATTTAAAATTCCGGTTGAAGTGACTGTATACGCAGATAAAAGTTTTACGTTTGTCACGAAGCAGCCGCCGGCAAGTGATCTTATCAAGAGAGCTGCCAACATTAAAAAAGGTACTGATAATCCGCTTTTGAACAAAGTGGGAACTATTACGCAAGCAAAACTTGACGAAATTGTTGATCAAAAAATTGCAGACCTTAATACAGATGATAGAGAAATGGCAGCAAAAATTATTGCTGGTTCTTGCAGAAGTATGGGTGTAGAAATCGTAGACTAAGTCTTTCAAAAAATCATAACCACATGGATTTAAAAAATGTGGGAGCATAAAGCGGAGAGTATAATGGCAAAAAAAATAAGTAAAAGAAAAGAAGCGCTACTAAAAAAAGTAGATACAACCAAAGTGTACAGTGTAGATGAAGCGATGGCTACACTGAAAGATTTAAAATCTGCAAAATTCGATGAAACAGTCGAAGTGGCATTGAACTTAAATGTTGATCCAAGACACGCAGATCAAATGGTAAGAGGATCCGTTGTTCTTCCTCATGGGACAGGCAAAACAGTAAGAGTTGCTGTATTTGCAAAAGGTGCTAAGGCGGACGAAGCAACAGCGGCAGGTGCAGATGTAGTAGGCTCTGATGATCTTATTGAGCAAATTCAAGCAGGAAATATTAATTTTGATATGGTTATTTCAACACCTGATATGATGGGTGTGCTTGGTAAAGTTGCAAGAGTGCTTGGACCAAAAGGTCTTATGCCAAACCCTAAAACGGGTACTGTAACAATGGATGTAGCTAAAGCAGTTGAAAATGCCAAGGGTGGTCAAGTAAATTTTAGAGTAGACAAAAAAGGGAACATCCACGCCGGTATCGGTAAAATAAGCTTTGATGAAGATAAACTCAAAGAAAATTTTAAAACATTTGTTGAAAGTATCAACAAAGCTAAGCCCGCAGCAGCAAAAGGTAAATATATTACCAATGCGGCAGTATCCTTGACAATGAGTCCATCTATTACATTGGATGCCTCAGAAGTAATGGAAATCAAATAATTAACGTGTAAATGAAGATTCATTTACGTTTATCTTAGGCTGAAGATAATAGGGGCGAAAGCTTAATAAGGTTTATTCGAAAAGATGAACAGTTGTTTACAACACCCTGTTAGAGGTCGAAAGGAGAAGAAATGACAAGAACCGAAAAAGAACAGTTGGTTGCTCAAATGACAGCTGAGTTTAAAAATGCCGGCGCAATCATTGTATGTGATTATAAAGGTTTAGGTGTTAAAAATCTTGAAGTTGTCAGAAATTTTGCAAAAGATGAAGATTTAAAAGTCAAGGTTGTTAAAAATAAACTTGCTGCGATTGCATTGAAAAATGCAGGTTGCGAAGCTATTGATTTTAAAGACACCAACCTTGTAATCTGGGGTGATGAGCAAATCACACCTTGTAAGATTGCAGACAAAGCAGCTATGGAATTCAAAGATAAGTTCATGATCAAAACCGGAGTAATTGCCGGTGAGGTAGCAAGTCTAAGCACTATTAATGCTATGGCTAAACTTCCTTCAAGAGACGAACTTCTTGGTATGTTGCTTAATGTTTGGAATGGTCCTGCAAGAAGTATTGCAATCGGACTTCAAGCGCTAGCAACAAAAAAAGCAGAAGAAGCTTAATGTGGTGAGAGCCAAACGGCTCTTTTGAAATTTTAAACTAAAAAATCGTAAAGGTATAATGATGGCAATCACAAAAGAAGATGTAATTGAATTTATCTCAAACATGTCAGTTCTTGAGCTTTCTGAGCTTGTAAAAGAATTCGAAGAAAAATTTGGTGTATCTGCGCAGGCTACTGTTGTAGCCGGTGCAGGTGCTGCAGTAGTAGAAGCAGCAGAAGAAAAAACTGAATTTGATGTAGTGCTTAAAGATGCAGGCGCTAAGAAAATCAATGTTATTAAAGTGGTAAGAGCAGTGACAGGTCTTGGTCTTAAAGAGGCTAAAGATGCAACTGAAAACACACCTACTACACTTAAAGAAGGTATCAGCAAAGACGAAGCTGAAAAAATCAAGAAAGAACTTGAAGAAGCCGGCGCTGTTTGCGAACTTAAATAAGATCCGTTCAAGAGCTTTTGGTCGCCAAAGATCAAAAGCTCTTAAAATCCTCTGTTGGACATAGTGATAAACTATTCGGAGACATTTCATACCCTCATGCTAATAGTTTTTTTGTATGTCCATACATATACATTAAACAAACTACAATAATCAAAACCAAAATAAGGTTAGCCTATGTTAAATTCTTTACATTCTGGTAACAGACTTCGCGTCGATTTTTCAAAAACCCCAAGAGAAATTGAAATCCCAAATCTACTCCAACTTCAACAAAAAAGCTATGAAGACTTTTTGATGATGGCAGAAAAAGACAGAAAAAATTCTACTTTAGAAAAAGTATTTAAAGCCTCTTTTCCCATTCATGATCAGCAAAACAGACTGACATTAACGTATAAAAATTCAGAAATTATCAAACCAAAATATACTGTAAGGGAGTGCATGGAGAGAGGATTAACCTATTCTGTCTCTCTAAAAATGAACATTGCTTTGACCATTTGGAACAGAGATGAAAAAACCGGTGAAAAGCTTGATCCAAAAGAGATCAAAGAGCAGGCAGTTTTTGTTCGTGACATTCCATTGATGACGGACCGTACATCATTTATTGTAAATGGCGTAGAAAGAGTTATTGTCAATCAGCTTCACCGATCTCCGGGTGTTATTTTTAAAGAAGAAGAAGGCGCCGGTGCTGCGATCCACAAATTGCTTTATTCCGCGCAGATTATTCCTGATCGCGGTTCATGGCTTTATTTTGAATATGATGCAAAAGATATTCTTTATGCCCGTATCAACAAAAGAAGAAAAATTCCTGTAACTATTTTGTTTAGAGCGCTTGATTATTCAAAAGAAGATATTGTCAAACTTTTTTATCCTACAAAAGAGATTAGCATTAAAGATAATCGTTTTCTTGTAAAATTTGACGCAGGTGATTTTGAAGGAAGAGCCGAGTACGACATCAAAGATACCAATGGAAACATTATTGTCAATGCGGGAAAAAGGCTGACCAAGAAAAAAGCGCAAAAACTCATAGATGACGGTTTGCAATGGATAGAATACCCGCTTGAATTGCTGATGGAAAGACATCTTGCAACGCCGGTGGTGGATCAAGAGAGCGGTGAAGTGCTTTATGATGTGGTAACTCCTTTAGATGAAGGAAAGCTTAAAAAAATGATTGATCAAGGCATTAATACGATTCATATTATTAATGATCTTGCGGAAGGCACGGATGCCTCAATTATTAATGCATTTGTTGCTGACAATGAAAGCCTAAGACTTTTAAAACAAACAGAAAATATTGACGATGAAAATGTGCTTGCGGCAATCCGTATCTATAAGGTGATGAGACCCGGTGAACCCGTAACACCTGAAGCAGCAAAAGCATTTTTACAACAGCTTTTCTTTGATCCTGAAAGATATGATCTTACAGAAGTAGGACGTATGAAGATGAATCATAAACTAGGGCTTGATACCCCAGAATATGTAACTGTTTTAACAGCAGAAGACCTTATCTATACGGTAAAATATCTTATTAAGGTAAAAAACGGCCAGGGCCATATCGACGATAGAGACCACTTGGGAAATAGAAGAATCAGAGCTATCGGGGAACTTTTGGGCAATGAACTCCATAGCGGACTTGTGAAGATGCAAAAAGCCATTAAAGACAAGATGACAACTATTTCAGGTTCACTCGATGAACTTATGCCTCATGATTTGGTAAATTCAAAAATGATTACCAATACGATTTTAGAGTTTTTCTCAAGCGGACAACTTTCGCAATTTATGGATCAGACCAACCCTCTTTCAGAGGTTACGCACAAAAGAAGACTCTCAGCGCTTGGAGAAGGCGGCTTAGTGAAAGAGAGAGCAGGATTTGAAGTAAGGGATGTGCACCCGACACATTATGGTCGGATTTGTCCGATAGAAACACCTGAGGGACAAAACATCGGTCTTATTAACACTTTGGCAACTTATGCGAAAGTCAATGAGCATGGTTTTATTGAAGCGCCATATAAAGTGGTGAAAAATAGACAGGTCACCGATGAGATTATTTATATTACAGCAACGCAGGAAGAAGACAAGTGTATTGCTCCGGCTTCAACAATGGTTGATGAAAATGGGCATATTATCGAAGAACTTATTGAAACAAGACTCAACGGAAACATCGAGCTTAATGATTCAAGCAGAGTGGACCTAATTGACGTTTCACCATTAATGATCTCCGGTTCTGCTGCCGCATTGATTCCCTTTTTGGAGCATGATGATGCAAACCGTGCACTTATGGGGTCAAACATGCAGCGACAGGCTGTTCCTTTGCTTAAAACAGAAGCGCCGGTGGTTGGTACAGGAATGGAAGCGGTTATAAGCCGGGATGCATGGGAATGCGTGAAAGCAAGACGTGCGGGAAGTGTTGAAAAAGTAGACGGCAAAAATATTTATATCATGGGAGAAGATGAAAGCGGCGTATTTATAGACCATTATCCTCTCGAAAAGAATATGAGAACCAACCAAAACACTACATTTACGCAAACACCTATTGTAAAACTTGGAGATAAGATTGGTGCAAATCAAATTATCGCTGATGGCGCCAATATGGATCAAGGTGAACTTGCCATCGGCAAGAATATTCTTGTAGCCTTTATGCCATGGAATGGCTATAACTATGAAGATGCGATCGTTGTTTCCGAGAAGCTTATTCGCGAAGATACCTTTACTTCTGTACATACGTATGAAAAAGAGGTAGAAGCCAGAGAACTCAAACATGGCACAGAAGAGATTACACGCGATATTCCAAATATTAGAGAAGACGAATTGCTTCATCTTGACGAAAGCGGCATCGTAAAAATTGGAACTTATGTAAAACCGGGGATGATTCTTGTGGGCAAAGTGAGCCCAAAAGGTGAGATTAAACCGACACCTGAAGAGAGACTTCTTAGAGCTATTTTTGGTGAAAAAGCAGGACATGTTGTAAATAAGTCACTCTATTGTCCTGCTTCTATGGAGGGTGTCGTCGTGGATATCAAAGTCTTCACAAAAAAAGGCTATGAAAAAGATGCGCGCGCCATTCAAGCTTATGAAAAAGAAAAAGCAATACTTGATTCTGACCACCATGATCAGCTTCTTATGATAGACAGAGAAGAGATCTTGCGTATTTCAAAGTATCTTGCCGGAGAAACACTTTCTAAAGATGTTACTGTGGGTGAATCTGAATATAAGGCAGGTTCAAAAATTCCTGAAGAAATCATCAAGGAGATCAATAGATTTGCCCTTAGAGGAGTGGTTCAGTCTTATAAAGATGACGTGCAAAATGAATATGAGGCATTGAAAAATTATTTCTTGAAGCAGAAAAAAAGACTTAAAAACGATCATGAAGAGAAATTAAGCGTGCTTGAAAAAGATGATATTCTTCCAAGCGGCGTCACAAAGTTGGTTAAAATTTATATTGCTACTAAAAGAAAACTAAAAGTTGGGGACAAGATGGCGGGCCGCCACGGGAATAAAGGTATCGTTTCGAATATTGTTCCAGAAATTGACATGCCGTATATGGAAGATGGAAGACCCGTTGATATTATTTTGAATCCGCTCGGGGTGCCTTCTCGTATGAATATCGGGCAAATTCTTGAGGTGCATTTAGGACTTGTGGGTAAAAAATTGGGCGAACAGATCCAAGAGATGTTTGAAAATAAACAACAAAATTTCATCCAAAATCTTAAAGCTAAGATGATCGAGATTGCAGATGTAGCCAAGCTGATGAATGCTAAAGAAATACTGGATGAGATGGACGATGAGTCTTTGCTTAAATATGCCCGTGACTGGTCTAAAGGAGTGAAGTTTGCAGCGCCGGTATTTGAAGGTGCCAATCAGCAAGAATTTGAAAAACTTTTTGCATTGGCAAAGATGGCAGATGACGGAAAAATGATACTTTTTGATGGAAAAACAGGTGATCAGATGATTGAAAGAGTCAATGTTGGGTATATGTATATGCTTAAACTTCACCATTTGGTTGATGAGAAAATGCATGCACGTTCAACCGGCCCGTATTCACTTGTGACACAGCAGCCTGTCGGAGGTAAAGCTCTCTTTGGCGGACAAAGATTCGGAGAGATGGAGGTTTGGGCGCTTGAAGCTTATGGTGCATCTCATGTGCTTAAAGAAATGCTAACTATCAAGTCTGACGACGTAGAAGGTAGAGCAAGAGCCTACAGAGCGTTAACCAAAGGCGAATCTGTACCTGAATCGGGAGTGCCTGAAACATTGTTTGTATTGACAAAAGAGCTTCAAGCATTAGGATTGGATACAGAATTATATGAGAAGAAAAAAGTAGTGGAGGGTGAACATGAGTAAGGGATTAGAGAATTTAACACCGATAGATCTCAATAGTGAAGAGAGACCGCTGGATATAGAAGCGCTACAGCTAAGAGTTGCCAGTCCTGAAAAAATACTCTCTTGGAGTTATGGCGAAGTAAAAAAACCGGAAACCATCAATTATAGAACTCTTAAGCCCGAACGTGACGGTCTTTTTTGTGCAAAAATTTTTGGACCGATTAGAGACTATGAATGTCTTTGCGGCAAATATAAAAAAATGCGCTACAAAGGTGTTGTGTGTGAGAAATGTGGAGTAGAGGTTACTACCTCTAAAGTAAGAAGAACACGCATGGGCCACATTGATCTTATTGCGCCTGTTGCACACATATGGTATGTCTCATCTCTTCCGTCACGGATAGGTACGCTTTTGGGCGTAAAGATGAAAGATCTTGAAAGAGTACTGTATTATGAGGCGTATATCGTCAAAACACCTGCAGAGGCAAGTTATGACAGCGAAGGATTGAATCCTCTTCAGAAATATGATGTACTCAATGAAGAACAATATCAGCAAATTATGCAGCGTTTTGGCGAAACTGCACTAGACGTAAGAATGGGCGGAGAGGTCATTCAGGAACTTTTGGCAGAACTTGATTTGGTTGAAATGTTTAATCAGCTTAAAGAAGAGATTGAAGCCACAAAATCTGAAGCAAAAAGAAAAACAATCATTAAACGCCTTAAGGTAATCGAAGCGTTCCTTCACTCAGGAAACAGACCGGAATGGATGATGCTGACGCAGTTGCCGGTTTTGCCTCCGGATTTAAGACCGCTTGTGAGTCTTGACGGCGGAAAATTTGCTGTTTCAGATGTGAACGATCTTTATAGAAGAGTCATTAATCGAAATCAGCGTCTTAAACGACTTGTAGAGCTTGATGCTCCAGAAATTATCGTGAGAAATGAAAAACGTATGCTCCAAGAAGCGGTAGACGCTCTTTTTGATAACGGCAGACGAGGAAATGCGGTAAAGGGAGCCAACAAAAGACCCCTAAAATCACTTTCTGAAGTAATTAAAGGTAAACAAGGGCGATTTAGACAAAACCTTTTAGGTAAAAGGGTTGACTTTTCTGGACGTTCTGTTATCGTTGTAGGACCGGACTTGCGCATGGATCAGTGCGGATTGCCTAAAAAAATGGCAATAGAGCTATTTAAGCCGCATTTAATGGCAAAGCTTGAAGAAAAAGGCTATGCAACAACGCTGAAACAAGCTAAAAAAATGATTGAAAAACAAGAGAATGAAGTATGGGAATGTCTAGAAGAAGTGGTTGAAAATTATCCAATACTTCTTAACCGTGCACCAACACTTCATAAGCTTTCCATTCAGGCTTTTCACCCAAGGCTGATTGAAGGCAAAGCGATCCAATTGCATCCTCTTGTTTGTTCTGCATTCAACGCTGACTTCGACGGTGACCAAATGGCAGTACACGTGCCGCTTTCGGATGAGGCGATTGCAGAAGCAAAAGTATTGATGCTGGCTTCCATGAATATCTTGCTCCCTGCTTCGGGTAAAGCGATTGCTGTTCCGTCTCAGGATATGATTTTAGGACTTTATTATCTTACACTTGAAAAAAATGATGTCAAGGGTGAAAATAAACTTTTTGCCAACGTGGAAGAGGTAGAAATTGCATTTGAGCAAAATGCACTTGATTTAAATGCGCGCATAAGAACAGTAATAGAAGGAAAGATTGCAAAATCAACTGCAGGAAGATTGATTTTAAAATCTATTATTCCTAACTATGTTCCTGAAAGATATTGGAACAAAATCTTAAAGAAAAAAGACATCGGTGTATTGGTTGACTATATCTATAAAATGGGTGGAGTAGCGCAAACAGCAACTTTCCTTGATGACCTTAAAGACATGGGTTTCAAGTATGCGACTAAAGTAGGCGTATCAATTTCTATTGATGATATTAAGATACCTAGCATTAAAGAAGAACTTATCGTTTCCGCAAAAGCCGAAGTGAAAGAGATTCAAAGACAATTTGGTGCAGGTCTTTTGACTGATCAGGAGCGTTATAATAAGATTATTGATATCTGGACAGATGCAAACAATAGTATTGCTGAACAATTGATGGATCTTATCAGAGGAGACAAAGATGGATTCAACTCGGTGCATATGATGGCTGATTCAGGTGCAAGGGGTTCTGCGGCACAAATTAGACAGCTTTCGGGTATGAGGGGACTTATGGCGAAATCAGACGGATCCATTATTGAAACGCCTATTACGTCAAATTTCCGTGAAGGCCTAAATGTGCTTGAGTACTTTATTTCAACACACGGTGCCAGAAAAGGTCTTGCCGATACTGCACTTAAAACAGCGAATGCCGGGTATTTGACCAGAAAATTGATCGATGTGGCACAAAATGTTAAAATTTCTATGACGGATTGCGGAACGCATGAGGGGGTTCAGGTTTCAGATATCGTCGTAGGTAACGAAATGATAGAACCGCTTGTAGATCGTATTTATGGACGTGTGCTTGCCGAAGACGTTATTGATCCTATTACCAATGAAGTATTGGTTAGTGAAGGAACAATGATAGATGAAGAGACGGCAACAAAAGTACAAGAGGCCGGAGTCAGATCGGTAGTGATAAGAGCCCCCTCTTCCTGTAAGGCGCCTAAAGGCATTTGTGCAAAATGCTATGGGCTGAATATGGCAGATAACAAAATGGTAAAAAGCGGAGAAGCGGTAGGGGTCATCGCAGCTCAGTCAATCGGTGAACCGGGTACACAGCTTACCCTTCGTACTTTCCACACAGGCGGTACAGCAACTGCCGGAAAAGAAGAAAGACAGGTTGTGGCAAGCAAAGAAGGATTTATACGATACTATAATCTTTCTGTGTATCGTAACCGTGAAGGCAATTTAATTGTTGCGAATAGAAGAAATGCAGGCGTGCTTTTGGTTGAGCCTAAGATCAAAGCTATTACGACGGGAACAGTATCGATTGTTGTAACGCACGATGAATATATCGTTTCTGTTCGTGCAGAGGGCGCAGAAGAGGTTAAATATAATCTTAGAAAAACCGATGTAGCAAAATCAAATGAACTTGCAGGGGTTGCCGGTAAAATTGAAGGAAAGCTTTTCTTGCCGCTTGAAGACGGAGATAAGGTAGAAGAGGGTGACTCCATTGTTGATATGATCAAAGAAGGATGGAGTATTCCAAGCCGTATCCCCTTCGCGAGTGAATTAAAAGTAGAGGATGGTGCGCCTGTAACACAAGAGGTGATTGCTGAAACAAAAGGTACTGTGAAGTTCTTCTTGCTTAAAGGCGATTATCTTGAAGAGTACAGTGAACTAAAAAAAGACACCAAAGTAGTTAAAAAGGGTCTTTTTGCCGTGATTGTGGATGGCAACAATAGAGAGGCGGCGAGACACTACATCTCAAGAGGTTCTGTCGTTCAGGTAGACAATAATACAGTGGTAAGCAAAGGAGATATTCTTTCTGCTCCTGAAGTTTCTACGCAAGTAGTTGTGGCAGAGTGGGATCCGTATTCTGAGCCTATTATTGCTGAACAAAGCGGTACACTTAAGTTCGAAGATATTATTCCCGGGGTAACAGTTGTTGAACAGTTTGATGAAGTGACCGGAGATATAAGGCTTGAATTGAATGACTATATCCCAACGGCATATAAACCGGCGATCATACTTGCAACCAATTCAGGTGAAATTATTCGCTATCAGTTGGATCCTAAAACGATTTTGTTTGTAAGAGATGGCGATGAGGTTAGTATTGCTGATATTTTGGCAAAAACACCAAAAGCAGCGCAAAAATCAAAAGATATCACCGGGGGTCTTCCAAGAGTATCTGAACTTTTTGAAGCAAGACGCCCAAAAGATATTGCTCTTATTGCCCAAATCGACGGTGTCGTAAGTTTCGGTAAGGCATTAAGAGGAAAAGATAGACTGATTATTACCGGTGAAAACGGTCAAGAAACTGAACAGTTTATTGATAAGAATAAAGTAGCTTTAGTGCATGCGGGTGAATTTGTGCATGCAGGTGAAAAATTGACAGACGGAACTGTTGCGAGTCATGATATTCTTGCCGCACTCGGTGAAAAAGCATTGTATGAGTATATTGTGAGTGAAGTACAGCAGGTCTATAGAAGACAAGGGGTAAATATCTCAGATAAGCATATCGAAATTGTTGTGTCTCAAATGATGAGACAAGTCAAAGTGATAGAGAGCGGAAACAGCAAATTTATCGAAGGAGATATCGTTTCAAGACGTAAATTCCAAGAAGAGAATGAAAGTGTTATTGCTCTTGGAGGAGAGCCGGCGATTGCCGAACCTATGCTTGTAGGTATTACCAGATCAGCTGTAGGGGCAGACAGCATCATTTCTGCAGCATCTTTCCAGGATACAACAAAGGTATTGACAACCGCTTCTATAGCAGGCACAATCGACAGGTTAGAAGATCTTAAAGAAAATGTGGTTATCGGCCGTTTGATTCCTGTAGGTACAGGTATGATAAATATGGACAATATTCATTTGTCAAAAAATTAGTGTCAAGATGCGCATTGCGCGCTTGATATATGAAGCTGTAAGAGCAGGACTTGCAGCTTCGCAAGCATTTTTCATAAGCTTACATAAAGCTATTTTCACTATAATATGCCTCCATTTTTCTATGATACAGCATATAAAAGTATTTGTTGTAAATGTTTTTATATGGTGTAAAAACCAGATTCAATTCAAACTAACCAGAAAGGAAACGATTTGCCTACAATTAATCAGTTAATTCGTAAAGAGCGTAAAAAAGTGGTGAAAAAATCTAAATCACCTGCGCTTGTAAAATGTCCTCAAAGAAGAGGCGTATGTACCAGAGTTTATACTACAACTCCAAAAAAACCTAACTCAGCGCTTAGAAAAGTTGCTAAAGTTAGATTGACGAGCGGATTTGAAGTTATTTCATATATCGGCGGTGAAGGCCACAACCTACAAGAGCACTCAATTGTGCTTGTAAGAGGCGGAAGAATCAAAGATTTACCCGGTGTGAAATATCACATTGTTCGTGGTGCTCTTGATGCCTCAGGTGTAAATGGTAGAACGGTTGCCAGATCCAAATATGGTACCAAAAGACCTAAAAAATAGTAAACCTTTTAACTAGACAGTAAAAGAGGGAACCTCCAAAGAGATTTTGAAGTACGTTTCGAATCCTACCAATGGAGTGAGTGTAAGTTTAGTAATAAACTTTGAACAGGTGTTGTCAAAAACCTTAGGGGACAAGACTTGAGTAAATCAATAAGTAAAGATTGAAGAGGAAATAATAATGAGAAGAAGAAAAGCTCCCGTTAGACCGGTATTGCCAGATCCGGTACACGGTTCTAAAGTATTAACAAAATTCATCAATGCGATTATGCTGGATGGAAAGAAAAGTGTTGCGCAAAAAGTAATGTATGCTGCATTAGAGAGAATTGAATCAAAATCAGGCGAAAAAGGCATTGAAGTATTTAATAAAGCAATGGACAACGTGAAGCCTGTAATGGAAGTAAAAAGCAGAAGAGTAGGCGGCGCTACGTATCAGGTGCCAATCGAAGTGAGACCGGCCAGACAACAATCACTTGGTATCAGATGGATTATAGATGCAGCCAGAAAAAGAAATGAAAGAACAATGATGGAGCGCTTAAGCAATGAACTTATGGATGCGGCGACCGAAAAAGGTTCTGCATTTAAAAAGAAAGAAGATACTTATAAAATGGCAGAAGCAAATAAAGCATTTGCTCACTATAGATGGTAAGGAAATAAATCATGGCACGATCGCACAAACTTGAAGATGTAAGAAATATCGGTATTGCTGCTCATATTGATGCAGGAAAAACAACAACGACAGAAAGAATCCTGTTTTATACAGGAGTAGAACACAAAATCGGTGAGGTGCATGATGGTGCTGCAACGATGGACTGGATGGAACAAGAACAAGAGAGAGGTATTACGATTACTTCTGCTGCGACAACTTGTCAATGGGCCGGAAAACAGATCAACATTATCGACACTCCGGGCCACGTTGACTTTACGATCGAAGTTGAGCGTTCAATGAGAGTGCTTGATGGCGCTGTTTCAGTATTCTGTGCGGTTGGCGGAGTTCAGCCTCAGTCGGAAACCGTATGGAGACAAAGAAATCGTTATGGTGTACCTTCTATCGTATTTGTTAATAAAATGGACAGAACAGGTGCAGACTTTTATGAAGTTGAAAGACAAATTCGTGACAGACTCAAAGGAAATCCGGTACCGATCCAAATTCCTATTGGGGCAGAAGACAGCTTTGAGGGTGTGGTCGACCTTATAAAAATGAAAGAGATTGTGTGGGATGCAGACGCTGCAATGGGTTCTGCATATCACGAACAAGACATCCGGGAAGAGCTCCAAGACAAAGCGCAAGAGTATAGAGAAAAAATGATTGAATCTATCTCGGAGGCCGAAGGAAATGATGCGCTTATGGAGAAATTTCTTGAAGGCGAAGAGTTAACAGAAGAAGAAATCGTTGCCGGTGTTAAAGCTGCTACTATCGGTATGCATATTGTTCCGATGACAGCCGGTACAGCCTTTAAAAACAAAGGGGTTCAGACACTTCTGGATGCAGTTGTTGCCTACCTTCCTTCTCCGGTAGAAGCGATGGATATTAAAGGTACGATGATGGATGATGAAGAGAAAGAGGTTATCGTGCCATCAACGGACAATGGTCCATTTGCTGCATTGGCATTTAAAATCATGACTGACCCGTTTGTGGGTCAATTGACATTTATCCGTGTCTACCGAGGTTCATTGAATTCAGGTTCTTATGCGCACAATACGACAAAAGATAAAAAAGAGCGC
Organism: Sulfurovum sp.; assembly: GCA_021166685.1. GTDB lineage: Bacteria > Campylobacterota > Campylobacteria > Campylobacterales > Sulfurovaceae > Sulfurovum. The sequence goes on along the minus strand of JAJPEU010000007.1, from coordinate 216,181 downwards.
GTAGGCCGTATCATGAAGATGCATGCGATTAAACGTGAAGAGGTTGACGTGATCCATGCAGGTGAAATCGGCGCGGTTGTCGGACTCAAATATACAACAACGGGAGATACGCTTTGTGATCCATCAGATAAAGTTGTACTTGAGAGAATGGATTTCCCGGATCCTGTTATCTCTGTTGCGGTTGAGCCGAAAACAAAAGCTGACCAAGAAAAAATGGGTATTGCGCTGGGTAAACTTGCCGCAGAAGATCCATCATTTAGAGTCAATACGGATGAAGAATCCGGACAAACGATTATTTCTGGAATGGGCGAGCTTCACCTTGAAATCATTGTTGACCGTATGAAACGCGAATTTAAAGTAGAAGCGGAAGTAGGTGCACCGCAAGTTGCATACCGTGAAACAATCAGATCCTCTGTCAATAAAGAGTACAAATACGCAAAACAGTCAGGCGGTCGCGGTCAGTACGGACACGTATTCCTCAAAATTGAGCCACAAGAGCCGGGTGCCGGATATACATTTGTGGATGAAATTAAAGGCGGGGTGATTCCAAAAGAATTTGTTCAACCTGTTAACAAAGGTATTGAAGAAGCTATGGGCAGAGGTATTCAGGCCGGATATCCTGTAGTGGATGTCAAAGTTACCTTGTATGATGGAAGTTATCATGATGTGGATTCATCTGAAATGGCCTTTAAGCTCGCAGGTTCTATGGGCTTTAGAGAAGGTGCAAGACAAGCAAATCCTGTAATCTTGGAGCCTTTAATGAAAGTTGAAGTTGAAGTGCCTGAAGAGTATATGGGTGATGTTATTGGCGATATTTCAAAAAGACGCGGTCAGGTTAACGGTATGAACGACAGAGCAGGAAATAAAATTGTAGATGCTTTCGTACCGCTTTCTGAAATGTTCGGTTACTCGACAGATCTTCGTTCGATGACACAGGGTCGTGCAACTTATGCAATGGAATTTGACCATTATGAAGAAGTTCCAACCAATGTAGCTAAAGAGATCGTTGCAAAAAGAAACAGCTAATTTTTCGCAGTACTTTACTGCACGTTTAAGAGTATTTGTATCAAAGCGTATGTTTTGATACAAAACTCTCTCCTTATTTTTTAACCACCTCCTAAAACAAACAGTGCCAGTTCCAAAAGTAAAATAAGATATACTAGCTATTGACGTATGAAAGCTATAAAAATGGGGTTTGGTATGATAAATTCAAGTAAACATTTTGCCTTCCCCAGGATGATGCAAGCAGTTATTTTCTTTATCGGAAGCAGCATAGCAGTATGGGCTACAGTAGCAACAGGGGTCATACTGGATAAAAAAAGTGCCAAGCCGATTGCATCAGCAATTATCACCGCGGAAGGAAAAGAGTACCGCACTGATGTCAACGGGGTCTTTCATGTGCCTTCTTCAGAAAGTATCGGCATACGCGCTATAGGGTATGAGCGTACATTTTACAAAAGGGGCGGCACAATCTATCTTGATCGTGTTGCTCCTAAAGCGCTTTATCTTTCGAGTTTTGGAGCTTCGCAAGACAAGATACTTAATAATGCCAAACATCTCATCCGTACTACCGAAATCAATGCGCTGGTGATAGATATCAAAATGGACCGCGGACAACTAGCACATAAAACCAAGAATTTTACTGCCAACAAAATCGGTGCACAAAAAATGGTTCGCTTTAAAGATTTAAAACAGTTTGTGACTGATTTGAAAAAGGAAGGAATTTATACCATCGCACGCATTGTATGCTTTAAAGATACTCCCTTTGTAAGAGCTTATCCGAAATGGGGGGTCAAAAGAGCTGACGGCACCTTGTTTAAAGACAGAGAGGAGCTTTACTGGATAGACCCGTCGCAAAAAGAAGCGTGGGATTATATCATTTCAATCGCCGAAGAGAGTGCGCAGGCCGGATTTGATGAAATACAGTTTGACTATGTACGCTTTCCAGACCAGAAAGGACTTAGGTTTTCAGTTAGAAACACACAAACAGAGCGTGTCAAATCAATTAACGAATTTTTGAAATATGCACGAGCCCGCCTAATTCCTTATAATGTCTTTATCTCTGCTGATATTTTTGGGTATGTATGCTGGAATAATGCTGACCTTGGCATTGGCCAGCGAGTTGATGCGATGGCGTCGTATGTTGATTATCTCTCTCCCATGCTTTATCCAAGCGGTTTTCAAGCGGGGATTCCAGGCCATTTAAACCCGGTTAAGGCTAACTATGAGATCGTCAATCATACACTAAAAAAAGCACTCGAAAAATCCGGAGGTTCGCCTCTGTCTTACCGTCCATGGCTTCAGGCTTTTCGTGATTATGCCTTTGACCGGCGTAACTATGGCGGGAAAGAGATTCGCGATCAAATCCGTGCCAGTGAAGATTTTGGCAGCTGCGGATGGATGCTGTGGAATGCGCGCAATGTTTACACTGCTGATGGCCTTCTTCAATCGGAAACAACAATTGATAACCCTGTTCGGTAAATACGAAAAACAGCTTTTATATGCGGCTAACGGGTAAAATTAGCAAGGGAAACAACATTAGGACAGATTAAGCATGTATTTCTTTTTTAAAAAAGCGGGGAAACAATAGCAGCATGAACCATCTCAATAGCTTATGCCACAATGTATCATTTAGTCTTATGGCAGGCGGAAAAATTTTACGTTATTCCTTCCTGGTATTTTTTTTGCTTATAGATTTTTTACGCGCAGACACAATAGAGAAAAAAGTTCCTATTTTATGTTATCATCGTTTTGGTACCGAAGCAAGCGATGCAATGACAATGAAAACCGATGCATTTGCCCAGCAACTTGCATGGCTTAAGTCGAATGGATACACAGTGGTTTCTCTGGAGAGTGCAATCAAATATCTCAAAGGAGAAATAGAATTCATTCCTTCCAAATCGGTTGTCCTCACCGTTGATGACGGCCATAAAAGTGTTTATACTGACATGGCTCCATTGGTGAGGAAATACCGTATCCCCGTAACGCTGTTTATTTATCCTAGCGCAATATCCAATGCCAAATACGCCATGACATGGGAGCAGTTGCGGGAACTTGAAGCAACGACGTATTTTCGTATTGAATCACACACTTATTGGCATCCCAATTTTAAACAAGAGAAGAAAAAATTTTCCGCAGACGAATATGCAAGGTTTGTCAACAAGCAGCTGATGGTTTCCAGACAGATACTCGAAAAAAAAATGGGCCATGAGATAAAATATCTGGCATGGGCATTTGGAATTTATGACGATGAACTTAAAGCAAAAGCACTAAACTCAGGCTATAGTGCCGCACTGACTATTGACGCCAGACATGCCTCCACAAATGATTCGGTAATGGCCATACCGCGCTATATGATCGTGAATACATACAATATCAAAGCATTTGAAAAAATCATAAATGAAGGCAGGGAAAGAAAGTAAAAAAGAACAATAGTCGATTTTATTGTTGAGTTTGTATATATTTTGTCTTGCGCGCAGTAAAATGCTCTTTGATTAGCCGTGCAATAACGGATAGACTAAAATGCATGAGGTTCTTGTGCCATCAGTATCCAGTTCATATTAATATGGTGTTTTTTACAAAAATAAGCTATGGCTTCATAAGGAATTTTTTCCCTTTTCTTGATGACGGCAAAATAGGGTGCTGAGAGTCCGAGTGCTTCTGCAATATCTTTATCAAGGATTTTCTTTTTGCGTGAATGCAGCATAATGGTGTGTTTTACTCTTTGCATGACATTTTCAAAATCTATCATGATACTCCTTTGTGTAATGCAGCGTATCATAATAGATTTTTAAAATACTTTTAAAAAGAATGTCAAATTGTAATAAGTATCAGTTCGCCTGACTGTCTATCTCTATGATGGTATGTACATTGCCTCTTGGATTAAAGTCTGCTACAAGCTTCATGGATTTTGGTTCTAGTTTTAAATAAAGTGTATCATAGATTTCGTTTGCTACATTCTCATGGGAAATATATCTGTTTATAAATGAGTTGATATAGAGCTTGAGTGCTTTAAGTTCGATCACTTTTTTATCTGGTTGGTAGGTAAGTTTCAGTGTAGCAAAATCCGGATAGCCTGAGCGCGGGCATTTTGCCATAAATTCAGGAAGTTCAATATTTATCGTGTAGTTTTTTTCATGCTCATTGGGCCAGTAGTGCTCTGGATCGTTGATATCAAAATCCAGAATCTCTTTTTCTCCGTATTTCATTTTTTGTCCTTTAATTGTATTTGTCGATCAAATCTTTTTCGTTCAAAGATTCGCCTATCCCAAATCCTTGTAAATAATCAATGCCAAGTAGTTTAAGGGATGCTTTTTGTTCGGCTTTGTCCACCCATTTAGCAACCGTGAGGATATCGAGATCTTGGCCCATTTTTATCAGTGAGCGCAGCATAGCATAATTGGTTTGATCGTTGAGATTTGTGACATAATCACGATCAAACTGCACCATATCAAACTTGAAATATTTTATATATTCCATCGAAGCATTGGATGCGCCAAAATTGTCAATGCAAATACGTATTCCTTTGGCTCGTATGCATTTAAGTGTCTCAAGATAGCCGCTTAGATTGTGATGTGCTTTTCGTTCATAAAGTTGTACGATTAAGCGTGAAGGATGGATATCGGCTTGTTCCAGGGTAGAAAAAAACTTTTCTTGAAAGGTTTTGCTTCTAAGGGAAAAAGGGGAGAGGTTGAATGTAAGAGAGATACTTTCGTCCAAAAGAGGCAAAAGGGCAAGAACGCGTTTGACAAGCAGCCAATCATACTCTCTTCCCAGGCCCAGCCTGTTGATGATGGGAAGATACACTTTAGGCAAAATACTGCTTTTGTTTTTTGATTTTAATTTTACTGATAATTCATAGATATCAACTTTGTTGTTTTTGACATTGAGCAGCGGTCTAAACGTAAGCGAAACATCCTCTTTTTTTAAAGCGTCAATAACGGAAGTTTCAATATCTGTAATCTCTTTCGCATCTTTGACGATATTATTATTTTTTTGTTCGGGGGCACTGCTGTTTTGTGTTTGGATAATGTCTTTAAGCTGCGAAATGATTTTTTCAAAATCTTGATCAGTATTGGTGATAACTGCAAATTTATAATCCAATTCGATATCGTTAATGGTTTTGTTTTTTTCAATAATGTTATTTAAAATCAATTGGATGTTTTGATGGTTTTCATTTAGAGCAATTAAAAATTCTGCTCCATAGCGTCTTCCTATAAGTGCATGGGTCAACCCCTGCTGTATGAGATCTGAGTTTAGCTGATGTATAAGGGCATAAAGCAGCAGATCGATTTCTTCTACACCATAATGATCATTGAGTGTTTCGAGATTGTCTACGATAAGAAGTGCAAGAGATTTTGGTTTATAATGTTGTAGCTTTTTGATAAAACTCTTTTGGTTAAATCCTTTTGTTGTTTGATCCACCAATGTTTCTTTCGCGCTGATTTCCATAAGAAAATAGACAAAATACACACTGATAAAAACAATACCTGCAAGCAACAGCTGATTTTCTAGGCCAAGATCGATATTTTTATTTTTTAAAAAAACAGTATAAAATACTAAAAAAACAAGAAGCAAGATGGGAATCGCCGCTCTAAGGGCAAGTCTAAATCGCCGCCCCCGTTCTTCTAGCTCTGAAAGCAGCATTAGACATCCAGATGTTTTACATCTTTCGCATGGCTCTCGATGTAATTTCTTCTAGGTTCCACTTCATCCCCCATAAAGAGAGTAAAAGTATCGCTGGCTTCTTCTACGTCATTTATTTTTACTTGAAGCAGCCTTCTGTTCTCAGGCGTCATGGTCGTTTCCCAAAGCTGTTCAGGGTTCATTTCCCCAAGACCTTTGTAGCGCTGAATATAGGCGCCTTTTTTTGCTGAGGCTTCTACTTCGGCAAACAGCTTAAGCAGATCTTTGTCTCTAAATTCATCGGTAATATGTGACTGTATCTTTTGATGAATATGAATAGCTTCATTGTAATGAGGATTGGTAAAGAGGATTTCGTCCACGATAAGTTCTTCGAGTCCGTCTTTGGTTTGTACAAAAAGATGGATCGTTTCGTCAGTGATGCTTTTGCTTAGAATGTTATATCCCAGATCGGTAATAAATGTTTCTATGGTTTGTGCCAATTCCTTATTTGATGTACCTATGATATCCGGTGTTTCTATCATATAGCGAAGCACTTCAGGTAAAGCAAAACGTTTTTCTATCTCTTTGAGGGTCATTTTGTAGTAAGCAACAAGCTTAAAGAGATCGACAAGGTCAGCTATCCCCATTGTTTCACTCTCTATGGCCGATATGCCGTTTTCAATAAGATAATCATTAAGAGCCTTATCGTCTTTAAGATAGATTTCATTTTTGCCTTTTTTGTAACGGTAAAGAGGAGGCTGCGCAAGATATAAATATCCCCTTTCAATTACCGGACGCAAAAATCTGAAAAAGAAGGTCATTAAAAGCGTTTGAATATGACTGCCGTCAACATCGGCATCGGTCATGATAATAATTTTATGATACCGAAGTCTTTCCCCGTCAAACTCATCTCCTATACCGCAACCTAAAGCGGTAATCATATTTTTGATCTCATCGGATTTAAGGATTTTATCCAATCGCGCTTTTTCTACATTGAGAATTTTACCTTTCAGCGGTAAAATTGCCTGGAAAACTCTGTCTCTTCCTTGTTTTGCCGAACCGCCTGCAGAATCCCCTTCCACCAGATAGATCTCTGATATTTGAGGATCCTTGCTTTGGCAGTCTGCAAGTTTGCCCGGAAGCGTTCCTATGCTCATGGAATCTTTGCGTTTAACTAAATCTTTTGCTCTTTTGGCTGCATCTCTTCCTCTGGCGGCAAGCAATACCTGTGCCATAATTGCTTTAGCTTCAAGCGGAGTCTCTTCAAGGTATTTGTTGAAGTTTTCTGAGAAGAATTTTTGCACCAAAGGACGCACGTAGCTAGAACCTAGTTTTCCTTTGGTTTGTCCTTCAAATTGTGGTTCAGGAACACGCACGGAAACAATCGCAACAAGTCCTTCTTTGCAGTCGTCACCCGTAATCTTTGTATTTTTCTCTTTCGCATTGGCATTATTGGCAATATAACTTGAAAGTGATCGTGTAAGTCCGGTTCTAAAGCCGGTTTCATGCGTGCCGCCATCAGGTGTTTTAATATTGTTAACAAAAGTGAGAACTTTATCGACGTCAGAATCACAATACATTAAAGCGATATCTATCTCGATATCATCCGATTTCCCTTGAAAGAATTGTGCGGTAGAAAGAGGCGGTTTGGTGTTCATATCTTCTACAAATTGGCGTAATCCTCCTTCGAAATGGAAGATTTCTTGTGTTCCGTCTCTTTCGTCTTTAAATTCGATTTTGATTTGAGGATTGAGATAGCAAAGCTCTTTAAAGCGTTTCATCAAAATGGATTTTTGGAAAACCACACCCTCGGTAAAGATCGTTTCATCAGGCCAGAATTCTATCTTGGTTCCTTTTTTTCGGCTGCTTCCCGTGGCAACCAAAAGATCCTGGGGAATACCTTTTTTGAATGTTTGTTCATAGGTATTGCCTTCGCGGTGGATGGTAAGATGCAACTCTTTGGAAAGTGCATTAACGACGGAAACACCTACCCCGTGCAGGCCGCCTGAGACCTTATAGGTATCTTTGTCAAATTTCCCTCCTGCATGAAGTACGGTGAGTACTACGGTTGCTGCGGAGATTTTTTCACCAGGATGCTCGGCTACGGGGATACCGCGGCCATTATCTTCAATGATTGCCGAACCTGCTTTGGTGAGTGTGACCTTGATTGTGTCACAAAAGCCGGCCATTGCTTCATCGATCGAGTTGTCCACTACTTCATAGACAAGGTGGTGAAGTCCCTTTTCAGAAGTATCGCCGATATACATTCCCGGTCTTTTTCTTACTGCTTCAAGTCCCTTCAAGACCTTAATATTGCTGGCACCGTAATCACTCATGTTGTAGACTCCAATTTTTTGGGTTTTGTTTTTGTGGATTATAAAGATATTTATTTTACCCTAAAGTAGCTTAGATATCGAGTGTTGTGCGCTATCAGGAGGATAAAGAAGTGTTATACTGTCTTGAAAAGCTGGGCTAGAGCAGCATCCCGCTTTGCTGCTTTTTGGTGCTGACTATATCGATCGCATCGGGATCGATAAATTGTTTTCTTTCAAAAGCATCAATGCCGTATCGTCCAACCATTGCGGCATTGTCAGAACAAAATTCCAATGGCGCGACATGCATTGTTTTTTTAAATTCACGGCAAAGATCCAGGTAAGCGCGACGGAGATATTGGTTAGCCGAGGCGCCTCCTACGATAGCAAAATCTTTTATAGACTCCTTGGCAAAGATTTTTTTGCTTTTTTGAATCAGATGAAGTTTAACGGCTTTTTGAAATGAGGCGGACAGATCCGCTTTGTCTTTTTCGCTCATAGCTTCACTTCCTCCCAGCTCTTCAACTGTAAGACGTACAGCATTTTTCAATCCTGAAAGCGAAAAGGCTACCAAGGGGGAGTTGCGTAAAGGCACGGGAAGAGCGAAACGACTCTCATCGCCTTTCAGGGCAAGCTGTTCTATGAGCGGTCCTCCGGGGTAGCCTAGCCCCATCATCTTTGCGCACTTATCAAAACTTTCTCCGACACTGTCATCCATACTCGTGGCAAGAATTTCCATATGGTCAAAATTTTTGACGCGGATGATTTGGGTGTGCCCTCCTGAAATAAGCAAAATAAGCAAAGGCGCAAGAGTTTCTTTTTCGATAAAAAGAGAGTAAATATGTGCCTTAAGATGATGCACAGGGATGAGAGGTATCTTTAAAAATGTTGCCAATGTTTTTGCCATCGTAATCCCCTCAAGCAGAGTCACCCCCAGTCCTGGCTGATGGGTAACGGCAACAGCTTGAAGGTTATCGAAGTAAGGCTTGGCCTCTTGCAGTATCTGGGGAAGTGCTACAGCATGCAATCTTGATGCAAGTTCGGGCACTACACCCCCATAGCAAGAGTGCTCGGCTTCTTGAGAAATTTTTTTATGATAGAGCAGTTGTTTGGTTTTTATTTGGGTTACAGCTATGGAGCTGTCGTCACAACTGCTTTCAATGCTGAGTATCATAAAAACCTCCAAATGGAATTTTTAAATGAAAAATGAGAAATGAGAAATTTCGATTGGTATGGCTTTGCACTATTTTTTTCCTTATATTTTCTTTTTTGATGACTTATTTCCCGCTTCTCATGACTAATTTTTCAATCAGTTCCCATTTCCCGTGCCCGCTATCGGTATTGATATGGCCGGCATGGTGAAGGATGATCGGCGTGATTCCAAAATGGCCGGCGATCTTGCGCGCCTCATCCGGGGTGATATAGGGATCGTTATCAGAGACAATCATCGTTACCTCTTTGGCATGCAAAGTATCGGGCAGAGGACAGGGAAAGAAGGTTTTGATCGTTTCAATCTGTGTGGCAAGAGAAGGCGGCGATATAAGAAAAAGACGTTTGATGTCAGGTATCCTCTCCTGTGAAAGCCAAAACCAGAGCATATTGGCAAGGGAGTGGCATACTACAATATCCGGCCTAAAGTCTTCAAGAATGTTTTTAAGTTGTTTTATCCATCGGTTTTTATTGGGAAAATGGCAATTATCGAGCAGGGGAAAAGAGACAGTGCCATAATTTTTTGCTACGGCCGCTGCAAGTTCTGCCTGCCAATGGGGAGCATCGCTTCCTCCCCAGCCATGGAGTATAAGGATTTTATTTTGCATTGACATACGCTCTTACTTCTTTGTCTATTGTGATGATTTCGTCAATATTTTTCGGTTTGATATTTTCAAATTTTTGATATGCGTCCAAAACCATTTTACTCATACCAAAAAAAGAACATCGTTCCTGCTGAAATGCTTTAATGGCTTCTTCGTTGGCTGCATTGACTGCAACGCCAAGATGAGGATGGGCTAAAAGATGTGTTTTGATCTGCCAGATGGGATAGCGTTCTTCGCAGATAGGCAAAAACTCTATACTCCCTATTTTTAGCAGATCAGTAGGAGGCAAAATAGGGTCATGGATTTCACCCATTAACGCAAAGGCAATAGGCAGTTTCATATCCACTCCTGCAAGGTGTGCAGTCGTAGAACCGTCTTTAAACTCTACAAGAGCATGAATAATGGATTTTTTTTCTATAACCGCATCAATTTGTGTCGTATGAAAAAGCCATTTAGCCTCTAAAAGTTCAAAGAGTTTATTGGTCATTGTGGCAGAATCGATGGTAATTTTGTTTCCCATAGACCAGTTGGGATGCTTGAGTGCATCGGCAAAAGAAGCAGATGCCATCTTTTTGGTTTCCCATTCCCTGAAAGCACCCCCGCTTGCGGTGATATAAAGTTTGGAAAGCGGTCGTTCATTGATCAGATACCACAATCCAAAATGTTCACTGTCGATGGGGGTGATAAGGGAAGTATTGATAAATTCCCCTGCAACAACAAGCGACTCTTTGTTTGCAAGGGCTATCTTTTTGCCCAGAGCAGCCGCTTTCATGGTAGGAGCCAATCCCGCATAGCCTACCAGTGCATTAACCACGGTTCGGCTTTGTGAGATTTCAAGGAGTTCTAAGATCCCTTCTTCGCCGCAAAGTACAGAAGAATGGTTCACTTTGTCTTTGTCATTTTTGTTGGCAATGGCAACGATCTTGGGTTGATGTATTTTAATCTGCGCATTGAGCAAATCAATATTGTTTCCGGCCACCAATGCTTCAATGCGGATGTTGTAACGCTGGGCAATGAGCAGGGTATTGACACCTATAGAACCTGTAGAGCCAAGAAGAACGATACTGGACATATGAAAACTACAGAAGCGCTCTTAGTGCAATAACCATAATAATGGCGCCAAAAAGATATCCGTCTATCCTATCTAATATCCCTCCGTGTCCCGGAAGAAGATCTCCGCTATCTTTCACTCCCGCTTCACGTTTGAGATAGCTCTCAAAGAGATCTCCAAAAACTGAAGAGATGGATGTTGCCAAACTAACGATAAAAGCTATACCCCAGTCTGCAACATAAAGTCCGGCAAAACTGCCTAGTAGGGTAGCCAGAATGACTCCTCCGAACACTCCTTCTATTGTTTTGTTGGGTGAAGTGTCAGAAAATTTGGTTCTGCCTATCGCTTTGCCTGTAAAAAAAGCACCTATATCTGTGAGCGCCACCGTAACAAGCAGCCAGAACATCGCAGCAATACCAAAATCTTGATAAAGGATAAGAAAAAAAAGTATTCCGCTGACGGGATAAAGAAACGGCAGCAGCAACCTTTTGTCAAAATTATGAAAATAGGCAAGAGAAGAAGCAAAAATAACAGCCATGAAGAAAAAAAGATCGTCAGGGTTAGGATAAAAATAGGCAACAACCCACAATACCAAAGCCCACACATACATCGAAGGGGCAGTGAGACTGAAAAGTTTCATTGCTTCATAAAATGCAAAGATATAGATAAGCCCCAAAAAGGCCCACATCACAAAAAAGCTGTCAATCCAGCCTATGAATCCTACAAGCACCAGTAAACCGATCCCCGTGAGCCAACGCTCCTGGTAGTCTGTAAAAATTTTAGTCATCGTCCCGCCCCTCCCTTTGAGAATTTAATGATTATACCATGCATTGGATTATAGGGTACTTCTAGCCAGGTTAAATTCTGATCTCGACTCCTTCTTTTGTAACACGAACGGTTTGATACTGATTGTATAGCACATTTGATCCTTCTTGGATTTTTACAAATTTGCGTTTGGTGTAATCGACTTCATAATCTCCGGGGTTTTTGACAGAAAAATCCACACAGAGTTTTGCTGCGGCTTCAATAATACTTTGGGGGAGATTTTGTTTGTCTGTTCTGATGATGACATGAGAAGAAGGAAGGTTTCGAACATGCATCCATATATCGTTGGCCTTGGCAAGCGCGAGAAGTTTTTGATTTTCATTGCTGTTTCTTCCGACGAAGACTTTATGATCCTCTATCCAGAAAAGCTCTCCTTCTTTCAGCCTCTCTTTTTTACGTTGTGCTTTGCCTCGTTTGGGCACCAAAAGCTCTATCTCGTAAGGTTCTTTGGCTTGTTCAAGTGCGTAATAAATATTATCATAAAATGTTTTTTTGCTTTCAAGGTTTTCTCTTTCAATATGAATATTAACCGCTTTATTCTTGGCGCGTTTTGCAAGATTAAAAAAGTAGTCGCCCATACGGGTTGCTTTGATGCCTTGAGGAAGCTCTATGCTTATCTCCCTGCCTTCAAAATCACAGGTTTTAAGTTGGGTATCGTAGGGTTTGATCTGGTAAAGATTTGCCAGGATGAGGTTGGCATAATCTTTATATTTTCTCTCTTCTTCTTTTAGTTTGGTTTCATCAGGAAGTTGTGTTAATATCTGGGTAAGTTTTTTGCTTTTTTTTGCAATAAGAGAGCATTTTTGTTTTTTTAATTCCAGGAGTCTTTTTTCTTGTGTTTGTCGATATTTCTCTTCAAGAAAAATATCGACATCGGATATCTCTTTCGTCGTTGTTTGTTGTTTAAAGGGAGGAATTGCAAGGAGTTCTATGCCTGGACGGATCACACGAAATGAACTGCCGCTGTCTATATGTCTGAGTGCCTCGATGATGACTTCATTGTCATCCAAAAGTATCGCATTGGTATTTTTGCCTGTAAATTCCATCTGCAGACAAATAATCTGGTTTTTGTAGCTGCTCTTTGGAATGACACTCAAGCGTAGGATGCGATCATGACTTGATGCTTCAACGCGAAGAAGCTTGGCTCCCGATAGCAGGTTGTGAAGCAGTGCATCAAAGGGAGCATTGTATCCTTGAAGCGGTTTTTGCGAGGGAGCCTTATAGATAAAGCTGTGCCCTTTTGTGAGATTAAAAAAATAGCTTTCATTTTTATCAAATGTCAGTTCCAGGGTATTGTCTTCCACGCGTCTTGCGCGGCTAATAAAGGTAAAATCATTGAGGCGTTCGGCGATAGCTTTGAGTTCGTAGAGTTTCATAATCAAATGTCCTTAAAACATTTTCTTTCCAAAGCTTCACCTTGGTGAGAGAATTTGTGTGATTTGTCCGTAGAATTTTACCATAAAAATTTTTTGGTATAATTCACGCAACGTAAACAGTATTTAACCAAGGATAACCAATGGGACAAACCATTACAGAGAAGATCTTTTCAGAACATGCAGGCAAAGAAGTGCATGCAGGAGAGATCGTAAGAGTAGATATCGATATGATCATCGGCAATGATATTACTACCCCTATCTCTATTCGGGCATTTGAAGAGAGCGGGGCTGAAAAATTGGCGAAGCCTGATAACTTTTGTATTGTCATGGATCACTATATTCCTGCCAAAGATATCGCATCGGCAAATCAGGCAAAAATAAGCAGAGAGTTTGCCTATAAACATGATCTAAAATATTTTTTTGATGAAAAAGATATGGGTATAGAGCATGCTTTGCTTCCCGAAAAAGGTCTTGTGGTTCCTGGAGATGTCATTATCGGCGCAGATTCTCATACCTGTACACACGGTGCACTCGGTGCATTCTCTACAGGGATGGGAAGTACGGATTTGGCATTTGGGATGATCACGGGAGGCAATTGGTTTAAAGTGCCCGAGACAATCAAAGTGATACTTACCGGAAAACCGGGAAAACATATTTACGGCAAAGATATTATTTTGGAACTTATCCGCATGATAGGGGTGGACGGCGCGCTGTATAAAGCGATCGAGTTTACGGGCGATGCAGTACAGCACCTTGGCATGGCAGATAGATTTTCTATTTCAAATATGGTCATTGAGGCAGGCGCTAAAAACGGTATATTCGCAGTAGATGAGGTGACACAGACTTATCTTAGAGAAAGAGAAGAAGCAAACGGAGGACTTAGGGCACAACCAAAAATACACTATGCCGATGCCGATGCAACCTATATTCAAACACTCACGATTGACACAGCGGCACTTTCTCCGGTGATCGCTTATCCGTTCTTGCCATCAAACGGCAAACCGGTAGAGCAAGCCGTCAAAGATGATTTAAAGATTGATCAAGTTATGATAGGGTCATGTACAAACGGACGTATTGAGGATATTCGTATTGCTGCAGCCATTATGAAGGGCAAAAGGGTAGCAAAACATACCCGCATGATCGTGACCCCGGCTACGCAAAAAATTCTTTTGCAGGCACAGCATGAGGGGCTGATAGATATTCTGATCGAAGCAGGTGCAGTCGTTTCCAATCCTACATGCGGCGCATGTTTGGGGGGATATATGGGTATCTTGGGAGACGGTGAACGTTGCGTTGCCACAACTAATCGTAACTTTGTAGGAAGAATGGGCGCAAGAACCTCCGAGATCTATCTTGCAAATTCGGCTGTGGCGGCGGCTTCAGCGATTGCCGGCAAGATCGTCGATCCGCGCAAGCTTAGTTAGAAGTTAGAAATGCTGGCAGGCATTACGTGCAATGCTTCTATAATATATCCAGAGCGGGTTTTATCTGCCATTTTTGTAGCAATAATCTATAAAAAAGAGGTTTAGTTATGAAAAAGCTAAAATTTGCTTACCTCTTTTCCCAAAAGAAACCTGAGCAAGAGCGTCAGCCTACTCCTAATGCCAAAAAGACGGCTTTGGTATTTTTCACTCTGTTTTTTCTGCTTTATCTAAACCATAAACCCTACGAGAGCGCACCGCATCAAATCGCAAGCATAACGGAGTACTTTTTTACCGTCTGCCGGTTCATTATCGTGCAGACGCTCGGTATCGCACATGAAAGCGGGCATGGAATATGCTATATCCTGCCTTGTCCGCAGTTTCTGATGGTGGCGATGGGCACGCTGTTTCAATGGGGTTTTCCGCTCGGTATTGCATACTGGTACAAAAAACAGGGTAATGCAATGGCATTTTTGGCCGGGCTGTTTATTCTGGGCATCTCGATGGATCACACTGCGTGGTATATGTCCACCGCGCATGAGGGTGCCGTCCTTTTTGCAAATAAGTCATTTTTGGGTGTGGATGCGCTCCATGACTTTCACTATATCTTCAGCGCATTGGGTGTGTTTGAGTATGAAGCGTTGATCTCGGGCTTTACCGAAGCAGTCGGATATTTGCTTATGATAGGTGCTTTGATCGGGATGTTTTTTGAGGCATTTTCAAACAAAAATTAATGTGTTTTTCCAGTATAAAAAGTTGTCTTTCGTGCAAAAGCGTAAAATTATAAATAACACTGTGTCTAAAATCCCGTATTCGGATTAAATCCGAATCCGCCGCCAAAATCAGGTGCACCGAAACTTTGGGTGATAAAAGAGGGGTCCGCATATCCTTGCTGCACCGAAG
Organism: Sulfurovum sp.; assembly: GCA_021166685.1. Lineage (GTDB taxonomy): Bacteria > Campylobacterota > Campylobacteria > Campylobacterales > Sulfurovaceae > Sulfurovum. Next base: position 200,854 of record JAJPEU010000007.1, on the reverse strand, counting down.
CGCTTCTTAGCATTATGATATCCATTTTCGGATCGATGCCTTTGGGGCAGGCTGCTGTACATTCGCCGCAAAGCGTACAGTCCCATACACCGTTGTGCTGGACGGCATCTATGATCTCTTTGACATTTGTTTCACGCTTATCCACGCTATAGCGGTAGGCGCGTGTCAAGGCAAAAGGGCCTATAAATTCTGGATTGACCGCAAACACAGGGCAGGCAGAGTAGCAGCTGTCACAGAGGATGCAGTCAGTCTGCCGTTCGCTGCGTTTTTCATCGGCGTGGTTTTGTGCTGCCTGGGTGAAGCTGTGAAGCCATGCGGCGGCAGTAAGGAGCGTTTTTTGGGCAGGCTGTTTGTCTACTTTGAGATCGCGGAGCACCGGATGGTACTGCAACGGTTCAACAGTATCTCCGTCTTTAACTTTATGGGAGCAGGAGAGCTGTTCTTTGCCGTTGACCCGCACCGCACATGTGCCGCATACCGAAGCACGGCATCCTGCGGAAAATGTGAGGGTTGCATCCTGCGTAGCTTTGATATGCATCAATGCTTTAAGAAGGGTGGTTTCTCCGCCTGGGATCGTGTACTCCTGATGAGTGTTGGTCTGGCTGCGAAATACTTTTATCTTCATGCATGCTCCTCGTTTTTCCATTGTAGCACGATATGCTTCTTGAATTTCTCGTCATCCCCAAATTCAAATCCCCGTTTAAAATGCGCGCCGCGGCTTTCATTTCGGGCAATGGCCGCAGAGATTACTGCTGGAGCAAGCAGCAGGGTGTTGGAGAACTCTAAAAACTCTACAAGGTTTTGATTATGTTCTTTTGCTTTGTCTTTGAGACCCATTTTAGGAAGCTCAGCCTGCATCATGCTCACTTCATCCAGTGCTTCGTGCAGTTTGGTATTTTCCCGTACAATGCCTACCTTATCATAAAATAATTTTCCAAGCTTCTCCCTGGCATCATAGAAATTCACCGTATGTGCCTGCATAAGGATATGGGCAATGTGCGCTTTGTCTTTTTGTATCTGGGTATCGTCTGCCGGAGTAGCGCGTGCAAACAGGGCATGTTTGACTGCATTTTCTCCGGCAAATCTGCCAAAAGCAATGATCTCCAGCAGCGAGTTTCCGCCAAGCCTGTTGGCGCCGTGTATTTTGGCATTTGAGCATTCGCCTGCTGCAAAACATCCCTTGATACCGTTAACTTCCAATGCGTCATCGACATCGATGCCCCCCATGGTATAGTGGGCAACCGGCTTGATGGGGATGAGCTGTGTGAGGGGATCGACATGTTCGTGCAGCCGGCAAAGCTCCACTTCCTGCGGCAGCAGCTCCATCAGTTTTTCTCTTCCCAAATGGCGCACATCCAAAAATACCCCTTGCCCTCTTTCAAGCTCTGCAAAAATTGCTCTTGCTACCACGTCACGCGGTTTGAGTTCATCGACAAATCTTTCTTGCGCACTGTTAAGCAGATAACCTCCTTCGCCCCGTGCAGCTTCAGAGATGAGAATGGCAGAGTGTTTAAGCGCGGTAGGATGGAATTGCACAAATTCCATATCGCTCACCGCTCCTCCGGCACGCAATGCTGCAGCGATACCATCCCCTGTGGAGCCATAGGCATTGGTTGTATAGCCGTGGTAGAGCGTGCCAAATCCTCCTGTTGCGATTACCACCGATTTGGCATCAATCTGTACGACTTCACCGTTACGGATATCCAGAAAGGTCGCCCCTTTAACGGTACCGTCTTCTGTGATGAGATTAAGTAAAAAATATTCATTCAGAAAATTGATTCCTTCTTTGAGGCAAGCGTCATAGAGAGTATGGAGGATTTTTAGCCCTGTATAATCTTGTGCGTAGCAGGCGCGTTTGGCACTTGCGCCGCCCATTTGGCGTTGTGCGATAGTCTTTATACCTTGGCTTTGGGTGTCAAGTCTGGAAAAAGGAACGCCAAGTTCCTCCAGCCATGCTATCGCCTTTGGTGCGTCGGAGCACATTTTTCGCACCATGTGCTCGTTGCAGATTCCGTGGGCGGATTTAATTGTATCGGCAATGTGTAAAGCAATATGGTCTTCCCCTGTATTGCCAAGCGCTGCGTTCATGCCTCCTTGCGCCATTGAGGTTTGAGAATTGGTCGGATAAGCTTTTCCTGCAACCGCAACCCCGGCCCCGGCTGTTTTAGCTGCAAGTGCGGCAGCAAGTCCCGCCCCCCCTGAACCTATGATAAGTATATCTATCACATAAAATCCTTTTTTAAAGTTTCTATAGAGCAGAAAGTCAGAAGCGAAGGAGACATCGATTATCTTTCTAGAAATGTTTGAATATTCTTTACAATACCCTCAAGAAGCTTGTTTCTGGCTTCTATGCTGGTCCAAGCAATATGTGGAGTAATAAGAAGTCTCTCTTGTGCATGGATGTGCATCAAAGGATTATCTGTCCGGATCGGTTCTTTGGCTATTACGTCCAGGCCGGCATAAATCTTTCGCTTCTCAAGTTCTTGGGCCAAGTCTGCTTCGTTGATGATCCCCCCTCGGCCAAGATTAAGCAAGATGGCATTATTTTTGATAAGAGAGAGATTCTTTGCATTCAACATATTTTCTGTTGTCTCATTGAGCGGAGCGTGAATGGAGATAATCTCACATTCACCCAGTAAAAGATCCAGCGGTTTATGCGGATAGTCACTTTGTAGATTTTGACCTGAAGTAGAGTAATAGCATACATCAGCACCAAATGCCGTAGCTATTTTTGCTACCTCGTTACCTATGGTACCCAGCCCGATAATTCCCCATTGTTTTCCTGCAATCTCATAAAATGGTTTGGACGCATCAGTAAAAAGTTTTGAAGTTGTCCATGCTCCGCTTTTAACAGCATTATTATAATAAGACATTTTTTCCAACAGATAAAGTGCCATGGCAAAGGTGTGCTGCACAACGCTTTTGGTAGAGTATCCGGAAACGTTTTTAACAACAATGCCTTTGTTCTTTGCTCCATTCAGATCAATATTGTTTGTGCCGGTTGCAGCGATGCAGATTAGTTTGAGCCGCGGTGTTTTATCCATTATCTCTTTGGTAATTACCACTTTGTTGGTGATAACAATATCGGCATCCTTGATGCGCTTCAAAGTGTCTGAAGGTTCTGTTGTTTCGTAGCGAATTACCTCTCCGAATTTATCAAGTAAAGAGAGATCAAGATCATCTCCCAAGGTTTTTGCATCAAGGATAACGATTTTTGACATGGTTTATTTTCCTTTTCAGGTATACATGGTATGCATTCTCTAACGGTCGGTGATATTTTCTACGATCTCTTTGGCTCTGCGTTTAGCTTCTTGGATCTCATCTAGGACAAGCGAAACTGCCATGCGACGGCCTGTGTGAGATTCCGGTTTGCCAAATACTCTTACAAAGCTGTTTTTTGAAAAAGCATTATCGGGAATTTCAAGCACGGGATTGCGGCTTTCATTTTTTGCTTTGTATGCTCCGCATGCCCCCGAACCATAAAAAGTAAAATCAAGAGGCAGGCCGAGTACGGCTCTGACATGCAAAGCAAATTCACTTTGGCTTTGAGTAATGAGCGTCACCATCCCCGTATCGTGCGGACGAGGGGAGAGTTCTGAAAAATAAACTTCATTATCTTTGACAAAGAATTCTACTCCAAATATTCCGCGCCCTCCCAAACCGTCTGTTACGGTTTTGGCAATTTGCTGTGCTTTTTTGAGTGCTTCGGGGTGCATTTGTATAGGTTGCCACGAGAGGATAAAGTCACCGTCTTGCTGTATGTGCCCTATCGGTTCACAAAAAGCAGTACCTGTTTCGTTACGCACGGTAAGCAGCGTAATCTCATAATCAAACCGAATAAATTCTTCAACAATAAGTTCGCTGGCATCTCCTCTGGCTTCCTTGGCAATTTCCCATGATCTTTCGACGTCATCAGTGCTTTTGGCAATACTCTGTCCATGCCCCGAGCTGCTCATGACCGGCTTGATCACGCAAGGAAATCCCATGGTGCCGGCCGCTTCTTTAAGTCCTTCAAGAGTGCTAACAAACGCATAGTTGCTGGTTTTTAGTCCCAAAGTTTCAGCGGCAAATACACGGATATTTTTACGGTTCATCGTTTTGTTAACCGCCTCTGCATTGGGGATAACGTGAAACCCTCTTTTTTCTGCTTCAAACAGTGCTTCGATACTGATTGCTTCTACTTCAGGAAGGATGAAGGTGGGCTTTTCTTTTTCTATGAGAGACAGCACAGCTTCTTTATCTTGCATATTGATAGCATAAGAGCGATTGGCTACCAGGTGCGCAGGCGCATTTTCATATTTGTCAACCGCAATTATCTCTACGCCCAATCTTTGTGCCTCTATGGCTACTTCTTTTCCGAGTTCACCGCTTCCTAAAAGCATGATTTTAATAGCATTATTTTGTAATGGAGATGTAAATGTCATGAGAAACCTTTTTGAGTACTTGTCCGCAAGGAACGATAATTTTAATAATAGGATTCTAGCAAAAAGTTAAATAATCCCTAATGAGTTAAAATGTTTTTGAAGTTATTATTGAAAGTAGTTAAATAAAGAAAGATACAACCAAGCAAAAACTTGATTGTATTGTAGGCAAATGGGATTTTCCCATTTATTGTTTTGATTACAGTCTAGACTCAAATCTTCTGAGCATAAAAAGTTTTTTAAGGATTTTTTTGCGTGTAGCAATTTTTTCTTTCTTTTTCTTTTCAGTGGCTGTTTCATAGTATTGTCTTGCTCTAGCTTCTGTAACGATAAGGTTTCTGTCGCATTGTCTTTTGAATTTTCTGTAAGCGTCATCAAAAGAATCACGTGAACTAAGATGAATTCCCGGCATAAAATAGCACCCCCTTTCTGTTATCAATTTCTCTTTTTAAAGAGATAAAACAAAGGTCGCAATTATAGCAAGATATGTTTAATTTATGATAAAATAAACATGACGGCAAGGAGGGAGAATGCAAAAAGTATATCAAAGCTGTTATGAGATGGATAAAAAATGCTATGAAATATACGGATTAAGCGAAGATATTTTAATGGAGCATGCCGCCGGCGGAATGGAACAGTATATTCGTGGCCGTTTTGCAAAAGGAGCTTCCGTGCTGATAGTTGCAGGAGCAGGAAACAACGGCGCAGACGGTATCGCGTTGGCGCGTTTGTTGCACGGTGATTATAAGGTGGTCTTGCATCTTCCTTTTGGACTGAAGTCTAAAATGGCACATGTGCAAATGGACAGAGCCGGGCGGCTGGGAATAAGAAGCGCTGATGGACCGGAGGATGCGGATGTGATTGTTGATGCACTTTTTGGTACAGGGCTCAATCGCAGACTCGATCCTAAAGCCGAACATATTCTTCATCAGCTTAACAGTTTCAATGGCTACAAAATTGCCTGCGATATTCCCAGCGGAGTCGGAGAAGACGGACGTTTGATGCCTTTTGCTTTCCGGGCAGATATCACTTTGACCATGGGAGCATATAAAGAATCTTTATATCTGGATGAAAGCAAAGACAGCGTAGGCAAGATAAAAAAGATCGATTTGGGAATAAGCCATTCATTTTATGAAGAGCAAAGTCAGACCTTTGTGGTTGAAACAAGCGATTTGAGAGTGCCAAGCAGAAAAATTCAATCTACGCATAAGGGTAATTTTGGGCATGCAGTTCTTTTTTGCGGAGAGAAAGAGGGGGCTGGAGTCATCGCTGCCATGGCAGCGGCACGCTATGGATCGGGTTTGACGACGCTGGTGATACATGAGCCTATCATGCATCCTCCTTATCTTATGACTGCGAGTGTTGTTCCTTCAAATGCATCAGCCATAGGAATCGGTATGGGGCTTGGCAGCTATTTTGAAGATGAATTTTTGACACAATATGTTATCAAAAGTCATCTGCCTGTTGTTTTAGATGCGGATGCGTTGCATGTTCCTAAATTGCTTAGTATTTTGGAACAAAAAGACCGCCAAATAGTTATAACCCCGCATCCCAAAGAGTTTGTTTCTTTATGGAAGATACTAACCGGCGAACAGTTAAGTGTTTCGCAAATCCAAGCCAAACGTTTTGAAATTGCGCGCCGTTTTAATGCCAAATACCCTCATGTAACACTTTTGCTTAAAGGAGCCAATACGCTTATTGCGCAAGAAGAGAAACTCTATATCAATCCGCTTGGGTGTTCCAAGCTGAGCAAGGGAGGCAGCGGAGATGTCCTCAGCGGATTGATTGTATCCTTGCTTGCACAAGGTTATACTGCTCTAGATGCTGCCATACAAGGTTCTTTGGCGCTTGTTCTTGCTGCGGGGAAATATACAGGGTCAAGTTATGCGATGCTGCCAACAGATCTGATAGATGAGGTGGGCAGATTAGAGTTTTCTTAGCCATTTATTACTACTTTTATGCCACAATGCCGTCATGAAGAAAATAGCCATACTTTTCAGCGGCAGAGGAAGTAATTTTTCCTATATTGTCAAGATGTTGCATTGTCAAGAGTTTGAAGTGGTTGTAGCTCTAACAAACAATCCTGAAGCGGAAGGGATAAAGATAGCCCATCAAGCCGGCATTCCGCTTGAAATAGTGGATTCAAAAAATTTTGAGAGCAGAGAAGCGTTTGATGCGGCTATTGTGCAAAAGCTCCAACCCTACGCAGCAGATCTTGCTGTGCTTGCGGGATTTATGCGTATCTTAACTCCGGTTTTCACAGAGGCTGTCCGTGCGATCAATTTGCATCCTTCGCTGCTTCCCAGGCATAAAGGACTTCATGCTATAGAAAAAAGTTACAATGACACTTTTTCTACAGGCGGGGTAAGTGTGCATTGGGTAAGCAGTGAACTGGATGGAGGTGAGATCATCCTGCAAAAAGAGGTTGCTAAAGAAGGGCTTGATTTTGAAAGTTATGATAAAAAAATACGCAAGATAGAAAAAGCAGCACTCACTGAAGCGATAAGAAAAGTTTTAAGTTAGGGTGTGCTATAACCCATCAAGATTATAAAAAGGAATGTATCATGGGCGATATTTTAAAAATTGGGAAATATGAATTTGGCAGCAGGCTGATTGTGGGTTCAGGAAAATATGACAGTTTTCAAACTACTTTGGATGCTACACTTGCCAGCGGAAGTGAATTGATCACAGTAGCCGTCAGACGCGTGAACATAACCAGTCCCGAAGAAGAAAATTTGATGACATATTTCAAAAATACCAACGTTAAGTTTCTTCCCAATTCGGCAGGATGTACTACTGCTGAAGATGCGATTACGCTTTTTAGACTTACCCGTGAAGCCACAGGGATTGACCTTATCAAACTTGAAGTTATTGGGGACACACAAAAGACACTCTACCCTGATGTTATCGAGACAATCAAGGCGTGTGAGGTATTGGCAAAAGACGGGTTTACTATCATGGCCTACACCAGTGATGATCCGATTATGGCAAAAAGACTTGAAAATGCCGGAGCGCATGCGGTGATGCCTTTGGCGTCCCCTATCGGTTCAGGACTGGGAATCCAAAATAAGTTCAACATCCATTTTATCCGAGAAGCGGTTAACGTGCCTGTCATCGTAGATGCCGGGATAGGCTGTGCCTCGGATGCAGCCGTAGCAATGGAGCTGGGTGCAGACGGCGTTTTGACCAATACCGCCATTGCAGGAGCAAAAAATCCTATCCTGATGGCAGAAGCGATGAAACACGCGGTTATGGCAGGACGTATGAGTTACCTTGCAGGACGTATCCCTAAAAGACCGTTTGCGACAGCTTCATCACCAGTTGACGGGATGATTTTTTAAAAGTGTGATCTAACCAAAAGATCACACTATAGCGTTTTCTTTTCTTTAAGCAGCCGTTGCAAAGAGTACCTTTCGTGATGAGAAGGAACGTGTGCAACATTCATTTTTTTATGTCAAAAATACGCCGATAGTGTGCACATTTTTTGTCCGGAATGCTTTGATAAAGCGAGATGCAAGGAAGTATGGATCCCAATATTTTATCTTGATAGTATTTAAGTGCCTTTTTGTAGGCACTCTCATCATGTATGGCTTTTATACGGCACAGTGTGATATGCGGCTTAAAAGAGTAAAGATTGAAGCCCGCATCCGTAAATTCTTTGGCTTTGGCAAAGAGTGGTTTTTCTTGAGATTCGGCAAAAAAAATCTTAGGCGGATCTCCAAAATGCTCCAATCCAAAGATATCGATTTTGTTTTTTAAAGAAGCAATATTCTGCATTTGATTGATAATAGAATTCTTTTCTTTTATTTCCCCCAAAAAAACCCATGTTAGATGTAAATTTTCTTCTTCGACCCACTTTCCTTCAATGATTTCACTGAAATCTTTTTTGATGGAGGCGTATTTGTGAAGTATGACAGGAGAAGCTATGAAGAGTCTCATACGGCACCTTTGAAAAACTATCTTATATAGTGTGACTGTAGCATATTTTTTTATGACACCATAGGTTTTATGGTAAAAAGTATAATCATTAAAATATAAAAAATAAAAAACAATTAAAGAATGATTAGAGTTAAGTTTGCGTGTATAGGCCATAAAATTGGAATTCTTTATAGACGGTGCGAGAAAAATGCTAAACTCTAAAGCGTTATCATCAAAGGACCGATACACACAAACTGGGAATATTGCAGGTTTTCTCATGCCGTTAAAGCCATCTTGTTTGTCCAACTATGAAGAAATTTGATACAATAAAACAAAAAAGGTTTATAAATGCAAAATTCACAAAATAACGGATCACCAAAACCAAATTTTGAAAGGGTACTTTATACGATTTTGTATTTGATTTTGGTTCGATTTATCTCTATGGTGCTTTTTGTTATCACGATTACCCAGTTTATCTATAGTTGGATAGGAGGTGAACCCAATGCACAGCTTTTGCGCTTTACAAACAATTTGTCTGAATATACGAAAGAACTTGTTTTATATACCAGCTTCAATAGTGATGAGAAGCCATGGCCGTCAGGAGAATGGCCGACAGTTTAGAGCTGACGGCTAAAGAATATGCGATACTGTGATGACAAAAAGAACAAAAACGGTATTGAAATACTATTTTTTGTTTTTCAAATAGTTGTGTTTTTTATCGTGTACGGATTTGTTTACACTTCTTTTGTAGCGGTGAAACTTGCAGGATTGTATTTGTATCTTTCTCAGTTAATAGGAGTATAATTCCAAAAAACGAAAGAAACTTCTTTGATACGATTTTTCCCTCCAAAGCATCAAAAGATACTAAGGCTTTCCATCCCTGCAGCAATTAATTCATTGCTTGATATGCTGCAGGTTATTACTGACCTTATCATGGTCGGCCGGCTCTCTGCTTTTGCCGTAGCAGCTGTGGGTCTTGGACTCCAGTCATTGATGTTTGTTTTTGCGATCTTGACATTGTTGCATGTGGGAACCGGTGCGCTTTTATCCCGATTTGTAGGTGCGGGACAAATCAAGCGTGCTTCAATGGGTCTTTCTACACTGCTTGGTTTTGCAGTTCTTTTGAGTTTGCCGGTGAGTGTGCTGTGGTATTTTCTCTCTGAAAAAATCTATATATGGTTTGGCGCTGATCCTATGGTAACGGAACTGGGCGCATCCTATGTGCAGATGCTTACCTTGATGATGCCTTTTGTTTTTGCAAAATTGGTTTTTGTCTCTGCGCTAAACTCTGCCGGCGATACTAGAACCCCCATGAAGATAAAAATCGTCTCCATTGCACTCAATATTGTACTCAATTATCTTTTGATCTTCGGTAACTATGGTTTCCCCGAACTTGGCGTGATGGGTGCGGCAGTGGGGACGGTCATTGTCAACATTCTTGAGATGACGGCATATGTTTTCCTCTATTTTCGCCGCCAAACACCTTTTATTCCTTTACTGTATTACTCTGGATTTTTGCTTGGTCGTGCGCTTAAAGTAGGAATACCCGCCTCTTTTGAACGTTTGTTGACTTTTGGAAGTTTTATGCTTTTTACGGCTGTTATTGCACGTTATGGCACAGAAGCATTGGCAGGATACCAGATAGGATTAAGAGTAGAAGGATTGGCTTTTATGCCGGGTATCGGATTTACTATTGCTGCGATGGCTTTGATGGGACAAGGGTTAGGAGCCAAAAAGCCTCAGCAGGCAAGAGAAGATGTACTGCTTGTACTTAAATATACAGTAGGTTTTATGTTTTTTCTTTCATTTTTTATGATTTTTCTCCCCGAGAAGATTGTCTGGCTTTTTACTGACGATGCACAGACCATTCAAGAGGCAAGCCTTTATTTACGTATCGTTGGGTTTTCGCAGATCCCTTTGGCGTTTAGCTTTGTGCTGTCAGGGGCCCTCAGGGGGGCAGGAGATACCAGGAGGATTCTCATTATCAATCTTGTGTCACTTTGGTTTGTTCGTATTCTTCCTGCTTTTGTACTCTCTTGGTATTTTGAATCAATTTTGTTGGTTTATTTGGCAATGATATCTGATACATTTGTTAAAGCAATTTGGCTTTGGGTTGTTTTTAAAAAAGGCAAATGGCAGCAAATAAAAGTTTAAGACATTTTTCCAATATCAACAAAGCCCTGTGTTTATATTGCAAAAACTCATCAAATGTACTGATGAGCAGTTTTGCTGATCGTCCCGGCTTTTGAGCCGGCCCGCTTTTGAAACGTTCTGCTGAAGAAAATTCTTTTGTATCTGAATAATCGATTATCTGATAGAAAGAGTATCGATGGCGCCGGGAACAAACACAGTAAAGTGAATTTAGGGGATTTCTTTGGCTTATGTTATAATTATATAAAAAGGGTGGTGAATGAGCAAAGAGATTAAAACTATTGATGAAAGAATCGAACGTATTTATAAGATGGCAAAAGAGCATTACGGTGAAGTGCGCTTTGTTGGCATTAAGCTCCATACAAAGATCGGCTGGATAGCTAAAATTCAGTTTGATGAATTTGAATCACTTATTGCAGAAGGCGAAACGGCTACAGAAGCACTTAAAAATTTACGCAAACGTCTTAAAAAAATCATTGATCGTTATAATATGGTGTAATTGTTTTGCAAAAATAACAAAAAATTTTATAGAAGCGTTACTTGAACGCACGCAGGGAAGGGAAGAAGGTGTGAAGAAAAATATCATACTGATAGGTTTTATGGGAGTAGGCAAAGGCACGACGGCACGTGCTTTTGCAAAAAAATATGGTACATATATTATTGATACGGATGATCTTATAGAATCCAAAGAAAACAAAGAAATCAAAAAAATATTTGAAAAAGAGGGCGAAACTTATTTTAGAGCGCAGGAGCAGGCAACTGCAGACTGGATAGAGAAGTGTGTGGATGAGACTCTCATCAGTTGCGGCGGCGGGTTTTATAAAGTGAATAATCTCAAAGCGCTGGGCACGGTTGTTTTGCTGGATGCTACGTTCGAATGGATACTTAAACGGCTTAAAAATGCTAAAAACGCCAAAGCCAAACTTGCCAAAAGACCTTTGTTTTCTAAAGAAAAAGAGGCGAAAAAACTCTATAAAGAGCGGGAAAAAGCCTATAAAGAAGTGGCGGATGTCATTATAAGCGTTGCAGATAAACATTTGGATGAGATTGTTGATGAGATAGCCGGCAAATGCGCAGCAATTACCAAGCAATGATATGGTTTTCTTTTTCTTAAATAGTTGGGGTATCGTAAAGTTGTATAATTTAAAAATATACTTTCATCTTCATTTGTGTTAAAATACTTTCATCTTTTATAGTTTGGAGCAACAGATATATATGGAATGGCTTGCAATTTTTATCGGCGGAGGGATCGGAAGTATTGCTCGCTATGCAACGGGATTGGGATGTGCTTCAATGTGTGGCAAAAATTTCCCGTATGGTACTTTTGTTGTGAATGTTGCCGGATCATTCCTGATTCTCTTTTTTATGACTCTTGCGCTTGAGAAGTTGACAGTCACGCCAACTATGCGATTATTGATTGTTACCGGGTTTCTTGGGGGATTTACGACGTTTAGTTCATTTACTTTTGAAACGCTGACACTTGTGATGAATGGAGAAGGGAGCAAAGCTCTTCTTAATCTGGCTGCAACGATTGGCGTTGGTTTTGCTGCAGGAATCGGCGGGATTGCTGCAGCAAGGATGCTTTAGAATAGAAAGGAAGAGGATCATATGGATTTTGTTAAAGGATTGCGCCTTACGATTTTTACGGCCGAAGATTATAAATATGAAGGAAATATTTTGTTTCGCCAAATTGTTGATCGTCTTTATGAGGCATCGATCAGCGGAGTAACCGTAGTGCGGGGGATCATGGGATATGGAAGCTCAAAACAGATGCGTCAGGTTCGTTTGGCAGATTTATTTGAAGGGTTGCCGATTATCATTGATGCGGTTGATACCAAAGAGATCATAGAGGGATTTATAGTTGAGCATAGTGAACTTTTAACCCACTGTACGGTTATGACTTCGCCTGTTGAGTTGTGGCGATGAAAATTAAAAAAGCAGACAGCCGGAAAATACCGTATCAAGAATGCCGCCTGTTCGCCAAGCAATCCAATACCTTGTGTGCCGGCATAAGGAGTTTAAAGATAAGTATGCCACTTGCCGCGCACTAAAAACCTGCTCTCTAAAACGAGCAGCTGATGAAGCAGAACAAAAATGAGACAGTCCATCCTTTGACCGCTCCTTTCAAAACCGCCTTTTTTATTCATTTGATGATCGTGTGTCTTGCGTGTGTTTGCATGGAGTTATTTTATCCTAATTGGATATAATTTTATCAATTAAAACCAAAGAGCGTTAATGCAAAGATTTGAATCCTATCTGAAAGAAAATTTGCCGCAAGTACCGAGCTTTCATGCTGTGTACGAAGAGGCATTGGGCGCAATGCTTGATGCAGGCGGTAAACGATTTCGCCCTATGCTGTTGCTTAGTATTGTTGAAGCCTATGAGCCTATGCTTTATCATTCTGCCTTGCCCGTAGCACTCTCTTTGGAAATGTTTCATACCTATTCATTGATTCACGACGATCTTCCGGCAATGGATAATGCTGATTTGCGCCGCGGACATGTTACTTTGCACAAACGATATGATGAAACAACCGCTATACTTGCAGGCGATGCGCTTAACACGGAGGCTTTCTATCTTATTGCCAAAGCACCGCTGCGCGAAGATGTAAAAATCAAATTGGTTGAAGTGCTTGCACGTGACGGAGGAAGCAGAGGTATGGTTTTGGGGCAAGCCATAGACTGTTACTTTGAAAACAAACCGTTAACTATTGACCAAGTTAAGTTTTTGCATATCAACAAAACCGCAAAACTTATAGCTGCAAGTTTGCAAATGGGGGCAGTGATTGTACGTCTGGAGAAGAGAGTGCAAGAGGAGCTTTATGCCTTCGGGATAGATTTAGGATTGCTTTTTCAGATACAAGACGACATTATCGACGAAACGCAAAATGAAGAACAGGCAGGAAAAACAACAGGAAATGACAGCGATAAAAATAGTTTTGTAAATCTTTTGGGGCTAGAGGAGAGTATAGTTCAAGCCGATGTGTTGGCAAAAGATTTGCAAAGACGATTTGAAGCCTTTGATGAAAAGCTCAAAACAGCTTTACTTCCCCTCATAAACAGATATTTATACAGACATAAAGGATGATACACACATGGTAATGACAGAGCAGAACAGTATGCGCAAAAAGATGGCCAATACAATTCGATTTTTAGCAGCAGATACAGTACAAAAAGCAAATTCGGGACACCCGGGTGCACCGATGGGTTTGGCTGATATCGCAGTTGTACTCAGCGAACATCTTAACCATAATCCGAAAAATCCAACATGGCTTAACAGAGACAGATTGGTTTTCTCTGGAGGACATGCTTCGGCACTGATCTATTCTTTGCTTCATCTTTGGGGATATGATGTGAGTTTAGATGATCTTAAAAATTTTCGTCAGCTTGATTCTAAAACCCCGGGGCATCCGGAGTATGGACATACGCCGGGCGTAGAGATCACCACGGGTCCGCTAGGGCAGGGGATAGCCAATGCGGTAGGTTTTGCTATGGCAGAAGCCTATACGGCCAAGCAAGTAAACTCTGAAACCTGCAAGCTGATAGACCATAAAGTCTACTGTCTTTGTGGTGACGGCGATTTGCAAGAAGGGATCAGTTATGAAGCATGTGCTTTGGCCGGACACCTCAGGCTTAAGGATCTTGTACTGATCTATGACAGCAATGAGATCACCATAGAAGGCGATACGGGTATTGCCTGGAGTGAAGATGTTGCTAAACGTTTTGAAGCACAAAGTTGGAATGTAATCAAAATCAACGGGCATTGTTATGATGACATCGACAAAGCGCTGCATGAAGTTAAAGAAGCAACCAAGCCGACTATTATCATTGCCAATACAATCATCGGAAGGTATGCCGAGGGACTAGAGGGAAGCCATGAAACACACGGAGCACCTTTGGGCGAAGAGACGATCAGGGTATCCAAAGAAAAATTAGACTTCCCTGCAGATGAGAAATTTTATATTCCCGAAGATGTACTAATACGCTTCAGATGTGCATTGGAAGAGGGTGAATTGGCAGAAAAAGAGTGGATTCATAGACAAAAAGAAGCACCGCTCATCGAACAAAACGAGGCATTGGAAAGACTGCTCAATCCTGATTTTTCAGCGATTAATTTTCCGGATTTTACAAACGACAAAGAGATGGCAACCAGAGATTCCAATGGAAAAATCCTCAATGCCATTGCGACGGCAATTCCAAGTTTTATCGGCGGTTCGGCAGATCTTGCTCCATCGAATAAAACAGAATTAAAAGACATGGGCGATTTTCCTAAAGGCAAAAATATGCACTTTGGCATCCGAGAACACTCTATGGCTGCAATCACCAATGCGATGGCACTCTATGGTACGGTAATTCCGTTTAATGCAACATTCTTTATCTTTAGCGATTATCTTAAGCCGAGTGCGCGCATTGCAGCGTTGTCCGGTATTCAAAACTTTTTTATCTGGACGCATGACAGTATCGGCGTAGGTGAGGATGGCCCGACACATGAGCCGATTGAACAGCTTAGCCAGTATAGGGCAGTGCCAAACTTCTATGTCTGGCGTCCTGCGGATGCCACAGAGAACGTTGAGGCATGGAAGAAGGCACTAAGCATCAAAGCACCGCACGGCTTTGTACTCTCCCGCCAAAAACTGAAAACGCTCAAACCAAAAAGAGATTTTGGCGAAGTCTCAAAGGGTGCTTATATCGTTAAAAAACGAAAAAATGCAAACCTGACACTGATGGCTTCGGGATCTGAATTGATGCCATGTTTGCAGGCGGCATGCTATCTGACCGCATTGGGAATTAAAGCCAATATAGTTTCTGTGCCGTGTTTGGATCTTTTCAACGAGCAAGACGAAGCTTATAAAAGCGCAGTAATCGATCCTGCTACGAAAGTTTTGGCAGTAGAAGCGGCAACGGCTACGGAGTACTACCGATATGCCGATGATGTACTTGGAATGGAAAGTTTCGGAGCATCTGCCCCGGCGGAATTGCTCTTTGAGCGGTTTGGATTTACCAGAGAGGGAATCATGAAACGCGCATGCAAACTGATGGGCGTAGCCTACCGGGAAGTAGGGCTTGAGGAGTGCGAACTGTAAGCTTTTTCGTAGGGTGCGTTTGCCAACGCACCTTATAATAATGCGGAATACCTTCGCCCGATTCCGAGAGTGGATTTACTCTTCAAAAAACCTTTTGATATCTATTTCTAATACCTTTGAAATTTTAGCAATATGTTTGATATTAAAGTGATGGTTAGGTTTGCGAAGTTCTGCGCGTCCGAGATATGCACCACCACTCATTCCTATTTCTAGAGCAAGCTGCATCTGTGTATAGCCTCTGAGCTCACGATATTTTTTGACATTTTTAGAGACAGTGCTAAGTACCTGCTCGCTATAAGCCTCCAATTCTTCTGTCTGCAAAATCTACATCCTAACGATACATATATCTAAGATACGTATAATATTTGTTTCGCTAAAATCATTCAACGATATATATATCGTTAATATCTTTAAAGGGGGGAGAATATGAAAAAAATATTGCTATTGCTAATTGTGGTAGCTTCGATTGTTAGTGCTGGAGTATTAACGAGCAGTGAAATTAGAGGCACAAAAACATATTGCTATTATAGTGATGGCGATGTGATTGTTATTGATGGTATGGGCGTTTGTGACGCAACCAATTAATCATAAAATTATATTAGAGGATAGATAATGAAAAAAATTTTACTTAGTTTAATGGTTGGAGTTGCACTTGTTGGCTGTGGCGGTGGAAGCTCATCTTCTGAAGGCGACACAACAAATCCACTTCCTGAAGAAAATACAGTTCTTCTTATAGAAAGTGGCACAACATCTTTTAGCGGCGGCAAGCCTTATAATATCAAAGGCAGTAGTGACATATATTATGATACAGTTGGATGTCGACTGAGCGGGTTAAGCTTAACTAATTTTTCAGTGTACGATAATGGGTCGGTAGAAACTTTTTACACAAAAAATAGCACAACCTATTCGTCAACATGTTATATTAAAGGTGCTTATGAAAATGTCGCACTTAACAATACAACCGAAGTAAATGCCAGTTACGTAAATTACAATACTTTTTACGACAATGCAACTAAAATATTTTATGACCATGATGGTTACTCTCACGATGGTAATTATAGATTAGTTGAAATTATAAATGATGGCATGAATGCTATTGTTGATACAGGTGGAGGTAATACTGTTACGGTTCAAATTGAAGCTGCATATAGAAAAATTCAATAATTCTATAAAATAAGCTAATTATCTTATAGCATTACACCTTAGAAAGGTGTAATGCGGTGACTATATTACAAATAATAGCACACTGCGGGCATTGAATTTCCACCTTTATGATATAAAATTTTATACAGATTTACCTTGTCTAAAGAATAGTAGCCATGTCAAGAAGACCAAGTAACAAAGTAAGAAACCTTGCTATAATAAATGCATTAGATGACGGATATACCCAATCTCAGATAAGTAATTATTTGAGATTATCCAAATCGCTTATCTCAAAAGTAGTAAAAAGTGGAAATTCAACGCCCATAGTGTTGTAAAGCTGTTCTAATGATAAAAATACTTTACATTCGTATTATTTTTAGATAAAATGATAAGTAAATTTATCATAATGGTGATTCATGGAAGCGATTGATGTAGAAATAAACAATCAAAAAGTCGGTATTCTTTATTTTGAAAAAGAGAAAAACCAGTATGGGTTTAATTACACAAAGAACGATAAACCCATCTCATTGATCATGCCCTATAAAAATGCTTCATATATCTGGAAATATAAACTTCATCCCATTTTTGATATGAATATGCCTGAGGGATACCTCTTTGAGATATTTAAAAAGTATCTCACAAAAGAGTACGGCTATATCGATGATTTTTTGATATTTTCTCATATTTGCTCCAACATCCAAAGCCGAATTACTTATAAAAGTTCAGTCAATCAAAAAGCGTTTTTTGCGCTTGATATCGATGAAGTTTTGCAAAATGATTCGGGTGATACTTTTTCAAAGATCGTTGCGACTTTTTTGGATAAAAATGCGATTGGCGGAGTCCAGCCAAAATCTTTAGCTCTTTTAAAAGATAAAGGGAGCCTGACTGCAAAAGAGTATATCGTCAAGGCCTGGGGAGAGGAGTACCCCCAGCTTGCTTTAAATGAGTATTTTTGTCTCAAAGCGATACAAAAAACGGGTGTAAATATTCCAACGCTCAAGCTCTCGAAAAACAATAAATTTTTGTTAGTAGAGCGCTTTAACTATGATAAACAAAACGATAATTTTTTGGGTTTTGAAGAGATTTTAAGCCTTGCGGGGAAAAACAAAGAGGAAAAATACAGCGGCAGCTACGAACAGGTAGCAAAAGTAGTGTATAGTGTGACTACCGATAAGCTAACCTCAATGCGACATCTTTATAAAGTCATTGTGATGAATTATCTACTCAAAAATGGCGATGCGCATTTGAAAAATTTCGGCGTGCTTTATCATAATGATTTTTCAAGGATTTGGTTTGCGCCTGCTTATGATGTGGTGTGTACGGTACCTTATTTTTATAAAGACAAACCGGCGCTGAGCATGTTTGGCAAAAAAATATGGTTTGGTAAAAAAGAGCTAGTGAAGTTTGGGGTTAGAGCATGCTATTTGAGTGAAACTGAAGCTTCTAGTGCCTATGGTAGTTGTATAGAGGCTTTAAAAAACAGTATCGAAGAATTGGAAAGATATATCCCAACAAATCCAAATTTTAAAATGACAGGCAAAAGAATACTCGATATTTGGAAATTGTCATTAGATGAAAAATCCTACAAGGAGATACCGGATGAAATTGTACGAAATTGGACAAAGGATTAAAGCTTTACGAGAAGATAAAAATCTCACACAGGAAGCATTAGCCCAAAAATGCGGTATAAGCAGAGTAACGCTTGGTAAGATTGAGCGGGGAGAGATGGGAAATACGACTGTCAAAACTTTGGATCTTATCTTGTTTACTTTGGGCTTTGAGATAGCGCTTAAGCAAAATGTCGGTTTTGGGCTGCCTGCTTTGGATGAATTGGGGCAAGAATGAATGCATCGCGTCTCAAAGATATCGTTTCACAAATTTCGGCGTGCTTATCAATGCGATGTCCTTCGAAGCAAACAGCGTATCGTTAGACCTTAAGCCTAACTCAGCATCCCTCTGATTTCATCCTCGTCAATCAACTCTTTTTCATACTTGATAATCGCAATATTTTCTGTTTCGTTGATATAGCTTTCTACGATAGCTTTATGGTTTTTGAGAATGGTTATTTTTTCCCTGTCGCAAAGATCAAGCGATACATAGATGTTGCCTCTATTGTTGGGATTTGGCATAGTCGCAACCCAAATAAACCAAAATACGGAGAGTATCGCAACACTCACAGCAAGCGTATCTCTGTCATAATGCTGCATCATATAGCCGGCAAAAAGACCGCCCAAGAAGATGCCAATGTAAGCAAACGTATTTGCCACACCCAAAGCAGCGCCTTTTTGATGTACTTTGGCAAATTTGCTTACAAAGCTTTGCAGAAGAGGCTCAAACATATTAAACCCGATAAAAAAGAGTACGACACCCAAGATAAATACCCAAGGGGCAGAAGCAAATCCCATTGCCAAGAAACCAAAAAATATCACCGCAACAGAGACCATAAAAACCTGCCTGCCCTTACCATACTTCTCTCCAAATACAGCTGCAGGCCCCATGGATAAGAGGCCAAAAAACATTGCAGGCAGATACACTTTCCAAAGTTCCGCTTTTTCCCAGCCAAATCCGCCTTCTGTAAGATTTTGTGTCATAACTAGAGGGATGATAAAAAATGCCATAGTCATAATCGAGGAGTGAAATAAAAAGGTAATATACATTCTTGTTAAAGATTTGTCTTTAAAGACTTCAATCATTTTGGATTCCTCTTCCTCATAACTGTGTATAATCTTTGGAGGCTGCGGTACGGCGGTAAAAAGGATACCTATAGCCATTACAGACAGGATCGCAGTGAGCCAGAAAAGCTTGTCTATCCCCCAATGTCCACCGACAAGAGGTGCGATAATCATCGCAGCAGCAAAACTAAGCGCAATTGTTCCGCCCATGATCGCCATGGCATGCGCCCTTTGCTCTTCCTTTACAAGATCGGCTATCATTGCAGTAACTACTGCACCGATAGCTCCCGCACCTTGCAGGAAACGTCCTATAAGAAGCATATAGATATTGTCACTGAGCGCACAGAGGATAGAGCCTGCAATAAAAATCAAAAGGCCAAAAAGCAATGTTTTTTTACGTCCTATTTTGTCGCTCATCAGACCAAAAGGGACCTGAAGAAGCACCTGGGCGAGCGCATAGCCGCCCACCACAAGCCCTGCCAGGAATGAAGTAGCCCCTTCCATTTCCAAGGCATACACAGAGAGTACAGGAAGAACAACGAAAAGTCCAAAAAATCTAAGTCCCACAATCAAACTTAGCGGCAGTATTTGTTTAAACATAGTGATACCTCTATTTAGATAAAATTTGTCCTATTATATTCCAAAAAAGTTAAGAGTAGATGATAAAAGCAAGGATATCGTTTTTTATTAAGTAGGCATTTTTGTTTTTAAAAAGGAGAGAGCGGGATGAAATTGGTGTTGGCAACAGGGAATAAAGGCAAATTGCGAGAGTTTAAAGAGATGTGCCAGGATGAAGTGGTAGCTTTTTCTGTACTGCTAGGCGAGATGGAGATAGTGGAAGACGGAGATACTTTTAGCGCAAATGCGCTTATTAAAGCACGAACGATCTATGAAAAATTAGTCAAGGAAAAGCCGTCAGAATCCTATATAGTAATAGCCGACGACAGCGGTATTTCTTTACCTGCACTGGGCGGAGCTCCGGGTATTTATTCTGCAAGGTATGCAGGCGGCAAAGCAACGGATAAAGACAATCTTTATAAGCTCATTGCAGCACTCAAAGAAAAAAGTTTAAAACGCACTTCCGCTTATTATACGGCTGCAATCGCGATTGTTTCAAACTATGGCGATTATGTGGTGCATGGCTGGATGCATGGGGAAGCCATAGATGAAGCACGCGGAGAAAAAGGTTTTGGGTATGATCCGATGTTTATTCCGATTGGATATCATTTGACATTGGGTGAGCTTGACGAAGAGATCAAAAAAAAGATTTCGCATAGAGCAAAAGCGTTGGAACTGGCACGGCCCATCATTAAAATGTTAAAGCAAAAACAAGGTAATCAGAAATGACAAAACAACAATTTACGGAAGATTTACAGCGGATATACGATGAATTGCAAAAAAGACAAAACGCGCTTAACGGATTTTACAAACTGCTTGATGGAGGACATGATGAGGCATCAAAACTTGTAGATGATTTTTTGGTTTATCTGGATCTAAAAAAAGATGATGAAACGGTTATGGCTGCATTGACACGCATCATTAATCTTCGTGAAGATGCACTTGAACAAGTACTGCAAAGAGAAAAGTTAAGCGAAGAAGAGAGGATAGACAAAAAAGAACAGGCGTATCGCTTTGTGAGCAATATGCATCTTAAGCGGCATGAGACGTTTATCTCTTGGGTGGAGGAGGCGCAACTTCTTACACCGTTTTACCGCGCAATTATTTCAGGCGTACATACGGTCGGTATTGCGATGAGCGGGTGGCAAAGTGCGTGGACTTCGCACATCATTCATGGAGTAAACCGCGAACTTCTTACCCTTTTTAACGGAGACGAGGAGAAGATTTTTGAAAAACTTCAAAATGAATCTCTGCTTGATGTAAACAGCCGCGGCGAAATAGGAGACCGTTGTTATTCTGTGCTGCATCAAGATAAAAACGGGCAGTTTAAAAGAGTTTCGTATGCCGAGGCTTTTAAAGATGAAGTGGCGCACGTGAAAGAGGCGTTAGAAATTTTTATAGAAGTCCTGGCAACGCTTGAAGATGAGGTATTTGGGCAAAAAGAGGCATGGCTGAATTATTTGATGGCCATTAATAATGCTTTTTCTCATACCAATCCTGATGAACTTATCGAATATTGGGCCAATGTGGACAGGGCATGGATGAAAGTAACAACCCCCTTGCAAATAGGACATCCTTTGGAATATTATGAAGACCATTACAGAAAAGCTGTTGCGCTGGAATGGGATTTGCGCATTGTTAATCCAGGACTTCAGGAAAATTCCCGCACCAGAGAGAATATTCAAGATTTTGCTTCAAAGATGGCTCAGGAATTTGGAGAGACAGCGCAACGCACTATCTCAAAAAATCTTATGCAGGTCAGAGAAACACAGCTTTACATAGGGCAGCCGATGTTTTACTACGGCGCGGAATTTAACGGACTTTTTTCAGCGCAGGTTGTTCCTAACGATGAAGAGGTATCTAGCGAATTGGGCAAAAAAATATTTGCCTATGCGGATTTTGTTATGGAAAGCAAAAGATCTAAACCGATTATGAAATTAAATGTAGAGATAATGACAGAATCCTTTGTGAAAAAACAAAGAGCATTGATTGAAAATGAACCAAAATTGTGGCATGAGCTATATGATATCTCTACCATAGGACATGAGTTTGGACATATTTTATGGATAGATTCAGACACAGAAGCAAAAATGAACGGTACGGGCCAATTTAAAAATATAGAAGAGTTTAAGGCAACAACAGGCGGTCTGATGGCATTTTTTTATCACGAAAAAGAATCTCTTAAAACGCACATTATTGATGATTTGGTTTCGCGTGCAGTGGGTCTTATGGCGTGGCGTGAAGTAGGAGAAGCACTGCCTTACTATTGTGAGGGTTTGATTCACTTGGCCATTCTTTTTGAGTCAGGGGTAGTGACCTTTGATAAAACGATACAGATCCGCTATGAGTATTATGAGACCATGAAGGAAGCCTATATCCTGGCATATCAAAAACTTGCAAAGCATTATTTGGATAAAAAAGATGCCAACATCTATCTAAGCGAATATGCAATTAAGTATGGCAGTATATATCTCCCTTCAAAAGAGAATGTTCGCAATTTTGTGGAATATTATTATAAAAGATATCAGGAGATCGGCCAGCAGATTATCACTTTAGATTAATCTAAAAAATTTGTTTTTTTTATTTAAAAAGAGTAAAATAGTTATAAATAAATCTAAAAGGATAAAAAATGAAAAAAATGATAATAGTATTTATGATGGCAGGCGCAGTTTTATTTGCGTATGAACCAACAAACGTAAGCGTGAAATTTACAGCATTTAAAACTCTCTCGAAGATAGGTGTATCCGGAGGGTTTGATGCGATTGAACTTTCGGGTAAAAAAGAGGCAAAGAATGTAAATGAGATGCTCGAAGGGCTTAAGGCAAACATCAAGACCGGCAGTGTCAACAGTGCCCATAAAGAGCGGGACGAGAAACTTGTCAACGCATTTTTTAATGTGCAATCCAATGCTCTCATAGAAGCACAAATTGTCTCCGCCAAAGAGGCTGTGCTTGTGGTTAAAATCACAATGAATCATCAAAGCATTGAAGTGCCTATGCAATATAAAGTAAATGATAAGTTTGTTCAGGCAAGCGGATATATTGATTTGGCAGATTTTAAAATGATTCCTTCTCTTGAAGGGATTAATAAAGCATGCTATGATCTTCATGAGGGAAAAACATGGCAGGATGTAGCAATTGAATTTTCTGTTGCGTATCAATAAATCAAACAAGAGGAGAGAATTTCTTACCCTCCTCTAACCTCATTTTAGATATAATCGCCGCTAATTATGTAATCATATAAACTGAAATTAGAGGATCGTTATGTTACTTTTTACTCCCGGACCAACTCCTGTACCCGAATTTGTACGCCAAGCGATGGCGACACCTACATTGCACCATAGAACGCCAGAGTTTGAAGCTATTTTTAAAGAAGCGCGCGAACGTTTATTGTCCTTATTGGGCATGGACGAATGTGTGATGGTTGCCAGCTCAGGAACGGGAGCAATGCAGGCATGCATGATCAACCTGTGTGAAAAAAAAGCATTGACAATCAATGCAGGCAAATTTGGCGAGCGTTTTGGAAAAATTGCAGATGCAATGGGCACAGAGAAGATAGAGCTTTGCTATGAGTGGGATACTCCGGCAACCGTGGCAGATGTAGAAAAAGTTTTACATGAAAATAAAGATATTGATGCGATTTTTATCCAAGTATGCGAAAGTGCAGGAGGATTAAGGCATCCTGTCGAAGCGATAGCCAAACGCGCCAAGGAGATCAATCCCCAAATTATGATCATAGCAGACGGTATTACGGCTGTGGGGGTGGAAAAGATTGATGTATCGCATATTGATGCCCTGGTTACAGGAAGTCAAAAAGCGTTGATGCTCCCTCCCGGACTTGCAATGATAGGCCTTTCAAATAAAGCAGTAGAGAAAATAGGCAAAGGAAAAGATTATTATTTCAATCTAGCCATCGAAATCAAAAACCAGCAGAAAAATACAACGGCATGGACAGCGGCGACCACGTTGATTATCGGGCTGAATGCAATTTTTGATGAAATCGACAAAGAAGGAATTGACGCGCTGTATGAGGTCACCGCAAAACGGGCAAAAGCAACCCAGGCTGCGCTTGAAGCGATAGGTTTTGCCATGTATCCAAAAATACCTGCGCTTTGCATGAGTACCGTATTGGATGAGGATGCCGAAGCGATACGAAAACTTCTTAAAACAAAGTACGGCGTGAACATAGCCGGCGGCCAAGATCATCTTAAGGGAAAAATTTTCCGCATCAATCAAATGGGGCTTATACCCGTATATGAGTCCGCATGGGTGGTTAATGCAATAGAGCTGGCACTGGATGAGCTTGGAAGAAGAGCATTTGACGGCGCAGCCAACCGCATGTTTAATGAAACCTATTTTAAGGCATAGCCCCCGATGATATTTGAACATGAAATTCCTAGCGGCAGCCGGCTTTATTTCGGGAAGAGTGCAAAGCTCAAAAGAGAGATTGAAAATAGTGCAAGCGGTGTATTGGCGGCACTTGGCTTCGAAGAGATTGTTACCCCGATTTTTTCTTACCATCAGCATGAATCTTTTGAAAAGAGCAATACGCTTGTGCGTCTTAATGACGAGAGTAATCATGAGGTAACCTTGCGGGCAGATTCCACAGCAGATGTTGTGCGTATCGTAACCAAAAGACTGGGACGAAGCATGGAGTCAAAAAAATGGTTTTATATCCAGCCCACCGTTGCTTATCCGACAAAAGAGCAGTATCAGATTGGAGCCGAAATCATAGACGGCAGTTTTGAAGAAGTGGCACAAATAACGGCTGCACTTTTAAAAAAACTTGATATCAAACCTATTATCCAAATATCCAATATTCGTATTCCTCATCTGCTCAATGAAAAATACGGCATTTCTCTTGAAGTGTTAAAATCAATGCACATAGAGCAGATTCTCTGTGCAAATATGCCCTGGATGGAATCATTGGTAGGCATCAACAGTGTGGATGATCTTAAAGACTTAAGCGCTTTTCCTAAAGATATTAGAGTAGAATTAGAAAAGATAAAAACAGCTGCACAAAAAATAAATGATTCAACGATGGTAATTTCCCCGCTTTTTTATGCAAAATTGAGATATTATGATTCTTTAACATTTAGAATGTTTGAAGGGAATGAACTTTTGGCTACAGGCGGTATTTATACGATTGACAATGTAGAGGCAGCAGGATTCGCGCTTTACACAGATGAGTGTATCACATATAAAATGGAAAAAATGAGCAGGGAGTAAGATCAGATGAGTAAAGCGGATTTAATTGTAGGACTCCAATGGGGAGACGAAGGAAAAGGAAAGATCGTAGATCATATGGCGCAGACACATGATTATGTTTGTCGTTTTGCAGGAGGGCATAATGCCGGCCATACTATTGTTATTGGCGATAAAAAATATGCACTTCATCTTATTCCTTCAGGAGTGCTCAATCCAAAAGCAAAAAATATTGTAGGCAACGGAGTAGTGATCTCTCCTAAAGATTTCATCAAAGAGATGGAACAGTTTGAAAATCTTGAAGGCAGACTTTTTCTTTCAGATAAAGCCCACATTCTATTGCCATATCATGCGTTGATAGACCAAGCAAGAGAGCGCATGAAAGGCGACAAAGCGATTGGCACGACAGGCAAAGGTATCGGTCCGGCCTATGGTGATAAAATTGCCAGGGTAGGGCATAGACTTGGGGAGTTGCTGTGTCCTGATAAGCTCACCGAAAAAATTATGGCATATTTTGAAACCAATAAAACTATTTTTGAAGCAATGGAGGTTGAACTTCCTTCAGAAAGAGGGCTTTTGGAGGAGCTTGAAGGATACAAAACCATACTCGCCCCCTATATTGTGGACACAACAAAGATGATGTGGGATATATTGGCCGAAGACAAAAGGGTATTGCTTGAAGGCGCACAAGGCACGATGCTTGATATTGATCATGGCACTTATCCTTATGTGACTTCTTCGACGACAGTCAGCGCAGGCGCTTGTTCCGGTCTTGGATTGAGCCCTAAAGACCTAGGCAAGGTGACAGGTATCGCTAAAGCGTATTGTACAAGAGTGGGGAATGGACCTTTTCCCAGTGAAGACTTGGGTGCAGAAGGCGATATTCTGCGTAAAAACGGACATGAGTTTGGCACCACTACCGGAAGACCGAGAAGATGCGGCTGGTTTGATGCGGTGGCAATGCGTCATGCAGTGCGAGTCAATGGCGCAGACCAGGTCGCGCTGATGAAGCTGGATGTGCTTGATGGTTTTAATGAGGTGAAAGTATGTGTAGCCTATGAAGTGGATGGAAAAGAGATTGATTATGTGCCGTATGACCTTGAAGATGCAACCCCGGTATATCAACGTTTTCCAGGTTGGGATAAGACCAAGGGTGTGAGAGAGTTTGAAGCCTTGCCAAAAAATGCACAATCGTACATTTTGGCACTCGAAGAGATGATAGGCACAAAGATGGGGATTATATCAACAAGTCCTGATCGTGATGACACTATCATTCGGTAGTATTTGAGGTAAAGAACAATTTAAAAAGGATGCAATGATGAGACTTAAACCACAACAAACAGGATATGTAGCAACCAAAATCGGGATCGATCTGGCCAATGCTCCTTTTGTCAAACTGCCCAAGGGAAGAGAAGCCGTCGTAGAAGCGTGTAAAGCAATCATTGATGAAAATTTGAAAAAAGAACAGGCACTGGATGCTAAAGTCAAAGAGATACTTGATGTCAATAGCGGCGAGATAGAGTTTCAGCATGCAGACGAAAGACAACTCTTTTTTATGATCAAAAAGAAAATGGCACCTGAATTTGGGGTGATAATGAACTATGATGATAGATATAATGATCTTTCTCATCAAATTTTGGATGAGCTGTATGAGAATTATCTGGCAGAATATGATGTAAGTGAAAATCAAGTAAAAAATATCATTTTTAAATCTTTTAAGACGTATGCAAATGCTTACGAAGAGATAGATGATATCGTCTACAACAAGATTAAAAATATGAAAAAAGAAACAATCCCTGGTTCTCAGGACTATGAATTGCTTTATGAGAGACTTTATCAGGAAGAACTTATAAAAAGAGGAATGCTTTAAGCATTGAGTATGAAGAATGAAAAAGGAAGTGTGATGAAAAGAGTGTCGCTTTATTTTGAGAATGGATTGCTTCTGGAAGGTAAAAGTTTTGGGGCAGAGGGTACGTCGGTCGGGGAATGTGTTTTTAATACTTCTTTGACCGGATATCAGGAAATCACAACAGATCCTTCTTATGCCGGACAGTTTGTGACGTTTACGATGCCGGAGATAGGAAATGTAGGTTGCAATGCACAGGATATGGAAAGCAAGCAGGCATTTTGTGCAGGTGTTATCGTACGTTCTTACCAAGACAGACCTTCAAATTTCAGATCCGAGGAATCTTTGGATATGCTGCTTAAAAAGCATGGTGTTCTTGGCATTACGCAGGTTGATACGCGTTATATTACTAAAGTATTGCGCCAAGAAGGTGCAATGATGATGGTTGCCTCTACTGAAATTCATGACAAAGATGAGCTTAAAAATGTATTGGCCAGCACGCCTCGCATTGAAGAAATCAACTATATTGAACAAGTAAGCACTAAAGAATCTTATGTTCATAAAGAGGCGCGCTATAATATCGAAAAATTTGATTATGATATCCCGCAAACAACCAAAAAAGTCATTGCTTTGGATTTTGGCATCAAAAGAAATATTCTCAATGAGTTGACTCATGCGGGCATGGAAGTTACAGTGGTGCCCAATGCTATGAGCGCTGAAGAGATTATTGAACAATTTAAGAACAAAAGAGTTGATGGCGTATTCCTTTCCAACGGTCCGGGTGATCCGCTGATTTTAAAAGAAGAACATGAAAAGATCAGGAAACTCATTGCAGCCAAAGTGCCTCTTTTTGGTATTTGCCTGGGACATCAGCTGCTTTCTATTGCGCATGGATACGATACGTTCAAGTTACCGTTTGGGCACCATGGAGGAAATCATCCTGTAAAAAATGTGGTTACAGGAAGAGTGGAAATCACAGCCCAGAACCATAATTATAATGTCCCTGAAAATATTATTGAAGTGGCATCGGTTACACACATAAATCTTTTTGACAATACCATAGAGGGGCTTCGCTATAATGATTCACCTACGATGTCTGTACAGCATCACCCTGAGGCAAGCCCCGGACCTCATGAGAGTGCCTATGTGTTTAGTGAATTTGCAAAAATGCTATAAGGAACATTGATGAATATTGCTATTTTGTTCGGCGGATCAAGTTATGAGCATGAGATCAGTATCGTGAGCACGATCACGATGAAAAAGGTTTTTAAAAAAAGCAACTTGCTATTTATTTTTGTAAGCAGTGACCGCCAATTTTATCTTATAGATGTCAAGGATATGACCTCAAAACTTTTTTCTTCAGGCGATTACAAAAAATGTAAACAGATTACACTTAAAAAAGGCGGATTTTTTATCGACGGATGGTTTGGCGCCAAACCAGTCACTTTTGATGTGGCATTAAATCTGATTCACGGCAGAGACGGAGAAGATGGAAAAATGGCTTCCTTGATGACTTTTTTCAGTATCCCGTTTATTTCTCCGCGCCTTGAAGCCTCAGTATTGAGCTACAACAAGCTCTATACCAAGTTCTTTGCAGAAAGCCTTGGGGTTAAAACTGTACCCTATGAATATCTTTCAAAAACAGATGAAAGAAAAATAACTACCCCCTATCCGGTTATCATCAAGCCTGTACGTCTTGGCAGCAGTATCGGTGTGAGTATCGTAAAAAATGAATCAGAACTTGATTATGCATTGGATGTGGCATTTGAGTTTGATACAGATGTTATTGTGGAACCGTTTATTGTCGGCGTAAAAGAGTTTAATCAAGCAGGATGTTATACGAATGACTGGGAACTTTCGATCGTAGAAGAACCCCACAAAGAAGAATTTTTGGATTTTGAGAAAAAGTATATGGACTTTTCAAGAGATTCACAAGTGCTTGCTGCAGATATGAATGATGCACTCAAAACAAAGATACAAGAAAATTTCAAGAAAATTTATCATCCGCTTTTTGGAGGAGCTGTAATTCGCTGCGACTTTTTTGTGATTGAAGATGAAGTATATCTCAATGAGATCAACCCTATACCCGGATCGATGGCCAACTATCTTTTTGAAGATTTTGAAGAGATGATTTATAGACTTGCTTCGCATTTGCCGAAAGAAAAACATATTACAGTTGATTATCAATATATCCACTCTATCCAAAGCGCCAAAGGAAAAGCATAATTTTTTCCTTGCTTCATCATCGTCTATCATTTGTGTACCGGGTCTTGAAAGTTGATTGTAAATCTTTTATCCAAGACAGAAAGCCTTGGCGCTGATCTATTTTTTCGTTATTTATTTAAAATAAGATTTACTCTGTGCCGGCTATTTTGCAAATCTCAAAAATTAACAAAATCAATAAATTAAATAAGATTAAATTATTCTATTGAACCCCAGAAAGTGATTTGCTACAAATTATTGTAGCATTATGAGGCAAATAGCAATTTTAGTTATATTTTTAAGCATTGTATCTATAAAAAAAGATTAAAATATAATGGATGTTAATAATTTTTATCTTGAGCCAAAAATTATTAACATAAAATTTAAAAAGGGGGATATGTATGCAGTCGAACGCAGCATTGGAATATGATTATTCAGTAGCAAAATTGTTTACCTATACAACAATTTTGTTTGGATTTCTAGGGATGTTGATTGGTACGCTTATTGCGGCACAATTAGCCTTTCCGGAATTGAATTATCTTATGGGTGAATATGGGACATTTTCAAGGTTAAGACCGCTTCACACAAATATAGTGGTTTATGGATTCACGGTAAGCGGTGTTTTTGCTACTTTTTACTATTCAGCGCAAAGAGTACTAAAAGTTTCTATGGCAGAGTCTAAATTTTTGATGTTTGTCGGAAAGTTACAGTTTGTACTTTATGTTATTTTGGCATTGGCCATGGTTGTTTCACTCTTAATGGGGTTTAGTTCATCCAAAGAGTATGCAGAAATGGAATGGCCTCTTGATGTCCTTACTGTATTGGTGTGGGTGCTTTGGGGTGTGGCAATGTTTGGCCTTATTGGAATAAGAAGAGAAAAATCACTCTATATTTCACTTTGGTATTTTATTGCTTGTTTCTTGGGCGTTGCGATGCTTTATCTTTTTAACAATATGGAAGTGCCTACATATCTTGCATCCGGAGGCTTAGGAAATATCATGCATTCGGTTTCCATGTATGCAGGAACGAATGATGCATTGGTTCAATGGTGGTGGGGGCATAATGCTGTGGCATTTGTTTTTACAGTGCCAATCATTGCTATGATTTATTATTTTCTTCCAAAAGAATCGGGACAGGCAATTTATTCTTATAAATTGTCTTTGCTTTCTTTTTGGGGATTGATGTTTGTCTATCTATGGGCAGGCTCTCATCATCTCCTTTGGTCAACGGTTCCGGACTGGATGCAGTCTATGGGATCTATTTTTTCTGTCGTATTAATTTTGCCCTCATGGGGAAGTGCGATCAATATGCTTCTTACAATGAAAGGAGAGTGGAATCAGCTCACTGAAAATCCATTGATCAAATTTATGGTTTTAGCATCAACATTCTATATGCTATCAACGCTTGAAGGACCGATTCAGGCGATAAAATCAGTTAATGCAATCGCACACTTTACAGACTGGATTCCAGGACATGTACATGACGGCGTGCTTGGATGGGTTGCATTTATGATTATGGCCAGTCTTTTCCATATGGCGCCAAGAATGTACAAAAGAGAGATTTACTCTAAAAAATTAATGGAAGCACAATTTTGGCTTCAAATAACAGCTGTTGTTCTTTATTTTACCTCTATGTGGATAGCAGGTATTACGCAAGGCATGATGTGGAGAGCAGTAGATGAGTATGGCAATTTGATGTATAGCTTTATTGATACTGTAGCAGTGCTTAATCCGTATTATACAATTAGAGCACTTGCCGGAGTCCTTTATCTAACAGGCTTTTTGATGTTTGCATACAACATGTACAAAACGATGACAATTTCCAGAAAACTCGAAGTTGAACCACAATTTAGAAGCCCTATGGCATAAGGAGGTAGGTTATTATGTTTCATTGGTTAGAAAAAAATCCATTCTTCTTTGCTGTAGGAGTATTTGTTGTTATTGCTTTTGCAGGTCTCATTGAGATTTTGCCAAACTTTGCCGAAGCATCAAGGCCGGTAGTAGGACTCAAACCTTATACAGTGCTTGAGCTTGCAGGTAAAAATATTTATAAAAAAGACCATTGTATTGCATGTCACTCGCAACTTATACGCCCGTTTAAGGCGGAAACTGATAGATATGGCCAGTATTCACTTTCCGGGGAGTATGCTTATGACAGACCTTTTCTTTGGGGCTCCAAAAGAACCGGTCCGGATCTTCACCGTGTAGGAAATTACAGAACAACTGATTGGCATGAAAATCATATGTGGGATCCAAAATCAGTGGTACCGCAGTCTATTATGCCGGCATATAAGCATCAGTTTACAAATATTGCAGATATAGAAACAGCCTATGCTGAAGCAGTCACGGTTAAAAACATTTTCGGAACACCATACGGGGATGAATTTCAGCCTACGAAAGAAGCTTGGGAAGCATATAGGCCAACTGTATTGGCAGAAGCAAAAGCCATTGCAGACGATATGAAAAACAAAGATGTGAAAGAGGCTGTAGCAAATGGACAAATTCCTGAAATTGTTGCAATGATTGCCTATCTTAATAGATTGAAATAGTGAGACAAGATGGATATTAGAGAACTTCAGGGCTATGCCAGTTTCTTTATGACCATTTTTCTTGTGGTGATATTATATTCGTATATCGTATACTTATATAAAAGCGAAAAAAAGGGCGAAAAAGATTATGAAAAATATGGAAATATTGCGCTTGATGACGAGATTACCAGTACACCTATAGAGCATAATCCTAAAAGCCAGAGCGAAAAGAAGGAGCTAAATAAATGAATGCGTTAATGATAAAGGCATTAGCTTTTGCAGCGGTACTCATCATTGCTACATTGGTTGTTGTCAAGCAAATGAATATCGATTTAAGCGATCCGATCAATATGATTACAATGCTTGGTGCTGTCGCCATTGCCGTACTTACGTTTGGAGTAGCAGCCAAATATATTAATCAGATGAAAACAGACAAGGCAGAGGGTGAGCTTGCCGAAGAAAACTGGGATGGTATCGGTGAGTATAAAAATGAACTTCCAAGCGGTTGGGCGTACTCGTTTTTAGGTACACTGATATGGGCGATGTGGTATTGGACGGCAGGGTATCCGCTGAATGCTTTCAGCCAGATCGGCATGTGGAATGAAGAGGTAAAAGCATACAATGCAAAATTTGAAGAAACACATAAAAATGCAGATCTTGAAACGCTGCAGCAAATGGGCGAATCGGTATTTTTGGTGCAATGCGCTCCATGTCATGGGGAAACAGGTGATGGCCTTTCAGGCAAAGCGCAAGATTTTGGCACCAGAATGAGCAAAGAGCAAATTCTTTATACGATTGAAAACGGTGCAGATCAACTGGGTTATGAAATGGGTGCAATGCCTCCTATGATGGCCCAAGGAGAAGATGCGGAAGCAATTGCTGAATATATTGCAGGAGGAATGAAAAGTGAGCAGCCTGCTGCTTTTGCAGCATGTGCAAGTTGTCATGGTGCCGATGGTCAGGGAAATAACGGAATGTCACCTAGTCTTGTGGCCTACGATGAAGCTGTTGTGTCGCATGCGCTTCAGCATGGGAAAAAAGGTCAAATCGGTAAAATGCCGTCTTTTAAAACGATGTTGACACCAGTCCAAGAAAAAGCATTGGCTGTATATATTCAGTCGCTATCAAACTAAGGAGTTAAAGATGGCAGATAATACAAGTAGAAGCTTATTTAGTCTTCACGGAATAACAGGGATGTTGGTGGCAACTTTGCTTTTGATTGGTATTCTTGTGCTTTTAACGGCGTGGAGTATTAATGTGCAGCAAACTTCTGCAGCAAAATATTATGATCCGACACCTATCACCGGCAGCTTGGACAATGTAAAGATGATTAGCAAAGAGAATGCAAATTTTGCTTTTAAAGATGCTCAGTAATTAACCAAAAAAGGATAAGCTATGATTAAAATAATGGATAAGGTGCTTGGCATCGGTATGCTAATCACTGCAATTTATACTGCATGGGCAGTACTTACGCCAAACCATCTTTTTGTAGGGTAATATAATGAACAAAATACAAGCAAGGGTTGCCTTGCTTGCTTTGTTCCTTCCGCTTTTTCTCAATGCGGCACATATTCTAAAAAATGAATTGTTAAATCCGAAAGCCTCGCAACTTATTGAAGAGATAGGGGGTGAACTTTTGGCCAAGACAGGAATGCATGAATATGTTATAGCAACCAATGATGCTTTTCCCAGAGGAAGCAGCATGTTTGCGTATGTGAAAAAGTATGAGGATAATCTAAGCAAGCCGTATGTTGTTTTTATTTTTGCACCAAATGATAAAAGAGTAGGTATTATTCCTTCTTCAGATAAGGTTAAATTGCTTTATGATGAACAAAAAGTAAAAAGTGCCGCCATTGATGTGGTTGCAAGCAAAGATAAAAATAGTGATGAAGACAGGTATAATATAGGCATTGTGCAAGGTTTTTCTGAACTTGCAGATCAAATTGGTGAAGCCAAAGGGGTGGAGTTGACAAAAACACTTCCAAACGAAACACGTTTTATAGTAAAAATACTTAAAATAGTTGTATTTGCCGGCGCACTGTTGGTTTTATGGATATTTTTTGTTAGACCTGCCGTAACGAGGATTAAAAATGGCAAATAATACAAAAAAAACATATTGGCCCCATATGATATTTGGTTTTTTGTTTATAGCTATTGCACTAGGATATTGGACGATAAAATCGGCTATTTCTTTACCGGTGCAGGAATCGAATGATTTTATGCTGAAGTATCAAATTGCCGATATGAATATTAATGAAATTATGGAAAGAAAAATAGCATTTGACACCCACTACCGTATAGAGCTTGTAGATGCTCAGACTATGGTGATGAAAGACAATATCAATAGTAAAATCAAGCAAAGAGACTCTGTGAAGCTTGCATATGGTGAAAATACATTTCATTATATCATTATTGACACAAATGGCAACATGGTCAAAGATGCAAATGTTACATTTTTGCTGACACGGCCGCAT
Source organism: Sulfurovum sp. (assembly GCA_021166685.1). Classification (GTDB taxonomy): domain Bacteria; phylum Campylobacterota; class Campylobacteria; order Campylobacterales; family Sulfurovaceae; genus Sulfurovum. The sequence continues at coordinate 166,595 of JAJPEU010000007.1, read as the reverse complement.
ACTCAGGAAGATGACAAAATAATCGAGAATATTTTTTTCAATGGCACAGTATATACGACTAAAGAAATGAATATCACTCAAGCGGGAAGATATACATTGGAGCTTAGGGCAAAAATAGGACAAAATATCGGATACCTTCAAACACCTGCTTATCTGGAGCCTTAAAAATAAGTCTCCACAGCAAAAGCCTTAACTCTGTCTTGAAAGAATCAGCAGGAGATTTGATGTGCGGAGCTTAAAATATCTTGCAATTTGTCATATTTTCATTTTTAAAATAGCAGGGTATGCTATACTTGTTTTTATGAAAAATCTTTACATCTATCCTACATCAAGAGCTTTGCGGGCCGTAAGTGCACAATTTAAAGAGCAAGACAGTTTTTTGCCTACACTTATGCGGATGGACGAGTTTGAAAAGCGTGCAATGCTGTTTGAAAATAAAATTCAAATTGATCCCATGGAGCGTATTTTGCTCTTAAGAGAAGCAGCTTCTTTTGAGGATACTAATGATTTAAATCTTCACTCAGGACTGGTACATTTTTTTACCAGAAGTGATGCCGTATTTAAATTTTTTGAAGAGTTGGCTGCTGAAAGAATAGATTTTAATACGCTCGGCCGTGCAGATGCTTATGCAGAATTTGAATTGCATTTGCAAATACTTCAGACCATTTTAAATAATTATAAAGACTTGCTTGATCAAAGAAATCTTATAGATAAAGCATTTATTCCTGAGCAATATACCATCAATACAGGTTTTGTTCAAACCTATGAATGCATAGAGATATATTTAGAGGGTTATCTGAGCCATTTTGAGTTTAATCTGATTGATAAGGTTTCCCAAGCAACAAAAGTGCTTTTTCACTATACAACAAGCAAGTTCACTGTTAAAATGCAAGAACGTTTTGAAGCATATGGGATTCATTTACCTGACGACTCCCACGTGATTATTGATTTTAGTACAAAAAAAATACTATCCGCTACTGCTGCAAAAGATAAAATTGAAGCGGAAGTGATAGGTGTTGAAGAGCGCCATGAACAGATAGCATTCGCTTTTACAAAAATAGAAGAGATGGTGCGTGCAGGCATAGATCCCGAAAAGATCGCTTTGATTTTGCCGGATGAGCAGCTAAAAGAGAGTATTGCACTTTACGATAGATTAGGCAATTTTAACTTTGCAATGGGGTACGACTATAGCAAACAAAAAAATTATAAAATGCTCGCAGCACTTTATGCGTATTGGCAAAATTTTGAAAAAGAGCAATGGCTTTTACTTAAATACTATGGGATGGAAACACAAAATCTCCAAGATGTTAATCCAAATAAAAAAGTAAAGGCCGATGATTTTTTCATATTGTTAGATCAGTCAAAACTGCTTGATTGTCCTTTGATGCCAATCCTTCAGGCAGAGAATGAAAAGAAGCCAAAATATAATGAAAAAGCATATGAAGCCTATCTTCATTTTACAAAAGTATTTTCCATACACGTCTTAAGCATAAAAGAGTGGCTTTTCTTATGGATGAAAGCACTTGATACGATTACCATCGATGATGTACGGGGAGGAAAAATAACCGTCATGGGGGTTCTTGAAACCAGGGGAGTTTCTTTTGAGGGGATAGTTATTGTTGACTTTAATGAAGGCGTTGTTCCTGCAAGTTCAAGCAAAGACCAATTTTTAAACTCTGCGGTAAGAGCATTTGCCGGATTGCCTACAAAAAACGACAGAGAGGCGCTTCAGAAGCAGTACTATAAGCGGTTACTAGAACAAGCCAATCAGGCTGTGATACTCTACTGCAGCAGCGACAACAAACTCCCCTCAAAATTTCTTTTTGAATTAGGGCTTTATGACACACAACAAAGAAGCGGACAACTCGATATATTTTATAGTGAGCCGTCTGGACTTGTGTTGTCTTTTGAGGATCCGGTGGTAGAATCATTTGATGCCTTTTCCTTTACGTGGTCGGCCTCAAGGCTCAAAACCTATTTGGAGTGTAAACGAAAATATTACTACAAATATATTCAAAAAATAGAAGCCAAAAAAGATGAAGAACTCAATGAAGGAGCATTCTTGCATACTCTGCTCGAACATGTCTATGCCAAGAATGATACTTTTGCCACCGTTGAGACTCTCGAAAAAAGACTTCATGGGTTGCTGGATGAACTTTTGCCGTATGAAGACGCAAAAACTGCGTATCAAAAATTGCTTTGGAAAGAGAAACTCAAGGGATTTATACAGACGGAAGTCCGCTATTTTAATGACCGCTGGAGGGTGGTCGCACGGGAAATAGAAATTAAAGGAAAAATAGGCGGATTGGATTTTAAGGGACGCATAGATCGTATTGATCAAAATGCAACAGATACATGGATACTTGATTATAAAAGCGGCAGCACAGCAGAAGCAAACAAAGTTAAAAACTTAGAAACGCTCAATGATTTTCAGATGAGTATCTATCATTATCTTCTTGGTCCTAGATATCAAAATATCAAACTCTCTTATGTTAAGATACTGGAAAATGGGCAAAGAGAGGATATTGAGGCACTAGATGAGAAAAATGCACGTTTGGCCGAGCATATTGTTAACCTCAAACAAAGTAGGCATTTTGTGGCCAAGAAATGTGAGGATTTGCAAAAATGCAACTACTGTGAATTTGCTTTAACATGTGAAAGAGGTCCGTATTTATGAGTTTTAAACCCTTTTTGGCTTATTCGGCAAGTGCAGGCAGCGGTAAAACTTTTGCGCTCACTGTACGTTATCTTTCTTTGCTGTTCATGGGAGAGTCTTCCAGCAGTATTTTGGCGGCAACGTTTACCAACAAAGCTGCTTCTGAGATGCGCCAAAGAGTGCTTAGTGCGCTAAGAATGCTTGGAGAAAAAGAAGATGATCCATTGGCAGATGAAGTTTGTAACCAGACAGGATTAACCAAAGAAGCTTTGAAGGCTATACAGCCTGATGTCTTGAGACGATTTCTTTCAAACGGCAGCTATATTGTTACATTGGACAGTTTTTTTGCATCGGTACTGAGATCTGCATCGCTCGAATTGGGACTGGATCCAGGATTTGTTACCAAGGAGAAGAAAAACGATAAGCGTGAGAGTTATTTTTTGGAAGAACTTCGCACAGAAGGTTTGCTTTTCTCTTTGGTTCAATTGGCAATCGAGATTGAAGATAAACGATTCGGAAAGATTTTTGATCTTATGCAGCATTTTTATCGTGTTGATCCTTTGTTGCCGATCCATACCTATAAGCACAGTGATCTGTGGCGGATCGAAAATGAAATCAATGCATGCAGGAAGCGTTTGCATGCGATGGTGGTCAAATCGGGCGCATCTAAAAGCGCGATTAACAATTTTTTGTCTCAATCTATCAAGGAGCTCGCAGTCAAAACGGTATTTGAAAAACAAAGTCTTTTCGATCATAAAAATTATAAAAAATATGTCGAAAAGAATCCCTCCATAGAAGAAACATTTTTAGAATTAAAATTACTGCTTGGAAGCTGGATGCAGGCAAAAGAGTCCAGCGTTCTGGACCTTCTTTTCAAAGCGTATGACTACTATAAAAATGCCACAATTATGGATGCGAAACGGTCCAATATATTAAGTTTTGATGACCTGGGCTATTTTACCTACAGACTGCTCCATGAAAGTATTTCAAAAGAATTTTTTTACTTCAAAATAGACAACAAGTTCAATCATATTCTTTTGGATGAATTTCAAGATACGTCCACCTTGCAATTTTTGCTTTTAAAACCCATAATAGATGAGATTTCGTCGGGACAGGGGCAAAGCAAATTTAAAAGTTTTTTTTATGTAGGCGATACCAAACAATCACTTTACCGTTTTCGCGGAGGCGTGGAAGAGCTGTTTGATAAAGTGGCGCAACGTTACGGTGTGAATGTGGAGCAAATGGATACGAATTATCGAAGCAGTAGATATGTTGTAGAACAGGTAAATCGTTGGTTTGACGGATTGATGGAGGGGTATGTACCGCAAAAAAGCAAAAAAAATGCCAATGAAGGATATGTGGAGGTTGTAGAGACAGAAGACCCCATTAAAGAAGCGGTTAATCAGGCTAAAAAATTTTTGGATTTTGGAATCGGGATTGATGATATTGCTTTTTTGGTAAGCACCAACAAAGACGGCTTGCGTTTGCAGGATGCCTGCGGACATGCAGGCATACCTACCTTGCTTTATACTTCAAGCTCTCTTAAAACAGTTCCGAAAATTGCAGCATTGACGGCCATGCTTTCTTATCTTTTTTTTGGTGAGAAAATAGAGGCGCAAGCATTTTTGGAGAAAACAGGTCAATCTTTGGAGACAATAGATACAGGTTGGTTTACACCTTTTATGGAACCTTTGACGGCGCTGGATAGACTCATAAGGGAGTTTGGATATTTTCAAAACGATAAAAACATATTGAAACTTTTGGAATTTGCAGCACATTTTTCAGAAATTCCTGTTTTTTTGAAAGAGTTTGAGAGTTCTTCTATTGCTGTTGCAGCGCATTCTGTGCATGGAGCGAAAATCATGACAGTGCATGGATCGAAAGGATTGGAGTTTGAATACGTTATACTTCTTGACAGGCTTACCCGCCCAAACAACAACGCGTCGCCATTGATTTTCCATTATAGCGAGCAGCTTGCAATAGACCATATCTTGTTTCGCAGTAAAAACAGAGAGTATTTTGACAAAACTTATGCCAAAATTATAAAAGAACAAAAAACTTTCTCTCTTAAAGACCGTAAAAATGTACTTTATGTTGCATTGACTCGTGCGGTTGAAGCGCTGATCGTTATACGAAAACCAAAAGAATCACTATTTGATGAGATAGGAATGGCTCCTTTACGGTTGGGAAAACTTAAAATAAATGTTAAGCAGACACCAGCAGATATTCACTGTGCGCAAACAAAACCGGTACTCATTTCACATTATGGAACACAAGAAATGAAGACAGAATCACAAACGGAGGATGCTAAGGATTATGAAGCTATACTTTTCGGAACAGCACTGCACTACGGCTTGGAAATGTTGGATAAATTTGATGCTGTATCTCTTCTGCCTGCAATGCAGGCAGTACGCAATCGTTACGGTCAAATTTTAAGCCAAGGGCAGCTTGAGCAGATAGCCTTCCGAATCCAAATGCTTATTGAAGAAGAAAATTTCAAAATATTATTAACGGATGCAACATGGTTCCAAGAGCAGTCGCTCTGTTTTGAAGGTGAAATCAAGCAGGTAGATCTGTTGCTTGAGTATAAAACTCATTGTTTGGTGGTGGACTATAAAACTTCAAAAAAATATCAATTTAAGCATCAAGCCCAGGTTGGATTTTATCAGAAGGCGATAGAGAAAATTACGCAAAAAAGAACAGAAGGGATTATTGTTTATCTGCTGGAAGATAAAATCGAGTTAATTCACTTAAATAAATCTTAATTTAAATAAATATTAAGTTTAAATCGGTACAATCCCACTCACAAAGAGCGTCAGCTTTTATATTAATAAGGAAAACATCATGAAATTGACATCTGTTCTTAAGCCTCATGAAGTAAAAAGAGACTGGGTTTTGATTGATGCAGAAGGTAAAACTTTTGGTCGTATCTTAACCGAGGTAGCAACACTTCTTAGAGGCAAACATAAACCATCATTTACTCCAAACGTAGATTGCGGTGACTATGTAGTCATCATCAATGCCCAAAAAGCGAAATTTACAGGAGTTAAACTGGATGATAAAGAGTATTTTACATACAGTGGATATTTCGGCTCTACTAAAAGCAAAAAGCTTTCAGATATGCTTGAAAATCATACCGAAAAACTTTACAAACTTGCTGTGAGAGGCATGCTTCCAAAAACAACACTTGGCAGAGCAATGCTTAAAAAACTTAAAGTATATGCAGGAAGCGAACATCCTCATACTGCACAAATCAACAAAGGAAACTAAAAATGGCAACTATGTATGCAACAGGTAAAAGAAAAGCTGCTATTGCTAAAGTTTGGTTGACTCCAGGGAATGGCGAAATGCTTATCAATGGCAAAACACTTGACCAATGGCTCGGCGGACACGAAACGCTTAAAATGAAAGTAAGACTTCCTCTTGAGGCAACCAAACAACTAGACTCTATGACGGTAAAAGCAACTACACTTGGCGGTGGATATTCTGCTCAAGCTGATGCGTTGAAGCATGGAATTACAAAAGCGCTTGTAGAATTTGAGCCTTCTTTTAGAGCTATTTTGAAACCGATGGGTCTTCTTACAAGAGATTCAAGAGTGGTTGAAAGAAAGAAGCCAGGAAAGAAAAAAGCGAGAAGATCTCCGCAGTTCTCAAAAAGATAATCTCTTATCTTTTTCAAAGAGCTTCTTGCTCTTTGTTGTCTATTCTCATTATTTTTTTAGATTCTCTAGCAGGGATATATAGAGTGTCTGATTGCAAGCACTAATAGAAGATATAATTTTCTCAAAGAGAATACAAGCACAAATGGCTTTGCTCAAAATCGGGAATTCTTTAGATGGTTTAATTCCTGAGTGTCGCTATTAATCGATTGGGGATTAGTAAAGCATCTAAAGCATCTATAATCGAAACAAAGACTACATCTGCTGAATTTAAGGCACAGATACTTATTCCCTCATCTTGCAAAATAGCAAATCCTAAAATAGCACTTTTTAGCATAAGAGCATCATTTCTGCCATTTCCTATGGCAACAGTATTGTTAATGCCCAAAGATTTTATAAATGATAATTTTTGTTCATCTTGTTTCTCTTTGCCTATGACGTGAATATTTAAAAAATCAGCTTCGCATTGTTCATGCACAGATCCATAGGTATCTGCTGTCAGAACATGTATGGAAAGTTGCGGCGATAGTTTTTTTAGTCTCTCCAATACCCCTTCTATAAGAGCTCCGTTGATAGCGATTGTGCCGTTATAATCAAGAATCAAGTGTTTTAACTCTATTTGTTCCATGCCCGATATGTTTAATATCATGTTATTTCCTTTTTATTGGTATGAATTATACGCTTATAATCTTATTTATACGGTGAGATTAATTTTAGAAATAATATTTGAAGGATTTTCTATGTGCCGTGAGGCACATAGACTAGTGATGGCTTTTTAGTATTAAAAGCGTCATTTTGATGTTTATAGCAATAAATCTTATAAATTGCCAAAGTACGCAAGTGCGTAGAAATTTTCTAAATTTTGTTGGTATCATAGTGCCTGCTTGCGGACTATATGGTTGAATGTGCTCCATGTGTTTTGTTGCCATTTTATTTCTCCTTTTTTATACTTATTTCTTCTTGAACTCATAGCTAAGCTACTTGTCCAGTTCCTCCTGCTAAAGCCTCGCTTTTGGCTCAGAAGGTATTTCTGATTAGTTTTCCTTAAATTCCATAAGCCAGCTATTTGCTTACTATGTTTTTTATTCCGGGATTAAAGTCCAGCCCGGTTTAAGCTTGGCTTTCCAAAGAAACGCAAAATGCAAAAGATGTTTTATCCAGTGTCCTGCAAGGCCTATTTCTCCGGTTGTCATGCTGATGTCTCTACCGACACCTGGATATTTTTCAAAATCAGGAACGACCGGATAAACAGTCATAGCAGCTGCAGTTCCGGTGAAAAATCCTTTGCCTGCACTGGCTACACAAGCCGCACCCATTTCCGACATGCATGCGGTGTGGGTTGGTTGAGGCGCACCATGGATCATGTCTACTATGCTGTGTGCAACCGCTTTACCCATCATGGCGCTTGGCATGCCCGTTCTTGGCGGAGTTGGAAATATTTGAGTACCGTTTGGCGAGCTCATGGGCTTAGATATCGGATGCGGAGGCGCAAATGCTATGCCTACTGCAAAGATATTCTGATAAGTAGGGTTTTGTAGAGTACGGGGCCAATCGCTTGCTTTCCAATTTTCATACGCACCTGCATTATAGTTTGCATCCACTTTCATAAATCCATTTGGTGCAAATATGTCAGCAGTTATATCATCACCGTTTTTACTAAATGCTTTCAATCCTACTCCGGCAAATGGCGGGATGAGCATAGCAAAATCAAACTCCTCTGCGCCCGCAGTACCGTCTAAAAGTTCATAATGCGCTTTTCCGGCCTCTACTTTATTGACATGTGCTCCGATGACCCATTCAAGTTTTCTCTCGCTATATAGTGATTCGGCAAATATTTTACTGGAAGCCGTGTAGCCTCCAACATTTAGATGCATTCCGCCCATACCAAAATCACCCAAGAATGATTCGTTTGAAATCCATTTTATATCTAAATTATCTCTGATGCCTGCCTTTTTGGCTTCATGCTCAATGTTGAAGATATATTCAAATGCAGCACCTTGACATGTGCACATGCCATGTCCTGTGCCGATGAGAATTTTCTGTTTTTGGGTTTTTGCCTTTTCGAAGACTTTTTGGAGTTCTTCGTTGGCATGCACGGCATGGTCTGCGGTACAAACAGAAACAGTGTATCCTTGATCCAATCCCGGTGTTGCGCCAAAATTTAATTTCGGGCCGGTTGCATTGATGAGATAGTCATAGGTTACCTCCTCTGTTTGTCCTTCTTTGCCTTGGCCGGTATACTCTATCGTAATAAATGCCTTTTCATTTTTTTCGCTGCCGCTTGGATGAAGCGATACGGCTTTTGCCTGCCTGTAGTCAATACCCGCTTTTTCATATACGGGAGCAAGAGGAAAAACAACATCCTCCTTTTTCATCTCGCCTACACCTACCCAGATATTGGATGGGATCCAGTTCCATTGCGAATTGGGAGTCACAACTACCACTTCATGTTCATTGCCAAGCCATTTTTTTGCAAACGTTGCGGCGGTGTGTCCGGAGACTCCCCCGCCCATAACAACCAATCGTGCCATAATCTTCCTTCATAATAAAATATCATCGAAGTTAAATTCTAGTTCAAGAATATTTAAATGAAGATTAATTTTAGATATTTAAATAATTTAATTAAAAATACTTATTTCATTATTAATATAATAAGCATGATGAATAGTTTTATCGTTGTGCATTATAAGGATTATTGATGAAATTAAGATATAATCAATCGGAATTATTATAAGTCTTTTATTTTATGATAAAATTTTTTGAAAAATTTGAATGACAATTCAAAGGATGCGGATGAAATTTATTGATATGTTTATGACCCCTATTCGTGCAATGAAAATGCGCTATCTTCCCTTGCTGCTGATTTATTTTGCATATGGAGCAAGCGGGTTTACTGCGGTTGCAGAAACATTTTGGGTCAAAGAACATTTAAAATTAAGCGCAGAAGCCCTTGTTGCATTAAGTGTGTGGCTTACTGTTCCTTGGACAATCAAGATGATATTCGGACAGATGATAGACTCTTTTGTTTTGTTTGGATCAAATAGAAAAATTTATGTTTATATCGGTGCCATGCTCATCGCAACAGGGATTATGCTCATGACCGGATTGGTTTCGGATGCTTCGTGGTTGGCTTCTTTTCAAAAAGATAAAGTCTATATTCTTGCATCAGTGATCAGTGTAGTAGGTTTTGTGATACAGGATGTTGTTGCCGACACCATGAGCACAGAAGTGGTAGACAGGACGCAATCTGATGTGCAGATTAAGAAAGAGTTGGCCATGGTTCAGGTTTTGGCGCGGCTCTCTTTGGGTATAGCGGTTTTTGTAGTGGCCGGACTGAAAGGATGGCTGGCACAGCTTTATTCTTATGAAACCATGTTTAAACTCTCTTTGTTTATTCCTTTGCTGTCTGTAGTCGGAGTAACATTGATAAAACTTAATCCGGTAGAAAGTTCACCTTTAAACAAAAAGATCTTTTTCGGGGGATTCTTATTTGCTGTTTTTGTTGTGCTTATGGGGTATAATGAAGTAGCCTACTCCCAAGAAATTGTTGTTTTTGTTTCTTTGATGGTTGTACTTTATATGCTTCGTACGCTAGTGCTTGATTTGGATCCTCAAACTATTCGTCATATTCAAATGGCAATGATTGTTATTTTTGTATATCGTGCAGTGCCTACCGTGGGGCCGGCTCTTACATGGTGGGAGATTGATATTTTGGGATTTGATAAAGCTTTTTTTGGTACTCTGGGGCAGATAGGTGCAGCGTTAGCGTTGGTGGGTATGTGGATTAGCTCCAAATATATCGTAAACCAATCCATAGGAAAAGTACTCATTTTCCTTACCATTGTAGGAACAGTCTTATCTTTGCCCATCCTTGGTTTATATTATGACATTCATACGATGCTCGGAGTAGATGCGCGCACAGTCGCATTGATAGATACTGCGGTAGCTTCGCCTTTTGACTATATAGCAACCGTGCTGATGCTAACTTTGGTGGCAATTTATGCGCCTGCAGGCAAAAAAGGGACATGGTTTGCTTTAATGGCGAGTTTAATGAATATTGCATTAAGTATAGGGGGGCTTTTGAGCAAATATCTCAATCAAATTTTTGTACTCACAAGAGAGATAAGGGCTGAAGGACAAATAATAACCTCTGCAAATTATGATGATTTAGGTTTATTGCTTTGGACAGTTATTCTGATAGGATTTATTGTGCCCATTGTAACTATATTGAAGTTTAACCCCGATCCTAGTATGCAAAGATAATTTTTTAGGATAAAGAAGATAGAATGAAAGAAAAAACAATACTTTTTGACCTTGACGGTACATTGATTGATTCGACAGATGCTATACTGGAGAGTTTTCATGCAGCATTTGATATGTTTGGAAAACAAATTCCGCCCGATGAAATAATTAAGGCGCAAATAGGTTACCCGTTAGATAGGATGTTTGCAACATTTGGTGTTCCAGAAGACCGGGTTAATCGTTATGTGGACGCATATAAAATGCACTACAGACAAATAAGCTGCCAAAAAACAGTTTTGCTTCCGCAGGCCGCACAAGCAGTACATTTGGCAAGCCAGGATGCCAGATTAGGTGTTGTTACAACAAAAACAGCCAAATACTCCATTGAACTTTTAGAGCATATGGGAATAATGAAATATTTTGAAGTGCTCATAGGAAGAGAAGATGTAACCTATCCGAAGCCACATCCAGAACCAATACTTAAAGCCATACTGAAGCTGGGAAGTGATAAAAACAAATGCTGGATGATAGGAGATACCCCTATGGATATCTTGGCAGCCAAAGATGCCGGGATTCGTGCCGTAGGAGTAAAATGCGGATATGCGGATGAAAGTACTTTATCCCCATTTGCAGACCATATTTGCGAAAATGCATTTAAAGCAGTGCAATTTATTAGCGTATCGTAAGCGAAAGTTAAAAAAAATGTAAATTCAAGCACAATTTAAGACGGGCTTTATTAAAATAAAAACAAACATCGTGTGTTAAATTAAATGAGGAGAAATGATGGTAGAAATAAGATGGCACTCTCGTGCAGGTCAAGGTGCCGTGACAGGAGCCAAAGGGTTAGGAGATGTTGTTTCTACAACAGGGAAAGAGGTGCAAGCCTTTGCTCTGTATGGATCTGCCAAAAGAGGGGCAGCAATGAGGGCTTACAATAGAATTGATGACAAAAAGATTATTAATCATGAGAAATTTATGTTGCCTGATTATGTCTTGGTCATTGATCCTGCATTGGCTTTTACGGACAATATTACAGAAAATGACAAGCCTTCAACATGCTATATTATTACAACACATCTCAGCAAAGAAGAATTGATCAAGGGAATCCCTGCGCTATCGGGGAAAGAGGATCGTGTATTTGTGGTAGATTGTATGCAAATTTCTCTTGATACAATCGGAAGAGTTGTTCCAAATGCTCCCATGCTCGGCGCTTTTATAAAAGTTTCTGGAATGTTTGAACTTGATTATTTCTTAGAGAGTATGAAAAGAGTACTTTCAAAATTTCCGCAAAAGATTATCGATTCAAACATGGACGCAATTTCAAGAGCGTATAACGAAGTTAAGTAGAAAGGGAAGAAAATGCAAGATCAAGATTTATGTGCAGCGCAGAACAGAGGTGTTAGGGAACTTGGTGCTGAAAAGCTTGTTGGTTGGGATGAGGTTCAACAAGGAGTTGTGATCAACTCTTTTGATGGAGATGCGACAGGTATTGTTCATCAAAAAGCTGAAGAGAGAGTATATTCAGATTTTAACTCGTATACAGCAACAGTAGCCTCATGGCGTGTACAAAAACCGGTGTTCAATATTGATGTGTGTATCGATTGTCAAAATTGCTGGGTATGGTGTCCGGACAGTTCGATTATCTCGAGAGATAAACAGATGTTAGGGATCGATTATGATCATTGCAAAGGATGCGGAGTTTGTGTGGAAGTATGTCCGACAAATCCAAAATCACTTTTAATGTTTACGGAACATACCGAGTTGGATGCAGCACTTTCTGGGTGGCCAGAGAAAACAAAAAAAGAAGAGAAATAAAGGACCGCATGATGGCAGAAAAATATGAAATCAAAGAGACAGAAGTTTGGGATGGCAATTATGCTATTTCTCAAGCATTAAGACAAGCGCAGGTGGATGTGGTTGCAGCATACCCAATCACGCCTTCAACACCTATTGTTGAAAATTATGGAAATTATGTAGCAAATGGGTATATTGATGGCGAATTTGTTATGGTAGAATCTGAGCATGCGGCGATGTCAGGATGCGTTGGTGCTGCAGCGGCCGGAGGCCGTGTAGCAACAGCAACATCGTCTCAAGGATTTGCATTGATGGTTGAAGTGCTTTATCAGGCATCAGGTATGAGACTGCCTATCGTTCTTACTGTCGCCAACAGAGCATTGGCTTCTCCGCTCAATGTGCGGGGTGATCACTCAGATATGTATCTGGGGCGTGATTCCGGTTGGATTCAGCTGGATGCATTTAATGCCGAAGAAGCATACGATATGACTCTCTGTGCATTTAGAATAGGAGAGCATTTAAATGTAAGGCTTCCGGTGATGGTGCATCAAGACGGATTTCTTACATCTCACACAGCTCAAAATATTCATCCTTTGAGCGACGAAGAGGCGTATAGATTTGTAGGGGATTATAAATGCGTAGATGAAATGCTTGATTTTACCAGACCTGTTACTTATGGGGCGCAGACTGAAGAAGATTGGCATTTTGAACATAAAGCAAAACAGCATAAAGCATTAATGGATTCCCGTGCAATTATTGATGAAGTATTTGCTGAATATGGGAAATTGACAGGCAGAACCTACAATAGAGTTGAAAACTATCTTATGGAAGATGCAGAAGTGGCTATTGTAGCACTTGGCTCAAGTGTTGAAACATGTAGATTGGCAGCAGAGGAGCTAAGGGCTGAAGGTATCAAGGCGGGGGTGGTTGCACCAAGATGCTTTAGACCTTTCCCTTTCGATGCGATCAGGGAAGCACTTAAGGACGTTAAAGCCATAGCTTGCCTTGACAGATCATCTCCGGGAGGCGCAATGGGCGCACTTTTTAATGAGGTGTCAGCGGCACTATACAGCACGCAGGCGAGACCAATGGTGACAAACTTTATTTATGGTCTTGGCGGCCGCGACTTCGCTGTTAAAGAGGCAAAACGTATTTTTATGGAACAAAAAGCACATGTCGATGCAGGACATATTACAACATCTATTCAGCAATTTAGTGGACTTAGAGGTCCGAAGCTTGGATTTTTTGAAACAAAAAGGAGCTAAAAGATGGCGATTACATCAATAAAAAATTTAAAAGAATTTTCAACAAATAATGATAGATTTGAAGGCGCGCATCTTCTTTGTCCTGGCTGTGCACACTCAATGATCGTTAGAGAACTTATGAACTGTACGGATGATAACCTTGTGATCAGTACAAATACCGGCTGTTTAGAGGTATCAACCGCAGTGTATCCTTATACGTCTTGGGACACTTCTTGGATTCATATTGGATTTGAGAATGCGGCAACCGCGATTTCAGGTGCCGAAGCAATGTATAAAGCAAGAAAAAGAAAAGGAACATTGAAAGATCCTGATGCGCCTGTGAAATTTGTGGCATTTGGCGGTGATGGTTCAACGTATGATATCGGGTTTCAGTGGCTAAGCGGTGCTATGGAAAGAGGCCATGACTTTACATACATTTGTTTGGATAATGAAAACTATGCCAATACCGGGGGTCAAAGATCCTCATCTACACCGATAGGAGCAACAACAACCACAGCTCAAGCGGGTTCTCATAGTTATGGCAAAAAAGAAAAGAAAAAAGATATTGTATCCATTATGGCAGCACATGGTGCTCCTTATGTGGCCCAACTTGCTCCAAACAAATGGAAAAGCATGGCGCAAGGTTTTCAAAAAGCATTAGGGACAGAAGGCCCATGTTTTATCAATACAGTTTCGGCTTGTACTACTGAATGGAGATTTGATCCAAAAGATACAATTCATATTACGGACTTAGCAACAGATTCTTTAATGTTCCCAATTTATGAGATTATAGATGGTCATGAACTGAACATTCTTTATAGACCGAAAAATGTGATTCCCGTAGAAGAGTATCTTGCAGCACAGGGAAGATATAAACATCTTTTTAAACCAGAGCATAAACATGTGATTGAATCAATCCAAAAAGAGATTGATCAAAAGTGGGAGATGTTACAGCGACGCGAAGAGGCCAGAATCTAATCTTTGCTTCTATAGTTCATATATCACCAATTTGTGCGACAATCTTTCGAGAGCGGTCGCACTCTATCGGATTAATCTCTAAATGAGTTTGTTAAGTCCGCATCCATCTTTCAAATAAATCCAATAGAAGCCAAAACAAATTCATCAACAGATTATTTTTCATTAAATACATTTGCGTTGCGAATCTTTCAAAATTTTTTGACTAAAACTGCTATAATCAAAAAAAAGTAAGAGGTGAAAAAATGCCATTATTAGACAGTTTTACTGTAGATCATACAAAAATGACAGCGCCGGCAGTGCGTGTGGCTAAAAAAATGAGTACGCCAAGCGGCGATCAAATTACCGTATTTGATTTGCGTTTTTGTGTACCCAATAAAGAGATACTGCCTTCCAAGGGAATGCATACTTTGGAGCATCTTTTCGCAGGTTTTATGAGAAATCATTTAAATTCTGAGGAGGTTGAGATCATAGATATTTCTCCGATGGGGTGCCGTACGGGATTTTATATGTCTTTGCTGGGATCTCCAAAAAAAAACAAGGTAGCCAAAGCATGGGAGAAATCGATGAAAGATATACTAAATGTAAAAAATAAAGCAGACATCCCCGAGCTAAATCTTTATCAGTGCGGTACATGCAAGATGCATTCATTGAAACAGGCGCAGCAAATAGCCAAAAATGTACTTCAAAAAGGTGTAGGAACCATGAGTAATAAAAAGTTAAAACTTAGCCAGAAAGAATTCAAAAAAGAATTATCATGCTGATTTTAATTCCTGTAGAAAGTGTCATGGATCAGAAATCACGCATTGCTACTCTTGTAAATAAAAAGGCATGGGCATTGGTAAAGTTTGAGAGCGGGGAGATTCAGTATATACAATTTTTTGAAAATCGAACAGCTATTGGAGAAGAATGGATAGATTTTGTCATTTTGGAAAATAAATTTGAAAACTACATGGAATTTATGCAAGAAGGTATGATGGTTTTGGTGAGACGTCAAGAAGAGAGCATTGAAGAGATCATGGAAGCGTTTAAATTTAAAGAGCTTGATGAAATTGGAGTATAATAAAACAACCCCGGCAAAAATGAAAAATGAAAAACGAAATATATAATGAATCTTTAAGAGATCAAAAAAGACTGGTTGCTACACAGGATGGTTCTGTTACGCTTTTTTCTTGTGAATTTGACGAGGCCTACCATTCAACAAAAGACGGCGCACTTCATGAGTCTTTAGAAAAACATGTAAAACCTGCTTTTTTACTCCAAAAAGAAAAAGCATCCTTGGCAATTTTGGATATTTGTTTTGGTTTGGGCTACAATACGCTGGCAACGCTTTATTATATCAAGCAGCAAAGACTTCAAACAAAAATACACATTCTCTCTCCGGAATTTGATGAAAAGCTTGTTCGTTCGCTCTGTGGCTTTGAGTATCCTAAGGCTTTTGATGATTTCAAGCCCATAATCGAGGTTTTAAGTCGAGAGTTTTATTATGAAGATGAACAGCTTAAGATAGAAATATTGCTTGGAGATGCAAGAGAAAGCATCCCTAAGATTAAAGAGAACATTGATATTGTCTATCAAGATGCATTTAGTCCGGCGCATAACCCTTTATTGTGGACCAAAGAGTATTTCTCGGACCTAAGATCCATCTGTGCCGATGATGCAATGCTGACTACCTATTCTACCGCTGCAGCGGTTCGGCTGGGATTGCATGAAAATGGATTCAAGCTCTTTGCTTATTGTGGAGATAAGGTACGTTCTTCGATGGTAGCAAGCCCTCACCATTTAGATTTGGAACCTATCGATATGGCATTAAAAATTCAAAGAAATCCCTTCGCTAGAAGTTTGAAAGACGGGGATTATTTATAAAGATGTACTGCAAGCCAAAGTGTTCCTTTTTGAGTTTTTGTGACACGATGGGGTGTTTTTGAAGGAATCAAAAGATTTTCTCCCTTCAAAAGCGTTATTTCTTTCTGCTTTAAAAACAGTGTTGCTTCTCCTTCCAATAAAAGAATCCATTCATCTTCTTCTTGGATGTATTCAATGGGTTCAATCTTGTCAGAGCTTACAATACGGACTATTTTAATATTTTTGTGTTCGAGCAGCGTAGTGAAGTTTTCACCAACGTTCGGTACGATGCAGTCATACAAATTCATCAATAGCTCATCTGAATTGTGTCGATATCATTCCAGCTTATACGTTTATTGGGGTTTTTGATGAAAGTATTTCTGTGTGTAAGAATATGATTGATATATCTGGCGAACATATCTGTTTCTATATTAACCTTTGTGCCTAGTTTGTACTGGCCGATGAGTGTTTCTTTGAGAGTATGAGGGATAATCGTGAGCCTAAAACTCTCTTTTTGGACATCATTGACGGTTAGACTGACACCGTCTATAGCAATCGAACCTTTGGGGACAATATAGGGGATGTAGTTGGAGTCAACCCGAATAATATAATCGACTGCATTTTCACGCGAAATAATTTGCAATACAGTCCCTGTACAATCGACATGCCCCTGAACGACGTGCCCTTCAAAACGGTCATTCATTTGCATGGCAGGTTCGATGTGAACTTTCCCGCTAAATTTGCTTGTTTCTACAATAGAACGTGTCTCATCAGAGAGTTCCAGATCAAATCCGTCGGGATTGATTTTGATGACAGTTAAACAAACACCATTGACCGCAATAGAATCACCTAGTTTAGCTTGATGCTTTGACTGAATGCTTAAGATGTTATTCTGATAGTGCTTGACAATGGAAATTTCTCGTATAAGCCCTGTAAACATGAATGGCGCGCCGTCCCCTTAATAATTTTAGATATAATTCGCTTATTATAACCAAAATCTAGTGAATAGATAATAGTGGACAATAAATAAAGCAGGGTTATAGACTATCAACTTTGCTTTTTATTTTCATCGGCAAAATTATAGGCTTTAAAAAACAAACTTAAATTTATTTGTTGTTCATTGGACATTATTCGCCCCAAAATGGAGTTTTTGAATGAATTATGACATTATAGTAATTGGCGGGGGCCATGCAGGGATAGAAGCTGCACTTGCTTCTGCACGTATGGGTGCAAAGACGCTGATGATTACAATACTTGTTGAGCAGACAGGGGCTTCTTCGTGCAACCCTGCAATAGGCGGGCTGGCCAAAGGACATTTGGTGAAAGAGCTGGATGCCCTAGGTGGAGAAATGGGGCTTTGTACCGATGCAACGGGTATTCAATTTCGTATACTTAATGCCTCAAAAGGTCCGGCAGTCAGAGGAAGCAGAGCACAAATAGATATGGATAAATACCGTATTTATATGCGCAATGCAATACTTAATACAGAAAATTTAGATGTTAAGCAGGAAATTGCCGAAGAGCTTATCGTGGAAGAAAATGAAGTCAAAGGTGTGACTACACAGTTGGGCAATATCTATATGGCACCTAAAGTAATTATCGCTTCGGGGACATTTCTAAACGGCTTGATCCATATCGGTGAAAAAAAACAAACAGCAGGCAGGCAAGGTGAATTTGCATCGGTGAAGCTTGCAGAAAATTTAAAAGGTTTGGGACTTAATATCGGACGACTTAAAACGGGAACATGCGCCCGTATCGATGCAAAGAGTGTTGACACATCGGTGATGGAAGTTCAGCCGGGCGACACCCCTGCACCTCCTTTTTCTTTCCGTACAGACAGAAAAACATTTCACCCCAAACAGCTTCCATGTTATATAGCATATACGAATGAAACGACACACGACATTATAGGAAGCAACTTTTACAGAGCACCGCTTTTTTCAGGACAGATAGAAGGAGTAGGGCCCAGATACTGTCCCAGCATTGAAGACAAGATCAGTCGTTTTAGAGACAGGCCAAGACATCAGATTTTTGTGGAGCCTCAAACTGCAGAAGAGACAGAATATTATATAAACGGCATGAGCACTTCTTTGCCGACGGATGTTCAGCTGGACATGATACGGTCAGTCAAAGGAATGGAAAATGCAAAGATTGTACGCTATGGTTATGCGATAGAGTATGACTATATTCAGCCAACGGATCTAAAACATACTTTGGAGACAAAAAAAATAAAAGGACTTTACTGTGCAGGCCAGATCAATGGTACAACAGGCTACGAAGAGGCAGCAGCACAAGGATTGATGGCCGGCATCAATGCCGCACTTAGCCTGCAAGGCAAAGAGCCTTTTGTCCTTAGACGAGATGAAGCTTATATCGGAGTGCTTATCGATGACTTGGTTACAAAAGGTACCAAAGAGCCTTATCGTATGTTTACCTCTCGCGCAGAGTATCGCTTGCTTTTGAGAGAAGACAACGCCGACGTAAGACTTTCGCATTACGGCAAAACTTTGGGATTGCTTGACGATGAATATATAAAAAAAGTAGAAGAAAAGCATCAAAATATTCAAGAAGCATTAAATTTTATGCGCCACAATTATGTGACACCTACAAAAGATTTTTTAGCAAAACTAGAAGAGATTGGCGCAGTGAAAATCAATGACAGAACATGCTGGATAGATGTAGTAGGCCGCGGAGACTTCAATAGAGAAAAGCTCGTTACTCTTTTGCCTGAGTTTGACAAATACAGTGATGAAGTGATAGAGCAGATTCTTATAGAAGCCAAGTATAGCCGGTACATTGAAAAGCAGCAAGATCAGATAGACAAAATGGAAGATATGCTTAAAATCAAAATCCCTGAAGATTTTGTGTACCGTAAAGTTTCCGGATTAAGCAATGAAATTGTCGAAAAGTTAGAAAGATCAACGCCGCCTACGCTTTTTGAGGCCTCTCAAGTTTCCGGTGTTACTCCTGCGGCACTGGAGATTATACATATTTATATTAAAATAAATCAAAAAGGAAGACGTTAATGCTGTACTATTATGCTCATTCGGGACATAAAATAGGACTTGATAGCATAAAGAGGGGTGCAGCACTACTTAAAGAATTGCAAACCCAAGGAGTTGAAGCAAGATTGCTTGTCAATGATTTTCGTGCAGGATTGGCCGCAAAAGAATTTGGTATTAGAGATTCGGTGACAATTGAGACAATTCAGGATATTGATTTGGTTGCGCAAATAAGTGACAGTTTAATTATAGATTCACCAGAAGACGACAGAGGAAGGCTTCAAAAATATTGCATTGAGTATAAGACAGTGTTTCGTTTTGAGCAAAATTCGGAAGACAGACCACGCTATACTGAAACAGTATTGAAGCTATCCTGTGACGATGAATCGAGTATCTCATCAGTGATTATTGATGATATTTATTTTGAATCTTGCCCAAAAAAAGAGAGAACGCTTTTCTTTTTAGGCGATGCAGATTACGACAAGATTATTTTGTCTCATAAGCATTTTTTTGAAGCAAATCCCATGGAATTGTTGTTGGGGCACTATTTTTTTGTCAAATATGAAGACGATTTGGCGAAAATTTTTTCTAAGCTGTATGAGCCCGAAGAGTACACAAATCTTATACGCACATCCAGTCGTGTGGTTACGGCTTCTTTCCAAACAGCATTGGAGGCTAAAGCAAGTGGCGCAGAGGTAATTTATCTCAAATTAGATGAAAAAGATAAAAATATTTCAGACTATTTAACTCTGAATAACATCAACGTAATTGATAATCTGGATACTAAATTATATGAAAAATTTGAGAGGGTTGATCCAAAAACACACTATCTGACAAAAAATGTTTCTATAATTGCAAGAAACATAATAAATAAGATAACTTTTTAATAATAAACGCTTTATAATATGCAATCCAAATTTTATAAAGGAAGAAGTATGGGAAAAGACGTACAAGGTCGTAGAGACTTTATGGGAATGGCTCTTGGTGGTTTTACTGCACTTGGTGGACTTGGTGCACTATATGCAATGAAACGCAGCTGGGATCCGTTGCCAAGCGTAAAAGCAGCAGGCTTTACAACAATTGATCTAAGTGCGGCACAGGAAAATGTGCTAAATATAGAAAAATGGAGAGGAAAGCCTATCTTTGTATTGAAAAAAACAAAAGATATGAAACCAGATGATAGAGACATAGTGATAGGTTCAGATAGATTTCATGTATCTATCGGGTTATGTACACACCTAGGATGTATCCCAGCCTATTTGCCGGATAAACGTAAATTCCTTTGTGCTTGTCATGGCGGTGAGTTTGACACAAGCGGACATCAAATATTTGGTCCCCCGCCTAGCCCACTGGAGATTCCACCGTTTAAAATAGAGGGAACAAAGTTGGTACTTGGTGAAGCAGGACCTGAGTTTCAAAAAATGTTAGATGCTGGTCTAACGGTATAGGGAGGGAGAGTAAACTATGGCAAAATTTGAAAAAGCAAACAGTGTTAATGAATGGCTAGACCAGCGTCTAGCAGTAGAGACACTAAAAAGAGTACTCTCAACTGAGTATTGGATTCCTAAAGATATTAACTTCTTGTGGGCAATGGGTATGGTTTTGGCAGCAACCTTTGGGGTGCTTCTGATTAGTGGTATTTTCTTGTTAATGTACTATAAGCCGGATGCGAATTTGGCATTTGATAGCGTAAACTACGTTATCATGAGCGAAGTAGGATACGGTTGGTTATGGAGACATATTCACGGTGTGGGTGCCTCGGTAGTATTTCTTATTATCTATATTCACATGTTTACAGGTATTTATTATGGTTCGTATAAAAAAGGAAGAGAGCTTATTTGGTTATCTGGTATGTTGCTTTTTGTAGCATTCTCAGCGGAAGCATTTTCTGGTTATATGCTGCCTTGGGGCCAGATGAGTTATTGGGCCGGTATGGTTATTACCAATCTATTCTCCGGCGGATCACTTGAAGCGTATGGGCTTGTTGAATGGATTAGAGGAGACTATGTTCCTGGTGATGCATTCTTGACAAGATTCTTTATGTTGCACGTATTGTTGATTCCTTTGGTGATTATCGGACTTATTGTTCTGCACTTTGGTTCACTTCGTATTCCTCACGTGAATAATCAAGAGGGTGCTGAGATTGATTTTGAAGAGGCTGCAGAACTCTATAAAGCAGGCAAGAAAAAAGAATCAAAAGTTATTCCTTTCAATCCGGTTTTTTTAAGTAAAGATGTTTTTGTAATGGGTGTTTATTTTATTTTATTCTTTTATTTGGTGTTTTATCATTTTAATTTTGCAATGGATCCGGTGAATTTTGATCCTGCAGACGGTCTTATGACACCGGCACATATCTATCCAGAGTGGTATTTCTTGTGGTCATATGAAATACTAAGACCATTCCCGAAAGATCCAGGTTTGATTGCATTTGGTATTGCCCAAGCAGCACTTTTCTTCCTTCCGTTCATCGACAGAAGTCCGAATGTGGCACCGGCACACAAAAGAGGTCTTTTCTTTGTATGGTTCTGGGTCCTTATTGTTGACATGATCGTATTGACGGTATTGGGAAAATTACCGCCAGAAGGTATCTTTAATACATTGGGAACAGTTGCAGCAGTAATATTCCTTTTGTTGGGACCTGCATTGATTGTGATTACAAAATTTGAAAAAAAGCTGTAGGGAGACAAAAAGAATGAGAGAACTAAAAATATTAGCAGTAGTTGTATTCTTTACGCTTGTTACTTATTGGGGAGTTGAGCCTTTTGCACACTCACAAATGCATAAACACGTGGAAGGTCATGGATTTACCTATAATGGAGAAGCGGATATAAAAGAAGCGGAAGCAGGAGTAGTTAAAGCTAAAGAGAGTGGCAGCAAAGAAGCTGAAGCGCAAGCAAAAGTAGAAGCAAAAAAATCATTTTGGGCTGATGTAGAAAAAATTGCACAGCTTCAAGGTAATGCTGCCAATGGGGAAGCAGCATTTGCTACTTGTTTGGGATGCCATAATGGTTCAGGTGTTAATATGGGAGGCGTTATCCCGCCAAATCTTGACCATGCGGGTGTTTTGTATGATAAAAACTATTTGATCGCCCTTATTAAAGATCCAGCAATGGCATCCAATGTTGACCATAAATACGAAGACACAATGACGCATCCGATGGGATCAATCAAAACGATGGTTACCGACGATCAACAAATTGCAGACATTGTTGCTTATATGCAAGAAAAAATGGCTGGTGAGGTAACTAGCAAACAAGCATTTGATGAAGCGTGTGCCAGATGTCATGCTATGAGATACGCTAAGACAACGCAACTTGGTGACACTCCAACGTTTAAGTATGAAAAAGATGCATTGGCACATAAGATCAAAGTAATTGAAGAGCAAGAAATGGTAAAAGCCTATATGGGTAAATTGCCACCGGATCTCTCTATTATGATTAGAGCGAGATCAGAGCATTTTATGGAAACGTTTGTAGAAAATCCTCAAGCACAGCTTCCAGGTACTTCAATGCCTAGGGTTGGATTGTCGCATGAAGGATATGAAAAAGTAAAAGCGTATCTTGAAGAAGTCGGAGATCCTAGCAAGCCTGCCAGAGAAGCGATCGGACCATGGGTATTACTTTTCTTTGTAGTGTTTACGGTATTAGCTTACCTTTGGAAAAAATCTCAGTGGAAAGATCTTCACTAAGAATATTTTCTTACAACAGTACGGAGTTTCTCCGTACTGTTGCCCCCGTCATTTTTTTATTCTTATTTTCAATCTGCATTAACTTATTTTTATCTACATTTTGATACTCTAAGCAAAATTATAAAATATAGGATTGAAATGCTTATTGATGGATATGGTAGAACAGTAAATTATCTGAGAATTTCAGTAACAGAAAGATGCAATTTTCGATGTCAGTATTGTATGCCCGAAAAACCTTTTTCCTGGGTGCCTAAAGAAAATTTACTTAGCTTTGAAGAACTTTTTTTATTTGTAAAGGTAGCTATAGATGAAGGGGTTACAAAAATCCGTTTGACCGGAGGCGAGCCTTTGCTTAGAGAAGATCTGGATACCTTTATCAAAATGATAAGCGATTACAAGCCTGATATTGATTTGGCGCTGACGACAAATGGCTATTTGCTTCCTGAAACAGCGCAACGCCTTAAAGATGCAGGGCTTAAAAGGGTCAATATCTCTTTGGATTCCCTTAAGGCAGAGACGGCTGCTAAAATTGCAGGCAGAGATGTACTGGATCGTGTACTCAAAGGGATAGAAAAAGCTTTAGAAGTGGGACTTAAGGTTAAAATCAATATGGTGCCGCTTAAAGGTATTAACGATGATGAAATTTTAGATATTTTGGAGTATTGTAAAGTACGTAACATTAAAGTCCGATTCATTGAATATATGGAAAATCGCCATGCATCCCAAGCGCTGAGAGGCATGCATGGCAAAGAAATTTTGGCAAAAGTTAAACAAGGGCATACAATCAAAGCTCTAGGAAGAGAAGGGGCTAGCCCATCGTTTAATTATCTTTTGGAAGATGGCACAGAATTTGGATTGATCGATCCTCATAAGCATGATTTTTGTGAAAATTGCAACCGTATTCGTCTTACGGCTGAAGGAAATCTCATACCGTGTCTTTATTTTGATGAAGCCATGAGTATCGCCGAAGCGATCAAAGAAGGAGATATAGAAAAAGCCGCCGGAGTACTTGCACAAGTTCTCAAAGATAAACCAAAAGAAAACAGATGGAATGAAGAAGAGAGCGGAAAAGCACAGGAAACTTCTGCTCGCGCGTTTTATGAAACAGGGGGTTGATTGTTCGTCAAAATTAATAATAAAGGATATTTTTGTTTTATTTGACCGAACAATTTTTTTCTATACAGGGCGAAGGTAAGTACGCAGGTGTCCCCTCGTATTTTTTAAGAACGGGAGGGTGCAATCTTAATTGTCCAGGATTTGGCACTTGTTATGAAATGAATGGTGAGTTGCGATATGGATGTGATACTTATTTTGCGGTGGATGCCAGCTTTGCAAAAATATGGCAAAAGATAGAGCAGAGCAGTGAGCTGATAGCAAAACTTAAAGATGAATTTCAAATTATTGGTTATCGTCCTCATGTGGTTATCACAGGAGGTGAGCCTCTGTTGTATTATAAAGATAAGGTTTTTTATGAGGTGATAGAGTGGCTAGTGTCACAAAAGATTCTTGTAACCTTTGAGACCAATGGCACCATAGAAATAGATTTTAAAAACTATCCTGCATATAAAAACTGTGTTTTTGCACTTTCTATTAAGTTGACAAATAGCGGTGAGAGCAGAGAAAAGCGTATTAATTCCAGGGCTTTAAGGAGTATTGTTTCTTACGCTAAAGAATCGTTCTTAAAATTTACTATTGATGCACGATTGATAGAAACAACGGCACTCGCTGAAATTAATGCTATTAGAGAGATATTGCCAAAGTCAGATATCTATTGTATGCCTGTAGGTGAAAGCAGGGAGTCGATTGTGAAAAATGACAAATTTGTTTTTTACTTTTGTATGGCGCAAAATTTTAGATATAGCGATAGATTGCATATACGTGTTTTTGATACGACACAAGGGGTATAAAGGATATTAACCGGTTTGTTTCATCTTATTTTTAGGTGGATGTGTTAAAATCAGCCAAACTTACTCCGATTAAGGATAGAAATATGTTGATACGGAAACTCTTTAAATTTGAAAATGCACACATTGTTCGCAATTGTACCACAAGAAGATGCAGTGAAAATATCCATGGACATTCCTACAAAATAGAAGTATTGCTCGAATCAAATTATCTTGACAATGGACAGATGGTATATGATTTTGGCTTAACCAAGCAGTATATTAAAGAATTAATTGATTCTTTTGATCATGCGATTACTCTTTGGTCTAAAGATAATAAAGCCTATACGGAAGCCATGAAGACACATAGCAGTCGCTGGATAGAACTTCCTGTTTCTCCTTCTGCTGAACAATTTTCACGTGTAATTTATTTAATAGTGGAGCGGATATTGGCGTGTACGGGCATGGTGAACGGAGAAAGAGATGTAAAGCTTCACAGTATCATTGTGCACGAAACGGAAACAGGCTATGCGCAGGGTTTTAGAGAAGATGCGCATAGTGAGATTATGGGTACAATACACTTAGAAGAGATTATTTTTTCGCAACAGGTACAAAGCGAATGGAGCGATAAAACACTTTGGGATAAGCTATTGCAATGCACCTTAATCCAGAATCCAAAAAAAGTTTAGTATAATTATAAAATTAAATTAAAAAGGAAAATAAATGAAAAAAATAACACTGTTTTTATTGATAGCAGCAACAGTGCTTTTTACGGCATGCGGAGAAGAGACAAAAAAAGAAGCAGCAGAAGCAACCGCAGCAGTACAAGAAACAGTATCAAAGGCAGCTGAAGAAACTAAACTCGCTGCACAAGAGGCGGCATCCAAAACAGTTGAGGCAACAAAAGAGGCAGTAGATGCGGTTAAAACAGAAGCAGCAGAAGCAGCAGAAAAAACAAAAGAAGCAACAGCAAAGATAGTACAAGCAGCTACACCGGAGGTTGCAATGACTGAAGAAAATATGACAACTTCTGAGACAATACAAGAGGTCTCAGAAGCAAATAAAACAATAGAAGCACCGGCAGCTTATGCAAAATGTACAGGATGCCACGGACAGGACGGTAAAACAAAAGCACTTGGTAAATCCGAAATTATTGCAGGGCAATCAGAAGCCAATCTTATAGCAGCAATGAATGAATACAAAGCAGGCACAAGAAATATATCCGGCATGGGTGCACTTATGAAAAGTCAAATGGATGCAGTAAGCGATGAGGACATTAAGGCTATTGCGGTATATATTTCGAATATAAAATAAGTTTTATATTTTTTCCCGCATCTGCGGGAGATTTTTAAATTCTTCTCACTTTGTAAAAAAATCTTCTTTTTGGCATCTGTGCATGTTCCATCCAATCGGAATAATTTTCACAGTTGAACCTTTTTGGAGAAACTTGAGATTCGGAGTTGTAATTATCATGGCATTGGCCTTATGCATGGGTGACACCATGCCCGGAAGCTGCTGGGATAAAGGCGCAAAAGAAGTTCCGTCAAAATAACCCAGGCATGCGGTATATTTTCCCCCGCGCAGTTGATAATCGTGTGCAATTTGTGTACTTATGGTGCCATGATAGTGGGCATTGGCTCCGCTCATTTTCGCAATGAGCGCACACACAAAAATTTCATAGTTTACCATTGAGGCCAAAGGATTCCCCGGCAAATTAACAATGGCGCTCTCTTTTATTTTTCCATAGGAAGTAGGCTTGCCTGGTTTAATTTCCACTTGACTGAAGTGGGTTTTCATCCCTAGTTCACCAAAAGCTTCTTTTGTAAAATCTTTATCTCCCATACTTACACCCCCGCTTGTAAGAATGATATCAGAATCAATGGCTGCTGCAATCATCTTTTTAAGAGAATCAATGCTGTCTCCGCTATTGCCTATATACCGTACCTCACAACCTAGTTCCTCTGCACGTGCAAGAAACATGGGAGTGTTTGAATTATAGAGCTGATGAGGTGCGATTTTTTCAAAATGTGAGCGGAGCTCATCTCCGGTACCGAATACTGATACTTTGATTTTGCGTCTGACCATAATATGTGTAACCCCTTGGCTGGCGAGAAGAGCAATACTGTAGGCATTTACTTTTTCACCTTTATGCAGGTAAGGAATTCCATTTTTAATGTCCTCTCCCGCATGCCTGATATGTGCACCGTTTTCGATCGATGCAGGGAGCATTACTTGATTGCCTCGAATTTTTATTTTTTCAATAGGAACTATGGCTTCGCATCCTTCCGGAATCGGTGCACCGGTCATGATTTTAATAGCACACCCTTGCTTAAGATTTGTTTTTGGAGTGTCCCCGGCATAGAGAACTTCATTGCAGTCAACCGTCTTGCCGGCATCTGCACACTTGACTGCATATCCATCCATGGCAGAGTTGTCAAATCCAGGTAAATCAAACTTTGCTATATAATCTTCTGCCACAATACGCCCCAATGACGCTTCAATAGGAAGAATTTCTGTGCTTACCGCAGAGGTATTCTGATAAATAATGTCCAATGCTTCAGTAATAGAAATAGCCATACAAAAAAACCTTTGTTTTAAAATGAGATAGATTATAACAAATTTGAGTATAATTAGAGATATTAATAAATTAAGGACAACGGGGTATGTTGGAACAAATTTTACTTACGCACTCTCTTCTGGTTAAAGTTTTTTTAGGATTTTTAGTAGGGGGGTTGTTGATTCCTTTTGTGGGTATAAAAAATCCTAATGGATTTAGAAAAGCAAATTTTATTTACACTATGATTTTTCAGGCACTTATTGCGATGATTGCATTTGTGGGCATTGTTGCTCTGGTTATGGGCGGATTCGGTATGACGCTAAGTATTATTTTGATGATAGCGATCTGGGCAGCAATGATGTATATAGAGATACGTAAATATAAATTGATTAAAATAGGCAATCTGCAAAATGAACAGACAAACAAGCTTCTCAGAGGAGCTTTTTTAAAGATTTCTGCGGTGCAAATCTTGCTGGTAATCTTTATGGTTATATTCAAAGTAATGGAAGTAAAAGGTGTTATATCTCTATCATAAGGAGGCAGGTAAGCCTCAATTGACTCTTCTGGGAGAAGAGCACCGTTATATTTTTAAGGTACGCAGACACAAAGATAATGATATTCTTTATGTGCGAAATCTTCAAGACGGTTTGATTCATCGCTACCGTATTGCTGCAATTGATAAAAAAAGTGTAGAGTTGGCATTGGAGGAAAGTGAACTCTTGGAAATCAAGGCTCGACGGCCATTGCATATTGGCTGGTGCATTATTGATCCGAAAAATATAGAAAAAAATATTGCTTCACTCAATGAAATGGGAGTGGAGAAGATCACTTTTATCTATTGTGCGCGCTCCCAAAAAAGTTTTCAAGTCGATTTTTCCCGTTTGCAAAAAATTTTGTTGAATTCTTCCCAGCAGTCAGGGCGAAGTACACTAATGGCCCTAGATACAGCTAAAGATTTAAAAACATTTTTAACGCAAAACCCCCAAAGCTATTTATTGAATTTTTCAGACAATACATTTGACAAAGAGATCCCTTTGGATACAATTGTGGTAGGATGCGAAGGCGGATTTACAGAGGATGAAATTGCTTTGTTTTCTTCGGAAAAAACCGTTGGTTTTGATACGCCATTGGTACTTAAAAGCGAAAGCGCGGTTTGTGCCGTTGCGGGTAAAATATTATTATAAATCAACCAAAAAGGAATGTTGAGTGAAGATTTCAAGAAGAGATGTCCTTAAGTTTACCACAACATTGACGGCTGCATTGTTTGCTACGCAAAGTAATGCTTCTGATACAAAAGACAATATGCGGCCTGCAAAAAAAACAAATCTTGCGCCTATTCAAAAGATCAAGGGCCCAAGAGTTGTAGTGGTGGGCGGCGGCTGGTCAGGACTGAGTGTTGCCAAATATACCAAATTGTTTGCGCCTTTGGCGGACGTAGTATTGGTGGAGCAAAAAGAGATTTTTATCTCTTGTCCTCTCAGCAATCAGTGGCTGATCGATAAAGTTGATTTGGAGTTTTTGACACATGATTATTTGAAGGCAGCCAGAAATCATAACTATACCTATTTCCATGCGACTGCCACCGGAGTGGATAAAGAAAATTCTATTTTGCATACCAGTGAGGGTGATATCCCGTATGATTATCTCGTATTGGCACCGGGAATTGAGTATGATTATTCGTATTGGACTGATGACATTGTGCTTGAAAACAGACTCAGACAAGAGTATCCGGCCGCTTTTCGGCCCGGATCTGAGCATATGACACTTAAAGAGAAGATTAAAAATTTCAAGGGCGGAACTTTCCTTATGACGGTGCCGGGCGGAAATTACAGATGCCTTCCTGCTCCGTATGAGAGAGCTTGTCTTGTTGCGGACTATTTCAAGCAAAAGAAACTTAAAGCAAAAATTATTTTACTCGATGAGAATAATGATATTACGATCAAAGAGCATGGTTTTCATACGGCGATCGATGAGCTGTATAAAGATTATATCGTTTTGGAGTCCAGTGCGGCGATAGAGAGCATTGATCTAGACAAGAAAATTGTAAAAACCGAGTTTGATGAATATCGCTTTGATGATGCATCTTTTTATCCTCATGTCAGAGGCGGAAAACTTCTTGAAATTGCAGGGGTTGCCAAAGATTCAGTCTACAACAGGCTCGAAGGGGATATTGATGTCGAAACCTATGAGGTCCATGGGCATCCCAATATCTATATTTCAGGCGATGCCAGACCGATGGGGTTTTCAAAGTCCGGCAATACTTCGCTCACTGAAGGGCAAAATGTAGCCAGACGAATCGCTGCAAAGATTAACAGGCAACCAAAACCCCAATGGACAACGCCGATAACTATCTGTGTTTCTGCTGTTTCTGCTTATCCTCAGAGGGGTATCTTTATCCATTCGGAGTATGCTTATGATAAAGAAAAACAAAGATTCAGCTTTGCAACGCCTGTGACCAATGAAATTTGGAAAGGCGAAACAGGGATAAAAAATGCAAAAATGATTGAAGGCTGGGCAAAATCCTGTTATCAGGAATTTTTTGGAAAATAAGACACAAGGCATTTAAATTTATAATTTTTTAAAACTTTTTAGGTATAATTCCGTTCTGAATTTCCTTGCAGCGCGCAAGAGAGCTGTCTCGCCAAAGAGTGTTGCAGTGACCCGCTATCTAAGACAGCGGAAGGGTACAGGATGTACCGGAACAGGCTGGTTACCTGTCGCCAAAAAACTAAAAAGGTATAAAAATGAAAAAAGAGATTCATCCTGAATATATGGAATGTAAAGTAACTTGTGCATGCGGTAATACATTTGAAGTCAAATCAGACAAGTCTGAATTGAGTATTGATATCTGCAATGAATGCCACCCGTTCTTTACCGGTTCTGAGAAGATTGTTGATGCGGCTGGACGTGTTGATAAATTTAAGAAAAAATATAACCTTGGTTAATTTATAAAATCTTCCCGCCTGGGCCATTGATTCTTTATTATATAATTTTGCTGTGCGCAAAGTTTAAAAAAGGAGTTAAGCCTAGGTTTTTCTCCGGTTCAAGGAGAACTTTTCTGTGTTAACATTTATTCCCACCCCTATCGGAAATCCTCAAGATATTACACTTCGTGCCATAAAGCTTTTTGAAAAAACACAAATTTTTTTATGTGAAGATACACGGAACACAAAGCATTTGTTGCGTTTGCTTGAAGAACGTTTTGGTATGTGTTATCCTGATGCTGAATTTTATTCTTTCAATGAACATAACGGTATGGAGCGTTTGGTACAGTTTGGCCCGGTTTTAAGTTCAAAAGAAGTTGTTTATGTGAGCGATGCTGGAATGCCTGTGATCTCCGACCCCGGACAGCTATTGGTTGCGTATTGTCAGCAAGAAGAGATAGATTATGATGTTTTGCCAGGAGCGAGTGCCGTAACTACAGCGTACGCTGCTTCAGGATTTGAAGAGGGAAAATTTCTTTTTTTTGGATTTTTGCCCCACAAAGGAAACCCAAGAAGCAGTGCTTTAAGCGAAGCAATGCATAATGGATATGCTACTGTGCTTTATGAGGCGCCGCATCGCTTGGAAAAACTTTTAAAAGAGATTGCGGCGATCGATGAAGACAGGGAGCTGTTTTTGGCTAAAGAGATCAGTAAAAAATTTCAAAGATATTATAAGGGTACAGCCAGGAGCCTTAATGAGCAGCTTGAAGATAGTATTATTCGCGGAGAATGGGTTGTGGTGATTGGTGCAAAAAAAGGCAAAGAAAAAAGTCTCTCCTTCGATGAGGTGCTGGCTTTAGATTTGCCTCCGAAACCCAAGGCAAAACTTCTTGCAAAACTTAGTGACAGAGGCATAAAAGAGTGGTATGAGATATTATTGAAAAAATAAAATAAAATTTCATTTTACCCTCTTTTTTTCTTATCCTTCATACAGCAAAACTTCGCTAAAATCATTTTTATGATAATTTATGGAAAACAAGTATGCCTCTATGCCTTAGAGCATCACCCAAAATCGGTACAGACAGTTTATTTGGCGAAAAAAGGTTTGCTTAGTCAAAAGCTTTTTGATGGTTTTAAGCCGAAGATAAAATTCTTGGAAGAAAAGTGGGCTCAATCCATGAGCAAGGGGGGAAATCATCAAGGGATCTTAGTTGAAATTGATGATTTTGAGCAAAGTTTGCTTTCGTCGATAAAGCAAACTGATTTTATTGTGATGCTGGATGGCCTAACGGATACAGGAAATATTGGAGCAATCATAAGAAGTGCTTATGCACTTGGAGCAGATGCGGTCATTGTTGCAGGAGTAAAGCAGCTCAATTTTGCAGGTATTGCACGTACAAGTTCAGGTGCACTATTGGATATGCCATTAGTGATCGCGCCCAATATTTTGGATGTTTTTAATGAATTGCAGCAGGTAGGATTTGCATTTTATGGGGCCTCTATGGAGGGAGATGCTGTTGAGACTGCCACTTTTTCAGCCAAGCGTGTGTTGGTGTTGGGCAGTGAAGGCGAAGGACTTTCGAAGAAGGCAAAATCTAAAATAAACCAAATGATTTCCATAAAGATGAAGCACGCATTTAATTCTTTAAATGTGAGTGCAGCAGCAGCAATATTAATACACAGGATGAGTTATGCAGTTAAATGAGATACTTGAAACAAACAGCTTCGACAGTATCAGTAAAAAAACCAATATTGCTAAAGACACGCTTGAACGACTTTTTGTTGCTGATTTTGGTGCTTTGCAAAAAACAAAAGCGTTGGGGTTTATTTCTATCATCGAGAGAGAGTATCGTGCCGACTTGGATTCGCTCAGAGCAGAAGCACAGGAGTATTATTCTCAACATATGGAGCTTCAGGGAAAAAGAACAGTAGGCATTCCTGTAGTGCACCAAAAACGAGGAAAATCAAAATGGCTCTTGATTTTAGTGCTCGGATTGCTCGTCTATGTCTCTTGGTATTTTTTTACGCAGTTTGATAAAAAACATTTAGAAAATATTCTTCCTTTCATGGAAAATAAAATCTCACAGGAAGAGGCAGCAGGGGATGTGAAGACGACAACCGATGAATTAAGCATCGAAACGGTGATCGCTTCGGTAGCAGAAGAAGAAGCAGACAAAGAAAGTGAATTATCTGCCATAGTGCCAGATGAGATAAAAGTGCCAGATGAGACGAATGCAACACAAATGCCATAATGCAAAAAAATAACAATAAAAAATAAAAGCACAAAAGAGGAAGAGCATGTTTGATGAAATACAGTTTGAAAAAATAAACAGATTGCCAAAATATATTTTTGCACAAATCAATGAGTTAAAAATGAATGCAAGAAGAACAGGCGAAGATATTATCGATTTTTCGATGGGAAATCCTGACGGAAGAACGCCTCAGCCTATCGTAGATAAACTGTGCGAAACGGCAAATCGCGACAAGACACACGGCTACAGTGCCAGCAAAGGGATTTATAAACTGCGGCTTGCGATGACAAAATGGTATAAGCGAAAATATAATGTTGATCTAGATCCTGAGACTGAAGTGGTTGCTACCATGGGGAGCAAGGAGGGGTATGTGCATTTGGTGCAGGCCATCTCAAATCCGGGTGACGTTGCCATTGTTCCTGATCCTACTTATCCAATTCATTCTCAAGCTTTTATTTTAGCCGGAGCCAATGTTGAAAAGATGGAATTGGTATTTAATGAAAAGACATTTGAGGTAGATGAGGATCGATTTTTAGCAGATGTTGAAGATGCATTGGAAAATTCTGTGCCAAAAGCTAAATTTTTGGTGCTTAATTTTCCACACAATCCCACGACAGCGACTGTAACTTTGGACTTTTATAAACGCATTGTAGCATTGGCTAAAGAGAAGCGATTTTATATTATTTCTGATATTGCTTATGCGGACTTGGCATTTGATGGGTATAAAACGCCGTCTATTTTAGAGGTAGAAGGAGCAAAAGATGTTGCAGTTGAGTCTTATACGCTTAGTAAAAGCTACAGTATGGCAGGATGGCGTGTCGGGTTTATTGTAGGAAATCGTAAACTGATAGGAGCCGTGCAAAGCATAAAATCATGGCTGGATTATGGAATGTTTACACCAATTCAGGTGGCGGCAACGGTAGCGCTTGACGAATATGGGCATATCCCGGAGGAAGAAGTTCTC
This sequence comes from Sulfurovum sp., assembly GCA_021166685.1. Lineage (GTDB taxonomy): Bacteria > Campylobacterota > Campylobacteria > Campylobacterales > Sulfurovaceae > Sulfurovum. The sequence goes on along the minus strand of JAJPEU010000007.1, from coordinate 132,910 downwards.
CCTCGCTATAAACATAGACGAGATATTACAGTCGAGGCATTTACGCAAGCGGGATGGCCGCTGGAAAAGCCAAGGGCAAGTATGTTTATTTGGGCAAAAATACCTGAAGCGGCACGCCATATGGGGAGTTTGGAGTTTTCCAAACAGCTTCTCGTCCAGGCAGGCGTAGCTGTGAGCCCGGGAATCGGATTTGGCAAGTACGGCGATGAATATGTACGTATTGCCCTAATTGAAAACGAGAAAAGAATCCGTCAGGCGGCCAGAAATATCAAAAAATTCCTCAAGACCTTAGAAGAGGAAAAGAAGCATGGTTAAAATAGGCATCTTGGGTGTAGGCACTGTAGGTGCCAGCGTCGCAAAGATACTTGAAGCAAATGCAGATATCATTGAAGCGAGAGCAGGCAAAAAGATTGTAGTTAAATCAGGAGTCGTCAAGAACCTTTCCAAAGAACGCAATATCTCTATCTCTCTTAGTGATAACCCTTACGATGTTGTGGATGATTCAGAGATTGATATTATTGTTGAGCTTATGGGCGGCGTTGCAGAGCCTTATGGTTTGGTCAAACGAGCACTTGAAAATAAAAAACCGGTAGTCACGGCCAATAAAGCCCTGCTCGCGTATCATCGTTATGAGCTGCAAGCACTTGCAGGAGATATTCCTTTTATGTATGAAGCAAGTACTGCCGGAGGAATTCCTATTATCGGGGCGCTCAGAAACGGATTGTCAGCGAATCATATTACCTCTATTTTGGGGATAATGAATGGTACATGCAACTACATGCTTACAAAAATGATCAACGAAGGCGCACGCTATGATGAGATCTTGAAAGAAGCTCAGATGTTAGGTTACGCTGAGGCAGATCCGACTTTTGATGTAGGTGGTTTTGACGCTTCTCACAAGTTGCTTATTTTGGCAAGTATTGCTTATGGTTTAGATGCAAAGCCTGAAGATATTTTGATTGAGGGGATTGAAAACATCACTCCAACCGATGTGGCGTTTGCAAAAGATTTTGAGTATGCCATTAAACTTTTAGGTATTGCCAAAAAAGTAGGGGATAAAGTGGAGTTGCGGGTTCATCCTACAATGATTCCTCAAGAGAGTATGCTTGCCAAAGTGGATGGCGTAATGAATGCTGTAATGGTCAATGGCGATTGTGTCGGAGAAACCATGTATTACGGCCCAGGAGCCGGCGGAAATGCAACAGCTTCAGCTGTTATTGCAGATATTATCGATATTGTTCGAGGCAATAGCGGGCCGATGCTGGGTTACAAAAAACCTTTAGAAGACGGATTGGAATTGCTGCCCAGAGAGGAAATTCGGTCACACTATTATTTACGAATGAGCGTGGATGACCAAAAAGGTGTGTTGGCACAAGTGACCAATTTATTAAGTGAGTTGGATATCTCTATAGAAGCGATGATGCAAAAGCCCGATGACGATAAAGATGCCTGTGTAGAGTTGCTTTTTGTTACCCATGAATGCAAAGAGAGAAAAATTCAAGAAGCCATGGCTGCACTCCAGAAGCTTGCTGTGGTGCACGGAAAAATCGGAATGATAAGGATAGAACAGTAATGGCAAAAGACCACTATTTTGATATTACAGCAAAATTGGACATGATGGAACTTAAAAATGCTATTGTGATGGCAGAAAAAGAAGTGACTAGCAGGTTTGACTTTAAAGGAATCGTGGCCGAAATTGATTTGAACGAAAAAGCCAAAACACTCAGTCTGAGCAGCTCTAGCGACCAGAAGATAGAGGCGCTCAAAGATATATTGATTAGCAAGCTTATTAAAAGAGGCATCGCAGGCAAATCACTTGAAGAAATCAAAACAGAAGGTATCAGCGGCGGCAATGTGAAAGTTATCTATAGAATTGTTGACTCGATAGACAAAGAAGAAGCTAAAAAGATCGTCAAAGCGATTAAAGACCTCAAACTTAAAGTAACCCCTTCCATACAAGGGGATGAAGTCAGAGTGAGCGGCAAAAAGATAGATGAGCTTCAGATAGTGATGCAAGAGATCAAAACACTTGATCTTAAAGCCCCGTTGGTGTTTGGGAATTTTAATTAAATGGCACAAGGGACAGTCTTGCCCGTTTTGGAAAAATTGTCTAAAAAAGAGTGTGGAATACAGTCAGAATCATTTTATGGCTGTTTTTTAAGTTAAACTAGGTTAAAAATAAAAATAATTTTTCACAATAATGGTTCCAAAGGTATTCTGTGACAAAAAAAGCTGATACGCAAGAAATAGAGAGTGTGTGTACCTACTGCGGTGTAGGGTGTGATATTACCGGCGTGGTTGAAAACAATAAGATCATTAAAATATTTGCTCAAAAAGATGGCATTGTTTCTCAGGGAAAACTTTGCATCAAAGGAAAATACGGATATGACTTTGTAGAAGCAAAAGACCGCATCAGAGAGTCGCGTATCAAAAAATCATTTTTGGAAAAAAATCCATTTCTTAAAGAAACTTTCATTCAAAAACTTTTACCTTTCGATACAGAGTATATGACATGTGATCTGGATACAGCCACAAGCATTGCTGCAATGAAATTAGATCAAATCAAAAAAGAGTATGGCGGAGGTAGCTTTTGTGCCATTGGCGGTGCAAGAACTTCCTGTGAGAGTGCATATGCTTTCCAGAAATTTTGTCGGGAGACGATGGAATCGCCCCATGTAGACAACTGTGCAAGAGTCTGTCACTCTCCGAGCCTTAAAGGAATGAGAGCAACGATCGGCGAAGGTGCGGCAACCAACCCGTATAATGATATTTATGAAACAGAGTTTATAGTGGTTATGGGTTCCAACACGCTAGAGGCGCATCCTATCATTTCAAACCGTATTGTCGATACGGCAAAAAATCATAATAACCTCGCGGTGATAGATGTTCGAGAAACCAAATTGGCAAAATTGGCAAAACATAACTGTATTATCCCGTTTGAAGCCAATCTTCTGATACTCAATATGATGGCATATGTAATAATCGATGAAGAATTGTATGATGAAAGTTTTATTAAAAATCGTACCAAAGGTTTTGAAGAGTTTAAAGAAAAGATCTTAAATGACCCTTATGCGGATCCTCGTTTTTTTAAAGAGATCGAAGGCTATGAATACCTTGCAAAAATGATACCTAACATAGCAAGGGAGTATGCAGTTAAAAAATCGATGATTTTTTGGGGGCTTGGAGTCACAGAGCATTTGGATGGATCGTATGCGGTAATGGCAATTACACATCTTGCGCTGATGACGGGAAATGTAGGAAAAAGTGGAGCGGGATTGATGCCGCTTAGAGGACAAAATAATGTTCAAGGAGCCTGTGATATGGGTTGTCTGCCTTATTTTGCTCCCGATTATCAGCAGCCCAAAGCGGAAGGATTGATGACTCCGCAACTTATTGATGCAATGCTTGAAGGAAAAATTAAAGCATTGCTGAACATGGGTGAAGACATCATGCATATTCACCCAAATGTCAATAAAACGGACAAAGCTATTGAGAAGCTGGAGTTTATCATGGTGCAAGAGCTTTTTATGACAGAAATTGCCAAAAGAGCAGATATTGTCATAGGGGTTAAAAGTGCTTATGAAAAGACAGGGGTTTATGTGAATGCAATGCGAAGGCTGCATCTTTCACAGCCTTTGGTGCAAAGTGATTTGCCTGATGACTGGGAAGTATTGACGCAGATGGCAGCCAAGCTTAATGACGGTGAGAATTTTAATTTTAAAACAAGCGAAGATGTTTGGAATGAAGTGAAAAAGGTTGCTCCCCGAAGATTTGCCGGCGCAGACTATTATAGGCTTGAACGTCACCGAAAAAGAGGGATGCAGTGGCCTATCTATCATGAAGATACGCCTATTTTACATTTGTTGGATTTCCGCACGGAAGACGGGTTGGGCAAATATATCTATAGACAGTATGAGCCTAGAGGCATGGTGCAAGAAATACGTGAAAAAGTTTTTTATAAACAGAGTTTTGACGGATACTATTTAACGACAGGCCGAACACTTGTACATTACAATAATGCAGCACAAACCAAAAGAAGCAATCTCCTTGATGGCAAATACAATGAAGATATGCTTTTGGCAAATACCGGGGATAAAGAGAAGTTCGGGGATAAGGTAATTTTGCGCAGTCAATACGGAGAAAGCGAAGCATTGAGTGTGCGCTATACCGATAAGATAAGGCCAAGAACACTATTTTGCACTTTTCATCATGCTTCAAGCCGCATCAATGCTCTTTTTGGAGACGAGTGTGATGCGCTGGTTATGACAGCGCGTTTTAAATCCGTAAAAGTTGATGTAATTCCCGTAGGCGATGAGGTTGCTTGTAGCTGATGCGTGAGCTTCCTAAAAAGTATGGCGATAAAAGTGAAGCTCTTGCGACACATTTTTTGGAACAGGCAGGTTTTGTAATCCTTGAACGAAACTATTTTGCCAGAAAACTAGGAGAAATAGATATCATTGCCAGCAAAGATGACGTACTTCATTTTATAGAAGTTAAAAGCGCCAAAGCCGATTTTGATCCTATTTACAATATTACCCCTTCGAAATTACGTAAGGTGATAAACTCTGCTCAATACTATATGAAAACTAAAGGTTTGCATGTTGTTTTTAGTGTCGATGCCATGATAATACGTCAAGATAACGTAGAGTTGATCGAAAATATCACCCTTTAGATTTTTATATATTTTGATGGAAAAACTTGAGCATAGTAAGAGTATTATTGCGGCTGGATATAAAAAAAGAAGACATGCGGGGTTGACAAAATAAAAAATATAAGTTATAACAATGGCTCATTAACGAACATTAGTGTATAATTTGTTAAATAAATTAAAAGGATGTAATATGGCAAAATATGTAGAATTGACAACAGCAAACTTTGATGCGACAGTAGCAGAAGGTGTAACAATGGTAGATTTTTGGGCTCCATGGTGTGGACCTTGCAGAATGATCGCTCCGGTAATTGAAGAGCTTGCAGAAGAATTTGAGGGCAAGGCAACTATTGCAAAAGTGAATACCGATGAACAACAAGATTTGGCTGTTAAATACGGTATCAGATCAATTCCTGCTATTCTTTTCTTTAAAAATGGTGAGGTTGTAGATCAAATGGTAGGTGCGGCCTCCAAAGACGCATTTGCCCAAAAACTAAACGCTCAACTATAATCCTGATAGTTGACACGAGCACATGAGGCTTTGCTTCATGTGAAATCTTAATATTTTCTGGCTAAAGAGCAGGTTTATGCAATTAACCGCTTTTTGGTACTATAACTTTTTAAAACTTTCCTATCAAAATAATGAATCAAGTTTTACAATAGTATAATTTGCTTAATCATTTTAAGGATACAAAATGTTAGATTGTGCAATTATTGGTGGCGGACCGGCCGGATTGGCCGCGGGACTGTATGCAACACGCGGTGGGTTAAAACATGTAACACTTTTTGAGATGGGGCTACCGGGGGGACAAATCACACAGAGTTCCGAAATAGAAAATTATCCGGGATTTTTTGACCATAGCAAAACAGGTATGGATTTTATGGATACATGGCAAGAACAATGTTTTCATTTTGGATTGAAACATGAAATGAAAAAGATTCAGCATATAACAAAAAATGATAAGTACTTTACTTTAACATTTGAAAACAGCGAAACAGCACAGGCAAAAACGGTGATTGTGTGCACCGGAAGTACCCCTAAAAAGGCCGGCTTTAAAGGCGAAGATGATTTTTTCGGCAAGGGGGTTAGTACCTGTGCCACGTGTGATGGATTTTTCTATAAAAACAAACCGGTGGCTGTGCTTGGCGGAGGAGATACGGCACTTGAAGAGGCGTTCTATCTTTCAAATATTTGCTCAGAAGTTTATGTCATTCACAGGAGAGATACATTTAGAGCGGCACCGTCAACCATCGAAAGAGTCCAAAGGAAAGAAAATATTCATTTGTTAACTGATACAACCATAGAAGAGGTTTTTGGTGATGCCATGGGCGTAGGCGGCATAAGAATTAAAAATAAAGAGGGCAATGTGTCTGCACTGGATGTTCCGGGAATTTTTGTATTTGTGGGGCATAATGTAAATAATGAAGTACTTAAAGATGAAAATGGCCATTTTATTTGTGAAGTGAGCGAGTGGGGGCAGGTGGTTGTGGACTTGAGCATGAAAACCTCACTGGCCGGACTTTTTGCGGCAGGCGATGTGCGTATTGAAGCACCAAAACAAGTAGTATGTGCGGCAGGCGATGGTGCGACGGCTGCGCTGCAAGTAATTTCATATATTCAGGAGCATGCATAAATGACAAAACTACAAAAAACGAGAGTAGGCATTGTCGGAAGTACGGGAAGAGTAGGCAATTTGTTGATCGATAATTTAGAAAACGATCCGGAACTTATTTTGGGCGCAGTGCATGTATTTGACGGAGCGGAGAGAATATTTCCAGCCAGCGTAATGGTAACAAACAGCATGAAAACAGTGTTGGAAAATTGTGATGTTGTTATTGACTTTTCTGCACCTGAAGCAACACAGGAGCTTTGTGAAGCAGCTTTGGAAAATCCAAAACCTTTGGTAATTGCAACAACCGGATTTACTATGCATCAGCAAAATTTGATGAGAGAAGCAGCCAAAGAGATGCCGGTGCTGTATGCGTCTAATATGTCAGCAGGTATTGCTCTGCTTAAACAACTTGTAGAAAAAGTTTCTGCCACATTGAGAGATTTTGATATTGAAATTGTAGAGCAACACCATAGGCACAAGGTAGATGCACCGAGCGGTACGGCATTGACTTTGGGTGAGTTTGCAGCCAAAGGAAGAGGTCTTGATCTTGAGAAGGTGCGTATCTCCGGCAGAGACGGACAGATAGGAGCAAGAACCAAAGATGAGATTGCCGTAATGGCTTTGCGAGGAGGAGATATTGTGGGGCGCCATACGGTAGGTTTTTATAATGACGGCGAGTATCTGGAGCTTAATCATACTGCAACCAGCAGGGAAACATTTTCTAAAGGAGCGATACGCGCTGCAAAATGGCTAGTCAACCAAGAGAGTGGATTTTACTCCATCAATGACTGTTTAGGAATATAAGATGTGTGCAATTGTAGGTATATATGGTGCAAAAAATGCAGCAAAAATAGCGTATTATTCTCTTTTTGCGATGCAGCATCGCGGACAAGAGTCTACGGGCATCTCTACCGCAAATGGAGATAAAATTCATTTGATTAAAAAAAGGGGATTGGTAACTGACGTATTTGATGAGTCTTCTTTTGAGCTTCTAAAGGGGGATTGTGCCATTGGACACAATCGTTATTCTACCGCAGGAGCCGATTCGGTATTGGATGCTCAGCCTGTATTTGCCAAATATAAGCTGGGAGAAATTTCTGTTGCCCACAATGGAAATCTTGTAAATAAATATGAGGTGCGCAATCGTTTGATAGATAATGGTGCCATCTTTCAAACAGGTATGGATACCGAAAATATTGTGCATCTTATTGCTAAAAGCCAAAAAGATGCATTGGTAGATCGTATCAAAGATATGCTTGGAAAAATAGAAGGGGCCTACTGTTTAGTGATACAGAGCCGTTCAAAAATGTTTGTTATCCGTGACCGTTTTGGTATTCGTCCTTTAAGTTTAGGGAAGCTGAAAGACGGAGGATGGATTGTCGCAAGCGAAACTTGTGCGTTTGATTTGGTAGGCGCAGAGTTTATACGAGATATCAGACCCGGAGAGATGCTTACGTTCGAAGAGGAGGGGGAACCCTTCTCTGAACAGATTTTTGAATCTGATTATCATCCGTGTGCTTTTGAGTATATCTATTTTTCAAGACCGGATTCAATTATCGATGGAAAAAATGTATATAAAACCAGGGTGGCAATGGGTAAAATGTTGGCAAAAGAGGCGCCGGCAGATGTGGATTTGGTCTTGCCGGTTCCTGACAGCGGAGTAGCAGCAGCAAAAGGATATGCTGAGGAGTTGGGTGTTCCTTTTGAGATGGGTATTGTGCGTAACCATTATGTAGGGCGTACCTTTATTGAACCTACGCAAGAGATACGAAATCTAAAAGTAAAATTGAAGCTTTCTCCAATTAAACATTTGATAGAGGGCAAACGGATAGCCATTATTGACGATTCGCTTGTTAGAGGAACGACATCAAAACAGATTGTTAAAATGCTTTTGGAAGCAGGAGCAAAAGAGATACATATGCGTATTGCAGCGCCTGAGATTAAATATCCATGCCGGTATGGCATTGATACGCCTACCCAAGCAGAACTTATCTCTTCAAGATATAGCGTGGAAGAGATAGCAAAAAAAATTGGGGCAACTACTTTAGGTTTTCTTTCTGTTGATGGTTTGGTTGAATCATTAGGTACAGAAAGAAGCTATTCGCTTGTGAGCTTTGATGGGAAATATTTTGCCGGCGGAAGCGCACAAAGCCCTGGTTGCAGTGATATTTAAAGGTGCAGTTTGAAGCAACTCAATACATTTGGAAGGTACCTTAAAAAAAAGTTCAAAACCAAGGTGAGTAAAATTCCTCTTGGACTGAGCGGGTTTACCTGTCCAAATATTGACGGAACGGTAGCCAAAGGCGGTTGCACTTTCTGTTTGAATGATTCTTTTAGTCCAAATCTAGCACAAAATGCAGGGAAAATATTTCTCAATTTACAAAGCAAAAACAACCCTATTTTAGAAAGACAACTCCAAGAACTTGACGAGCAGATAGTAAATACCAGAGAAACGATGCGTAGAAAGTGGGGTACGCAAAAATTCTTAGTTTATTTTCAGGCCTTTACCAACACGTATGCTCCTTTTGAAACTCTCAAGGCACTCTATGATAAAGCACTGACCCATGAAGATGTAATAGGATTGAGTATTGGAACAAGAAGCGACAGTGTGACACCCGAAGTACTTGACTATCTTGTTTGCTTGAGTCGCACCAAAGAGATATGGATTGAATATGGTATCCAATCTATTTACAATGAAACATTAGAGCGTATTAATCGTGGACATGATGCGATAAACGTGGAAAGAGCGATTAAGGAAGCCAAAAAGAGAGGCTTGAATGTGTGCGGGCATCTTATTTTTGGTTTGCCAGGTGAAAATCAAGAGATGATGCTTAACTCAGCCAAAGCAGCATACGAATGGGGAATAGACTCTGTTAAGTATCATCCTTTGTATGTGGTAAAGCATACCTTGCTTGCTAACGAATATTTGCAAGGGGAATTTGAACCCCTCAGCAAAGAAGAGTATATTGATACTTTGGTTAAAGCAATTAAACTCAAACCAGCACATATAAGCATACAGCGAATTACGGCAGGTATCGATGATGAAACCTTGCTTGCACCTGCATGGTGCGGGTTATCCAAAAACAAGATGCTGATCTACATTAGCCAAGCTCTCCGCAGAGAAGGGCTGTCTTATTAGCTTATGACTGCCGAAGCAGGCTGGGTGCTGTTGATCTCTTGATGTTTGGGGGTTGAAGATTGTGTGGTGTTTCCTTCTTTGAGTTTGTTTACCGGATCCATGTTTTGCGTTTTTGATATTTTTGGAATAGAAATAATCAAAGACTCTTTTTCTACTTTGCTTTTCATGGCCGCTGTATCCGCGTCAAGAGGAAGCGAAAAACTTTGGATAGAGGAACTGCTTGCGTAACCTGTCGCCTTCCCTTCTTTATTTTCATTTTGAGTATGCCGCTCTTGTGTGATTTGGATGGTTAATTGATGGTTTTTGGCGGTAATATTGATAGTTGAATCTTTGGGATGTACAAGGGTGATTTCGTAGTGTGTCCCTTTATCGTTTAAAGCCGAAGACGAAGTGTTTGGATATTTGATTCTGTTGTATAAAGGGGTGGAATGAAATGAGGTGTTGTAAAAATCTCTATCAAACTCTTCAAACATTTTATCCATTTGTTCTTGCATTTTTTGCATACGCAGGATTTGTCTTTCAAAAATATCATCAATATTTATTTGCTGTACAGAAGGAGTATCCGTCTGCACTGCAAAAAGAGATGCGGTTAAAAGTGTTGAAACGATAAAAAGCGGAAATGATTTTGAAGATCTCATACAATTCTCCTTAAATGATTTTAGTTGATACCATTAAAGAAATTGTAAAATGAGAAGGTTAATTGAAATTTAATAAAAAGAAAAATTTACTTTTTTCTGCTTTTCTTTTCTTCTATTCCGCTCATATTAAAACGTCGTGCCAATTCTTGCTTGACTCTGTCCGGTGAAATTTCACGATAACCAAGCCCAACCAATGTATGATAAAGCAAATCCGCACTCTCATAGATAACCTGCTCATCACTTTCTATGTCAATGGCCACACAGACTTCATCAGCCTCTTCACGGATTTTGCTAAGCAACAGCGTTTTGTCGTGCAAAAGTTTTTGAGTCCAAGATGTTGTTGTGTTTGCATCATGTTTTCGTTCTAAAATTGTATGATAAAGGCTGTCTACAACGCCATAAATTGTATCGATATCAACCTCTTGGTCTAAAATGATTTTATCTTGTATGACAGAAGTAAAGAAGCAACTTCTTCTTCCGGTATGGCACGCTACGCCATTTTGTTTGATTTTTAAGATGATGGTATCTCCGTCGCAATCAATCAATATATCTTTGATCTCTTGGGTGTGATGGGAACTTTCGCCTTTTTTCCAGATCCGTTGTTTGCTTCGGCTAAAATAGTGTGCATACCCTGTGTTCAATGTAAGGATGTAGGCTTCTTCATTCATATACGCAAGCATTAAAACATCGTTTGTTTCAAAATCTTGTGCGATTACCGGGATAAGGGGATTTTTGTGCCAATCTATCTGCATAGGATAACCTCTTTGTTGTTGATGAGTCCATCCCCACTGATTTTGCGGGAATGGGATCGATTTTTATTGTTGTGTACTCAATGTTTTATCTTTGCTTTTTGCGTCAACCCAAATATTGGGAACAGCACCCCCGGGAGTAAGGAATATTTGGGCGTCTTTGTTGACCTTTAATGCTTCGTTGAATTTTGCCTGTGTTTTGATCTGTTCAAGTTCAATCAGACTTGGAGTCAAAGAATCTGAAATCAATCTGTTGGCTTTGGCTTGCTCTTGGGCTTCAATACGAATCTTGTCTGCCTCACCTTGTGCTTCAATACGGTTTCTTTCCGCTTCGCCTCGGGCAATTTCTGCTTTTCTTTGAGCTTCTTGTTTGGCCTGTTCTTTTTGTTGTTCGGCAATAGTGACTTCTTGTTTTGCTATCTGAACTCTTTCTATCTGATCTTTGATTTTTGGAGGAAGGTCAATGTTTCTTAATTCTACAGAAGAGAGCAAAACGGGTTCTCCCTCAAGGGAGCTGATGCTTTCTTGTACTTTTGTCTGGATAGCAGAGGCGATTTCATTTCTCATCTCAGGAAGCTGTTCTGCCGTGTATTGGCCTACAACATCACGTACCACTTCGCGTACTTTGGAGTTAACAATTTTCTCTTCCCAGCTTGCTCCCCATTTCTCTATCGTCATTGGCGCTGCCTCAGCTTTTAGTCTGTATTGGACCGCAAGATCGATGTTGACAGTCAATCCTCTTTTGTCCAAAACTTGAATGGAAGGATTTTTTTTGAGCCCTCCTTCAAAAGTTTCTCCGGAAATAAAGCCTTTTGAATAATTATCTCCCACCATACTGGTTTCAGTGGTGCTGTAAACGATGAGTCTAATGCGTGTATTTACAGGTATGATTTTTTGAAATACGGGGATGTAAAAATGTAATCCTGCACCCAGCGGCTCAGTTTGAAACTTACCGGTGGTAACTTTAATCCCCACTTCTCCCGAATTGATTACAGTAAACGGCTTTAGTGTAAAAATTGCAATAGCAATAGCTAAAGCGACAAACATCCACGAAGCCCCTTTCCCTATATTTCCAAAAGGATTTTCAAAGCCGCCTGGGCCACTTTTGTTTTGATTACCTTCGGTATTCATAGTATTGCTGGGTCTTTTTTTCTTAAAATAGTCGTTCATGTCTGCCGGCACGTAGTTCTCCTAGTTAATATATGTTAAATATTTAATAAATTTTGCGTTTTTTCCGCTTACTGCATCAAAATAGGCACTTTGTATTTTTTCTGTTATTTTACCTCTTTCTCCTGCGCCGATAATACGTGCATCTACTTCGCGAATAGGGGTAACTTCTGCTGCAGTTCCTGCAAAGAAAGCCTCTTGGGCGATATAAACCTCTTCCCGTGTGATGCGTCGTCTCACTACTTTAATACCTAAATCTTCAGCCAATTCTATTACGGTTTGTTGCGTAATGGACTCAAGCGTATTGTCGCAAGGCGGAGAGATTAGTATCCCGTCTCGTACAATAAAGAATGATGCACCGCTCGCTTCGGCAATATATCCTTCATCATCTCTGAGTAATGCCTCATCATAGCCTGCCTCTACAGCTTCATATTTTGCCATTTGGCTGTTAAGATAGTTTGCTACGGCCTTGGCTTTAACCATGCCGGAAGTATTTGCTGTTTTGGTTACTGAGGTTATTTTTGCGCGCACCCCTTTTTTGAGTCCTTCTTCACCGAGGTAAGCACCCCATTCCCATGCAGAAATCGAAACATTTACGGGTGCATCTTTATGATAAAGTCCCATGACCCCATACCCAAGATAAACAAGCGGTCTAATGTAGGCGCCTTCAAAAAGTTCATTTTCTTGCAATAGTTTGATTTGTGCATCATTGAGCTCTTCCAGAGTAAAGGGAACGGTCATCAGTGTCATCTTGGATGAGTTTAGGAGTCTTTGGGTGTGCTCTTCAAGTTTAAAAATAGCACATCTCCCGTCCACTGTTTTGTAGGCCTTGGTTCCTTCTAGTGCGCCGTTGCCATAGTGTAATGTGTGGGTGAGAACATGTACTTTCGCTTCATGCCAAGGCACCATCTCCCCATCCATCCAAATATATTTAGATTCGTTCATTTTTATCTGCTCCAAGAGGTTAAAATTAAGGGACCATTTTAACTAATTTAGCTAAATTTTTGTTAAAATGTTTTTATTATCGCTCAAAGGCTTATAAATGTTTGGAATATTTGGAAAGAAAGAAAAAATAAGTGTTGTTAAAATATTTTTTGGTTCCCAAGAAGAGGACCGAGAGATTATTCAAGAAAGAAAAAGTCCTTATGACGGTTTTGTTGTAAGTACTGCTCCTGTATGCAATGCCGCAGATGCCCAAAAAGCATTAGAGATCGCCAAAAAAACAACTTTCCATGCAGCCACAGTACCATTGTCGCAGCGTATTTTATGGCTTGAAGATGTGGCAAATAAATTATCTTTGCAACGTGAAGAGTTTGCTTTGATGTTAACCAAAGAGATTGCAAAACCTATCTTTTTCTCAAGAATAGAGGTAGACAGATGTATTGAGACGGTTAAGCTGACTGCAATGGAATTAGCCGGCTTGCACGGTGAAACAATGGCTACCGATGTGATGCCAAGCGGTAAAAAAACATTGGCTTTTTTTCGTCGCGAAGCTGTGGGGGTGGTAGTGTGTATCACTCCTTTTAATTTTCCTTTAAATCTTGTGGCGCACAAGATTGCGCCGGCACTTGGTGCAGGGAACTGCGTCGTTCTTAAGCCTACGCCTGAAGCGCCCGCGACAGCCTATATGCTCGCCAAACTTTTTATAGAGTCAAAGTATGCAACCAAAGATGCGCTTAGCGTGGTTTATGGAGACGCAGAGGTGGGTTCTGCTCTGGTTTCAAGCTCCATTCCAAGAGCGATCAGCTTCACAGGATCCGTTTCGGTAGGCAGCATCATCACCAAACAAGCCGGAATCAAAAAAGTAAGTTTAGAGCTGGGCGGGAACGCAGCGACCTATATCGATGCAAGTGCAGATTTGGCCTTGGCTGCGGCGCGTTGTGCTTTTGGCGCATTTTATAACTCCGGACAAGTGTGTATCTCCTTACAGCGCATCTATGTTAATGAGACCGTCTATGAAGCATTTGCCGCACTTATGGTTGAGGAGACAAAAAAGCTTAAAGCAGGTTCTCCTTACGAGGAAGAGACTTTTATGGGGCCGCTGATTGATGACGAAGCCAAACACAGAGCCCAGGCATGGGTTGCTTCAGCAAAAAAAGAAGGGGCTAAGGCCATAGTCGGAGGAGAAGAAACGGGAGGTATTTTCCCTCCTACGGTAATGGCGGATGTAACAGATGAGATGAAAATTATTTGCGAAGAGGTTTTTGCCCCCATTGTCAGTCTGGTTCGTGTTCCTGATTATGAGACAGCTATCCAAAAGATGAACGACTCACCTTTCGGGCTGCAGTTTTCTATCTTTACAAATGATTTAAAACGTTCGCAGCAGTTTATTGATGAGGCTGAGTGCGGAGGAGTGGTAATCAATGATATTCCCACCTTACGGTTTGATGTTCAGCCCTATGGAGGTTCAAAACTATCGGGTATAGGCAGAGAAGGGCCAAGATGGGCACTCGAAGAGTTTACTGAGATTAAGTCGGTTGTAATATGTTAATGTTGCTTCTTTGGGATCTGATTCAAGGGTATGATAACGATATAAAAGGGATTATTCATTTAAAAAAATTAAGAAAAATACAAATAAGGCAATAGTAAAAATGAAATATATGTTTGAAGCAGGATTTTTAGGGACAAGGGCACCTTTTTTTATGGATGCCGTGACATTGATAGTGACATTGCTGCCTTTGCTGGTTGCAGTAGCTATACTGTTTGCAAAAAGAAAACAATACGCCTTGCATGCATTTTCACAAACCGCAATATTTATTGTTTCTGTGCTTGTAGTGGGATATTTCGAATATGGTGTGCGTTTGGGCGGCGGGTATGATGCTTTTGTTGAAGATACAAGCGTATCGCGTGGTTATGCCCTATGGGTATTGATCATTCATATTGTTATTGCTTCAATTACGCTATTCATGTGGACAACAATACTTTGGCTGGCACACAATAATAAAAAAAGAGGTATACTGCCCGGTATCAATAGCGCATTTCATAAAAAAATGGGAATATCCACATTCATAGCCATTGCCCTTACATCACTTACCGGGATTTGGGTTTATTTGCTTCTGTTTGTATATTAGAAGATGAAAATTGCTGTATCGGCGTGTCTTGCAGGCCAGAAATGCCGCTATGACGGAAATGACAATTATGATATCCGTTTAATTTCCAAACTGAAAGGTTGTGAATTGATTCTTTTTTGTCCCGAAGACTATGCTTTTGGTTCACCTCGTGCGCGGATGGATTTGGTGCAAACAGCGCAGGGCATACAGGCTATCTCCGGCGCAAGCGGTGCTGATCTCTCTGCACCGATCGAACAATATGCGCAAACATTTTTTAACATGCATCCCGATATTGATCTTTTTATAGGAAAAGACAGAAGTCCAAGCTGCGGTGTGTGTTCTGCAAAACTGTACGATAAAGAGAAAAAACTCTTAAGCGTTAAGGAAACGGGCCTTATGGCAAAAGAAGCAAAAAAAAGAGGGATTTGCGCATGGGATGCAGAAGATATTGTCTTAGCTGCACTATTTAAATAAAAGGATAAAGATGAGAATTGTATTTTTTTCTTTAATGTTAACATGGTATATGAATGCAGCAGGAATGGCACATGAAGATGGGACCAAACAGGCTATCGTAAAGATTTATACCGTATCTAAAGTACCAAATTATCAAGAGCCGTGGAACAGTTCTATGCAGAGATCGACGGGTTCGGGGACAATTATAGAAGGTAATCATATTTTAACTAATGCCCATGTCGTTGCCAATCAAACTTTCCTGGAAGTGCAGCGCTACGGTGAAAGAAAACGTTATATTGCAAAAGTACTAAGCGTCTCTCATCAGGCAGATTTGGCACTTTTAAGCGTAGAAGATAGTCAATTTTTTAAAGGGGTTAAATCTTTGGAATTTGGAGAACTTCCTGAGATAGAACAGCAAATTGTTGTTTATGGTTATCCTATGGGCGGAGATACGCTGAGTGCAACCATAGGGGTAGTTTCACGCATAGAGCACCGTATCTATGCACACAGCGGAGAATCTTTTTTGGCTGTTCAGGTGGATGCGGCTGTTAATCCTGGAAACAGCGGAGGGCCTGCTCTTTCGGGGGGAAAGATTGTAGGTGTGGTGATGCAGGTGATCGGCAAGTCTCAAAATATAGGCTATCTCGTACCTGTAACCATGGTGAAACATTTTATTGAAGACATGAAAGACGGGCAGCATAACGGGTTTGCAGATTTTGGGATCATGACACAAAATTTAGAAAACCCTACGCTCAGACGCTATTACCATCTTGATGATAATACTACGGGAAAACTGGTTGATTATATCGTATATAACTCTGCTTTGAAAGATGTGCTTAAGGTAGGAGATATTCTTACCGCGATAGACGGTCACAGGATAGAAAATGACGGTACGGTTGCGTTTAGAGATCATGAGTACACTGCGTATCACTATTATGTTGATCAGCATCAAATGGGAGAGAGTGTTACGCTTGATATTTTAAGAGATCAAAAAAAGATGCAGGTTGAAGCCGTTTTAAAACAAACTGCAGACGATCTCTTGCTTGTTGACACTACACAGTATGATGTAATACCTCGCTATTTTATTTATGGAGGTTATGTCTTTTCGCCGTTGAGCCGGAATTTGCTGCTGTCTACCAATGTTAACCAATTAAAATTAAGTTATTATGCAACGCAATGGCCCACAGAAAAGAAAAAAGAGGTGGTGGTGCTCTTGAAAGTTTTGGCTTCAGACATCAGCAGGGGCAATTATAATTTTGCCATGTGGCCCATTGAAAAGATAAACGGTGAAACGTTTGACAGCTTTAAAACTTTTTATGAAAAAATGCAGTCATTTAAAGGACACTATATTGTTCTTGAAGATGAAGAGGGCGTCAAGGTAGTGATCGATAAGCAAGAAGCATTGAGTAAGCAGAATGAGATTTTGAAGAAATACAATATCGAATTTGACAGGTCTGCAGATTTACGGGAAAATAAACAGACTAACCAATAGATCAATGAAACACAGTTTAAAAAGATCACTCATATTTTTTAAACTGCTCAAGCCACGCTTTGTCTTCCTCGCTGAGCGTGCCTACGCGCTCCATGAGTTTAGCTTTGGTGTTGATGAGGTCTTTTATGCTTAGATAGGCTAAAAGATCGGGATTGATGGCGGGCTCATCTCTGCCGTATGCGATTAGTTTTTCAATTTCTTTTAATAATTCTTCTTTGGTTTGCATGTGGTATACTAGCACAAAAGCAATAAAGGAAAGAAAATGTTAAAAATCGGCGATAAAGTACCTGATTTTTGTCTTCCAAATCAAGACGAAGAAGAAATTTGCCTTAGAGACATTAAGGGGCGTTGGATTGTATTTTATTTTTATCCTAAAGACAATACCCCAGGCTGCAGTACAGAGGCGTGTGATTTTACAGCAGCGTTGCCTGATTTTGAAAGTCTTGATGCAATCGTATTGGGAGTGAGCCCCGATAGTCCACAAAAGCATAGAAATTTTATTGAAAAAAAAGATCTCAAGGTTACACTTTTGGCAGATGAAGACAAAGCTCTTTGCAATCTTTTTGGTGTATGGCAGCTCAAAAAGTTTATGGGCAAAGAGTATATGGGGGTTGTTAGAAGCACATTCATACTAGATCCTCACGGAAAAATAGCAGCTATGTGGAATAATGTTAAAGTAAAAGGACATGTAGGCGAAGTCAAAGCCAAATTAGAAGAGCTGCAAGCATAATTTTCAGAGGACATCATTTTGTTTAATGATGCCCAACTTCCCTTTTATACTTTTTTAAATAATTTTTAGATATAATCGCGCTCCTTGTCCTGTATTGGGATCTGGAAATACTCATGTAGTTATTCCTTGAAAGGTTGCACGTTGTGTGTTCAGGGCTACAGAGGCAAAACCTAAGATGATTTGATTCATCAAACAAAAAATATAATTATACCAAGGAGCAAAAATGGTAACAATGAAAGACTTACTCGAGTGCGGTGTGCACTTCGGGCATCAGACAAGAAGATGGAATCCGAAAATGAAAAAATTCATTTTCGGCGCAAGAAAAAATATCTACATTATCGACCTTCAAAAGACACTTAGATATTTCAAGTATACCTACAATGTGGTAAGAGATGCAGCTGCTGAAGGCAAAACAGTACTTTTCGTGGGTACAAAAAAACAAGCCAGAGGCGCAATCAAAGAATATGCAGAAAAATGCGGTATGCCTTATGTGTCTACACGATGGCTTGGCGGTATGCTGACAAATTACCCTACAATGAAAAAATCAATTAGAAAACTTGAGATTATCGAGCAGATGGAAGAAAATGGCCAAATCAATCTTTTGACCAAAAAAGAAGCATTGATGCTTAGAAGAACAAAAGAAAAACTAAACTCTTATCTTGAAGGTTTCAGACATATGAAAAGACTTCCGGATATGATGTTTGTTGTTGATACAGTTAAAGAACATATTGCTGTAAATGAAGCAAAAAGACTTGGCATGAAAGTCGTTGCGCCGCTTGATACCAACTGCGATCCTGATTTGGTTGATTATCCGATTCCAGGAAACGATGATGCTATCAGATCGATAGAGCTTTTCTGCAAAGAGATGGCGGAAGCTATTAATGAAGGTAAGGCGATCTATGCTGAAGCACATGGTCAAGAAGTAGAAACGGTTGTTGCAAGCGAAGAGATTGAACTAATGATGGCAGAAGAAGCTGCTGCTGATATAGCAGAAGGCGATGACCTTACTAAAATCAAAGGTATCGGTAAAGTCTACCAAGAAAAACTCAATGCAGAAGGTTTCTACACGTATGATGATGTAGCCAATATGACTGACGAGCAAATTCAAACAATGGAAGAAAAATACAGTTTTAAAGGCGACTTTAAAGAGGCTGTCGCAAGCGCAAAAGAATTGGCGGAGGCGTAAAATTATGGCAAACTTTGGACCGCAGGATATCAAAAAACTCAGAGAGATGACAGACGCAGGAATGATGGACTGTAAAAAAGCATTGACTGAGGCTGATGGAAATATGGATAAAGCTGTAGAGTGGCTACGCGATCAAGGGATAGGTGCGGCTGCAAAAAAAGCAGGAAAAGTAGCTGCTGAAGGCGCCATCGGCGTAAAAGTAGAGGGGCATAAGGCAGTCATCGTTGAGATTAACTCTCAAACTGACTTTGTTGCTCAAAATGAAAAATTCAAAACAGTTATGAGAGAGGTAGTTGAGCACGCTTTTGTTCATGAGATGGCAGACGCAGAGGCGATCAATGCTTCAACAATTAAAGGACAGCCTTTTTCTGAATATCTTTCACTTCAAATCGCTACAATCGGTGAAAATCTTGTAGTAAGAAGATCTGCATTCATTCAGGGTGATGAAACAACTGCCGTCAATGGTTATGTTCATGCGAATAATCAGGTAGGTGTAATTATTTCGGCAAAATGCGATTCTTCTAAAACAGCTGAAGCAATGACTCCGGTACTCAAAGATGTTGCAATGCATGCAGCAGCAATGAGACCAAGAACATTAAGCTACAAAGATTTTGATCCTACGTATGTTGCCGAAGAAACGCAGGGAAGAATCGTGGCAATCGAAAAAGAGAATGAAGAGCTTGTTCGTCTTGGCAAACCTCTTAAAAATATTCCTCAATATATCTCTATGGCACAGCTGACAGAAGAGATTATGGCGGAGGCTGAAGCCATGCTAAAAGAAGAGCTTAGAGCAGAAGGCAAGCCCGAACAAATCTGGGACAGAATTCTTCCCGGTAAACTTGCAAGATTTATTTCAGACAATACGACACTGGATCAAGAACAGTGTTTGCTTGATCAAAAATTCGTAATGGACGATAGCAAAACAGTCGCTGAGTATATTCAAGATAAAGCAAAAGCAGCCGGCGGTACAGCACAGATCGTTACGTTTGTTAGACTTGAAGTTGGCGAAGGTATTGTAGTTGAACAAGAGGATTTTGCAGCGGAAGTTGCCAAACAAATGGCATAAAAAAGACTCCATTTCGGAGTCTTTGCATGCACTGCTTACTTTTCTTTTCCTCATTATTCTTTTTTTATGCTAAGATATATTAAATTATTTAAGGGCAATAAGCTATGCCACAATCACTTTTAGAAGCAAAAAACATTTCACATAGTTTTGATTATCCTCTTTTTTCTCATATTAATTTTTCTTTAGAACCTACGCAAAGCGTGGCAATAGTCGGACGAAGCGGCAGCGGAAAATCGACATTTCTGCATATCCTTTCTACTTTTTTAAAGCCAAGAGAAGGAGAGGTTGTTTTTCTGGGCAAATCGCTTTATGCGCTGAGAGATAATGAGATAGAGGCATTGCGCCGTTATGACATAGGAATTATTTTCCAGTTTCACTATCTTTTTAAGGGAATGAGCGCATTGGAAAATATTAGTGTGGCGACAATGCTTTCGGGAGAGAAATTGGATGAAAGAATATTAAAAAAATTAGAGATAGATCACTTAATGAACCATAAGACTTCCGAACTTTCGGGGGGAGAACAGCAGCGTGTCTCCATTGCAAGGGTTTTGAGCAAAAAACCTCGTATTATATTTGCCGATGAACCCACAGGAAATCTGGATAAAGAGACAGCAGGGCTGGTAATGGATGTATTATTAGATTATATTAAAGAGGCAAAGGCAGGATTGCTTCTTGTGACACATGATATGCAAATGGCTATTCGCTGCGATAGAATATATGCCTTGGAAAACAGGCAGCTGGAGAGTAAACCGTGAAGATAGATGTAATGTCAGCAGTTTACACTGCCTCTATGGTTTTATTGGTTTTTGCTGCTGCTTTGGTTCTCACAAAAACATTTGTAAAATGGATAGAAAGAAAAAAAAAGAAGACTAAAGCCCGCTTTATCTTGCCTGGGTAATCAATACGCCTTCTAAAATCTTGTCAATATCGCCATCAAGTATAGCTTCCACATTTGAGAAAGCCTGATTGCTTCTTGTGTCTTTGATCTGCTGATAGGGAGCAAGGACATAAGAGCGTATTTGGTGGCCCCAGCCTATTTCAGATTTTTCTACACCGTCTATGACGGCTTGTTTTTTTGCCATTTCATATTCATAAAGACGCGACACGAGCATTTTCATTGCCGCAGCTCTATTTTTGTGTTGGCTTCTGTCGTTTTGACATTGAACTACGATACCCGTGGGAATATGTGTAATGCGGATAGCTGATTCTGTTTTGTTGACGTGCTGTCCTCCTGCGCCCGAGGCTCGGTAGGTATCAACACGGATGTCCTTATCCTCAATATCAATATCAATATCGTCATCAATTTCCGGTGAAACCATGACAGAGCTGAAAGAGGTATGACGTTTCGCGTTGCTGTCAAACGGAGAGATGCGTACAAGCCTGTGAATTCCGTTTTCTACCTTAAGGTAACCATAGGCATTTTCTCCTTTGATGATAAAAGAAGCATCTTTTATACCGGCTTCATCTCCTGCTTGATAATCAAGCACTTCCACTCCGAAATTATGTCTCTCTGCCCAACGCAGATACATACGATAGAGCATGCTTGCCCAATCTTGAGATTCGGTACCTCCTGCCCCAGGGTGAATAGAAACGATGGCGTTGCTGCCGTCATGAGGACTGCTAAGCATCATTTGTACTTCAAGTGATTGAATGTTTTTTTGAAGATTGTCTGCCTCCATATAGAGCATCTCAAGTGTTTCTTCATCGTTTTCAGCCTTTGAGAGCTCAAAATACTCATTTGCGTCAGCTAATGCATCGGCTGCGTTATTGTAGGTTGCCAAAATACGTTCTGTTTTTGTTTTTTCTTGAGATATTTTTCCGGCATTGGCAGTATCATCCCAAAAAGAGGCTTCTTGCTGCATTTGCTCTATCTCCTCGAGTCTTTTTTGCAGTAGATCCGGCTTGACAATATTTTTAATATTGTTTATTTTAATAGAAAGTGTTTTAAGTAATTCACCGTATTCGTATGCGTCCATATAAAAAATCCTTTTACAAATTAAAATTTAAAATTATTTTTTTAATATAATATAAACACGTATAGATATTTAACTAAACACCTTTTTGGTTTATACTTTTTAATTGTTAATTATTCTGGTAAGATTTTATCAAAATATTGTGAAATTCGAGGTTAGAGATGAGAGTTGTGCGAACAATAGATGCTTTACAGGAAGCAAAAAAAAATTTATTTGGAAGCATAGGTTTTGTGCCTACCATGGGAGCATTGCATAAAGGACATCTTTCTTTGATACAGCAGGCAAAAAAAGAAAATAAACATGTTATTGTTTCTGTTTTTGTTAATCCGACCCAGTTTTTAGAGGGGGAGGACCTGGAAAGCTATCCTCGCAAAGAAGAGGCGGACAGAAAAATTTGTGAACTTGCCGGAGTAGATATACTCTTTATGCCAAGTGCTGATCAAATGTATGAAAAAGATGAGCTTTCCATAGGTGCACCTGCAGTGCGGGGATATATACTTGAAGGAGAAAAACGTCCTGGGCATTTTGATGGTATGCTGCAGGTAGTGATGAAGCTGCTTAATCTTTCCGGAGCCAAAAAAGCCTATTTTGGAAAAAAAGATGCACAGCAGCTGGCTCTGATCATGCAGATGGTCAAAAATTATTTTATGGATATACAGATAATTCCATGCGATATTGTTCGCGATGAAAATGGTTTGGCTCTTAGCAGCCGAAATATTTATCTGAGCGAAGAGGAGAAATGCAGGGCATTATCGCTCTCTAAGTCTTTAAAGCGTGCCACAAAATGTATTATGTCCGGTGAGTTGGATGCGGAAATAGTAAAGAGCAAGATGCTGGAAGTTTTAAAAGAGGCGGATGCGGTTGAATATGTTGCCATTGTCGACAGAAAGTTTAATGGCTTAAAAAAAATAGAAATAGGCAATACTATTATTTTAGTAGCTGCACGCATCGGAAAACCAAGACTGATTGACAATATTTGGGTTTAGAACAGGTCATGAAAAAGCTCATGGGTTGATTTGTTTTTGGCCGGTTTTGGCTGTGTATTGGTTTTGATAGGTTGGGGTTGTTTGACAGGCTTGGTTTTTTTTTCGATACTAAAAAGCTCTTTTACCGTTTTTTTCTGCGGAGCAGGCAAGCCGGCCTTGATAGTTGTTTTTTGTACCGAGGGCACTTTTTGTTTGGTTTTTACCAAAGAAGGTGCCGGCTTTGTGCCTGAAGGTAAATTTTCTTTGTCAATTACCTCTTGTATTTCGGGTTTAAGATATTCTTGATCCACTAAAATGCCTACCATATTTTTAAAGGTGGGAACTGCGGAAAGGGAAGCAAAATATTTAAGATATTTTTTGGCACGTATGACTAGAACGCCGATAGTGTATTTATTCCCTTTTGCATCATTGGCGAACCCGTAAAAGCTGCTGTGGTATTCCCGCACGTATCGCCCGTTTTTGGCAATATGCGCTGTTCCGGTTTTCCCCCCGATCTCTAGTCCGGGATATTGCGCTTTGACGCCGGTTCCCCTGTTGACCACTTCAACCAAAATATCATGAATCTGCGCAGCCGTTTTGGGAGTGGCAGCTTGCAGATTTTCCACTCTAGGTTTTGGAGGATTGTAGTGGTTACCTTTGGCATCCTCAAGGTAATTAACAATGCGAGGGGTAACAGCAATGCCGTCATTGTTAAATGCACTGTATGCTTTGAAAAGCTGCATAAATGTCACCATCATCCCGTACCCGTAAGAACTGTTTGCTCTATGCATAGGATGATCCAGTAAAGACAGAGGTTTTATTTGTCCAGGCAAATCACGAGAAAGATCGATGCCTGAGGGTCTTGCCAAACCAAAACCGAGCAAGCCGTCTCTAAATTCTTTACCGGTTAGTTTCCAACTAATTTGCGAGATACCTATATTGGACGAGTGAACAATGATATCCCTAACGGTGAGTGAGTCAAATTTTTCATCATCGGTAATCCAGCGCCTCTTTCCGATTTGAAACTTTCCGTTGTAAGTATTGAATACGGTATCGGGTGTAACAAGATTATGATTGAGGGCAATGGCCAAAGAGATGGGTTTGAGAACGGAACCGGCTTCATAAGGATATTCACTAAATTTTGGATTGAGCGCAGGGATATCTTTTTGTGTGATACCTGAAGGGTTGAAGCGTTCTGTGCTGGCCAGACTGACTACTTTGCCTGTTTTGCTTTCCATCGCAGCTACAATAATTTCATCCGCATCGATCTCTTCTTTCATTTGATCAAGCATAAGTTCGACTCTTCTTTGTAGGGCTAAAGGAATATTCAGATGCAGATCCAAGCCGTCAACCCGGTGTATTTTCATACTATTCTTATCATGTATGACCGCACCCAACACATCTCTTTTGCCTTTAAAATATCCATTTTTTTTAGAGGTAATGTGTTTTTCATATTGTCTTTCAAGCCCTTTTTTCCCTTCAGGCCTGGCATACCTGTTTTCATTTTTTTCGCCCACATAGCCAAGAATGGGACTTAGGATTTCTCCCAGAGGAAAATATCTTTGCTCCCCAATTTCAATAATATCAAGTCCATAAAGAACTTGAATTCCGTTTGCATTTTTAATTGAACGAAAGACACCCATTTGTCGAAGTTTGTAAGCAAGAGATTTAAGCTGCATTGCAGATTTGGCATTGATAGTTTTAGAGATAACTATGTTTCCTTTTTTCTCGTTGCCTTTGCCGTCTTTGAATTTATCCTCTATCTCTTTTTCGGGAATGCCGCTATAGATGCTGAAAAGTTTGATAAAAAGAGCTTTCTTGTGAGGGTTAATGCTTGCGCCGCGAATGACCGCCTGATAGATTTTTTGGGAACTGCCGAGTGTAAAGCCGTCAGCAGAAATGATAGCTCCGCGCAATGACCTGTCATGAAGAACAGTATCGTGACTGGGAATGCGTCTTTGGGCGGTAATGGTTGTGAGAATGGAAAATAAAAAAACAATGATAGCGATTGCCAACAATAAAAAGAGAAGCAAGATCTTTAAACTTCTTTGTTTGATCGCTTTGTTATTAATTTCTTTATACATCTATGCTCCACTTGGTGTGTAATTTTATTAAAATCTATCTATAAATTGGATAAAATAGCTTTTAATCTTGAGACAAAGTGATTTTATATGATAGACAAACCCCTTTTGGCTGCGGTAATGGCTCTGTTGACTTTCTCTTTGGTCGCGAGCTATTCTCTTTCTGTATATACGGTACTCTATTTTGATTATGGTGATTTTCATTTTTTTATACGACAGGGCATTGCAGTTTTTTTAGGATTTATTCTTATGGTAATTTTAAGCAAGCTGGATCCGGATAAGTGGTTTGTTCCTACAGGATTGTTCGTTTTTGTTTTTTTCTTCCTTTTGATGATTGCTATGCAGTTTTTGCCGCATTCATTGGTAAATGCTGTAGGAGGAGCCAAACGTTGGATACATATCGGGCCTATGTCTATCGCACCTGTTGAGTTTTTTAAAGTAGGGTTTGTCTTTTTTTTGGCATGGAGTTTTTCTCGAAAATTATTAGATAAAAATGAGATGAATTTTTTAGAGGAAATTAAAACCTTTTCGCCCTATTTGGGTGTATTTTTGGTTGCTGTGCTGCTGATCGCTATTTTGCAAAAAGATTTAGGTCAGGTCGTAGTGTTGGGAGCGACACTTTTGGTGCTTTTTTTGTTTGCCGGAAGCAGTTTGAAATTCTTTTTTACTTTAGTGGGAGGCGCATTTGCAGCCCTTGTAGCCTTGATTTTTATTGCACCTCACCGAATGGAGAGAATTAAAAGCTGGTGGGGAACAGTGCAGGACAGTGTGCTTTCGATTTTTCCTTTTGAATCGATGCAAAGCCTTCGTGTTGAAGTAGGTAAGGAGCCTTATCAGATTTCAAATTCGCTCAATGCCATACATAATGGCGGTTTTTGGGGACAGGGTCTTGGAAATGGGCAATTTAAACTGGGGTATCTCAGTGAAGTGCATACAGACTTTATCTTGGCGGGCATTACGGAAGAGTTTGGTTTTTTGGGCGTTTCTTTGGTGGCATTGACACTATTATTTATTGTCTATCGTATCTTTAAGATTGCCTCAAAGGTGCAAAACCCCGTCTATTATCTTTTTTCTATAGGGGTGGGATTGCTTATGGCGTTTGCTTTTATATTAAACAGTTATGGTATTTCCGGAATTACGCCTATCAAAGGAATAGCTGTACCTTTTTTAAGCTATGGGGGTTCTCATATATTGGCTTCCTGTATTGCTATAGGAATGATTTTAATGATCTCCAAAAAAGTATCCAGGAAAGAAAATGGCGACATGTTATAACATGAAGTCATTAAAGGGGAAGCAATGAGCATAGCGATGACGGGGGGCGGAACAGGCGGGCATCTTGCTATTATTAAGGCAGTCAAAGAACAGCTAAAAAAGGAAAAGCTTATCTACATAGGTTCGACTAAAGGACAAGATAAGCAGTGGTTTGAAGCAGATGAGGAGTTTGGAGCAAAATATTTTTTGTCTACTCAGGGAGTAGTCAATCAGGGCATGTTTGGAAAAGTAAAATCGCTTTGGATGATGTTTAAGGCAACCAAAACAGCAGTGGGTTTATTGAAAAAACATAATGTGAGAGTAGTTTTTTCTGTAGGAGGATTCTCTTCGGCACCCACAGCTTTTGCAGCTAAAATTCTGGGTATTCCTTTGGTGATCCATGAGCAAAATGCGGCACTTGGATCTCTAAATAAGCTGCTTAAACCTTATGCTGCTTCGTTTATTTCCTCTTATCTTAAAGAGAGTCCCGTTAAGGCTTATCCCGTAAAAGAAATATTTTTTGAAAATGCACGTATAAGAAAACACGTTAAAACAATCATCTTTCTGGGGGGATCACAAGGTGCAAAAGCAATCAACGCTTTAGCGCTCCGGATGGCCCCTCAATTACACAAAAAAGGAATAAAGATTATTCATCAAGCCGGTGAAAAACACAGAAAGGATGTTCAGGAGGCATATAAGTCATTGGGGATCGAAGCGGAAGTCTTCGGATTTACAACGCAGCTGGCAGAATACATGACGGAGGCGGATTTGGCTATTGCAAGAGCAGGCGCTTCTACGTTATGGGAGCTTTCGGCTACAGCATTACCTGCGCTTTTTATCCCTTACCCGTATGCTGCCAGTGATCATCAGTACTACAATGCGCAATTTTTAGTCGAAAAAAAGTTGGCATGGGTGATGCGTGAAAATCAAATTGATGTAATCAGTGTCTTGGCATTACTGGATGAAGACATGGAAGTGAAAAGCAGAGGCTTGATGCAAATGATTCAAAAAAATGGCAGCAAAAAGATAGCAGAACTTCTTTCTGCGTTTTAATTTATTTTTTTCAAATGGTTTTAATTTGTTATATTTTTTTGCTTCTTTTTTGACTGATAGATTCCTGCTTTTGCGAGCTAAAGCGATTTGAAAGTTTTCTTTATCGTCAAATAACCACATTTTCGATAAAATATCCCCAATTTAAAAGAGGATAGTTTTCAATGGATATTAGAAAAGCATATTTAGACTTTTTTCAAAGCAAAGATCATCAATTGGTGGAAAGCTCTCCGCTGGTGCCCGATGATGCGACATTGCTTTTTACCAATGCGGGAATGGTGCAGTTTAAGGAGATTTTTACAGGGAATGCGCCTATCCCAACTGTTCCAAGAGCCACCTCTTCTCAAACATGCATCAGAGCGGGCGGGAAACATAACGATCTTGACAATGTGGGTTATACTGCAAGACATCATACTTTTTTTGAAATGCTGGGAAACTTTTCTTTCGGAGACTACTTTAAAAAAGAAGCGATCGCCTATGCATGGGAATTTGTAACGGGCGAAAAATATCTGGCTCTTCCGGTAGAGAAAATCTGGGTAACCGTCCATGAGAGCGATGATGAAGCCTTTGATATCTGGAAGAATTATGTCAAAGAAGAGCGTATCATGCGCTTTGGAGATAAAGACAACTTTTGGCAAATGGGAGATACCGGCCCATGCGGTCCGTGCAGTGAAATTTTTTACGACCAGGGCGAAGAGTATTTTCATTCCGAAGAAGATGTGATGGGCGGAGACGGCGATCGCTTCTTGGAGATCTGGAACCTCGTGTTTATGCAGTACGAAAGAGACGAAGAGGGTACACTGCATCCTCTTCCAAAACCAAGTATTGATACAGGTATGGGGCTGGAAAGAGTAGTTGCGATCAAAGAAGGAAAGCGCAACAACTACCACTCATCGCTCTTTATGCCTTTGCTTGATGCCATAGGAAAACGTGTCGGAGCTTCTTATGATTATGATGCGCCAAATTCTGCAAGCTACCGTGTCATAGCGGACCATTTGCGCTCTACGGCTTTTTTGCTTGCACAAGGAGTCAATTTTGACAAGGAAGGGCGGGGTTATGTATTGCGCCGCATAATGCGCAGAGCGATTCGGCACGGCTATTTGCTCGGGCTGCGAGAACCGTTTATGTGTGAACTTGTAGATGCACTGGTTGAGGTGATGGGCGGGCATTATGCCTATCTAAAAACGAAAGCCGAAGCGATCAAAACATCGATGAGACTTGAAGAAGAGCGGTTTTTTGATACGATTGAAGCAGGAATTGCGCTATTTAACAAGGAGCTTGAAACAACCGCCGATATTTTTAACGGCGAAGTGGCATTTAGGCTCTATGATACGTTCGGTTTCCCTCTTGATTTGACAGAGGATATGCTGCGAGAAAAAAATATCACCCTAGATATGGAAACGTTTCATGCAAAGATGGAGGCGCAAAAGGCACAATCCAAAGCTGCCTGGAAAGGATCGGGAGATGCAGCTGCTATAGGCGATTTCAAAGAACTTAAAGAAGCTTTCGGGATCAATGAGTTTGTAGGCTATGAAAAAACACAAGAAAAAACAAAAGTATTGGCGCTTTTGGATGAAAACTTTCAGCGTACTGAGAGTGTCGAAGGCCAAGGGTGGGTTTTGCTTGAGCGAACACCTTTTTATGCGCAGTCCGGCGGACAGGCGGGAGATATTGGAGAGATAGTCGGCAAGGCCAAGGTGCTTGATACAAAAAAGTTTTTGGATATGAACCTTTCTGAATTCAAAGGAAAACTGAGTGTCGGCGAGGAAATAAAAGCGGTAGTGGACAGTACTCGTGCGCAGATAGCCAAGCATCATTCGGCTACACATTTGCTTCATGCTGCTTTGCGTGAACTTTTGGGGGATCATATTTCCCAGGCAGGTTCTTTGGTGGAAGCAAATAGGCTTCGTTTTGACTTTTCTCATCCTAAAGCGATGAGTACCGAAGAAATCAAGGCAGTTGAAGCTTGGGTGAACGATAAGATAGACAGAGACATTTCTACACAAACTCAAATAATGTCAATCGAAGAAGCCAAAAAAACGGGAGCTATGGCACTTTTTGGTGAGAAGTATGGCGATGAAGTGCGTGTAGTAAGTATGGCGGGTGCTTCTGTTGAACTTTGCGGCGGAACCCATGTGCACCATGCTTCCCAGATCGGGCTTTTTATGATTATCAAAGAAAGCGGAGTGAGTGCCGGAGTGCGTCGTATAGAAGCTGTTTGCGGGGCTGAAGCAATTAAAGCAGTAGGAGAAATTAGAAACGAACTCAGTCAGATTAAAGAAGAGGTTAAAAACCAAAATGCGATAATGGGTATCACTAAACTCAAAGAACAAATCAAATCTCTCAAGAGCGAACTTGCCTCGGCGGCGAGCGGCACCCAAAAAGAACTTAAAGCGGTTAGAATAAATGACGTTAACGTCATAGTGGAAGAGGTTGAAAGCGGAGATATCAAAGCAATGATCGATGAGGTTAAAAACAGATATGAGAATGTTGCTGTGATGCTTTTTATGAAAAAAGAAGACAAAGTGATGCTTGCTGCGGGATCGAAAAATGCACCTATTAAAGCGGGAGACTGGATCAAAACGATCGCTCCTCTTGTAGGAGGCGGAGGCGGAGGCCGGCCTGATTTTGCTCAAGCGGGCGGAAAAGATCCAAGCAAAATCGCTTTGGCAATCGAAGAATCTAAAGTTTATTTAAGCCAAATGCTTGAAGGCGGGAACTAAAAAAATGAAATCAGCAATGGTGGAGTTTTTTGGCACCTATGCCCGTGAAATCGTATTTTTACATATTTTTTCTGCAATTATCTGGATAGGAGGCATGATAGCCATCCGTTTAGCAGTTCATCCGAACTTGCAGCTGATAGAAGATCCTAGGGTAAAATTGGGCCGCATCTTGGCAATTACGGGTAATTTTTTTAATATCGTAATGCCTTTTATTGTGTTGATGCTTATCACTGCAATTTTGATGGCGGTTGGTTTAGGGTTTAGAAATGCAACCATCGACCAGAATGGACAGGTGATTTCCGAGACAGCACTGCATATTTATAATATGGTTCATGCCAAAGAGGCCATTTGGTTTATTATGACAATAAACTTTACATGGATGTATCTTAAGCGAAGAAAAGCGCAAAAGCTATTTCATGAACATAATTTTTCCCAAGTCAAAACAAATTTGGAATTGATACCCAAATTTCTCTTGCCGGCCAACATTGTTCTAGGTGTGGTTGCGCTATGGCTTGGTGTTGCTCTTAGGGGATTCTAACAATGAGCATTCGGCGCTCAGAAAGCAGTAGCAAGAAAATTTGCCTTTGTTCTTCTTCGCCGACAAGGGCATTGCTGCTTGAGCAATTTGGAATCGATTTTATACAAAACACATTTTCTTATGACGAAGAGCAGATTGTTGCCGCAAATGCTAAAGATTTTGTCTATATGGCAAGTAAGGGCAAATTGGAAGCAGCCATAAAAGAGTTTGGATTGGAAATTCCTTTGCTTTGTGCCGATACGGTGATCACGGCAACTGACGGTGCTATTTTGAGAAAGCCCAGAAATATTGAAGATGCCAGGCGTATCCTTGAAATACAAAGCGGTTCAGTGATCTTTATCATCTCTTCACTCCATTTTAAATCTAAAAAACTTCTTTTTTCGGACATATCGGCAACACAGTATCACTTTGATTCTTTTGACAGTATAGACATGGAAGCGTATCTGCGAAGCGGACTTTGGCAGGGCAAGGCGGGCGGATGCATGGTAGAAGGTTTTTGTAAAAAATATATTAAAAGCGTAGAGGGACTTGAGAGTACGGCAATGGGATTGCAGGTCGAGAAATTGCTGCCGTGGATAGGCAGACATCATGTATGAAAATGAACTTCGTGCGCTTCAAAAGGCGGATCGTTTCAGAAAGCGCATGCTTTTTGGTGAAGAACTGATTGATTTGGCGAGCAATGATTATTTGGGATTGTCCAACAAAAAGAAGCAGCTTAAAAAAGCTTTTGGATTACTTGAACGGTACAATACTTTTTCCCCCAAAGCAAGTATGCTGGTCAATGGTTATCATGCAATACACAAAGAGTTTGAAGAAACACTTTGTGTATTGAATGGGTTTGAGTCCGGCATTGCAGTAGGATCTGGGTTTTTGGCCAATCTGTCATTGGTTGAATCTTTGGTGCGTAAAAATGACAGACTGTTTATGGATGAGGAGTACCACGCAAGCGGTATGATGGCCACACGGCTTTTGGGAGATCGCGCAATCTTTTTTAGGCACAATGATGCATCGGATTTGCGATATAAATTACAACAGTATGGCGGTAAAAGAAACATTATAGCCGTAGAGGGTATTTATTCGATGAGTGGCGCATTGTGCGCCCGTGAGATATTTGATACGGCAGATGAGCATGATGCCGTATTGATAGTAGATGAAGCGCACAGTTCCGGCGTGTTGGGAAATAAGCTTTTGGGTATCTTCGAACACTATGGCAGAGAAATTAAACCAAACTATATCAAAATGGGGACTTTGGGAAAAGCATACGGAAGTTATGGCGCTTATATTTTGGCTTCCAGAGAAATTGTCGCTTTTTTGGAAAATAGGGCTAAGCCTATTATATACTCTACAGCCCCATCAGTTATCGATACCGCATTAGCGCTTGTAAATGCAAACACTATTCAAAAAAAAGCAAAACGATATCGTAGCAAAATAGACAAGCGATATAAAATCATTGAGGAGATTTTAGGCATCAAAAGCGAAAGTTTGATTTTACCAATTGAAATGAAAAGTAATCAAAAAGCAATGCAGATGCAAAAAGCGTTGATACGAAAAGGTTTTCTCGTGGGGGCAATAAGGCAACCAACAGTGGACACCCCTATTTTAAGGATAATTCCTCGTTTGGGCGTATCTGAAAAAAAGTTAAAACAAGTATTGCAACTCATTAACAAGAACACGATATAATTAAAACAAAATAAAGGGGTAGGGTGTTTAGTCGTTTAGTCAAAGGTTCTATTATATTGACAATGCTATTTGGCGTCGCTTTAATTGCAGCATTTATCTATGCATATGAAGAGATATCGCTGGATGCAGATAAACTTATAAATTATAAGCCTGAGACATCAAGCGTAGTATTGGATAGGCACGGCAACAAATTAGCCTATGTTTTTAAGGAGCAGCACCGTCTTTATGCCCGCTATGATGAGATTCCCGGAATGCTTGTTGAGGGGCTTGTGGCAATGGAGGATACTCAATTTTTTGAGCACAGCGGAGTAAATCCGGATGCTATTTTAAGAGCTATAATTAAAGATATCAAAGCGGGAAAATTTGTTGAAGGCGGCAGCACTATTACTCAGCAGCTGATTAAAAATAAAATTCTTAGCAATGAAAAAAAGCTTGCGCGTAAAATTAGAGAAGCGATTTTAGCTTTAAAAATTGAAAATGAACTCAGTAAGGAGGAAATTATTGAGCGCTATCTCAATGAAATATCTTACGGCAATAATTATTTTGGAATAAAAACGGCAGCAAGCGGCTATTTTCATAAAGAGCTGCAAGAACTTACCCTTAAAGAATGTGCCATACTCATAGGTATCCCCAATGCACCAAGCTATTATAATCCTTTAAGACATTATAAGCGGGCACTCAATCGTGCCAACAATGTGCTTTACCGGATGAAAAGCATAGGGTGGATCACGCAGAGTGATTATCTAAGGGCAGTAAAAGAATCACCCAATGTATATAAAACGTCTTTAACGCAAAATATTGCCCCTTATATTGTAGATGAAGTTTTAAGACGTTTTAAGGGTCAATTGGGCGATATTCGAACGGGAGGATATCAAATTTATACGACAATTGATATGAAGCAGCAACAGATCGCACAAGAAGCCGTCATGAATGCTTATCAAAAGGCATTAAAGCTTTTAAATGAGCGCCCCCAAACCTCTACGTTAAATGGCGGACTGGTTGCCGTTGAGAGCAGTACGGGAGATATTTTGGCAATGATCGGGGGTGTGGACTATGTTAAATCTTCATTTAATCGTATTACCCAGTCTAAAAGACAGCCGGGTTCAGCTTTTAAACCATTCATCTATCAAACTGCACTGGATATGGGATACAATCCTGCTACGCCTTTGACTGATCTTGCAAGAACATTTCAATACTATCATAATGGTAAACCGAAGATCTGGTCTCCTAAAAACTATGAAAGAGATTTCAAGGGATTTATTCCTTTGCGAGAAGCATTGGTGCATTCAAGAAATCTGGCAACCATCAATCTTGTAGCAGATATTGGAGTCAATACTATTCGAAAAAGGTTGGCTTTTCTTGATGTGCCCCATATTCCAAGAGATATGTCTATTGCTCTTGGAAATCTTGGACTAAGTCCGCTGAAAATGGCACAAATATTTTCGGTTTTTGCCAATAAGGGGCACATGATAGAGCCAAGACTTGTAAGCAAAATTATTTCGATTGAGGGAGCAGTTATTTACGAAACACGTCCTAAAGAAATTGAGGGTTTCACAACGCCGGAACAAGCCTATTTGATGACAGATATACTTCAAGATGTTATCAGGCGCGGAACAGGAAAAAGTGCAGCGGTTCAAGGCATAGAACTCGCAGGCAAAACCGGTACAACCAACGAAGGAATTGATGCATGGTTTTGCGGCTATTCTCCTACAATTGAGACAATCTCCTGGTTTGGCAGGGATGACAATAAGCCTATAGGCAAAAAAGCAACGGGAGGAGCTATCGCTGCACCGGCTTTTGCTTATTATTATCAAAAATTACTGGCGCTTTATCCTCAAACCAAACGCACATTTGATATACCTCAGGGGGTATTTAGAGGCGAATATAACGGGAAGATGGAGCTTTATACAAAAGATTCACCTTTTCCTGCAGCCAAAAAAGAACCAATCAACGAGTATATGCAGATTTTAGATGAAGAGAATGAAACGTCACAAGTTGTGAATATTGAAGAGGATACCGGTTTGGCTGAAACTATTCGTATTGATGAAGACCCTATAAAAGAAAAAGAAGAGGACGATGCTTTGCATCCTAAAAAAATGATACCGGCTGTTCCGGTATCAGAAGATAGCGGAACACTCTTTTAATTTTATCTTTTTGGTTCATTTTTAATCGACAGTAAAACGGGCAGAAACTCTTTTATCTTTTTGGGTATAGAAAACTGAGAGGTATATTTGAAAAAATAATATAAAATTTTAAAGTATAAAGATTTTCGGGCACTACGCCCGAAAATCTTTTAACAAGAGTACGTGGTTGAAAAATCAAATGCCGTTGGTCTCGCTTCGTCAGGCCACACCTGTCTCTTAAACATATAGTGCTGATATTCGGTGATAAATTCTTTACTGAATGCCGGTTGAAGGAAATCATTATCAGCAATAAGGTCTTCAAGCGCTTCTCTGAGAGTATGAGGCATTTGAGGGATCTTTTTCTCTCTTATCTCATCAAGAGTAAGTTCAAAGAGGTCTTCATCCATTGGCCCAATCGGAATATATTTATTTTTGATACCGTCAATTCCGGCCATCATTAATGCAGCAAATGCAAGATAAGGGCATGCGGAGGAATCCGGAAATCTTGTTTCAATCCTTGTAGCCATCTCATTGGCACCATAAGGAATACGACATGCAGCAGATCTGTTTTGGCTAGAATAAGTCAAAATAGAAGGCGCTTCAAATCCAGGAATCAATCTTCTGTAAGAGTTTGAACTTGGGTTTGTAATCGCTGCAACCGCTTTGGCATGTTTAAAAATACCGCCAAGATAGTGGAGTGCCGTTTGGCTTAGATTGGCATACTCTCCCTCTTTATAGAAAAGATTTTTTCCGTCTTTCCAGATAGACTGATGAACGTGCATCCCGCTTCCGTTATCACCATAAAGCGGTTTTGGCATAAATGTTGCTGTCTTTCCGTTGAGGTGCGCTACCATCTTGACAACATATTTGTACTTTTGTACATTATCCGCAGCTTCAATCATGGTTCCAAATTTAATGCCGATTTCACCTTGTCCTTGCGCTACTTCGTGGTGGCCAAGCATAACCTCCAGTCCTACTTCTTCAAGGATATGCATCATTTCTGCCCTTAGATCAACCATGGTGTCAATCGGCATGACAGGAAAATATCCGCCTTTAGTCCCTGCTCTGTGCCCCATATTCCCTGTTTCGCCGTATTTGGTTGAAGCATTCCAGCTTCCTTCTTCGGTATCTACTCTGTAGCCGGCTTCGTTGATCCCGTTCCATATACGTACATCATCAAATATAAAAAATTCATTTTCAGGACCAAAATAAGCAATATCTCCAATATTGGCAGCAGCAAGATGTTCTAAAGATTTTTTGGCAATGGAACGAGGGCATTTTGCATAGAGTTCATTTTTATAAATATCATACACATCGCAAATTACAATAACCGTACTGTCTGCGGTAAAAGGATCAAGAAAGGCTGTTTCAATATCCGGCTTTAAAAGCATATCTGATTTATTGATCGGCTGCCAAGCATCGATAGAGCTGCCATCAAAAGGCAGACCGGATTGAAGCATATTGTCATTTACAGCATGTTTTCTGTAGGTGATATGGTGCCAAGTTCCTTTAATGTCTGTAAATCTAAAATCTACAAATTCTACTTCATTTTCTTCGCAGAATGTGTTGAATTCTGCAATATTGTTCACAAATTTACCCATAACGGATGTTCCTCCAAATTAATTTTATCATTATATTATAGCCACTCTACAATAAGATAATGTAAAATAATTGCCTAAAAAATAATCAATTTGCTTTTTAAAAAAAAGATAATGTAAAATAATTGCCTAAAAAATAATCGATTTCTTATCTCGTTGAGAGAAAATAATAGCTTTGGTGTAGCCCACCTCTTTTGCCAGGGCCACAGCTTTTTCGTATCCAAAACCTATCTGTTCAACAGTGTGTGCATCTGAAGCAAACGTAATGGGAATATCAAGTGCATAAGCTTCCTCCAAAAGAGTGCGCGAGGGGTAGATCTCTCCAATAGGTTTACGCAATCCCGCTGTATTGAGTTCAATTACCATATTGGAAGCCTTGATTGCTTTTAGCGCATTTTTTGCAAGCATTCGTGTGTCTCTTTCGGGCATGAATTTAAATATTTTGATAAGGTCCAGGTGTCCGACAATGTCAAATTTACCGCTTTTTGCCATCATCTCCGTGGCATCAAAATAAGCCTGCCATATCTCATCAATATCGCGGTCTTTATACCCGCTTATAAATTCCGGATTATCAAACCCCCATTTGTCCAAAAAGTGTACTGAACCTATCAAATAATCTACGTTAGCATCCAATACGCGTTTATCCATATAGCCGGGAAGATAATCTACTTCATATCCTAAAAGAATACTGATGTCATTTTTGTAGCGTTCTCTTGCGATCGCTACATCATTGGCATAATCTTCCATTTCATCAAAACTCAAACGGTATTTTTTATCGAAATCCATGGGTGCATGTTCTGTAAATCCATAAACATCTATGCCAAGCTTTATAGCTTTTTGGATGAATTCATCAATCGTTCCTTCCGCATGATTGCAACGAATGGTATGGTTATGCAAATCTATTTTCATTGTTATGTTCAACCTGTTTGGTTTTTTAAATAATTTTAACATAAAATCTATGTTTTACCCTATTAGTGGTAAAATAAAAGTCAAAGACATCTCACTTAAATGAGAATAGGATCATTATGACAAATCAAAACAAAGTAGAACTTTTAGCTCCCGCAGGAAATTTGGAGAAGATGAAAATCGCTTTGAATTATGGTGCGGATGCCGTATATGGCGGCACAAGCACTTTTTCATTGCGTATCCGTTCCGGAAAAGAGTTCGATATAGATTCTTTTGCGGAGGGCATAGCCTATGCGCATGAAAGAAAAAAAAAGGTATATGTAACTATCAATAGTTTCCCTTTTAATTCCCAGGTCAAACTTTACGAAAATCATATTGCAAAGATGGCGGAGCTAAATCCTGACGCTTTGATTGTTTCAAGTCCGGGTGTTGTAAGAATGGCGAACAAAATCGCCCCCAAGATTCCGATTCATCTCTCAACACAAGCGAACGTGATGAACGCACTTGATGCGCAAGTATATTATGATATGGGGGTTAAAAGGATTATCGCTGCTCGCGAGATCAGCCTTAGGGATTGCGAAGCGATCAAATCAGTTATACCCGGGCTTGAAATAGAGATTTTTGTACATGGATCGATGTGTTTTGCCTACAGCGGACGCTGTCTTATCTCAGCGCTACAAAAAGGCAGAGTGCCCAACCGAGGCTCCTGCGCCAATGATTGCCGCTTTCCTTACGAAATTTATGCATATAACCCCGAAACAAACACTACCTTTAGGCTTGAAGAAGAAACTGGAGTGGGTACTTACATCATGAATGCCAAAGATATGAATATGGCATCGCATGTAGACGAAATTCTTTCTTCGGGAGTGATAGATTCACTGAAAATAGAAGGGCGTACAAAATCTCCTTATTATGCAGCAGTAGTAACTAAAGCTTACAGGCATGCAATTGATGATTTTTATGCTAATGATTTTGATGCAAAACGTTATCAGGAGGAGTTGAATACGACACAGAATAGAGGTTTTACCGATGCATATCTTATCTCTCGCCCTTTTGAAAAAGATGATACGCAATCACTTGGTTTTACGATTCAAAACGGCACACATCAGGTGGCCGCACTTGTAGGCGAAGATGGAAAAACCTGGCGATGCAAAGATAAAACCTGCGTAGGGGATATTGTGGAGATAGTTTTGCCTGTGGGTGCAACACTCCAAGAGAGCGACAATGAATATGGCAAAATAGAACAAAAAGAGGGGCGGTATTGGCTTACATTCAAAAAACTTATCTCAATGAAGGGAAAAGAGTTTGAATGTATCCATAGCGGTGATTTGAATGATATCATTTTGCCGACAACATTGCCAGGCTATACGATATTGAGACGCGGTATTGATGAGGCGCTTGTGAAAAAAGGACTCATGGAAGCCGAAGAGAGCCAATGCAGGGATTGAAAACACTGAGGCATCTGCCGAAGCTTCAGTGAGAGGAATTGAAGAGGGGCTCTGCCCATCTTCAAGGAGATTTATTTTAATAAAAAAGGAAGATTATGAAATTTGTATCGATTGTTATTGGAAGTAAAAGTGATTATGAAGTGATGAAGGAGTGCGGTGTAACGCTTGAAAAGTTCGGTGTGCCCTACGAACTTATCATCTCCTCTGCGCACAGAAGTCCGGAAAGAACCAAAAATTATGTCAAAGAAGCCGAGAGCAAAGGCGCCCAGGTTTTTATAGCGGCAGCAGGGATGGCGGCACATTTGGCGGGTGCACTGGCTGCATCTACCATTAAACCGGTACTTGGCGTTCCTATGGCAAGCGGTGAGCTTAGGGGAGAAGATGCGCTGCTCAGTACAGTGATGATGCCAGGGGGTATGCCTGTGGGAACCGTAGCTATCGGCAAGGCAGGTGCAGTCAACGCGGCTTACCTTGCTATTCAGATCATGGCGCTCAATGATGATGAACTTCGTGTAAAGCTGCAAGAAGATAGAATTAGCAAAGCAAAAAAAGTAGAACTTGACTCGGTTGAGATAGAAGTAAAGCTTTAAGATTTTAAAAAAGATTAGGAATACAGATGAACAAAGATGCAATTACCTTTAGCGAACTACTTCTCAAATTGCAACAATTTTGGGCACAGCAAGGATGCAATATCGTTCAGCCTTACGATATTCCTGCCGGGGCGGGGACTTTTCATCCTGCAACGCTTCTGCGCAGTTTGGACAATAAACCATGGAGTACAGCTTATGTCGCACCAAGCAGAAGACCAACAGATGGCCGTTATGGAGAGAATCCAAACAGATTGGGCGCCTATTATCAGTTTCAGGTTTTGATCAAACCAAGTCCGGACACTATTCAGGAGCTTTATTTAAAATCATTAGAATATCTGGGACTTGATCTTGCTCAACATGATATTCGGTTTGTTGAAGATAACTGGGAATCTCCAACTCTCGGCGCATGGGGGCTTGGATGGGAAGTATGGCTGGATGGGATGGAAGTCACCCAGTTTACCTATTTTCAGCAAGTAGGCGGAATTTCTTGTGATCCTGTGGCTGTAGAGATTACTTACGGAACAGAACGCTTGGCGATGTATCTCCAAGGGGTCGAATCAGTCTTTGATATCGTATGGAATCGAAATAGAGATCAGATTACTACCTATGCAGATGTGCACAAAGAGAGTGAATATGAATTCTCAAAATATCATTTTGAAGTAGCAACGGTAGAAAAACTTTTGGCACATTTCGAGGATGCCAGCAGTGAGTGCCTTCTTTGTTTAGAGCACGGATTGCCGCTTGCAGCCTATGATCAATGCATGACGGCTTCACATGCATTTAATATACTCGATGCCAGAAAAGCCATTTCTCAAGCGCAGCGGCAAAATTATATTTTAAAAGTACGAGAACTTGCCATCGGATGCGCCCAGCTGTACAAGGCACAAGAAGAAGAGCGCGGCAAAAGAGTAAAAAATTAGCAAATTAAAAATCAATAATTGTGGAATGCAATGATTTGCAACACTTTTTGATAAAGTGAGACAGGTATGAAATTACAGGAAATATATGATTTTCTCAATAAAATAAGTCCTTTTGACCTTCAAGAAAAGTGGGACAATTCAGGATTGATTGTGGGTAACGCAACTCGTGAAATATCTCAAATCGTGGTTTCATTGGATTTGGATGAATCAATGATAGAGCAGACACCTGCAGAAGCACTTTTTATAGTGCATCATCCTTTGATATTTGCCAAACTGTCTCAGCTTGACTTTGCCAGGTATCCTGCAAATCTGCTTGAAAAACTGATTCTTAAAAAACAATCTCTTATAGCAATGCACACCAATTTTGACCAAACACATCTTAACAGATATGTTTTTGAAAAGATTTTAGACTTTAGTGTTATGGAGCAAAATCCATTTGTTTGTATTGCAAGAGGAGAGTGGAGTTATCAGACACTTTTGGCGCTTCTTAAAAAGAAATTATCCTTGCCTGTACTTAAAGTGGTGGGCAAAAAAGAGATTATCACTTCTGTTGCATTTACGACCGGAGCAGGAGCTTCTTTGATGGATACGGTTGAGGCAGACTGTTTTCTTACCGGAGATATTAAGTATCATGATGCCATGAAAGCACTAAGCGAAAATTTAATGATGGTGGATATAGGACATTACGAAAGCGAACAGTTTTTTGCGGAGATTTTAGCCGAAGAGTTGAAAAATTTACCTCTTTTGGTTATAATTTCGCATTCTAAAAATCCATTTCATATTGAATCAATATAAAGATATGGCCAAATCCCCTAAACTCCAAAAGGACCAAGAGTGAATAAACGTTTAAGAGAGCTTGTTGAGCTTGCAAAGAATGATAGAACAATCGATAGCTATAGACCAGAACTTGAGGCTGCAGATAAAAAAGTCACTAAAGCAAAAAAGAAAATCGATGCAGTGCAAAGTGAAGCGGATGAGCTTATAAGAGCTATTGCCAATAATGAAGAAAAAATAAGAACGTTTGAGGAGCAGCTTAAACTGCTCAATAACCAACTTGCTTTAAATGTTAAGAAAGCCAAAGAGATTTCTACAGAAAAAGAGATGAAAGCACTTTCTCTAGAAGAGGATATTGCTAAAGAAAAGATGACTTTTGCCAATGAAGAGATTGAAAGACTTCAAAAGATTAATGAAACCAAAAAAGTACTTTTTGATGAAGTAAACGAGAAGGTAAAACAATTTGCACACGAGTTTCAGGCTGTTGTTGAAATCGTAAATGTGGAGAAATCCGAAATAGAACAAAGCAAAGCAGAACTTTTTGAAAAAAGAGAAATATTGATTAGAAATATTGAACAAAAAGTGCTTTCATTTTATGAAAAGATTCGTATATGGGCAGGAAACACGGCAGTTGTTCCTGTTAAAAAACAGGCATGTTACGGGTGCCATATGAAACTTAACGATAAAACTTACTCTGAGGTGATCAAGGGCGATGAGATTGTTAACTGCCCCCACTGCGGACGGATTCTCTATATTGAGCGTGAGACAGAAAAAGCCTAAATGATCCGTTATGGAGAGACTTTTTCTTCTTCTCTATAGCGTGGCGGTTAGTATTTTTTATAGTATGGCATTGCCTTTCTTGGCATTATTTTCCCTCAAGGCAAAATACAAAGATTCTATTCCTGCAAGATTTTTTTTGTGGAACAATAGGCCTTTAAAAAAAGCAGGAATTTGGTTTCACGTTTGCAGTTTTGGTGAAGCCAAAGCCATTGCGCCGATTGTTGAAATGTTTCCAAATGAGGTGTTGCGTATGACTGCAACTACGCACACGGGATTCGAAGCAGTAAGCAGCTATACATCCCAAAGCAGGTATCTGCCTTTTGAGCCCTTGCTCTTTGGGTGGACTCAACCTCAAAAAGCGCTGGTTGTTATGGAAGCAGAATTTTGGTATCTGCTTTTTGCCCTTGCAAAAAAAAGAGGCGCCAAAACCCTGCTGATCAATGCGCGTATGAGCGAACGCTCTTTTCCAAAATATTTGAAAATGGCTTGGTTTTACAGGCACATTTTTAAGCAAATCGATGAAATCTATGCGCAGAGTCAAACGGATAAAGAACGGTTGGAGTTATTGGGCGCAAAAAATATTAAAGTTACAGGCAATATTAAGCTTGCAAAACTTCCTTTGCCTACAGCTCGGCTCAAGAAACCTTCATCGCTGGTTGTATGCGCAGCGAGCATCCACGAAGGCGAAGAGATCTTGGTCTTTGAGGCTTATTCGGCATTAAAAAAAGAAGAGCCGGATGCCGTACTCATCTTGGCGCCGCGCCATCCGGAACGTTTTGAAAAAGTGACGAGAATGGCAGAAATCTTTGCACAAGAACAGCGATTTGCCTCTCAGAGATATTCGCAAAATAGAGTGATGCAAAGTGATATTATAGTTTTAGATACCTTGGGCGAACTGGTGAATATATATGCAATTAGCGACATCGTTATTTTGGGAGGAGCATTTGAGCCTTTGGGGGGACATAATGCAGCCGAAGCAGCACAGTTTGGCTGCAAAATAATCTCAGGCAAATATTATTTTAACCAAAAAGATATTTTTGATGCCATAGAAGGAATTGCGGTGGTTGAGGCTTCAAGTCTTACAAAAAGAGTACTTCAGCATACCCGTTTAAAACCCACAAAGATCAAATCCAGAACAGATTTGACACCTATTTTGGAAAGCCTGAATAATGTTTTATCAAATTAAGGAAGACAAGGTAGGCTTGTCTATCAAGGCGCAGCCTGCCGCAAGCAAAAATGAGTTTTGCGAGATGTATGGAAATGATACCATCAAGATCCGCATCAAGGCACCTGCGGTAGAGGGAGCAGCAAATAAAGAATTGATAAGATTCCTCTCAAAAAGTTTTAAAGTATCAAAAAGTGATATACTTTTTAAAACAGGGCAAAACAGTAAAGTAAAAATAGTGGAATTTCCGCTTACAAAAGAATTTGAAGATTGGATAGAAAAAAATGGCTACAGACAAAGCATATAAAGTATTGGCAAAGCAAGAAGAGATTTCAAACAATCAGGCCAAAGAGCTCATCGACAGGGGCTTGGTTTTTGCGGGAGATAAAAAAGTAAAAATAGCCCGCGCAGAGATAAGTGATGATACCCATTTTCGGATAGAATATCCGTCGGATATTGAAATTATTTATCAAGATGACAATATTGTTGCAGTGAATAAGCCTGCACAAATAGATAGTTATGATATTCAAGATGCAATAGAAGGTGCAGAGCTTTTGCATCGGTTAGACAGAGACACCAGCGGGGTATTGCTTCTTGGAAGAAACAAAATATTTATTGAAGATGCTATCAAAGAATTTAAGGCTAGGCGAGTTCAAAAACAGTATATAGCATGGGTTGAAGGCGTGCTGTATGAAGCGATGGAGATAGATGCGCCACTCCTAACGATCAAGAAAGGCAAAGCTTTTTCAAAAATCGATCACCTTAGGGGTAAAAAGGCATATACTAAAGTTACTCCTGAGGAGATCCAGGGAAAAAAAAGCAAAGTACGTATTGAAATCACAACAGGAAGAACCCATCAAATACGTGTGCATCTTGCCAGCGTAGGACATCCTGTCGTTGGAGACGAGCAGTATGGAAGTCGAACTCAAAGTAAACATATGCTATTGCACTCTTCGAAGATAAAAATATTTGATTATGAGTTTGAGGCTCCAGAACCAAAAAGTATCGCGCGATATAAGTAAATCTTAGATAAAATCACATCACTTATTCGATGGGCATTAGAGGATGCAGATTCTTTTAGAGATGGGTTATGATATGCTCTGTTTTAATGCCGTGAATCCAAAATAGAGCGGATTAGCCGCTTTTTCAATAATTTACAATAGAGGGAAGATATGTTTGATACATTAACCGATAGTTTTAAAAATGCCATTGGAAAAATTCGTTTTCATGATGATGACAAGGCGTTGAAAAAAGCAACGGCAGAACTTAAAAAGTCATTGCTGAAAGCTGATGTGCATCATAAGGTCGTCAAAGAACTGATTGCTGCTGTTGAGCTGGATACAAAGAAAAATGGCATCGGTAAAGAACAATTCTTAAAGGCACTT
This sequence comes from Sulfurovum sp., assembly GCA_021166685.1. GTDB lineage: Bacteria > Campylobacterota > Campylobacteria > Campylobacterales > Sulfurovaceae > Sulfurovum. The sequence goes on along the minus strand of JAJPEU010000007.1, from coordinate 89,029 downwards.
CAAGCAGAGCTTACTCGTTTGCTTACCATACAGGGTGCCCCCAAAGGGTTTACTTTCGCATCTAATCCTCCTACCGTTGTGCTCATGATAGGTCTGCAGGGGTCCGGCAAAACGACAACCACCGGAAAACTTGCCTATTTTCTTAAGGAGCAAAAAAAGAAAAAAGTACTTGTGGTTGCAGCAGACCTTCAGAGGCTTGCGGCAGTTGAACAGCTTAGGCAGATTGTATCACAAATAGGCGTGGATCTTGTAGCCGACGAGACGATGACGCCGGTTCAGGTCGTCAAAGAAGGGCTTCAAAAAGCCAAAAAAGAACTTTATGACGTTGTTCTTATAGATACGGCAGGACGTTTGGCAATAGATGATGAGCTGATGAATGAGCTTAAAGAAGTCAAAGAGACGGCCGATCCTGATGAGCTTTTTTATGTAGCAGATGCTATGACCGGACAGGATGCGGTTAGAACAGCCCAAACCTTTAAAGAGAAAATCGGTATTTCCGGCGTTGTGCTAAGTAAGTTTGATGGGGATTCCAAAGGAGGAATTGCTCTTGGACTGACAGAGCAAGTCGGAGTGCCTCTTCGATTTATCGGTGCGGGCGAAAAAATGCCCGATCTTGAGCAGTTTATTCCTGAAAGAATAGTCAGCCGTTTGATGGGCGCTGGAGATGTAGAATCTCTTGCAGAAAAGGCTGCTGCTGCGATTGATCCAAAAGAAGCCAAAAAGTTTTCGCAAAAAATTAAAAAAGGACAATTTAACTTTAATGATTTTTTAGCCCAAATGGAGCAGATGAAAAAATTAGGCAGCATGAAATCTATTATGGGCATGATTCCCGGCATGGGTAATTTAGCAAAGCAGATAGGCGATATGGATCTGGAAAACTCAGATGAGATCAAGACTATCAAAGCAATGATTTCATCAATGACGCTAAAAGAGAGAGAAAATCCGGATCTGTTGAACAACATGAGAAAAAGACGTATCGCGGCAGGTGCAGGACTTGATCAAATGCAGGTTAACCGAGTACTGAAGCAGTTTAAAAATGCAGCCATTATGGCAAAAAAACTTTCCGGAAAGGGCGGAATGAAACAAATGCAAGACTTGATGAAACAAATGCAAGGCGGCGGATTTCCAGGAATGAGACGCTAGAATCAGAGAGGATCAAAAAAACGGCAGAACCTAATAAAAAATTTATATATTTTATGCTATAATTCCGTTCCCGAGAGTTCTGGGTAAGAGTATTGATGAGTGCTTTAGTCATTAAAAGCAGTTGTCAGTACTATTTGATAGGGATGCAAAAATGAATAAGATTTGTTTTTGCCGTGCTAACGTTAGTTTTCCTGTGCAGGAAATTAGCGCAACAGTTGCTCTTACAAGAGTTGAAGAAAAAAAGAGAATATAAAGGATACAGATATGACAATGATAAGAATGACAAGAATGGGCAGAAAAAAGAAACCATTTTACAGAATTGTAGTAACAGACAGCAGAAAAAGAAGAGACAGCGGCTGGATTGAGGCGATAGGGCATTATAATCCGATAAGCGTTAACAAAGACCTTACTCTTGATCAAGAGAGATTGAACTATTGGTTAAGTGTCGGCGCACAAATGAGTCCAACAGTCAAAAGATTGGCTGGAAAATAATCATTTTATGGTCACCGCATTTCTAGCTGCTTATGCTAAGCTTTTGGTAAATAATCCTGAAGACATCTCCGTAGAAATTATTTCAGTGGATGAGGGCTTTGATGAGATCACAATCTTTGCCAACAGTGAAGATGTTGGCAAATTGATTGGTAAAGAAGGGCGCATGATCAATGCAATTAAAACAGTCATCTCCGGCTGTAAAGCAAAAGGCGGTAAGAATTACCGCGTTAATGTCAAATCAGTAAAGTAAATATGGCTATCGAACCGTTTTTCATCGCACAGATAGGCAGAACCGTTGGACTTTACGGCGATTTAAAACTTCATCTTCATACAGATTTTCCGGAACAATTTAAAGTCGGACACACCCTAAAAAGCAGTCGTGGAGACCTCACAATATCAGATCTCAATCCTAATCGAGGCACAATTCGTTTCATAGGCTATGAGAGCGTGGAAAGCGCTAAAAAACTGACTAATGTAAAACTCTATGCCAATGAAGAGGAAACCAAAGCCTATTGTCATCTTGAAAAAGACGAGTATTTTTGGTTTGATATTATAGGCTGCACAGTAAAAGAAAAAGAGATAATTTTGGGTACAGTTGATGACATTCAGCGGATGCTGGATTTGGATTATCTTGTGATAAAAACGGATCAGTCTTTGGTGGAAGCGGGAATGCCAAAAGAGTTTTTGCTTCCTTACATTCCAAGATATATAGTAAAAACGGACATAGAAACAAAAACAGTATTGACGCAGGATGCTAAAGATATTCTAGAAGCAAGCTAAGGTACTATTTTGCATTTTAGTTTTGTTACACTTTTTCCCGCCCTTATCGAAGGATATTTTTCCGAAAGTATTTTATCCCGCGCAGTAGTATCCAAAAAGATAAGTATTGACTTTTACGATCCGAGGACTTTTTCCCAAGACAAACATAAAAGAGTAGATGCTCCCATGATAGGAGGAGGTGCGGGTATGCTCATGACACCGCAACCCTTAATGGATACTCTTAAGCATATTAAAAAAAAATTCCCTGAAGCCTGCGTGATATTCCTGACCCCTGTAGCTAAACCATTTAAGCAAAATGATGCAAAACGTTTAGCTGACAAATCACATTTGGTTTTCGTGAGCGGTCGTTATGAAGGAATAGATGAGCGTGTGATTGAAACGTATGCCGATGAGCTTTTTTCAATAGGGGATTTCATTCTAACAGGCGGTGAATTGGCAAGCATGGTGGTCTGTGATGCTGTGAGCAGAAACGTTGAAGGTGTGCTTGGAAACAGTGATTCTCTCATGATAGAAAGTTTTGAAGCGGCATTGCTGGAAGCCCCTTCTTTTACAAAACCTAAAATTTATGAAAACAATGCAGTGGTTTCAGAATTTTTAAAGGGTAATCATAGTAAAATCACGGACTTAAAAAGAGAGTTGGCTTTGTGTAAAACAAAGTATTTCCGACCCGACCTATACAAAAAAAAGGTATCACATGAGAAATAAATATATTGAAAGCTTTGAACAAGCGCAATTGGAAAACAAAAATATTCCTGATTTTAGAGCTGGTGACACATTGAGAGTTGCTGTTAGAATTAAAGAAGGCAATAAAGAAAGAGTTCAAAATTATGAGGGGCTTTGCATCGCTGTTAGAGGACAAGGCACAGGAAAAACATTCAACGTTAGAAAGATTGGTGCCAATTCTATTGGTGTTGAAAGAATTTTCCCACTTTATACTGACAGTATTGAAAGTATTGAGGTTCTAAGAAGAGGTAGAGTAAGAAGAGCAAAATTATTCTATCTTAGAGACCTTAAAGGTAAGGCCGCAAGAATTAAAGAACTAAGAAGAAAATAACCTTTTCTTTTATGCCCGCATCAAAGCTAAAAAGTGCGGGCTTTTTTCTTAACTTTTTTCACTAATTTCTACATTTAAAAATTCTATTTTAATCAATTTTGTATCAACTGTTTTAATTTAAAACTTTGTGCTGTATCGGCGTAAAAAATCCTTTTTCAAAATAAAATACACTAAAGAGCTCCTTTATTTTTCATGGCTTGCTCAGCTTCCCTGTTGAGTGTTTTAGCTTTAAGGTCAGCTCGTTTGTCATGAAGTTTTTTCCCTTTTGCAATGGCTATGCTTATTTTGGCAAGGTTGCGTTCATTAAAATAAAGCATTAGCGGTACGATAGTAAGGCCGTCTTTATGCACTTTCATATAGAGTTTATTAAGCTCTTTTTTACGCATCAGCAATTTTCTGGGTTCTCTAGTATCCGGGCTAAAGTGCTTATGCGTTGTTTCAAGATGAGCAATATGTGCATTCATAAGATAAAGCTCTCCTTTTATGAATCGACAAAAAGCATCAGAAAGATTGGCTCGTTTGGCGCGGAGTGCTTTTACTTCACTTCCTTTTAGGACAATACCTGCCTCAAATTTTTCGAGTATTTCATAATCATGCCTTGCTTTTTTGTTTTGTGCAATAAGATTGATAGCCAAAGATATACCTTTTTTGGAAGTATTATAACATAGATAGCAAGCAGCGTGTTTAGTAAAAAAATGCAAAAACAAAAACAAAGATTTTGTGCCATGATAGACCGGTTTTGGAAAAGCAATACCCGTAAAAGCAAAATAGGTTTAATTTTTAATTTTAAAAAATGTACTTCCGCTTCCGCTGAAGTACCATTCTTTTTTTGCTGCTTTTGAGAGCTCCGGATATGCCATAAGGGCTGCCTTGTAGAGGTCATTTAAGACAGCGGGGTCATGAATTTTTTCAAGAATTTCTCTGGAAGTGAGCTGATCCCAGCCCACAATGCTGCTTAGACGCACATTTGATAAAAAATGCTCTTTAAATGTTTTATAAACCAGGCCGGTGTTACATCCAATATGCGGAGTATAGAGTTCTAGTTTCAAAGGTTCTTCTATGAAAGGTTCGACCACTTCTCCGAAGCCGGAGACATTGGCAGAGGGATAGTTATAGATAAAAAAGGGAAGATCAGCACCTATGGTTGCTGAGATTTTTGCCAATTCTTCCGTCGAAAGCAAAAGATTGCATACGTTTTTAACCAGCCGCATAAACGCTGCCGCATCAGAGCTTCCTCCTCCCAAGCCTGCCTGGCTTGGAATACGCTTGGTAACAATAACTTTATGCCGGTAAAAAAAGTTGAGGATGTCAAGATCGCCGGTATGGGCATTCAGCGCTTTATAGGCTTTATAGATGGTATTGGATTCCAGAGGGATATCGTTGCAGCCTTCTATCATAAAGCTTTCACATTCACAAGGCTCAAATGTAATGGTATCGTAAAGGTCTTCTACACGCATAAAACGTGAAAGCAGAGTGTGGTATCCGTTTTTGTGACCGGTAACTTTTAAAAAAATATTGACTTTGGCGTGGGCATTGATACTATACATAAAAACTCTTAAATTTTTCTATGCGATTAAGTTTGTAAGTTATCTCTCGGTTCTCAATCTTGATAATAGCAAAGAAGTTTTTTGTTTCAATAAGATATTCACCGTCTTCTTTGGTTTGAAAGTACTCTATTTGAAGCTTCTTTCCCAATTCAAGATATGAATCATCCCCCGTATAGATATTTAAGGGGAGAGTAAGATATTCAAAAGGGTTGAGTGCTTTTTCTCCATCAAACATAAATTTTCCTTCGTGGATACGATGCAAAGAAGAGAGCGTACCGTCTACGTCAAGCTTGCTTGCAATAAGTGCGCCAAGACTCCGTATGTATGTGCCTTCGCTTACCGTAGCCTCAAAGTGTACAAAAGGATGGGTGTAATTAATGAGTTTAATATCATAAATAGTAGAGGTAATAGTTTTAAGTGTCACCTCTTTGCCTTCCCGCGCAAGTTCATAAGCGCGTTTTCCTCCTATTTTTTTTGCGCAAAATATGGGAGGATAATAAGCAAGTTCACCTTTAAGACTGTTCAGCACCTCAATAATTTGTTCTTTTTTAAAAGGAGCCACCTCTTGAACACTATCGACTTTTTCAATATCCAAACTGGGCGAATTGACTCCTAGCCATAAAGTTGCTTTGTAGCTTTTGGGAGTTTTATTGAGATACTGAAAAAGCTTAGTGTATTGTCCGGTTGCAACGATAAGGCATCCTGTGGCAAAAGGGTCCAATGTACCCGAAAAACCGACTTTTTTTGTATTGTATTTGTGTTTGATATATCCCATATAGCCATTAGAACTTCGAAAGATAGGTTTGTTGACAACAAAAAGGCGATTCATCTGTGATTTACCAGACAAACTTTGTTCATCCTGTGTCCTTAAATAATTTGTACAAAAGAGCTTAGTATCTCTTTTTTGTTTCCGCCGAAATTAATAAGGAGCTTGTATTCTTTTCCTGATTTGTTGGCGGCCTGCACTCGTCCTATACCAAAAATCTTGTGTTTTACAAGATCCCCCTTTTTAAAAGCAGACGCTTTGGTAATCTTAAGGCTTGCATCTTGAATAAGTCCTGCTTCACCCAAGAAGCGGCTTTTATTTATCATCTTGCGACGGCCTTTATAGAAACGGCTATCCACATAACACAGAGTAAGATTTGATTTGGCTCTGGTGATCGCTACATATCCCAGCCGGCGTTCTTCTTCCATATTGCATCCTTCTCCAAGCAAAGGGAAAAACTCTTCCTCCAAACCTATAACAAAAAGATGCTCAAATTCAAGCCCCTTGGCTGCATGGATACTCATGATGGTAATAGTATCTTCCTCTAGCTGATCTTGATCGCTTTGTAACGTAATATCGTTAAGAAACTCATCAAGAGTAAGATCAGGGTTTTTTATAACACAATCCCTAAAATAGCCGTAGAATTCATCCATATTTAAAATACGGTCAAATCCATCTATCATGCCCGCATAATGATCTTTAAGTTTAATGCGTTCCTCAAAAAGAGTAATAAAATTTCCCGGCGCGGCAGCTATTTCTTCTTGAAGAGCATGCACATCCTCTAACAGCACATGTAAAGCATTTGCAACTTTTTTGCTCACAATGTCAGGAAGTTTTGTTTTAAGGTTTTTTTGGATGAAAGCATAGAGTGAAAGTTTTTCTTCATGAGCAGCTTTTTGGAGTTTTTCTATGGAGGCTTTGCCTAGACCTCTTTTGGGTTTATTGATAATGCGCAAGAGCGAAAAATCATCATGCGGATTTGCCAATACCCTAAAGCATGAGATGATATCTTTAATCTCAGCCCGCTCATAAAATCGCATACCTCCTATGAGTTTAAATCCAAGTCCCTCTTTGCTGAAACCTTCTTCAAGGGAACGGGAAAGTGCATTGATTCTATACAGGACAGCTATCTCTTCAGGATTGACTCCTTTGTCTAGAAGCGTATGGATTTCTTGTGCGATTGCTTTGGCCTCATGGGCTTCATCGAGTGAATGCAGCAGTTTTACTTCAGTTCCTTCTCCCTTATGGCTAAAAAGTTTTTTACCCAGTCGTGCCGAATTATGTTCTATGAGTGCATTTGCTGCCCTCAGTATAGGCTCCGTCGAACGATAATTGGTTTCCAGTTTAACCGTTTTGGTTTCTTTGAAGTGGCTTGCAAAATCCAAAATATTGCGAATATTTGCTCCGCGCCACCCATAGATACTTTGGTCATCATCTCCTACGACACAAAGATTTCCGTGTTCACTCACAAGATGCTCAAGAAGCCTAAATTGCAATTCATTGGTATCTTGATACTCGTCAACCATGATATAGCGGTAACGCAAGCTGGTCTCTTTGCGAAGGTCTTCATTTTCGTCCAGTATTTTATAGGTAAGCATCAGCAGATCATCAAAATCTACAAGATTATTTTCTTCAATATTGGCCTGATAGCGTTCATAAATCGCGGCTACTTTTTTGTAGTCGGGAAGTTCTGCTTTTTCCGTTACAATTTGGGCATTTAAAAGAGAATTTTTATATTTTGAAATTTCAGAAGCAACAAAAGAAAGATTGAGGTCAATCTTTAATTCTTTTGCAATAGAGCGGAGCAATCGTTTTTTGTCATCGCTGTCGATAATAACAAAAGTATTGCTTCTTCCAAGTTTTTCGATATGAAATTTTAAAAAAAGTAAACCAAACTTATGAAATGTGCATAGCAAGGGAGGATAAGATGTTTTATTTTTTACCACTTTCAATGCGCGCTCCCGCATTTCGCTTGCGGCTTTATTTGTAAAAGTGAGCGTAAGCGTGTTGGCAGGATCAATACCTACCTCTCCGATCAGATAGGCAAGTCTTGCAGTGAGTGTTTTCGTTTTTCCGCTGCCGGCACCCGCAAGAATGAGCATTGCACCATCTATGTGTTCTGCTGCTTCACGCTGTGACGGATTGAGTTCATTTAAAATCTTTTCCATTAAGCTAACTTCGCTCCTCTGATTATATTTAATTATATCGTTAAAATTATTAAAGCCCACAAATAAATAGATAAAATAATGTTTTGTTATGTAGTTATTTCAGTATAATTTGATATAATGATTTCAATAGTTTTAAATTTAATATAAAAATAAGGAAAAATGATGTTAAAAGATTTTGTAAAGATTGAAACTTTTTTAACAGTGGCAAGAGAGAGAAGTTTTTCTAAGGCATCTGCCAAATTAGGCATTTCCCAGCCTGCAGTGACACAACAAATCAAATTTATAGAGAAATATTTGGGAGTCAGGGTAATAGAACGCAAAAAAAACGGTATCAAATTAACCAATGAAGGCGAAGAGCTTTATAAAATAGCAACAAGACTGGAAAAGGAGATTCATATCTCAGAGCAGGATATTCTGAAGATCATCAATAAAGAGATTACTTTTAAATTGGGCGCATCTTATACCATAGGAACATATGTGATCCCCGGCGAGTGTCTCAATAGTATCGGAAAAATGATCAATAATGATATTCAATTGAGTGTGGATTTAAGTAAAAGCATTATAGAAAAACTTAAAGACAGAAAATTGGATGTAGGGCTTATTGAATCACCTATTTTTGACAATGATCTTATTTATAGAGAGTGGCTGGAGGATGAATTGGTGCTTGTAAGCAATGTGCCTCTGCCAAAAATCGTTAAAACTGAAGATCTTTATGAGTACAGCTGGATTTGCCGTGAAGAAGGATCGCATACAAGACGTGTTATCTCTGAAGTTTTTGAGGAACTTGGTGTATCTTGCAAAAACTTCAATGTACTGAGCGAAGTAAGCAATACCACTTCAGTACTTCAGGCAATCAAAAGAAGCAAAAAAGATGCAGATCATCCCGTTGTTTCAATTATCTCTAAATTTGCCATTGCCGATGATGTCGCATCCGGTGAGCTTTTTGAGGCAAGATTAAGAGGCTATACAATGAATCGTAATTTTTATATTGTTTATTCTAAAGAGAATAAACACAACGCCTATGTTGATCAAGTGGTTGATTTTATCATGGGAGGGCACTGCTAAACGAGGCACGGCTGTACTTCTATCTCTTTTTTTTGAGAAGCTTTTGATTTTCTGGATTCTTAAGCAATGCTTCCATCGAGTTGCCAACCGAAGTATTCTTTGGGTTCTCCTCTTCTTTGGTTGCAGGTTCTGCCAGATTGATCACGATGGGAACGTCTCCTACAAAAACTTGTTTGACAGCAAGTAAAGGGACGTGGACTTTTGAGCCAAAGTTTTCACTTCCGAATCCTGCTTCGAAAGAGAAAAAATCTCTTTCTAGTCGAGCGCTTTCATATGTATATCCACTTATGATAAAAAGTACTGTTTCATGAAATGTTTTTTTAATTTCAGCGGGTAACGGGGGTGTAAAGGTAATGTATTTTGTTTCGCAAGCAAGTGCAAATGGTTGATCATCGCCGAACAGGTAAGTGATGGTATTTCGAAGATGCTCGGATATAAGATCACGATATGCTTTTGTCTGAAAAAGATTCATGATATTGTACTCTTCCTTATGAAAAAATGTTTATCTTTTTTATGATCTTAAATCCTATCATAGCATTCATTAAAGCTACGTGTGTATAGTCGGACAACGTTTTTTTTGTGATTTCTTTCGAATGCAAAAAACCTTGATCAAGCAGTCTTGTCATTGTGGTGCCTTGAAGCAAAGGGTTTAAGGGAGTGCACCATTTGTTGCCGTCATAAAAAGCAATATTGGCCATGGTTGTATCAGTAAGAAAACCATCTTTTTCAATAATGACTTCATCCGCATCCGGGTTTGTTTCCAGCAGAGCCGAAAGCGGTTCACGATTTGCATATTTATACGCATAGTCAAGATTTGAAGAGACGATCTTTAGTGTACGTATTTCTTTACTCACATAAGGAATGTATTCAATAGTCTGTATTCTTTCATCATAAAGAATTCGACACCGGTAAAGGCCTTTTTTTGGCGCATTTATTACATTTGATAGGCGCAGCAGGTTGTGCTCAATTCCGAAAAAAGCCTTTTGCGTTTTTGCAAAACGTGCCTGATGAAAGGAGAGATTAAAAATTTGTCCGTCTTCTGTTTTGACAGTTTCTAAAAACAGCGGCTCAGGCATCAAAAAGTTCGGTAGAAAGATAGCGTTCTGCAGTGTCGCAAAGTATAGTGACTATGGTCTTCCCTTTATTTTGAGGGCGACCGGCAAGAAGATTCGCAGCCACAAGATTTGCTCCTGCTGAAATGCCTATAAGCAATCCTTCTTCTTGCGCCATTTTTTTGGACATGGCAAAGGCATCTTCATTGCTTACGGTAATGATTTCGTCGTAAATGTCAGTATTGAGAATTTCCGGTATAAAGCCTGCTCCAATCCCTTGTATTTTGTGAGGACCTGCGGGTTTGCCACTGAGCACCGATGAGGCTTTCGGTTCAACGGCTACAACTTGGAGCACAGGGATTATCTCTTTGAGGACTTCTGCGGTGCCTGTGAGCGTACCCCCTGTTCCGACTGCCGCAACAAAAATATCTACACTATTTTGGGTATCATGCAATATTTCAAGCGCAGTGGTTTTTCTATGGATATCAGGATTGTTTGGATTGCTAAACTGTTGCAGGACTTTCGCATTGTTTAATTCTTTTTCCAATTGAGCGGCTTTGGCAATGGCGCCGCTCATTCCTTCGGAAGCAGGTGTGAGAACCAGTTTGGCTCCCAAGTGTGCAAGCAGCTTTCGCCTTTCAATACTCATGGACTCAGGCATTGTGAGAATAAGCTTCATTTTTTTAGCAGCACAGATAGCGGCAAGCCCTATACCTGTATTGCCGCTAGTGGGTTCTATGATGATTGTCTCTTTGTTTATTTCTCCGGATTTGAGCGCCTCGTTAATCATATTAAAGGCAATCCTGTCTTTAACTGAAGAGGTAGGATTCATAAATTCACATTTTCCTACTATTGTTGCCCCGTTTATTTTTGAGAGAGAATTAATTTTGACCAAGGGAGTGTTTCCGATAAGCTCTTCAATGCTATTGGCTATCATGCATTTTCCTTTTTATTATAATTGGTTGGGCAGCAAAATTGCTTTGTATTGCAAAATCATAAAAAAGTCCTTAATGAGGCACAAAAAAATTCCATTACCGCCCATTGTAGACTTCTTTTATAGAGTAAGTGATCTCTTCCCCTGCATACATTGGGACTACTCCGCTATAAAGCTGAGGCACCTTGAATGGTTTCTTTTCTAAGACGACCTTTTTAGGCAAAGGAGTGATGTTATAGATTTTTTGTGCATTGCCACAGACAAATGCTTGAAGCTTTTCCTGTGATGCACCGTTTTTTTCAAAAAGTTCTGCAAGAACCTGAAGGGCAATAGGTGCAGTAAAAACACCTGCTGCACAACCGCAAGACTCTTTGGCATGTTGAGGATGAGGTGCTGAATCCGAACCGAACATGACTTTGGGATGAGCGTTTAGGGCTACTCTGAGCAAGGCCTCTCTGTCTTCAGGACGTTTAGCGATGGGTTTACAGAAAAGATGAGGCTTAAGCATCCCTCCGGCAACATCATCAAGAGTAATCATCAAATGATGCACGGTAATGGTTGCGTAAAGATTTTCAAATTTGTCGAGTGCTTCTACGCTCTTTTTGGTAGTGATATGTTCCATGATAATTTTAAGCTTTGGAAAAGCCGAGGCAAGTTTTTCATAAATGGCTACAAACTCTGCTTCCCTATCCATAACAAAACCGTTTGTTTCCCCATGAACACATAAGGGGATACCAAGTTCGCTCATTGCTTCAAGTGTGGGACGTAATTCTTCTATATCAAAACCGCTTACTCCGCCTTCAGAGTTGGTTGTGATACCCGCAGGATAGAGCTTGATAGCCGTAATTTCATCTCGAACGCTCTCCAAAAAAGTTTTATCGTATGTAGATTTGAAAAAAAGTGTCATGTAAGGTGTAAATGTTTCTTTTCCAATGGCTTTTAAAATACGATTTTTATATGCGACGATCTCTTCTTTGCTGCTCACAGGCGGTACAAGATTGGGCATAATGAGCCCGCCTGAAAACGTATGGGCGCTTGCTTGTGCGATGTTTTCGAGCATCTTCTCGTCTCTTAGATGCAGATGCATATCAAGAGGAGAATGGAGTATGAGTGACATGTAAAATCCTTCTGTACAATAGTAGGATCCGAGTATGCCACATATTTTGTTAAAAATGAGTAAAAGAGAAGCTAGACAGTATTTGGACGTGAGGAAAATTGTTTGACAACATAATAATGCTGTTTATTTTTAGGTACAAGCCAATAGTGTATGTTAATTTTGTAAGTATATGGAGCCGGCTTGAGCGGTACGGGTATCTTGGGGGGGGTAAAGCCGATAAGCGGATAGTCTATGCCTCCTGCAAAGAGCTGGTTGCAGCGAAGTATACGCAATGTACTTGCCATAAGGGCCCTATGGGGAGCATTGAATTCAAATTGCCATTTGGCATATTCTGAACAGGTGGGATAGTAACGGCAATTGGCCGGCAGCATTTTTGAAATGTACTGATAACCTTTGATAGGGATTGTCCAGAATTTTGTACCGCTTCTCATAAGGGTTCCTTATTGTGTCGAGTTTTATTGTTTAAATCTTTGTCACTATGCCCTTTTTGATCATATAGGCATCAGACATATTAACGCTATGGTAGATGGTGGTACCGTATTTTTTACTGTAATATTGTAACAAAATCTTTTGGAGCGCAGGTTCAATAGAAGGAACAAACCAGCCGTTGTTGCTTAGAACTATCATCTGCTTGGGGTTTCCTTCATACAGTTTTTCACTGGTCGCTTCAAAACAGATGGCATTGCGATAGGTATTGTTTTGGATGACATAATCGCTCATCTCTTTGCTTGCTTGATAATCCACCGCACCGTCATAGAAAACTTCATTGACCCAATTACTTAAAAAATCGGGCAAGGGATTACTTTCGCCAAAAGGCACCAGAAGCACTTTGTTGGCTATTTGAACCCCATTTTTTGTAAAGATATAAGCAGAATTGTGAGGCACTTTCCCATTCCAGTAAAGCGCGCCTGCGACGATGTTTATCTTCTGCGCCCTTTTTGTTAGCTCTTCAAGCAGATCCTGGGAATGATTTAGAAAAACAGGAAACACGGACTCAGGCAGTATGATAAGGGATTTTTTTGCATCAATTGCTTTGTCTATCAATGCCAAAAAAGTTTTAAATTGCCGGGGGTGCAAGGTCTCTTTCCATTTGTCTTCTACGGAAACCTGTGTGGATACTATCTGTATATCAGAAGGAATATGGTGGGATAGATGGTTGTCGGGCTGATATGAAAAAAGTATAAAAAACAAATAGACAGGGTGTTTCTTTACTATCGTAAGCATTAGAGACAAAATAATGAATGCAAATTGCCATTTTTGAATTCCCAGATAACTGTTAGTGAACATCAATTCAGGTTTTAGCCAGTCGAAACCGAAAGGATGAATATAGCTTAATCCCAAAAGTCCCAATGTTTTTAAGGCCAAAGAAGAGACTGTATAATTCCAAGAGAGCAAAACAGAGATTTTAGTTGCGATAACGGCTATAGACCAAAAGAGGAAACCATAAACGAGCGAAATAATTAAAACACCAAAGGGAATTGCCCAAACCATACCATAGTGTTTAAAACTAAGGCTGATCCACCAAAACCAAAAAATACCTATAAAAAATCCTGCCCAAAACCATACCTTTTGTTCTTCTTTGAGCAGAAAATACAGAGCTGTAATCCCGCATACCGTATTGAGCGCGGGAGATGAAATGTCCCATGCATCAAGATAGATAAACAAAGATCCCAAAAAGGCTATCAAAAAGCCTCTTGTTAGCACAAAGGTGTTAAAATATTGGCTCATTTTAAAAAAATTACTCAAAAGGATTCCTATGGGAGCAGAACAAGGTAGTATGATTGGTTCATTTTTACCGTTGATCATTTTATTTGCGATTTTCTATTTTTTGATTATCCGACCACAGCAAAAACAACAAAAAGCACACAAGCAAATGCTTGAAAGCCTCGCTAAGGGGGATAAGATTATCACCAGCGGCGGACTTATCGCAGAAATAGTAAAACCGGAAGAAGATTTTATCAAAATCAAACTAAATGACGACACTATAGTTAGACTAGACAGGGCTTTCGTGGCAAAAAAGGTTGAAACAGGCAATGAAAACGCTTAATTACAGGGTAATACTTTTTGTCTTTGCGCTTATTTTTGGCGTGGTATTTTCTATTCCTTCTTTGATGCAAAGCCAAAGCGGTAAAAAAATCACTCTCGGGCTTGACTTGCAGGGGGGGCTTCATATGCTTCTTGGCGTTAAGAGTGAGGTTGCCCTTGAATCAAAATTAAAATCCATAGCAGCGAGCATCAAGTATACGTTTGACGATGAAGAGATCATTTTTGATGAATTGCACCTTGAAGAGGGGGGAAATATCACTTTTGAGCTTCTTGACGAAGATGATGTGCAAAAAGCCAAAGAATTGCTCAAAAAAGAGATCCCCGGTATTGTGCTAAATGAAAGCGGGCTAAAGTTTGCTGTGGAGATGACCGAAGAAGAAAAGCTTCAGACTGAGCAAAGTGCTATCAGTCAGGCTGTTGACACCATTCGCAACAGGCTCAATGAATTTGGTTTGGCAGAACCTACGGTGGCTAAACAGGGTGAAGACAAAATCCTTGTAGAGGTTCCCGGCATTAAAACACAAGCAGACGAACAGCGTATCCGCGATCTTATTGCAAGAGCGGCGCACCTACAGCTTATGGCTGTGGATGAAGAGCGAATCGCAAGGGTAGAAACGATGAGCGCGGATGAAGCAAGAAGTTTTGGAGATGTCATTTTAACTGATGTCAACACCCCTGAGCGTTATCTGCTTCATCAAATTCCTGTACTCGACGGCTCTATGCTTATCGATGCAAAAGTAGGATTTGATGAAAATAATCAGCCTGTGATCAATTTTACGCTCAATGCTCAAGGGGCTAAAATATTTGGCGATTTTACGGCTATAAGCGTCGGAAAACGCATGGCTGTGGTCTTGGACAACAAAGTCTATTCGGCACCTGTTATAAGGGAACGTATCGGAGGGGGGCATGTGCAGATCTCGGGAAACTTTACGGTGCCTGAAGCCCATGACTTGGCTAGTGCATTGCGTTCGGGCGCTTTGCTTGCCCCTGTTTTTGTGGAAGAGAAACGATCAGTCGGCCCCAGCTTGGGTGCGGACAGTATCAAGGCCAGTTCTATTGCTTTGATACTTGGATTTATTGCGGTTGTTATTTTTATGGTGTTTTATTATGGAGTGGCAGGAATTATCGCCAATATCGCGTTAGTAGGAAATTTATTTTTGATTTTGGCGATCATGTCACTTTTTGGTGCTACGCTGACGCTTCCGGGTATGGCGGGTATTGTTTTGACTGTGGGGATGGCAGTGGATGCCAATGTCATTATCTCTGAGCGCATCAGAGAGCTGCTCCGAGAGGGAAAATCCATAGTGAAATCGATCGAAGACGGCTACAACAACGCCTTTACAGCGATTTTGGATGCCAATGTGACGACGTTAATCGCGGCAATAGTGCTTTATGTTTATGGTACAGGTGCGATTAAGGGGTTTGCTTTAACGATGAGTATCGGTATTTTGGCCTCAATGCTTACTGCCATCGTTGGCACACACGGTATCTATCAATGGATATTGCCGAAAATAAACCCTAAAAAACTTGGTTTTTGGTTTGGTATAAAAGCAGGAGAGAGATAGCCATGGAAGTTTTTAAATATAAAAAAGCATTTAAGCTGATGAATTACGGCAAGCGTTTCGGCTTGCTTTCATTGACGCTTGTATTTCTTTCACTTGGGCTTATCTTTGTCAAAGGATTTAACTATGGGATCGACTTTGCGGGCGGAACATTGATTCAGATACAGTATGAAAGCAAAGCACCCATTGGCGAGGTAAGAAAAGCGATCAGTTCGGACAAAGCCTATGAGGGCGCAAGTGTGACCTATTTTGGAGGTGAAGACGAGATCGTTATTCGTACCAAAATGAGTTCGCAATCGCTTGGCAAAGATATCGGGGATACGGTAACCGCATTGCTCAAAGATACGGGTACTTTTGATGTGCGAAGGGTCGATATCGTCGGAGCAAAAGTAGGATCAGAGCTGCGAGAAAAAGGGCTGATGGCGATGGTGCTTGCTATTTTGGGAATACTTATTTATGTTTCCCTTAGATTTGAGTGGCGTTTTGCACTTGCTTCTGTGCTTGCTTTAGTACATGATGCAACCATAGCCATGGGTGCGATAGCACTTTTCGGTATTGAAGTCAATCTTGATACGCTCGCGGCGATTCTTACGTTGCTTGGATATTCGATCAATGATACGATTATCGTCTTTGACCGTATCAGAGATGAGATACGGACACTTAAAACTCCTGATCTCTCCGAGGTTATCAATGAGTCGGTTACGCGTACCCTTTCGCGAACTACCCTTACTTCTTTGACTACTTTGTTTGTGGTGTTGGCTCTCTTTTTATTTGGAGGAGAGATCATTCAAAGCTTCAGTTTCACGTTAATGGTAGGAATCATGGTGGGTACTTACTCTTCTATCTTTGTCGCATCACCTATGTTGATATGGCTAGGCTTCTCTGTTTCTGACTTTAGAGAAAAAGAGGCCCAAAAACTTAAAAGAGAGAAAGAGAAAGAGAAAATGCGTCAAATGTATGAACAGGGTACGCTATAATTTAAAAGCATTTTTTATCTTGAAAAGGCCGAAGTTTTACTAAGATGAATTACAGACAGGTTTTGCCTGGCCGTAAGAAAAAAGAATGAAAACAAATGCGTCATTCAAAATTCGTTTTGGAATTTGAAATTTAAAGGAAGTACAGATGAATTGGGGTAAAGTTTTTTATATCTTTTTTACGTTGATGTCTTTGACGACATCTGCGGCATTTTTGTATGAATCGTCGCTGGTAGCTCTGTTTATAGCAGGAAGTGTTAATGTTATCTCTACAATTTTGAAAATCGGGGTGAGAAATATACTCTCAGCCGAACTTTTGGCGGGCTCTTTGGTAGCCGACTTGCATCTTATTCCGGCTTTTTTCGTCTTTAAATTTTATGGCAATGAATCTATGGCGACAGGACTGGTTATCGGTGCTGTGGTGGCAAATCTTTATACGATTTTTATCTCTATGATCGAAAGCGCTAAAGAGAAAGTGGACTTCTAAATATTTTTGTTTCTAGGAAAAACGTCGGATCTTGGATAATGTTTTGTGCTGTGTTGATAGATTTCTTTGTGAAGAAAACAAGACTCTTGAATGACGGGATAAGTTTTGATGAAAGCAAAAAAAAGATTTATGTGCTTAAATGTCGAACACCAAGGATTGCACATAAGAAGCGATGCAAGGATTAGTAATGGTTTATAAGGAAAGAAATTGAAGCATATCATTATCTACTTGGCAATCACGTTTTGTTTGCACGCAACACTTCCCTCTGAAGTGCAGCAGCAGATCAACAAATCAGGCATTGCAAAAAATGAAGTAAGTGTTTATATCAAAGAGGTGGGGGGTGATGTCATTGCTTCTTATAATGCCCACAAAGCTATGACGCCTGCTTCTGTTATTAAGGTGGTAACAACGTATGCGTCTATTTTAAATTTAGGATTTGATTACCGTTGGCCTACACAATTTTATACCACAGGCATTCTTAAAAACGGAGTTTTGCATGGGGACCTGATAGTCAAAGGCTTTGGCGATCCGACCCTTTCTTCGGATGATTTGCCTGAGATTATTAATGAGATAAGTAAAAGAGGGATACACAAGATTGGGGGAAGCATCCTTATAGATCGTAGTTATTTTAAAGTAGGAAACAAAGACAATTCAGGATTTGACGAAAATATATACAGCCCCTATAACGCAATGCCCGATGCAATGATGTTTAATGAGCGCATAAGCACCATTTGCGTGGCGCCGAATAAAAACAGGGTGATTCAAAAAAGCGTTGACTACAGCTATAAAATCGTCAATCATTTGCAGCGAATCAATGTGCCATGCGAAGGCAGATATTCATGGCCGATTGTTAAAATAGATAAAACCGAAACGGTTCCTTCTGTTTTGCTGCATGGAAAAATATCCCAACGATGCGGAGAACGCAAGATTTCACAAGTAATTACAAAACCGTACAAATCATTTTATTATGCACTAAAAGATGCTCTTTTGAAGAAGGGAATTAAGGTGCAGGGGGGTCTCAAGCTAGAAAAAGTACCTTCCTCCGCCCATATCCTTTTTACTCACTACTCACAATCCCTTGAAGAGATCGTTTCGACTACGGCAAAAGACAGCAACAATCTTTATGCCCGCCATCTTTTGCTTTTGCTTGGTGCAAAAATGTACGGTGCTCCTGCGACGCTTAGCAAAGGAAGAAGCGCCATTGTCAATATTTTGAAAAGCAAAAAAACTTTACATAACGAAGTTTTACAAATTGATAACGGGAGCGGCCTGTCGCGAATTTCAAAACTCAATGCCAAACTTTTGTCGGATGTTTTGGAGGGTGCCTATGAGAAATACGGAGAAAGATGGAGGGATACACTCTCTGTCGCAGGGATAGACGGCACGATAAAAAGACGTTTTGGCGGCACGATAGTCAGCAAGCATGCATGGATGAAAACAGGTACGCTTAAGCGTGTGAAAAATATTGCAGGGTATGTTAAAAATAGGGCAGGAAAGCTTTATAATGTCGTAATTTTAGTCAATAGCAATAAGGGTAACTGGAGGGCAAATCAGTTGCAAAATGAGATTATTCAATGGTTGGCAAACGGCACAAGCAAGCCTAAAGTAATCCGACAGCATGTTTCTGAAAAATATGCGCAAAAAAACATACAGCCCGCAGCTTCTATGAATATACCCAAAGGGTATGCTGTGCAGG
Source organism: Sulfurovum sp. (assembly GCA_021166685.1). Taxonomy (GTDB): domain Bacteria; phylum Campylobacterota; class Campylobacteria; order Campylobacterales; family Sulfurovaceae; genus Sulfurovum. Next base: position 70,146 of record JAJPEU010000007.1, on the reverse strand, counting down.
TAGGTTCTTTTGCTCAGGCACCCAATGCAGCTTATTTGGCACGTATCAAAAAAGCAGGATTTTCTTACAGGGTGCTTCATCAAAGCATTTATAGGGTAATTGTGGGACCTTACGGTGATGAATCAAGTGCTAAACGCATATTGGGAGATATAAGAAAAAAACTTAACCGCGGAGCGTTTATCGTAAAGCTGTAGAGTAATTTTCAAATCTTAACACCATCTACGGTATAATTCATTCAAAAAGATAGAGTGTAAATGAATTTTGAAACTTACCCCTTTGAAAAATTAAACCAGCTGCTTGAGGGTGTTACTCCCAATCTTACATATGAGCCTTTAAGCTTAACGATAGGTGAACCCCAGTTTGATACGCCTCAATTCATTTTAGATGCACTTTGCAATAATGCAGCACTGCTTAATAAGTATCCTAAGACCGCAGGGGAAGATATTTTACGCGAAGGAATAGCTGCTTATCTTCGAAACCGTTTTGATTTGTCTTTGAACGATGCGCAGATCATTCCTACATTTGGAACCAGAGAGGTGCTTTTTAACTTTCCTCAATTTTTGCTGCATGATATCAAAGATCCGGTTATGGTTTTCCCTAACCCTTTTTATCAGATTTATGAGGGCGCGGCTAAAGCGAGCCGTGCAAAGGTTCTTTATCTCAATTTAAACAGCCAAAACAATTTTCAGCCCGAGGCAGATGAAGAGATGCTGCAAAAAGCGGATTTGGTTATTTTAAATTCACCAAATAATCCTACGTCTTCTACGATGCACATGGAGGCTCTCAAGAAATGGGTTAGGTTGGCACTCAAGTATGATTTTGTTTTGCTTAACGATGAATGCTATATAGATCTTTACCTGGACAAGCCTTTGCCTTCTTTGTTGAATGCCAGTATCGAAGCGGGAAATGAAGAGTTTAAAAATATAGTGGTAATCAATTCTATCTCCAAAAGGTCATCCGCCCCCGGTTTAAGAAGCGGATTTATCGCAGGGCATAAGCAGATTCTTGAGAAATATATGGTCTACCGCACCTATGTGGGATGTGCGTCTCCTTTGCCGCTGCAATATGCTGCTGCTGCTGCCTGGGCAGATCAGGCGCATGTGGATTCATTTAGAGAAAAATATAGAAAAAATTTTCAATCGGCCAAAGAGATACTGGGAGTGGAGATGCCGGAAGCAACTTTTTATATTTGGCTAAAAGTTGAAGACGAGATCGGTTTTACGGTAAAACTGTATAAAGATTACAACCTTAGGGTGCTTCCGGGCTCTTTTCTCGGACGCAGGGAAGAAGGAAAAGGATATGTGCGGCTGGCGCTGGTGTACGAAGAGGCCAAAACAGTCCAGGCACTCAAAAGAATTAAATCAGCATTGGAGCAATAAGATGGAAACCCCGGAGATACATATAGAGGAACTCAAAAAAGATGAAACATTTTTGGCAAACCTTAAAATGTTGGAAAAAGAGATGGTGGATGAAAACAGTATCGCCAAAGGGTATCAGCTTCTTGATGCAAATCTTATCATCGAAACCGGTGAAGATGAAATCAATGAGATTTTTACTTTTATCGTCAATACGGCTTTTGATAAACTCGCAGAAAATCTCTCTATACAAAAAGCTTTTGATATGAATGACACAGAAGATCTTGCCACTGCAAGAGCGATTTATGAGCACGGCATTCAGCGCTATAGCGAAAATGATAAAAAGGGCGCGAAGGAGATTTTTTTAATTTTGTACCACACTGTCAATCATCAGGCGCTGAAAGATGCAATGATGGTGCATGCATGCGCCGTGATGGCAGATCATAGTTTTGATGATTTTATTGAAAATTTTGTAGATATAGACGCTGTGGATGTGCAAGATCCGCTTGCTTTTTTCATTCAAACTTTTACGCAGCCTACAGATGTTTTGCTTACAATGTTTGCCAAATATGCACAAGAAGCAAAAGAAGAATTAAAAGTCTTAGCAAAGGATTGATTGTGAAAATTCATTTTATCGGTATTGGCGGTATAGGATTGTCGGCATTGGCAAAATTTTTAGCAAATGACGGGCATAAGATTTCGGGTTCAGATATCAAGCAAACAGATATCACCAATGATTTGGCAATGAATTTTGACGCAAAAATCACGATACCTCACCATGAAGATGCGGTAGAGGGGGTAGACAGGGTTATTTATTCTGCTGCAGTGCGGCCTACCAATCCTGAATATCAAAAAGCCAAACTGCTTGGCATAGAACTTCTTTCTCGCAAAGAGGCGTTAAAGTCTATCCTTGGAGAAAAAGAGGTGTATGCGGTGGGCGGAGCACATGGAAAAAGTACGACTTCGGCGATGCTTGCCTCTCTTCTTCCGGATTCTAATGCATTGATTGGAGCCATCAGCAAAGAGTTTGGCTCTAACGTGCGCCATTACGACAATAACAAAGTGGTATTTGAGGCGGATGAGAGTGATGAGAGTTTTCTTAACTCCAATCCTTATTTGGCGGTAGTCACCAACGTGGAGCCTGAACACATGGAGTATTACGGATACGATGAAGAGCGTTTTTACAATGCGTACAAACATTTTCTCTCCTTGGCAAAGATCCGTATCATCAATGCCGAAGATGCGTTTCTTTCGTCTTTGGATATGGATGCGGTTAGGCTCTATCCTTCAAAAGATATTACCCATATGGAGTTCATTTTAGTTAACGGCGAGCCCTATACTAAATTTGAACTTTTAAATCTGGGTGCCTTTGAGGTGCTTGGGTTTGGCGTGCATATCGCTACTGATGCGGCATTGGCTATTTTTGCGGCACTGCAGCTGGGTGAAAATATTGAAAATATCCGTTGCAATTTAAGACATTACAAAGGGATCAAAAAACGTTTTGATATTGTGCAAAATAAAACTTCCTGCGTGGTCATAGATGATTACGGACACCATCCTACAGAGATTAAAGCGACGATGGCTTCACTTAAAACTTATGCCAAGCTAAGAGAATTTAATAAGCTTCAGATCATTTGGCAACCTCATAAATACAGTCGGACAATGGACAACCTTCAGGGGTTTGTGGAATGTTTTGAAGGAGCGGACGAACTGGTGATTCTCCCTATCTGGTCAGCAGGAGAATTGGAAGTAGAGATAGACCTCAAAGGCGCCTTTTCCAAATATAATCTTACCATGGCAGACAAAATCACCAAAGAAGATGGCGTGGTAAAAGTTATCAAAGAGGGGCACGTGATCAAAGAGTATAGCGACGGACTTATTGCAGCCTTTGGAGCAGGGGATATCACCTATCAGATTCGCGGTGAAGCTTGAATCTGTTCATTTGAGCGGTTTAGATGCTATAATCCCAATAAAAATAGCGAGGTGTATACGAGGTGTCAGCACAGCAACGCAGTGAAAAATCCATCATTCAAAAACTTGATTTAGACGGTTATATTGCCAGGTTTAAACAATTTTTTGCCAGAGAAAAATCGGTCGTAATGATGGGGGATATCAATCAGCATTACCGTTATATCAAGGCGCTTTCTACTGTGCAATTTCCTCCTCCCTATGATGTGCCAAATCTTGACAGAGAAATAATCCTACTCAAAAAACAAGGCGTGCTTGCCTTGGATGAGATTTATGCTTTTGTAAAAATGTTGTCTTATTTTAATGTCCTTGCAGCGCTTGATTTGCCTGAGCCGCTTTTTTCATGGATAAAAAGCATTCAAATACCTCAAGAAATGAGTGAGATTGTCGGATATTTTACCGATGATGGGCAGATCAATGCTGAGCGTGACCCCGAACTTTTTGATCTGGAAAGAGCCATCAAGCAAAATAAAGCACAAATCAAGGAAACGCTCTACAAGCTGGCCCACTCAGGTAAACTATTGCCCTATTTGGTGGATTCTCAAGTTCATTTTAACGGCGGTGAAGAGACACTTTTGGCGCGAGGAGGGTTCAATAACGCTATTAAAGCGACAGTGGCAGGCAGAAGCGCCGGAGGGTATTTTTACATTATCCCCCAAAGTATCTCTCATCTTAAAGAGAAAGAAGCAGCTCTTCTCAGCGGCAAAGAGGAACTGATCTATCGCTATTGTAAGAAAATTTCTGCGACTTTTTTCAAATGGGAACGATTTATTTCGTTCATCAATAAAGAGTATGACAGGTTTGACCACTATCAGGCACGCGTGAGTTTTTCCAGAGCCAATGAGTATGAGTTTATCCTTCCGGGCAAAGAAAAACGTATTAAGCTGCAAGATTTTGCCCATCCTGCTATTGACAATCCTGTGCCCATCACCATGGATTTGAATAAAAAAATTATGCTGGTTACCGGAGTGAATGCCGGAGGTAAAACCATGCTGCTCAAATCTATGCTGAGTGCCGTGTATATGAGTAAATATCTTTTGCCTTTTAAATGTGATGCTTCCAGAACAGAAGTAGGACATTATAAAAGCATTGAAGCAGTCATTGATGATCCTCAGTCAGTTAAAAATGATATTTCTACTTTTGCGGGCCGTATGGTCGAGTTTGCGAAGCTTTTTGGCAAAGAAGATGCAATAGTGGGTGTCGATGAGATAGAGTTGGGAACAGACAGCGATGAGGCTGCCAGTTTGTTTCGTGTTATGCTTGATGAGTTGCGAAAAAAAGGTATCACCTTCATTGTTACAACACACCATAAACGTTTGGCTTCTTTGATGGCGAGCGATAATGAGGTGGAGTTGATCGCTGCACTTTATGATGAAGCTGCGCGTAGGCCCACGTATACTTTTTTGCAAGGAAGTATCGGCAAGAGTTATGCTTTTGAGACCGCAGAACGTTACGGTATTCCGCCTTCCATCGTTGCCAAAGCCAAAGAGGTTTATGGAGAGGATAAGGAAAATCTCAATGAGTTGATCGAAAAATCCACTTCTCTTGAGCGAGAGATGCGTATAAAGATCGCCGGTATCGATGAAAAGCTTCTTGCGATTGAAAAACAGAAACAAAAGCTTCAAGAAGAAGAAACGAAGCTTCAAGAAAGCCACAGAAAAGCAATCGCTACTTTGGAAAATCGCTACAATGCGGCCACAAAAAAAGCACAAGAAGCACTTAAGGCCAAAGAGTCTACCGAAGGGAGACGACTGCTCAACGAGGCATATCAGCGTAAAACATTTACATCCAAAGAGGTAAAACTGGAAGCACAAGAGCCCCTCAAAGAGGGAGACAAGGTCAAATACCGTTCCCATAAGGCGCAACTGCTTGCGGTCCGAGGGAACGACGCGACGATCATTGTGGACGGCCTGAAGATGAGAGTGCCGCTCAGTCAGCTTAAAAAAGCAGGCGAAACTCCGCAGATCAAAGCGGCACCGAAAGCTAAAAAAACGGATGTTACAGTACAAAGAACAGGCGCAAGTGTTTCAGTAAAAGTGCTAGGAATGTACGCTGATGAAGCCATAGCAAAAGTAGATAAATTTCTCTCTGATGCTTTGGTGAACGGACTGAATGAGGTACAGATTATCCACGGCACGGGAAGCGGTGTGCTTGCCAAGCTCATCACGGAGTATTTGAAAAATCATCCAAAGATAGAAAAGTTTTACCGTATGCCCGGAAATTTAGGAATCACAATCGTTGAATTGTAAACTACCGCCTGCTGAGCATTATTTCTATCAAAAATTGGGATTATTTTGCAGTAAAAAAGAGTCGCATTTTTTTACTCGGACGAAAGCAGCACATAGTGTAAATATGTATGGATCAAATGTGCCGGCATGAAGCCCTATGTATAACTAACCTTTAATCCCATTTTGATATAATAGTCTAATTTTAATTTTACGGAGCATGCTGTGAGTATTTCAGAGAGTATAGATCAGGCTAAAAAAGAATTAAGCAGTGACGAGCAGATACTTGTTTCTGCTTTTAAATTGGAAAGAATATATAAAAAATATAAAACAATAATTTGGGGCGCAGTGATCGTACTTTTGATCTTTTTTGCAGGCAGAACAGTGGTTGATTCCATAAATGAAGCAACACTTCAAAAAGCGAATGAAGCATTTTTGATATTGCAGGCCAATCCCGAAGATGCCCAGGCGCTTCAAACACTTAAAGATGCCAACCCAACCCTTTTTGAACTTTTTTCCTTTGCCCAGGCTGTAAAGAAAAATGATGTAAATGCTTTGGCGCCGTTGTCTCAAAGTAAAAATGAAGTAATAGCCGATTCAAGCAGGTATGCGCAAAAAGTATTGGCCAATGAAAGTGCAGATTCGGTATTATATAAAGAGATGGCTCTGTTGGAATCTGCCTATCTTGCAATTAAAGCCGGAGATGCAAAACAAGCCAGAACGCAGCTGGAAAGCATTGATGAACGTTCCTCGATCGGATTATTTGCATCACTCCTTAAACATTCTATCATAAAGGTAAAGTAATGAAAAAAATATCACTTGTTGCCCTGTCGTTAGCGGCACTCTTTTTTTCCGGATGCACAAGCAAACAGTATTTTGAGCCTAAAGAGACGTTTTCTGCATCAAACGTTTCACATTCATTCGGAAGCAGTATTGTCGATCTGAGCCGTGATGGCGCTACGCTTAAAAATGGTCAATATATCGGCAAGCAAGGAATTAGCGGTATTGACGTGGGAGAAAATTATCGATACTTAAGCGAAAGTGCTTCTTATGCTTTGGCAGCGAATTCTGAAGGTGTATTAAAAGTGATTGATAAAAACACCAAAGAAACCGTACGCGCAATAGCGCTTCACATTCCCGTGGTCTCTGCAGGTATTCAAAACGATATCATTACCTATGTTTTAAATAATAATGCATTTGGTATTTATGAGATATCTAATAACAAAAAAATCTTTGAAAGCCGTTCTGAGGAGACATTTGCTATAGATACAAGAGCCGCAACTCCTATGTTTATAGACAATCTTGCTGTCATGCCTATGCTTGACGGTAAATTGATTATTGTCAATCCTGCTGACCCCGAGAATGCAAAAGTTGTTTATATAAGCAGCGCCAAGGCATTTAACAATGTGATGTACCTCTCTCGTATGGACAATACGATGGTATCTGCTACACCAAAAACACTTATCACATTGGACACGGAAGGCAAAAATGAGTATCGTGCAAATATTTCGGAAGTGAGTGTTGACAAAGGCTATATTTATCTTTTCACCAAAGAAGGTGAAATAAAAAAATTCAATACAAATTTAGAGGAAATCGCACATAACAAATTTAAATTTGCACATTTTTCAGCTTCTGCAGCGTTTGACGGTAAAGTATACGCTTTAGACCAGCAAGGCTCATTGATCGTACTCTCCGGCGATTTAAAAAAATATAAAATTTATGATCTTGGAAGCGTAAAAGATCCTGCTTTTATCACAGGCAAAAAACTTTATAAAGACGGCGATGTGATTGAACTTTCTAAATTGGGTTATAACTAATATCATTTTTTGCTCACTTTTTTAAAGAGGTGAGCCAAAAAATGTTTCAAGCGGTCATGGATGCAGTATGAGTGATTTGCTTATAGCCTTTGAAGAATATATCGGTGTGACAAAAGCGCTGGATGCACTCACGGTTTCTTCTTATCTTGGCGATCTTAAACAGCTCGAAGAGAAAGCTCAAAAATCCCTTACGGCTCTGAACACCTCCGACGTTCTAAAATTTTTAGCTATTTTTGAAAACAAGCGTACGCTCAATCGTAAGCTTTCGGCCATTAACACTTTTTTTCATTTTTGTCATCTTAAAAATTTTTCGCATGAAGTTATCAAAATTCCTATGGCAAAAATATCTCAAAATCTTCCCAAATATTTAGATCATAAAGAAATACTGGAAGCAGTTGAACACATAGATAGAAGTACGCTTATGGGGTTAAGGGATTACGCATTGATTCTTTTTTTGTATGCAAGCGGTTGCCGTATTTCTGAAGCATTAAGTGTACAGCGCAGTGATATTGTCGAAGGTTGGCTGAAGATTCGGTTTGCCAAAGGAGAAAAAGAACGTATGGTTCCTTTGGCGCCCCTTGCTTTAAGTGCTTTGGAAAACTATCTTCAGGCACAGCATTTAAGCAACAGCCATATTTGGTTGAACTACAAATCAGAACAATTGAGCCGTATTTCTGCTTTTAAGATCGTCAAAAAATATTTGGGTGTATCTCCGCATGTCCTGCGTCACTCTTTTGCTACATCACTTATCATTGGAGGGGCAGATTTGCGTGTAGTTCAAGAACTGCTGGGACACAGTTCTCTGGAAACAACACAGATTTATACGCATATTCAAAAACAAAATCTTGCCGATACGATGCGAAGCTTCCATCCCCTTGCGTAATTTTGCTATGATACCAAAATGAAAACAATAGTCGATTGCTTACAAAAGAAAAATATGATTTTCAAATCACTCAAAGAGATCAGTCCAAAAACACTTAATTCACGTAAACACGTAAAGATTTATTTGGGAGTGGATTTAAAAACCTATTATACGGCGGTGATGTATTTGGAAAAAAAAAGCCGGGTGATCCAAAAAGAAGCCCAAACGCTGATTTTTTTGCATGAAAAACTCGAAAGTCATTTGGGCAGCAAGATAACAAAAAAAAATATTTTTATTAAGGCGCCTTTGTGTTCAAAAGCAAAAGCTTTTCTTGAAGCATGCGGCTGGAAGGTTTGGCAAGAAAATGTATAAATGCAAACAGAAAATGTTTTTGGCAGATATCGGAAACAGTTATTTTCATCTCTTTGACGGCAAAACGGTAATACATCTCTCTCATAAGGAAGCTATAGCAAAGTATCATCAGGAAAATATTTATTACATTTGTGTCAAACATGCTTTGAATGAAAAAATAAGCAGCATCCCGACATGGCACAATATTTCAATCAAAATGAAGCTTGCCGGAGCCTATAGAACAATGGGTGTAGACAGAAAAGCACTCTGCTTGAGTCATCGGGAGGGGATTTTTGTTGATGCCGGTTCGGCAATTACGGTGGACGTGATAGAGAAAGGGAAGTACATGGGAGGATTTATTTTGCCGGGGCTTAATGCATATCTCCAAGCATACAGATCTATCTCCGGTGTTTTGGACGTCTCATTAAACAACGCAGTTAGTCTGCATGAGCTTCCGTTAACAACTAAAGATGGGATAAGCTATGGTATAATCGCGTCCATAAAAACCCTCATAGATAAACACCGCCAAGGAAAAACGCTTTATATAACAGGAGGTGACGGAAAAGTTCTTTCTTCATTTTTTGAAAAAGCTGTTTTTGATGAAGCCTTGGTTTTTAAAGGGATGCAAAATGCACTTGATGTGCAGTCAACAAACAACAACAAACAATAAATAGAATGCTTTCAAGGCAACTTATCTATGAAATTGTTTGATTTGCATAAGGATATAAAGATGCTAACCATTGCGTTGCCAAAGGGCAGAATAGCGGAAGAGACATTGGAGATTTTTGCAGAGATTTTCGGCGGAGAATTTAAATTCGAAGGCAGAGAACTTATTTTTGAGAGAGGCGGATTTCGTTTTTTAAACGTACGCAATCAAGATGTGCCTACCTACGTTGAACATGGCGCAGCGGATTTGGGAGTTGTAGGACTTGATGTAATTGTTGAAAAAGAATTGGATATCATCCAGCTTCTTGATATGCGTTTGGGAAAATGTAAAGTAGCGATAGGAATCAAAAATGAAGACAAACTTGATTGGTCGCGCCCTCAAATAAAAGTTGCTACGAAAATGGAAAATATCACTAAAAACTATTTTGCTCAAAAAGCAGTAGGAGTAGAAGTGGTGAAGCTTTACGGCTCTATTGAGCTTGCTCCGTTGGTCGGGCTTGCAGATGCCATTGTGGATATTGTGGAAACCGGAAGTACAATGAAAGAAAACGGATTGAAAGTAGCAGAAGATATTATGGACTCTTCGGCGCACCTTATTTCTAATAAAAATAGTTTTTATGCAAAGAAAAAAGAGATTTTTTCCCTGTATGAAAAAATCAAAGAAGTGGTACAAAGACGTGGAGAATAGTGCTTCTTCGCTTGATCTTTATGCCAAAGTAGAAGATCTTTTGGGGGTTAAAGAGGCGGCCCCCCGGCTTTATGCACACTATCTTCTTTTTCTAACGAGTGTTAATTTTGATTCACTTTTAGATGTGGGATGCGGTTCGGGCGATTTTTTGCTTCAGATGCAAGAGGCTTTGGGCATCATGGCACCCAAGGGCATTGATCTTAGTCCTTTGATGGTTCAAAAAAGTTCCCAAAAAGGAATAGATGCAACATGCATCGATCTTTGTGAACTTGAAGACAAATATGATGTTATCACAGCCGTATTTGACATGCTAAACTACTTAGATAAACCTTCTTTTGGACGTTTTTTAGCTTGTGTCTCTACGCACCTCAATGAGGGTGGTTTTTTTCTTTGCGATATCAACACACTGTATGGATTTAAAGATGTGGCAGTAGGTTCTTATGTCGTTGATGACAAAGAGAGATTTTTAACCATAGACAGTGATTTTGAAGCAAATGAATATGTATCCGAATTTACTCTTTTTGAAAAAGAGGGTGCGCATTTCAAAAAGTCCCAAGAGACGATTAGGCAATATTATCATACAGTCGATGAGATCATTAAGCTAAGCGGCCTAAAGCTGGTAAGCAGTGATTTGGTAACTTTGTATGAAATGGATAGAGCAGATAAGAAATTTCTTGTTTTTGAAAAAAATAAGCAGTAAAAAAATTTAAATATATTTTTATAGAAACATTTTCCATCTGTGACGGAAAATGTTTCCGAGCGTCATTTATTTGATCATATCAAGCGGAGATTCAACTACATTCTTTCTATCCACGATATAAGGAATAAGCGCTGTTTGTCTCGCTCTTTTGATAGCAATAGTTACCATCTCTTGATGATGTTTACAGTTGCCTGTTAATCTTCTTGGCATGATTTTAAATCTTTCACTGAGTGAAAATTTAAGCTGAGCTATATCTTTATAATCAATCAAATCTATTTTTGCTTCACAATATTTGCAAAATCTTTTCTTGAATTTTCTTCTTTCTTGCATGGTGTTCTCCTAAAACGGTATTTCATCTTCACTGATGTCGATTTCCGGGATGTTGGATACAGATTCTTGTCTTGGAGCAGCTTGAGGTTTCGGTGCCGACGGAGTCGTTGGTGCAGCATAGAATTCTTCTGATTCGGTGCTGTCGTATCCGTTGCTTCCGTATCCGCCATTTGTCTGTGTATCGTCTTTGCCGCCTATCATTTGCAGGTTTTCAACGATCACAGAATGTTTGCTTCTTTTTGAACCGTCCTGAGCTGTCCACTGGTCAAGCTTCAATCTTCCATCTACTAAAACTTTGCTTCCCTTATGGAGGTACTGATTGGCTATTTCGGCAGTTCTTCCGAAAAAAGTAAGATCAACAAAAGTAACCTCTTCTTTTTGTTCTCCTGTTTGCGATTTGAATTTTCTACTGACCGCAACGCCTGTGCTTCCAATAGCCGAACCGCCTTGAGTGTACCTGATTTCTATATCTCTGGTAAGGTTTCCTGCTAAAATAACTTTGTTGTACATAAGGGTGCTCCTAAAGTGCGATTACGCTTCTTTTGCTTCTTCTTGAACTTTAGCCGCTTCTTCAACTTTTGCTGATTGGCTTACGCCTCTGTTTGCTGCTGCTGCAAGTTTGTCAAATTGTGCCACTTCTCTTTGTTTGGTATATTTTACGGTCAAAAACTTGATGATGTCTTCATTGTTTCTAAGATTTCTTTCAAGCTCTTGGATGACTGCACCTGCTGCTTTAAAGTAAAGAACAGTATAGTACCCTCTGTTATTTTTTTCAACGGGATAAGCAAGTTTTCTCATGCCCATATCTTGAGTAGCCACAAGCTCAGCGCCTTCTTTAGTAAGAACATCTTTTACTTTAGTGATTTGTGATGCAATCTCTTCTTCTGTAAGCGTAGGTTTAACTACAAACAGTGTTTCATAACAATTCATGTATTTCCTTTTGGTTTAGTAGCCCATTTTATCAGTGTTTTGCACTGTCCAAAAATGAGCAAGAATTTTGGAAACATTATATTATCATAATACCACTTAATTTTTTATAAGTTTTTGTATGGCGGACAATTGGGAAAAATGGGAAGGTTTTTAAATCAGCCGATGCCATACTCGTCCGCGATCATTTAACGGCAAATTTCCGTAAAATTTTACAAAAACCCCTGTAATCTAATCAGTGTACCGTACAGCAATCCTTCTTTTTGAGAAGGAGGTGCTTTTTTCATCACAATTTCGCTTTCCAAAAGATGTTCAAAGATTTTTAATAAAACGGCAGATTTGATACGCAGTGCCAGCGCGGCTTTTTGTTCTTCGACGGGTTTTGGCAGAGAATAGCCTAAAATAGCTTTTGAATCGATCATTCCGTGGAGTTTGATATAAGCATGAAATAAAAAGATCTGATTGACAAAATACTGAGTTGAGCGCAGGATGGCAAACTCATCTTCTCCCAGTTCAAGCAGTTTGGTGATTGTGGCCGTGATGGGTTTTTTGTTAAAGAGGTCAATGAGCAGCTCCTCGATCGCCAAGGGCGCAGTTGAGTAGACCAACCTGTCGATATCCTTGCTGGTTATCTTGGCGCCCAAAATAGCAAGTTTTTCCAGTTCGTTCGCGCAGAGCGCAAGATTGTTGTGAAGCAGCGCCAAAAGATGCTGCAGGGCAAAGACGTCGATATCCAGATGCAGTTCGCGCGCCTTTCGTTCGAGTACTGCTATGCCTTCGCGCAGATTTGGTGTGAAAAGACGGACCCATATACCCCCGCTTTTTTCGCTAAAAGAGCTTTGCATATCCCTGGCTTCTTTATCGGTACCGCTAAATACATGAAGAAAATAGTTTTCACTGTTTTTGTTGGCCAGTTCTACAAGAGTATCGAGTTCTTTTTTAGGGATCTTCTTGTCGTGCCTGACGATGAGCAGATTGGTTCCGCCAAAAAGAGAAGTTTGGGAGAGAAATGCCTTTGCCTGCCCAAAATCCCACTCGTCAAAATAAAGCGCAAGCATACTTTCTCTTGCATCGAGTTTTTGGATGTAAAAGTCCAGATAACGGTCGATAGCATACTCGTTTTCACCGTACAAAAGTACGGCTTTTGGCAATGAGGTTTTGAGTTTATGATCAAATTCTTTTTGGTACATCCAGCTTTTTCTTTTTATAAATTTATGTGACAGTGTAGCATATCTGAAGTATGACTCTCTTTTGGTTACAATAATCCAAATCCAAAAGTAGAGCGGTGTATTATGCTGGAAATCGGTTTTAAAGAAGAGATATAGCAAGACGGATTTTTGCATGATGCCTTTGAGAATTGCCTAGGCTATACGCCCAAAACCAAAAATCCTGCCAATTGCAATCCTGAGCGTGAACAAAATGAACATAACAGCAAAAAAGCAGACGGCTTACAGCGCTAGGGCCGCTGATGACAAAGTTGCAGCAGCCAGATGATTGCCAAATATAAACAGCCTGTCAAAAATTATGGGCAGCTACAGCGATTTGAAACAATCGGCGGGATGGCACGCTTACTTTCCAGAGGATGTTGGTTTTTGATAGTATGATATTTCATGATATAGTTAACGGTTCGTTTGCTAATGCGCCTTACGAAAGCTCTGTTTCTTCATGGCTCAGTTTTTCCACAAATTCCGCCATGATGACTGCTTGCGGGATGTTCGCCTCATTGATGCGCACTTTGATCTTGTCAAAGAGCATCACATTGTCTCCCATTAAATGTACGCCGACTCCTTTAATATCGCCTTTGAGTACCGCTTTGGCATCGTTATTGTCGCTAATTTCGATGATTTCTGCCTCAAATACCTCACCGATTCTGGCTGCTGCCCATCTGGCGAATTTACGGTCTCTAAAATCCCATTCAGCTTTAACCTCTTCGCGTTCAAGTTCGCTGACTCTGGCACAAAGCGGTTCAATGTTTCGCAGCAGGTATTCTGCTTCTTGTGCATCGTTTTTAAGCTGTGTTTTGATAAGACGATGCAAAATCAGGTCAGAGTAGCGCCGGATCGGAGAAGTAAAGTGGCTGTAATGGCTAAATCCAAGACCGAAATGCCCTACATTGTAAGCAGCATAGCTCGCCTGCTTCATTGATTTAATAAGAAGCGCATCGACTTCAGAAGAAAGACTCATTTTCTCAGCTTCTTTTTGGATCGCGCGAATCAAAGAAGGACTGTCTTCATAGGATTCAACATAAAGCCCAATCCCGGCAAGTTCGCTCAGCAGTGTTTCCATCTTTGCCAGCTGCGGAGGTTCGTGAATCCTGAAAATACTGTCCCCCTCCCCCTCAAAACGTTTTGCTGCGGCCTGGTTGGCAAGAAGCATACATTCTTCGATGAGAGAATGCGAAGGAGTGCCTGTTTCAGTTTGGGTACTGACGAGAAGATGGTTTGCATCGATAGTCAGCTTGATCTCTTCACTTCTAAAGTCAAATCCTTGCTTAATGCGCTCTTTGTGCAGTTTTTGTGTGATTTTTTGGAGAGGGAGAAGATAGGTTAGGATCTTTTCAATAGTACCGCTCACACCTTGGCCGTTTGTCTTGATGATAGTGTCGACTTCCTCATAATTGAAACGGTGCTTGGAGTGGATAATAGCTTCAAAAAATTCTTCTTGGAGCGGCTTGAGCGTATTTTTATCCAATTGAATCTTTGATACAAATGCCAATCTGTCTACCTGTGGTTTGAGCGAGCAGATGTTTTCACTCAATTCGCGCGGAAGCATAGGAAAAGCTTTGTGAGGAAGATAGGTGGTAAAGCCTCTTTTTTTGGCTTCTTTGTCGATAGGCGTGAAAAAAGGTACATAGTGGCTTACGTCGGCTATGGCAACATAAAGGATAAAATTTTCGAGGTCAAAATAAATTGCATCATCAAAATCTTTTGCAGTTACGGGATCAATGGTGCAAAAATCAAGATGAGTCAGATCGATGCGATCTGTATGCTCCTCTTTGTGAACTTTTGATTCGACCTCTTTGGCCTGGTGCGTGCATTCGGGCGGAAATTCGTCTTGGCGGTCAAAAAGAGCAAGAGAGATCTTTTCATCGACTTTCGGATCTTTTAGGTTACCCAATACTTCGATGACTTTGTCATCGTCCGCATCGATTTTAAACACTGTGCCCAGATGAAATGCCTTAAGATCCATTCCTGTCATAATGGCATTTGTAGGTTCGCCTGTACGGATATTGAGGATTTGAAAATTGCCCATAGC
The DNA here is from genome assembly GCA_021166685.1 of Sulfurovum sp. Taxonomy (GTDB): domain Bacteria; phylum Campylobacterota; class Campylobacteria; order Campylobacterales; family Sulfurovaceae; genus Sulfurovum. The sequence goes on along the minus strand of JAJPEU010000007.1, from coordinate 55,002 downwards.
GTCTTTGTCGGTGTAGGCAATAGTGTAAAGATAAGCCTTTTCTATGACCAGTATCACTTTTCCGCTTGCACGTCCGCGTTTAGCTATGATGCGCTTGGCTACAACCACATCCCCATGTTTGGCTTTGCCTAACTGATCAGGCTCTACAAGCAAATCTTTTTGTTCTTTAAACTCCGCTTCTATATATCCTCGCCCGTCTTTGCCTATATAAAGACGTCCCGCACGGTAAAGACTTCCGATTTTCCAAAGTCCGTCTCTCTCTTCGACGACACCCATTTTTTGCAAGGCTTGAAACGTATTTTGATTTTCCTCTTCAATATCCGAAACGAAACATCCATTAATAAGCTGTATGACAAAAGGGGACATGGCTACATACCCCTTTTTGAAGTATGTGCCAATAAATAGTAGACAATGAATAATTTTATCTGTTTTCTCATGGTATGAATTATATCACAGATTTTATTTAAGGGCTTCAAGTCTTTCAATTCTCTGTTCGGTGCTTGGATGAGTACTGAAGAGCTGCCTAAGAGAAAAGTCTTGGCCCGTAAAAGGATTAATGATAAACATATGCGCTGTCTGTGGATCGGCATCGTGCATCATATGCCCATGGGCGTAGCTGTCTAGTTTTCTCAGTGCATTTTGAAGCCACTCGGGATGTCCTGTCATGCGCGCAGAACCTTCATCTGCCATATATTCTCGATTACGACTGACGGTCATCTGGATGACGCTTGCTGCTAAAGGCATGATGAACATCAGGGCTATTGTCACGATAGGGTTTGGCCTGTCTTTATCTCCCCCGCCAAAAAACATCCCAAAATTTGCAAGCATCGCAATGGCTCCTGCAAGTGTGGCGGCAATGGTGCCGATGAGCATGTCGTAATGTTTGATATGGCTTAATTCATGTGCGACGACAGCCTCAACTTCTTCTTCGGTAAGAAGATTGAGAAGTCCTTCCGTGACTGCCACAGCTGCATGTTCATAATCTCTTCCTGTGGCAAAAGCATTGGGTACATTGTCCGGAATGATGTATAGGGAGGGCATAGGAAGATTGGCGCGAGCTGTCAGCCTTTTTACGATGGCATAGAGTCCGGAAGCCGAATTTGCATCCACGGGAATTGCATGATAATGCTTAAGCACGTGGGTGTCACTATAGTAATAGGCATAAAAGTTCATCCCTGCAGCAGCCACAAATGCGATAATCATCCCTGTTTTTCCTGCAATCACTCCTCCAAACCAGATAAAAAGGAGAGTGAGCCCCACCATTAAGGCATACGTTTTTAAATGTTCCATTTTGTTCCTTTTTTGTTGCCGATATTTTTTATATGATTTTATCATAATATTGCGGTTGAATGTAAATCAAAGGTAAATCGTACTGTGGTATACTTTTTAAAAAAGAGGCAGATTCATGCAAAAAAGTATCGGGATATTTCTGGTGTTTTGTATGACACTGTTTGCTCAATTTAACGCAAAAATAACCCCGATTACACTCCAGATCCAAAAGCGTATGACTGAAGGGGGTTCATGGCGACAAGGATGTCCGGTTGCGCTTAAAGATTTGTGCTATATTCGTTTAAATCATTGGGATTTTTATGGGAAAATCCGTACGGGAGAATTGATTGTGCACAAAGAGATTGCAAAAGAGGTCATCGGGATATTTGAAGCACTTTATCAAGAAAAATATCCTATAAAGCAGATGCATTTGGTCAGTGATTTTGGGGGGAGCGACTGGCATTCGATAGAAGCAGACAACACTTCGGCATTTAATTGCCGCAATGCAACAGGAACCAAAAGGTGGTCTAGGCATGCTTATGGAAAAGCAATAGACATCAATCCCCTGGAAAATCCTTATATCTCAACCGCAGGACACATCTCCCATAAAGCTTCTTTGAACTATAAAACAAGGAAACATCAAAATGCAACGCCCCAAGATAGGGCCCTGCTTCTTAGGGATGACCCTGCCACTAAGATCTTCAAGAAGTACGGATGGAAATGGGGAGGGGAGTTTGTGGGCGAAAAAGACTACCAGCATTTCTCCAAGTAGCCCTAAAGCGGGGCGATTTATTGCTTGAAAACATTGCCAAGCATGCCTTTGACGGCTCCCTGCAGATCCGCAGGATAAATGACAAATTTGGAATTTTGGCTTTTGCTTATTTTTTCAAGAGAAGTGATATATCTGTCTCCAAGCAAGAACATGGCTGGGAGCTCTTTGTCTTGAATATTTTGAGAAATGATGTTAATTGCTTCTCCTGAAGCATTGGCAAGAGCGATTTGTGCCAGCGCTTCTCTTTTGGCTGCTTCCAGTTTTCCGTCAGCTTCCAAAATGGCAGCATTTTTGTTCCCTTCTGCCATAGTTTCTACAGCTCTTCTTTCTCTTTCGGCAGCGGCTTGCTGTTCCATCGCGTGCTGCATAGAAGCACTTGGCGAGATATCTTGTATTTCTACAGATTTGACTGTTACGCCCCAGTCGGCGACATCATCAATAATCTGATCTTTCAGTTTGGTTTTAATTTGATCGCGATTGGAAAGCGCATCATCAAGCGTCATTTCACCGAGGATGGAACGCAGTGTTGTCATTACGAGCTGCTGGATGGCCAGCCTGAAATCTTCAATACCATAAATCGCGTCTCTGGGGTTGGTGACGCGAATGAAGGTGACTGCATTGGTTAAAATAACAGCATTGTCTCTGGTAATCACCTCTTGTTGCGGAATATCCAGTATGATATCCCTCGTAGAAACTTTTTGGCGAACCGCTTCGATATAGGGGATGATAAGGTTTAAGCCCGGAGTAAGTGTGCGTGTAAATTTACCAAGCCGTTCGACCACCCATTCTTCGCCCTGAGGAACGATATTGACTCCTTTGTAGAGCGTATAAATAACAGCGATTGCTAAAATAATGACTATATTAAGTACTTCCATTGTGTATCTCCTTTACGATAAATGATAGGGCGTGACTTCTATGAGCTGTCCGTTGATCTCTACAATTTTGACACGCGTCTCTTTGGCTATATTTATTTTTGCCGTAGCATGCCACGTCGTATTTCCTAATACCGGGGCATCAAAAAGAACCTTCCCCCTGCTGTGAGGCTTGATTTCCTGCGTGACTGTTCCGAGGGTATCGAGTCTGTAGTTAGATTGTCCGCTTTGCGTGATTGTTTTTTCTTTCACCCACGTAAACCATGCAGCAATACTTATCAGGCAGAGTGTTATCCAGATAAAAAGTTCTGCGGTAAATGAGGTTTCAAATAATAGATCGATACACCCGGTGATGATGGCAGCGATACCTAGCCCCAGCATAAAAAAAGTACCTGCCGTAATCTCTGCAATCAACAAAACAATTCCCAAAATAATCCAATGCCACCACAAAACAGTTTCATTTAGAAAAGTTATCATCCCGCTTTCTCCTTTGAATGGTGTTAAATCATTATAGCATAAACCATGCAATCTGCTTAAAAATCTGCTTAAAATCAAGACCATAAGAAATATTTGGGTATAATCGCGAAAATTTTACTACATGTAAGGAAATATGATGGAACATTTAAATGTATATTATGACAAAGATTGTGATTTAAATATCATTCAATCAAAAACCGTAGCGATGATCGGTTTTGGCAGCCAGGGGCATGCTCACGCAGAAAACCTCAGAGACAGCGGTGTAAATGTAGTCATCGGTCTTAAAAAAGGCGGAAAATCATGGGCAAAAGCCGAAGCAAAAGGTTTTGAAGTACTTACTGTAGAAGACGCTTCGGCAAAAGGCGATGTGGTTATGATTCTTCTTCCGGATGAAAACCAAAAAGAGATTTACGAAGCACAAATCGAACCAAACCTTAAACAAGGCGCAACGATTGCGTTTGGTCACGGTTTTGCGATTCACTATGGCCGCATCCAGCCAAGAGCAGATGTCAATGTGATGATGGTGGCGCCAAAAGCACCGGGCCACACGGTCAGAAGCGAATTTGTTAGAGGCGGCGGGATCCCCGATCTTATCGCTATAGGCCAAAATCCGAGCAATGCAACCAAAGAATTGGCGCTTTCTTATGCGTCTGCAATCGGCGGCGGCAGAACAGGTATCATTGAAACAACATTTAAAGATGAGACAGAAACAGACCTTTTTGGTGAGCAGGCAGTACTTTGCGGCGGTGTATCCGCACTCATACAGGCGGGGTTTGAAACATTAACTGAAGCGGGATATCCTGCTGAGATGGCATACTTTGAGTGTCTTCACGAAATGAAATTGATCGTTGATCTTATTTTCGAAGGCGGTATCGCGGATATGAGATACTCTATCTCCAATACAGCAGAATACGGGGATATGGTTTCTGGCCCAAGAGTCATCAATGAAGAGTCTAAAAAGGCCATGAGACAGATCCTTAAAGAGATTCAAAACGGACAGTTTGCCAAAGATTTCGTTCTTGAAGGTCAGGCAGGCTACCCAAGAATGAATGCAGAAAGAAACAATCTTAAAGCGTCAAAACTTGAAAAAACAGGTGAAAGACTCCGCGGTATGATGCCATGGATCAAAGCCAATAAAATTATAGACCAAGAGACTAACTAACCTTTTTAGTTATTTTACTCTATTTTCGGAGGATGTGTTCGGTTGGCTACTTGTGATGTAGCCTCCTTCTCACAAACCTCCAAATCCAGAGCTCTGGTATTAAATACTAATACCTCTGTCGCTAAAGTGTAAATAGGGCAAAACTAACCAAAAATCCTGTGTTGGTTTGTTATATTGTAAGTTTCCTTACTCCAAACCTCTCATTGTTCTTGCACTCCCTGTGAGAAATCTACAGTAAAACTAACCCAAAATTAAACTATAACCCCTTTTTTATAAGCCTGTAAATCTACAGTAAACTAACCAAAATATTGCGTTGATTTGCAGAAGGGAAAACATCTTTTAAATTCTTACAAGAACTTGTGCATCAGCCTCCGAATGGTGGACACATCTCTCCTTTAATCATGATGGTACCTTGCAAGGAACCATCACTCTCCCACAGTTCATACTCTTCTTTCTGGGTGTTATAGAGTCCGAAGATAATTTTTTCATTGAGAACTTTGATGTCGTAAAGGTGGAGGGTTGTATACTCGGAGAAATCTTTCACCATCACTGTCTCCTCAGCCGTACCATCTGTTTTCCACAGTCCATAGCCGGTACCGTTATTCGCACTGAAATAGATCATACCATTAAGCTCTGTCAGACGGTTTGGATTACTGTATCCAGACCCCTCATTGATATCTTTTAGAAGTGTTGTGCCCTCCGGAGTTCCGTCGCTTATCCAAAGTTCTTTTCCGTTGATGCCGTCTAATGCGGCAAATACAAAGCGATCGCCAAGAGGGGTTATCTCTTGAGGATCGCTTCCGAGCGCTCCTTCATGAATGTCTTTAAATAGAACGGTCCCGGCTTCCGTACCGTCGCTTTTCCAAAGTTCATAGCCTTGGGTACCGTCATTTGCCCGGAAATAGACCGTTCCTTGAAAGCCGGCTATCTGAGAAGGCGAACTGCTGTCCGAACCGGGGTGGATGTCTTTGATCATTGCGGTCCCGGCTTCCGTACCGTCGCTTTTCCAGAGTTCATCACCGTGTATACCGTCTCTCGCTGTAAAGTAAAGGCTTTCTTCTATATCTGTTAGATTGTATGAGTTGCCTGAGTTGCTACCCGGAATGATATCTTTAACCAGAACAGTTCCTTCCTCAGTCCCGTCACTCTTCCAAAGCTCGCGTCCGTGTGTATCATCTTCTGCACTAAAATAAATCATGCCGTTGAGTTCGGTAATATAATATCCTCCGCCTGATTCGCTTCCTTCATAGATGTCCTTAACCAAAACAGTTCCCGCTTCTGTACCGTTGCTCTTCCAAAGTTCACGTCCGTGTACACCGTCATCGGCACTGAAAAAATAAGTATCTTGATGATTAACAAAAAACGACGGCCATGAACCATTTGTCCCATCATTGATATCTTTAATCATTGAAGTACCTATTTTTGTTCCATCCGTTTTCCACACTTCAGGACCGTACTCCTCGGTACAAAGTGGCAATAAAACTTTTTCCATCTGATTTAATGATTTAGAATTATTAAGGCACCCGCTGAACAACAAACTTGATACTACAATACCAAGCCCAGACAAAATCCATTTTCCTTCAATTTGCATTTGCCCCCCCTTTTTTTTAGCATTATACTTGCTAAGTATAGATATTCATTGCTTGAATAGCATTTAAAAGCAAGCAAATATTCAAATAAATAATATTTTTTGCTAAAATTTAAAAACTCTTTAAGTTTGTATCACAAATGCAAATTGAAGGAAAAAATGCCCATGGAAGCTATTTGCTAAATAGCTTCAAGTTTTTGGTAGAGATTGTTTTCTTCAAAATCAATTCTTTCTCCCAAAATACCCACTAAGCTGTTAAATTGATCAAAGAAATCATCATCAAGCTGTGTTTCTGTTTTAGAATAATAGGTTAGAAACTTCATTAGATTTATCTTTGTGTTCATAAAGTTTTCTTTAAATATTTTGATATCATTTTCAATTTTATGGTGTATATCATTGCGTTTTTTCAGAAGCTTGTAGAGCTCAATATCTTCATTCATAAGATGATTGACTGCTGTACTATTCAGCGAAATCAACTCTTTTTTTGCCAAACTATGATTGTTGTTAGAGTAGGCGGCTATGACCTTGTGTGCCAGAGTAACGATCTCTTCATGTTCTTTCATCCAACGCTTTACAGTTTTTTTATTTTTTGAAGAAAAAAGATCAAAGAACATTTTTTACGCCCTCTTTTTTTAAGTAATTTAAAATGTTTATAATTTAAAATTATAGAAAATATAAGGTTATTATAACATATTTATTAAGTTTGTCAATAGGCTGTTTAAAAGATGAAAAAAGCATTATTTTTTACAACAAGCCAAAACAGTTTACGCTTCCTTGAGAATCTAAAAACACTTAGGATATTCAAGTTTTACCATCATTTATTCATTTTGCGAAGTGATATTGTGTTAGAATGCCTCAAATTCAAAAACAGCAGGATCTATGGCAGCGCGTTCTAAGAAATCAAGTGACAATTCTATACGAATCAATAAAAAGGCATCTGCTGAAAAAACAACCAACAGAAGGTCCGCCAAAGCCAAAAAAAATAAATGGAAGATACATGCGGGGGTGATCATGGCAGCAGGAGTGATGATCCTGTTGGTTGTTTTTGGCTATTTTTTGGGGCAGCATGATAAAAATGAGAAGCATTTGCTCCCATTAAAAATTGTAAAAACACAAGAGACTAAAACTGAAAAAGTAAATCATGGCACTTTAATAGCCGATGATGCATTGCTCATAAAAGAGCATCATATGATAGTAAAAAGATTGCAGGAAAAAGGCAAAACTTTAGAGGAGGATATCAGATCTCAAAAAAAAGAAAGAACTGCTGTTTCTGTTGAGAAAGGCATCCGTGATTCTAACTTGACTCCATCTTCTACTGCTAAACTGTTGCCTCGGAAAAAGAAGGCCAGGCTCGCCATTATTATTGATGACGTTTCCAACGCACAGCAGCTCAATAAAATTCGATCGCTGCCTTCAAAGCTTACGCCTTCAATCTTTCCTCCTTCCGAATTTTCTTCCGCGAGCCATAAGCTGGTCCATGATCTGAAGCACTACATGGTACATTTGCCTATGGAATCAGGGAGTGTGCAAATGAATAAAATGCATAAAACACTAAAGGTCAATGATACGCCTCAAAAAATTCGTGAAAGGATAGAAGAAATCAGAAGGCTTTTTCCTACTGCGCGGTACCTTAATAATCATACAGGAAGTGTATATACTTCCAATGAAAAAGCGATGAGTGTGCTGTATCCTATTTTGAGAGAAAATGGGTTTATATTTGTAGATAGCCGAACAAGCGCCAAAACAAAAGTCCGTCAAATCGCACATGCGTATAAAGATCTTTATATTTACAGAGATACGTTTCTTGACAATATTCAAAACAAAGGTGCCATACGAAAACAGTTAAAACAGGCTGTCAAAATTGCAAAGAAAAATGGTCATGCTATCGCTATAGCGCATCCTCACACACTGACACTGCAAGCCCTCAAAGAGGCTCAAGATATTTTAAAAGAAGTGGATGTGGTGTATATAGATGAATTATTTCAAGAGTGAGGTAAAAAAATGAGAGGGATCGCAATTGCACTGGGGATCGCAATTGTATTTTTTGCCGCGTCATTGACGCTATTTGCACTGCAGCATGCTATGGTCTTGGGTGTGATTGCATTTTTGGTGACTCTTTGGACGAATGAGGCGTTGCCTTTAGGGGTGGTTTCTCTTTTGCCTCTGCTTCTTTTTCCTTTGATTGGTGTAATGGATAGCAGTGCGGTGGCGGGCAATTATGCCAATTCTATCATTTTTCTTTTTCTGGGCGGGTTTATGATAGCGATTGCTATAGAAAAGACACAATTGCATATTTATTTTTCAGCAAAACTGTTGCATATTTTTCCGAAAACCCCCCGAGGTATTATCTATGCGCTTGCAGTCACTTCGGCACTATTGAGTGCAGTGCTTTCCAATACCACGGTGGCATTGATGCTTATGCCCATAGCACTTTTTTTGAGTGAAAATATCAAACTGAAAATACGGTTTTTGCTTGCAACTGCCTATGGAGCAACCATAGGGGGCATTCTAACCCCCATAGGAACCCCTCCAAACCTTATATTGATGGGGTTTTTACAGGAACATTCTTTGCCTGTTTTGAATTTTGGGAAGTGGATGCTTCTTATGCTTCCTGTGGTGGGAGTTATGTTGTTATTGGTGCCCTGGATACTCTCTTGGGAAGTAAGAAATGAGTCTGTTGAAAGCATCAAACATAATGTTCCTGTATTGACGCGTGCGCAAAAGAGACTCTATGGGATCGTTATTGTGTTTGGACTTGTACTTGCGAGCAATACATTCACTAAAGAGGGGCTTGGAATTGCATTGGATGAAACATTGGTTTTGCTTGGATTTGGTCTTTTGATGTTTGTGCCTAAAATAGGTTTTTTGAAATGGGAAGATACCAAAAAAATTCCTTACGAAATTATTTTTCTTTTTGGCGCAGGATTCAGTATCGCCGCGGCATTTTCCTTTACGGGGTTGGCAGCAGACATAGCCCACAAATTGGAATTTGTTTTGACATTTCCTTTTTTTTGGATGCTGGTGTTCGTGGCGCTTTTTATCACATTCGCCACAGAGGTGACCAGCAATACTGCGCTTACCTCTATTTCGCTTCCTATTTTTTATGAATTTGCCAAGAGTATGCCTCAAGAAGAGGGTATGATCTTGCTAATGGCGGTGACCATAAAAGCAAGCTATGCTTTTATGCTTCCCATCGCTACGCCTCCTAATGCGATCATTATGAGTTCGGGTATTGTTTCTGTCAAACAGATGGCAAAAACAGGCATAAAGTTTAATTTAATTGGTATAGTTGCGCTTTGCTTGTCAGCCTACTTTGTATGGAAAGAGATCCTTTGATGGCCAAAAATCTCTATAGTGGGAACCAGAAGACCTTCAGGTTTACACCAAACAGTTTATTTATGATATCGTAAAAGCTAATATTTTCAATTTATAGCAAGTTTTAACGAAAAGGCCCTTGTTTATGGTTTAGTTTAAATGATTCGTACTATATAATTCTGCATTTTATATAAGGGTGAAAATAAGTATGAAACATTTGTTGCTTTTGATTCCTTTTCTCTTTGTGGTGTCGTTGCAGGCAAACATTCAGGATGACCGCGCCGAGTTGATGAATGCAGAGAGGGAGCTGTTTATCGCAAAGAAACAGGTAGTGCTGCTCAAAGAACAGTATGAAGTAGAAAAACAGAAGCTTTTTAACTATGGCCGTATTAAGGCGTATGAGAAGACGATTGCGGAATATCAAGAAAAAGTAAAAAGAGCGCAAGCCAATAAAGATAACGCAGTTGCCAAACACTTGGAGCGCGACCGCCGTATGGCGGAACTTGAACACCGGATACCGATGATAGATGGAGATATTCATGTGAAGATCGATATCTCAGACCAGATTATGAATATCTATAAAGGCGATACAAGAATTTATTCGTGGTTTGTTTCTACGGCTGCTGAAGGGTATTATACGCCGGCGGGAAGATTCAAGCCTTACCATACGGCAAAGATGCATTACTCCAAGCAGTTCTACAATTCACCGATGCCTTACTCAGTCTTTTTCAAAGACGGTTTCGCAATTCATGGCACAGAGTGGGTTAGGAGCCTGGGCCGCAAAGCGTCCCATGGCTGCGTGAGGCTGCATCCCAACAATGCTTTCAAGCTTTACAGCCTTGTGCGCAAATACGGCTACAGCCGCGTTTCTATCTCGATCTCGTCGTAAGACTTTCTTGTTTTAAACGATGCCGTTCTCTCACCTTTGTAATCCGGCCCCTGTAAATGGGGTGCTGTTTCTGTCAGAAAAATGGCAAAAATAGGAATAAAATTCAATTTGACCGGAAATATTGTGATTTGATTGTCAACCTATTTTGTATGAAAAGAGATCATTTGATGACAAATTGACAGATTTTTTTCTATAAAAAAAACCTTATGATATGATCAAAAAAAAGGTTTTTAAAATGGGTCAACTTCTCTTGGATTCTATTGCCGCATTCGATACAATGAAAAAACCTCCCTCTTCGCTTTACTACAAAGGCAATCTTGACCTGCTTAAACGTCCCAAGATCTCTATTGTGGGAACCAGAAGACCTTCAAACTACACTAAACAGTTTACCTACAATATTGCAAGGGCTTTGGCAAAACGGGGAGTATGCATCGTGAGCGGAGCGGCAATGGGGGTGGATGCTGTGGCGCATGCAGGAGCAGGGGAAGAAAATACTATAGCCGTAGCGGCCAACGGCCTGGACATTCGTTATCCTTCGGTGAACAGGGCACTGATAGAGAGAATAGAAAACCAGGGGCTTGTCCTCAGCCAATTTAATAATGGCTTTAAGGCAACAGCCTGGAGCTTTGTGGTAAGAAACGAGCTGGTGGTTGCTTTGGGGGATATGTTGATAGTTACCCAGGCGGATCTTGAGAGCGGCTCCATGCGTTCGGTTCAGTATGCACAAAAGATGGGCAAAAAAATCTTTGTATTGCCTCAGAGACTTGAAGAGAGCAGCGGCACAAATTTTTTGCTTTTAGAAGAAAAAGCAACTCCTATTTATGACATAGAAAGATTTGCTTCTTTGTTTGGAGAGGTTCCAAGCAGCGCCTCGTTAAAAAAAGATGATTTTTTTTATTTTTGCCAAACTTCGCCTACATTGGATGAGGCATTGGCTCAATTTAAAGAAAAAGTATATGAAGCTGAATTGGAGGGGAGTATCACGATACACAACGGTATCGTGAGACTACAGTAGATTAATTGGTTTGGGCGGTTTGATTGGTTTCTGTTGTCTGTGGAGGCGTGAGCTGTCTGATGAGTTCTTCCAGGGATGCTTCGGGCATCATACCGGCTTGAATAAACTGAACGCTTCCTTTTGCATCTAAAGCAATTAAAAAAGGAATATTTCCATTCCATTCAGCTCTTTGACTAATATAATTAACAAAATCTCCGCTTGTTTCTTCGGATACTGCAATATAGTTTATGCCTTTTTCTTTCGCAAATGCAGATAATTTTGCATTGTCATATCCTTGTACTTCAAGTGCTATGATTGCCAAACTGTCTTTATGTTTTTCCTGCAGGCTAATAAGATGGGGAATGCTAGCCAAGCATGGCGGACACTTATGCCCAAAAAATTCCAAAAAGACGATTTTTCCTTCAAGTCCTTTAATATCTAACCCTTCTTCTTTGCCGTTAATTTCATAAGAAACACCTTTAATGTCGGTGATCGTAAATGTATGTTCTTTATTTGGTATTTCTTGCGCCTGCGCATAAGAGAAAAGAGAAAAGATCAACAATGCCAATGTTACTATTTTTTTCATATTCAAGCCTTTAAATATAATTTTAAACATTATACACTATTGAAGATGTAAAAATTGTGCAATTAAATGTATTTGTCTAAAATAATTTACAAAGAGCATCCAGAATAAAAGGAAGGGGAAAATATTTTAATAAGGAGGAGTAAAATATCATAATTCAGTACAGGATGGGACACCCTGAATGCTCTTGTAGCAACATAATACCTCTCAAAGGTTAACCGTACACTAATAATCAAAAACCGTTTAAAGAAAAATATGAAAAAATGAGAGAGTAAAAAAATCGTCTAAACTAATTTACAAAGAGCATCCAGAATAAAAGGAAGGGAAATATTTTAATAAGGAGGAGTAAAATATCATATTTCAAGATAGGGTGGGATATGTACCCTGGATGCTCTTGTGACAGTATGGTACATCTCAAAGGTTAACCGTACACTAATAATCAAAATATCGCTATACTTCATTCTCTAAAAAATGAAGGAGTCGGGAGATGATAAAAAAACTATTTTTTGTTGTGAGCATGATTTGTATTGCTGCTGGTTTGATCGCAAGGGATGACGTATCGCTGGAGAGACGCATAGGTCAGATGCTGATGGTAGGATTTTATGGGACTACGGCAAACGCGAATACGCAGATATGTCAGGATATCAAGCGATACAATCTGGGAGCCGTTATTTTATTTGATTATAACCCGGTAGATAAAAAGAAGCCTAAAAATATTGCTTCAAAAAAACAGCTTGCCCAATTGACAAAAGAACTGCAAGCATGCAGCCAAGACGGAAAGTTGCTTATTGCAGTAGATCAAGAAGGAGGAAAAGTTCAAAGACTTAAAAGTGTTTACGGTTTTTATGGCAGGTTTCCCATGGCTGCGGAGGTCAGCAAAATGAATGCATCCCAAATAAAAACTGTTTATCAAAAAATGAGCCGGGAACTGCAAGGTGTCGGAATCAATTTTGACCTTGCTCCGGTGGTCGATCTGGCGCTCAATCCTAAAAACCGGGTGATTTATGGACTCGGACGTTCCTTTGGAAAAGATCCGCAAAGGGTTGCTGCTAATGCTTCCGTATTTATTGATGCAATGCATCAGCATGGTGTGCTTACTTCCATTAAACATTTTCCTGGACACGGATCTTCTTTGGGGGATACGCATAAAGGCTTTGTCGATGTCACCCAAGTGTGGAAAAAGGAAGAGCTTGAACCTTACCGTCTTCTTAAGGCCAAAGCGGATACGGTTATGGTTGCCCATGTATTCAATCAAAAGCTTGATGCGGTTTATCCTGCAAGCCTTTCTTTTAAGACTATTGCCCAAAAATTACGCCGGGATTTAGGCTATCGCGGTACAGTAATCACAGACGATTTGCAAATGGGAGCTATCTCGCAAAAATATGGTCTAAGAAATACACTTAAACTGGCGATCAATGCGGAAAACGATCTGCTGCTTTTTGGAAACCAGCTTGATCCGAGAAAAACCGTAAGCACCAAAACATTGGTTGAATTAATTGTACAGATGATTAAGAGCGGTGAGATTAAAAAAGAAACTATTGATAATGCCTATTGTCGCATCCAGGCACTTAAAGAGAAACTGTAAAACAGTTTTTGAAAGAGCGATAGAGAGTTTGTGCATACATTAATTGCAAGCAAGGAGAAATAATGAGAATTTTATGGATGATGATTTTGCCTGTTTGGATTTTTTCTCAAACGTACGGCCTAAGAGATCTGATAGATCATGCCCATACGCACAATCCGCTTATGGACTCAAGTGAACTTAGAAGCAAAGCGAAGGCCAAAGAAGTAGAAGCAAAGCAAAGCGCTTATTGGCCGACACTGGATATAGGCGCAAATTACAGCAGAGTCAATCCAAACTCTCTTATCAGTCCGGGAGAAGTGGCAACAGGATATGCTTCTGTAGGAATGGAACTGTATGACGGAGGAAGAAAAAGTGCTCTAAAAAAAGCAAAGAAATTTGAATACCAGGCTTCTTTATTTGAACAAAAGGCTTTTTCGAAAAGCATTACTTTAGACATTGTCAACCGCTACTATACGATTCAAAAGCTCAAAGCAATGCTTTATGCATTGGATGGACAATCCAAAGAACTGCAAGCCCAGATGCGTCGTGTGAAACAATTCACTGCAGCAGGATTGGCAACACAAGAAGAGATAGACAAACTTCAAGCCGTGTATGAGGACAATCGTTATACGATAGAAAACACAAAGCTTTTGCTTGAAACGCAGGAAGAAAATCTTCAGCTTATCAGCGGACTGCCGGTTAAAAATATAAAAAACAATCAAATTTCAGAACCTAAGCATGTAGAATTTGAAGCTTATGAAAACAGCAAAATTTTGCATGCGAATGCGAATGCTCTTGAGGAAAATGCCAAGGCTATCGATGCGGGATACAAGCCGCAGGTGATACTCGAGGATACCTATAGCAAATCACACTATGATGATCTGGTAAACTCAGGAGGATTAAGCACGGAAGGCTTATTGCTTGATCATCAGAACAAAGTTACACTTTCTGTGAATATGCGCCTTTTTGATCACGGAAAGATGAAAAAAGAACGTGAAGCGGTGATCTATCAAAAAATGGCATTGGATGCGGAGCATTCTTATAGAGTACAAGAACAGAAGATGAATTTTAATCTATCCGGCAGCAATCTTAAAACGATCCGCGTCAAACTTGAGAGCGCAGGCAGTGCACTCAAAGCGGCAAAAAGCACCTATAAAAGTATTGTTAGGAAATTTGAAGTCGGATTGGTGGACAACATTGCCTATCTTGATGCACTAAACGAGCAGACACTCGCTCAAGCGCGCTATAAAGAAACACTGTATGACTATGAGGTTGCCAAATCAATTTATTATTATTATGCAGGAAAAGACCCCAAGGAGTTTATAAGATGAAAAAAATTATATGGAGCATGCTGTGGATGATAACGGCAATGTCCGCAGAAGAAGTCTACGCCACATTTGAAGTAGAAGCGCAAAAAAGTGCCAATCTCGCCTTCAGCAGCAGCGGTATTGTGCAAAAAGTGACTGTCGATGTTGGAAGCGAAGTCAAAAAAGAGGATGTCCTCTCAACACTGCAAAACGATGATCTTAAAGTGATGCTTGAAGGTGCGCAGGTGGCACTGAAGTATGCGAAATTAGACTATGATAGACAGGTGAAGGTCAAAAAGATAATTGACCAATCGCAATTTGACCAATATGCGTTTAAGTATGAGAACGCCAAGGTGCAAGCAGCATACCAAAAGTCACTCTTGGACAAAACTGTTTTAAGGGCTCCTTTTGATGGAGTTATTTATGAAAAGAGCTTAGAGGAAGGGGATGTGGTGAGCGGGGCCATGATCCGAACACTTTTGAAGATACAAAGTGCACACGAGAGAAAATTGATCCTGGAATTTGATCAAAAGTATCACGCCAAAGTAAAAGTAGGAGATCTCTTTAAATATAAAATCGATGGAGATGAAAAAATGCATGAGGGAAAAATCTCCAAAATTTATCCTGTGGTGAATATGGAAAACAGAAAAGTGATCGCAGAAGTTGAAGCTAAAGATTTGATGGTCGGCCTTTTTGGCGAGGGAACAATCCTCATAAATGATAAATAAGCAGGGACGATATGTATAAATTTGCCATAAATCGACCGATCACCACATTAATGTATGCGCTGACTTTGGTTATCTTTGGGTGGATAAGTTTCAAATCCATGCCCGCAGCACTTTTTCCTAATGTTGATTTTCCCTTGGTCACGATCAAAACTGTTTATCCGGGAGCTGAACCAACCACGATCGAATCGGAGGTGACCGAAAAAATAGAAGAGGCAATCTCAAGAATAGGCGGGGTGGATTCTATCATCTCCACAAGCAGCGATGGAGTGAGTATCGTAACGGTCAAATTCTTTTTGGAGCGCAATATCGATGAAGCGACCAATGACGTGAGAGACAAGGTTTCTGCAGTTTCTCTTCCTAAAGATGCTGAAACACCGTTGGTGAGCAAGCTCGATATTGGAGGCGCATCGGTTATCAATGTTTTTGTTACGGCAAAAAATGACACAGTGCAAAATTTGATGGTATTTGCCGATGAAAAAGTTAAACCGGTACTTCAAAAGATTAATGGCGTGGGGGCGATCAATATTATCGGTTATAAAGACAGAGAGATCAAGATTTATCCAGACATCACTAAGCTTAATCAATACGGCATAAGCGTTAGGGAACTCAATAGTATTGTTGCGGAAGAAAATATTAAAATCGGCGGAGGAAAACTCATTAACAAAGAAAAAGAGTTTATTCTTAAAACCAAAGCGGACGTGTTGAGTGTTAAAGAGCTTGAAAATATCCATATCAAAAAAAGTATTAGGCTAAAAGATCTTGCTAGAATTGAAGACGGTTTGAGTGATGCCAAAAGCTATGCTTCTTATGATGGCGTAGAGGGGATCATGCTTGAGGTGCAAAAAATTTCGGGTACCAATACGTTAGAAATTGTTTCAAAGGTGAAAGCAGAAATGCCTTTTTTGCAACAGCTTGCGGGAGAGAGATTTGAGATCAATATGCTCAATGATACTTCACCGTTTATTCTAAATTCTCTCAAAGATGTAGAATTCGATTTGGTTTATGGTGCATTTTTGGCTGTCATTATCATCTTTGTTTTTTTGCGCAATATGACCATTACGCTTGTTTCGGCACTTTCCATACCCACTTCCATATTCGGCACGATTGCTTTAATGCACTTTATGGGTTATGATCTCAATAAAATGACACTGATCGGGCTTACGCTTGCTATTGGTATCATCATTGATGATGCGGTAGTTGTGATAGAAAATATTTACAAAAAGCTTGAAGCAGGCATGGGAAGACTAGAGGCGGCTTATGAGGGAGTCAAAGAGATCTCTTTTGCCATTTTAGCTATCTCGGCAATGCTTTTAGCCGTTTTCATTCCCGTAGCAAATATGAGCGGGATTGTGGGGAAATTCTTTGAATCTTTTGCTATGACCGTTGGGTTCGCGGTTATTATTTCTTATACGATAGCACTAAGTTTTATTCCCAGTTTGAGCGCACGGACGCTTCACAAAAAAGAGAGCCGATTGTATACAGTGACCGAACCTTTTTTTAGGGGAATAGAAAATATTTATGCGGCGGCATTGCGCTTTGTGTTGAGGTTTAAGATTTTCACGATCATTTTTGTATTGGCTGTTTTTATAGGAAGTTTGAGTCTTTTTCCTAAAATAGGTATGGACTTTATTCCCAAAGAAGACAATGCAGAATTTGAAGTGCAAATCAGGGCCAATGCGGGTATTCCTCTAGAAGAGATGATCAGACAGTCCAAAGAGATTGAGGCATTGGTTAAAGAGGATCAGAATATACTTTATACGACATTGAGCGTGGGATACAATAGCGCCCAGGAGATACACAAATCAGTTGTCTATGTCAAATTAACGCCGAAAAAACAACGGGTGCTCAATCAAGAAGAGATTGTCCAGAATTTACGTGAAAAACTTAAACCTTATCAAAAATCACTCTATATTACGGCTGCCGCAATTCCAAATATTAAAGGAACAGGAGTCAGCGTACCTTATCAGATTGTTTTAAAATCTGATTCGCTCGAGGCGCTTAAGGAGGCCACACATAATTTAACGCACTATCTTGCTCAGAAAAAAGGGTTTGTCGATATCGATACGAATTTAGATGAAGGAAAACCGCAAATAGACATTCAGATATTGCGTGAAAATGCCAGTAGGGCGGGAATCACGGCTTCCCAAATAGCAGAAGCGATCTCTATCGCCTTTTCAAGTGATTTGGAGATTTCGCATTTTGAAGAAAACGGGAAACAATACAATATTACCCTTAGATTTGATGATGCGCACCGAATGACAATCGAAGACCTCAAAAAAATTCAGCTTCGGGCACAAAATGGAGAACTTGTTTATCTTGACGGCTTGGTAAACTTTGTTTCAAGTGCTTCCTTGGCAAGTATTTATCATTTTGACAGACAAAGGCAGGTGAGCGTGTACGCTGATCTGTTTGGACTCGATCTTGGCGGAGCGGTCAATTATACAAAAGAAAAAATAGATGAATTGCTGCCTGAAGGAGTCACTTACAAATTTACCGGGTTTGCAGAGGAGATGGTTAAGACGGGGGAAGCCTTTAGCGCTGCATTAGGGTTGTCGATCATTTTGATGTTTATTGTCTTGGCTATTTTATATGAGTCTTTGATTCAGCCCGTGATCATTATAGTTTCACTGCCGCTCAGTATCATCGGAGTAATGCTCGCGCTTTATGTGAGCGAATTGCAATTTAGTCTTTTTGTGATGATAGGTTTTATGCTGCTGATGGGGATGGTGGGGAAAAATGCTGTTTTATTGGTGGATTTTGCCAATGAGGCGATGCAAAAAGGGAAAAACACAGATGAAGCACTTCTTGAAGCAGGAGAAAAAAGACTTAGGCCGATTTTGATGACAACTCTTGCAATGGTATTTGCAATGGTGCCACTGGCTATGGCAACAGGGCTTGGAAGTGAAACCAAGGCGCCCATGGCCATCGCAGTAATAGGGGGATTGTTGAGTTCCATGGTGCTAACCTTGCTTGTCGTACCTGTGATTTATAAGCTCATTGCGCCTTTTGATGGATGGATTCGAAAATGGTACGAGGTAGGAGAGGTGTAGTGTGTACGTTTTCATAAGGGTGTGTACGGAGGTATCGGGCCTGGAAGAGCAGCAGCTAAAGAGCAGCTTGATATCAATGGAATGTAAAAAATGAAATCAATTGATAAGAATGTTATCATGCTGGGCTGGGTGAGTTATTTTACCGATATGGCTACGGCGATGATCCAGCCCATAATGCCGATCTTTGTGGTACTTGTACTTCATGAGGGGATGGATAAACTGGGGCTCATTGTGGCGGTTGCGACATTTGTATCGTATGCGATGCGGCTGCTTTCAGGATATTTGAGTGACCGTTATGGGATCGTCAAACCCTTCGTGGTAGCGGGATATGGACTTTCTGCCCTTGCCAAACCGCTGATAGGGCTTACTGCTAATTATCAGCAGATTACTGCGCTTCAATCGCTTGAGCGTTTTGGCAAAGGACTCCGATCCGCACCAAAAGATCTTATGATAGCAGCGTATAGTAAAGAAAATGCCTCAGGAAAGACCTTTGGATTTCACAAGATGCTTGATATCGCAGGAGAACTGAGCGGAACCTTGATACTTTTTGGGCTGCTTGCGACTTTCGGCCAAAGCGAGAGTGTGATAAGAAATATTTTTTATGCCACTCTTATTCCGGGGGCCATCGGTTTGATGCTTATGATCTTTTTTACAAAGGATGTACCAAAAGTTCCAAAAGAACAACGCAGCAAGCTTACATTCGGTGCTCAGGACAAACAAACCGTTAAGCCTTTATTTGTTTATTTTTTCTTTGTCTTTTTCATGTTTTCTGATGCGTTTTTTACGATGCAGTCAAAACAGGTGGGAATAGCAACAGCACTGATACCTCTTCTTTTTGTCGTATCAACAGGCATTCAGACTGCAACAAGTTATCTTATCGGAACATGGATCGACAGGATCGGTGTGAATCGCATCATGTTTTTTGCCTATGCAAGCGGTGTTGCGGCACAAGGGCTTTTGTATCTTCAAAACCCGCTTTCGACCTGGTTTGCTTTCGCGTTTTTGGGGCTCTTTACCGTTGCGTCGCTCAATGCCAACCGTGTGCACATTGCCAATAAGGCACAGAATAAAGGATCGGTTTATGGGATATTTTATGCAGGAGTCGCGCTTTTTGGAGCGGTGGGCGCGTATGTGGGCGG
The DNA here is from genome assembly GCA_021166685.1 of Sulfurovum sp. Classification (GTDB taxonomy): domain Bacteria; phylum Campylobacterota; class Campylobacteria; order Campylobacterales; family Sulfurovaceae; genus Sulfurovum. The sequence goes on along the minus strand of JAJPEU010000007.1, from coordinate 35,293 downwards.
AATGATATGGGAGTATTTTGGAATGGATACGGCATTGCGTTATTCATTTCTTGGTACACTTGTAGTGCTGTTGCTTTTTATTGTTGTCTTGAGAAACAGAAATCCGTTGCCAGAAGAATAAAATTGTTAGATTTTTTGATAAAGGCAGCGTAACGATAGGAGTCTAGATGTACTGGAGTTTGTGCAAACAGGGATACTTTGGAGCACAATAGCCAAGGAAGAAAGCGCCAGAATCTTAGGTGAAAATTTAACATGTTCTTGCTATGATGATAACAAAAGTTTCAAATTGACACTGCGGCCAATCTCAATCGGAGCGATAGAAATATATTCGTATATGTAAAATAGCGAAAAAGTTGTGTTGTGTCGTGTTGATGTGCAAAGTAAAAGGTAAAATATGGAAGAGATGCAAAAAATCATTAATTATAAGAGTTATAAAGCAAGATGGGTCATTTTTTTTAGTATTTTGTTTTTAGCAGCAGGGATAGGCGGCTATATTTTCTTTGTAAAAGGGTCAAAACATGCGCAGTATCATTATGTAACAGATCCGCTAAAAAGAGGAAACCTCGAACTGACAGTTTCTGCCAGCGGATATATTCAGCCGGTAGAAAGTGTTGATGTGGGAACTGAAGTTTCCGGTACGATAGAAGAGGTGCTCGTTGATTATAACGATGAGGTTAAAAAAGGACAACTGTTGGCTGTGCTGGATATTACAAAATACCAAAGTGTCTTTGATAGAGCAAAGGCGTCACTGGAGATAGCCAATGCATCGCTGCAAAGTGCCCAGGCGCAGTACTATCAGGCACAAACAACGATGGAGCGAAATAAAAAACTTAAAAGCACTTCAAAAGGCGCATTGCCTACGCAAAGTGACTGGGACCGCGATTGGGGAAATTATCTCTTGGCCCAGGCACAGATTGCTAATGCCAATGCCCAGATAGAACAAGCCAAACACGCGCTCACATCAGCCGAGTATGATTTAAAAAAAACAAAAGTCTATTCTCCTGTGGACGGGACGATTTTGGTACGCAATATTGATCCGGGGCAAACGGTTGCAGCTTCTTTTCAGACCCCGGTACTCTTTAGTATCGCCAAAGACTTGACCAACATGGAGCTTCAAATCAGCATTGATGAGGCAGACATTGCAAAAATAAAAGCGGGACAACGGGCTACTTTTAGTGTTGATGCCTATTCTGAGAGACTATTTAATGCAGCAATCAAGCAGGTGCGCATCAATTCTGAAATTTTAGAAAGTGTTGTGACCTATAAAGCTATTATGGAGGTAAACAATAAAGAACTTTTATTGAGACCCGGAATGAGTGTAGATGCAGATATTGTTATTCGGGAAGTTAAAGATGCATTTATTATTAAAAGAGCCGCACTGCTTTATATCCCGGTTCAGCCAAAAACCAAAAATCTTTTTAGCAGCGCAGAAGAAGAGAAGATAAAAATCGATCCAAAGCCTCACGTTTGGATTCTTAAAAATGGTGAACTCAGAAAGATTTATGTTAAAGTCCTGGGGCACAACGGTCCTATCAGTGCGATTGATGCAGAAGGACTTAATGAAAATGACGGAGTAATCATAAGCCAGGAAAAACGATTATGATTGTACTGGAAAATATAGAGAAAACCTATGGAGCAGGAGAGACTGCAACAACAGTGCTCCAAGGGATCAATTTAAAAATTGAAGAGGGAGAATTTGTCGCCATCATGGGGCCCAGTGGAAGCGGCAAATCGACACTGCTTAATATTTTGGGCACTTTGGATGTCCCCAGCAGCGGTAAATATTTGTTTTTTGATACAGAGGTTGGCAATCTCAATCAAGACCAGCGCGCTTTGTTTAGACGTCATGTTTTGGGATTTATTTTTCAGGGATACAATCTTTTGAAAAAAACCACCTCTCTTGAAAATGTTGAAATACCATTGATCTATCAGGGATTAGATGCAATGACATGCAAAAAAATGGCCCACGAAGCCCTTGAAAAAGTAGGATTGAAAGATAGAGTTTTTTATGAGCCCGGACAGCTTTCGGGCGGACAGCAGCAGCGTGTGGCTATCGCCAGAGCAATGGTGACCCGCCCAAAAGTTCTGATCGCTGATGAGCCTACGGGCAATCTTGATACCAAGCGCGGCCATGAGATCATGGAATTGATTACGACATTTAACAAGCAGGGCATTACGGTAATTATGGTTACGCATGAAGAGGATATTGCTGCATATGCCTCAAGAACGATACATCTGCGCGATGGAATGATTGAAAAAGAGGTCAATCGTGCTTCGTAATGCATTTTTTCAGGCATTACGCGAGATTAGGCGTAATCTGATGCGTTCTTTGCTGACTGCAATCGGGATAGTGATTGGTATTGCCTCCGTGATCGCAATGGTAAATATAGGCAAAGGAGCAAGCAAATCAATTACGCAAAGTGTCGAAAAACTGGGGAGTAATACGCTTTATATTATGCCGGGACAACAACGTGGGCCAGGCAATCGGGGTGCCATAGAGATACCTTTCAAAAAAAAGGATCTTGAAACATTAAGATCCTCTTTGTATGCACTCAGGGCTATTTCGCCGGTAGAAAATGCTTTGATGACCATCATCTATAAAGATCAAAATTATCGTACAAACATCAGAGGCGTTGAAAATGACTATCTGGTTGCACAAAACTGGAATTTGCAGGAGGGAAGAGTATTTGATAAAAGTGAACTAAGAACAGGACAAAATGTGTGCATCGTAGGCCAAACTGTTGTTAAAACACTTTTTGCGCCTTCTGAATCGGTTGTCGGCAAGAGAATACGTCTTAAAAACTTTTCTTGCGAAGTTGTAGGCGTTCTTGAGACCAAGGGTGCCAACACATTTGGTTCAGATCAAGACGATATGCTGCTGGTTCCTTTTTCTTTGTTTCAACGGCGCATTAGCGGCAGCGACAATATCCACCTCATGATGGCTGCGGTAAAAGAGAATATTCCGCTTGTTGAGGCTAAAGTTCAAATAGAGCAGCTCCTTAGAGAAAGAAGACATATAGATTCAGCAGACGAAGATAATTTTTCAGTAAGGAGCATGACGGCACTTATTGATACGATTTCAGAAGTTACTACGATATTGACAATCATGCTGGGCGCAGTAGCCGCAATTTCTTTGATAGTCGGAGGAATCGGCATCATGAATATCATGCTTGTTTCGGTTACGGAGCGCACAAGAGAGATAGGCATTCGTATGGCAGTAGGAGCAATGGCAAAAGATATTTTAATACAGTTTCTCATCGAGTCGATTGTGCTTTCAGGATTGGGGGGGGTCGTGGGAATTGTATTGGGTGTTGCAATCACCTTTGGCGTAACTCTTTGGCTTGATATTATACTGGTAATCAATCCGACAATTACGATGGTTGCCTTATTTTTTTCGATGCTGATCGGTATTGTATTCGGGATCATTCCTGCACGTAAAGCAGCCAATATGAATCCGATTGATGCTTTAAGGTATGAATAACAAAAATGTCCGCCACTGTTTTTTGGATGGACAAAAGGCTTTATAAGCGCAGAAATCTCTCCAAAATGATCTTTGCAGCCACAGAATCAAGCCTGCCATCGCGTTTATGTTTAAACTCTCCCATCGTAAGCTCTTTGGCTTCAAGACTGGAGCCTTGTTCGTCTTGATAGATGATTTCGATATCAAGAGCCAAAAGAGAAACAAAGTGTTTGATCCGGCGTTCCATCTCGTTGCTGCTGCCGCCGTCTTTGGGTATTCCGACGATTAGTTTTTCTATCTCCCATTCGTGTAAAAAAGTTTTTACATCCTGTGCAGCTTGATTGCGGTTCTTTCTGAGAATGGCATTTTGAGGCATAACAATTTTGTCATCTAAGCAAATCGCTACGCCAATACGCTTAAGTCCAATGTCGATACCGGCTGATTTCATAAAGAGATTACATCCTTTTTGCTACAAAAGTAAATCATGTTCACAGCAATTATAATTAGTTTTGAAGATTGGCGGCCAAAGAAGTATTGTCATCAAGAGATGTTTCTATGATTTGCATTTCTTCTTCACTTTGTATATTTTTCTTTTTCTTTTTCTTTTTTTCTTCTTTGCTTTTCGCTTCGATGGTGACAGCTTCTACTTTATTTTTGATAGAAGAAGGATCTATGGTCAGTCTTGAAGAAAAAGGTTGTACAGAGGTTGGTGTTTGTGCTTTTTTAAGAATATTGTTGATCTCTACGAGGCCGTATTCATAATCGCATAATTTATCGTAGTTTTGTATATCCTGCTCAAGCATAGCAGCCGTATAGCTTTCTATGAGTCTGTTTTTTTTGATTAGCATGGTTTGGGCATAGCGTTCTCTGGCAATCTCTACACCGCGTTTGATTTCAAAAGACAGCGCTTTTTCATAGGCCATTTTTGCTTCATTTTCGCCGTTTGGATTTTTCATATACAGTTTTTTGGCGCTGTCTGTAACATCTTTCGTGCCAAACACTGCACTTACGGCATCAAATAGATTCATATAGAGTGCACTTTTTGATTTGCTTTCGGATTTTCTCAGAGGTCTGTCCAAATAGCGTTGGCACTGAACGTCTGATTTGGCAATAAATTCATCAATATAGTTGTTTCTTCCTTGCTTGTCTGATGCGGCTGCATCCATGGTTGCAATAAATTTTGATCGGTCGGTATGAAATCCCGGTTTATTTTTTGGCGTATTTGGTTTTGGAGTATCATCAGAACCGCATCCAACGATAAACCACAGGGTGCTTAACAATAGTATATAAACAGATTTAATTTTTTTCATTTTCTTTCTCTTTTTAGGCCTAAACCTAATTTTTGATTCTGCTTTGACGGCATAGATTTTTTAGGAATTATATCTTATTTTTCATTCTTGTTATTTGAAGGAGAGTTAAAACAACACTCCGTCTACGTAGAGCCATTTGCCATCCGTTTTTAAAAAACGGCTTTTTTCGTTTAAGGTACCGCCCGAAAGATGTGCCGTGAAAGTAACGAATGCTTCATTGGGACCATCTGTGAATTCAATAATCTCCAAACCCAAAAATTCTGTAGTTTTACTAAATGCAAGAATAGAGGTTTTCCATGTTAGTGTTTCTATAGAATAATCCGGATTTTCAGGGTGCGTTGTTTTGATAATATAAGCATATTCATTTGCAGCGTATGCGCTATAACGGGTTTTCATTAACGTTAATGCATCCGGGGCTTTCGCTCCTTGGTGGTAAATACGGCAACATTTTTTATATTTATTTCCGCTCCCGCAGGGGCATAATGCATTGATAGAAATTTTTGACATCGATTTTATCGTATCTCTGCAATAAAAGCATCTTTTTGAATTTTTTGTTTAACACTGGACAAGGCAATCAAAACCTCTTTTTTGCTTTTGTATGGCCCTATGAGCAATTTATTGATTTGAACATTTCCTTTTGGAAATTGTATCATTTTGTAGGCAAAGCCTTGATGTGAAATATCAAGAAGCAGATCATTGTTTGGTTTTCCTTCAAAAGATCCCACCTGAACATAAAAGACACCATTGGCCGTATTTTCCTTACTGACGGGTACAGCGCAAACAATATCCCGCCCGGATTCTTTTTTTATAGCAGGAGCAAGCGATCCTTCCATAATCGGAACTTCCTTGGCCGCAGGCGGGATGGCTGCCAATCGTATTGGGGTTTCTGTTTGCAATTTAATCGGCTGTTCTCTTACAATTTTCCATGGTTTTCTTTTGTTGACCTCAATTTGCGCATCGGGCAGATATCTGCGGCAAACCCGTAATCTTTCTTTAAAATAAACGGAGGTATAAAGATTGGTATAGAGTACTTCATATTTTCCCGTGCTTGCATGGGTAAACCATCCGTTTCCAAGATAAAGCCCTACATGAGTAATGCGTTGGCCCGGTCGATCGGTAGTATTAAAGAAGATTAAATCCCCATATTGCAACTCTTCGACATTGATTGTTTTGCCGACTTTGGCCTGTTCTCTTGCTACTCTGGGAATATCTATGCCCATGCTGCCATATACATAGTAGGTAAACCCTGAACAGTCAAAACACTCAGGTCCCTCCTCAGCCCATACGTAAGGTCTGCCTTGCAGCTCCTCAACCATTTTGCTTAAATTGTTTCTGCTGGGCTCATAGACTACTTTTGGTTTTTTTATACTGTAGTCAGGACTTTTTGGATGATGATAAGGTTTTGGATCTTTCTGACTGCATCCTGTCATCAACATAACAATGCTAAAAAGAGTTAAATAGGTCAATTTTTCCATTCTATAATTATACAATAATTATAAAGTATTGCCTGAAAAATTCACTAAAATGCGATACTGTTTTAAAAGGATTTTTATGTCGGGCTACTGGAATGCAAGATAAAAGTATCGAAGATTTTATCTTTGGGTTTACGTGTCTCTTTGGGGTACAAAGTGTTTTTTCATTTTTTCAAAGTATAAGCATGGCATCGCCATATGAAAAAAAACGATACTTTTCTTTGATGGCTTCATTGTATATTTGCAATGTTTTCTCTCTCCCGATAAAAGCACTCACAAGCATGATTAGTGTGCTTTTTGGCAAATGAAAATTGGTAAGCAGATAAGAAACCCTTTGGGGCGGATTGTGCGGATTTAGAAAAAGGTTGCATTCTCCTTCCTGCTGCTTTGTCCTGGTGAAATATTCTACTGTTCTTGTTACGGTTGTCCCGATAGCCAAAATAGGGGTTTTGCTTTGGATAACTTTTGCGGCTTCATTGCTGATGTGAAAATATTCAGAATGCATAGGATGGTCTAGTATCTGTTCAGTTTCTACAGGCTTAAAAGTTCCTGCCCCTACATGCAATGTGACTTTGTGTGTTTTGTGCCCGGCTTGCAGGGCAGCAAAAAGTTCCGGAGTAAAATGTAAAGAGGCCGTAGGGGCTGCTACTGCACCTGCATGCTTGGCAAAAAGCGTCTGATAATCGGTTTCGTCTTCTTTGTTGTCCTCTCTTTGCATATAGGGAGGAAGAGGGATGTGGCCTATTTTGTCTAAAATAGAAACCAGCGTTTCAAATCGTATCTCTTTGCCCTCATGTTTAAAGGAGACCACGCGCGAGCCGTCATCACATAGCGCGGTTACGGTAGCCGCCAAGCCGCCTTCAAAAAAAAGCTCTGTTCCTGTTTTTACTTTTCCGCGTATGAGTACAGCATAGCGATAAGCATCGATAGGTTTATTGAAAAGCAACTCGACTTTTCCGCCGCTTTTTTTGGAACCAAAAATACGCGCCTTGATGACTCGCGTATCATTCAGAAAAATGTCACAATCTTTGGGAACAAAATTCAACAGATGCTTAAAAGTAGTATGAGTGATCGTATCTGACTTTCTGTCATACACCAGAAGTCTGGCATGGTCTCTGGGATGCACGGGCGCTGCGGCTATGAATCCTTCAGGGAGTTGATAATCATAACTTTGAGTAAGAAGTTCAGCAGAAAGCATTAATAGGATACTTTATGAGCCTTTGGGCCCGTACTCTTTTTAAGAAATCTTAAAAAACTGTTCTGGCCCGCTTTTGATTTTTTAGTCGTCATTTTCTTCTTTTGGGGCAGGATTCACCATGCGGACAATGAGGATAGATAGACCGTACAGAAGCACAAGAGGCACAGCCATAAGAAACTGAGTCAAGACATCCGGAGGAGTCAAAAGAGCTGCGACGATAAAAATAATGATAATTGCATATTTGAAAAAGTCAACAAGGGTGCGGTCAGTTACTAATCCTAATAATGCTAAAAAATAAGCAAATACAGGCAATTCAAACGAAATGCCAAATCCCACCATGATCTTGGTAAAAAAACCTACATAGTCTTCGATGTTGATCAGCGGAGTATAGAGGAACGAACCAAAGGTGATAAGAAATTGAAAACCAAACGGCGTGACAATATAGTAAGCAAAAAGCACACCGATCACAAACATTACGGTGCCCCCCACCACAAAAGGAAGAATCATTTTCTTTTCATTGGCGTAGAGTCCGGGTGCTATAAAAAGCCAGAGCTGATAGAGAATAAATGGAAGCGCTCCGATCAGTGCTGCAAAAAAAGAGACTTTCAGTGCCACAAAAAACGCTCCTCCCACCTGGTGAGTGGTTACCATCCCTTCGGCAGCTTTCTTTGAGATTTCTGATACCTGGCTTAGCGCATCATTGAGCGGATGGGTGACCCATTCCAGGATAGGCTCATGAAACGTAAAAGCGACTGCAAACATGATAAAAACAGAGAGCACGGAAAGTCCCAGCCTTTTTCTTAACTCTACAAGATGCGGTTTTAATTCGCTAAACATTATGCATTGCCTTTATCATCATTCTCTTTTTTGTTTTTTTCAAAAGTAACGGTATCGCGTTTTGATTCTACCGATGCAACTGCAGGTTCGCTTTGTTCTTCAAGGCTGGTGCCGGAAAAGCTCTTTTTTGCATCATTTATGGCTTCATTGATCTCTTTGATGGGATTAGCATCTATATTTTTAAAACCTTTAAGTTCATTGCCGGCTTCATCAAGTTTTCTTTTGTAGCCAAGTGCTTCCTCTTTAAGGTCTGCGATTTTTATCTCTTCTTCCAAAGAAATTTTTGCATCTCTTACGGTTCTTTGAACACTTTTAATAAACTTTGCGATTTGCACCATCGCTTCAGGGAGCTTGTCGGGCCCTAAAAACAGTATCGCAACGATAGCAATGAGAAGCAACTCAGTAAAGCCGATTCCAAACATATATAACCTTTATGACCTTTAATTTTAAATGGGTTATTCTATCTAAAAAATAATTAGATATGACCTTAATCCAAGAGATAGAGTGCGAGCGAATCACTCAGAAAATAGTTCGGATTATAAAAAATTTCATTTTGATAGATAAGCTTTTTTTCTTCAACCAGAAACATCGCTTTGCTGTGCATGGTTTCAGTAAGAATAGAGCTTTTGATGCCGATAGCTGAGCGCAATCCCAAAAATATTTTTTCCGTAAGCATTTCTTCTTCGCTTAAAATTTCCTTTTTTATTTTTAGGGGATTTTGAATATAGGCATCAATGCTGTTTTGGGGATAAAAACGACGATCTTTTAGAAACCCTACAGCACCCGCACCCGCACCTATATAATTTTCAAGTCTCCAGTATCCCTTGTTGTGTTTGCTTTGATAAATGCCGTAATTGGAAATTTCATAGTGTAAAAATCCTCTTTTTCGGATTTCTTCGGAAACAAAAAAAGCCAAATCGTCATTTTCCTGTCTTGCTTGCGGTGTATTTGAAAATGCCGTACCCTCTTCAATAGTAAGTTCGTAGGCTGAAATATGGTCAATGGGCAGAGTAAAGGCCTCTTGGATGTCTTGGCCAAGCAGAGCTTTCGTATCTCCTTGGTAATTGTAGATCAGATCAAGAGAGAGGTGTTCAAATCCGAGTGCTTTTGCGCATAATATAGCTTCTTTGGCCTGTGCGGGCGAATGGGCACGGTTGAGTGCTTTAAGTTTTGCTGCATCAAAGCTTTGCACGCCAAAACTGACACGATTAACGCCAAGCGCTTTCATTCCGCTCAGCCAAGACTTTGTTGCCGAGTTCGGATTGGCCTCGGTAGTAATTTCTGCATTTTTTTGAAGATAGGGTTTGAGCAAATCAAAAAGAGGCGCATAAAGTTCCGGTGCAACTGTCGAAGGGGTTCCCCCTCCAATAAAAAGTGTTTCAATACTCTCTTTTGTTGCCCCAAACCGCTTCAATTCAAAAAAGAGTTGCCTGTAAAGCGCGTCCATATAGGCGGTGCGCGTATCAAATTTGCCGACATAAGAATTAAAGCTGCAGTAATGGCACTTTGAATCGCAATAGGGGATATGAAGATAGACTAGCACAGTTACTCACTTTTTTAATGGCATTTTGGATAAAATAATATCAGAAAAATAGTGAGTCAAACATATTGATTATCAAAGAAGCGAGCAGTAAGATGCAAAATGAAAAACGTTATCGTCCTAATGTTGCAGCTGTCATTCTCTCTTCCAGATATCCGCATAAGTGTGAATTCTTTGTTGCGCATCGCAGTGACATCAAAGATGCATGGCAATTTCCTCAAGGGGGTATCGATGAAGGGGAAACGCCTCAAGAGGCCCTTTACAGAGAGCTGCATGAAGAGATCGGTTGCAATAAGGTGGAAATTCTAGGAGAATTTCCTGAGTGGATATCTTATGATTTTCCAAGCATAGCAAGAGGGAAGCAATATCCTTTTGACGGACAAAAGCAAAAATATTTTTTAGTTCGTCTGAAGGAGGATGCCGTCATTGATCTCAATGCTTTCGAGATACCTGAATTTGTAGAACATGAATTTGTAGAGTATGATGAGCTTTTTAAAAAAGTAACCTATTTTAAAAAAAGAGTGTATCGAAAGGTGATTGACTATTTTATGCAAGAAGGTTTTATTTGATTGGCACAAAATAAATAAATAAAGGGCTTGATTTGAAAAAGGTTAAATTTAAAGGGAGGAATGGAGTGATATGCTAGTCGTACATAAGTATGGAGGAACAAGCGTCGGAGATTTGAGCCGTATAGAAAACGTGGCCAACCGTGTGGCAAAAGCCAAAGAGGCGGGGAATGATATTGTAGTGGTCGTATCAGCAATGAGCGGAGAGACAAACAAGCTTATTGAATATGCGAATTATTTTACGTCCAGTCCCGCAAAAAAAGAGATGGACTTGCTGTTAAGCGCGGGAGAGAGAGTGACAGCCGCACTTCTTTCTATTGCTTTGCAGGCAAAAGGATATGATGCTGTTGCGATGAGCGGACGTCAAGCAGGGATTGTGACTGACACTACCCATACCTATGCGCGTATAGAATCCATAGATCCTGCAGCCATGCAAAATGCGATCAAAGAGGGCAAAATTGTTGTAGTGGCAGGATTTCAGGGGGTAAGTAAAGAAGGGCTGGTAACGACGCTTGGACGCGGAGGTTCGGATCTTTCGGCGGTGGCAATTGCAGGTGCGCTCCATGCAGATCAGTGCGAGATTTATTCGGATGTGGACGGTATTTATACAACAGATCCGCGTATTGAACCCAAGGCAAAAAAAATGGATACCATCTCTTATGATGAAATGCTTGAACTCTCTTCTTTGGGGGCAAAGGTTCTGCAAAACCGTTCAGTGGAATTGGCAAAAAAACTTAATGTTAAGCTATACGCAAAAAGCAGCTTCAGCGACAATGAAGGCACACTTATTACACAGGAGAACAATAGTATGGAAGCAGTATTAGTCAGCGGGGTTGTCCTTGACAAAAACCAAGCAAGAGTTACCCTCAGAGGTGTTTCAGACAGACCGGGAATCGCAGCAGAAATTTTTACAAGATTGGCAAATGAAAATATCAATGTAGATATGATTATTCAAACTACAGGTACAGACGGTTCAACAAATCTTGGATTTACCGTTCCTCAGAGCGAACTTCAAAATGCCAGAAGGGTGATGGAAAAATTTGACCATGATATTGCCGGTATGGATTTTGATGATCATATCTGCAAAGTATCCGTTGTGGGGGTGGGGATGAAATCGCATGCAGGTGTTGCGGCAAAAGCGTTTAGCGTGCTTGCGGCCAGCAATATTAATATCCAGATGATTTCCACTTCAGAAATCAAGGTTTCCATGATCATCGATGAAAAATATGGAGAGTTGGCTATTCGTATGCTCCATGAAGCATACGGGTTAGATAAATAACCTTATGAAACAGCTTTTAAACTGGACACTGGGTGCCATACGCGAAGAAGAATCAAGCTTCTCATGGATGGAAGAATATCGCTATGAATGGGCACCTCTAGTCAAGAGTGCTGCCTCTCAGATATTGGAGGGGAAAACGGTGTTGGTTGTGACTGATGAATCACGCAAGTGGTTTGCCAAATATATACTCAATAGTGTAAATGATCTGCAAAAAAATCGACCGCTTTTACCTTTTTATCCGCTTGCAGAGATTTTCCCCAATCTCTCCTCTCTTTATAGCACACAAGAGATACAATTGCTTGAAGATATGTTAGACATTTCCTACCCTAACGGCTATTTTATCTGGTATATCGGCAAAGGAGATCATCCTTACACAAAAATGGCCTACAGAAATGATGACAGCTTTTTGTGGATTATGGATCAGGAGGTACCAAACAGTTTTGCCCTAAGAAGTGCAGATACGTTATTGGATATCAAGCTGCTGCAACTTTATAAACTTTTTGACAGAACTGTTTCGGCTATGATTTTCGGGGATTTAGAACTAGAATGATGAAGCTGGCCAGTCAAGTTCTTATCACTTCAAATATCGAAGCGGCCATTGCAGAACTTGAAGCGGTAAAAACTACAGAACGTTTTGTAAAGATCGTTAAAGAAGATACTTTTTTGGTAGAAGATGCTAAATTGGCTGTTGAAAAAGCTTATATGGCAAGCGAAGAAACCACTGTGATCATTCTCGCCGCAAAGCTGTTTTCCCCTATCGCACAAAATAAACTGCTTAAAGTGATCGAAGAGCCTCCGGCCAAAAAAGAATTTATTTTGCTTACTTCAAGCAAAGCAACAATCCTTAGCACTATTCGTTCAAGACTTCCTGTGGCCACATTTTTGGCAACCGCCAAAGAAGAGGATTTTGGTTTGGAGGTGAGGCAGCTCTCTTTGGGCACCGCGTATGAGTTTGTGCAGACACATCAGCGCACAAATGCCAAGGAGATGAAGCGGGTGGTTGAATATATCGGTAAGACAGCCATGCATTCGGGAGTTTATGATATAGACGAAAAAACACTGACGCTTTTTTCTAATGCATTTATAGCTTTAGACATGGGCTCTCCTCCGGTATTTGTTCTTAATGTATTGCTTTTGAAGCTTTTGGCAAGGAAAAAGCATTAAAATATTTAGGAGTAAAAATGAATATTTATCAGCTTGGCGATATTCTAGACAACAAGGCGGCTCTCGAGGCATTGGGAGTAGAGCGCGAAGGTATAGAAATAATGTCAAAAAAAATGGAGTTGTTTTGCTTCTATCTCAAGGATCTCAAAACTCCCGCAGTCAATATTCTCAAACAAGATGCTCTGAGTATCGGTGCAGAGCTTGCAGCGCCAAGCGGAGTCATTACATGCGAAAAACCTTTGTATGACTGTATTCTTATTGGCACAAAAAAACACATAGAAATTCTTTCACGTAAAGAATTGGCTCAGCCCTTTGGGCTTAAAAATGTGGCAAAAGAACTTAAGAAATTTCTTTCTGCCAAAACCTATCCTCTTCAGATTATGGGCATCATCAACACCAATGATGATAGTTTTTTTGAAGGCAGCAGATTTGTAGCGCAGGATGCCCTTTTGAAATGCCAAAAGATAATAGATGAGGGCGCTTCTATCATTGACATTGGTCCGGTCTCAAGCCGTCCGGGGTCTCAAGAGGTAAGCGAAGAAGAAGAGCTTGCGCGCGTTAAGCCTCTTTGTGATGCCATTAAAGCAGAAAAGCTTTACGAGAAAGCTGCTTTCAGCATAGACAGCTATACCCCGTTCGTGGTAGAGTATGCTTTGCAAAGCGGTTTTGCTCTAATCAACGATATCACCGGAGCCGACAACGATGAGCTGGTCAGGCTTGCCTTGAAGTATAATGCAAAACTGTGCATTATGCATATGCAGGGCACACCCCAAATAATGCAAAAAAATCCACATTATGAAGATGTGATGACGGAGGTGAGTGATTTTTTTGAAGCACGTATCGCAAAGTGTGAGGCACTGGGGTTAAACAGAGAACAGCTTATTTTGGATGTTGGTATAGGCTTTGGCAAAACTTTGGAACATAACCTTGTGCTTCTTAAAAATTTGGGTCATTTCAAAAAATTTGGTTGCGAGCTTCTCATTGGCGCAAGCAGAAAATCCATGATAGATAAAATTATTCCTACACCGATACCTGAACGATTGCCGGGAACACTTGCGATTCATCTTAAAGCTGCAGAAAATGGCGCAAGCATTATACGATGCCATGATGTAGTTGAACACCGGCAAGCATTAAAAGTATTTGAGGCCATGAGGTGATACGATGGATAGGGATTGCATTTGTTGTATGCGTATTTGCAGTTGCAGGCATAAATGCGATCGTAACGCAGCAGGCAAGCACTTCTATCTATGCTGATATCCGCAAACTTCCTTCTAAAAAAACCGCATTGCTTTTGGGCACGGCAAAGTACATCGCCAAAGACAAAAAAAACTATTTTTATACCTATCGCATACGTGCAGCGGCCGCACTTTTCAAAGCAGGCAAAGTAAAAGACATTTTAGTTTCAGGAGACAACAGTACCCAATATTATGATGAAACAACAACAATGCAAAAAGATCTCATTCGTGCCGGCGTGCCTTCCAAGCATATTATGCTTGACAATGCAGGGTTGAGAACATTTGATTCTATAGCAAGAACCAAAGAGGTTTTTGGGGTGGAGGATTATGTTATCGTCTCTCAGCGGTTTCATTTGGAAAGAGCGCTGTTTATTGCCAAAAAGAAGGGGCAAAAGGCAATCGGTTTTGCTGCCAAAGATAGTGAAGGGACCAAGGCGGCATACAGAATGAAGCTTAGAGAATATCTGGCACGCACCAAAGCATTTTTGGATATCTATCTTTTGCATACAAAGCCTATGCAGGATACAAAAAAAGAAAAGACAGTTTTAAAGCCATAAGCCTCCGGCGGGTGTAACAATGATAAAATAACGTCAATAAAACATACTTCCTTTGTTGATAAAGATAATAGATGACCAAAGAAACTTACCTAAAAAAAATTGAAATCCTTAAAAAATGGGCGCATGCTTATTATGTCGAGGACAATCCTGCAGCCAGTGATGAAGAGTATGACAAACTCTATCATGAGGTCCTTGCATACGAAAAGGCACATCCGGAGGAAGCGACGGAAGATTCGCCAACCAAAAGGGTGGGGGGCGTAATACGTGATGAGTTTTCCAAGGCCAAACATATTAGACGTATGTGGAGCATGGAAGATGTTTTCAGCAGCAAAGAGGTTGAACAGTGGCTTGCAAGGGTAGAGAAAAATGCCGGCAAATGTGAGTATTTTTGCGAGCCAAAATTTGACGGCGCAAGCATGAACCTTCTTTATGAAAAAGGGAAGCTAACGCGGGCTATTACGCGCGGAGACGGGGTTGTGGGTGAGGATGTTACGGATAACGTGCGCACCATTCGTTCGGTGCCGTTAAAGATCGATTATCCCGGACGTATTGAGATACGGGGTGAAGTAGTTATTCGTAAAGATGATTTTGAGACAATCAATCAAGAGCGCTTGGCAGCAGGAGAACCGCTTTTTGCTAATCCGCGAAATGCCGCCGCAGGGAGCCTTAGACAGCTTGACAGCAGCATCACCGCAAAGCGAAGACTTGTTTTTTACCCTTGGGGAATAGGCGAGAATACACTTGAACATTCCAAACTTTCTCAAAAGATGGATTTTATTCATACGCTTGGATTTTTAAAACCCCCCTATATGCAGGAGTGCAAAAACATCAAAGAGATAGAATCCTTCTATCAGGAGCTTATTGCTTTGCGTGATGTGATACCGATGATGATGGACGGCATGGTGATCAAAGTTGATGAGGTGGACAAACAAGAAGAGCTTGGCTATACGGTGAAATTTCCCAAATGGATGTGTGCCTATAAATTTCCGGCCATCGAAAAAGTCACCAAGATAAAAGGGATTACTCTGCAGGTGGGGCGTACGGGGGTTGTGACGCCTGTTGCGGAAGTGGAAGCGGTAGATATAGAGGGCGTAAAAGTGAACCGCGCAACACTTCATAACTTTGATGAAATAGAAAGAAAGGATATCCGTATTTGCGATAGCGTCATTATCATCAGAAGCGGGGATGTGATCCCAAAGATCATTAAAGTCTTGACAGATCGGCGCAACGGAAACGAGAAAGCCGTAAGCCGTCCGACTTTGTGCCCGACATGCCATAGCGAACTTCTTGATGAAGGCGCATTGATCAAATGCCAAAACCTGCACTGTCCTGACCGCGTAATCAATTCAATCATTCATTTTGCCAAAAAAGGGTGCATGAATATTGACGGGCTGGGATCGAAAATTGTGGAACTTTTGGTGAAAGAAAATATCATCAAAGATATTCTTGGCCTTTATTTTATCAAGGCTGAGGATTTGACGGGGGTGGAAGGGTTTAAAGAAAAGAAAATTCACAACCTTCTGCAGGCCATTGAAGCAAGCAAAGGCGCGCCGCTTTACAGACTTATCAATGCCATGGGCATAGAGCATATCGGGGAAGTGGCAAGCAAGGCATTGGCTTTGGAGTTTGGTTTGGGGATCGTGGATGCACGTTTTGAGCAGATTGTAGCAATCGACGGTATCGGAGAAGAGATGGCAAATTCGCTTTTGGAGTTTATGCGTGTTAATCATGATTTTGTCTTACAGCTTTTTGACGTGATCAAGCCAGCCATAGAACAAAAAGTAGAAGCCGCAGACAATCCATTTAAAGATAAAACGGTGGTTCTTACCGGCACAATGAGTCAAAGCAGAGAGGTGATCAAAGAGAGGCTGGAAGCGTTGGGTGCAAAAGTAAGCGGATCAGTGAGCAAAAAGACTGATATGGTGATCTACGGAGAAGAGGCAGGAACCAAACTTGAAAAAGCCCTGAGTTTGGGAGTAGCTACGCTGAGTGAAGAGCAGATGAAAGAGATGATATGAGAATAGACAAGTACCTTGTTGAAGAAGATTATTTTGAAAGCCGCAACCGTGCCCTTGAAGCGATTAAGGCAGGAAAAGTGAAAGTGGACGGGAAGATTGCCAAACCTTCAGTGAAGGTGGACAACCATTCGCTTATAGAGGTTGTCGATGAAAAGTTTTATGTCAGCAGGGCAGCAAGAAAGCTGGAAAATTTTTTGGTCTCATATCCTATGGTGCTGGAAAGCAAAAGAGCTTTAGATATCGGTTCAAGCACAGGAGGTTTTGCGCAGATTTTACTTGAAAACGGTGTAGAAATATTAAGCTGTGTAGATGTGGGAAAAGATCAATTACATATCTCCTTGCGAAAGGATACCAGACTCTCTTTGTATGAGCAGACCGATATACGGAATTTTGAAAGTGGAGTTGAATTTGATTTGATTACCTGCGATGTTTCTTTCATTTCCATTTTGCAGATTATAAAAGATATAGATAGGCTTACAGCGGCCTATGCAGATATCATCATACTCTACAAGCCGCAGTTCGAAGTGGGAAAAGAAGCAAAGCGGGACAGCAAAGGGGTAGTGGTAGATCAAGACGCCATAGAGAGGAAAAAAGAAGCATTTGAGCAATATACTTTTGAACTCGGCTGGAAATGTATCCATCAGGCACCTTCGGGGATTGCCGGCAAAGAGGGCAATCAAGAGTATCTGTACCATTTTGTAAAGCAGGAGAAATAACGTGCATTTAACCAATCAAATCACCTCTATAGCGATTGGATCATTTGACGGTATGCATATTGCGCATCAAGTACTTATCGGACAGGTTCAAGCGATTGTAATTATAGAGCGCAACGGCGGATATCTTACCCCTGGCTACAAACGCACACTCTATACAGACAGAGAATGCCATTTTTATCATTTTGAAAAGATCAACGCTTTGACTCCTGAAGCTTTTGTGCAGAGATTAAAGGCGGATTTTCCTTCGTTGAAAAAGATAGTGGTAGGGTATGATTTTCATTTTGGAAAATCCAAAGCCGGCAACGCACAACGGCTCAAAGAGATGTTTGACGGAGAGGTATGTATTATAGAAGAGGTAAGCACACAAGGTATTGCAGTGCACTCTCGCAACATCAAAAGTTACCTTAAAGAGGGTTCTGTAGACATGGCAAACCTTTTGCTCGGACGACTTTATCAGATAGAAGGAAAGATCATCCAGGGGCAAGGTTTGGGGAGAAAGGCGCTTGTTCCCACACTCAACCTTCGTATTGACCATTATCAGCTTCCCAAAGAAGGCGTCTATGCTACACGAACAAAAATCAAACAGAAATGGTATCAAAGTGTCAGCTTCCTGGGGCATCGTATCAGTACTGATGGTTCATATGCCGTAGAAATACATATTCTAAATGAAGATTTTGGTGCAATTGAAGGCACCCTCCTGGTGGAATTTTTAGCATTTTTGCGCGTAAATAAAAAATTTGAAAATTTAGATGCGCTCAAGATACAGATAGATAACGATATCAAGCAGGCAGGAAATGTTGAATGAAAGATAAAGTATTTGAAAAACCTATAGAAAAGAAGTTTGAATTTGATGAAACAGTTGCCTCCGTATTCGATGATATGCTCAGCCGGTCTGTGCCATTTTATGATGAGGTAAGAAAACTGATTATTTCATTGATTTTGTTTGAGCAAAAAGAAGGAAAAAAAGTACTTGATTTAGGCTCTTCTACAGGGAAATTTCTGCTTGATCTGTATGCTAAGATGGATGCCAGGATGGAACTAAAGGGGTTGGATAATTCGGAGGCGATGCTTGAGAGAGCAAGACAAAAATGTCAGGCTTTTGGCGCGGATATAAAGCTTGAGCTTGCCGATATGTTGGCGTATGAGTATAAAAACGAAGATATCGTCATTGCCAACTATACGCTTCAGTTTATTCGTCCTATGCAGCGCATAGAACTTGTTAAAAGTATATTTGAAGGATTAGGTGAAGACGGAGTATTTATTTTTTCTGAGAAAGTGATATTTGTTGATAAAAGACTTGACAAGCAGATGATCGATATTTATTATGACTATAAAAAAACACAGGGCTACAGTGAGTATGAGATAGCCCAAAAGCGCGAAGCCCTTGAAAACGTTTTGATACCTTTTACAATTGAAGAAAACATACAGATGTGTAAAGAGGCCGGATTTGCTCAAGTGGAGACTGTTTTTCAGTGGGCAAATTTTGTAACGTTTGTTGCAAAAAAACAATAATATTTTTATTGTCCTAAAATACGAGTTGTATTATTTAATATAAGTTATTCACACGTTTTTCACGAAGTGAATAAGCTGTTTTTAAACTACTTGTTCACAGGGTGATTCGTTTTAATTTTGTTTTTCAAATGTTTTAAGCTATAATCTCCCAATTTATTTGAAGGACATATAATGAGTTGGACACCTGGCAGCTGGAGAGATTTTCCTATAAAGCAACAACCAACCTATGAAAACAAAGAAGAACTCAAAAAAGCAGAAAAAGAACTTAGTTCTTATCCTCCGCTGATTTTTGCCGGCGAGGCAAGAAGACTTAAGGAAAAATTGGCTCAAGCAGGGCGCGGAGAGGCTTTTTTGCTTCAGGGCGGAGATTGTGCAGAAAGTTTTAGTGATTTTAGTGCTAAAAGCATTAAGAATCTTTTTAAATTGATGCTGCAGATGAACATGGTGCTGATGTACTCTACGGGAAAGCCTGTGGTCAAGGTGGGGCGCATTGCAGGACAATTTGCAAAACCAAGAAGCAGTGATTTTGAAGAGATAAACGGTGAAACACTTCCTAGCTATCGCGGGGATATCATCAATGGTATTGAATTTACCAAAGAAGCTAGAGTGCCCAACCCTCACAACATGATTAGGGCCTATAATCAATCGGCGGCTACGCTCAATCTTTTGCGTGCTTTTTCAAGAGGAGGCTTGGCGGACTTAAAAAAAGTGCATCAGTGGAATTTGGATTTTATCAAAGATAATCCTCTGGGAAAAAAATATGATGAATTGAGCGAAAAAATAGATTATGCAATGAATTTTATGGCTGCTTGCGGACTCAATAGCGATACTTTGCCGCAACTTCATCAAACCACAGTGTATACCTCGCATGAAGCATTGCTCCTTAATTATGAAGAAGCTTTAACGAGACTTGATACAGAAACAGGAGAATGGTATGACTGTTCAGCGCATATGTTGTGGATCGGCGATAGAACCAGAGATCTCACAGAAGCACATATTGAGTATTTTAGGGGCATAAAAAATCCTATTGGAGTTAAAGTAGGTCCTAGCATACAAGAAGATGAACTTATAGCGCTTATTGATGCGCTCAACCCTCACAATGAAGAAGGAAGGTTGAATCTTATAGTGCGCATGGGCGCAGACAAAATAGCCCAGTATTTTCCTGCGCTGCTTAAGCGTGTCAAAGATGAAGGCAAAAATGTGGTATGGTCGTGTGACCCAATGCACGGAAATGTAGAAAAGAGTTCCACCGGGTTTAAAACCAGAGATTTTGATAACATTTTAAGTGAAGTGAAACAGTTCTTTGCCATTCACAAAGAAATGGGTACGGTAGCAGCAGGCATTCATCTTGAAATGACGGGCAATGATGTGACTGAGTGTACAGGAAGTACCTCTTGTGCAATCACAGACGAAGGACTTGCAAGCCGTTACCACACTCAATGCGATCCAAGGCTCAATGCAAGCCAAGCGTTGGAACTTGCGTTTACACTCTCAGATACGATAAATATATCAAAATAATATATTTTCTTAGCGCACCATGAAGATATTTTCTTTCTCTTCATGGCGATAAGTGAATTTCATTTGATGGATATCCAAAATACTCTTTATGATGTAAATACCCAGTCCCAAACCTTTTTGAGAAGCGTGAAAAGGTCCAAAATAGTTTTCCAAAGGCTCTTTTAGGGCTTCTCCTTTGTTGATAATCAAAAAATTATCTGTATCGATAATGACTGTTACGCTTTTGTCAATACTGTATTTGATGCCATTGTCCAGTAAATTTTTAATCACCAGGCAAAAGAGTTCAAAATCTACGTCCAATTGATAGTCTTTTTTGATCTCTAGACGGATAAATTGTTTTGGATTTTCTATCATCAGCAGATCAATGCTGGCTTCTACAAGATCACTCACTTTATAAGATTTGATATCCAATTTGAAATTTTTAGAAGTAATTTTCTCAATTTTAGCAAACTCATCTATGAGAAGATTGAGCCTTTCAAAGATACTATGCAGCCGTACTTTATGTTTTTCTTCGCTCAGCATCTCGCTTACCAGTCTTCCTTTGGCAATAGGTGTTTTAAGCTCATGCATAATCGCCCGCAAGAACAATTGTCTTGACTGCAGCAATTCACGTATCATTTTGACTGCATGATCAAATTCATTGGCAACTTCAGCAATTTCATCTTCTTTGTCGCTGGTGCACGCAATGTTTAAATTGCCCTGGGAAAATGTTTGTATTTTTTGTTTGAGCACAGACAGCGGCTTAAGACTTCTAATGATCCAAAGATAAAGCATAAGTATTAAAAAAAACACCGTTGAAAAGATAAGCGCGCGTTTGAGCGGAAAAACGGCTTTGTTTTTATTTTCGAGAAAGAGTTTAAATCGGTCATTATTGATAAGGATAATACGCTTTAGACGATAGGTATCTACAGCATAGCGTGTATAGTTGCCTTTATCTTTAAAGTAGCGTTCTATTTGTACCAATTGGCCCTTGTCTGTAATAATGGAAATATTCTGTGCTTCCAGATAGGCTTCGTCGATCTTACCGTGTTTTAAAAAATACATATAAAGATAATGGGATATCTCTCTTTCTTGTGTCTCCGTGAGATCTTCGACTTTATTGTGATCGTATTTAATTGATACGATAAAAAGTATACCAAGCAGCAACAGTGTGATGGAAAATACAAGATTAATTTTGCTGCGAAGAGAAGTAAAACTTTTCATACGAGCTTGTATCCAATGCCTCGTACCGCTTGGATGCGTTTGGGGTCATCAAGTTTTGAACGTATTTTTGAAATGATGACATCCAGACTTTTTCCTTGCGAATCAATGCTCATGGTTTGGGATGTATTGATGATTTGTTCGCGGGATTGTGTAATGCCTTGATGCTTGACGAGAAGCGAAAGGACGTCAAATTCTGCAGGGGTTAGGAAGAGCGCCCCCCCCTTAAAATAAATAGTGTCGCCTTTTATTTCAAAATCACTTTTAGAGATATCTTCGCCTTGTTGTGTTTTGTGGTAACGTCTAAGCAAAGACGTGATTCTGGCATACATCTCTTTGGGATCGTAGGGTTTTGGAAGATAGTCATCTGCTCCAAGCGCCAACCCCTGCACTTTATCGTTGATGTCTGATCTGGCTGAAGAAATGATGATGGGAATATTGTATTTTTGTACGACTTCTTTGCACACTTCAAGTCCATCCATACCCGGCAGTGTCAGATCAAGAATAAGCAAATCATATTTTTTAACACCTGCGCTTAAGCCCAGATAAGGATCTTCATAGTTGGTAATTTTTATGTCATGCTGGGCAAGGTATTCACTTAAAAGTTCAGCAAATTCTGTATCATCTTCAATCATAAGGATATTTATCATTTTTCTAGCCTTTTGATAATATTTTCTTTATTTTATGCATAAAAGGTTAATTAAAGTCAAATAGGCAATGCTTTAGAGCAAAAATACTTGCTTCATATGCAGTTCAATATCTCTTTGTGTGAAACGGTGATTAGTAAAATAATCAAAAGCAATCACCCCTTGATGAAGAAGCATATCGCTGCCGTCTTTGGTTGGTTTATTGTAGTTTTTGACCCATTGCAAAAAAGGAGTGTTTTTCCCGTAAATAATATCTATGCAAGCTTTAGAAGAAGGGATGATTCTTTTAAGTATTTCTTCCGGAGCAGGAAGAAGATTGTTTTCTAAGCCGGCTGATGTCATATTGATCACAAGGTCATAGGTTTTTGGCTGAAAGTTGTCGAAGGTATACGTTTCAAACCCTTCCTCTTGGTAATATTTTAATCGCTCGGCACTTCGGTTTAAGAGGATTACTTCGTATCCTGTATCTCTCAATATAACAGCAGTGGACCTTGCCGTGCCTCCGGCACCCAGAAGGAGAATCGTTTTGATTTCTTTAAGCGATTGTATTGCCTTAAGAAGACCCGGTGCGTCAGTATTGTAGCCATAGAGCCTGCCCCCCTGCTCTACAATCGTATTGACGGCGCCTACCTTTTGAGCAAAACTATCTACCACATCACAGGCCCTAAAAGCCTCTTCTTTGTGGGGTACGGTAATATTGGCACCCTTTAGGCCTAAAGCAAAAAAAGTTTCTTTGAGCCGCCTCCCGTCTCTAAGCAGATAGCGCGTATAGCATGCAGGGTAGTTCAACCCTTTGAAGGCAAGATTGTGCATGAGCGGTGATTTGGAATGTGCAACCGGATTGCCAAAGATGGCGAAGAGTTGTTTCATGGCTGGAAAGTTTCCATCTCTTTAAGGGTGGCCATGAGCGCTCCTAGTTTATTTTTCACCTCAAGATGCTCGAGCTCAGGCTTGGAATCTGCTACAATTCCTGCACCTGCTTGGAGTGTAATACTGTCAGGCTTGATCAGTGCTGTACGTATGGCAATGGCTGAATCCATATCTCCGTTGAATGAAAAGTAGCCAACGCTTCCGCTGTAAAAACCGCGTTTTAGATTTTCATAGTGTGCAATCAGCTCCATGGCTTTTATTTTGGGCGCACCCGTCATCGTACCTGCGGTAAATGTTGCTGCAAAGAGATCAAACATATCTTTATCTTCTTGAAGAACGGCTTCTACATCAGAAACCATATGCATCACATGGCTGTAGCGTTCTACGCGCATCATTTCGGTAACTTTGACAGTTCCTGTTTTCGCTACTCGGCCCACATCGTTTCTTCCTAAATCTACGAGCATTAAATGTTCGGCGCACTCCTTGGGGTCAGAAAGCATTTCAAGCTCAAGCTCTTTGTCTCTGCGATGACTTTTGCCCCGTTTTCTTGTTCCTGCGATAGGGCGGAGAAGTATCTCCCCTTCTGTAAGTCGAACCATTACTTCAGGTGAAGAGCCGCAAATTGAAAAATTTTCATAATCAAGCAAAAAAAGATAAGGCGAAGGATTTTTTGAACGTAAGACCCGATAGAAACTCAAAGGGTCAACTTTGGCTTTTTGCGTGTAACGGTTGGAAATAAGAATTTGGAAAATGTCGCCGCTTCTTATGTTCTCTTTGGATTCATCAACCAATTGCTTAAAACGCTCTTCTTCAATACTGAAGTTTCCTTCATCTTCCAGTTTCACAGGACTTAGGGGCATCGGCACAAACGCAGATTGCAGCATGGCTTCGATTTTTTGTAGGGAACTTGACATACGCTCATCATTAAGAATGAAAGTGATTTTTGCATTTTTATGTGAATACGCGATAATGATTTTTGGTCGCACAAGATCAAGGTCAGGAGTGTTCAGAGGATCAGGCAAGCGACCCATGCTTTTTTCCAGTGTCGGCTCAAATACCTTTACCATATCATAGCCTATGAAGCCTATAAATCCGTCAACAAATGAAAATCCAACCTTGGATGCATTTTCTTGGTACCTTGATTTATTTATAGTCTGATAGTAGGTTTTTAAAAATGAAAAAGGATTTTCCCTGAGGATTTTTTCTGTTCCGGACGTATCAGTATAGGTTGTTGTGTTATTTTTGTAGGTAAGGCGTTCCTGCGCCCCGACGGTGATGAAACTGAAATTTCCATTGCTTGTATTGACAACGCTTTCGAAAAGCATAGTAATTTCTTTTGGAAAAAGATTTTTTATTTTTCCATATAAAGCAACAGGAGTTAATTGATCAAAAAGAAAAGTTTTACAGTTCATGGTATATCTACTTTTTTATCACAAACGCACTTTTATTGATGCGGTCTTTAACCCGTACGATTGCGGCATCAGCCTCACTTCGGTTTGTATACGGCCCTATGAGTAATTTTTTAGTATTGTTTAAGGGTTCAGGCACGATATGATATTCAAAACCGCTATTTTTAATAACACTCAAAAACTGTGCGCTAGGCATCGATCTGAACGAGCCGACTTGGATATAGTATTGTGAGGAGACGGTTGGCTGCGAAGAAGGCGTCGGAATTTTTACCGGTTCTTCCTGGGCAGGTTGTGCAACTGCTTTTTCTGTAATTTTCGCAGGGGCAGTTATTTTTTGGGGAGATGTCTCTTCAGGTTTTTCTTCAATGGTTTCTGCTGCTGTATATTCGGACACTTCTTCATCAGGTTCAACTATTTTGGAAACTATTTCTGCTTTTTGTTCGCTTTGGATTGACCGATTTTCTGTTGATGCGTCAGATTCCTGTTCGGGCGAAGAAATCTCTTGGGCAGAAAGTGATATTTCATCTTTTTTTGGTTCCTCTTTGGCAGGTATGTCAAGGACAGTACTTTTTTTAGATTCCTCTGTTTCTACAGCATGCTGCAGTGTAAGCTCCGGGCTGATGAGTTCGGTATTATTTTCTTCTAAGGCTATTCTTTGCGTATTGGGATCTTTGAGTATGATTTTAGTAAGGATGATGGCCACGATTAAAATAACGATAATGAGTGCGATAATGGTCAAAATACCTTTCATTTTACTGTTTTTTGGATCAATATTATCGATGATCAAATCGTCAAGATTGTGATGGTTCATAAGGAAAGATTCTCCGAGTATAATTTTTGATCAATTATATCATATTTATCTATATAAAACTTTATCATGGTGCCGGTTTCTTTATTGAATTGCATTTTAAAACAATACAAAACATGGCACTGCTCCTATGCATTGCACTATATTTTAATCTCATTTTGGATAGACTTGTTTTAAAATCTTGGTGGAGTCGGACTTGGATAGACTGGACAAAACGCTCACCTCTTTGGGTTATGGAAGCAGAAAAGAGGTGCAGCATCTCATTAAAAATGGTCAGGTTGCAGTATGCGGAGTGGTTTCCAAAGATGCTAAACAAAAAGTCAATCATGCCGATGTAACCGTCGATGGTGAGCCGCTTGATCCCAAAACACTTATTCTTGTGCTCTATAAACCTATGAATTATGTCTGTTCGCATAATGATGCCGGGCGACTTATTTATTCTCTTTTGCCCTCTAGATGGCAAAAGAGAAATCCTAAAATTTCTACCATAGGCAGACTTGACGGCGATACTACCGGCGTGATACTGCTTACAGATGACGGAGTGCTGAACCATGCGCTTACTTCACCCAAAAAGCATGTAGCCAAACTCTATGAGGTAACCTTGGCTTCACCGGTAAGAGGAGATGAGGCTGATATTTTTTCTTCAGGTACACTTATGCTGCATGGCGATGATAAGCCCTGTATGAGTGCAAAATTAACCATAATAGATAGCCATAATGTAACCGTAGAGCTTACCGAGGGAAGATATCATCAGGTCAAAAGAATGTTTGCGGCGGTGGGAAACAAGGTGGTAAAGCTGCATAGAAAACAATTTGCAACTATAGAGATCGGCGATTTGCAAGAAGGGCAATACAAAATTATTTGTAAAGAAGATATACTGTTTTGAGAATGGGCAGACGGCAGTGCGGTAATATTTTTTGTCACAAAACTTTATAAGGCAGCGTAACGATATTGTAGGCTTCAGGCAAAGAAGAGGAGGGCAGGCATTTCCATTTTTTGGTGAGTTTGGTTTTAAGCGCATCGGAGATTTTTAGAAGTATTTTGTCGGCCTCTTCAAGCGTTATATTTTCTACTTCTATAAATACCTGTATTTTCTCTTCATTCTTGCCTTGAAAAAAATAATAGATGCCAATGTCCAAAGTTTTTAAAAGATGTTTTACGAGAGGAATAAATCTTTGGTGTTCTTCTCCTTTGTATTCAAGTACCAGATAGTTGGTGCGGTTGTTTTTGAGCAAAGGAACGGCGATTGTATATTCTTTGTTAAGATGCTGCTGAAACAGCAGAGGCGTCAGAGAAGCATTGATGCGCTCAAATTTAGCATAGAAAGTACGATTGTCGAATATGATTTTTTCAACAATCGCATTTTTTTTGATGAAGTAGCAGTCGTCAAAGAACGTAAGATCAAAAATTTTAATGGTCTTGCCCTTAATAGATCGGTTTGTCATAAATTACAAAGTGCGAAGCAAGTTCTTTCATCTCTTGTTTGATTGATGCATGAAGCACGGTATCGTTGATATTGTCAAGTACATCCGCAATTTTATTGGCAATGATTTCAAACTCTTTCTCTTTCATGCCCCTGCTTGTTAGCGCGGGAGAACCGATACGAATACCGGAGGTAACAAATGGACTTCTTGTTTCACCCGGAACAGTGTTTTTGTTGACGGTGATTCCTGCAGCCCCCAGTGCCGCATCTGCATCTTTTCCTGAAAATTCTTTGTTCAAGAAAGAAACCAATACAAGATGGTTATCTGTACCTCCCGAAACTATATCATAGCCTCTTTTCATCAGCACATCCGCAAGCACAGCCGCATTGGCTTTAACCTGTCTTGCATAGATCTTCCATTCATCGCTTAGGTTATGTTTGAATCCTACCGCTTTGGCGGCAATCACATGAACAAGGGGTCCTCCTTGAAGCCCGGGAAATATTGCCGAGTTAATCTTTTTAGCAATTTCTTCATCGTTGGTCAAAACGATGCCGCCTCGCGGTCCGGCAAGAGTTTTGTGTGTCGTGGTTGTCACAACGTCCGCATAAGGGAACGGACTTGGGTGTTCTCCTGCACACACGAGGCCGGCAATGTGGGCAATGTCAGCAAATAAGACAGCACCTACCGCATCGGCGATTTCTCTAAATTTCTTAAAATCGATCTCTCTTGCATAGGCAGAAGCACCGCATACAATAATATCCGGTTGTGTAATTTTAGCGATATCCATGACTCTCTCATAATTGATGCGGCCATCAAGCTCTACACCATAAGTAAAACTATGATAGTTTTTTCCTGAAAAACTTGGCTTAGATCCGTGCGTAAGATGCCCGCCATGGCTTAAATCCATTCCCAAGATTTTTTCTCCGGCTTTTAGTAGTGCCGCATATACTGCGCTGTTGGCTTGACTTCCTGAGTGAGGTTGCACATTGGCATATTTACAGTCAAAAAGTTCACAGGCTCTATCGATTGCAAGCTGCTCCACTTTATCGGCAAATTCACATCCGCCGTAGTATCGTTTGCCCGGGTAGCCTTCTGCATATTTGTTGGTAAGGACTGAACCCATCGCCTCCATGACGGCAGGGAGTGTAAAATTTTCACTTGCGATCATTTCCAGGTGGTTGGTTTGTCTTTCAAGTTCATGCTCGATTGCTTCAAATACTTCAGGGTCAAATGTTTTCATTGCGTATGACATGTTATTCCTTTAACTCTCTTTAAGAGTAAATTATTAAAATGAAGTTATATCAAATTTCGGCTAAGGGCATTATGAAAAATTTACAAATATCCTTTAAGGAGCCAAAACTTCGATCTCTTGCTTTTCCAGCCATCTCAGGCCAAATCTGTCTTCGGCTACGATATGCAAGACATAATGCCCCGGCAGCGGAGTTTCTTTTATGTGTATTTCTCCTTCTTTTGTAATTTCAAAGTAACTATTTTCATGGCAATAATGATTTAAGTTCCCATATCTGTTATATGGATCATCTATTAAGTCGATACCCCAACCATTAGCCCCGATCATGCCAGGCCCGTAACAATAATCTTCATCATGGTCATAAATTTTTATCCAAAAAATTTCACGTTGGCTCTTTTTAAGCATCACATTGCCGATACTTGCACCTATAGAGAGATTGGCGTCAATTTTAATAATACTCTTTTGAAATTTAAGCGTCCAGTCTGCATCTTCTTTTATGGCGACTGTTATTTTTGCCTGATTGCTTTGATGCCCATTTTCATTTTCTGCATAAGCTGCAAAGACGGCCCGGTTGCCCATGGTATCATAGTTTAATGCTTCGATATTGTTTATAGAAATAGAACCGTTCAAGTCAATGTCAAAATAACTAAACTCATCATATGCATCACATTTCCATGTTTCATTGTCGCAGACCGGACTTCCGTAGGAGTCTCTATACTCATCAAGAAATGAGTATGCTATGGGGCTATCCCCGCTTTCCCAAATCTTTATACGTCCTATGTTGTCCCCCGCCTGAACTGTAGATATATTGCTTTCTTTTATATTGATGAAACTTTCAAGCAGCGTAGGCTCTGTATGTTTGGGCTGATCAATGCCTTCTAAATTGATAATTGTCAATCCGGATGTACCACTTGCCACAAAGGCTGCTGAACCTCTGATTAGGATATTATTGCTGCGCAGGGATCCTATAGATGCGATTCTTATCGGTGAAACAGGATTTGTAAAGTCATAGGCAATCAGGCTATCCCAACCGCCAAAAGCCAATTTGTTATTTAACGCTTTAATGCTTTCATCAGGAACAGTATCACTGTCAGAAATTGTTTTAAAGGCATCAATATCTGATAAATCTGAAATGTCAAATACTTTATAAAAAGTTCCATTTTCGAAAGAATGCAGGATAACGATTTTTTTCTCCTCATCAACAAGTACTTTATCCCATGTATAATTATAATAGCTACCGGAATATATGCTCACGGGAGCAGATAAATCGGCAATATCAATGCCCTGTAAACCATATACCCAATCGGCAATAAAAAGGATATCTCCATTCTTGGATACTGAAACATCATATGCAGACGAGTCCATGAGATGACCGTAATTTTCTTCATATGTACCCATAAAACCGATAGTTGTAATAATTTGTGGAGAAACAGGATCGGTAAGATCAATTACTTCAACACCGTAACTTCCATGGGACACAAAAGCACGATTTCCATCGGATGAAAGAGCGATATTGTACGAATAGCTTGCCAATGGCACTTTTGCGGCCACATAAGGATTGGCCTCATCACTGATATCTACAATTTTCAATCCCTTGCCAACATCCAGCAGGTAGATATACTGTTGATCAGCAGAGAGAACAAGATCATTTGCCGCACCGTCTGTATCTAATGATGAAATCATTTTAGGATTATAAATATCTGTAATATCTACAATATGCAGTCCGTAGTTATGGTCTGCGATATATGCTCTGTTTTCTTCTTTGTTGAGTATGATTTTCTTTGTAGCCCCCGGAGTATCAAGGTTGGATATGATTCTGCTGAGAACATTCACGGTGATGCCGATGTCTTTAGTCTCTCCATTTTGATACGCAACTTTTGCAGTAAACGACATCTGTTTTCTTTTTGAATAGTTCAATACTTCTGTCCATTTTTCATATGCTTTAGTGGATAAAACACCATTGTTATCTAATGTAAAATAGCTTCTAATGGGGTCCTCATTACTACTAGGTAACGTAACACTTTGCACCGCCTCTGTACCAAAACCAATTTTTCCAATGACAGTATTGTAAGTACCTTCAAGCGCTGAAAATTCATAAGACTCTCGATTCACCGTGATATGAATCGGTTTTTCATTGCTGTCTCCCGCACTATTGCTCACTACCGCTGTTAGATTATACTCATAAACTTGCATATCTCTTAATGAATCTTTTGTCTTTATATTCGCACTATCGCTATTGTATAACACTGCTTCAAAAGGTGAAAGGGGATTAAGTTTTATCATGGTGACTTGGTTATCTCCATGGCTAAAGTTTAAATTTCCTAGTACTGTACCTGGCTGAGCTTCTTTATTTACCCTAAGTTTTAAAGGTGCAATATCCCAAAAAGAAGGCGGAGTATCGGGGATATTGTTTAAATTTACCCTGATAAATCCTTTTTGACTTTCCCCTATTGTATTTATTGCTGTAATATAAGCACTATAACTACTTCTTTTTTCATAATCAAACGATGCATTTTCTCCAACTCTGACTATACCATTTTCATCAATTTCAAAATAACCGTCAGGCCATTCTTGCAATAAATTCTGCTGATCATTTCTTGCCACAACTTTAAAGTATTGTATTGGGCTATATCCGTCAGAAATCACTTTGACTTTCCCCACAACTGTCCCTGCCGTTGTATTTTCATCAACACGCAAATTCCATTCATATCCTAACTTTGGGATGTCTCTACGATCAGAGACGATAAGTGTAACCGGCAAACTTTGACTGGTTTCGGTAAGATTTGACACTTGCAACTGTAGCTCATACGCCCTTTTTGTGATATAGCTTAAAAGAGTTTGATTCACTTTTACAGAAATAGTGTTCCCTTCTATATCAGCCCTAAAATATGCACTGTCTTTGCCTGTTAACTGTACAGACTGCAAAGGTGAGTTTCCTGAATCGTATAAAACCCTCATGGCTTCCGTTCCGATAGCAGAGTTTTCATAAAATGTGAAAGCCGTAAAACTTTGATATTCTGGGGCATCAGCAACATTATGCAGCTGGATCAATAAAAGTACTTTTTCACTGACCCCATCATCGTTAACTGCCGAAACATAAAGCTGATAATACGTTTTGCTCTCGTAGTCCAGATGCGCATTCTCGGAGATACTCACTTCACCATTGGCGTCTATATCAAAGTTTTCACTTCCATCCCCTTCAAGAGTGAAAGAAGTGATTTCACTGGCTCCTTTATTTAAAACTGGTACTTTTCCGATAATGATACTGCTATTGATATCTTCATTGATATCCAATCTGATACTCTGTAGAGTCGGAACCGCATTTGCGTGGTCATACACGATTGCATATGCCTCTTGATAAACATCCCTGTTGGCAAACAAATTATCTACCAAAGGAGAAAAGTGTTCACTATACTCTTTGATCAGCAAAGGTTTATGTATGGTCGGCATCCAAAAAGACAAATCTTTATAGTTAATGCCACCTGTCGTATCGCCATAAACCTTATCTTTAAGCAGCCTTTGCGCAACCTCATTGAGTTTATTTTGTACCTCTTGCGTAGTATTGACATCTATAATATTTTTTGTGATCTGATAGGCGATCTCGGTCAGTGCATTCATCTTAAAGCCTATCTCTTTAATGTCCTTTCCGGAAAGAAGCAGATGCGTATCCCCCTGATTGAGCGTCGGGATGTCGTCAATTTCAAAGTCATCATCATGATCGATATCATGTCCGCCCCTTGCGACCAGAAGATAAAGGGTGTCATCTTGTAAACCATTCACTATACTGTCTGGTATTTCTATATTTCCCGCTGTATACAGCGTATCTCCGCCGCTTGTTTTCCCCACATAGAGAGGAGTTTTATTTTGATAGTCTCTTGCTTCATAAAGTACAATATCTGCACCTGATATAGGCCCATAAAGGAGCTGTTCAAGATAGGGGATGATCTTATACTCGCAAGGAATGCATCCACAGCTTTGATCACATCCCGGGTTATCTATCGGCACCCAAGGTTCACCGCCGCCGCTACTGCTGCTACCTCCCCCAATACCGCCTCCACCGCCGCCGGAACTGCCGCCGCCTGATGGGATACTGATAACCGGCGTAAGTACGGGATCGGGAGAAATATCAGGAACAATCTCATTATTTATATACCTCACAAAGATATCTGCCACATGTCCCACTTCCAATTCTTCTACGGTATTGATGTCTATATCATATACTTCGGTTTTGCCCGGCACCTGGATAATCATCTGCATTTTTTCAGGTATCAGGGCAGACTCATTCTCATCAAGTTGTTTATGGGTCACAGTGATGGGGTAGGTACCGGGGTAGATATCGTATTGGCTTGTAACATAAAAATGTTCCATAGGGCACCCGGTATCCTGGATATCATTTTCACCGGCATTCCATCCAACATTGAGATCAAAATCTATGGCAGGGTTGTCCCATGTAAGAGTGACTTGCACGACTCCGGATTTTGGTGCGGGGATCGGTTCTGTTGGTCCTTCTATCCTGCCTATCTCGTTGGATGCATCGTCTTTGAGCGTATAACAGATGTTATCCCTGTCTGCTTCTTCAATGGTAAAGACGCCATCATCACTTTGATCCCCATCCAAAGCTCTGACATATTCGGCATGGTCTCCTGTATTGGCTTTATAGATTTTGCCCTCGCCATCTTCTGCGAAATCTTTTACTTTTTCATTGGATAGGTATTGGTTCATCCCTTCAGGATCAAACTTATGGATCATTTTTGCATACCTGTCTTTACAGAGGCAGCCTATGTTTTTGGGTTTCCATTGTGATGGTCGTCTGTTTATGTTGATATGATCCAAAATCTCATCATAAATCCAACCTAAAATAAGTGTTTTTGCATTATCGGTTTGCCTCAATTCTCTATTTGTAATAGTTGTTGATCCCTCTCTTAATGCCTCTTCATAGACGGGATATCCTAGGTAATATTCAAATCCATGATATTGAATCGAGAGTTGATCTGTTAACAACTCCTGATTTATTATTTCTCCCAAAGCATTTCGTGTTACATCAACATAGTCATGCTTATTTGGATTCGAGATATTATTATTCATTCCAATAAGAGTAATCATGTCATTATAAAAAGTTACACCATGTCCATCATTTACAATACTGGAATCTGGTGTTGCAACAGCTATGGTGTGAAAATATGTTTGCATCCAACCATCCAAACTATTGTAAGCCTGATGCGTAAAAAGATTTCCTTGTGAATGTGCTATGACTACCACTCCGTGCCCGGCTTTTATACTCTCTTCATATTTAGTTATTTGTTCGTGCAATGTTTCATCATGTACTTTAGCGGATGCAAGTTCATTTGCTTTTACTATAAACTCAGCCACTTTTCCATAAGGAAGACGTGAAATGGTCTCTTTAAACGCACTCCACCCAACACCCCAGGTCGGTTCCAAATCAACTTTTTGCAAAAAGGCTTCCCACATATCAGCAGCCATTCCTTCTGAGATATTGTATGCTGCATCGGCTGTGCCTATATAACCATAAAGATGAGAATATTTTTGGAGAAGTTTATCAACTCTTTCTTGCCAAAGTTCTCGTACTTCTTCCTCATCATCTTGCATCATAATGCCGTTAGCAAAATAGAGATCGACCTTATACTCATCTGTCTCAGCATAAAGAGCAGAACATAAAAGTAAAAATGCAACTATAAATTTCTTCATAGTCCCATATCCTCAAGCGCTTTAATTACTTCTGGGCTACATGCATCTCTATTCCAATCTCTTGGGCTACTACCATAAGTACCGCCTGACAATGCAATATTATAGTCAAGGTATTTTCGAATTCTTTCTTTGGTATTGAAAGTTAAGTCTTTAATATATTTTGTATTTTTTATCCAATCATCAGAATCGATATCTTTATCCAGTCGTCCTAAATATATTTGACAATTGATAGCTTTAATAGAAAACTTCACAACTTCTTTAGCATTATCAATTGACTGGATCATTGTTTGTTGATAAAATTTTGCTCTATTCATCAATAATGCTCTATGCAACTTCTTCGGATATTTTTCATAAATTTTACGCTCTACATCATCACGTACACCATTAGAATTACTATCTATTCCCTCAAGCGTTGCATCATTGAGCGCTTTGTCCGGCTCAGGCGGCAGCCTGTGGCCGTTCACTTCCCAGTAGACAATTACTTCAGTACTTGACTCGACATTTCCCTGTTTTGCTGTGATAGTTGTCGCTCCTTCTTTGAGTGCCTGAAGTGTTGCATTGGTATCTACAGTTACTGTCTGACTGTCTGCTGTGCTCCACTGCACCTGTGCAGTGATATTTTTCTCAACGCCGGTATCATAATGGCCTATGGCTTCAAGCGATAGACTTCCACCTTCTTTTAACTCAACTGTGTCAGGTCGGATAGTTATGCTTTGCAGCAGCTCTTTGGTAACCACGAACCGATACTTGATCTCATTGATCTTTGTATTCTTATGGGCTTTATCTGCTTTAAGGCTTTTGATCTCCACTTCGTACAACCCCGGTTCCAAAGGCTCAAGGTGTGAAAACACAACCCGTTTGTCTCCTGCGACATAGGATGCATCTCCCCGAATGACTCCCTGATCGTCGCACGAGAGACATCTGAGCTTTACGTTGTTTTTTTGAACGGACGTGGGATCAAGATCAATGTTAAACTGCGCTTCTATGGCAGTATCCATAGAAACCGAACTCCCCGGTTGCGGTGTAAGCTATGCGATGACCGGCTGGTCGGTGCCTTTCGCAGTCGTAATATCCGTTGAAGCATTTGCCAAAAGTGAGCCAAGCAAAAATAATGCGATAAACCATAAATGATAAAACATATTTTCCCCCTCTTCCATAAAGTAAAATTGAATGATCCAATAACTTTAGCTGAAAAACGGAGGAAGAGTCAAGTAACGTTTTTGTTATGTTGCAGTCTTGTTGACGTTTTTAAAAGTCACTTGTTTTGCGAAGACCCAATATTTTTTCCCATTCAAAATAAAAAGTCATTCCATCTAAGAAATGATAAAATTCACCATATTTAGTTAATGAACCTTTTTCTGGTATATATGGTGTATCAGTATAAACTAAATCAACTTCAATATCTAAATTAAATATATCTTCGCAATAAGATTTATTGTTTTTTCCATTATCAAAAACTGCATTATTTTATTTCTTTAATAAATTTTCCTCGTTCCATATTTCCCGATATGGAACGAGAGATGGGTTGACATGAAGCCTATGCAATTTCTACTTAGATATTACTCTGTTTTTTGGTCTGGATTTGCAATTTCATGTCT
>JAJPEU010000019.1 GCA_021166685.1 Sulfurovum sp. | reverse complement strand
AAATGCACCTGGAAACGGAGCTGCTTCTACTACTTCCGGTACTGTTACTTCCGGTTCTACCGGAGCGATATCTCCGCCTGCGAATGCAAACGCATTCATTGCCAATGCTGCTACGATTGAAACTGTAATCTTTTTCATTGTTTTTCCTTGTTTTTTTGATTTACAAAGAAATTATATCTTTTAATATAAAAAAAGTCAATGGGGAAGATTTTAAAACGCAAGATACTTTATGATTTTTATAATCAAGAAAAGAAGAAATTGCAACTAGCGTACCAACAAAAGCTACTGCCTCTGCTGGCACAATTTTATTGCTTAGAAAGTATAAGTCATACCTACATTGATAGAATCAACCGCAATATCTACACCTTCTACATCAAGAAGACCGTCAAATCCGGTATCATCGTACAGTCTTGTATAGTCTGCAAATACACCAATATTTTCAGTCACTGCATAACTTGCGCCTAGACCCCATTGGAAACCTGATTCAGAAAGATCGCCAAACAAATCAGTATCGATCGTTACTTGACCGTATCCAAGCAATGCATACACATCAATTGCTTCAGTTACAGGATACATTCCTTTGGCATAGATACCGATATTGGTCATGTCGCCATCCAAATCTATCGCAGGCAAACTTCCATAATCAAACTCAGGATCTCCAAGATTCATTGTATATCTTGCTTCTAAACCAAGATATTGGTTGTATTTATACCCTGCTAAAAGCAAAAGTGAGTTTGAAGTGATATCCCCTTCAGAAACCTCAACATTATCAAACTCTTCAAGCATAAACGGATCAGACTCTGCTTTCATATAAGAATATCCCAAACCTACATAAAATGCACCTGGGAACGGAGCTGCTTCTACTACTTCTGGTACTGTTACTTCCGGTTCTACCGGAGCGATATCTCCGCCTGCGAATGCAAATGCATTCATTGCCAATGCTGCTACGATTGAAACTGTAATCTTTTTCATTGTTTTTTCCTTGTTTCTTTAATTTATTATTATTGATTATAACTCTTTTTTTACTTAAAAGTCAATAGAAAATTAACAAAAAATTAATGAAATTGAATTTTCAGCCATATCTTTTCGTTTACTCTTCTGTTTTCATCTCCACAAGTTCGGTCAAAAGCTCATCAATTTCTTCTGCTTCAAGTTCGTCACGCTTGAGTTCTTCCACGATAGCAAAACACTCTGTCCGCATCTCCCTAAGTTCTTCCAAGTCTTCTTTTTGCTCTTTGGTAGCATTTTTGGCTTTGTCTATCTCTTCAAACAGTTCGTCTATGGCTACCTCTAGGTCTGGAATGATTTCTAGTTCTAAAAGATTTTGAAGTTTTTCGGCATTTGTCATAGGAGTGTCCTTCTTTTTTTAAATTATAACAGAAATAAAGTAAAAAGGATTAAAGGAGAGTGATTGGTTTGATACCAAAAGATAGCGCTGTATGCGTTTGTTGTCATGACAATTCAAAAGCAATACAGACCCCTGGGAATGTATCCCATGGGTTTATTCTTAATTACATCCGCATCCGGTTGTTGAGCAGCTTCCGCCGGAAGTTTCTTGTTTAGGGGCAGCTTGCGTACTGCATGCGCTTACTCCCGGCGGTGTTGTAGGCTGGATAGCTTCATTGTTTACGCCGCCTTGAGCGTTAACTTTATCAATAAAAGAAAGCAACTTGCTTGCAGCCTCTTGGTAGCGTTTAGCTGTTTCGCTGTCAGGTTTATGATAGACTACAGGCATACCTGTATCTCCTCCGATTCGAACCGCCGGCTCGATAGGAATACGGGCAATAAGTTCTGTATCATATTCGCGCGCAACAGGTTCCGTCGTTCCCATACCGAAGATATCCGATTCTGTTTCACATGAAGGACAGATAAAGCCGCTCATGTTTTCAATAATACCCGCTGTTGGGATATGAAGTTTTTGGAACATATCAAGCGATCTTCTGCTGTCATCCAAGCTTACTTCTTGCGGTGTAGTGACTGTAATACCTGCAGTGACCGGCACGGACTGAGCCAATGTAAGCTGTGCGTCACCTGTTCCCGGAGGCATATCAATCACCAGTACGTCAAGTTCCGACCAGAGAATGTCTCTGAGGAATTGCTCAATCGCTTTCATAATCATTGCACCTCTCCAGATAAGCGACTGTCCTGGCTCCATAAGCGAACCCATAGACATAATCTCTACACCATAAGCTTTGAGCGGAAGCACTTTATTTCCTTGAATTTCAGGTCTCTGATCTGCTACACCCATCATGCGAGGAATGTTTGGTCCATAGATATCGGCATCCAAAAGCCCCACTTTTTTACCTTGCATTGCCATGGCTATGGCAAGGTTAACCGAAGTGGTTGACTTTCCAACACCCCCCTTACCCGAACTAACCATCACAAAGTTTTTTACATGCGGAGCAATATTTTTACCGCTCATGGAGTTGCTCATCTGTCTAGGAGCTTCAGGGGCTTTGATATTTACTGCAATATCTGAAAAGCCGAGTTTTTTTAGCTCCGTGGTCGCTTCTTGAATAATTTGCTGCTTAACCTCTTCGGCAGAAGAAGTAATCTCTACGGTTAAACTGATATTTGTACCCTCAATAGCAACATCCTTTACAAACCCAAAAGCAACAATATCTTTCGTAAATCCCGGATACGTTACGTTTTTAAGCGCTTCCAGTACTGTTTCGTTAGTCATTTAAACTCCTATTTTAATTTGATTTATTACTATAGTTTAATCTATAAGTTTCAGTGCGACAAGTCGCATGAGCCCATTCTAAAGATGAGCACCGCACCAGCATAGCTCATGGATTGAGCTCATGAGCTATGCTGTCTAATGAGAGATACTCATTTTTGCCTCATCGGCCATCACTTCGCCATGCTGCTGGACAATATTTTGGGTAATTTTGTAGGAACAAAATTTAGGCCCGCACATTGAGCAGAATTCAGCTTCTTTGAAAACATCCTGCGGCAAGGTTTCATCATGATACTCTTTGGCCCGATCCGGATCAAGTGCCAACTCGAACTGCCTGTTCCAATCAAAGCCATAACGCGCATCACTCATCTCATCATCGACTTTTCTAGCATCAGGACGGCCTCTGGCAATGTCCGCAGCATGAGCGGCTATCTTGTAGGCGATGATCCCTTCACGCACATCAGCAGCATTTGGAAGACCCAGATGCTCCTTGGGGGTCACATAACAAAGCATACTCGCACCATGCCATCCTCCTACCGCTGCACCGATAGCCGAACTGATATGATCATATCCTGCCGCGATATCAGTAACCAATGGCCCCAAGATATAAAAAGGTGCTTCATGGCAGTATTCGCGTTCTATCTTCATATTTCTTTCAATCTGATTGAGCGGAACATGTCCGGGCCCTTCTATCATGACCTGGACATCTTTTTCCCATGCCCGAAGTGTCAGCTCTCCCAAGACTTTCAGCTCACTAAGCTGCGCATCATCGCTCGCATCATACAAACATCCGGGCCTCAGACTGTCTCCGAGCGAAAGGGCCACATCATATTTGCGGCAAATCTCTAAAATATCATCAAAAGCATCATAAAAAGGATTTTCTTTATGGTAATGCATCATCCATGCCGCCATAAGCGAACCGCCTCGGCTTACGATACCCATTTTTCTTTTAGCAACATGCGGCATAAATCTAAGTAAAAAGCCTGCATGTATTGTAAAATAGCTTACGCCTTGTTGCGCCTGCTTTTCAAGAACTTTAAGCATCGTCTCGATATCGAGTTTTTCAATATGATCATTGACATCATGTAGAATTTGATACATCGGCACTGTCCCGATCGGAACACTGGAATGAGCTATAACAGCTTCACGAATCTTATCCAGATCCCCGCCCGTACTCAAATCCATAATTGTGTCTGCGCCGTACTTGAGACAAACATCAACTTTCTCTACCTCACCTGCAACATCTGATGCTAACGCTGAAGAGCCTATGTTGGCATTAATCTTACAATTGGCAACCATTCCTATAGCCATAGGTATTTGATGCTTGTGGTTTACGTTTGCCGGAATAATACATCTTCCTCTTGCGATCTCGCTCCGAAGCAACTGCGGATCTATCTTCTCCACTTTAGCAACATACTCCATCTCTTCGGTGACAATGCCTTGTTTGGCGTAATACATCTGAGTTCTTACAAGGTCATTTTCACGTTTCTTTAACCATTCCGCTCTCATAATTTTAATCCTAAATAGTGGTTTACATACGAGTTATACCAAGCCAATCTTAAATTATATTTAAAATAAGGGTATCTGAAAGCAAATAAGATAAATTTTATCTTATTTATACAGATATAATCAAGCAATGGCTGAGTATAATACGTTACAATTTGATACATAAAACAGGAACATGCGTGTCTGATACAACATTAATACTATTGGGAGCAGGCGGCTCAACAAGATTTAAGGTCGATGTTAAAAAACAATGGCTTTATAGCGGGGATACCCCTTTGTGGCTGCACGTAGCCCAAACATTTGCTTCTGTTGGGGCTTTTAAAAAAATTATCGTCGTTTCCTCAAAAGAAGAAATTGATTTTATGCAAAATTTTGCAAACTTCCTATATGTAGAGGGCGGGGACTCAAGACAGGCTTCCTTAACCCATGCAATGGAACATGTAGATTCTGAATACGTACTTGTAAGCGATATTGCACGCTGCTGTATCGACAAAGAAACTATTCAACGCATTTTGGATGCAAAAACAAAAGCTTCATGCATTGTGCCAGTGCTCAGCGTGGTTGATACACTTTATCTTGAAGGCACACCCATTGATAGAGAAAAAGCAAAGATCATCCAAACACCGCAGCTCAGCATTGCACGGATACTCAAAAAAGCACTCAAAACTACAAAATCATTTACCGATGAAAGTTCAGCTATTGCTTATCTCGGGGAGAGCGTTGCCTTTGTTGCAGGATCTCCAATGGCACACAAGCTCACTACCGTAGAAGATCTTGCAAAGCTTTCCTGCCTCAAAGCGCCCTCATCTAAAACACTCACAGGATTTGGAGTGGATATTCATCCCTTCGAATCAGGAAAAACAATGTTTTTATGCGGTGTACAGATAGATACAGCGTATGGATTTAAGGCACACAGCGATGGGGATGTTGCTATTCATGCGCTTATCGATGCGCTGCTTGGCGCAGCAGGAATGGGGGATATTGGTGAACTTTATCCCGATACGGACGATACATATAAAGGGGCTGATTCCAAAGTGCTTTTGCGTGATACGGTTAGAAAACTTA
The DNA here is from genome assembly GCA_021166685.1 of Sulfurovum sp. Classification (GTDB taxonomy): domain Bacteria; phylum Campylobacterota; class Campylobacteria; order Campylobacterales; family Sulfurovaceae; genus Sulfurovum. The sequence continues at coordinate 22,352 of JAJPEU010000019.1, read as the reverse complement.
CCTCTTTTGGCTACGTTTTGGGCAATGTAGATTTAACCATTATGGCAGAAACCCCCAAACTCATGTCCTACAAATCACATATGCGCCAATCTCTTGCTTCTCTTCTTGGAATTGGACAACATTTGGTCAATATCAAAGCAACAACGGCAGAAAAACTGGGTTTTGTTGGACGGAAAGAGGGTGTTGTCGTCTATGCCGTAGCAAACTTAACCTACTTTAATTGGAAAACACTATGAAAATTATTATTATAGAAAACGAACTCTATCTTGCGCAAAGTATCGCATCCAAACTCAGTGAACATAGATTTGAAACTGAGATTTACAGTTCCATCAAAGAAGCCATGCAAAGCAAAGGTGACGTCTATCTTCTCTCCACAAACCTGCCCGGGCAAAACATATTGCCGCTCATTAAAGAGTTTAAAGACAAGATTATTATCTTGATGGTCAACTACATCAATAATGATACCGTCAGTGAACCCCTTAAGCTTGGGGCAAAAGACTATATTGTCAAGCCTTTTATGATAGAAGAGCTGTTGCGCAAGATAGATCACTATAAAGAGTATCAGGAACTTAAAAAAAACACTCTCCTTTATCAGGAATACATGCAAAATTTGCTTCAAGAGATTGAAACAGATTTTGATACAGAGAAAATTAATACGCCGATTATTATCCAAACCAACTATCAAAGACTTGTAGATAAAATCGTTTTTGATTATGCGCACAAAAAAGATCTGCTTTTAACCTTTATCCCCTTGAGCAATGAAAACTGGAGAGAGAAAATAACCAAAAACAGCACCAAATCATTGCTCTATATCACAGAAATACAGGCTCTCAAAAAAACAGACAGAGAACAACTGTTTGAAATACTGAAAAATTATGATTTCATCTTATGCAGTACAATCGAAATCGAGGCTGATTTTGAAACAATTACACTCAATACGGAAAGCAAACTCTATGATCAAAATGAGATACTGGCTATTGATGATTATGTAAAGTTTATCGTGAATAGTTTTCAATACAAATTCCCCGATACCGAACTCTCCAAAAAATTGGGAATATCAAGAAAAAGCTTATGGGAAAAAAGGAAAAAATATGGACTCTTCAAAAAGAAATAAAAATCAAAATTCGCTCTATATCGACACAGAAGCACTTTCTACATTGGCGCTTGTAAAGGCTGGGCTTATCTCTCCTGTTGATAAGCTTATGAATGAAAAAGAGGCCAAAGAAGTAGACAGAACCAAAATGTACAAAGGCGTTCCGTTTCCCTTTGCTTTTTTGCTCGCCCCCAAAGGAAAACGCAACTATAAAACATTGGAAAATCTAAAAAAAGGTGACGCGGTAGACCTCATCTCTGAAAATAAAAAAGTGGGCGAGCTTATAGTGGAGGATACTTTTCGTATCGATCCCATAGAGCGTGTGCACAATATCTACGGAACTGCCGACACCCATCATCCAGGAGTCAAAAATACCATATCAAGACTTGGAGAGATTGCTGTTTCGGGAGAATACACTGTTGATTATCCTTTAATCGATGACAATATCAAGCGGATTCAGCAGATGATTACCAAAACCGGCGCGAAGGTGATTTCATCTATGCTCCTTGCAGCCAATCCGCTCAATCGAGCCCATGAAAAAATAATCCGTCAAGCTATTGACGAAAGCGATCTGCTTGTGATCTTTTTACGAAAGCCTTTTACCTCGGCAGGATTGCGCTACGACATACGGCATAAAGCACTCATGACTTTTGTTGATAATTTTTTACCCAGAAACAAAGTTATTATCGTTCCTTTTGAAAACACTTATATTTTTGCAGGCTACAATGAACTCATTCTTGATGCACTTTTGGCAAAAAATTACGGCTGCACCCAACTCGTTATAGGCAAAAATCATGGGGGCTTGGGGCTTTACTATGACCAAAACCGGCTGGCTTCCATATTTGATGAGTGCAAAAATATCGGTATTCAAATCAAAACGATTGATGAATATGTTTATTGCGACACCTGCAGAACACTGGTAAGTACGCGAACATGTCCGCATGGGCAGCATCACCACGTTCATTATCATTCGGATTCTATTTTAAAACTCATGCAGAGCGGTCTTGTGCCTCCTACCATTTTGGTAAGAAAAGAGGTATCGGCCAATATCCTTGCTTCGCTTTTTCCTAACAGGTTTGATAACCTGCAAGAAATGCACTACTCTTTAATGCCTGGTTCAGGGCTGCTTGAGCAGCAGAATGAAGAACAATTTTATCTCAAGCTTATAAAACTTTATCAAACTTCATCATTAACATAAAAAAGGATAGCCATGAATCTGCAAAAACTTTTCTTAACTTTTTTCGGTGCAGGACTTAGCCCAAAAGCTCCCGGAACGGCAGGTACACTCGCCTCTCTTCCCGTAGGTCTTGGCGTCTTGTATTTTTTGGGAATGGAAACGCTTTTTATGCTAACCCTGGCCATAACAATCATAGGTATTGTGGAGATCAATAAATACGAAAAACATACAGGCGTTCATGATCAGCAGGAGATTGTTATAGATGAGGCTGCCGGTATGTGGATCTCTCTTATGATAGCGCATTCAACAGCTGCTGCAATGCATTATCCCCACATGCATATAGCGGCAATTGTTTTAAGCTTTGGGGCATTTCGTCTTTTTGATATCTGGAAACCTTCAACGATAGGGTGGATTGACAGAGAACTTAAAGGAGGACTTGGTGTTATGGGTGATGATGTACTTGCAGGCGTTGCCGGAGGACTTTTGTCTGCGGTTGTTTTAATGGGAATAGAAAAAATATTTTAATTGAATCCTGAATCAAATCCGGAACAATAGAATCAGATTTAGGAGAACGGCATTTTCGTCAGTACGGATTTGATCCGCAGTCTCGTTTATCGCTTAATCAAAGATCCGATTGGATTTCATTAAACATTGATGCACTTTTTTAAAATTTCCAAAATCATCTTTTCATATGTTTTTATATCCTCTGCATCTATTTTTGCTTCGCTTTGAAATTTTTTATGGTACCGGTATAAAGATTTTCGTTTACTTTCGTCCATCCATTGGTTTTTAAATGCTTGATTCGTTTCAAGTTTTAGCTTTTCTCTTCTTGCATGAGATACAGAAGCAACTGTTTGCGCGTGATACAAAGCCCGCCCTAAAAGGATGAAAGGAAAATTTTGATTTTCCATAGGGCCGATTTGGAGATATTTTTGTCCCAGCTTTTGCCCTAAAAGATTTATCTTGGCAAGCTTTTCAAATCCAAAATAAGCACTGGCCCCGCCAATAACCGCACCGATCGCTCCTCCCAAAAGAAGCGTATGTCCCGCGAGCAGCAGATCCACTCCTGCTCCGGTAATGGCTCCCCCTGTTGCTCCGGTAACAATAAGCTCTTTTTGTGTCAGGCCGAATATGGAGGCGCTTTGCTTAGAAAAAAGATCCATATTTTCAAATGCCAAACTTTTCTCTTCTTTTTGAAGATGTCCATGATGCCATATCTTTTCTATATTTTTTTGAGATTTATATTCTAGATCCCTTAATGTTTTTTTATACATTTCTTCAATTTTTTTTTCTTCTGTGGCGGCAGCTTCTTTATCTTTTAGAGTAAGGCGTTCTACATGAGCAAGAGACTCGGCCATCAGCTGTGCTATTGTCTCTGCGGTCCGGCAAAGCATCTGTTCATGGTATTGCTCAAAATATTTAATAGAGATCTTCATCGGAGCTGTCCACTCTTCTTTGAGCTGGGCCATGCTTTCTAAAAGCTGCAAATGCTTTTTAAAGGTTGCCGTCATTGGGTTAAACACCCTAACCATCTTAAAATATTGCTCCAGCGCTCTCTTCCATTCTTGCACATAATCGGCTTGATCTATAAGGTTAATGAGCGCCATAGAGGGCTGACCTGTCCAGCGAAGTATCTCCATTTCAGCTTCATATTCTTGACTGTAGGGTTTTGAACCATCCGCCACATAAATAATCCCCGCTCCTTCCATAATAGGCTCAAGCAGCTCTATTTCATCTCTGAAACGCTCATCTTCCTGGTGCGCATAAAGAAAAGACTGTACCGCCTCTTGTTTTTTATCCGCAGATACATCATGTTTTTTAAGCCATTCGAGCACATGTCTTGCTCTTTGAAAACCGGGAGTATCGTACAGTTCATACAGTATCTTCCCGTCTGCCACAAGAGGAAAGCTGCGTTTCTTAAGAGTGGTCCCGGGAGTATCTGAAATCTGTACGCTGTCATCAAGCGCCAAAGAAGCAACGATGCTGCTTTTGCCTTTATTGGGGTGTCCTACAACAGCAAATTTTGGATGAGAGAAGTTCATATTTTAAGCCATACCTTATCATCTTGCAGCAAAGCAAGCTTTCTTGCCCACACCTGAACTGCATTTGACCGCGGCTGATATGCTTCTTGGGGCGTTCCCAGAGGAACAACTATGATTTTATCGGCCTGTTGACTCAAAGCTTGCACAAAATCTATAAAATCCATCGTCGGAGGCTCCCAGGCTTTAATGCACAAAAGCATCTCTCCATACGATCGGCTGACAGCATAGGCATCATTCGCCAAACTGTTGTTGCCGCCTACGGAGAGCATGAATGAAGCTGCAATTCCTATCGCATCGCTTAAAACCGCTATTTCTTCTTTGGAATACGACCAACCAAGTACGCCGTCATACAATGTGTTCAATTTTTTTATCTCTTGAAGATGCCCCTGGGTTGTTTTCACCAAAGAGTCCTCTGCGCCATCTGCGGTGCTTGCTATCAATGGCTCATTCATTTCATGCAACAATCGAACTGCGCTCTTTTGACTCAGTATTGATTTCTTCAGTGCCCTCCTGAGACCTATTTTGGCCAACAAAAACATTCCAAACCTTAAAATAATTGCATAAAAAAGCGCGGAGCACAACAAAAATTTCCACCATTCTCCCAGCATAGAAGCATGGCGGATCATCCGGGCATCCACTTTCTCGCCCAATCTAAAGTATCGGCTTTGCTCTATCAACTCTAAAGACGGAACTGCCTCAGGAACAAAATCTCTCCATGCAAAAGCAATCATATTTACAAAATCATAGAACTCTTCAGGAGAAACCTTAAGTGTTGTACTCCATGCAAAAGCGATATCTTTTGTAATCACTGCCCCCAAAAGTGCAGCCACCAAACCCCATGAAAAAACCCATGCAAGCAGCTGAGAACGCTCAATAACAAGCCAATTGCCTACCAGCGGATCTATTTTAATTTTTTTCATATCGGCCCGCTTAGCGTAAGACAACCGTTCAGCTATCTTTTCCATCCAAAATGCCGGCGATATATGCACCAATAGATTTTGCGCTTTGTGCGCTTTAAGCATAGATAAAAATGCCAATGCTATCGTTAGCAACGGTACAAAAACAACCATTGCTAAAAAATAAATAATATTGACAGGTTCCTGTCCGCTATAGCCAAGCAACCCGATTCCAGAAAAAAAACCTATAATAAAAACCAAAATACACAATATGAGGGTTACCGTATAAACATAAGAAGAGAACAGATCGCCGATACAGGGTTGCCTTAAGACAGAAATATGTTTTTCCATCCAAAGAAAAAGTTGTCTTATCGGCCTATTCTGCTCCAAAGGATGCTCTAAGCCGAATGCCCGATTTTCCTTATGCGTTGCCGGATGCTTCTTAAGCAGTTCATCAAGAAGAAGATAAGATCTTAAATTCATCTAGCGCAGCACTTTCCCTTCCGAAAATCCATAAATAAGGCATTCCAACTCTTTTCGATAGGCTTCATGATCATAGTGTTTTATTCTGGCCACCCCCTCTTCAAAGGCAGCTTTGGCCACAGCGGAGGACACCCAAATCAATATTTCCTTATGAAAGGGAAGCGGAATAATATATTCTTTTCCGTAAGCTATATGCTGATTACAATACGCTGTTTTCACATAATGAGGTACCGTCTCTTTGGCTAAAGCAGCCAAAGCCTTGGCTGCTGCCATTTTCATGCCTTCTGTGATTTTTTTTGCTCCAACATCCAAGGCTCCCCTAAAAATAGAAGGAAATCCCAATACATTATTGACTTGATTTGGATAATCTGAACGTCCGGTACCAATAATTGCATCTTCTCTTATCGCTTTAATCTCTTCAGGGAAAATTTCAGGAATAGGATTTGCCAAAGCAAAGACAACAGGATTTGGGGCCATTTTTGCAACCATTTCTTTGGTTAAGACTCCTGCCGTACTTAATCCCAAAAACATATCCGCACCTTCTATGGCCTCCTCTAAATTTTTTGCATCAGTTTGTATGGCAAATGCCGCTTTATAGCTATTAAGATCTGTTCTCTCTGCGGACAACACTCCTTTGCTGTCGCACATAATGATATTTTTTACCCCTAGGCTTTGATACATTTTTGCGCATGAAATTCCGGCTGCTCCGGCTCCGTTAACAACTACCTTTATCTCTTCGGCTTTTTTCCCTGTTAACTCCAGCACATTTATCAATCCTGCGGTAGTAATAATGGCTGTACCATGCTGATCGTCATGAAAAACCGGAATATCAAGTGCTTCTTGGAGTATTTTTTCTATTTCAAAACACTTGGGAGCACTGATATCTTCAAGATTGATCCCTCCGAACGTCGGTGCAATCGCCTTGCAGACAGCTACAATCTCCTCTACGCTATGCACATCCAGCTCAATATCAAAAGCATCAACATTGGCAAATTTTTTAAAAAGTACCGATTTTCCTTCCATAACAGGTTTTGCGGCCAATGGACCGATATTTCCAAGACCAAGTACTGCTGTTCCGTCAGAAACAACGGCCACAAGGTTGGCACGGTTGGTGTATTCAAACGAGAGTGCCTTATCTTTTGCTATCTCAAGACAAGGATAGGCCACGCCGGGCGTATAGGCCAAAGAAAGGTCATATTGTGTATCGCAAGGCTTTGTAGGCTCTATACCTATTTTGCCTTTTTTGTGATACTTCAGCGCTTTTTCTTTGGTAACTTTTGGCACAATAACCCCTTGCGATAAATGCAATGATTATAGCGCAAATTAGTTTAATCCGATTGCTTACTCAAAATACTCTTCAATAATCTGAGGAAAAAATTTCATTGTTTTTTGAGCTTTTTCGATCTTTGGCCTGAACACCTCGGCACTCGCAGGAAAATCAGTCATCAACTCTTCATAGATAGCAATTTTTTCTTCTATGTGCTCTCTTAGGGCATCTAAAACATTTTGCATATCCTCTTTTGTTATCGCAAATTTCATCAAAAGCTCAAACATCCTTTTTCTTGGATGGATTGCCATGGATTCCCCTGCTGCCTGAGCGATATTTTTGATATCCCATCGCGACAAATAGATACCGCTAACATAAGGAGATGCGAGCTTTGCATACAATGCCTCAGTATAGCTTGGATAATCCTTCAGATCATTTTCTTCATTGATTTCGCAGCTTTCATCAGAACAGAATACCGGCTTAGCATTAAAATTTTTATCTGTAAGCGCTTCAAACTCTTTTCTAAAATCATCCATATTATTCATTATTTCTCTCCTATAAACAAAGGTATATCATTTAGCTCTACGGGACAACCATACCATCTGTTGGCTATGAGCATTATTTTGGCCACAAAACGTATCTGATCGTCTACAAACAATGGATTATCAAAAAGATCTGCCACTTCATCATCCAGGCAAATTCCTTTGATTTTTCCATTCTCTATCTCAATAAAATCAATTCTGCCTTTTTCCCGGCTTACCTCATCCAAACTATCACAATAGCCTATAGATTTTGCTTGAAATTCTCGTTCAATCATCATCCTGTCTACTTTGGACTGCCCTACATTAGACATCGTAAAATCAAAATGTTCATCTGTAATATTGAGAGCAATAGCGGTTGCATTGAGACCGTAATGCTTCATTATTTTATTGAAATATTTTCGTATATAACCGGTTTGGGCATTGTGGCCCAAAATAGTGCAAAGCTTTGTATCAGGTTTTATCTCATGGGGCTGCATAACTACTCTTCTCCTCTCATTTTTTTGGCATTATGATGAAGAAAAAATGCCTCTTCTTCTTCTGTCATGCAGCGTGGACAAATCTGCTCTCCGCCTGTATAGGTAAAATAATTGCCGCACTCATTACATCGTTTGACACTAAAAGCAGCCAGGACTCTTTGGGAAGGTTCAAAAAATTCTTTAATTTCAAAACCGCTTTGAAGCCCTATAGCGTGAGGTTCGCACACATCATGGCACAAGTGGCACTTAACGCAAAGCATCGCATCAAAATGTATAAGCGAAAACTTGCTGTCAGAACTCAAAGCGCCCGTAGGGCAAACACGATAGCAGATTTGGCAATTGGTGCAATTTTCATTTATATATTTTTGGGATACAAAGCTTACCTCTTCTTGGGGCAATATCTCAAAAACTTTTGGTGTATTCGTTCTTTTGAGTGCCGTAAAAAGTATTTTTCTTTTATCGGGCAGCTGCTTGTTTTTTATTTTGGCAATCACGGTACCGTCTATCTCAAACTGCTGCAGCATCTGTGCATTTACTTCATCATCAAATGCTTTTTTTTGTTTGATTGCGCCCTTTAGGGAAGCATTGCGCAAAAAATCACGTCTTGATGCCTCTTCTTGCTTTGGCATAAAAGTTTGCGTTTCCATAGGGGTGTCAACAAAGTTTATTTCAAGCTGCTTGTCGCAAAAACTCGAAAGAATAAAATTCGCCTCTTCTATCGTTGTCCTAATATGCCCCAAAAGTGTGCTTCCTTTTTCATAGCCGGCTAAATCCAGACTGATAGCCTCATCGCTTGCCAATGCCAAAGCAATAAGGTGTTCCACGCTTAATACGGAAATGCAGGGAATATTAACACCGGAAGAAATAAGTCTTACCTTTGATGCGAGAAAATGAAAGAAAAACTCTGTGACAGAAAAATCAGAGAGACTAAACGCTTCAGTCGGACAAACCCCCACACACGCAGCCGCCTGTATGCCTGTTGACGGTGCAAAACTCGGCAGATTGTCTACTATCTGTATGCTTGAGGGACATACATCAACACATTTAGTGCAATTTGAAGATTTACTTTTGGCTCTTACACATAAGCCTGCATCAAAATGTAAACGCATTAGTTCTCACAATAGCTGTTGAGTTCTTTTATCACATATTCATAGTCACTTAATAAAAATTCCAAAACAAGTTCGGCGCCGTCATGGTACAAAGGAGTCTGCGACTCTTTTTTCATATTGATGAGAAACATTGGAGCCCATTCAAGCAAATGATCTTTTAAAAATCCTTTTTGTATTTCCAAAATTTCCTTTATTCCCTCGCTATCCTCTGCTTCATGGGCTTTTTTCAGAGCCATGCAAAGCATCAGCATAAACTCCAGCTCCACTCCGATATGATCCGGGCTCACGACCCTTACTTTGTCAAGTTCCGCTCTAAAATCAAGCGCATTATAGAGTGACACCACAGGATTGTCTCCTCCGCTTTCTATCATTTGATCTTCTCTTGTATAGAAGCTCTCATAGGGCACCAAATGCATTAAAAAAAGATTGGCAAAATCAACATCATAATATTTCTCTTTTAGCGCATCCATGGATAACTCTTTGTGTTTGCTCCAATCTCTATAGTTTGGAAACATCTCTAAAATCGCTTCATCACTATGGATCGATTCCAAAAATGTCTTATCAGCCTCCATGATCATGAGTCTTGAGCTTAAGCCATATATGGCGATACGATTTTCTATGTCTTCTGTCTTCATTTTTTTCCTTATAGCGCCATTCTAAACAAAATTGTGATCTTTATTCGCAACGACAAACTGTCATTGCGAAGTTCTCATAAGATAAAATTATTTCAAATACACTTTAATTAATCTGTAATATTAACAGACCAAGCTTTGTCTGTCAACGCCCAAACAGGTCTTTTAAGCTCTTTAGGTCTTCTGGTTGTGTTGGTACTGTCAAGCGGTCTTGCAAGCTTATCTCTCCATGCTTGATAAACCTTCATATTATTATCATAGTTGACATAAATATCACCGATTTTATGCTCTTTGCCTGCTGGTTCAATCGAAACTTTATGATGCCATGCATGAGCCCCTGAAATCGGGTCAGGGTGAGCCGGAGCCACTGCATTTTGCCATGAACCGCTCAGGCCATCCCACCATACATTGTCAATATCTCTGTTGTATTCTTTAAACTGCCAAGAGCTTCTTCTTTCCATGAGTCCCGCATCGATACCCTGCTTAGGCTTAAGCGTACCGACTTTGTCATCCATAGTCATCTCATACAGCGGTGCACCCATACCCATGACACCCAATTTTTCTTTAAATCCAGGAATTTCAACTGCATTTTGAAGCTTCCATCGTCCTGCATGGTGTGAACATGCAAGCGTGCCAGGCAAAATACCCTCTGTAGGTACAGCCATAGCAACGAAATATCCGCTTTCAAGCCCGGAAACGGTATCGGTCATCGTTACTTTAATGGCATCCCCCCGTTTGATATTTAACCGTTTGGCATCAGTAGTGGCAATCCAAATCGGATTATGATTTTGTGAAATTTCCATCAAATGTTTAGAGTTTACTGAACGTGTATGAATATTATACGGCAATCTAAAGATTGGATTAAGTGCAAAATCATTTTCTTTTTGCATATGGTCATGGTGGATCTGGCTAACAATATGTACCATTTTTTCTCTTTGCTCTTTAGTGGCAGGATAGATGGGTATCGCATACTCAGGCCATTTCCAATCCTTCATCCAGCTTGCAAAAAATTCCATCTTGCGGCTGGAGGACTTGAAGCCTTCCACAACCTTGTCGCCCATAACAAGACCCATAGCTTTCACCTCATCGCTTCCTACTATTTTTGCCTTGACAACGCCATTAGGTTCCACATTGAGGGTACTGGCATCAAATCGCATCTCCATTGATTCGATAACACCATTTTCATTTTTTAATTCTCTTTCTTGGGGCTTAAAGATATTATCTTCTTCAAGCCATGCCCCCATATCTCTCATCATCTCATAATTTGGATATTTGCTGTTGGCATATTTTGGATCTTTTGAGGCTGCAGCCTTAAGATGATGCACATGGTCAAATACTGCCTGATACCATTCAGGAATAGTAACCGGCTTGCTTGGATCTTCCTTGGATGCCCAATGTTTTTTCACGCCCAGGCTTCCATCCGGATCAACATAGCGAACAAACATATTTGCCCAGAACTCCACCTCTTCCCACACTTCGCCAAGACCCGCTTTCATATGCGCTTCAAGGGTTGCCCTGGCAGGATCAGTTGGCTTCCATCCCATCTTTTCAAGTGCTACCCTAAGAACAGGCTGTCTAAACCCCAGCCATCTTGCCGGCTTTGTTGCTTCAGAATGCTGATCGTGTCTCTCTCCTGCCAATCCGGTAGGAAGAATATAATCACAATACCAGTTTGTTTCAGACCACGTAGGCGAGAGATTGAATGTGAGCTCCATCTTGTCTTCACGCTTTAAAATCTCTATCCATCTGAATCCGTCCGGATTGATCCATACCGGATTATACATTCTAGGAATATATACGGCGATCTTCTGCGGAACATTCAAGCCTTTACTGATCCATTTCTTTTGCCATTCTTCATCAGCAAGCAAATGAGGCAACAGATAACTCGGCTCATTGGTACTTAACGGAAAATCCGGCGGAAATAAAAGTTCATTCCACACATCAACCTTTTCAGGTTTTTTACCGGCTTCAGTGGCCGCATCCCCTTTGGCATTGACAAAAATTTCATGGAAACCATAGCATCCATTGTTCCCCACATCACCAGTATAGCATCCCCTGAGCGCCAAAGCAAGCACCGCTGTTCTGACGTTCATCCAGCCTCCGCGGTTACCGATCGTGCCGGCTCTCCAGAAGTAGGTTGTTACCTTGTCTCCCCCCTCGATAAACATATCAAAAAGTTTTGACAAAGTTGCAGCATCAACCCTGCACTCTTTTGCGGCAAACTCAAGCGTATAAGGAGCATACACCTCTTGAAGAAGCTTGACGAAATCTTCATAGCTTCCCCCCGAAGGAAGCTTAGAGATATAGCCTTGCGAAACCATAAAAGCAAGATACTCGTCATCCCGGATGAGAACATCCCAGTTGATCCAATTTTTCATAAAATCGTGATCGATATAATCTTTACCGGTTTTGGGGTCTTTTTCGTTGACGATTCGATTGACCAAGTAAAGATAAAGCGCTGCCTCTGTCCCCGGCCAAATAGGCACCCACAAATCTGCCATTCCGGCCGAATTGGACATGCGAGGATCCATTACCACCAATTTGGCGCCTTTTTTTCTCGCATCTGCGATAAATCCTGCGTGTTGCTGAAAAAAGTGTCCTGCATCCGCAGCATGTGATGATTGTAAAAAAATCAGCTTACTGTTTGCCCAGTCCGGAGAAGGCCTGTCGTCTCCTGTCCAGTGTGTTAGCCCCTGTCTTGCTCCGGCACTGCACACATTGCTGTGAGAATTGTGTCCATCGACCCCCATAGAGTAAAGTACTCTATGGCCAAATCCGCTTTCGTTGGGACGTCCCACATGATACATAATTGACTTTTTAGAAATTTCATCTCCGCTTTTAAGCGTATCATGCATCTTTTTGCCGATTGTCTGCATTGCTTCATCCCAAGTCGTACGCACCCATTTGCCTTCACCGCGTTTAGAACCGGGTGCTCTTTTGAGCGGAAACGGAATACGGTCGGGATCATACATCTGTGACTGTACAGCATACCCTTTGGCGCAGTTCCGCCCGCGGCTTGCCGGATGCAACGGATTCCCCATATATTTTCGCACCTTAAGATCTTTTGGATCCTGAGATTGTTTATACGTTCCGATATCGACCCATCCGGTAAGCCCGCAGGCAGCCTCGCAGTTTGAACAGATCAAAGGCACAAGCATGTATTCTGTTGCTTTTATTCCATTTGGATTGTCGCTGTTGGCAACACCATTGCGAAGTGTACCGCCTCTCTTCCAATCATGTCCATCAAGTTCTGTAAAACTATCCCACTGTTCCAACGGCGGATAAAATGAAAGTGTTTGAGGTGTAGGCGTAAATCTACTCTCTGCTACAGCCGGCGTATCTGCTATGGTTTTAAAAACACCTGCAGCAAGCGTTGCCCCTGCTACAGAATATGCCGTGCCCTTAAGAAAAGTTCTTCTGCTTTCTACAAAAAGAGGCTGTTTATTGTTTATTGATTTTGTCATCTGTGTCTCCTTATTAACTCAACGGTAGCATTTGTGGAATCTTCAGCCATACATCTTTTGCAAGATAAAGTCCTACTAATGTCAAAATAGCTGCGAATCTCAATAGCGTTGTATTGTCGCTCTTTATGGTACTCGCTGCCAAGAAAAAAGGGACAATAAATCCGAGTACCATACCAAACCAAAATTCAACATTGAATTCTCCCCCCGCATGCACATAAGCCAAGGTTGCCTCCGCTTCTGAAGATTTAAATGAGAAAAAGTATTCGCCCATATACATCAGAAAACTTGCAAATACTGCAACCATCAGCACCAGCGACAAATCTTTTCTTACCTCTTTATCCCAAGAACCGGACGATAAAATCAGCGCTGCTGATCCCGCCATTAAAGCCGCTAACAACATTTGTATCATCTCTGTAGGGGCCTGCCATAGTTCTCTAGCGCTTGATTCTGCCATAATAATCGCTGTATACATTGTCACAGGAATTGCTAAAAAAACTACAAACGGAAATAGCTTTTCATATAAACCGCTATTGTTTCTTGCCAACGCCGTAATTTTACACTTTTTGCCGCCCAATCCGGGAAAAGCATCTGCGGCACCGATAACCATTAAAATCGTCATCAAGAGTGTAAAAAGTGATGCCATCCATGCACCCACAGTAATTGCAGATGTCCAGTGCGGATGTAAAAATATATTGACCATTCTATAAGGTTGGTGCAGATCCACTAAAGTAAATAACAGAAAAACATTCAATGCTATAAATGAAATAAGAGGCATAATCCATCTAAGACTGGACACTTCTTCTTTTTTATATTTATACAAAAGATAAGCCCCTACCATAACAACACCGGTTCCAATGCTTTTTGCCCACATATTCAATGTGATCATCCACCCCCAAATAATTCCAGGAAGCGCGATATCCAATGTGACGACTGCCTGTGTGGCATGTATAGTATTCTCAACCATTAATGATCTCCTTCTTTTGATGTAGTTTGATCGGCGCTAAAATCCATAAAACTTTTATTATCGATTTTTTCATGTCCCACAAATGGCGCCAAAAATCTATCGAGTACGCCGTGATGCGGATCACCATTATGCTCAAGGTGTGTCACATTGTTAAATAATCCGTATCCTTCAAGTCTCTGATGCGCAAGAGGATCAAGTGTTTGTGTTCCTCCGCCTACATAATAATGCTTAGGATTGGTATGTTTTTCGGGCTTGCGCACCTGTACTCCGCCCTGATGCTCCATGATATAGCGTGAAATATGGCTATGCTCATCCTCCACATCACCAAAAATATTTGCCTCCACCGGACAAGCAACGACACATGCCGGCATCATGCCGCTTTCTATTCTGTGTGCACAATAGGTACACTTGTCTGCCGTGTTGGATTCGGGATCCATATAGATAGCTCCATACGGACATGCCATCATGCATCCTGCACAGCCGATGCATCTGGCACTGTCAATATTAACAATACCATTTTCCAAATAATGCAATGCAGACACAGGACATATTCGTTCACAAGGAGCATTTTCGCAGTGGTTACAGCGTAATGGCGTAAAAGATCTTGAAGTATTGGGAAATGACCCTATATCAATATATTTTACGCGCAGACGCCAAGAGCTAAGCGGTACTTCATTTTCCACTTTACAAGCGATTTCACAACCTTTGCAGCCCATGCAAAGGTTGAGGTCAACCAAAAAACCCAGTTTCATACTTTCTCCTTGATATTAATTATCATCATAATACTTATTGTTATGAAAATAAGTATTATTAATACAAGATAATTCTATTGTATAAAGTATTAACTTTGAATGATTTTTTCAAAAAAGAAGTTTTATGAAATAAAATTTGGCTAAAGTGTGGAAAATTGTTCAAAAAAAGAGACTTGTCTTCAATCAAACTCATAAGTATCATCAAAACATTTGTATCTCAAACCATAATAAATGAAAAAACAGAACCTTTTCCCAATTCGCTTTCAATTTCTAATTTTGTGTAATGCAGCATCAATATCGTTTTAACGATAGAAAGTCCAAGCCCCATGGAATTATCCCAATTGTGCACGCCTGAACGATAAAATTTTTTAGTAACCTTATCGATATCTTTTGGCGCGATACCTACGCCTTTGTCCGCCACAGATATTCTCTGAGCATCTACAATGATAGTTACTTCATCTTTTGAATATTTGAGTGCATTTTCCACAAGATTTTTCAGAACAACATCCATTAATGTTCTGTCTGCTTCAACCATACGATTTTTTCCCTGCACGATAATCTCTCTGTTTTTATATTTCTCGTGGAGGGAAATTTTAGTCTCTTGCGCCAACTCTAAAATATCAAATTTACTTTTGTGAAGCTTTGTTTCCTTGCTTTCAAATTTATTCCATAAAATTAAACGGCCCAAAAGACTTTCTATTTTATTGCCATTATTGTAAATTTTACTTAGAAATTTTTCCTGCAGAGGCTTAGGAATATTCGGGTCATCTTGTAATGTCTGAGCATAACCCATAATAGAAGCAATTGGATTGCGAAATTCATGCGCAATAGCCGAAATCATATCGGCACGCTGTCTGTTTTTGAGTTTAAGTTTTGCATTATACTGCTGCTTGATTTCTTCTCTTTTTTGTGCTTTCTTTAATGCTTTGGCCAAATTTTGATTGAGTTCTTCAAATTCCTGAGTAAAAAAATGTGCTTTATAATCAATTTTATCGATTTTATCGATATTTTCCAAATATTTATTGATCGTGTTTAACTCTTTTTCCATATGTTTGGCTCCGCGGTAAATGGAAAAAACAAAAAAAGAAAAAGCCAAAGCCAGCAATAGTATTGCCAAAATGATTGTCTGCATATCTCTGCCTATCAGAAACAGGCCTACGCTAAAAACTAAAAATATCATTATGCTCAAGGTAACTAGCCTTGCCATCATATATTCTTTAAAACGGGGGCGGCCAAAAATCATATATTTATCTTATTTTTAATGTGCGCATCATTTGATTTGCGCCATTCATGAAACATTGTCGCCCTGTCTTAATCTAGTGATGAAGATTGAATGCGCTCAGCGTCATCAATATAGCCCAAAAAATCTTCAATATTAAAATATCCCACTACTTTTTGCAATATTTTTTTCTCAGGCGTCATAAAAAAAATAGTGGGAACACCGTGGATCATAGGCAATTGATCCATAATCCTCTCCTCTCCTCTGGAAACTTTCACAAGGCTATAAGCGGCCAATCTTTTCTGTACATTTTCGTCAGCCAAGGTCTCATCTTCCATCTTTTTACACCATCGGCAGTTCTGGCTCTCTACCATAAGCATAATATTCTTATGTTCTTTTTGTGCGATTTCAAATGCCGCATCGATATCTTTTTGCCAAACCAATTCCGACCCAAACAATCCGCCCCAAACAATTCCCATTAAAATTACAATTTTTTTCATTTCTTACCTTTTTGCTGCTTGATTGTTTTTGGTTTTTATAATAAAACTCTGTCAAAATGAACAATCATGTGTCTAAAAACCTCATAAAGCCCCTCAATCTCTTTAATACTGGTTCTCTCGTTGGGGGCATGTATAGTATCGTTTTTTACGCCGAATTCCACCACATCAATATCAAATGCCGCAATATATCTTGCATCGCTTGTTCCGCCTGCTGTGGAAAATTTCGTTTTGATCCCCGTTGCAGTCAAGATACTTTCAGAAAGTTTTTTAACGACAAGAGAGTCTCTGCTTGTTACGAAAGGATATGCTGATTGCACAAGCGTCAACTCATAATCAAGCCCTTTAAAACAATTATCTATATGTGACCTAATCTCTTTTTCCGTCGTTTTTGTAGAATTTCGCACATTAAACATCATTTTTAATGTTCCGGGAGATACATTGGTAACCTCCATTCCTGAACGTATGTCGGTAATCACCATTTTGCTTGGAGCAAAATCTTCGTCGCCATTGTCCAAATCAACACCTGCGATTTTGTTTAACACTTGGCTAATTTGGTGAATGGGGTTAACTGCTTTTTCCGGATAGGCTGCGTGCCCTTGTTTTCCCTTCACTACTAAAGTGCCATTAATGGATCCTCTTCTCCCAATCTTAATGGCATCTCCAAAAACTGTTTCACACGTCGGCTCTGCAACAATACAGTATTCAGGAAGAAGATCAATTTGTTTTAAATACTCAAGCATGACTGCTGTGCCGTATTTTGCATCCCCTTCTTCATCTGATGTAAGCAAAAGTGATAGCCGTCCTTTAAAACTATCTGTATCTTTGGCCGCCTGCACAAATGCAGCCACACCGCTTTTCATGTCCTGTGCCCCGCGAGCATAGATATTGCCTTCCTTGACGACGGGAACAAAAGGATTTGTTTTCCACCCCTCGCCGGCAGGCACCACGTCTACGTGCCCTGCGAAACATAAATGGGGTCCTTCTGAAAATTTTTTCGTTAAAAAAAGGTTTTTTACTCCTTCTTTGTTGGCATAATGCGCCTCATACTCCTGAAGGTATGTTTCTATGAACGCCAAAGAACCTGCATCGTCCGGCGTAACGGATTCGAAACTAAGCAGTCTCATAAAAAGATCAACAACACTCATGGTTTACTTTTCTGTCTCGCCACGATAAGTGACTATTCCGCCTGCATGGTTGACTGCATGCTGATGGCCGTTGCGCTTAAAAATCATTTGTACCTGTCCGCTTCTGCTGCCGGTGCGGCAGGTAAAAATAACCGTTTTGTCTTTGGTTTCGTTAAATAGCGCTTCTGCCCAGCCTGAGAAATTGGATGTCGGCCTAAGCATGTTCACTCCCCTGATATGTCCCATATCATACTCTATCTGCTCTCTTACATCTACCAAAATGAAATCGATCTCACCTTGCGCTCTGGACCTCAAAAGACTTTCAAGCTCTTCAGAGTTGATACTGCTTTTTTGCAACATTCCTTTCTGTTTCTCCTCTGTCTTAAATAATTATATTTTATGTCTAGTTTCGCTATTTTTTATGTTCTTTAAAATACTCGGGAGTACAAAATATTTGACAATGGCAAATGCCCTCCTGGGGGATTTCTTTTTCAATGGCAGGCTTGCAAGGACATATTCTGTCGTCCGCACTTTTAAATTTTCCGGGCTTGCTTTCATCCTCGTCCACCATATAGCAAGGGCAAAATCTTTTCCCATAAAGCAACTTGTGTCTGGCCAATCCCATAATCACGCCTTCATTAACATCAGCATTGGGACCATACACCCATCCCCGGCTTTCACACACTTTATCTGCAAATCTTTCTGTTTTTTCAAGCTCTGCTTTAAATTCTTCAGAATTCATATCTAATTGTTGCAGCATATCTCTATCCTTTGATTTGTCATTTAATTATTGTAGTTATATCTTAAACTAAATTAATATATAATAAGAAAAAGGGTAGAGGGTTTAATTATGCATATAGATAGTACTGTTTTAAACAAATTGGAAAAACTTTCCCATCTTCGGGTGGATGAACGCAAAAAAGAAGAAATCATGAAACAATTAACAGAAATACTTGCGTACGTGGATAACCTCAATGAACTTGATACTGAAATGCTAGATGCTTCTTTTTCTACTCTAGAGGGCGGTACTCCCATGAGAGAAGACAGTATCCGAGAATCAGATACTATTGCAAAAGAAGTTCTTTCCCATGCGCCTCAAAGTCAAAATGATTTCTTTGTTGTCCCGGCAATTATCGAGTAAAGATGCTAAAGGTATATGGGATAAAAAACTGCGCCAGCGTAAAAAAAGCGATCAAACACTTTGAAACGTACGGAGTGCCTTATATTTTTATAGATTTACGCGAATCGCCTGCAACACAAAAAAAGATTGACGATTGGCTTAAATACGTGGATATTCATGTACTTTTTAACACAAAAAGTACCACATACCGGACCCTAAAACTCAAAGATCTTGCTCTCAATGAAAAAGAAAAAGCACAATGGCTAACCAAAGACAATATGCTCATCAAAAGGCCTGTTGTTGAATGGAACGATGATATTACCGTCGGCTACAATGAGTCTGTTTATCAAAAAAAATTACATTAAAAAAGGAAATCTATATGGCCGATTTTGATATTAAAAAGTTGCTTCAAAGTGTTACTGTGCATGGTGCTTCAGATCTTCATCTGGTGAGCCGCACAGAACCTCAGATCAGACTTGACGGCTCGCTCAAACCCGTCAATCTCCCCAAATTGACAGGCGAAAACATTGAAGAGATGTGCTATTCTTTAATCACAGAAAGACAAAAACAACACTTTGAGGAATACAATGAGCTGGATTTTGCTCTTTTGCTTCCCAATATCGGTCGCTTTAGAGCAAACTATTATAGAACGCTAGGCGATATGGCCGCGGCCTTTAGAACGATTCCTATTGATGTCCCCTCTCTTGATGACCTCGGTGCACCGCTTGTATATAAAAGTCTGATTAAAAGGGAAAAAGGGCTTATTCTTGTTACGGGGCCTACAGGATCGGGAAAATCAACTACGCTTGCCGCCATGCTCAATGAGATCAATCTTCACTATTCAAAACATATCATCACCATTGAAGATCCGGTAGAGTTTATTCATCAAAATAAAAAAGCTGTTTTTTCTCATAGGGGTGTGGGAGAGGATACTAAAAATTTTGCCACTGCGCTCAAATATGCCATGCGTCAGGATCCTGACATTATCCTTATCGGTGAAATGAGAGACAAGGAAACCATAGAAGCAGCCTTAACGGCTGCAGAAACAGGACACCTTGTTTTCGGTACACTGCATACCTCTTCTGCACCAAGTACAATCAACCGTATCATTGATGTTTTTAGCGGCGAAGAACAGCCGCAAGTCAGAGCAATGCTCTCCTCCTCTTTGGTGGCTGTTATTGCACAGGCGCTTTTACCAAAATTGGGCGGCGGTCGTGTGGCGGCATCTGAAATTCTGATTACTAACCATGCTATTTCAAACCTTATTCGTGAAGATAAAATACATCAGATCTATTCACAAATGCAATTGGGTCAGGGCGAAACAGGCATGCAAACGCAGACACAAGTTCTCCTAAAATATCTCAGAGAAGGAAAAATCAGTCGCGATATTGCCCTCCAATATGCCAACAAGCCTGATGAAGTTTCCAAGTTATTATAAACTTGCTAAAGTGTTTTTAGATACAATAACGAAAAATGAGTCAACAATAGGGATTTTAGATGGATTTTGCGATAACGGATTTTAATTATTTTGATGTCACTATCGGTGCTATTGTTCTGATACTCGGCATCAAAGGGTTTATTAGCGGATTTATTAAAGAAGTATTTGGTCTATTAGGTCTTGTAGCCGGTGTTTATTTTGCTTCCCGTCTTGCTGAAAATGCCGCTAAAGTGATTGATACCAACTTCTTGCATTTAGAAAATACTTCTTTGCTTAAGCTTATCGGTTTTCTTGCTATTTTAACCATTGTATGGCTTGGAGCCACTCTGCTTGGCTCTCTTTTTTCAAAATTGAGCGATGCAAGCGGATTGGGATTTCTCAATCGACTTTTTGGATTTATCGCGGGCGGAGGAAAATATTTTATTATTTTCGCTCTCATCGTCACTGCATTGTCGAATGTTGCCCTCATCAAAGACAATCTTGAAAAATATGTAAAAGAGAGTGTGCTCTATCCTTATTTAAAAGCAACCGGTTCTTATCTAATTGATCTTGACACCTCAACGTTAGGTTTAAATCCATCAGCAGCCATTGAAAACACAAAAGAAACCGCTGATCAGAATGAAACCAATCTTTCAACTCCTTTGCGACCGGAAAACAATGCCACCTTACAAAATCATACTGAAACCAACAGTACTGTGTCTTTAGATTAAGAAGGGTATTGATGATCGCCTATTCTCTTCTTTTAAAAAAATTTAAAATACTGCTTAAAGACAATGCACTCAAGTTCACCAAACAAAGGGAACTTATTTTAAAATTTCTGTATGAAAATAGCGGTCATTATACGCCGGAAGAGATTTATATACTTCTTAAAAAAGCATATCCTGATATCAATGTGGGCATTGCTACAGTCTATCGCACTCTATCTCTGCTCGAAGAGTCCGGCATTGTCAGTTCCATTTCTTTTGGAGTACAAGGCAAAAAATATGAAATTGGGCTCAAAAAACATCATGACCATCTTATATGCACTTCTTGCGGAAAAATTATAGAGTTTTATGATGAAACCATTGAAAGCCAGCAAGAAAAAATTGCCAAAACATTTAATTTCAAGATGACGGGGCATACAATGAAAATCATTGGAATCTGTGAAGCCTGCCAAAAAAACACACATCAACAAACAGAGGAGACACTTTGATATTTGAAAATCAATATATTCAAGAGCGCATCAAAAAAACAGAAGTCTTAAGAGAAGAAGGCATCAATCCCTACCCCAACCAAATCAAAAAAGGAATGCCCTCCAAGCAGTTTATCAAAGAGTGTGCCTACATCAAAGAGATAGACGCGGATGAAAAAAAAGATCTATCAAAAACCTATACTCTCACAGGCAGAATCAAATTTATCCGCATTATGGGAAAAGCTGCATTTGCCAAACTTGAAGATACTGACGGATTGGTGCAAATTTATTACAATCGCGACGATCTGCCTGAAGGATATTACAATAAAGTCAAAAAACTTATCGAAGTCGGAGATATTGTTCTTGCCGAGGGTTACCCTTTTATCACGCAAACAGGCGAACTGACGCTGCATTGCAAACGTTTTGAGATTGTTAGCAAAGCCATCTCTCCGCTGCCGGAAAAATTTCATGGTTTGCAAGACCATGAATTACGCTACCGCCAAAGATATCTTGACATGATCATGAATCCGGAAGTGAAAGATAATTTTATCATGAGAAGCAAAATTGTTTCTCTTGTGCGAAGATTTTTTGAAGAAAGATCTTTTCTTGAAGTAGAAACACCCATGATGCATCCTATTCCCGGCGGTGCAAATGCCAAGCCCTTTATCACCCATCATAATGCGCTTGGCATAGACAGATATCTGCGTGTTGCACCCGAACTCTACCTTAAACGTCTCATTGTCGGAGGAATGGAAGCAGTTTTTGAGATCAACAGAAACTTTAGAAATGAGGGAATGGACCATACGCACAACCCTGAATTTACAATGATAGAGTTTTATTGGGCCTACCATACCTATACAGACTTGATGCAAATTACCGAAGC
>JAJPEU010000015.1 GCA_021166685.1 Sulfurovum sp. | reverse complement strand
TAAAAATCACACGATAGGGTGATATATATAGAATGATATTTTGCTATACTTAGAAAGTAGTTTTGATTATACTGTGATTGTATAGTAATTCAAAATCTAAAATCTATACCAAAAAGAGAGGACAGGATGACAAAAAAAAGCGTAATCTATACATCTGCCGATGCGCTTATGATGAGCGGTTTAATGGTCGGATGCGGAAGCGGAAGCAGTTCTACTACAGACGATGGAGGAGGCGAAACGGTGATAGAGCCTCAGCCTCCGGTGATGGAGATCAACGGCACGACACTATTGTGTGACGGAGGAGATTCCGAAGTGTCGACAGATGCGGCTGAGTTTAATGCAAGTCAAACAGTCAGAAGAAATATCTCTTCTACGTCCAATGAGCCAAGCAGCACAAATTATCATCGCGAAAGCCCTACATCGCACAATACACCGGAATCTTTGGATAGGGTAGTGCCCTCAACGCATGCAAACGGAAACTTGACCGAAGCAGGCGAAGCAGGCACAAAAGTGCATCCGATCGTGGTAAGTTATGCCCAGCAGATTGTCGGAGACTATGAGACGGGTATCGGAAGTGCGGACGTAGGCGATCCGACGCATGTGGACGGGGTATTTGTCAGCTATTCCAGAGATAACGGTGATTCGTGGAAAAGTTATGTGATCTCGGATACGACTGAGAAGAGTTCGATGGAAGTAGATTGGAACGGCACCACGATAGAGTATCCTGGCCATGCGCAAAAACCGACGATGGCCGTAGAGGGTGACCGCATCCTTGTGGCATGGAATGACAAATATTGTCCAAGCAACAATCCGTTTGACCTTCCAAAAGAAGGCGATGATGCGAATGCCACATATCCGACCGATTATTTTGCTGTGAACGGACCGCAAAAATCGATCGACTATGAAGGAGCAACCGCACTGCCTGATGGCAAACAGGTTTGGGAAGTACCGTTTAGCTGCGTATGGACAGCCAGAGGTATAGTGAGTGCAGATGGCAATATCACATGGCATACGCCTCAGCAGCTCACTACCGGAAGCAGAGATTCCAACCATATTTGGATCGCAAGCTCAAGTGCCGGATTTGCGATGAC
The DNA here is from genome assembly GCA_021166685.1 of Sulfurovum sp. Classification (GTDB taxonomy): domain Bacteria; phylum Campylobacterota; class Campylobacteria; order Campylobacterales; family Sulfurovaceae; genus Sulfurovum. Next base: position 142,168 of record JAJPEU010000015.1, on the reverse strand, counting down.
ATGGCAGGAAGATACGGTGGGGTTGCGTTCGGGTAACGGCGAAGGCCCGGGAGACGGTTGGAGCGGCGCTACGACCAACCACGGCTCAGATATCTGGTACACTTCCATCAAAATGGACGATTTTGACGATATCAATGGAACAGACGAGAATACAACCAAACCAAAATCTCTCAATAAATTCCACTATCCGGTGCGCATCACGGACAATGAAAAGTGTTCCAGTGACGATACGAAACCGTATTGCCAATACATGTGTGACACTTACGGATTTGTCACATTGACCACCAACAACAACAAAGAGTCCAATATCACGCGCTGTAAAACGTACGATACGGATATGCTGACCGATACGCAGGTGATACTAGACGGAGATACGGGAGCTTCCAGATCGGCAATAGAGATTCTTGTAACGGATCAAAATGAGCATGTGGTGATCCTCGGATACGAAGAAACCAAAGGATTGTCAGACAGCACTCCGGGCGAGCCCGATCAAGATCAGGGAGACAGCGAGACCAACATTTCAGTGGAAGGCAAATCGGTCTATTTTGAAAGCTTCAAATTTGATGCCCTTGATGCGTTTGACGAGACCAATCTTTCAACGATCCAAAATGTAGCGATGCCGCTGGTGAGTGCGGGTAGTATCGTCAACATTAAAGTGCCTGAACAAAACAATACCAGCAACATGATCTATGAGAATGCGCGAAGATTGGTGATCGGTACACAAGTGGATGATTGTGATGCGGACAAATATACGTTTGCATTTATGTACAAACAGTCATTTGAAACCCAAGGCGGGCCTGCGGATATGTATGTGCGTGTCAACCAAGGATTCACTTATGATGATTTTGTACCGCTGGACGGGTACGTGGTAACCAACGTCAGTTCGCAAGCGTATAAAGTGGTAGAAAATATCGAAGATTACAACATTACCTGGACCACAGATAACCTTGATGACAATACGTACGATAACGGCGAAGAAAACGTATTTTCTCCTCGTCTTTTCCTGAGAGGCAACAACATTTATGCAGGGTTTGAATATACGCCAAATGCCACTAAAACGGCTCAAGAAAATATGCCGGCAAACTTCCATATCCACAGATATGTAGACGGAAGCGGATGGCAGGGGCCTCAAAATATCACGCAAGTGATCACAGGATGGGAAACAACGGTGGATGCGAGATTCTTTACGACGCCGGAGGGAATGTACGATGAGACCCTTTTGGAATCAGACAAGAGCAATCCGAATGTGTTCTTTGTGACATGGGGAAATGTCGGTTACATCGATAATGACAACCATGAACTGGGCAAAGCAGAAGGGGATCTTTTCTATAGACGCTCAATCGACGGCGGTGTCACATGGGAGCCTGAGCGCGTACTTTCAAACAGAGAAAAAAGCGTGATTCAGGAAAAAGAGGTAGAAAGTTTTGCGTCACCGGATGGAAAAACGATCTACAATGTGTGGCTGCAGGATGAAGAGGAATTTAATGCTACTGATCCGGATTCTGGTGTGGACAGTTGGTTTGGACGTGTGGATTACAATGAGTCTATTGCGTCATTACCTGAGTAAAATATAAAACAAAGCGGGCTTTGACCCGCTTGATGATCGATCAAAAAAGCAAAAGATACCAAGTGGTGTCTTTTGCTTTTTTTGTTATGATACTTAAAAAAAGAGGGAGAGGGGAAAATGAAAACAAAAAAATATATAACAGCAGCAACGGGAATGCTTGCTTTTGTAGGGTTAAATCAAGAAGCTCAGGCATTGCCGATGTTCAGTACGCAAACGGGGATGGACTGCAAATCGTGCCATTTGCAGCATATACCCAAGCTGAATGAATTTGGCAGAAAGTTTGCCGCTTCAGGGATGACGCTGAGTAAAAAAATCTTAGACGAAAATATGACCGCGGCAGATATCAATCCTTCAGTGATGGTCAAATCGCTTTATCAGAAAACGTGGGATAAACCGGGAGCATCGGGTGACGTCAGCACAAAAAGCCAAACAGAAGACGGAGAATTTTCTATCCCTAAAACAGCTACGCTTTATCTGGGCGGCAGAGTAAGCGAAAATCTGGGAGGATTGGTCAATCTTTCCTATAAAAAAGAAGAAGATGAAGCCATTTCGGCCAAAGCAGTGTATGCCCAAAAGATCGAAGACGGCTTCTGGGGGATCGCTGGGTCTTCTTTTGCCGATTTTGGCCCGTTTTCAGGGATGGAATTTTATAACACAGGACTTTATAAGCCTTTAAGAACATTTGATATCAGAACGCTCTCTAATGCATTTCAGGCATCATCTATCGGTACGGGCGAATCAACGGGCCTGCAAGCCTATTATGATAAAGGCAACCTTTTTGGTACCGGAGATCATTTTTTTGTAACGGCAGGAGCGTATGCGCCGTCTCAAGATAATTTATATATGGATATCGCAGACAACATTCTTCCTTTTGCCAGAGTAGCGTATGCCTATCCGATAGGCGATTTTAATGTAATGGCAGGTGCATTTGCGATCGCCGGGGGTTCAACGGTCGCGTCTACGGAGCCGTTAAGCATTGAAAGAGAGACATACGGCATTGACATGCAGATCGAAGGGGAGATCGCAGAAAAGCTTGTTTCCTTGAATGTTGCAAAAGTATTGAAAAATGAAGTAACGTATACGGGCATTGATGCAGGAGCGGTTCATGAACTTGACAACTTGGACAATGAAGCATTTTCTATAGAAGGCGAAGTGAATCTTACCCCTGATTTTGGCGTGAAAGTGGCTTATATGGAGTATAATGACCGCTATACGTATCCAGATCACGACCATGGCGGAGGTGATGAGCATGAAGGCGAAGATCATGACCATGAGTCAACCAACGACTTTGTCGATGTAAGAGACTTGGACCATGCGATCACGGTGGGGTTTGACTATTCGTTTGAATTCCATCTGCCGATGAAGGTAACAGCAGAATATTGCTGGGCAAAACCGAGTTTGGACAGAGTGAAAGAGTATGAAACACTTCTTTTTTCTCTAAATATGCTTTTTTAAGTACAAAAGGTGAGCATCAATGGAAACAAATTATCCCCATTGATGCTTTTTCTGCAGCACTTTTTAAAATTCTCATAAACACTTTTTAATACACAGCGGTTCATATTTTGTATTATTTTTTTATTGCAATCGCGTAAATTGTAGAGCTCTAAAAGTTTAGTCTACTCAACTAAACTTAATTTATAAAAAATATGAAGCATGTACTTGACAATCATTCGCTCAATGTTGTATAATTATTTCAAGCATTCAACTAAGATGCAATTTATCTATAAAAAGGAGGTGTGTTAATGAGTCAGGAGAAAGAAGATTTTCAAGACGAAAAAGCACCCCAAGAGCAAAATGAAATTCAAGAAGAGATAACGCAAGAAGATCTTTTAGCTCAAACCCAAGCTCTTGCGGATGACTACAAGGACAAGTATCTTCGTGCACACGCAGATTTTGAAAATTCCAAAAAACGTTTAGAAAAAGACAAGGCGAATGCCATAGCCTATGCCAATGAAGGTTTTGCCAAAGATCTTTTGGCGGTGATCGACTCTTTTGAAAATGCGCTTGCATCTATTGAGAGTGCGAATGAAGAGAATACGCATGAAATGCTTGAGAAAATGAAAGAGGGCGTAAAGCTCACGTATGATCAGCTCAAAAAAGTTTTAGAAAAAAATCACATCAAAGAGATCGGATGCGAAGGAGTGTTTGATCCTGAAGTCCATCAAGTGATCATGCAGGTGGAAAGCCAAGAGCATCAATCAAATGAAATTGTACAAGTCATGCAAAAAGGGTATATTCTTAAAGACAGAGTACTCAGACCTGCTATGGTAAGTGCTGCAAAATAAAAAATTTTAATAAAGGATAGATACATGGGTAAAGTATTAGGAATAGATTTAGGAACAACAAACTCTGCAATGGCGGTTTATATCAATGGTGAAGCGTCGATTATCGCGAACAAAGAAGGGAAAAATACGACACCTTCTATCGTAGCTTTTACTGACAAGGGCGAAGTTCTTGTGGGTGAAACCGCAAAAAGACAAGCGGTTACCAATCCGGAAAAAACTATTTATTCTATCAAAAGAATTATGGGACTTATGAGTGATGAAGAAAAAGCTGCAGAAGCCAAAGAGAGACTGCCTTATCATGTCATCGACAGAAACGGTGCTTGTGCGATCGAAGTAGCCGGGAAGGTTTATACGCCGCAGGAAATTTCGGCAAAAGTATTGATGAAACTCAAAGAAGATGCAGAAGCGTATCTGGGAGAAAAAATAACAGATGCCGTTATTACAGTACCTGCTTATTTTAATGACGCGCAAAGAAAAGCAACCAAAGAAGCGGGAACAATCGCAGGGCTCAATGTGCTAAGAATCATCAATGAGCCTACCTCGGCAGCGCTTGCATACGGATTGGACAAAAAAGAGTCCGAACAGATCGTGGTGTATGACCTTGGCGGGGGTACATTTGACGTAACAACACTTGAAACAGGCGATAATGTTGTGGAAGTTATGGCAACGGGAGGAGATGCGTTCCTTGGCGGGGATGATTTTGACAATAGAATTATCGATTTTGTCGCAAGCGAATTCAAATCCGAGACAGGTATTGATATCAAATCAGACGTAATGGCGCTTCAAAGAGTAAAAGATGCAGCTGAAACAGCTAAAAAAGAGCTCTCTTCGGCGATGGAAACAGAGATCAACCTTCCGTTTATCACCGCAGATGCGACAGGCCCTAAGCACTTGGTTAAAAAAATTACCAGAGCAAAATTTGAGTCACTTGTTTCGGATTTGGTAGCAGGTACGATCAAAACGATTGAAGCAGTTCTTAAAGATGCAGGCCTTAGTAAGTCTCAGATCAATGAAGTGGTTATGGTCGGTGGATCTACAAGAGTGCCTTTAGTGCAAGAAGAGGTTAAAAAATTCTTTGGCAAAGAGCTTAACAAATCTGTAAACCCGGATGAAGTGGTTGCGCTTGGTGCGGCTATCCAAGGCGGAGTACTAGCAGGTGATGTAAAAGATGTATTGCTGCTTGATGTGACTCCGTTGAGCCTTGGTATCGAGACGTTAGGCGGAGTAACAACAAAGGTGATCGAAAAAGGTACCACGATCCCTGCGAAAAAGTCACAAGTGTTCTCAACGGCCGAAGACAATCAGCCTGCTGTGAGTATCCATGTGCTTCAGGGTGAACGCGAATTTGCAAAAGACAACAAGTCGTTAGGAATGTTTGAACTAAGAGATATTCCTGCCGCTCCCAGAGGTGTGCCTCAGATTGAAGTGACTTTTGACATTGATGCCAACGGCATTCTGACGGTTTCGGCGCAAGACAAAGGTACAGGCAAATCTCAGGAGATCAAAATCACCGGTTCGTCAGGACTCAGTGATGCAGAGATAGAAAAAATGGTTCAAGACGCAGAAGCACATAAGGCAGAAGATGAAAAAAGAAAAGCCGTTGTGGAAATCAAAAACCAAGCAGATGCGTTAATTCATCAAACCAGAAAATCAATCAGTGATTTGGGTGAAAATTTTGATGCCGGAGAAAAAGCCACTATCGAAAAAGCGATAGAAGATCTTGAAGCAATGCTTAAAGACGACAATGCAACTAAAGAGCAGATCGAAGAGAAATTAAAAGCACTAACAGAAAAAAGCCATAAACTAGCTGAAGCGATGTATGCCAAAGAGCAAGGCGGAACCGATGCTGCAAAAGGCGGTAAAAAAGCAGAAGATGATGATGTCATTGATGCTGAAGTAGAGTAATATTATCCTGCTTCACACTCCTAAAATCCCCATTTTATGGGGATTTTTATATCCCCTTTCTCCTATTAATTCATTTTAAGCTATAATCGTTTTATTATGACGATACACCTCAAGGATAGAAAAATGGAAACAAAAAAATGTATGACACTTCAAGAGGCAAGAGAAGAAATTGATAAGGTGGATAGTCAGATCGTGACATTGGTCGCCCAAAGAAATGACTATATCAAGCAGATTGCACATTTTAAAAACAGTATCGATGAGATCAAGGCAGATGATCGGATACAGGATGTTATTTCAAGAGTCAGGGAACAGGCAATTTCATTGGGTCTTTCCCCTAACCTTATCAATGATCTGTATGTCAGAATGATCGATGCAATGGTTGAGAGTGAAATTGCAGAATTTAAAAACGCAAAAAGTTACTAGAGAATACTGCTCATCCTTTTTAGGTGCATCCAAAAAGAAACAGTATGGTCAATAGGTTAGTTTTTAAGTTTTGACTTTTATTTGAAAGCATTTACGGGAATCATCAGATACAGCCAAGAATCCTTAACGTTCACTTCTTGTGCAAAGAGAGGATTTTCGCGACTATTTTTTGGTTGACAAACGTGTAAAAAATAAACTATTCTTTTGTGCTTTCGATGCCATCCATGAGAATTCCGATTACATCCGTCATCGTTAAAATACCGAGCAGTTCATTGTTGTCGATGACAAGCAGTCTCTTTATACTGTTTGTTACCATCATTTTGGCTGCATATTTTACATTGAGTTTGGCAGAAACCGATATAGCGGGTATAGTTGCGATATCATAGACGTTTAAAAGATCAATATCGCCGTCTTCTGCAACAATGCTTTGTAAAATATTTTTAAAAGTCACTAGGCCATAGGCACTGTCTTCATGGTTTTTCTCCACAATAACAGAGCGTACTTTGTGCGTTTTCATTAATTGAAGTGCTTGGCGTACTGAAGCAACAGGTGAAACAAGGATCAATTTTTCTTTGGGGGTCATAACATTTTGAACTAACATGGTTTATCTCCTATAGCATATTTTTAATATCATCTTCAAATTTTTGTAGCTCTTTAGTGTCCAATCCGGCAACATGGCTTAGGGGTATTGTAACGGCAAGACCGCTGTTTTCAGGATTGTCCAAATCAAATGTTTCTCTCAAAACTCTCATGACTTTCAGGGAAAGTTTTCTTGGCAGGATAAAGAGCAATACCGATATGTTCTCTTCAAGCGTTAAGCCAAAAAAGACCTTCTTTTCTTCAAGGCCGATATTTTTCCCGGCGATAATGGTGACACTGCCTGCTCCTGCTTCTTTGGCTACCTTGATAGCCTCTTCTTCGTCTTTGTCTTGAATGATGGCGATAAGTGCTGTAAACTTCATGATGCAACTCCTTTTGTTTTGGATTGTTGATAGTGGGCAAAAATGCCGTATCCCATGACGGTCAGTACAGGAAAAAGAACCGCAAATGCAATAAGTCCAAATCCGTCAATCAGAGGATTTCGCCCTTCGACATTTTCTGCCAATCCAAGCCCCAGTGCTGTTACCAGGGGCACGGTTACGGTAGATGTCGTTACTCCGCCGCTGTCATAGGCGATAGGAATAATATAGCGAGGAGCAAAATAGGTAAAAATGATCACTACTATGTATCCGGCAATAATATAATAATGAATCGGATCACCTTGTACAATACGATAGGTACCCAACGTAACTCCGATGGATGCACCCATGGCAACAACGAGGCGCAAAGGTTTTTGTTTTATGTTGCCCTGGCTTATTTCTTCTACTTTAAGTGCAATAGCCATAAGCGCCGGTTCCGCCATTGTTGTAGAAAAACTAATTAAAAATGCAAAAAGATAAACCAGTTCTATGTTTTGCATAGAAGTTAATTGGAATGCAATAGCTGATCCTATAGGAAAGAGTCCCATTTCAAGTCCTATGATAAAAGCATAAAGTCCCAAAATCACCAACATGATTCCTGTTATAATTTTACGTAAATGAGGAACAGCTCTTTTAATGATAAAATATTGAAAGAAAAAAATAACTGCCAAAATAGGGACAACATTCTTGATGACTTCCAAAAGACCCATTAAAATTTCAAAAAATGAAAAAACATAAGCATCTATATTGGCTTTTATTTGATTTGTTACTGTTCCAGCCTCTATCGAGAAGGTTTCACTAAAGTTGTAAACAACAATACCGTAAATCTGAACAAAAATCATCGGAGTGAGCGAAGCAAAAGCAATAAGACCAAAACCATCTATGGCAGGATTTCGCCCTTTAATGCTTGAAGCCAGTCCGATACCCAGGGCAGCCACCAGCGGTACGGTTACAGTGGATGTCGTAATCCCTCCGCTGTCATAAGCCAAGCCAATAATTTCTTTCGGAGCAAAAAAAGTAATTGCTACTGCAAAAATATATCCGCCCATAATATAATAGTGAATCGGATGACCCAGCAAAATACGCAATACCCCAAGAGCAATAGCACACCCCACCGAAAGCGCCACAGTCATACGAAGCCAAAAAGCATCAATGAGCCCACTGCTAATGATAGCCGCTTTATTGGCTATTGCGATCAAGGCCGGTTCTGCAACGGTAGTGGAAAAACCTATAGTGAACGCAAAAAGAAGCAGCCAAAAAAGTGATCCTTTTTTGGCAAAATCGACCGCAAGGCTTTCCCCGATAGGAAAAATGCCAAGCTCCAATCCTCTAATAAAAAGAGCCAGTCCCACAGCAACAATACATAAACCGATCACAATAGAGGTGAGGTTCTGAGGAACGGCTTGGATGATCCCTGCTTGGAAAAACGTCACAACCGCAATAATAGGCAACAAATCTTTGAACGAATTTCTGATGTCGGAATAAAATATTTTAAGGCTTTCTTTCATGCCAAATATTATATCTATTGCCAAATCTTTTTGTGTTTAAAAAAAATTAGTATTAATGCAATTTTATTGCCGATACGTATTGAATCGCTTCAATAAGGAATCCAAAGGCAGGACGTGCTGCTGATATTTGATTGGTGGTCCATAGTTCATAAAAGGCGGATGATAAAACAGTGGAATCTGTTTTCTTTTTTTGCAATGGACGGAGTGATCGGATCTTATTGAGTGTCAATGCAATCGAGGCAATCATTAAGAGGCGACACAAGAAACAGAACAATGCATTTTAAACTTGCTGCATCTCATAGCGATTTGAATAATTTTAAATTTGATAGAAGCAGCCGCTGTTGTTGTTGCGGAGAAAAGAGCTTGAAATCTTACGTTTCTTCTTGCTCTTTCAAATAAAATTAGTTCTCCGTTCTGGTCTGTATGCGGCTGATGATGTGGCTAAATTCTTTTTCATGCCCAAAGCAACTGTTGCTGTTGCAGATCATAAAATCATCATTTAAACTATTTTTAAACAGTGTAAAAGGATAAGGGACGGTGTCCATTTTTTCAATGTATATTTTGAGCGTTTCTTCTTTGGCTTTAATGATAAGGTCGTCCTTGAGGTAGCGTATCACCATATGGCTTAGCTTCGGTGTCGAGATAGGTTGGCGCATGACATCATAAGAGTTAAGCTCCAAAGTTTTAAAAACAAACTTTTTGTAAACGGTGTCAACCAGTGAAGAGAGACTAAGAAGTACGCAAAGCATTGTTGAAACCGATGAAGGATATGAGCTGTCATAAAGATCTGCATCAGTTTCAAATTCGCCGCGGGAGAATTTCCATTTCCCGTGTACATAATATTTTTCTATGGCACTGTTTGTCAGCTTGGCGGCAATAATAAGGTATCTTTCATCCAGGGTAGTTTTGTAAGCCTCTATCAGTGCTTCGCCCAAAAAGGCATAGTCTTCCAAAAAAGCATGTATTTTTGGTTTTTTATCTATAAGCGCAGAGTGAAAGAGCTGAGAATGGATATACATCGTTTCAAGCAGTCTGTCTAAAGAGCCAATGGCTGCTTTAAGATAGCGTTCGTTGACACGGGCAGCTTTAAAAAGTGCTTTGATCATCATGGCATTCCAAGAGACAATGATTTTTTTGTCTATGAAGGGGTAGGTGCGCCTTTCTCTGCATTTTTTTAAAGCCCCGATCGCCTCTTCGTAGAAAGGGATATCTGAATGCTGAGGATCTTCTGTCCGGATGATATTTTTGCCTTCAAAATTACCTGCTTTTGTGATATGCAAGACAGCCGCAAGCTTGGCATGTTCTTTGCTTGGAATGTTTGCTTTTTGAAAAGATTTGAGCGCTTCTTCGTAGGTATAAATAAAATATTTTCCCTCTTCCCCCTCTGTATCCGCATCGCTTGCGGAATAAAAAAGTCCGTTTTGGTTCATTTTTTTTAGCATAAAATCTAATGTTTCAAAAGCGATTGTTTTGTAAGCAGTATTTTGAGTGATGCGGTAGGCTTTCAGGTATACTTCAGCAAGCAGAGCATTGTCATACGTCATTTTTTCAAAGTGGGGAACCAGCCATTGATTGTCTGTAGAGTAGCGGCAAAAACCACCCTCCACCCTATCGTACAAGCCTCCCTTTGCCATCGAAAGAAGTGATACTGTTCCCATAGAGAGTGCCTCTTCGTCTCTAGTGAGACTGTAAAGATCAAGAAGCAGATCAAGGAGTGAAGCTTGCGGAAATTTGGGAGCCTGGTTGAATCCTCCGTTTTGATAGTCAAAAAGTTGTTTGGCTTGGTTTAAAAAACGACCGATAATGCTTTCATCAAGTGTTGTGGCTTGAATTTTGTCTATTTTTGGATTAAGAAAAGTCAAAATCTCTTCTGCTTTTTGGGTAAGGAGTTCTTTTTCGCTACGGTATTTTTGCGCGATCATCTCCAAAAGCGACTCAAAACTCATCATGCCGTAGCGTGGTTCGGGAGGGATGTAAGTTGCCGCATAAAAAGGTTTGAGCTCTTCGGTAAGAAAAATAGATGCAGGCCAACCGCCCGGACGGGAATTTATAAGCTGATAAACTCCCTGAAAGTGCTTGTCAATATCAGGACGTTCCTCCCTGTCTACTTTGATAGAAATAAAATATTCATTTAGAATTTTTGCAGTTTGTTTATTTTCAAAGGATTCGTGCTCCATCACATGACACCAGTGACACGAACTGTAGCCGATTGAAAGAAAAACAGGCTTATGTTCTTTTTTGGCTTTTTTAAATGCTTCTTCACCCCACGGATACCAATTTACCGGGTTCTTGGCATGTTGCCGGAGATAAGGAGAGTGTTCATTTTTCAGATGATTTGCCATAAGTGACCTTTTTTATAATTCAATTTGTACTATAATCTTTAGAGAGCAGTATGCGGCTTAGATGTAATTATAATACTATAATTGAATAAAAAATAAAGAAAAAAAGAGAAAAAATGGGCAGTATAATAAAAAAAATGGTATGGATCAGTGTTGTTTTGAGTACCTTTGTGCTGGGAGGGTTTGGCAGTGCAATTCAAAAACAGGAATTTTTAAAACCTGAAGATGCCTTCAGGGTCAGCGCAGCCAAGCAAAACAATACGATTGAAATAGACATTACAATCGCCCAAAGTATTCATGTGTACAAAGAATCATTGGAATTTATGATTGTATCTCCTGTTGAAAAAAAAGTGGAGGCTGTCAAACCTCAAGCGATTGATTTTGAAGGAGAGGAAGTGTATGAAAAAGCTATACATGTTTCTATTCCTGCAGAACAGATCGAATCTCAAATCAAAGGGAATTATACGCTCGCAGTAAAATTTGAAGGATGTTCCGACAAAGGCATTTGTTATCAGCCCATAACCGAAACGTTTGACTTTAAAGGAGAAGAACTAAGTATTTTTGACAAGATTTCCTCTTTGACAAAAGAAGGAAATACCGCAAAAATTGCCGATGTACTGGGAAGTGAAAGTTCATGGTTTGTGATTGTGTTGTTTTTTGTTTTCGGTCTGCTTTTGGCTCTTACCCCTTGTGTTTTTCCGATGATTCCAATTCTTTCTTCCATTATAGTTTCACAATCGGGTGATGAAAAACCCAGTGTAGCCAAAGCATTTTTTATCTCGCTGGTGTATGTTGTTTCTATGGCGCTGACCTATACTTTTGTGGGGGTGGTTGCAGGCCTCCTGGGAGCAGACATTCAAGCAGCAATGCAAAATCCTTGGGTTTTGACGCTGTTTGCCGGACTTTTTGTTGCTTTGGCCCTTTCACTTTTTGGTTATTATGAGATAGGGCTTCCTGCTTCTTGGCAGTCTAAAATCTCTAAAGCCAGCGATGATGCAGCCAAAAGCAAAGGACTTATGGGGACGGCCGTCATGGGATTGCTTTCCGCGCTTATTGTAGGCCCCTGCGTTGCACCTCCGCTTGGCGGAGCCGTGTTGTTTATTTCCCACACAGGAGATGCATGGCTTGGAGGATGGGCGCTTTTTGTGATGAGTATGGGTATGGGGATGCCGTTGCTTTTGGTAGGGATAGGTGCAGGCAAGTTTATGCCGCGTCCTGGAGGATGGATGATGCGTGTTTCACAAGTCTTCGGGGTGATGATGTTGGGGCTTGCCATCTTTATGTTAAGCCGTATTTTGCCAGATAGCGTTACGGTAGTACTTTGGGCATTGCTTTTTTTGGGGTCTGCGCTCTATATGGGGGTCTTTGAGAGTAAAGAGGATGAGGGAGCGCTGAAACTTTTCAGACTTCTTGCTTTGGTCTTTTTCCTCTATGGGTCATCGTTGTTTGTAGGTGCGCTTAGCGGTGCAACCTCGATACTTGATCCGTTTGAAAAATTTACTTCCGGTGCCAAAGCGACATTTGCTGCCCAAGAAGAGGACAAAAGTACCCATTTGGGTTATTCTGTGGAGAGATTGATGCAGGAGGTTCAAGCTTCTGAAAAACCGGTAGTTGTGGATTTTGGAAAAGCTTCATGTTCTGCGTGCGATGAACTTGAGCTTATCACTTTCCCAAATCCAGTCGTGCAAGAACAGCTTAAAAAGTTTACGTTTATTAAAATAGATTTGACTAAAAACACCGAAGAAGACAAAGCGCTGCTTAAAAAGTTTGAACTTTTTGGGACTCCCAATATCATTTTTTTTGACAAAAACAACAATTTTCTGCCAGAGAAAAGTTTGACAGGTTTTATAAAGCCTGAAGATTTTGCAAAACATTTAGAAGCGATAGCGCAATAACGTAAAATTGGATATAATCATTTATAGATTGTGTGCAGTTCGCAATACTTTAATACGACGGAAAAACCTATCATGCCAAACAAGCTTCAAAATACGCATATTAAAATCGGTGAGGTCAACACTCTAAAGGTGGAACGGGATACTGACTTCGGTCTTTATCTTGCTGCTCAGGACTTTCACGAGGTGTTGCTGCCCAATATTTATGTTATGGAAGACGAGATGCCCTTGGGCGCACTGATAGACGTATTTGTCTACACGGATTCTGAAGACCGTCCTGTAGCGACGACTAAAATGCCTTATGCAAAACTGGGCGAGTATGGGTATTTTACGGTGGTGGATTACAAATCATACGGAGCATTTGTTAATTGGGGTTTGCCAAAAGATCTCTTTGTCCCTCTTTCTCAGCAAAAAGAGTATTTTAATATCGGAAAAAAATATATTCTGCGCATTTGTCTGGACGAACAAACAGGCCGGCTTTACGGTACGCAGAAAATAGGCAAATATTTCAACCGCGACATGAAGGGGCTGCATCCAAACAAAGAGATGGAGATAGTTGTGATTGCCAAAACCCCTTTGGGATATAAAGTCGCTGCAGACAGCCAGTACGAAGGAATGCTGTTTGATAATGAGATTTTTGAAGAGGTAAAAATAGGGGATCGCAAAAAAGCCTATATTAAAACGGTAAGGAAAGATTATAAACTGGATCTTTCCTTGCAGCCTATAGGTAAAAAAGCCAAAGCGGAGGAAGCGCAGGATAAAGTACTCCGATTGCTTAAGGAGCAAGGCGGCCAGTTATCTTTTACCTACAAAAGCGATGCAGAGGAGATTCAAAAAGTATTCGGATTGAGTAAAAAAAATTTTAAACATACACTTACGATACTTATTGAAACTAAACAAATCGTGCTTCATGAAGATTGCATAACATTTAATAGTGCATCTTTTGTCTGACAATTTGACAATTTTTTCTTTTCTTCCTTATTTCCTTTGATACAATAGTTCATCAATACAAAATAGAGGATTACGTTTGCGATATCTTTATGTTTTCTTATTGCCGTTGCTGTTGTGCGCTAAACCTTTTAAGATAGCAACCTATAATGTAGAAAACCTTTTTGATGCATCTTTTCAAGGAAGCGAATACGAACAATATATTCCCGGCAAACATAATTGGGATGAACATATGGCGGACACTAAGCTCAATCATACCGCAGAAGTTATCTGTGATTTGGATGCAGATATTCTTGGACTCCAAGAGATAGAAAATAGTAATGTGCTCAGGCAGCTTCAAAAACGCCTTGAAGAGGTTGGATGTGATTATCAATATAGTGCCATTACGACAAAAACAAATACGTCGATCCAGGTTGCATTGCTTTCGCGATATCCTATACGGGCACATAAAGAGCTGGTGATAAGCCATAAACCGAATATACGCAATATATTGGAAGCGGACGTAGAAGTGCAAGAGCATTTTGTGAAGCTTTTTGTCAATCATTGGAAATCAAAAAGCAGAGGCGGAAAAGAGAGCAAACGCATCATTTATGCAAAAAAGCTAGAAAAGTACATTATGTCTTTGTCTCCCGATACAGATTATATTGTTATGGGGGATCTTAACAGCGATTATGATGCATATTTGACACTCAATCACAGACTTGACAATACAAACGGGCAAACAGGCATCAATCATGTGCTCCATACCGTCTCTGAAGGGAGATTGCTGCAGAAAGATGAAATGTCAAAAGCGCAAAAAGGAAGCCATTATAATTTATGGCAGGAGCTTCCTTTTGTGCAAAGATGGAGCCATAAATTTTATGGGAATAAAAGTACTTTGGATCACATATTGCTTCCTGCTGGTATGTTCGACAAAAAAGGTATTGATTATGTTAACCACTCTTTTAAAGTATTTAAGGCCCCTTATCTCTTTACAGATCAAGGGTACATCAGCCGCTGGCAATATGACCATGGCAAACACAAGGGGAAAGGCTATTCTGATCATTTGCCTGTCTATGCTTTTTTTGATACGCATTCTTATGTTCCAGATAAAAATTCTCAAGAGCATAAGGCAGCTGTTTCCAAACCGATAGAGTTCCTTTATGGCATTGAATCCCTAAAAGAGGAAGTTCTGCTGGAAGATGCAGTGGTATTGATGAAGAGAGGAAACCATGCCCTGATCAAGCAGTCCCCAAACGGGCGCGGCATCTATTTGTATGGTTGTGCGAAAGGACTTACAGAGGGTCGCCGATATGACATTGTAGTTCAAAATATCGCTCTGTACAAGGGATTAAAAGAGATTACACATGCCTACAAGGCCAAAGAAAAAACCAAAATCAAAACCGCTCCCTATTTTAATCAAAATACAAAAATACAAAATGAAGCGTTTAAAGAAATTATCGGGATTTATAAAGACAAAAACTTTTATTTTAACGGACAAAAGCTGCCCATCCACTTTAAAAATAAAAAAGATATCCCGCCGCAAGGAAGCAAACTAAAGTTACACTATGCGCATTTAGGATATTATAAACAATTACAACTGGTCGTGTACAATAAAAAAGATTTTAGCAGAGTGAGGGAATAATGGAATTTTATACGTGGATATTGGCATTTCATGTGATGAGTTTTGTAAGCTGGATGGCAATGTTGTTTTATCTCCCAAGGTTGTTTATCTATCATCGTGAAAATGCAGACAATAAATCCTTTACCGATATTGTAGAAATACAAGAGTATAAACTTTTTAAGTATATAGGTGTTCCTGCGATGTGGGCAACCCTTTTTTCAGGCTTGGCTATGATTTATTTAAATGCCGGTATTTTTTCAAGCGGCGGATGGATGCATGCGAAATTGGTTTTGGTGGCATTTTTGATCGCGTATCATTTTTCATTGGGAAATATCCGTAAAATCATGCTGGAAAATCCTCACTATAAAACAAGCAAATATTTAAGGATCTACAATGAAGTTCCAACGCTGTTGATGATTTTTATCGTGATCATGGTGGTTGTAAAACCGTTTTAAAATAGTATAAAATAATTTTATTTTATGATATAATATTTCATATAAAAGTCCTGAAAGGAGCAATATATGGAATTTCCGACTATTACATTGCCTGCTATAAATTTTCCCTTTGATATCCCGGTTTTATTGCATCCGCCGGTAGATCATTTTGCTATCGCATTGCCCGGCGTCGTTCTCTTGCTGGAGCTTTCAAATCTAGTACTTAAAAGAAGAGCTGTCAGTATAACTTCGTTTTTGTTTATAACGTTGATGGCTATACTGACCGGTGCAGCCTATTTTACCGGAGTGACGGACGGAAAAGAAGCTTTTGAGCTGTTAAGCGATGAGGGACAGGAAGCACTCAGGGGACACAAAAACTTAGGTACCTACCTGATGTTGGCATCCGGGGTTGTGTGGTTGGCAAAATTGTTCTCCATGGTATTAAGCAAGAGGGGAATCCAGATTGCCTACATGGTTCTTCTTCTTTTGTTTGTTGCTCTTATTCTCAAGCAAGGCAAAGACGGAGGCGAGCTGGTGTATGTTCACGGGGCAAACGTAGCTAAAGTTCAAGAGCTTGATGATGAAATGTTTGATATAAGCGAGGAGCTTGATGATCTGAAAGCAGAGATGAAGAAGCTAAAAGAAATACAGCCTTCGGCCAGTGAACCTGAGTTGGAGGCTGAAACTCCTGCTGTTTCAGCGCCTGACGTCAATCATACTGTTTCAGCAGAAGATAAAACAAAAGAAGTACAGCAGAGCGAAGTTGATACTCCGAGTGTGGAGACGTTGCCCCAAACAACAACTGATTGACCGTATTTGACGTTTCAGTAAGTGATACGGGCAAGATAGAGCCCGGCAGGCGACGCAAGTTTTGTGGTGTGTCGTATTTCACATGCAAGTTGCTGCTCTAAGGCTTCTATGGACATTGTGCCGCAAGCACAAGCCATAGCAGCATCTATCATCATCCTTACTTGCGAACGCAAAAATCCATTGGCCTGAAAATAGATAAAATGGTAACGGCCATGTTTTTTGTAAGCCGCATGGTAAATTTTCCTGACCGTGGTATGGGTGATTGTTCCTGTTTTATGAAAATAGTCAAAATCATGTTCGCCTTCAAGGCATGCAAGTGCTTGCTGCAGCAATGTTTTATCAAAAATGCCATAGCAAGAGATATAATTTTCTTCAAAGACGGAAAGTTCATCTGTTTTGAACACATAACGGTAAAGACGTTTTTTGGCACTGAAACGTGCATGAAATGATTGGGATGCTTTAGTGATATGTTTAAAACGGATACCGTGCAGTTTTTTGTTTAGTATAGACTTTAATTTGCCTAAATCGCACCAGAATTCAGGCAGGTCAAAGTGTATAATTTGACCCGTAGCATGAACACCTGCATCTGTTCGTCCGCTTGCAACGATATGAGCGTCTATGTGTAAAGAATGCAGCGCTTTTTCTATCGCTGAAGCAATAGTCTGTGAGGTGCTGTTTTGTTTTTGAAAACCATGGTAAGCACTTCCGTCATAGGCAATAACGGCTTTTACTCTCATAGGACCGCCTTTGTTAAAAATATTTAGCTACGCGTTTGGCAAAGAGCCATTTTCCAAACAGCGCAATTGTAAAAATCATTAAAAGCACTATGTAAAAATTTCCCCATTTGTCCAAAGAAGATGCGATAAAATAAAAAAAGAGAGACACTGTAAAAATAATAAGAAAAGAATGATTGGCATCATACCGCGGATTGATCATAGCAAAAGAGGCTATCGGATAGACACAAAGAAGGGGGATAAAACTCACAAAGATAAAAAATAGAATTTTGCCCATTAATTTTTGATTGACGGCTGCTTGTGCCCAATAATTAAATATGTCTTGATAGCGGAAATCTTTTTGTACAGTTGTATCGTAAACTTGAAGACGTTTGTATTGGGCTTGCTGCAGCTTGGTGTTTGTGTAGGTATATCCGTATCCTTCATTGAGTAAAAGTGAAGTTTGATTGTTTTCTTTATTGAGTTTGCCGCTAAGCGAAGAGAAAAACTGCTCTTGGTCTTTATTTGTTCGATTATAGATGACGATCGTGTGAAAAATATCATCTTTGTTCTCTTTGACATAGACATAGTAATCCCCAAACTTTTGACCTAATTTGCCCGGTACAATAGTAAGTTTAGCCTCGGCCTGCTTGGTTGTCTTAAAGGATTGGTAATATTGCTTGCTCAAGGGCATCGCCAAAAAAGAAACAAAGAGAAGAAGAAGTGAAAAAAGCAATCCCAGAACAAAAAGGCTTCTAAGAATTTTGTCTGCGTTGAGTCCAAGTGCATAGAGCGCGATCAGCTCATTATCTAAAGAGAGTCTCATGAGAACATTTGTCAAAGCTGCCACAAAAGAAAGAGGCAGCGTATAGAAAATGATATCGGGCAATGTATAGCTGTAGAGTTGAAACATTTCTGTAAAAGAGATTTGTATCTGAGCCGTAAGTGAAGCTATTTTTACAAGATATACCAGGGAAATAATAAGAAAAAAAGGAAGAAATACTGTCAAAAATGCTTTGGTGAAATTGGTTGAAATATACCCTTTGATATTAACCATAGACGATTTTTCCTATAAAATGTAATGTTTGTGTGTCATAAAGATAGACAATCAGTGTTGCAAGTGCCAAAAAAGGCACAAACGGTACGCCTCTTTCGCGATTGATCAACGAGGGAACCATCGCCAGTATGGCCGAAAGAAAAAGGGCAATAAAAAAGTTTGGAAATCCAAGAAGGGCACCCATAGTTCCGGCAACAATGACATCTGCACTGCCCATTGCCTCTTTTTTTGCGAGAAAAGAAGAAAATAACCCAATAAGATAAAGTCCTCCCGCGGCAATGGCTGCATACAAAACGGCATGTATGAAGTCTGGCTGAACCAAAGCAAAAATCAGGGCAGCAACATTGACGTTATCCGGAACAGCCATATATTTAAAATCGATCATCACCAAAGCAAGGAGTGCTGCAAAAGAAGCAGCCACAAAAGGCAAATGCCATACTAATCCTATTTTCATATAAAGCACTGCAAAAATCAGTCCGGTAATCAGCTCGAGGATGGGATACTGTATAGCAATTTTTTCACCGCAAAAATAACATTTTCCGCGCAATGCAATCCATGAAACGAGAGGAATATTGTGCCACCATCGAAGCGGCATATGGCAGCTTTGACATTTTGAAGCCGGAAAAACGATACTTTCACCCTTGGGGATACGGTAGATGATTACATTTAAAAAGGAACCGATGGCGATTCCAAAAATAAACACTGCTATGGCTACGGAAAGCAGAATTTCTTCTTGCATTATAGGCCTCCAAAGCGTCTTGCGCGCTGATGATAGTTTTGGATGATTGTATCCAATTCATTCGCGGTAAAATCGGGCCAAAAAGTGGATGAAAAATAGAGTTCGCTATAACTCAGCTGCCAAAGCAAAAAATTTGAAATGCGCTGTTCCCCGCTGGTGCGCACAAGCAGGTCAATATCGGCATAAGGTGTTTGAAGCGCTGATGATATATCCTCTTCTGTAAGTATATTTTTTCCGTTTGCAATAAGACTATTGACCGCCGAGGCGATTTCAGCGCGCCCTCCATAGTTGAGTGCAAGTATTTGTGTGAGGTTTGTATTGTTTTTGGTTTGCTCTTGAGTATCCAGAATCCTTTGTTGTAAGGTTTTTGAAAAAGCGTTCAAATCCCCGATTGCCCTAAATGCGATACCTTGTTCTTGATAGGAGGATAATTCTTCTTTAAGGTGTCTGTCCAGCATTTTCATAAGAAATTCCACTTCTATTTTGGGGCGTTTCCAGTTTTCTGTGCTAAACGCGTAAAATGTAGCCGTTTCTATCGTGGGGTGTTTGGCACAATACGCAGTAATATCGCGAATGACTTCTGCGCCCTTTTCGTGTCCTCTGGTGCGCTTCAGCCCGCGCTGCTCGGCCCATCTTCCGTTACCGTCCATGATGACGGCCAAATGCCGCAGAGGAGTATTACTCATCTATAAGTGCCTTTGCTTTGTCAAGAATATATCCAGAAAGGGTAAGTTTGTCGGTTTTTTTTAGTGCGGTTTTATTTTCTTTTGTGATAAATGTAATTTCGTTTTCTTCTGTCCCAAAGCTTTCGCTATTGTCTAAAAGATTGTAGCATACTGCATCGACCTCTTTTTGCTCAAGCAGTGCCGCAGCATTGGCAAGACCATGCTCGGGATCCATTTCTGCTTTAAAAGCAATGGTTTTAATACCCTCTTTGTTTAAAGCAGAAAGGATATCCGGTGTTTGTTTTAGCTCCAAATTCCATAGGTCGCCCAGGAGGCTTTTTTTGAGTTTCCCTTTTTGCGGATACTTGGGGGTAAAGTCAGAAACGGCCGCGACCATAAAAAGGTAAGGCTCTTTCTGTATAAGATGTCTGGGGTCACCGCTGTTCATAGAGACTTTGCTCATCTTTCCTTTTTTGGCTACACGAATTGCATCCTGCGTGTACTCTAAAAGCTCTTTTGTATCATCAACCTCTATGGTGTAGATATTTTGAGGTAATCCTTCTTTTCCCGTTGTGGTAATATAGCATACATCTGCCCCCTTCAGATAGAGGCTTAGGCAGAGTGATTTTGCCATTTTTCCTGAAGAGAAATTGCTGATATAGCGTACTTCATCTATTTTTTCACGGGTGCCTCCGCCTGTGACCACGATACGCCTGTCTTCCCAAAAATCCTCCTTGAGCAGGGCTTTTGCCGTTTCAAAAAAGATTTCAGAAGGGTCTGCCAGTGCACCCGAGCCTACATCCCCGCACGCTAAAAGTTTTTCTTGAGGCTGTATGATGGTGTAATCATTGACGCCTAGCATTTTAAGGCTGCCCGCAGTGTAATGGTTTTTGAGCATTTGAGTATTCGCAGCAGGGGCAACAAGGATGGGCCCTGCATAAGCCAGAGCAGTCTGCGTTAAGAGGTTGTCAGCAATTCCTTTAGAAAGTTTATTGATTGTGTTGGCTGTAGCAGGAGCAATGATGAACGCATCACATTTTTTGCCTATCTCAATATGATTCAATTGTGAAATCCAGCTTTCACTTTTTTCTGTGAGTACGGGATTTCGTGTAAGCGCCTCGAAGGTCAATGCGGAAACAAACCGCTCAGCGCTTGGCGTCATTACGACATGCACTTGCGCACCGGCTTTGACAAAAAGTCTTGCAAGATCGCAGGCTTTGTAGGCCGAGATGCTTCCCGTGATACCCAGTAAAATCGTTTTATTTTTCAAATCTACCTGCATTTATTTGTCTTCCTTGCTGGTCTCTGTGAGAAAAAACTTGTAAAAAAAGTTTTGTATGGTTCTAAGCGGAGCCCTTGAGATAGCAAGCTCGCCTTGTTTTATGTTTTTGTTGACGGTGGTTCCGGCGGCTATCATCACATCGTCTTCTATGACAACGGGCGCAACCAGCTGTGTATCGCTTCCCACAAAGACATTTTTGCCGATGATTGTTTTGTGTTTGCTTTTGCCGTCGTAATTGCAGGTAATAACTCCGGCACCCAGATTGGTTCCCTCGCCTATGGTTGCATCCCCGATATAAGCCAGATGTCCCGCTTTGACACCGCTAAGAGTAGATTTTTTGATTTCTACAAAATTCCCGATATGGGTGTTGATTATTTTTGAATGCGGCCTGATGCGTCCCATGGGGCCTACGTCGGAATTTTCTATATAGGATTCTTCGATGACGGAGTGTGCTTTGATATGCGCATTGTTAAGACGGCTTTTTCCTTGGATGCACACCCCGTTTTCAAGGATACATTCCCCTTCAAATACGGCTTGGCTGTCAATGTAAATCGTCTCCGGCAGACGCATACTCACGCCTTCTCTCATCCATCTGTGTCTGATGCGTTTTTGCATAATCTCTTCGGCAGATGCCAGGTCAAGTTTGGAGTTGACTCCTTTAAACTCTTCTTCCTCCACAAAGACAGGATGCACTGTTTTGTGTTCATCGACTGCCATTTTGATGATGTCGGTGAGGTAGTATTCTGCTTGTGCGTTGATGTTGTTTAGACGGGGAATATAGTTTTCCAGTATTGCTTTTTTAACGCAATACACACCGCCATTGACCGATTGTATCTTTTTTTGTGCGGATGTGCAGTCTTTTTCCTCTACAATTTCCTGTACGTTATCCTCATCGATGATGACTCGCCCATAACCGCTTGGATCGTCAAGTTTTAGGACAGACATGTTGATGTGTGCGTCACCCCGCGTAAGAGAAAGCAGAGAATCCGCCGTCATAAGCGGCATATCCCCATTAAGTATCAATACTTTATCGTGTCGTGCATGTACTCCCCTCATCGCACCTCCTGTGCCGGGAAACTCTTGGGCGTTTTGCCTATGAAAAGAAATCCCTTTGTATTGCGCCTCTATCTCTTTTTGGATACGGTTTGCCTGATGATAAAGCACGACCGTGATATCATCCGAGAGCATTTTGGCTGCATCAATGACATGAAAAAGCATAGGTTTGCCGGATATTGAATGAAGTACTTTGGGGATGGCCGACTTCATTCTCGTTCCTTGACCAGCCGCGAGTATAACCACACTGATAGACATTTACACTACCTTTTGGATAAAATGATACAAATAATATTATTGCGATTATACCTAATTGTAATTAAAGGCATTACTTTGAGATGTAAACATTTTGGAAATTGTGGATCTTGCGGATTGTATCAGACGAGCTATGAAGAGCAGCTGCATGAGAAGCACGAAAGGATGGCGCAGTTGCTTGCACCTTATTATAAAAAAGAGTTGGAGCTGTTTGATTCCTTTTCTTCGCATTATAGGGCCAGAGCAGAGTTTCGTATTTGGCATGAAGGGGATTGCTGTGCATATGCAATGGGCAACTCTCAAAAAAACGGTGCGGTTTGCATAGAGGAGTGCCCCAAAGTCATCGAGGCGATCGAAAAACGTATGTGGAAACTGCTGGAAAAGATCAATGCGTCAACGCAGACATTGGGACATCGGTTGTTTGCAGTAGAATTTTTGGCTACAACCACTGATGAGTGTCTTATTACAATGCTCTATCATAAAAAGCTAGACGACGTATGGAGCACGGAAGCCAAACTTCTTGAACAAGAGCTTGCGTGTAAAATCTTGGGCAGAAGCCGCAAGCAAAAAATTGTACTCAGCGATGAGTTTGTAACTGAAAAGCTTACGATTGACGGCAAACATTTTACGTACAGGCAGTATGAAAGCGGTTTTACGCAACCCAATCCCGCGGTTAACGCAAAGATGATAGAGTGGGCCGTCAAACAAGCCAAAAAGATAGGCTATGGAGATTTTTTTGAAAGTTATTGCGGGTTGGGCAATTTTACATTGCCGCTTTCGCACTATTTTGAGAAGGTGTTGGCTACAGAGATAAGCAAGCGTTCCATCCAAGCAGCACTTGAAAATTGCCAGCTCAATGATATAGCCAATATCACATTTGCAAGGCTCTCCTCTGAAGAGATGACTGAAGCGCTCAGCGGTGTACGGACATTCAACCGTCTTAAGGAAATAGACTTGCAGTCGTACGATTTTTCTATCGTTTTGGTTGATCCCCCAAGAGCAGGACTGGATGAGGGGACGATAGCGCTTATCTCGAAGATAGACCATATTATTTATATCTCCTGCAATCCTGAAACTTTGGCGAGAGATTTAAGCATATTGACGCAAACCCATGAAGTAGTTGAGGCAGCCTTGTTTGATCAGTTTCCTCATACAGAACATGTAGAAAGCGGCGTCTTTTTGGTCAAAAAAGTGCAGTAAAGAGTAATTTATCCCAAAAGTTCTCTGTGATCTACCATTGCACACTGATTTTGCACGACATGGATGCCTGCATCTTTTGCTTTTTGCGCTGCAGCATTGTTGACGATGCCAATCTGCGTCCAAAGTACTTTTACATCCCCTCTTTGAATGCAGGCATCCGTAATAGCATTTACCGCTTCAGGTTTTCTAAATACAACCACCATGTCAACAGGCTCATCGATCTCCAAAAGGCTTCTGTAGACTTTTTGTCCTAAAATTTCTTCTTCTTTGGGGTAAACAGGAAACATTTTATATCCTGCTTCCAATAAATATTTGGCAACCCTGTGGCTGTCTTTTTGGAGATTTGGGGAAGCGCCAATTACGGCAATATTTTTTGTGTCTTTAAAATATTGAATGATTTCTTCTTTATTGCTGCTAATCCTAGGAAATTCACATTCCATGCTTTATCCTTTATTTTGATATACTTTTGCCAATTATTACCTAGGATGCATAATGTTAGACTTAAAACGTATTGAAAAAGCCTATAAAAGAATAGAGGAGGTAGTCTGCCGTACCCCTTTTTCTTACGCCCCGAACTTAAGCAAAATGAGCGGCTTTGAAGTGTATCTGAAAAAAGAAAATCTCCAACATACCGGTGCGTTTAAGCTCCGCGGCGCTTTTAACAAGCTGTCTTGTTTGATGGAGGAGGGATATAAAGGGGGAGTGGTTGCCGCAAGTGCGGGAAATCATGCCCAGGGTGTTGCTTTCTCTGCACAATATTTTGGTATCAATGCGACGATTGTAATGCCTGAATCCACTCCGTTAACCAAGGTGCAAGGCGTCAAGGAGTTTGGGGCAGCGGTCATGCTGTATGGAACAAATTATGATGAGGCGTATGCGTATGCTGTTAAGTTCGCAGAAGAAAATGATTATACATTTGTGCATCCCTTTGCAGACGATGAGGTAATGGCGGGCCAAGGCACGATCGCACTTGAAATGCTGGAAGAAGTAGAAGATCTTGATGCCATTGTGGTACCTGTGGGGGGAGGAGGACTTATTTCCGGTATTGCGTGTGCTAGCAAAACACTCCAGGGAAAAATCAAACTTATCGGTGTATCGGCAGAAGGCGCTCCGGCAATGAAAAACTCGTATGATGCCAAGCAGCCACTGGACTCGCTAAGTGTTCGTACGATAGCGGACGGGATTGCTGTGCGTGATGCTTCGCCTGTAACATTAAAATATATCCTTGACTATGTTGATGCGTTTGAGAGCGTGAGTGAAGATGAGATTGCTTCGGCTATTTTATTTTTGCTTGAGAGACAAAAAGTATTGGTCGAGGGTGCGGGGGCCGTAGGGGTAGCAGCGCTTATGCACGGCAAAATCGATTTGCCAAAAGGAAGCAAGGTGGGAATTGTTCTCAGCGGAGGAAATATTGATGTTACGATGCTTTCGCTCATCATTGAAAAAGGGCTTACGAAGTCCGCACGAAAAATGAAATTGGTAGTAACGCTGGTTGATAAGCCTGGAGCACTGCAGGTCTTTACTAAAATCTTGTCTGACATTAATGCCAATATCGTTCAAATAGGGTATGATCGAACCTCTACAAATTTGGATTTTGGGGATGCTCATGTTTCTGTCGCACTGGAGACTAAAGGAGTAGAGCATCAAGAGTTGATACGTCAAGCGCTCAAAAAAAACGGATTTGTATTTAAAGAGGAACAATAAACGGATAAACAAAAGCAGATGATAGCGATTGATCTGGGTTCAAATACATTGCGGGCGGTTCAGTTTGACTGTGCAAGCCAAAGGTGTATCTTTTCATATGAAAAGATAGTAAAAACGGCCGATGGACTGGCATGCCATGGAACCATAAGCAATGAAGCGGTTAGCCGAGTCATCGATGCGATTAATGAGGCTAAAACACAAATAGATTTCAGTAAAGACAAAATTAGAGCGGTGGCCACCGAAGCACTGAGAAGTGCTGCCAACAAAGAAGAAGTTATTGCAAAGATAAAAGAACAGACTGGCATTGCATTTGAAATAATTAGCGGCAATGAAGAGGCAGCATTGACCTTGCTGGCGGTAAAAAAAAGATTTGAAAATTTACACTATATACCTAAAAATTTTATTGTAGCCGATATAGGCGGAGGATCAACCGAGCTTATTTTTCACTATTCAAATCACGTTTTTATCAAAAGTTTTCCTCTTGGCATCGTGACCGTTGCACAAAGTTATCATTCTCTTGAGGAGATAGAAAAAGCATTGCCCGGACTGATGATGCAGATGAAACTGTTTTGCGCTGAAATTTATGCCGTTTGCGGAAAAGCGGATATGTTTGCTGCCACCGCAGGCACTCCTACTACCGTAGCTGCGATGAAACTCAATCAAAGCTACGCAACCTACGATTCGCAAAAAATAAACGGAACATTGCTTCAAAAAGATGAGCTGGATTTCTTTTTGGACAAACTCTTGGCTATGCCTTTTGAGCAGCGCGAATATATGGTAGGCACAGGGCGCTCTGATCTGATCGCTGCAGGGATAGTGATCTTTAAGCAGCTTTATACCCTTCTTGAATTTGAAGAATGTATAGTGGTGGATGACGGGCTGCGTGAAGGTGTAGCTTTGAAAATGTGCGATAAACTCTAATCTTTTTTAGCTATAATCGGAAAAATAAAATATTAAAGAAAAACGGAGTGTAGGCCATGCAGATGAGTGGTGCACAAATGGTATGTGAAGCGATCATTGCTGAGGGCGTAAAGACTGTATTTGGTTATCCCGGCGGTGCGATTATGCATGTTTACGATGAAATTTACAAGCAAAACGGTTTTGAGCATATACTCAACCGTCACGAACAAGCAGCAGTACATGCAGCAGACGGATATGCCAGAGCAACAGGCGAAGTAGGGGTTGCAATGGTTACAAGCGGACCGGGATTCACCAATGCCGTGACCGGACTGGCAACTGCCTATATGGATTCTATTCCTTTGGTTGTTATCTCGGGGCAGGTTCCCTTGTCTCTTATAGGAACGGACGGATTTCAAGAGATTGACGCTGTGGGTATTTCAAGACCCTGCACAAAACATAACTTTTTGGTGCGTACGATTGAAGAACTTCCGCGTATTTTAAAAGAAGCTTTTTATATCGCAAGATCGGGAAGGCCCGGCCCTGTGCTTGTAGATGTGCCAAAAGATATTACCGTAGCAGTGGGAAATTTTATTTATCCTGAGACCGTAAATATACCTACGTATAAGCCAACATACAAAGGAAACAAGAAGCAGATAGAAAAAGCGGTCGAGGCAATCAAAAAAGCTAAAAAACCATTGATTTATGTGGGTGGCGGTGCCGTATTGTCCAACGCAAGCGATTTGGTGCGAGAGTTGGCTGAAAAAACACAGATTCCTGCAGTTGAAACTCTAATGGCAAGAGGGGTTATGGGTGCCAAAAATCCATTACTTTTAGGAATGCTTGGCATGCACGGAAACTATGCCTCCAATATGGCAATGAGCGAAACAGATCTCATTATTGCATTGGGTGCGAGATTTGACGACAGAGTAACAGGCAAACTTTCTGAATTTGCGCGTTATGCGGATATTATTCATGTGGATATCGATCCGGCAAACATAGCCAAATTAGTCGATGTGGATTATCCAATTGTCGGTGATGTTTATGATGTATTGGAAAATATGATCCCTTTATTGGAAAATGTTAATACGGACAGATATCAGGCATGGAGAGAGATTCTTAAACGGTATGATACGCTTCATCCTCAATCGTATGTAGACAGCGACGACGTGCTCAAGCCGCAGTGGGTCATCGAAAGAGTAGGTGAGCTGGTCGGAGAAAATGCCATTATCACTTCGGATGTCGGCCAGCATCAGATGTGGGCAGCCCAACATTATCCGTTTGACAGACCGCGTCAATGGATCAATTCAGGAGGACTCGGAACTATGGGGTTTGGATTTCCTGCTGCGCTGGGAGCAAAACGGGCCTTCCCTGAAAAAACTGTCATTAATGTTACCGGCGATGGATCAATTCTCATGAATATGCAAGAGCTTGTCACAGCGGCTGAATACAAAATACCGGTTATTAACCTGATTTTAAACAATCATTTTCTTGGTATGGTAAGGCAGTGGCAGACTTTTTTTTATGAGAAACGCTATTCGCAAACAGATCTTACTTTTCAGCCAAACTGGAAGGCTTTGGCTGAAGCATGCGGCGGCATAGGATACGATGTTGCGACCAAAAAAGAGTTTGATGCCGCACTCAAAGATGCCATAGAGCAGGACAAGGTCTGTTTTATGAATATTGCCATTAATCGTTTTGAAAATGTACTTCCAATGGTGCCTGCAGGGGGTGCATTGTTCAATATGATGTTGCCGCAAAGCGAGGAGAAGTGATGGGAGCAGAAACAATGAAAGACGAACGACGTGTTATTTCTATAATCGTAATGAATGAAAGTTCTGTGCTTGCAAGAGTAACTGCACTTTTTGCGGGGCGTGGTTATAACATTGAATCACTCACGGTTGCACCTATACCAAACAGTGAAATGTCCCATATCACTATAGAGACCAAAGGCAATGCCAAGGTAATGGAGCAGATAACAAAACAGCTCCACAAGCTCATTCCTGTTTATAAGGTGATCGAACATGAGGAGATGGTAGAAAAAGAGATGGTGCTGGTTAAATTTCCTATTGCTGAAAATCTGAGCGATATTGCGGCATTATGCAAAGCATATAATGGCGGAATCGTTAACGTGGGAAAAGAGATGATTATTGCACAGGTTGCGGATGAACCGATGCGTATTCAGCATTTTATTGAAGCTGCACAGCGTTACAATCCCTGCGAGATCGTACGAAGCGGCGTTGTTGCTATTGAGCGTTAATCCATTGTTATAAAAGGCAAAAGGTGAAAGAATACAGCTTAAGAGAGATTTGCCAAGAGATCAAGATTGATTTTAAAGGACAGGATGTTCAAATCAATGGTATTCATACGCTCAGCGAAGCCGCCCCTTCGCAGCTTAGTTTTTTCAATGCCGCCAAATATGTCAACGAACTCTCTTCAACAAAAGCCGCAGCAGTTATCATTGAAGGGCAGTATGCCCATCTTTTGCCTTCAAATACGATGGCATTGATTACAGATGAACCGTACCTGAAACTCGCCCTTGCCTCCAAATTTTTTGCTCATAAAATAGAGTCTCATGGCGGACATCCTTCAATGGGAACGGGTTGTGATATTGACAAGCGTGTGCGATTTGGCAAAAATGTAAGCATAGGAAGCAATGTAACGATTTTAGCCGGATGCTATGTGGGAGATAATGTCACTATCGATTCGGATACGCTGTTGTATCCCAATGTTACGCTGTATCATCATACCAAAGTCGGAAGTCGATGCATTATCCATGCAGGCACCGTTATCGGCTCGGACGGTTACGGCTTTGCCCACACAAAAAGGGGAGAGCATATCAAGATTTATCAAAACGGAAATGTGGTGATTGAAGATGATGTGGAGATAGGGGCAAATTGCGCCATAGACAGAGCCGTTTTTGGAAGTACATATATTCGCAAAGGTACAAAACTGGATAATCTTATACAAATTGCACACAATTGCGATGTGGGGGAGCACAGTCTTTGCGCTGCCCAGGTAGGGCTTGCAGGCTCAACAACACTTGAGAGAAATGTTGTCATGGGCGGACAGAGTGCTACAGCCGGACACTTAAGGGTAGGAGCTTTTGCAACGATTGCGGGCAAAGGCGGTGTGACAAAATCACTTGAAGGCAGAAAAACATATGCCGGTTTTCCTGCAATAGAGCATAAAATGTGGTTGAAAATGCAAGCTATGTTTTCTAAAATGTTAAAGCAGAAGTAAATTAAGAAGTTCGATGATCTATGGTATAATCAAAATGAAAAATTATAATGCAAAGGAATAAAGATGAGCGGAACAGTAACTAAAATGGATGAAATAGCATTAAGCAACACAAAAGAAGGAAAAATAACTATCGCAATTATTCACGAACCCTACGGCCCAAAAAGTCAGAGTGTGGCAAGTATAGGTATTTCCCTTCAGACAAACCTGGAAGAACCGGACTGGAAAGTGCATATTCCTAAAGAAAATATTGATGCAGTGATTGAGGCGCTGCAAAAGGCAAAAGAAGCGCTTTAAGCCTTCTTTATGCTTCTTTATTAAAAATACCACTCTTTCAATTTCTATCTTTTTGTATTGCGACACAATATCAATGTCCTTTTAAACGTATTTATTTCATACTTTGCTACAATTACACCATTACAATCAAGGAAGTTTTTTGTCTACGATCCAAACAATAAAATCACTTTTAAACAGACGTATTTTGGTTATAGACGGTGCGATGGGAACCCAAATACAAGACCTTGAAGTGCCAAAAGAAGCATGGATAGACGGCAAAGGAGTATCTCAAGAAGGGTGCAATGAACTGCTTAATGATACTGCTGCTGAACTTATAGAAAGAATTCATAAGCGTTATGCGATGGCAGGTGCAGATTTGATCAAGACCAATACGTTCGGTACGATGCCGTGGGTACTGGACGAATACGATATGAAAGAGCGTGCATATGAACTTTCTAAAAAAGGTGCACAGCTTGTAAAAAACATATGCGATCAGTATGCTACGGAGGAGTCACCGCGGTTTGTGCTGGGCTCCATCGGGCCAGGGACAAAACTGCCTTCATTGGGACATATCCACTATGATGAGATGTTTGAAGGCTACAAAGAGGTGGCTTTGGGATTGATAGACGGGGGATGTGATATATTTTTGCTTGAAACCTGCCAGGATCCGCTTCAGATCAAAGCCGCACTCCATGGATGCGAAGCAGCAAACAGAGAACGCAAGGTTCAGCTGCCTGTCATGGTTTCTGTAACTATTGAGCTTAGCGGAAGTATGCTTATCGGCACGGATGCCTCTACGATTGCAACAATCTTAGAGCCTTTTGATATCCTTTCATTGGGTTTTAATTGCGGAACAGGGCCGGATCAAGTTAAAAAACATCTTAAAACGCTCAGTGAACTTTGCAGCGTCCCTATCTCTGTGCATGCTAATGCCGGACTGCCTCAAAACAGAGGAGGATACACCTATTATCCGATGGGGCCGGATGAATTTACCGCAAAACAGCTTGAATTTACCGAATTTGACGGAGTGAGCTTTTTGGGCGGATGCTGCGGTACGACACCGCAGCATATTCAAGCGCTTAAAAAAGCAGTGGAGACCATAAAGCCCAAAAAACCCACAGGCAGCATTAAACCCTCTATCGCGTCTTTGTTTAATAGTGTGGAGCTGTTTCAGGAGCCTGCGCCTTTGCTGATAGGAGAGCGAAGCAATGCCACAGGATCTAAAGCGTTTCGTGAACTTATTATTGCAGGCGATTACGATGGAACGTTGACCGTAGGACAAGCACAAGTGCGTGACGGAGCACATTGTTTGGATGTCAACGTAGAGTTTGCCGGGCGTGACGGAGCGGCGGATATGCGTGCGGTGATGGAACTGTATAATCAAAAAATACCTCTGCCGCTGATGCCTGATGCCACACGCGTCAACACAATGGAAGAAGCGCTCAAATGCATAGGAGGCAAACCTATCATTAATTCGGTCAATCTTGAAGACGGCGAAGGAAAGCTTGATGAGATTTGCAGGCTGGCAAAAAAATACGGTACTGCCCTGGTTTGTTTGACGATTGATGAAAAAGGGATGGCGAAAACCACCGAAGATAAACTTCGTATCGCTGAGCGCATCTATGATCTGTGTGTAAACCGACATGGCATAAATCCCAGAAATCTCATCTTTGATATGCTGACCTTTACAGTTGGTTCAGGAGACCCGGAGTATCGTGACGCGGCAGTGCAAACTTTAGAAGCGATCCGTCAGCTGCATACAAGACATCCCGAGGTAGGTTCTACGCTTGGACTTTCAAATATCTCTTTTGGATTAAGTGCCAATGCAAGAGTCTATCTCAATTCAGTCTTTTTGCACCATTGTGTTGCAGCGGGAATGACATCAGTCATTATTAACGTCAAACATATCGTGCCGTTAGCGAAGATGAGTCAAGAGGAGATTGATATTTGTGAAGAGCTGTTGTTTGGGGCAGACGAGAACTCTCTTTTTAAATTTATAGAATATTTTTCTGACAAAACAGTCGACAGCAGTGCCAATGATGAGGCCTATGAAACGATGAGTCCTCAAGAGAAGATAGCAAAATTGCTTTTAGACGGCGACAAAGAGCGCATGATCCCTTTAGTCGAAGAGGCGCGTCATCATATTCACCCCGATACCATCGTCAATGAGATACTCATCGATGCAATGAAAGTGGTGGGAGAACTTTTTGGAAACGGGCAGATGCAGCTGCCTTTTGTGCTTCAAAGCGCTGAGACAATGAAGGCCACGGTCGATTATCTTACGCCGTATCTTACCAAACAAGAGAAAGATACCGACACAACGCTTGTGATCGGTACAGTCAAGGGTGACGTCCATGATGTAGGCAAAAATTTAGTGGATATCATTCTTTCCAACAATGGATTTAAGGTTATCAATATAGGGATCAAAACCGAATTGCAAGAGTATCTTGATGTGGTTCAAGAGCATTCGGTGCAGGCTATCGGCATGAGCGGACTTTTGGTAAAATCTACCGCCGTCATGAAAGATAATCTTGAGGCAATGGCGCAAATGGGACTCGAGATACCTGTACTTTTGGGCGGTGCAGCATTGACGCGAAGCTTTGTCGATGATTTTTGCCGCCCTGTGTACAAAGGGCCTATTTTTTACTGCCGTGATGCTTTTGACGGAGTAATTGCCATGGGCCGTATCGAAAAGTATAATGAAAGTCCAAGCATAGGGCTTGATACGCGTTTATCCGGCGACATGACGGAACGCCAAGAAAAAGTACAAAAAAAGGTGATTATCCCGCCTTTTGAGCAAATCAAGATGCCTGACCGCTCCGTGGAGATACCCACACCGCCGTTTTGGGGAAGAAGAGTGCTTCAAAAAGCTGATTTAGACATCAATATGATCTATGAGTGGATCAATACGCGTTCTGTTTTTAAAATGCACTGGGGATATAAAAGCAAAGGTATGAGTAAAGAAGCCTATGAAAAGCTGCTTGATGAAACCGTTATCCCGGCATTTGAAAGACTTAAACGGGAATTCATTGAAAAAGACCTTTTCGAGCCGATTATCATATATGGATACTATCCGTGCAGAAGCAACGATCAGGAATTGCTGATTTTTGATGAGAGCGAAGGATGGAATATTGATGCTAATGCAAACAGGGAGCCGTTCTATGAGATCATAGGCAGAGCAGTCACACAGTTTTCTTTTCCAAGACAAGGCAGAAAACCGCATCGTGCACTGAGTGACTTCTTTCATCATGACAGGCATGATGTCATTGCTTTAACCTGCGTGAGTGCAGGCAAGAAATTCAGCCAATATGAAAAAGAGCTATACGAAGCAGGAAAATACCTTGAATACAATTTAGTACATGGACTTTCAGTGGAGTTAGCCGAAGCGCTTGCGGAAATAGCGCACAAACAGATACGCCTGGATCTGAATATTGCAAGCAAGGACGAGGGGCACACTTTAAGAGATGTTCGAATGAACCGTTATCAAGGGGCCAGATATTCGTTTGGATATCCTGCTTGTCCGGATCTAGAGCAAAGCCGCCAGCTTTTTGATCTATTAAAGCCTGAAGAGTTTGGCATAGAACTTAGCGAAACATTTCAAATACATCCTGAACAAAGTACTACCGCATTGACGGTGCACCATAAGGAGGCTACCTACTATGCGGTATAAAGAGCGAAACGTAAACCTATGGTATCGGCCAGAAGGTGCTTAGCAATGAGCAAAGAGCCAATGATGTGGAAAAAATTATTATCAAAAAAAAGATATTATGGCTGTGATGAAACGAGAGAGGATTTCGCAGAAGAGTACTTCCATAGCAGTTACCATAAAGATTATGACAAAGTAATCTTTTCCAATCCATTCAGAAGGCTGTCTAAAAAGACGCAAGTTCACCCTTTGTCAAAAAACGATCATGTTCACAATAGATTAACCCATAGCCTGGAAGTTGCCAGCGTCGGAAGAAGTTTAGGATTGAAGGCCGGGGAATTTTTAAAAAAGAAGTATCATACCGTTGAGCCGTATGACGTTGCCTATATAATTCAAACCGCATGCTTGGCTCATGATATCGGCAATCCGCCTTTTGGACATGCCGGAGAAGAGGTCATTAAAGAGTGGTTTGCAAAAAACGCAGACAAAGATTTTTTAAAAGAGTTGTCATCGGAGGAGTTGGAAGATTTTAAATGTCTTGACGGCAATGCCCAAAGTTTTAGAATAGTCAGTAAAATAGAAAACAACCTATTTGGCGGAGGGATGAACCTTACGTTTGCGACACTGGGAACACTGGTAAAATACCCTTATTCTTCAAGCCGTTGTCAACTGACAGGCACATCAAAATTTAATTATTTTCATAGCGAAGCAGATTTTTTTAAACTTTTATTTGAGGAGCTTGGATTGGTCAAAGCCGATGGTTCTTTTAAAAGACATCCTCTTTCTTATTTGATGGAGGCTTCTGATGATATTTGTTACGGATTATTGGATCTGCAAGATGCATTTGAGTTGAAGATCATAACGTTGGAAGACATGAGGGACATTTTCGTTTCAATTTGCGGTGAAGAAAAAACAGAAGAGATTTATCATAATGAAAAATATACACACACCCAAAAAGTTTTAAAGCTGGTAGCCGCTTCCATCTATATTTTAGCTACACATGCGATGGAAATCTTTGAAGAAAATTTTGATGCCATTGCAGGAGACAATCAGCCAAAAGATCTCATTGAACTTTTTAATAATAAAGCGTTTAAAGAAGGGATCAAAAAAGCAAAACGATTGGGCATTAAAAAAATATTTAATGAAAAAAGAAAAATTGAACTGGAACTCGGAGCGTACAATATCATAGAAACACTGCTGGATATTCTCATCCGTGCTACCTATGAACTCTACAAAAGCGGGGACGGAACAGCATTGTCTTTCAGAGACAAAAGAGCGCTGGAATTGATGGGCGGAGGCAGGCCGCAGAAAACAGACAGCGTGTATCATATGTATCAAAGAGTCATAGACTATATCATAGGCATGACGGACAATCATGCAAAATATGTCGCAAACCAATTAAACGGCAGCGGCTATTAAATTAAAAATAAAGCCGCGACACAAAATCACCTTTTATGATTAATGTTGATTAATATGCACGCGGCTATAATTAGCGATAAAAAGTCAGCCTAAAATCCATCTAAAAAAGAGGAAATCTTATCTTGCACTCTCTTATAAAATATTTTCTCGACAATTCAAGACTGAACCACACTATTTTGGTATTTTTGTTGTTTATGGGTATTTTTGCCTATATCAAGATTCCCAAAGAAATGTTTCCAGTTGTGACGCTTGATACTATCGATATCAAAGGCAATTATATCGGAGCAAGTGCGGATGCGCTGAACAATTTTGCCGTCAGAGAGATAGAAAATCAAATCGATGCGATTTCCGGTATCAAAAAAGTAAGTTCAACCGTCACCAACGGGAGCTTTATGGTCACTATCGAACTTCAAGACGGCATCAATAGGTATGAAGTGCTCAATGAAGTGAAAGATGCGATCAGCATCGCCAAGCAGTATCTTCCAAGCGATATGGAGGAACCCGTTGCAACGGTATCGCAACGCGTGATGTCGCTTTTGAATGTCTCTTTGTCTTCAAATGCCTACGATCAAAAAGGATTGCTGGATATTGCAGAAAAATTAAAGACGTCGGTATTTCAGGTGCCGCATATCAGTGATGTGCAAATTTTCGGCGACAGTGATTTGCAGATCGATATTATGCTGGACCATAAAAAAATTATGGCCTACGGACTAAACAGTTCTCTAATCATCAATAAAATCAAAGAGCTTTCCTATATCTATCCGGTTGCATTTGTCGAACAGGTTGGCAACCATATCTTTTTAACTGCCAACAACAACAAATTTGATCCTGAGTTCTGGAAAGAGACACTCATAGAGGCTGACGGCAAAAAAATCTATTTGGGCGATGTGGCTGCTGTCAAGATTGATTATCCGACCAAGGATACCATTTCCAGGTTTAATGCAAAACCGTCTATTGCATTGCTGATATTTAAAGACGAGCAGGGAGACTCCATAAAAGTTTCTCGCGAAGTAAAAAAGGTTTTATTAAAAACACAAAATACCTATAAAGACTTATCGATCGATGTTTCAAGAGACAGCTCAAGGCCTGTCGAACAGAGGATCAAAACGATTCTTTCCAATATGACTTTGGGGCTTATTTTGGTCGGATTTTCGATGTATCTTCTCATCAGCCCGAGGCTGTCGCTTGTGATCGTGATGGGGATACCGTTTTCGTTTATTTTTGGACTTTTGATCATAGAGGCTTTGGGTTACAGTTTAAATATGATCTCCTTGATGGCCATGCTGATCACCCTGGGTATTGTCGTGGATGATGCCATTATCG
This sequence comes from Sulfurovum sp., assembly GCA_021166685.1. Lineage (GTDB taxonomy): Bacteria > Campylobacterota > Campylobacteria > Campylobacterales > Sulfurovaceae > Sulfurovum. Next base: position 106,026 of record JAJPEU010000015.1, on the reverse strand, counting down.
TGAGTGAAAATATTCAGCGCCACCTGGATGAAGGAGCCGAAGTCAGCGAAGCGGTGATTAACGGCACCAAAGAGATGATTATGCCTGTCATGATCGCCGCATTTACGACGATATTCGCCTTTTTGCCCATGCTTTTGATCAGCGGTGAAATGGGATTGCTTATCAAGCTGATTCCGATCGTGATATCGGTGTTGATATTTTCATCTTTGATAGAATCTTTTTTCTTTTTGCCGCTTCATGCAAAACATATTTTGCGGAAAAATGACAAACTGTTTGACTGGTCTGCGATATACAACACGTATGAGAAGATTTTGCATAAAACCATTCATTATAAAAAAACATTTTTGCTTTTGTTTTATTTGGCAGTGCCTGCTTTGACGGTATTTGCCATACAAGAAAGCAGGTTTCAGATGTTTCCCGACATGGATTCAAGAAACGTTACGCTTTCTGTCAAACTGGATGATTCTTTAAGCATTGAAGAGACCGACAAGATAGTCAAAAGATATGAAAAACGTTTGCTGGAGAATAAACAGCGTTTTTACATTAAAAACATCAATACCTCCGTAGGTGTTTTTTCTGATTTGGCCGGTACGACAGAAGTGATCGAAAACGGATTTACACTGATGCTGGAGCTCGAAGACTTTAGAGAGGACAATGTCTTGGATAACTATATCAATCCGGTGTTGTCGCTTAGCTTTGATTTTGAACAAAAAGAAAAAATCAGGCTAGAAAGTACGCAGACTGTGATGCAAAAAATACGAGAGTTTATCACTCCGGTTGTGCAAGAAGACAAAGCCGTGGATTTCAATATCGTAAGCAGCAGGCTTCATGTGATGAAAACCGATATTGAAATAAAATTGAGTTCGGACGATACCAAATCGCTTATTTCGCATATAGAAAAACTCAAAACAAAACTTTCTTCTATCGAAGGAGTCAAAGATGTCACAGACAATACGAAAATGGGAGAGAAAGAGTATAAATTTATACTGAACCATTACGGTCAAACGCTGGGCTTGACCGACTCGGCAGTTGCCTTGGCGCTTAACAGTTACTTTATGGAAAAAGAACAAGCCGCCACGTTTGACAACAGCGGCATTATCAAAATTAAAACATACTCGATTCACAAAGACAACTTCGATGAATTGAAACATTTTTCTATTCCCGTAAACAATGGTTTTGTTGAATTGCAGGATGTTGCAGGGTTTACGATCGAAAGAAATTTTGAAAAAATCGAAAAAGAAAACGGGAGAATATACAAAAGTGTTTTTGCAAATGTTGACAATCGGATCATCAGCGCAAACGAAGTATTGAAACAAGTTGACGAGGTTGTGCAAGAGGCAAAACGGCACGATATCGCAGTCAGTTTCGGCGGAGAGCGCGAGAAAAGTTCCCAAATGGCAATCGACATGATAAAAGCATTCATGATCGCCATGTTTTTGATCTTTATCACGCTGCTGATCAACTTCCCTTCCTTCAGAGTTTCTTTGATGCTGATTTCTGTTATACCGTTTACTGTTTTAGGCGCTGTAGCGGGCCATTTTATCATGGGGATCAATTTGAATTCCCAGTCGATGATCGGGATGCTCGGCCTTGCAGGAGTTGTCATTAATGACGGCATTATCATGCTGGATTTTTTGCACGGAACCAAAAAGAAAGAGGAGTTTTTCAAAAGAGCCAAACAACGCGTAAGGCCGATACTGATTACTTCGATTACAACCGTATTGGGGCTTATGACGATTATCTTTTTCCCTTCCGGAGAATCGATTATGCTTCAGCCTATCGCTATATCGCTGGGGTTTGGTATCGCCTGGGGGACGGTATTGAATCTGTTCTATCTGCCTGCGCTGTATGCGATGGTATTTAACATTAAGGATTGAAAATGAAATTTTTATTTTTTGTATGCATGCCGGTCATGCTTTTTTCGCAAACCTATATGGCGAAAATAGAGCCGTTTGACAATTTTATCATTTATGCGCAGACAAACGGGCAAATTGTTTATCTGGATAAAAATGATGAAACCAAAGTGGTCGATAAAACTATCATAAAGCTGGATGATTCGTTGGAGCAAAAAGAGCTGGCAGGCTATAAAATACAGCGTAGGCTGTATGAAGAGAAATTAAAACTGTTGAACAAAAACTATCAAAAATATCTTCAGGTTGTCGGAAAGAGTGCGTTTGAAAAAGACGAAAAATATTATCAGATTTTGGATCTTAAGGTAACGATAGAAAATCTTAAAATTCAAATAGCCCAACTTGAGGATACGATAGCAAAAAAACAAATATCGGTAAACAAACTTTATATAAAAGCATTTCAAGCAAACAACGGTGATTATGTCACCGCAGGTACACAATTGGCAAAAGCGTACGATATCAGTCATGCCAAGCTGGTTGTTTTTGTTAGCCGCAGTGATTATGAAAACATCGGCAATAAAAAAATTCTCATAGACGGCAAACACAATAATGCAGAAATTTATAAAATAGACAAAATTCAAGACGAAACGATGATCTCGGCCTACAGGGTTGAGCTGCTTTTGCAAAGCAATGATTTTGGCAAGATTGTAGAGGTGGAGTTTATTTCTTCTTGATCGCGTCCTTTGGGTTGGCGTGTTGATATCAATCAAATAATTTAACGGACTGTTTATTGTACAATGAGTAATGCAAAAAATAAAATGATTGAAAAGCAGACACAATTGAATGAAGATAGTTCACTTTAGCGATACCCATTTGGGTTTTAACGATTTAGATGTCATCAACGAGGACAACATCAACCAAAGAGAAGCGGATTTTTACGATGCGTTTGTTCAGGTTGTCGAGCAGATCAAACAAATCAGGCCCGATTATATCATCCACACCGGAGATCTGTTTCACAGGGCCAGCCCCAGCAACAGGGCCATCACGTTTGCCTTGGAGCAATTTAAAATAATCAATTCTCTAAATATTCCATTTATCCTCATTGCAGGAAATCACTCTACCCCAAGAACTAATCTAAGCAGCCCCATTCTAAAAATATTTGAAAATTTTGAAAACATCTATGTCTCTTATGATCAGCAATATAAAAAAATAGAATTTGAAAATATTGTATTTCATTGTCTGCCACACATGAATGATGACACAAAAGCACTTTCTCAAATAGAGCTTTGTGAAGAGTCAATTGATGATGGTAAAAAAAATATAATGATGATGCACTGCAGTGTTGGAGCATGGTATCTCATGCAAGAGTTTGGAGAGTGGGTCTATCCGACAGAGAAAGAGTATATCTTTTCAAAAATGGATTATGTAGCTCTTGGACATTGGCACGGTTTTGGGAAAGTCGGAAAATATGAGAATGTTTACTACAGCGGAAGTACGGAGCGCACAAGTCTCAATGACAAGCGAAATTCAAAAGGGTTCGCACTTGTAACGATAGAAGATGCCTTAAGTATCGCATACAAAGAGATTAGAATCAGACCGATTTTAGAGTTTCAAATCGATTGCGGGGATTTTGAGAAAAGTGTAGAAGCGTTGGATTTATCGGGCATTAAAGACGCCATTATCGATGCAAAGCTTGTAAATCTTACAACACTGCAATCGATTGATATCAATACGGCGGATATCAAAAAGATTTTTGAAGGCAGTCTCTATGTCAATGTCAAAAGAGAGTTTAAAACCTCTGGCGAAGCAAAAACGATCGAGGATATCGAATCGCTTTCATTGGAAGATTATTTTCTGGAGCATATCAAAGAAGAGAGTCAAGGACAAGAGTTTGATAGGCTAAAATCAAAAGTGCAAGAGCTTTTCAGCACTTATGAAGAGGTGTACAGTGATACTGAATAATCTTGAACTGTTAAACTTTAAAAAGTACACCCAAAAAAGCTTTTCCTTTGAGGAGGGGCTGACCGGCATCATCGGAAAAAACGGAAGCGGCAAATCCACCATATTTGAAGCGATACTTTTTGCACTTTACGGAGAGCTAAAAAACAAAGGCGCAAAAGAACTGATACGAAATTCAAGTGTTAGTGAAAAAGAGCCTGTAAGCGTCACGCTGGAGTTTGAGTTTGATAGCGCTACTTACAAAGTGATCAGAGAATTTAGAGGCAAAACCCTCACAGCCAATGCAAAACTGTATAAAAATGATGCGCTCATCTCCAACGGAGCCAAAGAGGTGACAAACACCATCGCAAAACTTGTAAAGATGGGCAAAGATGCCTTTATGCACACACTGTTTGCTTCTCAAAAGGAACTTACAAGCCTTAGCAACCTAAAACCCGAAGATAGAAAAAAGATGATTAGAAAGCTACTAGGGCTGGAGAAGATTGATACTATTGAAACTATGCTTGTCGAAAAAAGCAGAGGACTTAAAAGAGAGATAGATGCTTTTAGAGAGGTATTACTAAGTAGTGATGAGATAGCTGCTAAAGAGAGTGCAATAAAAGCTCACAATGAAAATAAAACTCTAATCAATAAAAATTTAACTTCAAAATCAAAAGAGTTGGAAACTTTAAAATTAAAAGAGATTGAGGCTAAAAAAGAGCTCGACCTTTTGCAAAAAACAAAAGAGCATAAAACAAAACTCTTGAGTGAACTAGAACTCATAAAAAATACTCTGGAATCTAATAAACTCCAACAAGCTAAACTTTCATCTGAGCTTTCAGACTTACACCAAAAGCAAAAAGAACTAACAGCTTTAGAGCCAGTAAAACAAGAGTTTGAACAGTTGCAAATACAACTCAAAGAGCAGCAGCAGCTCAAAGAGATACAGCTCAAAATTGATGGGTTAAATAAAGAGCAGATTCAACTAAGGGAGCAATATACAAAAGCTAAAAATGATATTGCCGCATTAGAACTTGAAGTAAAAGATTATGCAAGCTTACAGTTAAAACAACAGCAGATAAAAAATGAAGTGGATAAACTTCAAACCAGCATCAAAGAGTATGAAGCTCAAATAAAAGCTATCAGTTCTTCACTATCAGGTGAGCAAAAACTCATCGACACTACAAAAGCCCAGATTGCAGAGATTGAAAAAATAGGCAAGGGTTCAAACTGTCCCACATGCACTAGACCGCTCCTTGAAGAGTATGACAAAGTAATAGCAAATCTGTCAAACACTATAGAGGCTATCCAAAAAGAGAAAATCGATAAACAAACCCAAGAGCTGTCAAAAGTAGAAAGCTCAAAAGATATGTTATCTAAACAAAAAGAGGAGTTAGACGAGCAGCTTCAGGAGATACATAAGCAACTTACCATCATCGAAACAAAACAAAAAGACTTTATCAAAGCAAATGGATATTTTAAAGAGGTAGAAACAAAAGGGATTCAAAACAAAAAAGAGCTTGAAGAACTTTCAAAATATGCTTATGATGACAAATTGCATCAAGATTTGATACAAAAAGAGCAGGTTTTAAAACCAAAATTTGACACATACCAAAAACTTCAAACTTTAATTCAAAGAGTACCGGTACTTCAAAAAGAGTCGGATGAGCTAAAAAAAGCGATTGAAGAAAAATCAACTACCTATATTGCTAAAGAGCTTGAGATAAAAGCGGTTGTGTATGATGAAACAAACTATAAAACAAAAGTTGATGAGTTTGCAACACTTCAAAAACAAAAAGAGGAATTGGCCACGAGCATCAATGACCTTAAAGTGCAAATCGCTTCGATAGACGGAGAGATAAAAACACTTCAATCTGCACTTGATACAAACAAAGAGCATCAAGCAAAACTAGCTACCAAGCAACAAGACTTGAGCGACTACGAGAAGATAAAAATATCTTTGAGTGAGTTTAAAACAAAACTCAATTCAAAAGTAGCTCCTAGAATATCTCAAATAGCTTCAACGATGTATTCTCAAATTACTAAAGGGAAGTATCAACATATCGAAGTAGATAACGACTTTGACTTTTATATCTATGATGAAGGACAAAAGTTTCCGATTGAGAGATTTAGCGGTGGTGAAGTGGATCTTGCAAATTTGGTTCTTAGAATTGCTATCTCAAAAACATTAGGTGAACTTAGTGGTGCAGGCAATATCGGCTTTTTGGCATTTGATGAAGTATTTGGGAGTCAAGATGAAAGTAGAAGAATGGAAATTTTAGAGGCATTTCATACTATTAAAGAGCAATATAGACAGATATTTTTAATATCCCATGAGATGGATATCAAAGAGATGCTTGAGAGAGTTGTTGAAATTTAAAATTAAGGATATAAATGGCAAATATAAACGGTACTAAATGGTATAAAATTGATTTTCATATGCATACTAATGCATCTTCAGACTATAGTGATCCAAATTATTCACATAGAAGCTGGTTACTTAAATGCATGGAAAAGGAATTAGATTGTGTAGTTATATCTGACCATAATACTGGCAATAATATTGATGCTATAAAAAATGAATATATACAACTTCGACAAGAAAACCATGTAAACTTTAGAGAATTAATTATATTTCCTGCAATTGAACTAACTGTAAATAATGGCATTCATTTATTGGTAGTATTTCCAGAGGATACTAGTTCACAAAAAATATCAACATTTTTAGGTGCAGTTGGAATTAATGGAGATGAAGGCAATATCGAAGCAATTACAAGAAAATCTTTATCTGAAATTTTCGATATTTCAAATAATGATTATAAAACCTTAACAATTCCAGCTCATGTAGATGAAGCAAAAGGTATATTTACAGTCTTATCTGGGCAAACTTTAAAAGATGCGTGTATAAAAGAAAATATTTTTGCAATTGAACAAATAAACAAAGATTTCGATCAACCTCAAATATATAAAGATTTAAAATTAAAACATCATAGAGTAATCGGCTCAGATTCTCACGATTTAAATAATATTGGCAGAAGATTTACTTATGTAAAAATGGGATTGCCAACTTTTGATGGTTTAAAAGTCGCATTAAGTGACAAACTAAACAAGAATGTATTATGTAGTGATAATATTATTGCAAATCTAGACCCAAATGAAATTTCATGGGCATATATAAGTGAACTCTCAATTAAAAATGCGTATAAAATGGGAAGAAATACAGCATTGAATTTGAAATTTTCCCCATGGCTAAATACTATAATAGGTGGCAGAGGAAGCGGTAAATCGTCTATAATCAAAATGCTTCAATTTGCGTATGGCGAACATCAAGATTTACATAGCAGTCATCCAGATAAGAAAGATTTTTTTAAAACTGGTAATCGTAACACTGGAATGTTACATGACAATATAGAAGTTAATTTTCAATATCATCAATCAGAAGAAGAGACTGTCTTTAAAAAGACTTTCGAACAATATTTTAGATTTGAGAACGGAAACTATAATGAAATAGACTACAAAACAATACAACAATTTTACCCTGTTACTATAATTACCCAAAAAGAGCTTTTTGATAAAGCTATCCATCCTGAAGAAATTTTTTCATTGATTGATGTAAAAATAGACTATTTTTCATGGGAAATGGAATTTAATCAAATAATCAAAGCATATGAAGAAAGTAAGTCAATTGAAAGAAATTTACAACAAGACATTTCAGATAAAAAGAAAATTGAAGAGTTATTAAAACAAACAGATACTAAATTAAAAACATATGAAAAGTATAATTTTTCACAACTTTTGAAAAATCATGCACAATTTAAGAATGAAGGTATGAAACTCAGAAAAATATACGATGATATTAATTTTTTACAAGAAAGTATTAAAAAGATTGATATCAATATAGATTTTAATACATTAGATTTTTTAAATGAAACTACTCCTGATATTACTAATATTACAACCAATATAGAAATCGTAAAAGAAAATATAAGATCTCAAGTAGAGAAGTTGGATGAATCTGCAAAAGAATGGATAAAAATTTGGAAAGAATCTGAATGGAATACAAATCAAGAAAATACAAAAATTAAATTCGAAAAATTATCAAAAGAATTGCAAGATCAAGGTACCGATATTTCTCAATATAATGTAGCATTAGAGACTAAAGAAACTCTTATGAAAAAACTACATGAAATCAATCAAAAAGAGCATTTGTTATCACAGCAAATTGAGATGAGCTATGCCCTTTTGATAACTATAAAAGATAAAAGAGAAGAACTTTACAATAGGCGTGAGAGTTATATACGTGAAATAAATAGTAATCTAGAACGTTTATTCACTAATACACGAGTTAGATTTACTATTAAATTCTTAGGTGACATTATTGGTAGTGAAGAAGAATTTCGTAAAGTAATTCAACGACAAGACACTGCTTTTGAAGCTCAAATTTTACAAATTGATGATAGAACCAATGAAAATTCAGGAATTTTATGGAATTTACAACAAAGTGACTCGATAGAAGAAAAATTAGAAGAATTAAAGAGTAACATCTTATTGGCTAATTCTGATAATACTTTTGATTTTGGAGCGAGACTATCGAATCACTTTGCTTCTATTTATAAAAATAAAGTAAATGAAGATGCATTGAATACTTGGTTTCCAAAAGACAAACTCACTATTGAGATTATTGCTAATGGAAGAACTTTAGATGTAAATAGCGCATCAGCAGGTCAAAAAGCTGCCGCATTAATGACATATATTTTACTTGAGACTAAAGGTCCATTAATCATTGATCAACCTGAAGATGATTTAGACAGCAGAATGATAACAGATTTGATAGTAGATAGCCTAAGACAGCTGAAAGAAAAAAGGCAAGTCATTGTAGTAACTCATAACCCAAATATTCCAATAAATGCAGCTTCTGAAAAAATCTTTGAAATGCATTTTGTTAATGGACAAATAAATATAAAAGAAGAGGGAACGATACAAGAACATAATATTCGAGATTCTGTTTGCCAAGTCATGGAAGGCGGCGAAGATGCACTCGAACATAGATTTAATAAAATTATCAAATATAAATGATTTTCTCTAAATCTCTCTACACAACAGGCATCCAATGTTCAAAAGCTCTATGGCTTAAAAAGTACAAATCAGAGGTTTTAGCACCTGCTGATGAATCAGCAGAGACTAGATTTAAAACAGGACATACTGTTGGAGAGTTAGCTTGTGATTTATTTCCAAATGGAGTAAAAGTAGATTTCAATCAAAATCTTGAGCAGATGGTAAAAGAGACTAAAAAGCTTTTAGATAGTGGTGTATCTGTTATATATGAAGCTGCTTTTAGTTTTGAAAATACTCTTGTTATCGTAGATATTTTTGAAATGGATAGTGAAGGTATTTCAATCTATGAAGTTAAAAGTTCGACTTCATTAAAAGAGATTTATTTACATGATGTATCTATCCAATATTACACTTTACAAAATCTTGGATATAAAATCAAAAGTGCTAATGTAGTTTATCTTAATAGTAACTATGTAAGATGTGATGAGCTTGATATAAAAGAGCTGTTTGTTGTTGAAGATGTAACTCAAACCATAATATCACTTCAAGAAGCAGTTCCAACAAATCTACAAACATTTCAAGCTTATTTAGCTGATAGAGAAAATGAACCAAACATTGATATTGGAAAACATTGTAAAAATCCTTATGAATGTTTGGCTCTTGATTATTGTTGGAAGTGTCAGCGAAATATACCCGATTATTCAATTTTCAATATTTTTAATCTTGGAAGTAAAAAACAAATAGAGCTTTATTTTCAAGGGATAGTTGATGTTGATGATATTCCCGATGATTTTGAGATAACAGCTAATCAAAAAGCAGCGGTTGATAACTACAAATCAAAACAAACTTACATAGACAAAACATCAATCAAAGAGTTTCTAAAAACTCTAACATATCCAATTTATCACTTAGACTTTGAAACATTTCAACAGGCAATTCCTGAGTTTAAAGGCTTATCTCCCTATGAGCAGATACCTTTTCAGTATTCATTGCATATTGAGTATGAAGATGGAAGATTAGAACATAAAGAGTTTTTAGCTGATGATGGAGTAGATCCACGATATGAACTCTCAAAAAGCTTGGTAGAAAATATACCCTCAAACGCTACCGTTTTGGCATATAACATGAGTTTTGAAAAAGGTGTGATTAGAAAGTTGGCTAATCTCTATGGAGAGTTTACCTATGATTTAATGAGCATACACGATAATATGCAAGATTTAATGGTTCCATTTCAAAAGAAGTGGTATGTAACGCCTTCAATGCAAGGGAGTTACTCTATCAAGTATGTTTTACCTGCTTTGGTACCTGAAATGGAAAAAGCCTATAAAGATTTGGATTTAATCCATAATGGTGGAGAAGCTATGAATGCCTATGCAAATATGAGTAATTTATCTGATGAAGAGAAAATGGCTTATAGAAAGGCTTTGTTGGAGTATTGTAAATTAGATACTTTGGCGATGGTTGAAATATTTAAGAGATTAAGAGATATAGGATAATTTATGGGAACATTATACGGAGCAACAGTAGACTATAGGAGTCAGCCAAGGTCATTATGTGCATTTCTTATCGGAAGACAGTGAATGAAGCAAAATCTCTTCCCCCAGTTTTAGTGCCTCCTCTTTAAGCAGCGCTTGCTCTTTGTCTAAAAACGTCTCAAACGCTTTGCCCAAAGGAGTGTCCAGCGTGTGCAAAAATGCTTTAAAAACCGTGATATCGTGGATATCTCCCAAGATGTGCGCCAGAGATTTGAGAGCTTCTGCTTTTTTTTGAAACTCTTTTTTGTCTATCATAAAAAGCTGAAAGCCGTAGTAGTTCACCCACTTCCTCCACTCGTGAAAATACAAATCGCTCTTTTTCTTGATAGCCGTTTTTCTTAGTTTGTCGGTTTTTTGATACGTCTTTTTCAGACATGAGAGAAAATTCGCTTTTGTGTTTTTTTTCATTTTGTAATGTTTGAGGGTTTTGAGGTTTTTTTGCAGGCGTTCTTTGATGTCAAGGAAGGATTGGTTCGCATCGAGCGGGGGTTTTGACGATCGGATGGCTTGGAGTATCGCATCATAGGTTTGTTCGTCGAGAGTGTATTTTCGGACGATTTTGAGATAGGTGTCCCCCAGCACTTTTTGATCCCTTGAGGCAGAAAACGAATGCGCGCACTCTTTGAAAATGCGGTTTTGTTTTTTAAAAAAGCTTTTGGAAAGATCGTTTTGCAGCAGATGCGTCAGGGCGCGGAGTTTTTTAAACCTTCGTCTGATCTGATGGATAGCTTTGTCTTGAGAGAGGGTTTTGTCGTCGCATAAAGCGATGATATGCTCCATATGCTTTTTGGCGATTTTTTGGATCTGTTTGTTCAGGTTTTTTTCAAGCGATACGGTCAAAGACATAACACAATCCTCCTTTTGTTTGCAATCATTGTACAACTTCACGGCTTAATGTGTTTGTACTTGGTTATTTGGCATGCCAGATTTTGTTTTTTTCAAAGACGCAGATCAAAATCTCTTTTAAATCTTTTTTCATCTCTTTGTTTAATTCTTTTTTGCTGCTGTAGATAAAGAAAGGTACGGTATTGAGCATCGATTTTTTAAGCCTTTTTCTGAGTGTTGATATCTCGTCGATAGAGATCAGGCCGGACTCTCCAAAAAGGTAAAAGTTTTTTGAGACCCCGAGTGTAAACGAAACGATCTGATAAGACAAAAAGAGGTTTGCTTTGGATTCGTGATAAGAGATGAAATGATCCAAAGAACATTTGAGGATTTGCAGTTTGGACGGGCTGATATATCCGAAGCTTTCTCGAAACTGATATTTTTGCGTAAGGGTAAAATCCAGAACATCGTATAGATCGTTAAGATTTTTCCACACGGAGTCAAAATATTTTTTTCCAAAAAGCACCTCTTCAAAGACCATGAGGATTTTTTCCTTGTTTGCAACTGAAGGGGAGTATTTGATCTTGAAATATTCTTCTTTAAAAAGCGATATGAGCCAATTTTCGTCAAGCAGGCTGACGGTATCGAGTTTTTTCTCAAGATTGCCGATATCGGCAAATTTCCATAGCATCGAGATATCGCCGAGCCTGTCGTTTTTCTCCTGTGTAAAATATTGATTGGCCAGATAGACGATCAGGGTTTCAAGCATCGCATCTTTTTTGGCTATCTGGTGATTGAAAATCACTTTTTTGTAGAGATTGAACCGCATCTCCAGCATATGCTCTATGTCCAAAATGGCGCTGTCGCAAAACGAGAAGCGATAAGCGCTGTTTTTGGATGTCAAGATGGTTTGTTTTGCGATCCTCAGCAAGTCAACGGCCCCGCCGATATAGCCGCTGGCAAGCATGTCGCGGTTGACATAGTCCAGACGGTCGGCATCCACTGTTGAGTCGATGATGTCATGCAGCACTCCAAAATCAAATCCGCCGACTTGTTCGTCCTTGAAGATATTATCGATCATCTTGTAGACGATACGGATATAATTTTTATCGGCAGGATCCTCAAAAATTTCACCTATTTCATACGCAAAGAGCATGTCGGCAAATGCATGGCCCATGGCTTCATGCAAAACCTTCTTTTTATTGTCCGTTATTGTTTCATAAAAACGTATAAACTCTTTTTGGGAGTGATTTGTTGCGGGAAGTTTTGTTTGTTCGTCATAGATGCTTTGCATCGCATATTCTACCTGATGGGAAAAAGGCAGGTGTCCTACGTCATGAAGAAGCCCTGCGAGCCTTACGGCTTGCAGCGAGATCAAATAGGCATATTTTTCTTTGTTGTTTCTAAGCGGGATGAGAAACTGATAAAGCGAATCGTCTTGCAGCAGATCGCTTTCGCTGATTTTTATATCGATGTTTGATGCGGCCTGTATCTGTTTGATCGCTTCGTAGAGGTCAGCTAAAAATTTTTCCCTCAGTTTTGGTTTTGCATTGAGCAGGGCGCTTTTATACATATAGGAAGCCAGATGCATGGTACCGAGGCTGTGGATGTATCTTTTGGTCGTGATGGACGGAAAAGAAAAATAGGCCAAAGCATTTTGAGTGATGAACTGAAGCCTGCTTAAAATTTTGGTCTGAAGGATCACTCCTTCAAGCGCGGTGTACTCTATATGGCTGTAAATGGTGTCGTTTATAAATCTATTTGTCATCTGTTTTTTCAAAAATTCTTTCGCTAAATTGTGCAAATTTGCCCCGGACTGATTTCTCAAGCTCTATTGCGAACATGCTGAGTTCGGGGTGCTTGTGTTTGCTTTGTTTGAGCAGTAGCGTAAGCCCGTTGTTGTATTTGTTGAGGTAGAGGTTGTCTATTTGCCTGTTGGAGCCTATGACAATGGCCATGCAGCTTTCGTCAAGTCTGGACAAGATAAGCTGGCTCGTTTTTTCGCTGCTGTTTTGCCACTCGTCCATGATGACTATCGCACCGCTTAATGTCCTGCCTCTGGCTTCTCCGGGCCAAAGCGTTTCAATGCCGTATCGCGCAATCAGTTCTTTTGTTTTGGATTGGATTGATTCAGGGTTGTCCGCATTGCCTTTCTTTTTGATCTGTTTTTTGGCAATGAACTCTATCGCATCTCTCAGCGCCATGTTGTAGATTCTGAATTTTTCGTCATTGCCCGATAGAAACCCTATTTCAGCTCCTTTGTCTATGGACTCTATCGAATTGCGCACATAGATGATCTTGTCGTACCATCCGTTGTCGATGAGATTCATGGCCGAAATAAGCGATATGAGGGTTTTGCCGCTTCCGGCTTTTGCGTCGATGACTAGCAGGTTGTAGGCATTGGAAATGATCGCTTTTGCAAAAAACTTTTGTTTAAGGTTGGCCGGTTTCACAAGAAGCGGGATGAAATCGCTATCGTCGATAGGGACGATCCTGTCGTTTGCGATGATTGCATAGAGGCTTTTTGCGCTGTTAGATTCAAAACAGTAGCAGAAATTTTCCGGTTTATAGGTTTTGTCTATTTCCCCGATCGATCGAAAATGAAGCGCATCGGGTTGCACCGTTTCAAGATGAATCGTTTTGACAAATTCAAAATCCGGCACTTCGCTTTTGTCATCATGCAGCGTTTGGGTTTTAATGTTTCCCAGCAGTGCAAACGTTCTTGCGTAGATATCAATAGAGACAAAGATTACTTTTCTTCCCTTGTAATAATCTTTTGCTGCTTGGGCGGCTTCTATGATTCTTTTGTCGTTGCTCTCGGAAATATGGTGCTGTTCGATGGCGCTGTCGTAGTTGTCTTTGGAGATGATGTGGATGAGAATATCATCTTTGTAAAGTTTTGCCACTTTATAGTTTGATCTGTGGTCAACCTCTTTTACCTTTGCGGATGCCAGGAATCTGGCAAATTCTCTTGAGTAGAAACCAAGCTCATTGGTTAGCTTTTTTTTGTCTTCCAGTTCAAGCAATACCGTCTCCGGTATCACTATGATGTTTGTGCCGTTATCTGAGAGTTTTTTAATATTTTGCAAATTCTGCAAAATAATGTTGGTATCCAGGACGTATACTTTTTCTTTTTTCATTAAAAAAGGATACGCACTTTTGGTTACATTTTGGAAACAGCGGTATTTTTATTTTTCGTATCGGCCATGAAACCGCCGCCAAGGCTTACATAGAGCTCAACAGCGGATTTTAACGTTTCAAATTTTATGGCTTCTTTTGAGATCGCAACTTCAAATTCTTCCTTTCGGGTCTCGAGCAGTTCCAAATATGTGGCAAAGCCTTCTTTGTATTGTTTTTCCATAATGCGTTTTTTATGGCTTATGGCTTGATATCTTTTTTCTTGCGAAGAAAGTCTTTGTTTATTGGAGGCATAGGCATGCAGGTTGTCTTTGACTTCTCCAAAAGCCTTTCTAACGGTATCTTGATACTCCAATAGTGCTATTTGCTGGTCTAGTTTGGCGGCTTTAATATTGGCTTGTATTTTTCCAAAATCCAATATCGGGGACAATAGATTGCCTCCTGCAGAATAGGTAGAGGTATTAGACGAGATGAGGCGGTTTAAATCCCCGCTTACGTATCCTTGTGTTCCGCTGAGGGAAATGGAAGGGAAAAATGCACTCTTTGCAACAGAAACTAAAAAGGCGCTGGATTTGACTTTTGCTTGAGATGCCTGAATGTCTGCTCTTCTTTGGAGTATATCGGAGGGCAGGTTTGAGGGAACAGGCAAGGAAGAAGCGCTGTATACAGCGCTTCGCACCTTTTGTGTGCCGGCAAATACTTGGACGGGTTCTTTTCCAAGAAGTATCGCAACCGCTGTTTTGTAGGCGCTTAAGGCATCTTGCTGTTTTATCATTTCATCATAAAACATTTGCAACAAAGATTCTTCCTGAAGCAAATCACTTTCTCGTATTAGCCCGGCTTTGTATTGATTTTGCATATAGGTATAAAATGCTTTTTCGTTTAAATACTGCTCTTTGGTTATTTGATAAATTTTGGTGTTTGTCTTGAGGCCAAAATAAGCGATGATGCTATCAGCAATGATGCGCTGTTTGATACTTTCTTTGAGATAGGATTCTCTCATCATGTCTTCAAAAGCGGCCATTTTTGTATGTTTAAGTTTTCCCCACAGGTCTATTTCATAAGAAGCCATAGCGCCTAATTCAAATTGGTCATAGGTGAAGCTTTGGTCAAACGAAGCCATATAGCTCTTCGTCTTTGAGGCGGATCCGAGGGCATCTATTCTTGGAAGCTGTTCGCTCTTTTTGATATTTAAAAACTCTCTAAAACGCATTGCTTGGAGTGTTGCGATTTTAAGATCGCTGTTTTGGTCCAAGGCTTCTTGCACAAAGAGGTTTAATTCTCTATCGTGAAAATTTTCCCACCATCTGTCGTTGAGCAATAGCTTTTCGCTACCGCCAATGCCGCTATTTTGCGGAAGAACGGTAGTTGGAATGTTGGGGTTTTGGGAAAGCGAACAGCCGCTTATCAGGAGTAAACTTAGAGATAAAGCCAAATGTTTCATTTGTTTGCCTCCTCTTTTTTGAAGCTTAATTTAGAAATCCATACATAAAAAAGCGGAATAAAGACGATCGCTAGAAATGTTGCCGCGAGCATTCCGCCAATGACGCCCGTACCGATAGAGTGTCTGCTGGCCGCACCCGCACCGCTGCTGATGGCAAGCGGAACAACTCCCAATGTAAAGGCCAAAGAGGTCATGATAATAGGCCTTAATCTTATTTTTGCGGCTTCAATAGCCGCATCATATGTGCTAAGCCCTTCTTCTTTTTTCTGCATCGCAAACTCTACGATCAAGATAGCATTTTTTGCTGCAAGTCCGGCAAGTACTAAAAGTCCTATTTGGAAATATATGTCATTTTCCAAACCTCTCAAGAGAGTAGCGATAATTGCCCCAAAGACAGCAAACGGAACTGCCAGTACGACTGAGATCGGCATCGACCATTTGCCGTACTGCGCAGCAAGTATCAAGTATAGCAGCACCATCCCAAAACCAAAAGCTAAAATACTGCTGCTGGCAATTTGTTTTTCCTGGTAAGCCGTTCCTACCCATCCTAGAGAATATCCGTCGGGAAGCACTTCTGCCGCCACTTCTTCTATGGCCTTGATGGCATCCCCTGAGCCGTATCCAGGCGCAGGCTGCCCGGAGATTTTCGCCGAAGGGAACAGGTTGAATCTTTCTGCCAGGTCAGCCCCCACCACTTTGGTAAAATTGACCAAAGAGCCAATCGGGATAAGGTCGCCCTGATCGTTTCTTACAAATACTTTGTCCAAATCCTGAGGATCTTTTCTGAACTCACCGCTTGAAGTGATATTTACTTTGTATGTACGGCCGTAAAGGTTGAAGTCATTGATATAATAATTTCCAAATGTTGCATTCAGTGTTTCATAGATGTCTGAAACGTTTACGCCTTTGGCTTTGGCTTCTTCTGTATTTACAAGCACTCTATACTGGGGTACATTGGCATTGAGTGTGGTTCTTACGCCTACCAAATCTTTCCGCTGATTTGCCTTTTGGATAATTTGCTGCACGTAGGTGTTTATTTCGCCGACATTTGCGCCCGTTCTGCTTTGTACATACATATCAAATCCGCCGGCTATACCCATGCCCATGATAGGAGGCGGCAACACGGGGATAGAAAATCCGTTAGGAATTGCCATGATCTCTTTTGAAAATTGACCTGCAAGTGCTTGGGCGTGCTGATTTGCAAGCGGCCTTTGATCCCACGGTTTGAGCTTGACTATGGTTGCAGCAGCATTGGTTTTTTCTGCGAACGTCATAAAATCGAGTCCTGTAAAAGAGACGACATGTTTGATGTTTGGATTTTGTGATATGACGTCATAAATATCGTCCGTCAACTGTTCTGTTCTGTTGAGAGAGGCAGCCGGAGGATTGTAGCTCAATACAAATATCGTCCCCTGGTCTTCTTGCGGCACAAGTCCTGTTTTCATCATTTTTAACATATCAAAAGAGGCATAAATCAATGCACCGAATAAAAGAATACTGATAAAGCCGTATCTAAGGGCTGTTTTTACGGTCGCCACGTATCCGTTGGTAGCTTTGTCAAACAGGGTATTGAACCATTTGAAGAAACCTTTTGGTTCATTGTGCGCCGGTCTTAAAATGCTTGCGCAAAGCGAAGGAGTCAAGGTAAGGGCAACGAAGCCGGAAATGACAACGGATATTGCAATGGTAATAGCAAACTGCTTGTACATCTCTCCGGTTAATCCTCCTAAAAATGCCACAGGTATGAACACAGCAGACAATACCAGAACAATCGCTACAAGTGCGCTGGAAACCTCTTGCATGGCTTTAAATGTGGCTTCGCGCGGGCTGAGTCCTTTGCTCATGTGTCTTTCGACATTTTCTATAACGATGATGGCATCATCAACAACGATACCAATCGCAAGCACCAAACCGAAAAGCGTTAAAAGATTAATGCTGAATCCAAACAAATGCATGCCTGCAAAAGCACCTATTACTGATACGGGAACAGCCAAAATAGGAATAAGTGTGGCTCTCCAGTTTTGCAAGAAAAGGAAGATGACCCCAATGACCAAGATAAGAGCCTCAATGAAAGTATACACTACTTCTTTTATGGATATTTCGACAAAGTCTGTAGAGTCATACGGGAGTTCATAAGAAACACCCTGCGGAAATTTGGCAGCTGCGGCCGCAAGAACCTTTTTGACCTCTTTGGCAGTCTCAAGTGCATTGGCGCCTGATTGCAAAAACAGAGCGACAGGAATGGCAGGAACTTTATTGAGTTTGGATACAAGGCTGTAGCTTTGGGCTCCCAGTTCTATCGTCGCAACGTCTTTTAATTTGAGTGAGGCGCCGTCTTTTTTTGAATACAGCAAAATAGCATCAAAGTCTCTTGGGTCGGTCATGCGTTCCTGAGCTAAAATAGTGTAGGTAAACATTTGTTTTTCATTAAGGGGCTCGGCACCGAATTGACCTGCGGCGTATTGTGCATTTTGTTCTTTGACGGCATTGATAACATCTTTTGCTGTCAAACCGTACAAAGAAAGTTTTTCAGGATCTATCCATACTCTTATCGAATAATCTTTTGCCCCAAAAATAACAGCATCGCCGACCCCTTTAACTCTTTTTAAATCATCGGTAATATTGATAAGCGCGTAGTTTGACAAAAATGTAGTGTCTTTGCTTTTGTCGGGCGAATAAAAAACAGAAACCAACAGCATGCTGGGAGATTTTTCATTTACCCTTATTCCTTGCCGCTGTACTGCCTCCGGAAGTCTCGAAAGGGCCACTTGAACTCTGTTGTTGACATCGATTTTGGCGTCATCGGGATCGGTTCCGACTTCAAAAAATACATTGATGCTCACTCTTCCGCTGTCTTCGGCGCTCGAAGTCATATAGATCATATTTTTAGCGCCGTTGATCTGTTCTTCAAGAGGTGCAGCTACGGTTTTTGAGAGCGTTTCGGCACTTGCACCGGGATAGGCCGCTGATACTACGATTTGAGGCGGTACCACTTTGGGAAATTGCTCTACGGGCAGCGTAATCATAGAGGCAACTCCTGCAAGAAGAATGACGATAGAGACAACGGCGGCAAATACCGGATTTTTTATAAAAAATGCACTAAACATTTTACTTCTCCATCTCAACCACTTTAGTATCCGGTCTTAGTTTTGGAATATTGTTGATGATGATTTTATCGCCTTCTTTAAGCCCCTTTTTTACAATGATTCCATCCCTGGTGAGTATACCTGTCCCGACAGGCTTCATTTTAGCCACTCCGTTTTCTGCCACATACACCATTGCACCGTTTGGGGTTTGTAAAATAGCCTCTTCAGGAATTACAGCTACATTCGGCGCAATCAATCCTTCTATGCTTACTTTAACAAAATCTCCTGCCAAGAAACGGCCATCATCATTGTTTATTTTTGCTCTGATTGAGAGAGAGTTGGTTTTTTGATCAATTTCCGGAGAGATAAAATCGATAGTCCCGTTATATTCTGATTCATTGTTTTTAGTATCCAATAATTTAATGACAGTCTGAGGATTTTTTATTTGAGACAAATAGTTGTGTACATCATTTTTCGGGATAGAAAATTCTACATGCAATGGATTTGTGTTTGTTATGGTTGTTAAAAGCGAACTTTCCTCATTTGCATCGATATAATCACCGATATCGTGATTTTTGATTCCTGCTGTGCCGCTTATGGGTGCTTTGACGGTTGTATAGTCAAATTCAATTTGTGCCTGTTTTAAATTTGCTTTGGCATTGGATAACTCCGCTTTGGCATTGGTGTATTCGGACAAATAAAAGTCTGTCTCTTTGGGACTGATAGAATTTGTTTTTTTAAGAGTTTCGGCTCTCTGCCAATCTTTTGTGGCTTTCTGAAGATTAGAATGTGCTTTTTCGAGCACAGCATGTGCCGTATCAAGTTTTGCTTTATAGATATCTTGCTCTATGGTATAAAGGAGGTCGCCTTTTTTTACCAAAGCACCTTCGGTAAAATGTTTTTTTTCTAAAATGCCTGAAACTCTGGCAATAATATCTACCTTTTCATAGGCATTGACGATAGCCGGATATTTTTTTTCTATTTTGGCGTCATTAAATTTTACCACATGAACAGATACGGGCAAAGCCGGCATATTTTGTGCTTGGGGTGACTGCTGCTTAGCATCGGTGTCATTGCATCCGGTTAGTCCCAAAATCAAAACACCTAAAGTTATTGTGCCTAGACACCTCATTTTTATCGCTTTCATTTTTGTCTCCTGCATATACATATTTTATCTTTCCGGAAAGATATCATTAATTGGCTTAAACTATCTTTCTAGAAAGATGTATAAACCAAAGTATTAAGTTTTTTTATTATACAATCTTTCTATAAAGTATAATTTAGAGTGCATGCAAGGCAAAGAGATGAAAAAAGACATGTTGGCGTTTATTGATGAAAAGCATAAGTTTTTAGAGAACAGCATGCAAGAGCACTATCGACATTACAAAACGGTGGTAGACATAGGGCTTCCTTTGATGCTGGTCAATAAACTTTTCAATGAAAAAAAAGATAGGATATTTGTACCAAAATACAATATTTCTTCATCAGAATTTGATGTTTTAATGACAATATTATCCCACGGAAAAGAAATGAGTCCGACTGTTTTATCCGAGAATATGATTTTTTCTTCAGGCGGCATGACAAAACTGCTTAAAAAACTGGAAGATAAAAAACTGATTCGAAGAATACCATCAAAGAAAGATAAAAGAAGTTTGCTTGTGGCATTGAGCCAAAAAGGAAAAAAGCTTGCCATTGATGCTTTTGGCGATATTGTTAAAATCAATATGGAAGTATTGTCTAAACTTCAAGAAAATGAACAAACCATGCTTAGCGATCTTCTGAAAAAGCTTTTGGTAGAGCTTTCTGAATCTCAAGATTGATGCGGCAACCCCAACTATTTTACTATAAAATATTTTTGCTTAAGAACCGTAAATTTTTTCAACTCTTTTTCTCCATCAAGATTTAACTGCTTAAGAGCACCTGGGTTTACCGCATAGTATCCGATTTGTACTTCAAGTTTATCGCCGTTTTTCACCGAATCGTTATAGGTTATAACTCTTTTTTCATTGCCTTTGATCATGGTGTCGACTATGATTGCATTTGCAAGCCAAGGCATGGACGGTTTGCCGTCACGACCGATTACTTTAATAAAACTATTTGTTTTCAGTGCAGCAGTGCTGCCGTCTCTTGTCAGAGTTACTCTCAGTTCGATTGCCCGCAACGGATGTGTTAAAAGATCATGCGGCGCTTTGTTTTTCACGAGAATATGAAAGCCGGTTGCTGTTTTTTCAAAATCCAGCTCAATATATTCAGACAGCATTTGAGGCTTATGTCTGGCGCCGGCAAACCCGTGAAACGAGTGCTTTTGGCTTTTTCTGATTGTTGTTGCGCTGCCGTCTGTTTTTGGCATATGGCACGTGATGCAATTTTGCTCTTTGTCTTTTGCACCGTCTTTATCTGTCTTGCATAGTGTAAATTCATCTGAATTTTTTCTGTGCGAATGACATCCCATGCATACTTGGCCTGTATAGAAATTTTCATTCGTGTAATCAATATCGTGATAGGGTGAGCCGACAGCGGTTTTATTCATCCCAAAAAATGAGCTTTCTTTTTTGTAGGTTATTTTTTGGGTTTCTCTGCCTTTTTCGGCTGAAAAAAATGTTTTGGGATCTTTGGAATAAATGTTGCTGCTGGATTGTGTGTGATATTCGATATTTTGTATTGTATGGCAGGTTGAGCAGGAGATGCCTTTTTTGATATCTTCTTCGGTTTTGCCATGAGGGGCATGACATTTTGCACAGCTGTAACCACCCTTTTCTTTAGAGGGGTGTTTGTCCCAAACGGCGCTATGAATTTTATCATCATAAAATGATGATTTTCTATGCATGGAATTTTGAAACTCTTCAACGATAATCGGATGACACTTTTTGCAAATCTCCGTTTCTGATTTGGCAAACATTAGTGATGACACCATGGCGATAAATACCAAGATTTTTTCCATGCAAACGATCCTTTTGATTATATAAGGCAGAATTTTATCCAATATTAAACTATCAACATTGACCCATGTCAATAAATAGAATTTTTGACAGCCGTATGCAGTTTGATAGATAAAAAAAACAATTTATTTTTTTAGCGAACCAGAAAGAGGCACAATTTGCATACGCTTGACGGTACTTGAGACTTTATAGTGCAGCATTGCGGTATCCTTGAAAATACTATATGCTAAAATGATAGAAAGGAGATCGTAAAAGTGGATAATTTAACTGTAAAATCAACCTTTCAAGAACGATGCTATGCGCTTTTGACCCAAATTCCCAAAGGAAAGGTAACAACGTATAGGGCGATTGCCCATGCGTTGGGATGTAAAGCATACCGCGCAGTCGGGCATGCGATGGCGACCAATCCGAATCCGGTTACGGTGCCATGCCACAGAGTCATCAAAAGTGACGGAAGGGTAGGGGGCTATGCTGGAGGAGAGGATAAAAAGATAGCGCTGCTTAAAGAAGAAGGAATTGTCATCACAGAGAAAAAAGTGGAAAATTTCTCTTATGTTTTTTTTGATTTTTCATGAGCGCATAAGACTGTTTGTTTTTTTAACGGCAGGGGAAAGAATGCCTGGTCATTCAAGTTCTTGCAGTCTGGCTTCATAGTGTGCAGCGATCTCGTCATATTTTTCGCTTGTTGCTTCGAGCTCCTCAAAGTGGTTATCTATCTCTTTTTGAGTTTGGGCTACATATTGTGAAAACTCCATGATGCCTGAGTTGTCGCCATGTTCAGATGCTTTTGCGAGCGCATTGTTTTGTTCTTGAAGGAGTTTTTCAAGTGCTGTGATCTGTGTTTCGCAGAGTTCCATCTTTTTTTTGTAAGGAGCGATTTCTTTGCCTTTTTCCTGAATGAGTGCCGTTCTAAGTTTTTTGCGCTCTTTTTTATCGAGTTTGGGTTTGGTTTTTTTGGGTTTGGTTTGACCTTCTTCCTCTTCCCAGCCAATTTTTTCAAGGAACTCATCGTAGCCGCCTTCAAAATACTCAGCTCTTCCTTCATGAAAGACGATCAGTGCATCGGCTAAACGATACAGAAGCATTTCTGAGTGCGTAACCATAATGACTGCTCCGCGAAAAGATTCTACCGCATCGCAAAGGGCATCTATAGATTGCATATCGAGGTGGTTTGTAGGCTCATCAAGCAGCAATAAGTTTGCGGGCGTCGCGATGATCTTGCCCAGCATAACACGGCTTCTTTCTCCCCCTGAGAGCACCTCTATCTTTTTTTCGGCTAACTCGCCGCTAAACATCATTGTCCCGCAAATACCTCGTACCTGCGCAATACCGAGTTTTTTATCTACCGCGCTTATCTCATCTATGATGGTGTTTTGAGTATTGAGCCTTTCGATGTTGGTCTGTCCGAAATGTGCCATAGTGGTAGAGGGATGCAGGGTGATTTCTCCTTGCTGTTTGGGAAGTTCACCTGCAATATAGTTGAGCAAAGTAGATTTTCCTTTGCCGTTTTTTCCGATAATAGCAAGGCATTTACCGTTTTCCAAAGCAAAGGTAAGGTGTGTAAAAAGAGGCACGTTCGGATCATAGCCAAAACCCAAATTTTCTGCACGGAGTATGACTTTGGCGGGTGTTTCTTTGTAATTAAAGTTGAATGCAAGGGATGCTTCGCTTTCCAAGCTCTCCATCTCTTCCATTTTTTCCAATGCTTTTACTTTGGATTGCGCCAAGGTAGCAGTAGAGGCTCTTGCTTTGTTTCGTGCAATAAAATCCTCAAGTTCTTTGCGTTTTTTATCCTGGTTGAGTCGGGTTTTTTCATAGGTTTCATCCTGCATTGCCAAAGTCGCTTCATACTTTTTTGTATCACCCTTGATGATGTGAAGTCCTTTGCGCTGAATACCCATCGTATGAGTGGTTACGCTGTCCATAAACTCACGATCATGCGTGATAAGTATCACTTCTCCGTCGAACTCTCGGATAAATTGTTTAAGCCAGCGCAGGGACAGAATATCCAAATAGTTGGTTGGTTCATCCAGTAAAAGCATATTGGGTTCTGTGGCAAGAAGTTTGGCAAGATTGATGCGTATCTGAAAACCGCCTGAAAAGCTTAAAGGGTTTTTGTCTAGATCTTCCGCGCTAAACCCCAATCCAAAAAGGATTTTTTCTATCTTGTAAAAGTTATACTGTTCTTCTTCGGGAAGTACTTGTGCACATTCCTCATGTACGGTGGGCTTGGTAAATTCAAGATGCTGACGCAGAGTGCCTATGCGGTAATTTTTAGGGATGCTTACCTCCCCCTCATCATAGCTTTCTTCTCCGAGTATGATTTTGAAAAGTGTGGATTTGCCTGTACCGTTGCGCCCGATAAGGCCTATTTTTTGACCTTGCGAAAGTTTTAGATTGAGGTTGCGAAAAAGGGTTTGCCCCCCAAAGCTTTTGGTGAGATTGGTTAGTTGTATCATGATGTATCCGTTATGGGTAGGAGATTTATGGCGGAATTATAACAAAAAGTCATTAGACTTTTTGTTATATGGCTGAAGAGAAGGTTATTTTTTGCCGCCGTTGATCATGTCGGAGATGATTCCTCTGTCTTCTTTTTGCTCAGCGGCAATCACACCCAAAAGGTGAAGAGGAACAAAGATAAGCACACCGTTATACACAAGTTCATGCAGTTCTTTTAATGATTTTACCGTCTCTTCAATCAATCCAAGTTCTTCATGAAAAACCATCAATAAACCGCTAATGCTCATAAATGCAATGATCGCATAAAATATCAGATACCCTATTTTTACCATTTTGTAGTGAAGGGTTTGTTCTTTGAAATTTATATAATTTTCTTTGCCGCTTTGGGTAAAGAAAAGCAGTATCCTCCATACTGCTAAAGCAGCCAGAGCATATCCAAGTATAATATGCCACTCCCACATCGGCGCACGGATAGCCTTAGCAAGAACCGTTGCCTGTTTGCTTGTGATATCAATATTGATTTCGGAAAGTTTTTGCACAAGCAGTTCACTGTTGGTGCGCCAGCTTAAAAAAGTCTTTCGCAAAAATACAGTGCTCAGCAATCCTAAGATCACAAAAGCATTTATCCAATGCCATAGTCTGAAATCCAAGCGCCATTTTTTCATGATACTATCCTTTTTTGTTAAGTATAGCACAATAAGAACGACAATCAACAGCGTTTTTGGGCATCAAACAGAGATTTTTTAAAAACATGTTTTATAATGGCATTCAAAAAAGAGAAAATATGTCAAAAATCATTGAGCACTTTCAGGCCCTCACTCAAATTCCCCATTGCAGCAAAGTAGCCGAAAGACTACTTGACTATCTGGTTGAATTTGCCAAAAGCAGAGGTTACACCGCAGAGGTGGATCAGGCTAAAAATATCTTTATCACCAAAGGCCAGCCAAGCATGTGTCTTCAAGCACACTATGACATGGTCTGCATAGGCAAAGCACCCAGAATAGAAACCTATACAGAAGAGGGCTGGATGAAGGCCAAAGAGGCTTCTTTGGGCGCAGATAACGGCATAGGGATTGCAATGATGATGGCGCTGATGGATAAGGCCGAAGATCTGGAGTTTCTGATCACTTCGGATGAAGAGGTGGGATTGATCGGCGCAAATGCAGTGACATTTGACGTGCAAAGTAAATATATGCTCAATCTTGACAGCGAAGATGAGGCGGAGGTATATATAGGATGTGCAGGCGGAGCAGATATTATAGCAAGCAAAAAAGATAGATATGTACAGGGCAAAGGGCAATGCTATGAAGTGGCTGTCAGGGGGCTTCCTGGGGGACATTCCGGCGTAGATATCGACAAAGGTATTCCTTCGGCGATCAAGGTGCTTGCTGAGTATCTTGATAGGCATGACGTGACTCAGCTTGCATCACTTGATGCCGGTGAGCGCCGCAACTCTATTCCCTCCAATGCCGCGGCAATTGTCTATTCGCAGGTACCCCTTCATGGCTCACCGATGGTGCAGGTAAAACAATTGGATCAAAAACCAAAGATTCTTAAAGAGGGAGAAAAAGTATTGGCAATGATGGATGCTTTCAAGCAAGGGGTGCATGCACAAAATATAGAACTGGGTATTCCTGATACAAGCATCAATCTTGCTATTATGAAAACAGATGGGAAAGGGGGCCTTATCGTTGAAACCAGCGCGCGATCAATGAGCGCTAAGGGATTGGAAAAGCTTTCCGGGGAAACCGCTGCTTTTTTTAAATCTTACGGTTTTGATGTAGCACTTGAAGATAAATATCCTGCATGGAAACCGGATATCAATGATTTTACAAATCTAGTCAGCGAGGAGATGGCGAAGGTATTTGGCGATTCCAAACTTAAAGCGATTCATGCAGGTTTGGAATGCGGGGTTATCGCCAAAAAATACCCGCATATAAAATTCGCTTCCATCGGACCGATGATCCGATATCCCCACTCAACCAGAGAAATGGTGAATCTAAAGTCTGTCGAGCGGACTTTTGAAGTATTGTCGGGGGTTATAAATAGAACTAGACCTTGAAGGTTTCTTTGCTCTTACAGTAGGGCAGCATAAAACACGTTTCACATTCTGGTTTGAGTGCTTTGCATTTGTAGCGTCCAAAAAGCACCATCGCCTGATGAAGCCGATGAAGGTCGGTCTTAAAAATTTTACTTAAATCCTCTTCTGTTTTCAGTGCCGTTTTTGCTTGACTTAAGCCTAGGCGATGCGCCACACGAAATACATGGGTGTCAACAGCCATAAGGTTTGCTCCGGCATATTCTATCATAACGACATTGGCTGTTTTTTGGCCTACGCCGGCGAGCTTGACAAGTTCATTACGTTCCAGCGGTACTTTTCCATCATAATTTTTTACGATGCTTTTTGCCATTTTGATAAGATTTTCAGCCTTGTTGTTAAAAAAAGAACAGGTATTGATACGCAATTTGACATCGTCGGGGTCTGCATTTGCCAAAGAAACGGGATCGGGATAGGCTTCAAAAAGTGCAGGAGTGATGATGTTGACACGTTTATCGGTGCATTGGGCCGAAAGCATTACAGAAACAAGCAATTCATAAAGATTTCGATAATTCAGCTCCGTGACACTGTTCGGATAGTATTTCAAAAAGAGAGCTTTGATTTCTTCTGCCTCTTTTTTGGTTGCTTTTTTTATTTTTGTCATTTTTTAAGATATTGCCTTTGACTGATATGATGATGTTTGTACAGAAAGATGATATCAAAAACAGATTAAGAATGCTGCCTGTTAAGGATTGATTTACCCAATAGGGCTATACTTCTTTTAAAAATAAATAAGTAAGGATTAAATTATGTTAAAATTTGCCAAAACCTCATTGGTTGCTATTGCAATCACTGCCACTTCTCTTGCCGCTTCAGATATTCTTGTTACCGTCAATGGTAAGAATATAACAAAGCAAGATGCCGAAGTATTTGTAAGTGCAACTGCGCCTAATGCACATTTTTCGCAATTGAGCAAATCACAACAAGACATGATTAAAGAAAGATTGATTGAAAAGGTACTTTTTATGCAGCTTGCACAAGAAGAGGGGATCGATAAAAAACCGGAATTCGCAATGAACATGGAAAAAATAAAAGAAGAACTTCTTGTCAATATGTGGATGAAAGCACAAATGGATAATGCGGTAGTGAGCGACAGCGAAGCAAAAGAATTTTATGATAAAAATACAGAGAAATTCATTCAGGAAGATTCTGCCCATGCAAGACATATATTGCTTAAAACAGAAAAAGAGGCGCAAGATATTATCAATGAGATAAAAAATCTAAAAGATGATGCGCTTAAAGCAAAATTTATTGAATTGGCCAAAACGAAATCTGCAGATCCGGCAGGCTCTAACGGAGGCGATCTTGGAACCTTTACAAAAGAGCAGATGGTGCCTGAATTTTCCAAGGCGGTGTGGGAATTGGAAGCAGGAAAAATGACGATGAAGCCGGTAAAAACACAATTTGGATATCACATTATCTATCTTGAAGAAAAATCAGATGCAAAACCTATGTCATACGAAGAGGTTAAAGATAAAATTATTGCATCATTAAAGCAGCAACAGTTTAACAACAAGATCACAGAAGTGGTAAAAGAATTAAAAGGCAAAGCAAAGATTGTTGATTTGTCAAACGAAAGCAATACAACAAAATAATGGTTAATCAATTATTTATCATTATTGGATAGAATTCCACAATTAATTAATCAAGGATTTTGAATGAAAAAACTTTTGACAACAGCGGGATTGGTTTTGATGCTTAGTGCTACTGCGGTGTCCGCAAAAGATGCGGGCTCAGTAAACGGTATGGCTATCACTGAAGATGAGGCAAATAAAGCGCTTAAGGTGCTTACGCAAGGCAAAATGACATGGGATAAGTTGCCAAAAGAAGGCAGAAACCAATTGATTCAAATGATGGCACCAAGCAAATTGGTTGCAGCGGCATCAAAAAAAGAATTGACAGCCAAAGAGCAAGAAGCAGCGCTTTCAGGCTTCTGGATGCAAAAAAAGATGTCAAAAGTGAATGTGTCCGACCAGGAAGCAAAACAAGCGTATGATAAAATGGTTAAAGCAGCCAAAGCAGCAAAAACAAAAGAAAAAATACCTGCATTTGATGGTGTCAAAAATAACATTAAAATGCAACTCAAACAAGAAAAAGTTGTAACACAGCTTATGAAAAATGCAAAAATTAAAGTAAACTAATCAAGCAGAAGGACATTGTCAATGGCTACAAAAGTACTAGAGGTAGTTGAGGCGGGCGTTGTCTCGGGAGATCATCTTCAAAAGATGTTTAAAGTAGCCAAAGAAGAAGGGTTTGCGCTTCCTGCAGTAAATGTGGTAAGTACTTCTTCAATCAATGCGGTACTTGAAGCGGCAAAGAAAGTTAAATCGCCGGTTGTGATACAGTTTTCACATGGAGGGGCAGCTTTTTATGCAGGCCAAGGTTTACCCTCGGAGGAGGGGGCTGTCTTGGGAGCGATTTCCGGGGCTATGCATGTGCATACGGTAGCAAAAGCGTATGGTGTACCTGTTGTGCTTCATACGGACCATGCAGCCAGAAAACTGCTTCCATGGATTGATGCCCTTCTTGATGCAAGTGAAGCGTATTTTAAAGTACACGGTATTCCGCTGTTTTCTTCTCATATGCTTGATCTCTCGGAAGAGCCTATTGAAGAAAATATTGCTACATGCAAAACTTATCTCGAGAGAATGAGCAAGATAGGCATGACGCTTGAGATTGAGCTCGGTGTTACCGGGGGCGAAGAAGACGGAGTGGACAATAGCGACGTAGACAATGCGCTGCTCTATACGCAGCCGCAAGAGGTAGCCTATGCGTATGAAGAGTTGAGTAAAATTTCAGATAAATTTACTATTGCAGCTTCGTTTGGCAATGTGCATGGTGTCTATAAACCAGGCAATGTGGTGCTTAAACCCGCTATTCTTAAAAATTCACAACTCTTTATACAAAAGAAGTTTAATACGGAGCAAAAACCGGTTAATTTTGTATTTCATGGAGGCTCCGGATCTGAACTGTCAGACATTCGTGAAGCTATTGTTTACGGTGTAATAAAAATGAATATAGACACCGATACACAATGGGCATTTTGGGATGGCGTAAGAGGATATGTAAAATATTATCATGACTATTTGCAGGGGCAAATTGGCAACCCTGAGGGGGATGATAAGCCAAATAAAAAATACTATGATCCAAGAAAATGGGTAAGAGCCGGCGAAGAATCAATGGTAAAAAGATTAGAGCAGGCATTTGAAGATCTCAACTGTATAAATAGAAATTAATCCGAACTCCGATACGGGCTATCGGATTAGGCAGTATTTTTATCTTAAAAATATAATCTTTATATGCCTTTAAAAAAAATAAATTTTCTCCAAGATAGATATTCTTCTGCAAACAATAACTTTTAAACAATAGTGCTAGTTTTATCAAACTTCATAAAGATATCTATAAAATTTGGTTAAAATTATACCAACAAGCAAAAACCTCCCCATGATGGCACGTTTTGTTAATTTTCAGATGTTTACTAAGGCCATTTTGTAAATATTAAAAAACAGAAATTTATGGAGTGAGTATATTATTTTAAAGATGCAAAAGAAAACAAAAGGATAATAAGTGAAAGTTTTTTACAGCAGTGATGAGAGTTTTGAAACAAATTTTAACGAATTGCTCGGACGCGGAAAGATGGATATAGACAGTGTATCAAACATTGTATCCGGACTTTTAAATGAGATCAAAAACAAAGGCAACAGCGCACTGATGGCTCAGATAGCCAAATTTGACAGATGGGAACCAAAACACGACGATGAGCTTTTAGTTTCTACGGACGATATGAAAAGAGCGTATGACGCCCTTGATCCTCTGCTCCGTGACGCTTTGCATCTTTCGTATGAGCGCATAGAAAACTATCATCAAAAACTAATGCCAAAATCTTGGTTTGAGTTTGAAAAAAACGGTACGATGCTTGGACAAAAAGTAACTCCGGTAGATAGAGCAGGACTTTATATTCCCGGAGGAAAAGCAGCCTACCCAAGCTCACTCTTGATGAATGCTATTCCTGCTATTGTGGCCGGGGTAGAAGAGATAGTTGTCTGTACACCTACCCCTGATAATGAAATCAATGAACTTTTACTTGCAGCATGCCACCTGTGCAAAGTTACGAAAGTCTTTAAGGTAGGCGGTGCTTCAGCCATCGGAGCTATGGCATACGGGACGGAGAGTATTCCCAAAGTTGATGTGATCACTGGACCGGGCAATATTTTTGTTGCAACAGCCAAGAAGCTCGTCTTTGGCGAAGTAAATATTGATATGATCGCAGGACCAAGCGAGATAGGAATTTTGGCTGATGAAAGCGCAAGAGAGGATTATCTGGCGATTGACCTGCTCTCTCAGGCAGAGCATGACGAGATGGCAAGCTCTATCTTGATCACGACTGACAGTGAGCTTGCAAACAAAGTCAGCGACCAAGTAGAAGAGTTTCTTTCAAAACTTTCACGTGAAGCAATTGCGCGAAAATCTATCGAAGAAAGAGGGGCAATTATTATCGCGTCAAATATGGATGAAGCCATCAATTTGATGAATCAGATCGCACCCGAACACTTAGAGATAATGACGAAAAATCCTATGGATCTGCTCTCAAAGATCAAACATGCAGGGGCTATTTTTCTTGGTGAAAATACTCCGGAGCCTATAGGGGATTATATGGCAGGCCCCAACCATACCCTCCCGACAGGCGGAACAGCGAAATTTTATTCGCCGCTCAGCGTTGAACATTTCTTGAAAAAATCTTCAATTATCTCAATGAGCAAAGAAGGCATTAGGCAAATAGGTGAAGCGTGTGCAATGATTGCCTATACTGAAGGATTGACGGCGCACGAGGAGAGTGTAAGAATAAGACTAAGAGATTAGGACTTTTTGCTTCTTCTCTCCGGAGGATGAAGTGAGAAAAAGAGTTTGGCTATTTGAAGTAAAATTGTATGAGTGATTAGAATCGGCGTAATTTTAAAAAGAAGTGGCGCAGCGGACGGGGCTCGAACCCGCGACCCCCTGCGTGACAGGCAGGTATTCTAACCAACTGAACTACCGCTGCACCTAAAAATTTACAAAAAGTTAAAGTAACTCATTGTGTGAGATTTCTACGAAAGAAAACCCAAGATTAACATGGAGAAATAAATTTTATTCATTTCGCATTGTTTGTTTATAATGGTGGTCGCTACAAGACTCGAACTTGTGACATCTACCTTGTAAGGGTAGCGCTCTACCAACTGAGCTAAGCGACCATAACTGTCAAATGGCGACCCCTAGAGGATTTGAACCTCTGTGACTACGATGAAAACGTAGCATCCTTGGCCACTAGATGAAAGGGTCATCTAGATCCAAACAGTCATAAAAAGCAACGCTGTTGCTTGAGCCTTCCATATAAGGAAAACTTTAAATAATAATGGTGACCCGTCTTGGATTCGAACCAAGGG
Source organism: Sulfurovum sp. (assembly GCA_021166685.1). Lineage (GTDB taxonomy): Bacteria > Campylobacterota > Campylobacteria > Campylobacterales > Sulfurovaceae > Sulfurovum. The sequence continues at coordinate 74,235 of JAJPEU010000015.1, read as the reverse complement.
CCCACTCCTTAAAAGGGAGTTGCTCTACCAACTGAGCTAACGGGTCAAAAGTGGCGCAGCGGACGGGGCTCGAACCCGCGACCCCCTGCGTGACAGGCAGGTATTCTAACCAACTGAACTACCGCTGCACCTAAAAATTTACAAAAAGTTAAAGCAACTCATTGTGTGAGATTTCTACGAAAGAAAACCCAGGATTAACGTAGAGAAATAAATTCTATTCATTTCGCATTGTTTGTTTATAATGGTGGTCGCTACAAGACTCGAACTTGTGACATCTACCTTGTAAGGGTAGCGCTCTACCAACTGAGCTAAGCGACCATAGAAAATTTTAGCAAATATCTGCTTTATCTTAAATAGTGGTGACCCGTCTTGGATTCGAACCAAGGGCCCACTCCTTAAAAGGGAGTTGCTCTACCAACTGAGCTAACGGGTCTCGCAATGTATCACTTAATTTTTTTGAATAAGTGGACGGAATTATAGCCTAGAAAGCTTTGATTGTCAAGATAAATTTAAAAAATATCTTAAATTTTCAGTGCGTTTGTCATTTTCTCAATAGCAAAAGTGACGGATTGTTCTTGTATCTCTTCTCTGTCGCCCTCAAAAAAACAATGATAAACTTTGCTGTCTTGAGGTGTTTTGATACCAACATAAACAGTCCCTACAGGTTTTTGCGGTGTACCGCCCGTGGGACCTGCGATACCCGAGGTGCATATGGCATATTGGCTGTCTGCTATATTGCATATCCCTTCAAGCATCTGCAAAACACACTCTGTGCTTACAGCCCCATGGGTTTGCAGTACTTCATTGCTTACGCCCAGCCATTGATGCTTTATAAGATTAGAATAGGTGACACATGAACCATTTAGTACGGCCGATGCACCGGAAATAGCTGTAAAGGCCGCTGCGATACGCCCCCCCGTACAACTTTCGGCAAAAGTGATAGTTTGAGAAATGTTGCTTAGTTTTTGAATGATTTTTTCTATTTTTTTCTTTCTATTTTTCATGAGTTAATTATATCAAATTTTTCTATTTAAGATATGCCAAATCTATGCTTAATGGATTTTAAGATACAATCACGAGATAATAATCAGGGGCCTACCCTTAGCAAGGTGTTATCAAAGATGGACTTCAAAGAAACGTTACTTCTTCCTAAAACCGATTTTCCGATGCGCGGAAATCTTCCAGAAAATGAACCAAAAAAATATCAGGCATGGTTTGATGCGGATATCTACGAGCAAATGAAATCCAAGCGCAAAGACGCTGAAATGTTTACGCTTCATGACGGCCCGCCGTATGCGAATGGCGATATTCATATCGGTCATGCGTTGAATAAGATACTTAAAGATATTATTCTCAAGTATAATTATTTTCAAGGTAAAGCTGTTCGTATGACGCCGGGCTGGGATTGCCATGGGCTTCCGATTGAACAAAAAGTGGAAGAAAAACTAGGGAAAAGCAAAAAAGAAGCGATGCCGACTGCGCAGTTTAGAGCACTTTGCCGTGATCATGCCTCCCGTTTTGTAGAGATACAAAAACAAGGTTTCAAAAATTTAGGAGTGATTGCGGATTGGAATCATCCCTATGTGACAATGGATTTTAAATTCGAAGCCAATATTTATAGAACACTGTGTGAAATAGCCCAAAAAGGACTTTTGGTGGAACGCCACAAGCCTATTTTTTGGTCATGGGCGGCACAGACGGCATTGGCGGATGCAGAAGTTGAGTATGAAAATAAGGAAGATTATTCTATCTATGTGAATTTTGAGCTCAGTGATGTAGCCAAAGCAAAACTTGATCTTCCTCAAAAAGCAGGGATTGTCATCTGGACAACAACCCCATGGACATTGCCTGCAAATACTGGAATCTCACTCAATCCAGAAGAGATTTATGTGCTGAGCGAGGACGGATACATCGTTGCTCAGAGCCGTTTTGATGCATTGGCGGCAGAAGGTCTGATAAGCGGCCATTCAGGACGGAAAATCGCTGCTACGGAACTTGAAAATCTTTTAGCCGTCAATCCTCTTAACGGGCGCACTTCCACAATCGTGCTGGGAGAGCATGTTATGCTTGACGGAGGTACGGGAGCCGTACATACGGCGCCGGGACACGGAGAAGATGACTATCGTGTAGGTTTAAAATATGGTCTTGATGTGGTGATGCCTGTAGATGAAAGAGGGTGTTATGATGAGAGTATTGCAGGGTTGCATCTTTTGCCAAACCCCGAAACGTTTATTGGTATGCATATCTTTAAAGCCAATGAGCCTATTTTGGAACTTTTGGGCGCAAATCTTTTAAAAGTAAGTAAATTTGTGCACTCTTATCCTCATTGCTGGAGAACCAAAAAGCCGTTGATTTATAGAGCAACAAACCAATGGTTTATCTCTATAGATGATGTGCCTCTGGGTATGGATAAAAGTTTAAGAGAAATAGCATTGGCTGCCATTGAGACGGTGGATTTTTATCCCAAAACGTCAAAGAATCGTCTTAAGCCGATGATAGAGGGGAGACCCGACTGGTGTATTTCTCGTCAGCGTTCATGGGGTGTGCCGATTGCTTTCTTCAGAATTAAAAGCACCAAAGAAGTTATTTTGGACGAGAAGGTATTGAACTTTGTTGCGATGATATTTGAGCAGATGGGTGCGGATGCATGGTACAATTTGCCGATTGAGCAATTGCTTTATCCTGGTTCAGGCTACAATCCTGACGATTTAGAAAAAGTAGAAGATATCTTAGACGTCTGGTTTGATAGCGGCTCAACGTGGAATTCTGTGCTTAAAAGCCGCAATTATGATGCGGGGGAATATCCCGCTTCACTTTATGTTGAAGGAAGCGATCAGCACAGAGGGTGGTTTCAGAGCTCACTGCTTTTAAGTTCTGCTATTAATCATATTTCGCCGTATCAAGCACTCATTACGCATGGGTTTACTGTTGATGAGAAGGGTGAAAAGATGAGTAAGTCCAAAGGCAATGTTGTCGCACCGGATAAAGTGGTAAGTCAATATGGTTCTGAAATTCTTAGGCTTTGGGTTGCCTTGAGTGATTATCAGTCTGACCTAAAAATCTCCGACGGGATACTGAAGCAGGTGGCTGAACAGTATAGAAAGATACGCAATACCTTTAGATTTTTGCTTGCCAATGCAGATGACCTAGACATGCTTGTGCCGCATGATGCCTATGGTGAATTGGACATATGGATACTTGCAAAAGCAAGAGAAGTATTTGCAGAGGTAAAAAGCAGTTTCGATAAATATGATTTCTTGAGAGGATTTTCAACACTCAATTATTTTTTAACCAATGAGCTTTCGGGCATCTATATGGATATCTGCAAAGACAGATTGTATTGTGGTGCCAAAGAAAGCACCACAAGAAGAGCGGCACAATCTGCCATGGTGCTTATTTCCAGAAGCATGCTCGGGCTTGTCGCTCCGGTCCTTACCTATACTTCGGATGAAATTATTGAGTATGCTCCAGCCATTTTTAAAGCCGATATGCAAAATGTTTTTGACTTAGTATACGAAGAATTGCCCAGCATAGGTATTCCGTTTGACGAAAGTGAAATGATAGCAATACGGGAAGCATTTTATGAAGAAGTCGATAAGCTAAAAAAAGACAAAATAATCAAATCAACATTGGAGCTTGAGCTTGCTGGTGAAGGGTTTGCTTTGTCAAATGATCAAGATTTAGAAGATTGGTTTGTGGTTTCTTCTGTAAAGCCTTCGAGCCAAGGAGAAGAAGTGGCTGGTTTCAATATAGGAGAAAAACATTTTAGTGTACACAAAGCGACAGACCATAAATGTCCAAGATGTTGGAAATTTGCCTCTAAAAAAGAAGAAGAAGTCTGTGCAAGATGCGCTGAGGTTTTGAATGTTTGATATGACACAACCCGTAAGCATGAGTATCATTATTGGTTCAATAATATTTATATTTGGTTTGGTTGGAGCAGGGTTGGGTGTCATAAACTATTACAAAAAAAAGCAGGATAAAATCAATTGATGTTTCTTTGTTTGTGCAATAATAGAATGAAGCAAAAGCAAATAAAATCTGCTTTTGAGAAGAAAATATAGAAAAAGGAAGCAAGTTGTGATAACACTAAAAGAAGCGTTAATAAAAAGCAAAGAAGAGTTAAGCCGTCTAAGAGCCGAACTTGAAATAAAAGCAAAAGAGAGCAATCTCAATGCTTATATTGGGTTTGAAAGTTCCGGGGAAGGTGTGCCTATTCTTATCAAGGATAACATCCAGGTAAAAAATTGGACTGTAACGAGCGGTTCCAAAATCCTTCAAGGCTATATTGCTCCTTATGATGCCACGGCTATTGTTAACCTAAAGTCTAAAGGAATGATGGCATTTGGCAGAGCAAATATGGATGAGTTTGCTATGGGTTCTACAACCGAAAGTTCTTATTATGGTGTGACAAAAAATCCTTATGGAGAAGAGAGGGTTCCCGGGGGAAGTTCGGGCGGTTCAGCTGCAGCAGTGGCTGCCGGCATCGCTATTGCTGCGCTTGGAAGCGATACCGGCGGGTCTATCCGTCAGCCTGCTGCATATTGCGGATGCGTAGGAATGAAGCCTACCTATGGACGAGTTAGCCGATTTGGATTGGCTGCCTATGCCTCTTCGCTTGATCAGATAGGTCCTATCACGCAAAATGTCGAAGATGCAGCTATCTTGTATGATGCGATCAAAGGATATGATCCCAAAGATTCTACTTCTGCAGAATTTGAAATTGAAGATATTGCTAACAACATCAATAGTGATGCAAAGTTTACAATCGCAGTAATTGACAACTATATCAGCGAAGCAGACGAAGAGATACAAAAGGCTTATGCAGATACAGTAAAAAAACTTGCGGAGGCAGGGCACACCATTATTCATAAAAATATGCAAAACACAAAATATGATATTGCAACCTATTATATCTTGGCGACAGCAGAAGCCGCAACCAATCTCGCGCGTTTTGATGGTGTTCGTTACGGAATGAGAGCTGAATCCAATACAGTTGAAGAGCTTTACTATAATACAAGGACTGAAGGTTTTGGTGATGAGGTGAAACGTCGTATTTTGTTGGGCAATTTTGTGCTTTCTTCGGGCTATTATGATGCATATTATTTGAAAGCGCAAAAAGTGAGACATTTGATCCGAGATGAATTTAATGCTATTTTTGCCGATGCAGATCTTATACTTTCTCCGGTAGCACCAAGTGTGGCGCCAAAAATAGGTGCCATTCATGATCCTTTGGAAATGTATAAGAGCGATATGTATACAATAGCGATTAATCTTGCCGGTTTGCCTGCAATCTCGCTCCCTGTAGCTAAAAATAAAGAGGGTATGCCTATAGGATTGCAGCTGATTGCCAAGGCGTTTAATGAAAAAATACTTTTTGATGGCGCAGCGAGCATGGAAAAAGCTGTCAATTATAAATCCGAGCCCGCAGCGAAGCTTTAGAACGATGTATTTTGCAAGAGCAAAGCTTTGGCAAAAGAAGAAAATTAATAAAAAGAAGGGGATATTATGAGAATCAAAAAAAGAGCATTGACATTTGAAGACGTACTGCTTGTACCGCAACACTCAACCATATTACCAAAAGAGGTAAGCATAAAAACACAATTAACCAAACGCGTTTCTCTCAATATTCCTATTGTTTCTGCGGCCATGGATACAGTAACGGAATATAAGGCAGCTATTGCCATGGCAAGGCTTGGCGGCATAGGTGTGATTCATAAAAACATGGACATCCAAACACAAGTACTGCAAGTAAAAAAAGTGAAAAAATCAGAAAGCGGAATCATCATAGATCCTGTCTTTATCGGGCCTGAAGCAACTGTGGGGGATGCAGACGCATTGATGGGAGAATATCATATTTCAGGTGTGCCGGTAGTCGATGAGCACAAAACACTTATAGGAATTATCACCAATCGCGACATGCGGTTTATTACAGATATGACACAAAAAGTAAAAGATGTGATGACACCTGCACCGCTTGTTACCGCCAGAAAAGGTACAACATTGGAGGAGGCGGCCAAAGTTCTCCAGCAACACAAAATAGAAAAACTTCCTATTGTAGATGATCACAATACACTTATGGGGCTCATCACAATCAAAGATATTGAAAAAAAAGAGCAGCATCCTCATGCAAACAAAGATGAGTTTGGCCGCCTGAGAGTGGCTGCAGCTATTGGCGTAGGACAGCTTGACAGAGCTAAAGCATTGGTTGATGCCGGCGTGGATGTGATTGTGCTTGATTCTGCACACGGTCATTCTCAAGGAATTATTGATACGGTAAAACAAATTAAAAAAGAACTCGATATTGATGTGATTGCAGGAAATATCGCTACAGGCGCCGCAGCACAAGATCTTATTGATGCGGGAGCTGACGGAGTAAAAGTGGGGATCGGACCAGGATCCATTTGCACAACACGCATCGTAGCAGGGGTAGGAGTTCCGCAAATCTCAGCGATCGATGAAGTCGCGCAGGTGGCCAATAAAGCAGGTATTCCTGTGATAGCAGACGGCGGCATCAGATACTCCGGCGATGTGGCAAAAGCACTTGCCGTAGGTGCGAGCTGTGTGATGCTCGGTTCGGCTCTAGCGGGAACGTATGAGGCGCCGGGCGAGATGATCATCTATAACGGCCGTCAATTCAAAGAGTATCGAGGGATGGGAAGTATCGGTGCGATGACCAAAGGAAGTACGGATCGTTATTTCCAGGAAGGTACAGCTGCAGATAAGCTTGTTCCCGAAGGAATAGAAGGGCGTGTGCCCTATAGGGGAAAAATTTCTGATGTGATCCACCAAATGATGGGCGGACTTAGAAGTTCCATGGGGTATTGCGGTTCAGAGTCGATTAAGGCATTTTGGGAGAAAGCAGAATTTGTAGAGATTACTTCAGCAGGACTTAGAGAATCTCATGTTCACGACGTAACCATCACAAAAGAATCTCCAAATTATCACGGCTGATTTTTTCATTTTCTTGGTTGGGCTTTACATCTTTTGAAAACGAGATGTGAGTTCATACCATTGCCTTCAAATACAATCTTTCAGAGAAGACCTTTTGAGTCTTATTAAGAATTAAGCTTCCAAAAACACCTGTTACGTCATAATAATATGTATCCGTCACCGCTTTTTATGGTATAATAAATAATAATGCAAAATAAGGAAATATAATGCACGAACAAACACTGGCTATCCACGCAGGATATGAAAAAGATTCACAAGGGACTATGGCGGTACCGATTTACATGAGTACGGCTTATGAGTTTAGAGATACGGATCAGGCGGCAAACTTGTTTGCACTTAAAGAGTTGGGAAATATTTATACAAGACTGATGAACCCGACTACGGATGTTTTTGAAAAACGTTTTGCGGCACTTGAGGGCGGTGCCGCCGCAGTAGGTACAGCTAGCGGAATGGCAGCTATTTTTTATGCCATTGCCAATGTGGCAGAGGCCGGAGACAACATTATTGTGGCTAAACAAGTGTATGGGGGAACGACAACACTTACAGGACATACCCTTAAAAGATTTGGCATAGAAGCGCGTTATTTTGATGTTAAAAATCCTGCCCAATTAGAAAGACTCATTGATGAAAAAACAAAAATCATTCTTTTTGAGAGTATAACAAATCCGAGTATTGATGTGGCAGATCTGGGTGCGATAGCTGCTATTGCCAATAAGCACAATATTCTAACTTGTGTTGACAATACTGTGGCAACGCCGATTTTGTGTAAACCTTTAGAGCACGGATGCGATTTGACAGTACATAGTGCGAGCAAATATACGACAGGACAGGGGCTTGCAATAGGCGGTATCATTGTGGAGCGTGATAATCTGGCGGAGAAAATTAAAGGAAATGCCAGATATGCACACTTCAATGAACCCGATGCAAGTTATCATGGGCTTGTCTATAGTGATTTGCCTTTGCCGCTTTTCACGTTGAGGGTTAGGTTGGCATTGCTCCGTGATTTGGGTGCTGCCCCCAGTCCGTTTAACTCATGGTTGTATATCCAGGGTATTGAAACATTGCCGCTTCGCATGAGACAGCACTCTGCATCGGCACTTGCAATAGCTCAATTTTTAGAGAAACATCCGAAAGTTAAAAAAGTCAATTATCCCGGACTTCAATCGGATCCCAATTATGAAGTAGGGCAGAAATATTTCAAGAAAGGACACAGCGGACTGCTTTCGTTTGAAGTAGAAGATTTGGCTACAGCAAAACGTATTGCAGACAGTATGGAGATTTTTTCTTTGGTGGTCAATATCGGTGACAGTAAATCGATTATTACCCATCCTGCCAGCACAACCCATCAGCAGCTTTCCAAACAGGAGCTTATAGATGCCGGAGTTCCTGAAGGGCTCATTAGGTTAAGCATAGGACTTGAGGATACACAAGACCTGATAAATGATTTGGCTAAAGCACTGGGGTAGAGGCTATTTGTGATCCTTGGTATATCCGAGGATCATAAGTGCTTATGGTTTTTTGAAATAAGCTCAAATCGACGGTTATAAAGCCCAAATTAGATAAAATAACCAAAAACAATCCAAGCAAAAAGCAGTCAATGAAAATCGTAACGAAAACAGCACGTTTCAGCAGCCCTTTATATCTAGAGAGCGGACGTATTTTAGAGCCGTATGAGATCGCCTATGAAACCTATGGGGAACCCAATGCAGACAAAAGCAATGTTGTGTTGGTATGCCATGCCCTTAGCGGATCTCATCACGCAGCAGGTTTCCATGAAGGGGACAGAAAAGCTGGCTGGTGGGATGGGCTCATTGGAGATGACAAAGCGGTAGATACAAAGAAATATTTTGTTATTTGTACCAATGTGATAGGATCATGCTTTGGAAGTACCGGACCGATGAGCGAAATGTATCCAAGTGAAGAACCTTACCGTTTAAAGTTTCCTGTTGTAACCATCAAAGATATGATTAGGGCGCAGATGCAACTGCTCTCTTCTCTTGGCATCTATCATTTGCGCGCTATTATAGGCGGATCAATGGGGGGGATGCAGGCACTTCAGTTTGCCGTAGACTATCCAAACTTGGCTGACGACATTATTTCGCTGGCTGCCACGTATGCGACAAGACCTTGGACAATCGCTTTTAATAAAGTAGCCGTAGAAGCCATTCGGAAAGATCCGCGCTTTAAAAACGGAAATTATGATAAAAATGCTTTTAAAAAAGAAGGCTTGAATGGACTGGCTATCGGACGTATCGCCGGCCACATTTCTTATCTTTCTCCTGCCTCAATGGATGAAAAATTTGGACGTAACTATGTGAGCAACGATGGTTTATTTGAACTTTTTGGACGTTACGAAGTTGAACGATACCTGGAGTACAATACGGCAAACTTTGCCCGCATGTTTGATCCATTAAGTTATTTGTATATCGTTAAAGCAATCAATACCTTTAATCTAAGCCGCGGATACGACTCTCTTTATGATGCAATCTCAAGGATTAAAGCCCGAACGCATTTGATCAGTTTTTCTACAGATTATCTTTTTTTTCCTGAGGAAATGGAACATATCTATAAGATGATGGACCGCAATAGTCAAGCGTGCAGTTATCTGGAAGTGAAAAGCGAGTATGGCCATGATGCTTTTTTGGTAGAATTGGAAAAGTTTGATGAATTCATAAAAGAGATATTGAAGTAATGGATATTTTTATTTAATAACAAGAATGTAAAAGGAATATAAATGAAAAACGAATCATTTGAAGAGAAACTAGAGTACTCAAAAGTATTACTTGAAAAATTAATGAATCCTGAAATTACACTCGAAGAAAGCGTAAAACTATATGAAGAAGGACTTCAAAATATCAAAGAAGCCCAAAAACTTATTGAAGAAGCAAAAATAAAGATCACAACCATTGAGCAAGCCAACCAACATAGCGGAGAAGAGTCGTGAAGCAGTTGGTTGTAGCAGCACTTCAACTACCTACTTTAGGCATGAATGCCACACGGTTGGACTTTTATCTGAAGCAAGCTTGTGGGCGTGGAGCAAATGTAATACTTCTTGGCGAATACGTTCTGAATCATTTTTTTAAAGAGATTGAGAGTATGTCAATCAATATGGTTAAAGAGCAGAGCCGAAAACATATCGAACTTCTCAAACAGCTTTCTGCAAAGTATGATATAGTTTTTATTGCCCCTATTATTGCAACACAAAAAGACGGCTATCATAAAACGATCATAAAAATTACTCCCAAAGGTATCAGTTATTATGAGCAGCAGATTCTTTTGCCGTATGCGCATTGGAATGAAAAGAAATTTTTTGCCAACCCTATAGCGCCGCTCAAAGATCCTATGATTTTTACAATCAATGGTTTCAGGGTGATGGTAATGGCAGGATTTGAACTGCATTTTGATCCTTTCTGGGAAAAAGTTACCCAAAAGAAGATTGATATTGTGCTTTTGCCTACAGCTTCAACGTTTGGTTCGCATAATCGTTGGCGTGAAATTATTAAAACAAAGGCCTTTTTGCACGGATGTTTTATTTTGCGCGCTAATCGCTTGGGCGAATACAGTGACAATGAGGTTAAGTGGAGGTTTTATGGCGACACAATGCTTGTTAATCCGGAGGGCGAAGTGGTAATGATGCTTGAAGATAAAGAATCAATGCTTATCGAAGCGATCGATAAGGCTGAAATTACAGAACATCGTAAATCTTGGGGGTTTGAGCGGGAATTGAAATTAAGAAAGGAGCTTTGAGGTGACATCCGAAGCGTACTTTAATAGACAGATACAGTTGTGGGGTAAAGCTACACAGAAATCTTTAGAGAAAAAAAAGATAGCCATTATAGGCAGTGGCGGTCTTGGAAGCACTTTGGCTCTTGCATTGGGTACATCGGGGATTGGCGAGATACACATGGTAGATTTTGACACAGTATCGTTACACAATCTTCATAGACAAATTGCATTTACTTTAGCCGATCAAGGTAAAAATAAAGCTAAAACAGCAGCACAGCTTATTGAAAACAAAAATCCTTTTGTTAAAGTAGCGGGATTTGATATGGATTTTGAAGCATTTGGCAGATTGGAAAACAGATATGATCTTATTCTTGATGCAACAGACAATCTTCCTGTAAGGGGAGAGATAGATAAATATGCCAAGCAGACAAAAACGCCATGGATTTACGCCAGTGTAGAAGAATTTAATGGGCAAGTCTGCTTTTTCGAAGAAGCAAATTTTCAAGTCTTTAATATTTCAGATCATAAACCGGGAGGCATAGCAGCGCCCATTGTTATGCATATTGGCTCACTTCAAGCCAATTTGGCGTTAAGATATCTAGCCGGACTTTCTGTGGCTAAAGATAAACTGTATTATCTTTATTTTAACCAGGAGGGTGAATTAATCACTCAGAAATTTGGAATGCCAAAAGCCCAAAAGTGCTAAAATAATAAAAAAAGAGGAGTGGGTATGAAATTAAAATTAATGTTTTTTTCATGTGTAATTTTATTTTTTGCAGGTTGCACTCAAGAAACGCAAAATTCGATGAGCCGGTCTTTGCAAAATTGGACAGGAACCAACGGTGTTCTTGATGTATATGCGGGAGATAAACTGGTCCACAAGTTTGTTAAGATTGATAAACTTTCAACGGCACAGGGCACAAAAGACAGTCAGACAAGGTCTTATCGTTATGGTTATGGTTATGATGATAAAAATTTCAACGGCACAGTAGATAACGGTGAAAAAAAAGTCTATTTTGAATTTTCTGACTATTCTACAAATTATATTTTTTATGAAAGCAATTAATTAATAATAAGGAGAAAACAATGAAATTTATTGCAACCAAAGAAGCACCGGAGGCGATAGGACCATATTCGCAGGCTATAGAAATCAATGGCTTTATCTATACGTCGGGACAAATAGCACTCACAGAAAAAGGAGTGATGGCAGGGGATGATGTAGAAAATCAGACGCATCAAGTAATGAAAAATCTCTTTTATGTTCTTGAGGAGGCAGGCGTACGTTTTAGCGATGTGGTTAAAACCACTATTTTTTTGGTTGACATGAATGATTTTGACAAAGTGAATAAAATTTATGCCCATTATTTCGGTACCCATAAACCTGCAAGAAGTACTGTGGCAGTCAAAATGCTGCCCAAAAATGCATTGATAGAAATAGAATGCATTGCGGTTGCAGCCCAAGATTATAACTATTGACAGCAAAAGCGAACAAATAGGTTTTAGTTTAAAAAAACATTAAAACAACTTTAGGTATAATCACGAACTTTTTAAAAATTATAGACAGTAAAGGGTTTGCAATGTACGCAATCATTAAAGCAAGTGGCCAACAATTCAAAGTTAAAGAGGGCGATATCGTCTGCTTTGACAATATGAATCTTGAGCCAAAGAGTGCGGTAGAATTCAAAGAAGTTCTAGCACTTGACAACGGTGAATTAACTGTCGGTACTCCTTTTGTAGAAGGTGCCGTAGTTAAAGGTGAAGTGATCAATGAAGGCAGAGATAAAAAAGTGATCATTTACAAAAAAAGAAGAAGAAAAGATTCTAAGCTAAAAAGAGGTTTCAGAAGAGACTTCACTAGAGTAAGAATAACTAAAATCGCATAAGGAGTAAAGATGGCACATAAGAAAGGTCAGGGGTCAACCCAGAACAACCGTGATTCAGCTGGACGTCGTTTAGGCGTAAAAAAATTTGGTGGTGAAGCAGTGATTCCCGGCAACATCATCATCAGACAAAGAGGAACAAAAGTACATCCAGGCAACGGTGTAGGCATGGGTAAAGATCATACTATTTTTGCACTTATTGAAGGTGTGGTAAAATTTGAAAACAAAACAGCTACACGAAAAAAAGTTTCAGTAGTTCCTGCTTAATTTAAAAAGTTCGGTTGTGGCCGAGCTTTTTGTTTTCTTCGATTGTTTAATCCAATCGGCATTTATTCCGACCCAAAAACCATCCATCATGATACGATTTGTCTGTGTTAAAAAGAGTATGTGATTTTTGATAATCGCCTCGAGCAGTAGTGCATCCATCCTGAATACCATGTTGAAAACTTTTGCTCAAATTTTTACCGAAATAAATACCGTTGTGATAATATCCTCCTTGGCTCTGAGGTGTTTTTGCGGGTGTACAACCAACGAACAATGCAGATAAAAAGCTTGACAATAACAACAGCTTTAATTTTGTGTTTGACATAAAAGCCCCATTTTCCACTCTTTCATATAAAATTATAGCGATAATTTTTCTAATTTGGATATAATTTTGCAATTCATTTAGGCCTCCCTTAAAAGAGAGACGCTTATAATTTCAAAGGTTTAATTTATGTTTGTAGATAGTGTAGAACTTACAGTAAGTTCAGGTAAAGGCGGAGCTGGAGCAGTTTCATTTTGGACAGAAAAATTTGTGATCAAAGGTGGTCCTGACGGAGGAGACGGAGGTCGAGGGGGATCTGTTTTTTTTAAAGTAGACAACAATACCGATACTCTCTCTTCGCTACGTGGCCGAAATGTCATAAAGGCCGAAAACGGCCGTCCGGGAGAAGGACGCAAATGTTACGGACGAAAAGGAAAGGATACGACTATTGTTGTTCCGCCCGGAACACAGGTAATAGATATGGAGACAGGCGAAGAACTTTTGGACCTTGTAAACGAGGGAGAAGTGGTTTTGTTTCTTGAGGGGGGCAAAGGAGGGCTGGGAAATATGCACTTTAAAAGTGCCAGCAACCAGAGGCCTACCTATGCACAGTCAGGATTGCCCGGAATTACAAAACATGTCAGGCTGGAGATGAAACTTATTGCCGATGTAGGACTTGTAGGGTATCCTAATGTAGGAAAATCAACGTTAATTTCCACCCTATCCAATGCAAGGCCGGAAGTAGCAAACTATGAATTTACCACCTTGACCCCTAAACTGGGCGTAGTGCATATTGGTGACTATGATTCATTTATGATGGCAGATATTCCCGGTATTATTGAGGGTGCAAGTGACGGAAGAGGATTAGGACTTGAGTTTTTAAAACATATAGAAAGAACTAAAACATTGTTGATAATGATCGATGTATCCAACTATAGGGAAATGAAGTACCAGTATGAGACACTTTTGATTGAATTGGAGCGCTATTCCGAGACATTATCAAAACGAAAATATGCGATAGCCATCACAAAAATAGATGCTCTTCCTCAAGAGGAAGTCAATCGATTAATTGAAACTTTTTTGCAAGATATAGGTCTTCAAGCAAATGACACTTTAAAGCAATATAAAGCTGACACAGGTTTTCTTAGTTATGGATTTAAAAAAGAATTCGGGGTTTTGTTACCGCAAAAAGAACCTTTTTTTGTGCTTCCGATATCATCGGTTGCACACTTAAATACGGAGGCACTGCGCTATGCCTTGGGCGATTTTGTAAAAAATGTAGTTGAGGAAAAAGAGGCATAAATGAAGCGTATTGTTATTAAGGTGGGATCCCATGTTCTGACTGAAAATGGGGCTGTGGCAAAAGAGAGACTGCTTGGTTTAGTCAGCTTGATTGCCGATCTTGAAAAAAATGGGTATGAGACGATATTGGTAAGTTCGGGAGCTGTTGCTGCAGGATATACGCAACTTCCTTTAGATAAAAGTATTGTTGCCAATAGACAGGCGCTTGCCGCAATCGGACAACCCCTGCTCTTGAAGATGTATCAGGAAAAATTCGCAAAATTTGGAATGCTTTGTTCTCAGGTGCTGTTAAGCGCGGATGTGTTTGAAAACCCGGGACATATAGCACATGCAAAAGCCGCCATCGACACGCTCTTGAAAAATAAAGTAATTCCCATTATTAACGAAAATGATACGGTAAGCATCGAAGAGTTGGTTTTTGGTGATAATGATAGACTTTCAGCGCATGTAGCGTACTATTTTGATGCAAAACTCTTAGTCATACTTTCAGACATTGATGCCTATTATGACAAAGACCCTCACAAGTATGAAGATGCGAAGCAGCGTTTGGTTGTTCATGAGATACAGGAAGAGGAATTGCATGCCGACCATACTCCAAACAATACATTTGCCACAGGAGGCATTGTTACGAAACTGCAAGCAGCAGACTTTTTGCTAAAACATGAAAGAGAAATGTTTTTAGCAAATGGTTTTGACCTAAGCGATGTGAGGAATTTTCTGATTGAAAATCAACACAAAGGAGGCACTCTTTTTGTTAGGTAAGAAAAAGATTGTCTATATGGGAACCCCTTTTTATGCCAAAGAGATACTCCAAGTTCTTATAGATGCAGAAGATATGGATGTCAATCTGGTAATCACTCAGCCCGACAGACCTGCAGGACGCAAAAAGATACTGACGCCGCCGCCTGTAAAAATATTGGCTCAAGCCTGCGATATTAGAGTGCTGCAGCCAGAAAAATTAACAGACGAAGGTGTTGTTGAGGCTATCAGGGCCAGTACCCCCGATTTGATTGTTGTGGCAGCATTCGGACAGCTATTGCAAAAAGACATTTTGGACATTGCGCCTTGCATCAATCTCCATGCCTCATTGCTGCCTGAATACAGGGGAGCAAGCCCGGTGCAGCAGTCACTGCTGAACGGGGATGCCTATACAGGCGTTACGGCAATGTTGATGGAGGAGGGTTTGGATAGCGGACCTATTTTGGGATATTATTATTTCAAAATCCCAGACCGGATAAAACTGCACGCGCTTCTGACTAAACTGAGTCAAGATGCATGCCAATTAACTTTGGATATTCTTCGAAATTTTGAAAAGATTGCACCCCAAAAACAGATAAAAATAGATGCAAGCTATTGTAAAAAGATAAAGAAGAGCGATGGAGAAGTTGCATTTGATGATGCAAGAAAACTGTATAATAAATATAGGGCTTTTGAGGGGTGGCCTGGCATTTTTACCGCATCGGGCACAAAGCTTTTAGAGATTGAAATCATTGAATCCAACTCAAAACATCATGAGGGTGAAATAATGCGTATTGCAGAGGACGGTGTGACGGTAGGTTGCCTAAAGGGTTCTTTGAAGCTTATCACTTTGCAACCTGTTTCCAAGAAACCGATGGATGCAAAATCTTATTGTGTGGGGAGGGGGTTAAAGGTTGGAAATATACTCATTTAAGAGCCTTCCTTCTACACAAAAATATCTTTTAGAAAAGATAAAATCAGGTGCACTTGAGGCTCCCGCAGCAGTTATTGCCTTAGAACAAAATGCCGGAGTAGGCAGCAGAGAAAATACTTGGAGCGGGGGGGAAGGTAATTTTTTTGCTTCTGTAGCTTTGTTTATTGATGCGCTTCCGAAGGATTTGGCTTTATCGTCTGCTTCAATTTATTTTTCTTTTATTATGAAAAAAGTTTTGAATGATTTGGGGGAAAAAGTGTGGCTCAAGTGGCCTAACGATTTTTATCTAGATCAAGATAAAGTGGGCGGAACAATCACACAAAAAGTCAATAATATTTTGATTTGCGGCATTGGTATCAATCTTAAAAATAATCAATACGGCTTTAGAGCGCTCAAGAGCGATGTTTCAGCAGAAAAACTACTTAAATTGTATCTTGAAGCACTTGACAAATTCCCTCAATGGAAGCATATTTTTAGTGAGTATCAGGTAGAATTTGAACGAAGTAGAGAGTTTTCTGCGTATATTGAAAACTGCAAAAAGAGTCTTGCCGGCGCCACTTTATGTGAGGACGGCTCTTTAATCTTAGAAGGGAAGAGGGTGTTTAGTTTACGATGAGCGAAGTAATAAGCATTGCCAACCAAAAGGGTGGCGTAGGAAAAACAACAACGGCAGTAAATTTGGCAGCCTCTTTGGCTGAAAATGGAAAAAAAGTACTTCTCTTGGATATAGATCCGCAGTCTAATGCCACAACAAGTCTTGGGTTTAGCAGAGCAGACTATGAATTTAATATTTATCATGTATTGATAGGAAACAAAAGCATATCCGAAGTGACACTTAAAACAAAAGTTAAAGGTTTGCATCTTGTACCGTCAAATATAGGTCTGGTAGGTATAGAAAAAGAGTTTTATAATCCCAAGAGAAAAAATAGAGAATTGATACTTAAAGAAAAGATCAATGAGATTTCTTTGAGATATGATTATGTCATTATAGATTCTCCTCCAGCGCTTGGCCCTATTACAATTAATGCATTGAGCGCATCAGATTCTGTTATTATCCCTATCCAATGCGAATTTTTTGCACTCGAAGGTTTGGCTCAACTGCTTAACACCGTGAGTCTTTTAAGAAAAACCATTAATCCAAAACTGAAAATTAAAGGTTTTTTGCCGACAATGTACTCTTCACAAAATAACCTTTCCAAGCAGGTATTGGCGGATTTAAGCCATCATTTCAAGGATAAGCTTTTCCATCTTAAGAAAGCAAAAGAGTGTATCGTGGTTCCTCGTAATGTAAAAATAGCCGAAAGTCCCAGTTTTGGAAAACCGGTGACAGAATATGCTTCGATGTCCAAGGGATCTGTTGCTTATCGTGATTTAGCAACAGTAATTATAGGAAATTAAATATGGCGCTAGGAAGAGGACTGGGAGAAATCCTTAGCGAAGTTGAAGAAGCATACGAAAAAGATTTAAGCAATATTGACAGTTTTGAACTTGAGGCCCAAGGAGCAAGAGTGGAAGAGCTGGATGTAAACAGCATTGCTCCCAATCCATTTCAGCCTCGTAAACATTTTGACGAAAAAGCTTTGCAAGAGCTAAGTGAATCCATCAAAGAGCATGGACTATTGCAGCCCATTGTTGTGATCGAAAAAGAGGATGGATACCTTCTTATCGCCGGAGAGCGTCGCCTTCGTGCGCATAAGCTTGCAAAACTTCAGCAGATTAAGGCAATTATTGCGCAGGTTGATATCGGAGAGATAAGGCTTCGGGAACTTGCATTGATTGAAAATATTCAAAGAGAAGATCTCAATGCAATTGAGCTGGCAAATTCTTATGCTGAATTAATAGAAGTTCATAAAATTACACATGAGGAGCTTTCTGATATTGTTCATAAAAGTCGCTCCCAAATTACCAATACAATGCGCCTTTTAACTCTTAGTAGCTACGCGCAAAAAGAACTTATCAGTGGAAAAATTTCCCAAGGACATGCCAAAGTACTGATAGGGTTGGATGAGGAAAAGCAAAAAATTTTGATTCAAAGTATTTTAGGACAAAAATTAAGTGTACGTGATACGGAAAAAATGATTAAAAATTATAGAGAAAAAAAAGCGTTGCCTGCTGCTGAGAAAAAAGAAGATTTTTTAATGGAACCTTATCGGATACAATTGAGCAGCGCTCTTCCTTTTTCCCATAAAATTAAAGCAAAAAGTATCGAAATAAATTTTAAAAACGAAGATGAAGTAAAAGCATTTTTATCTTTGTTTTATAGATAAAGATAATTACAACCAATACTCCTCAATATTTTCTATAAAACGTAATATTTTAATCAAAACCTCATATCTATAATGGTAAAATAATGCGAAATTACATGAGGAGTATTAATGCTTGACATACACTTACCATTGATGTTGTTCGTCTTAGTGTTATTTCTAATTCTTCTTGTTCTTTTAAATTCAATGCTATTTCAGCCATTAATAAAATTTATGGATGACAGAAACAACTCGATAGCAAAAAATTTAGAAGCAGCAAAAAGTTTTAGTGGCAATAGTGATGAACTTAATGCCAAAGCAGATGAAAATATTAGCAATGCTAAGAATGAAGCTGCCGCAATACGACAAAAAGCAATCGATGAGCAAAAATTGTTGGCTGCAAGTAAAGTTGAAATGAAACAAAATGAACTCAACAAGGAGTATCAAGGTTTCTTAGAAAAGCTGACTTCAGACAAAGAGAACCTAAAAAATGAACTTCTTTCTCAAATGCCTCTATTCAAAGAGAGCTTAAAAGCTAAGTTTAGCAAACTATAGGAGAGGGAGATGAATATGAAAAAATGGACAGCATTGGTTCTTTTGCTCATTCCTGCACTTGTTCTTGCAAGTGGCGGACATGCAGAAGAAGGGCGTTATTTTGCACAAACAGGCAGAGAAAATGACTTTATCCCGAGGGTGGTAAACTTTATTATATTTGCATCATTGCTTTATTATTTGGCTGCCAATCCGATCAAAAACTTTTTTAAAGAAAGAAAAGAAGGTATTGCAGCGCAGCTCCAAGAGATAGAAGAGAAGCTTCAATCAGCAAAACATGAAGAAAGAGAAGCCCAAGTTCGCTTAGAAGAGAGTCAAAAAAAAGCTGATCAGATTATTGCTGATGCAAAAAAAGAAGCAAAACTTTTAGCTGAAAAAATCAGTCAGATAAATGAAAACGAGTTGTCCCTTATGGAAAAACAGCTTGAGGAAAAAATGACCTTGGAAGAACGAAAATCTGCCAGAGAAGTGATTGATGAAGTTTTGAGCCATAATATCAGCAATGATGATATTATGATCAATGAAAGCAAAGTAGTAGAAATCATCAGCAAGAAGGTGGCATAATGGAAGAGTTGATTGCTAAAAGATATGCCAAAGCGTTAAGTTCGGCCAAAAAAGATTTAACAGGGAGTTTGGAACTTTTAAATCTATTAAGCAAAGCGATAGGTGATAGTGAGATTCAAAAAGTTTTGGCTTCTCCGATTGTTTCAAGTCAGCAGAAAACCCAAATGTTGATAGGTGTATTAAGTGAGACAAATGATACTATGCTTATTAATTTTATTAAAATTTTAGGTGAAAACAAAAGATTGGATTTGATACCGGCAATTACAAAAGTATTGAACGCCGACGCACAAAAAACGTCAAATGTATACCAAGGTATTTTGAGAAGCAGAGAATCGCTTGGTGTGGAAGCCCTGAGTAATCTTGAAGAAACACTTAAAAAATACACAGGATCAAGCATCAAGTTGACACAGGAAAAAAGTGAACTTGACGGTATGCGTGTTTCAGTTGATGATTTAGGTATTGAGGTTAACTTCTCTAAGCAGAGAGTGAAAGAACAATTAATTGATTTCATTAAGAAATCACTATAGTAATCTAAAGAAAGGAGTATCAGTGGCAGTTAAATTGCAAGCAGATGAAATAAGTTCAATCATCAAAGAAAGAATTGAAAACTTTGAGATTGATGTTGACATCAATGAAATAGGAAAAGTAGTAGGTATTGCTGATGGCATTTCAACCGTATACGGTCTTAATAATGTTATGGCGAGTGAGGTTGTAGAGTTTGAAAACGGGGCGAGAGGATTAGTATTGAACCTCGAAGAAGCGAATGTCGGAGTTGTTGTGCTTGGTTCAAGCGAAGGAATTAAAGAAGGTATGAGCGTCAAGAGAGTTGGCGAACTTCTTAAGACCCCGGTAGGCGATGCATTGATGGGAAGAGTGGTGAATCCACTCGGTGAAGCGCTAGACGGAAAAGGTGCAATTGAAGCAGCCGAGCATAGATTTGTAGAAGAGAAAGCGCCTGGTATTATGGCAAGAAAATCAGTTCATGAGCCGCTGCAAACCGGAATTAAAGCAATTGATGCGCTTGTACCGGTAGGCAGAGGGCAGAGAGAACTTATTATCGGCGACAGACAAACAGGAAAAACGACATTGGCAATTGATACCATTATCAATCAAAAAGGTCAAGATGTTGTATGTATTTATGTAGCAATCGGTCAAAAACAATCTACGGTTGCAGCAACGGTTAAAAAGCTTGAAGAGCACGGCGCAATGGATTACACTATCGTAGTGAATGCGGGTGCAGCGGATTCTTCAGCACTTCAATTTCTTGCTCCGTATGCAGGCGTAACAATGGCCGAATACTTCAGGGACAACGGAAGACATGCAGTAATTTTCTATGATGACTTGTCGAAACATGCCGTGGCATACAGAGAAATGTCATTAATTCTTAGAAGACCTCCGGGCCGTGAAGCTTATCCTGGTGATGTTTTTTACCTTCACTCAAGATTGCTGGAAAGAGCAGCAAAACTCAACGATAATCTTGGTGCAGGATCTATTACCGCGTTCCCTATCATTGAAACACAAGCGGGGGACGTTGCGGCATATATCCCAACCAACGTTATTTCAATTACCGATGGCCAAATTTTCCTTGAGACCGATTTGTTTAACTCCGGTATAAGACCGGCGATCAACGTAGGCCTTTCTGTTTCACGTGTGGGCGGTGCTGCTCAAATTAAAGCAACAAAACAAGTTTCAGGCACACTTAGACTTGATCTTGCCTCATTTAGAGAGCTTCAGGCATTTGCGCAGTTTGCATCTGATCTTGATGAGCACACAAGAAAGCAGCTCGAAAGAGGGCAAAGAATGGTGGAAGTTCTTAAGCAAGGGCCATATTCCCCAATTGCTATTGAAAAGCAAGTTGTAATTATATTTGCAGGTTCAAAAGGGTTCTTAGATGATATTCCTGTAGGGTCTGTAACAAAATTCGAAGCAGAACTTATGCCGTTTATGGAATCAAAATACGCCAACATACTGGATAGCATTAGAAGCTCACAAAAAATTGACGACGATACAGATGCAGAATTACGTAAAGCTATCGAAGACTTCAAAGCATCATTTGCTGGATAAGAAGGGCTAAAAAATGGCTAATTTAAAAGAGATAAAGCGTAAAATTGGAAGCGTTAAGAATACGCAAAAAACAACGAACGCTATGAAGCTGGTCTCTTCTGCAAAATTAAAAAGAACAGAAGAGTTAGCTAAAAGATCAAGAGTTTATGCTGCAAAATTGACAGAACTCATCAATGAGATTGCTCAAAAAATGCAGAAAAATAATGCAGAGGGAATTGATAATGTTTATTTTAAGGAAAACAGAAATCCTAAAAAAGTAGATATTGTCTTTATCACTGCCGATAAAGGTCTTTGTGGTGGCTTTAATGCCCAAACAATCAAAAGAGTTAATAAGCTCATTTCTGAATATAAAGCCCAAGACACAAAAGTGTGTCTTAGGGCTATAGGCAGAAAAGGTATTGATTATTTTAGGTTTAATGGTATTGAGCTCAATAATGAAATTGTTGGTTTGAGTGCAGCACCTGATTATAAAACAGCGTCTGAGTTTATCTCTGAAGTGGCTGACTCGTACGTAAATGGTGAAACAGATAAAATTATCTTGGTACACAACGGTTATGTTAGCATGATTTCACAAGAGATACGTGAAGACCAGGTTTTACCTGTTGATAGTTCAAAGCTGCAGCTTAATGCTGTTTCAACTTCTGAGCTTGAAGTGGAGCCGGATGATGATGATACCCTGCTTGATGCATTGGTGAAACGGTATGTTGAATATACAATGTATTATTCGCTTATTGATTCATTGGCAGCAGAACATTCTGCGCGTATGCAAGCAATGGATGCAGCGACAAAAAATGCTAAAGAGATGGTTAAAACACTTACCGTGAAATATAACAAAGCAAGACAAGAAGCTATTACGACTGAACTCATTGAGATTATCAGTGGTATGGAATCAATGAAATAATTAGAGGAGAAGTAATGACAGGTAAAATAGTACAAGTCTTGGGTCCAGTAATTGATGTGGATTTTACAGACTACTTGCCGGAGATTAACGAAGCGTTGGAAACAACCTATGAAATCGACGGTAAAAAACAAAAATTGGTGTTGGAAGTAGCAGCTCAACTTGGAGACAGCCGAGTAAGAACAATTGCTATGGATATGAGTGAAGGCCTTGTAAGAGGACAAGAAGTTAAAGCAACGGGTGATTCTATCAAGGTGCCTGTTGGGACTGAAGTCCTCGGACGTATTTTTAACGTTATCGGCCAAACAATTGATGATGAAGGCGAGCTTGAAGCTAAACAGTATTGGTCAATCCATAGAGCCCCACCGTCTTTTGAAGAGCAAAGCACAAAAACAGAAGTTTTTGAAACTGGTATCAAGGTAGTTGACCTTCTTGCGCCTTATTCAAAAGGCGGTAAAGTCGGACTATTCGGCGGTGCCGGTGTCGGTAAAACTGTTATTATTATGGAACTTATCAACAACGTTGCTATGAAACACAGCGGTTATTCTGTATTTGCCGGTGTAGGTGAGAGAACACGTGAAGGTAATGACCTTTATCATGAAATGAAAGAATCAAACGTTTTGGATAAAGTTGCTCTATGCTTTGGCCAAATGAGTGAGCCTCCGGGGGCAAGAAACCGTATTGCATTGACAGGCCTTACAATGGCAGAATATTTCAGAGATGAGATGGGCTTAGATGTTTTGATGTTTATTGACAACATCTTTAGATTTGCGCAATCAGGTTCAGAAATGTCAGCGTTGCTTGGGCGTATTCCTTCAGCCGTAGGATATCAACCGACTTTGGCAAGAGAGATGGGTGCACTTCAAGAAAGAATTACCTCTACAACAAAAGGTTCTATTACTTCTGTTCAAGCAGTCTATGTTCCTGCGGATGACTTGACTGACCCGGCTCCTGCTTCAGTGTTTGCTCACCTTGATGCTACGACAGTTCTTAACAGATCGATTGCTGAAAAAGGTATTTATCCTGCCGTTGACCCATTGGATTCAACTTCAAGAATGCTTGATCCGCAGATTATTGGAGAAACACACTATAAAGTGGCAAGAGGTGTTCAGCAAGTTCTTCAAAAATATAAAGATCTTCAGGATATTATTGCAATTCTTGGTATGGATGAATTGAGCGAAGATGATAAACTTGTTGTTGAAAGAGCCAGAAAGATTGAAAAATTCCTTTCTCAACCATTCCACGTTGCTGAAGTGTTTACGGGATCTCCGGGCGTATATGTGACACTCGAAGATACTTTGGAAGGATTTAAAGGTCTTCTTGAAGGTAAATATGATCATATGAATGAAGCTGCATTCTATATGGTAGGAAACATGGCTGAAGCGATTGCTAAAAACGATAAGATTAGCGCAAAAGCATAATCTTAAAGGATAACTATGAAACTTTTGAAGCTAGAAATAGTTACACCGGATGGTGTAATTTTTGACGCTGAAGTAAAACAGGTAACGTTGCCGGGTAGCGAAGGTGAATTTGGTGTATTGCCAGAGCACGCTACCTTGGTGTCGTTGCTTGATACAGGTGTGATTGTGATTGACCAGGCAGACAATTCAGAAGTGGCCGTGGCTATTAATTCTGGGTATGTTAAAGTTGATGAAGAAAAAACGACTTGTATTGTTGATGGTGCAGTTGCAATCTCTGGCGAGGGTAGTGATCTTGCTTTGGCGCTTGAACAGGCAAAAGCCTTATTGAAAAGCACAGAAGCCTCAAATACTGCTATCGCATCTGCGGTGAGCAGAATAGAACGTATAGGAAAGTCTTTTTAACTTGAACTCTTTTCTTGATTATTTTACAAACAGTAGCGCAATTACTATTTTTGTGCTGCTCTTATTGTCGGGCTATTTTGTTACAATATTTTGGATATTTTTTGATCGATTGTATATTTTGAATACACGTATTGTTTCAGAAGGAAAATCACTTAAAGCGCTCTATACGGGGCAATCGAAAAATGTGCAACATACGTCGCTTCTTTATACCTATCTCGCACGTGTCAATATGCCAAACAAAGCTATACTTGAAGCTGCGTCATCAGATGCAATTCGTGTCTCTACCAAAGGGTTGACGTGGCTGTCTATTATTGCTTCCACTTCTCCGTTTATCGGTCTTTTTGGTACAGTGATAGGTATACTTGAAACGTTTACGAAACTTGGAGGACAGTCAAGCGCTTCTTTAAGTGTGGTTGCTCCTGCTATATCTGAAGCATTGATTGCTACAGCAGCAGGTATAGCAGTTGCTACTTTTGCTTATACTTTTCATTTGATTTTGAAACGCAAGGCTTATGAATTGAGTTCATTGTTGAGTTCTCAATCAGAAGTTATACTCTCTCAAATAAATGAGGCATAAGCATGTTTACCTGGGATGATAATCCGGATTTAAACATCACGCCATTAGTGGATGTGATGTTGGTGCTTATGGCTATTCTTATGGTTACGGCACCAACGGTCACATTTCAAGAACAAATTACCCTGCCGCAAGGTTCAAAGTCGGTCCAGGTAAAAAAAGTTGAACCTTTGACGATACGCATGGATAAAAATGAAAAAATTTATCTCAAGAATGATGTTTATACCCTAGAGACTTTCGCTGACGATTTTGTGAATGCTTCGGTGAAATATGATAAAAACAGCGAAGTGTATATACAAGCAGATGAAGAGCTGCAGTATAAAAGCGTTATGTATATTCTTAAAAGTGTTAAAGCTGCCGGTTTTGAAAAGGCATCTCTTATTACCCAATGATGGAAAAATATTCAAAACTTGTCTCAGGTGCTCTGGCATTTGGTATCTATTTTGCTCTTATTGGAGTATTGTTGTTTTATTTTAATGTTCATAATTCTAAAAAAAGCATACACTTTGTTGAAAAAAATGAACATCGAATTCAAGTTTCAATCAGTTCTCCCATACAAAAAACAAAATCTGAACCTAAAGCCGCTCCTCACTCAAAAGCAGTACCCAAGCCGCAACCCAAACCTATTAAAAAGCCAAAGTCCAAACCGGTTTCTGAGCCCACACCAAAACCAACACCAAAACCAACACCAAAACCTGTACCAGCTGAAAAGCCTCTCCCTAAGGAAAAAGTTATTCCAAAGGCAGTTAAAAAACCGGTACAAAAGCCAGAAGAAAAAAAGCAGCCGCCAAAAGCTGTTAAGACAAGTGATCTGTTTGCAAAAGTCAATACGCCCGAAAAGAAAAATATTGTTAAGCCAAGCCAAACACCGGCCGAAAGCAAGCCTGTTAACAATGTGATTAAGGTTTCAGATAAGCCAAGCGCAAGCGATCTTGTGTCCAATTCGTTAAAAATACAAAAAAACAGCGACAGCGGAGTAGAAAATGCTTATTTTGCAAAAGTTGAAAAAATACTTCAAGGATGGCCTGCTCAAAGTGAGTTTGCCGGAGAGAAAGCTAAAGTTTGGTTCAAGGTGCAAGTGGATGGTTCATTTCAATTTAGAATAATAACGGGGTCTTCGGTTCCCGGCTTTAACGAAGGGCTGGAAGCTTATCTGACGCAATTACAAAAGATAGGTTTTGGCTCCCATCAGGGCGGCCGGCCTTATGAGTTAGATGTTGAATTTGAAGCAAACGAATAAAGTAAATTTGAATTAATGAATATTTCAACACATGACTGATACAATACGCAATACAATAGAAAATGAGAAGGATTTTGCTTGAAATATTTTTTAACTATATTGCTTGCGTTGCATGTGTTTGCGACAACTTTATTTGGGGTTGACGCTACTCTGAAAGTACAAAAAGACGTGGAGCAGCGTTCTCGTATTGCGTTGGTTGACGGTTCTTCTGTACCCAATGAAAAATTTTTCAATCTTTTGCTTTCAGATCTTAAAATATCAGGCCATTTTTTAGCAGATACAATCCATAACCAAGATGACTTTGCTTCCAATTTTATCTCTCCCGCACTAAAAAGCAAAGAGTATGTATTGAAGTATGTACTCTCTTCGGAGAATGGAGTGAAGCTCATGGTGCGCCTTTTGAAAGCTTCTGACGGTTCAGAGCTCTTTAAAAAAAGTTACGCCATACCTGCTGTAGAAAAATTACCCTTTTTAGGACATAAAGCTATCAGTGATATTAATAGTGCATTGAGCTATCCGGATATCTCTTGGATAAATCGCTATGTAGTTTTTTCTCGCTATACAACTCCGGGGCGCAGTGAAATACTGTTGGCTGATTATACGTTTAATTATCAGAAAGTCATTATCAGGGGAGGGCTCAATCTTTTTCCAAAATGGGCAGATGCTGAGCAAAAGAGCTTTTATTATACTTCATATGCCGGCTTAATTCCAACTCTTTATAAAATCAATATTTATAGCGGAGAAAGACAGAAAATCGTTTCATCTGAGGGAATGCTGGTTTGTTCTGATGTCAGCAGAGATGGCAGCAGGCTCTTGTTGACCATGGCTCCTGAGGGTCAAGCAGATATTTTTGAATTTAATGTTGGGTCAAAATCAAAATCAAAAATAACAAATTTTAATGGCATTGACGTGAACGGAAAATATGTGGACGACGAAAGTAATATTGTCTTTGTTTCCAATAGATTAGGATATGCAAATATTTTTAAACAATCGTTGCACGGTGCAGCTGTTTCGCAAATTGTTTACCATGGCCGCAACAACAATGCGTGTGATGCTCATGGCGACCAAATCGTTTATTCGAGTAGAGAAAGTCAAAATACTTTTGGAAAAAACACTTTCAATCTTTATTTAACTTCTTCTTTGGGATCCGGTACCCGTCCATTAACAACCACGGGAGCCAATCAGTTTCCGAGATTTTCAACGGATGGCAGTGTGATTTTATTTCTTAAGCATAGTGGCCGTGGCTCTTCAGTAGGTTATATCAATCTTGAAAGCCATCAAAGTTTACTTTTCCCAATTTCCGGAAGTAAAATGCAATCAATTGATTGGTAATGAATTTAAAAAAAAGGATAAAAAATGATTCAAAAATTTATAATGACAACAGCAACAGTTTCCATGCTGGTTTTTACAGGATGTAGCCAAACTGCTCCTGATTTGGCTGGAAAAAACAATGTATCAGATGCTACGCAGTTTGGAGATGATACTGTATCAATCGACGAAAACAAGTATGGAAATGAAGCAGGCGCAGGAAGCAATTTCAACAGCAGCAGTGACGGTTTCCAAAGTATTTATTTTGGATTTGGAGACTACGGTATTTCTTCTTCAATGCAAGAGCGTATAAGCACCAATGCAAATGTGGCAAATAATGCCAGCGGATCACAAGTTAAAATCGAAGGTAACTGTGATGAATTTGGTACGGATGAGTACAATTATGCACTGGGCCTAAAAAGAGCTAATGCAGTGAGAGACTCTATTGCAGCGCAAGGCGTAAGCACAAGTAAAATGGTTATTGTTAGTTTCGGTGAAAGCAACCCTGTGTGCAATGAGCCTACAGATGAATGCTATGAAAGAAACAGAAGAGTTGATATTCGTTTAGCAAACTAGGACAGATATGAAAAAAGTGACTTTCAAGCGTTTTGCTATGGTGTTGTTACTTGGTTCGGCTGTATTGACAGCTGAACCGTCAGTATATGGTTTTGGAGATTCTGGCAATGGAATGGATGATAGCTTAACGTCAAGTGAAAGAGTTGTATTTGAAAATAGAAAAGCTATTGCGGAACTAAAGCAAGAAGTAGCAAGACAGAATGAAAGAATTGATGGCTTGATATCTATTATTGAGGGTCTAAGTGCTTCACTAAACGAGCTAAGAGAAGGCGGTGCGAGCGGTCAAATGGCAATGGGATCCTCTGCCAATAATGAAGGAGTGCTCAAAGATCTTGCTGCCATGATTGACAAGATTAATGCAACTTATGTCAGCAAAGAAGAACTTCAAAGAGCACTAGGAAAGGGTCAAAATTATCAACCTTCTTCTTTTCAGTCTAATCAAACGGCAGGACCCTCGTCTCCATTGGAAAATTTAGAGAGTCAGCCGGCAGGCAATTTGTACAGTGAGGGAGTCAGGCTATTTGGTAACTCTCGTTATGATGAAGCAAAAAAAAGATTTGTTATTACTGACAAAAAGGGATACAAGAGTGCCGCATCCAACTATTATCTAGGAGAGATTGCCTATTATACAAAACAGTATGAAGATGCAATTTTTCATTATAAAAAAAGTGCCGGTCTTTATGACCAGGCAGGATATATTGATACGTTGCTGCTGCATACCGGCATCTCATTGGAAAATATTGGCGATAAAGCACAGGCAAAAGCTTTTTATGAAAATATCATAGAAAATTATTCAGGTAAAAAAACTGCAGAGTTAGCAAAGCAAAGGCTGAAAGGCTTATAATGTTTTGGCTAAAAACATTTTTTATTTTAGCCATATTGCCTTCTTCTTTAGTTTGGTCTGATCAGCCTAAAGTAAAAGGCTCTGAGACTATCCCCCTTTCCAAAACTGAATTCTTAATAATTCATCACAATAAAAGAATAAAAACAGACCTAACCGGAAAAGATTTTATTCTGGTTTCCGTGAGGGAAAAAGGAAGCGACGGAAGATTTTATGCTGTTGACAGAGACGGCACAATTTGGTGGAGCGGACCTGTGACTTCCGGTGCACCGGAATTTGCAAGTCCTTCGGGTATTTTTTCTGTCATTCAAAAGCGTCGTTATCATATGTCTACAGCTTTTCCAGACCCTAGCGGCATAAACAATATGGATTACATGATTAAGTTCACTCAAAGGGGTCACGCCTTGCATCAGGGAAGTGTAGATTGGATGTCTCACGGGTGCATTCATGTTGACAAAAAAGATATTCCTGCCATTTTTAAATGGGCACGCATAGGAATGAAAATAGTCGTTACCAGACATTCTTATATGCCTTATGCTCAAGAAGATTTGCGTAAAATTTATCTGAAGTGATGAATGAAAATTTTATAATTCCTTTGCTTTGGTGTAGGCTTTTTCTATAGCATTAATACATGAAGCCCTGACATTTCCTTTTTCTAAAGCACTATAGCCTGCCGCGGTGGTCCCGCCGGGACTCATAACCCCGTCTTTAAGTAATGCAGGATGAATGTCTTGTATAAGTTTTCCAAAACCGCCAAACAGCCCTCTCATCACTTCCATCGCATCGGTTCGTTTCATTCCTTGTTTTACTGCTCCGTCGCTCAGGGCTTCTGCAATAAGAGCCAGATACGCAGGCCCTGAGCCTGCCAAGGCAGTTGCGATGTCCAACTCTTTTTCGCTCTCAAGCCACAATACGGAACCAATGCTTCCAAGTAGAATTTTAGCTTCTTCTCGAAAGGCGACCGTGCCCGTAAGTGTTGTCATTGAACAGCCGACACTGGCCGCAAGATTCGGCATGCATCTTACAACAGCATCGGCATCAAAGTGTGTTTTAAGTTTCTCTATGGATGTGCCGGCCAGTACAGAATAGAGTACCCTTGATTTTCCTTTGAGCTTGGCAGAAACCTCTTCTACGTTCGCGGGCTTTATGCATAGAAGAACTGTTTTTCCTGAAATATTGAAATCGTCTATAAGATGTTTATCTATTTTGACACCCAGTGCCGATTCGAAGGCATCAAGTTTGTGCATATTTCTTCCTGCAACCTCTATATGGCATTTTTCTTTAAGACCTTTTGCGATACTTAATCCCATATTTCCATTGCCGATAAATGTAATTGTCTGCTTCATTTTTTTCCTGTTTTTGCTTAGCTTAATGGTATGATTATATCATGATTGCCTGGAAATAAAAAATAGATTCGAACGCAACATTGATTGTATCATGGACAATAAATATGGTTCAAATATCATTGATTAACCATTAGTTTGTTAAAATAAAAACAACAGTTAAGAAACAAAGGTATGAAATGGAAGCATTTTTGGCAAAAGCAAAAGAGGGAAGCAGAGTATTGGCTGCCTTAAGAGGATCTCAAAAAAATCGTATTCTCAAAGAGATGGCTGAAGCATTGAGAGCAAACAGTAAAACATTGTTGGAAGCAAATGCGCTCGACATGATAGACGGCGAAAAAAACGATTTGTCCTCAGCTCTGATGGACCGACTTTATCTGGATGAAAAACGGATCGAAAGTATGGCTGTGGCAATCGAAGAGATAGCAGCGCTAAAAGAACCTGTCGGAAGAGTATTGGATGGGTGGGTAACTGAAGAGGGATTAAAAATAGAAAAAGTGTCCATTCCTATTGGCGTGATAGGTATCATCTACGAATCCCGTCCAAATGTAACAAGTGATACAGCGGCATTATGTTTCAAGAGTGCCAACGCTTGTGTGCTAAAAGGAGGCAAGGAGGCTGAAAATTCAAATAAAGCTATAGCCGACATACTTAAAAATGTTTTGAATCAAAACAATCTTCCTTCATCTTTGATATCCTTGGTGCCTGACTCTTCAAGGGAGAGCGTCGCAAAGCTTATTAAAATGGATAAATATGTTGACTTGATTATTCCTCGCGGAGGAGCGGGACTTATAAAGTATGTGAGTGAAAATGCTTCTGTCCCTGTAGTGAAACATGATAAGGGACAATGCCATACGTATATTGACAAAAGTGCAAACCTTTCTAATGCAATTGCGATAGCGCTCAACGCCAAAGTGCAAAGACCGGGAGTGTGTAACGCAATGGAGACACTTTTGGTAGACAAGAGTATCGCGAAAGAAGCTCTGCCTCTTTTGAAAATCGCTTTTGATAATGCACATACCATACTTAAAGGATGTAAAGAGACACAAAAACTAATTACTGTTGCTCCTGCAAGCGAAGAAGATTTTGATACAGAATATTTGGCCAACATATTAAACATTAGAGTGGTAGAGGGTGTAGAAGGCGCCATAGAACATATCGTCCGTTTTGGTTCAGGGCACTCCGAGGCAATCATCACAGAAAATATTACTGCAGCAGAAACTTTCCTTAATGCCATCGATGCAGCGGCTGTTTATGTCAATGCTTCTACGAGATTTACCGACGGAGGCGCATTCGGTTTTGGCGCAGAAGTGGGGATCAGTACCAACAAGCTTCACGCAAGAGGGCCTATGGGGATTGAGGGCCTCACTACCTATAAATACAAGATATACGGATCGGGACAAATCAGATAAAGCTAAGGCGGGCTAAAGTTTCCTTGGCTACAATACCAGAAATTCAAAAATATGGAGTCAGCATGGCAATTCAAAACGAAAATAGTGTTGTAGCTATCGAGTATGAAGTAAAAGAAGCAGGTTCTTCTGAAATTGTAGACAGCAACAAAGGTGGACATCCTTTAGAGTTTATTACAGGCAAAGGTCACATTATCCCCGGACTTGAGAATGCTCTTGTGGGAATGGAAAAAGGTCAGAGCGGAGACATGCTGATAAAGGCAGCCGATGCTTATGGAGAAATTAATCCGGAAGCAAAACAGTCGCTTCCTATTGAACAATTTGAAGGCGTAGATCTTAGAGTGGGTATGACACTTTATGGTCAGGGAGAACACGGACAGACTATACAAGTAACAGTAACTGCTTTTGATGACAATGAGGTTAGTATTGACTTCAATCATCCGTTGGCGGGGAAGGATCTTATGTTCGCCGTTACTGTTCTTGATGAGAGAGAAGCAACGGCTGAGGAAGCAGCAACGGGGCAAGTTGAAGGTTCCGGCGGCAGCTGCTGCAGTACGCACGGCGGATGCGGCTGCGATTAGATTCTTTGATAATGCGCTTAAAAAATTTAAGCGCATTTGGAATATTTAGTTGTTTTTTAGTAATTGTTGTTTAAAATTACATTTCAAAATCGGGGTGTGGCGCAGTCTGGCTAGCGTGCTATCTTGGGGTGATAGAGGTCGCAGGTTCAAGTCCTGTCACTCCGACCATAACGTAGAACTTCAAAAAACTTCAAAAAATCTAATTCGCAAAATACCCAAAAATTTCAATATCATCTTTGTTGCTTAAAAATTTTTTGTTAATTTAAATAGTGCACATTTTTTCTGATACAAACAATAAAAATCATAATAAAATATAAGAATCTCTACTTGAAAAGTAAGTAAACAGGCAGAAGATATGCCCGTTGTTAGAGAGTAAGCATGTTTAATGGAGAACAAATAAATATAAATTTATTGATCATACTTACGGTAAAGATACTCGGCTAACTCATTTATCTCGTTCTCTGTCATGGCACCCTTGAGTGAAGGCATAAGACCGAACTTTTTAATGGTTTTTTCTCCGTAAAGCGACTTTCTTTTGTCGGGTTCGTTGATATAATCTTTGATAAAACCGACAAACGCTTCTTTTGTTTTGGTCTCAGCTTTTAATTTATCAATCACATCTTTAGCATACGGCGCACCGTAGATGTTTGTCACTTTGCCACCAACCTCGTTAACGCCCAGTATGGTGGCATGACAACCTGCGCAATGTGTGTTAAAAAGTGTTTCATTTGCTTTTTCTTGTGCTGAATTTTCATCGTTGCTGGAAGATGCAACTTTTTTTTCTTCTGTTTTTTGTGATGTTTTGCCATACTCACTATAAAGATATTCTGCCAAGATGCTTGCCTCGCTGTCCGTCATGGCACCTTTGAGTGAAGGCATAAGGCCGAATTTTTTAATGGCTTTTTCCCCGTAAAGCGATTTTCTTTTATCGGGTTCGTTGATATAATCTTTGATAAAACCGACAAACGCTTCTTTTGTTTTGGTCTCAGCTTTTAATTTATCAATCACATCTTTAGCATACGGCGCGCCGTAGACGTTTGTCACTTTGCCTCCGGCCTCATTCACGCCCAGTATGGTGGCATGACAACCTGCGCAATGTGTGTTAAAAATCGCTTCTCCCGATTGGGCCAATACCGCAGATGAAGTCAATAATGTATAAAGCAGAATATTTTTCATTTTCACGTGATACACCTTTTATTTAAATAATAAAAATTATAACATATTATGATACTAAAAACCAGACAATAAATTTAATAAAAGAGCGAAAAGCAGCAAAAAAATTATGCGGTAATAAACTAAAATAATCTAACGTATATTCTAGCTTATTGTTATTCTCTGTGTCAACAAGCTTATCTCATCATAAGATAAATTTAACATGGTAAAATACATTTATATTACAATAAAGGATAGTTATGTCAGTTAAATGTGCATTTTTGTTTCCGGGGCAGGGGTCTCAGGCCACAGGAATGGGAGAAGATTTTTTTAACAATTCCAATGTCGCCAAAGAGATGGTAGCAAAAGCCGGCAAGCAAACGGGGATAGATTTTGAAGCGTTGCTTTTTAAGGAAAATGACAAGCTAGGGCAAACAGAGTATACGCAACCCGCGATCTTGCTGGTAAGCGCAATCGCCCATAAACTTTTTACCGACGCAACAGGCATTAAGCCGGTTTTGGCTTTGGGGCATTCCTTGGGCGAGTTTTCGGCACTGGTGGCGGCGGGGGCATTGGATGCGATCGATGCGGTAGAGCTTGTGAACCTGCGCGGCAGGCTTATGACTGAAGCGTGTGCCGGACAAGATGTGGGTATGCTTGTCAGTCTTGGGCTGGATGATGCAACGGTGGAAGCGATCACTGCATGCCAAAGAGAAGCGGGGAAGAAGGTGTGGGCTGTGAATTATAATGCCGATGGGCAGATCGTGATTGCTGGGATCAAAAAAGATTTAGAAGAGCTTATCGATGTGCTAAAAGAAGCAAAAGCAAAAAGAGCGATGCTGCTTAATATGTCGGTTGCAAGTCACTGCCCCTTGCTTCAGAGTGCCAGTGCGCCGCTTGAAACAAAACTTAAAGAGATGCTAGAAGACAGCTTTATCGCTCCGGTTATCTCTAATGTTACGGCAAAGCCCTACAGCACCAAAGAAGAAGCGCTGGCATTGCTTCCTGAACAGTTGGTAAAACCGGTATTGTATAAACAAAGCATTGCCAATATCGATGCCGGAGTGGACTGCTATATCGAGTTCGGCCACAGCAATGTACTTAAAGGGCTCAACAAAAACGCAACTTCCAAGCCCCATTTTAATGTTTCGGACATGGCTTCTTTGAAAGCAACGATAGAAGCAATCAAAGAGCTCTAATGGGAAAGATTGCCATAATGGGCGCCATGCCCGAAGAGATAGATCCGCTTTTAGCCAAACTTGAGAATGTCAAAGAGAATGGGTATGGTGCGAATATCTATTATGAAGGGTCGTACGGCAGCAAAGAGGTAGTAGTAGCCTATTCAAAAATCGGAAAAGTATTTGCTGCTTTAACCGCAACGATATTGATTGAAAAATTCGGTTGCGAAAAATTGCTTTTTTCCGGTGTAGCCGGGGCAATAAGTGATGATTTGAAAATCGGTGATTTGGTGATTGCGGACGGACTGTGTCAGCACGATTTGGATATCACGGCATTTGGGCATCCTTACGGGTATGTGCCCGAAGGCGAAGTGTGCATTCCCACAGACGTAAATCTTAGAAATATTGCCAAGCAGGTTGCAAAAGAAAAAGACATAAAGCTCAAAGAGGGTGTGATCGCAACGGGAGATCAGTTTGTGGCGAGTTTTGAGCGTAAAGAATGGGTGGGAAAAACCTTTAAAGCCAGTGCTTTGGAAATGGAAGGCGCAAGCGTTGCTGTGGTCTGCAATGCACTCAACGTGCCTTTTTTTATCCTAAGGGCCATCAGTGACAGTGCGGATATGGATGCGGGATTTGATTTTGATGCCTTTTTGGAGAGTTCGGCTAAAGTAAGTGCAGAATTTATTTTGGAAATGGTGGGCAGGATTGAAGAATAACACAAGCGATAAAAATATTGTCATAAGTAAAAAGCTTCTTAAGCTCATCGGAAAAACAAATGCGCAGTTTAGGCTGATCAGGGGGGGTGATAAAGTATTGGTAGGATTAAGCGGAGGCAAGGATTCTTTAACCTTGGTGCATGCACTTAAGCATATGCAGCGTCATGCACCGTTTGATTTTGAGTTTGAAGCCTGCACGGTGAAGTACGGAATGCCTGATGAGCACTATATGTATTTGGAGGCGCACTGCAAGGAGCATGGCATCAAACATACGGTTTTTGATACCAACATTTTTGAGGTTTCGCAAAATACGATCCGAGAGAACAGTTCTTACTGCAGCTATTTTTCCCGCATGAGGCGCGGTGCGCTTTATACGTTTGCCGAGCAGGGCGGATTTAACAAGGTGGCTTTGGGACACCATTTTGACGATATGGTTGAGAGCTTTTTTATGAATATGTTTTATAACGGCACGATGCGCGCTTTGGCGCCGATCTATAAAGCGCAAAGAGGGTTTCATCTTATCCGGCCTCTGATACAAGTCAGGGAAACGCAGTTAAGGGCATTTGTAGACGAGAACGGCTTGCAAACGATCGGCGATGAAGCATGTCCGGCGATGCTTAAAGATGTCAAGATGCCGTATGCCAGAGCGCAAACCAAAGAGTGGCTCTCAGGAATAGAGAAAGACAACAAAGATATCTTTAAAAAGATACAGGCTTCATTTAAGCACATTCATGACGAGACATTTCTTGACCCGGAGCGTTGGGATCGGGATGATATTTTGATAAGCAGTGAACAGTGAGCAGTGAGCATCTGACGGTTGAAAAAGCTGGACGTATTGATAAGATTTTGGCTGAGGCTTTAGAAGTTAGTCGAAATCAGATAGAAAAACTTATCAAAGAGGGGCTGGTCAGTGTCAACGGTAAGGCGGTTGTCAAGACCAGCTTCAAGGTTGAAACGGGTGATGAGGTAGCGTATGTGTTCAAGAAAGCAGAAAAAAAGGAAGCCGTGACAGTGGACTTTGATGTGGAGGTGTTGTATGAGGACGACTACCTCCTGGTTATCAACAAACCCGCGGGGCTTGTGGTGCATCCTGCTCCTTCTGTCAGGGAGCCGACGCTGGTGGACTGGCTTATTCAAAGAGGGATATCGCTTTCTACTATCAGCGGAGAGGAGCGTCACGGCATCGTTCACCGTATTGACAAGGATACCACCGGGGCCCTGGTGATCGCCAAGACCAACGAAGCGCATGAAAAACTCAGCCTTCAGCTGCAAGACAAGAGTATGGGGCGGTATTATCTGGCACTCATCGACTATCCGCTCAAAGAAAACGTTGTCGTGGATAAACCTATCGGCCGCAATCCAAAAAACAGGCTCAAAATGGATGTCGTGCCTGCCGGTAAAAGTGCCAAAACGGCATTTGTTAAACTTATTGCTTCCCCTCATGATGCAGAGCTTATCGCTGCCAAACTTTTTACAGGCAGAACCCATCAGATAAGAGTACATCTAGACAGCCTCGGAAGACACATACTCGGAGATGATTTATACGGTTTTAAGAGCAAAAGAGATAAAATAGCACGAGTTAATTTACATGCATATTTGTTATACCTCACACATCCTATCAGCGGACAGAAAATGGAGTTTATTGCTCCTTTGTTTGAAGATATGCGGCTCTTTCTGTCGAAAAATTTTGATCAAGGTGATATAGATGAAAAAATCAACCCTTTTGCTTTGGCTGCTCGGTTTACTGATAGTTAGCGGGTGCGGCAGTGTTCAGGGGTTGATGATTTACGAAAAAGATGCCTCTTTGAATACAATCGCACAAGTCAAAGCGCTCCCTGCGATGAACACTGTTGGTTTTGAATGGCAAAAGATAGAAGATTCTCGTGTGCGCGGAATAAATATTTATAGAGGCACTCCTCAAAATAAAGAGCAAAGCTTTAGGCAGATCGGGAGCATCAGTAATCGGTATGCAACACACTTTGTAGATACCCAGGTGTCTCCCAATACAGAGTATGTCTATACATTTACGACCTTTTCTTTAGGTAAAGAATCAGAGCACGGTAAGGTACTTTATGTAAAAACACGTCCGACTTTTAGGCCGGTTTCTTTCGTTAAAGCGTATAAGGTTGCATCAGATGCGGTAAAAGTGCTATGGAAACCTCATGCAGATCCAAGGATCAATGCATACATTATCCAAAGGGCGGTGGACGGAGGGGAATGGCAGCATGTCGCTCTGGCCAAAGGACAATTGATGGCCGAGTATATCGATATATTTGTCAGAAGCAATCATACCTATCGCTATCGTATCATTGCTAAAAGCTATGATGGAATTGAAGCTAAAATCAGTCAAACAACCAGTATTTCACTATAAGAAGAAAAGCATGCCGCATTTAAAAGTAACCCCATTTGATACCTCATTAATAGAACAAAAAATTGGCAAGGATGCACTCCTTCGTTTTCGTGCAACGGCTTTAGGGGGAAATGAAGAAATTTTAGGCGTAGAGTATAAGAATGAAGAATTTTTACTCCAGCTTAAGCCTGACGATAAAGCGTATCTGTTGAAATACGATAAAGTTACAAGGCCTTTGAAGGTCAATCTTCTTAAAGAGGCGCTCGATTATGTATCCAAACGATTAGATTTGGAGATTTTGAGTTCAAATATTGCTATGCATCATGCAAAACCCCCGCTTTCATCGGAATATTTTAAAAAAATAGAGGATTTTGAAAGCATTGTTTATCCTAAAGAAAAAATATCTGTAGAAGTAGGGTTTGGAAGCGGGCGTCATTTATTGTATCAAGCCAAGATGCATCCTGATATACTTTTTATCGGCATAGAGATTCATACCCCTTCTGCGCAGCAAGTACTCAAGCAGATAGAGTTGCAGGGGCTGCATAATATATGGGTCGTCAATTATGATGCCAGACTTTTTTTGGAGATGCTTCCCTCTAATGCGTGTGAGCAAATTTTTGTACATTTTCCTGTGCCTTGGGACAAAAAACCGCACCGAAGGGTGATCAGTAAAGGTTTTTTGGACGAGTCTATGCGTGTGCTTAGAAAAGGCGGGCGATTGGAGTTGCGTACAGATAGTGATAATTATTTTTGGTATGCATTGGAAACTTTTTTTTCAGCCCCCGAAACAGAAGTAGAGATACGAAAAAATGAACGTCTTGAGGTGACAAGCAAATATGAGGCTAGATGGAGAAAGCAGGAAAAAGATATTTATGATATCTATGTAAAATGCATGAAAGAAGATGAACCTAGAGCGCATCAGATCAATTTTGATTTCCGCGGAACCGTGTATACGCAAGGTTTGGAAGAGCGTTTGATTGGAGATGCGATAGTGTTTGAAGACTATTTCATACATTTTGAGCGTATCTATAAGATAAGAGAGGAGGGGCTTTTGGTAAGATGTGCTTTTGGAAGTTTCGATAGGCCGGAGCACAAATATATCTTGATAGACAGGAAAGGCTGCCGCTATTTTGTTTCCTGTCCCGTGAAAACAACGGTCAATCTTAAAGCACATCAAAAAATAGTGGAGTATTTAAATTATGTCTAACGTTATTAGCGCCTCACATCTTACTTTGGCCTATGATAAAGGCCAAAAAGAGATTATCAAAGATGCAAATTTTAACATCAAAAAGGGTGATTTTGTTTTCATTACCGGTCCAAGCGGTTCAGGAAAATCAACACTTTTAAAGGCGCTTTACGGACAGATTAAGCCCAGTGAAGGAAACCTTGTGGTGGGAGGGCTTGATCTTGCAGCTGCACGCCAAAGCAAATTGCAAGATTTGCGCACACATATGGGGATTATTTTTCAGGATTATAAGCTCATCAACGAATGGACTGTAGCCAAAAATGTGGTTTTGCCGTTGATGATAGCAGGTTATTCTATGGATGTGCAGCATACGCAGGCCCAAAGACTTCTTAAGCATGTCAAGCTTTCTGAGCATGCGGACAAATATCCTATGGAGCTCAGCGGAGGCGAACAGCAGCGTGTTGGTGTGGCGAGAGCTCTCTCTAAAAATCCGGTTGTGATATTGGCTGACGAACCTACGGGTAACCTTGATGATTATTCTTCCAATGTGATCTGGGATCTTATGGAGAATGCGTGTCAGCAGCTTGAAACAACCGTATTGGTAGTTACCCACAAGATACCTTCTATTTTTTCTTTACCTTACAGACATTTTATTATAGAAAGCAAGGGTGTATATGAAGTTCATTAAAAACCATCTTATGTTTATTTTACCGCTTATGGCA
The DNA here is from genome assembly GCA_021166685.1 of Sulfurovum sp. GTDB lineage: Bacteria > Campylobacterota > Campylobacteria > Campylobacterales > Sulfurovaceae > Sulfurovum. The sequence continues at coordinate 34,855 of JAJPEU010000015.1, read as the reverse complement.
ATTCTTTTAGGAATAGAGTTTTTTCTTGTCTTTGACAGGACGACCGATTCGTATGAAAAGGGACTCAAAGAAGGGTATTCCATGCTGGTGGTTGCAAAAAAAACAATAACACTCGAAGAGCTCAAGCAACTCAATCCCCATATAGACAGCAGCGAAAATATAAAAAGAGAAAGTATTGTTGCCCAAATTGCTAAGGGGGTCAGTAAAAGCAGCGCCGAAGAGATATTGCAGGCATTGCCTTATTTTTATTCAGTCAGGCTAGATAGCTATGTAAGCACCTCAGATCTGGAGAAAATCAAAAAAGATCTTGAAAAAGATGAAAATATTAAAAGTGTAGAAACCTTTGGAAGCAGTTATAGCTCCAGCTACAGACTTTTTTCTTTTATTAAGTTTACATTGAGAATATTTATTGTTTTTACGGGCGTGATCAGTTTGTTTTTGATTATCAAGCAGATGGAAATTTGGAAGTATGCACACAAAGAACGTATGCAAATTATGGAAATTTTTGGGGCACCTCTAATGCTTCGAAGCGGGGTACTTTTTAAGGTGGCTCTTTTGGATGCATTGATCGCGACTATAATGACAGGCGCACTCTTTTTGTATTTGAAGTTTCAGTGGGCAGGACAGAGCGGGATAGATATTATGGTGCAAAATCAAGAAGCGCTTTTTAGAATAACTGACATTGCCATTTTGTTGGCTACGGCAGTGGCGATTGTTATTTTTGCTGTCTACACAGTCGTGTTCTCTTCGGCAGGAGCACAAGAGTGAAATATTTTGTGGTGTATGTTGTAACCGCTTGCGTACTGGTTTATGGTGCTTCAACGACAACCAAAATTAAAGATTCTGAAAAAAATTTAAATGCTGCAGTTTCTGCCAAAAAACAAGCAAGTATGCAGCTTGAAAAAATAGCACAGAATATCAAAAAAGCCGAACAAGAAAGCTTGTATCTTGAAAAAAAAATAGAAGAGCTTGGGCGTGACAAAGAAGCGACAAAAAAGGAGTACCAATCTCTTAAAAATGTTTTAAGCACTTCTGAGCAATCCTTTAAAAAAACAAATAGCGAACTGGAGGCGAAACACAAAGCTTTTATTGCTTTGCTTTCAGAACAGTTTTCGGTTATCTTTGCAATGAGACAATTTCACACTCCGACGGAGCATTCGGTTATTGCTTATGAAGTATATGAGGTCTACAAGAAGTATAATGCAAAAGAACTGGAAAAACTTAGAGCAGATATTTCATCGCTTAAAACCAAAAAACAAAATATTCTTGTTCAGCAGAATAAAACAAAAAAAGAGTTGGAAAAAATTGTCCAAAAACGACAAGAGTTTGAACAGAAAAAGTTAGCAAAAAAGCGATTGCTTGAAAAATTATCCAAAGACGAAAAAAATTACAACAAACAACTGGAACAAATAGAAGAAAGACAAAGTTCGCTTCGGGCAACATTGGCAAAACTGAATATTTTGCATACTCAAGAAGTAGAAACCGCCCGCAAACGTGCTGCGGCAAGGAAGGAAGCCATCCGTCTTGAAACGTTGCGAAAAAAGCGATTGCGGGAACAGCAGGCAATGAGGGGACCGGATGCGCAAAAAACAAATAAAAAAACAGACAATACGAGATCTTCCGAAGAAACACAAAGTACCCAGGTAAGAAATCTTAATGCTTCGTATCGCGCCTCCTCTGTCTATGCGTATAGCGGCGGAAAAACAATTTCTCCTCTTTCGGGTGCTCGGGTTATCAAAAAGTTTGGTACTTATGTAGATCCTGTTTATAAGATTAAAATATTTAACGAATCCGTAACGCTTCAGGCGCCATCTTCGGATGCAAAAGTGCAAAATGTTCTTAACGGAAAAGTAGTATTTGCCGGAGAAAGCAGCATGCTTGGAAAAGTGGTTGTTGTGGCGCACGGAGATAAAATGCATACTGTCTACGCCGGTCTCTCAAAGATTGCTCCCAATATTACAGTAGGACGTAAGGTGATCAAGGGGTATGTGCTGGGTAAAGTAAACAGCAAGCTGGTTTTTCAGGCGACAAAAAATTCAAAACATATTGATCCGTTAAAGCTAATCCAAATTTAGTTTAAACCCCTCCTAAACCTCTTTTGGATATAATCGCGAAAATAGAAGGGGTGCATCTGTGACGAAACGTGTATTGGTAAAATTTTCTGGTGAAGCATTGGCTGGTGAAGACGGGTATGGCATCGATACCAAAATCTTAAAATATATTGCAGGTGAAATTAAAGAACTTGTTGAGAATGGCGTGGAAGTCGGTATTGTTGTAGGCGGCGGAAATATCGTTCGAGGTGTGACTGCTGCAGCCGATGGAATCATTAAAAGAACATCCGGTGACTATATGGGAATGCTTGCTACGGTAATCAACGGAGTAGCGATACAAGAGGCTTTAGAGCATATAGGACTGGAAGCAAGACTTCAGACTGCCATAGATATGCAAGAGATAGGTGAAGCGTTTATTGTGCGCCGTGCCAGAAGACATTTGGAAAAAGGCCGCGTAGTGGTATTTGCAGGGGGGACAGGAAACCCGTATTTTACTACCGATACGGCAGCTACACTCAGGGCTTCTGAAATAGAAGCCGAACTTCTTATCAAGGCAACCAAAGTTGATGGCGTGTATGATAAAGATCCAAATAAGTTTTCCGATGCAGTCAAACTCAATACACTTACCTATGATCAGGCTATGAATGATCATATCAAGGTAATGGATGATACGGCAATTGCGTTGGCAAAAGACAATGGATTGCCTATCGTGGTATGCAATATGTTCGAAAAAGGCAATCTGCTCGCTATCATCAAAGGCGACATGAGTCTTTGTTCGATTGTTAAATAATCTAAGAAAAAAAGGATCACATAATGAGAACAGAACAACTTACAGCAAAAGCGTTGGAAAAAGTAGACTTTGATAAATATCTTTTGGCAAAAGCCGTAGGCAAAAGAGCCGAAGAGATTTCAAAAGGCTCAAAGCCTTGCATAGAAGCAACTTCTGTGATGAAATTTACCGATATTGCACTTCAAGAGATAGCAGAAGGTAAAATCACAGTCACTCTAGAGGGTTAACTATTTTGGACGTTTTTCTTTCTCGCGCGAAAGAGATAGAGACGATAGAGGAGGCGAAAGCCCTTTTATTTGAACAAATTCCTTCCCCTTCGACCACCACAATCAAAGCATTGGATCTTGCCCTGAGTGCGCATGAAGGCCAAAAGCGTAAAAGCGGTCAGCCCTATATTGTGCATCCTATTTTGGTCGCAGCTATTACGGCAATGGTCAGCAGCGATGAGACGATGGTGCAGGCAGCTTTGCTGCATGATGTAGTGGAAGATACCAGCTACAGCATTGAGGACCTGCAGCAAGAATTCAGTTTGGATGTTGTGCACATGGTGGAAGGCTTGACAAAAATTGTTGAAATTAGAGACGAAAAACTTATTCCTTCAGGTTCAGATGAGCGTTTGATCAACTCCGCACTTACGTTTCGCAAGATGCTCATTGCTTCGATTAAAGATATCCGTGTCTTGGTGATTAAACTTTGTGACAGATTGCACAATATGCTTACCCTCGATGCGCTGAGGCCGGAAAAGCAAAGGCGTATTTCCGAAGAAACATTAGTTGTGTATGCGCCTATCGCACACAGACTCGGCATTGCACGTATGAAAAATTACTTGGAAGATTTGAGCTTTTATTATATCTATCCTGAAGATTATAAGCTGATCGATGATTATATCAAATCCAATGCGCAAAATTTGCATTTTAAGCTGAATGCTTTTATTCAAAAAGTTAAAAATGTACTCCAAAAAGATGGGTTTTTGCCTGATGAATTTGAAGTCATTGGCAGGGTAAAACATTATTATTCTATCTATCTAAAGATGCATCGCAAAGGAGTAAGTATCGATGAGGTCCTGGATCTTTTAGCGATCCGCATTATTGTAAAAGAGCCTATCGAGTGCTACCGGGTACTGGGGTTGCTGCATCTAAACTATACACCGCTTATTTCACGCTTTAAAGACTATATCGCTGTGCCAAAAGAAAATGGCTATAAGACGATACATACCACACTTTTTGACGAGGAGGGCATCGTTGAAGCGCAGATTCGTACGGCTCAAATGCATAAACTTGCCGAATTTGGCGTGGCGGCCCACTGGAAGTATAAAGAGGGTTCTGATAGGGTAAATTTGGAATGGCTTGAGAGTCTAAACTATCAAAGCGAATCGATTGAAGAGTTTTATGAGCTTGCCAAAAGCGATCTTTTTTCAGAAGACATAACAGTCTTTTCGCCTAAAGGTGACTACTATACGCTGCCCAAGGGGTCGGTGGCCTTGGATTTTGCCTATGCTATACATTCTCAAATCGGTCTTCATGCAAAAGAAGCATTGATCAACAAACATCTCTCCTCTCTTTTGACGACGTTAAAAAATGGGGATATCGTTAAGATCATTGATGATACCAGACCCCATTTGCATTGTTCTTGGGTTGATACCGTTAAGACTTCCAAAGCGCAAGAAGGGATACGAACCCATTGTCGGGCCAGAATAAAAGAATCTGATACCTTAAGCGCTTATAATATTTTAGCAACACTGTTCCATCAGGAGAACAAAACCGTCAACGAGATAACAGAAGCGCTGGGAATGAAAGATACATTGTATAAATTGCCCAATCAAATGGATTATTTCAAAGAGGCTATACGTAAAACAGCAGACTACATGGGGGCCCGTGAAGTGCGTTTTTGGGAACTTCTTAAAAAAGGATACAAAAAACCTGTCAAAAAAGAGATAGAGCATTTTATATTTTTTACAAATAAAACTTTGGACGGTGTAGAGTTTGACTATTGCTGTCACCCGAAAATGGGCGATCAGATAGTTGCATTCTATAAAGACGGCAAAGCAATTGTTCATCATAAATTGTGTAAAAAAGCGTATGAAAAAATTATTGCGCAAGAGCCTATGGTTTTTATAAAATGGCGTACGTCAAAACTTTCACGCTACAGATTAACGATTGGATTGCAAAACCAAAAAGGGATCTTGGCGGATCTGCTGACAAAACTTACAAAGCTGGATTTAAATGTTATCAGTATTGAGTTGGGGATACAAAGCAGCGAAAGTGCAGAATATTGCCAGATAGAAGTTGAAAGCAGCGAATCTAAAAAAAGTATATTGTCTGAAAAGATTTCACAGAATTTCAAGCTTATAGAAATCATTAATTTAGACGATGCATATAACAACAAATAATATAAACAGGAAGGGCAATGGTAGCAAAAGCATTAGAAGAGATACGCAGAGGAACAGCCGAAATTATAGATATGGAACGTATTGAAGTACTGGTTCGCACATATTATGAAGAGGGGGCAGTTTACACGGTGAAAGCAGGTTTTGATCCTACGGGGGCAGATTTGCATCTGGGACATACTGTGTTGCTTCAAAAACTTAGAGTGTTTCAAAATCATGGAGCAAGAGTTCAATTGCTCATAGGCGATTTTACTGCAACCATTGGTGATCCCACGGGAAAAAGCGAAACGAGAAAAGTGCTTGACAAAGAAACGATTATGGCAAATGCACAGACCTATCAAGATCAAGTATTTAATGTGCTTGACCCCTCTAAAACCGATGTAGTATTTAACTCGAAATGGCTTGATACTTTGGGAGCCGGCGGACTCGTGGGGCTGGCAACACTGTTTAACGTAGCCAGAATGCTGGAGCGTGATGATTTTGAAAAGCGTTACAAGGGAGGACAGAGTATCTCTATCTCCGAATTTTTATACCCTCTTCTTCAGGGGTATGACAGCGTAGAGCTTAAAAGCGATATCGAAATAGGAGGAACGGACCAAAAGTTCAATCTTTTAATGGGAAGACATTTGCAGCGCGCTTATCATACTGGAAAAGAGCAGGCGGTTCTTATGATGCCGATTCTTGAAGGGCTTGACGGAGTGCATAAAATGAGTAAATCACTGGGCAACTACATTGGCATTGCCGAAGACCCAAAAGACATTTATGCCAAGACACTCTCCATATCGGATGAGCTTATGTGGCGTTACTATGAACTTTTGAGTGCAAAATCCCTGCAAGAAATTATGCAGATGAAAGAGGATGTCGAAAAAGGCATTCTTCATCCAAAGGCAGTCAAAGAGGGATTGGCGCTGGAGTTAACCGAAAGATTTTATAACGCAGATGCAGCCCAAGAAGCCAAAGAAGCTTTTGATAATGTGTTTAAAGCCAATTTGATACCCGAAGATATCCAGGAAGTGGCGGTGGAAAACAATATTTGGATATGTAAAGCACTCGTGGATGCCGGCATAGAGCCGTCAACTTCACAGGCAAGAAGAGATATTAAGCAAGGAGCTGTTAGAATAAACCAGGAAAAAATAAGTGATGACCAGCTTACATTGAGCACCGGCGAGTATATTCTGCAGGTAGGGAAAAGAAAATTTGCAAAAGTAAAGGTAGACTAATGGCATTTAAACCATTAAAAATAGGAAAATATACGATTGATATTCCCATTATTCAAGGCGGCATGGGAGTAGGTGTCTCTTGGGATCAGCTTGCAGGCTCTGTTTCAAAAGAAGGAGGGCTCGGTGTTGTCAGTGCAATAGGTACGGGAGTATATAAAAATAGAATGTATGCTGATAAATTAGCTGCAGACGGCAGACCTGTGGGTACGATCAATTTTTACTCCTCCAAGGCATTGCATGCGATTTTTGAAAATGCAAGAAAAATTTGCGGCGACAAACCGTTAGCAGCCAATGTGCTTTATGCAATCAATGATTACAAACAAGTGGTGATTGATTCTTGTAAGGCAGGTGCCAATATCATTATCACAGGAGCAGGATTGCCGCTGACGTTGCCGGAATGTACCAAAGATTTTCCTGATGTTGCGCTGGTACCTATCGTTTCAACAGCCAAAGCGTTGAAGATACTGTGCAAAAGATGGCAAAAGACACACAACCGCCTGCCTGATGCTGTTATTGTTGAGGGACCGCTAAGCGGCGGCCATCAGGGCTTTAAGTATGATGAGTGTTTTTTGCCGGAAAATCAGCTTGAAGCGATTTTACCGCCTGTGGTAGAGGAGGCAAAAAACTGGGGAGATTTTCCTGTCATTGCTGCGGGGGGTGTTTGGGATCATGACGATATTGTCAAGATGATGAACTTGGGTGCCAATGGTGTACAGATGGGTACACGTTTTATCGGTACGGTAGAGTGTGACGCGCATCAAAAATTTAAAGAGACTATCATCGCTTCAACACAAGAGGATATTCAATTGTTCAAATCCCCGGTGGGATACCCTGCGCGCGGTGTAAAAACCAATCTTCATAAAATGATAGAAGAAAAAACAGCTCCAAAAATTGTCTGTATTTCTGACTGTGTAGCCCCATGCCATCATGGAGAGGAAGCCAAAGTGGTAGGATACTGCATTGCAGACAGGCTCAGCGATGCGTATGATGGAGATATTGAAAAAGGACTCTTTTTTACCGGTACCAACGGCTATAAGCTTAAAGAGATTATCACAGTCAAAGAACTGATGCGCAAATTGGTTGAGGGAGAAGACGACTAAGGTGAAATTATTAAAATTTTTTCTTCTCTTTGTCGCGTGGACAAATTTCCTTGTCGGTTCTGTTAATATACTGGAGGATGTAGAAGTTCAAAAGGATGAATTGCGTCTGCATTTTAGCGGGCTGCTCAATAAAAACAGTGTGCATTATTTTTCACTTGAAAAACCCTATAGAAAAGTTTTTGATATTCGAAATGCACGTCTTTCATCAAAGGATCATCAAAAAAACCTGAAGGGTCTTCAAAATTCGAGCGTAAGGATTTCGCAGTATCAAAAAGATATTGTACGGCTTGTTATAGAGTGCAACAAGCCTTATGCATGCACCGCCTATCAGCCGATGCTCTCAAAAAAATCATACCATATTCCTTTGCCGAAAGCAGCTTTCGTGCCAACACGGGAAAAAACAGGTGCAGCACCCAAGAGAACAGTTCGCAAACACAATACTGCTCCTTTGGAAAAAGAAGAAAAAAGTTTTTTTGGCTCTATGTTTGAAAAGAAAAACACATCCGCATCCTCCGGTCATGAGGTTGTTGTTATCGATGCCGGACATGGCGGACATGATTCGGGCGCTATAGGCGGAGGCAAAAAAGAAAAAGATTTGGTTTTGCAAATATCAAAAAAACTGGCCAAAGAACTCCAAAAACACGGATACAAGGTGTATCTGACCCGAAGCACTGACCGATTTTTAAAGCTTCCGGAGCGAACAAAAATAGCGGATATCAAAAACGCAAAAGTGTTTGTGTCGATCCATGCCAATGCAGCGCCTAACGAGAGATCCAAAAACAAGCTGCACGGCGTTGAAACTTTTTTCCTGCAAAACACCAGAGATGAAAGGTCGCAGCGTGTTGCCGCAAGGGAAAATGAAGCTGTATTGAAAGGCACGGACAATTTGAGTAAAAACGTGATTGTCGATTCGGTGCTTTCGGGGCCAAAAATCGTCCAATCGCATAAACTTGCCATAGATGTTCAAACCAAGATGTTGGGAAATCTCCGCAGCCGTTTTGGGGGAGTGAAAGACGGAGGAGTAAGAAGTGCGCCGTTTTGGGTTCTTGTAGGCGCAAGCAGGCCTTCGATACTTGTAGAGGTCGGGTATATCTCCCATCCGACGGAGCGCAAACAGCTCTTTACCAGCCGTTATCAGGATCTGATCGCAAAAGGTATCGCAGAGGGGATCGACCGGTATCTGTATAACCGCAAACGAGAGATCGATCTTTAGCGAACAAAAACAGCCTTCTTTATAATTATCAAAATTTTTTTTTGAAGAGTTGATGACACAATCAACTCTTTTTTTATCACATCTTCTGAGCACTACTGAAGCGAAAAACAAGGTCCATTTAACAATACATTAAGATTGTTTGCACTAAACTAAAATAGTAAAATACAATCCATAGAGGAGGGACAAATGAAAAAAGATCCGAATGTTGTAAAAAGATTAAAAGAGATCGTAGGGAAAGGGATCGTGCTCGGATGCATGGCGCTGATGGCGCAGAGTGCATCGGCTGCAGTTTTAAAACCTGCGTTGCTGGCAAAAGCAGCGCCCGATGAGTGTTTCAATGGGGTTGGTGAAGCGTATTTGCCGCTAAACCCCAATAGTCAGACATATGAACAGGATGTCCAAAATTGTATAAATGGCGGCTATCAGCCTAAGGTCAACCAAGCGTATGTGTGGGGGCTTGCCAATACTGAAGCGTATGTCTGGTTCGGTACTGCGCCCAATACGCTGTGTTTGGTAAACGGTACTTATCATCAGCAGTCAGAGCCGACACTGAATGACTCGTGGGTATGCGAACTTAGCGAAAGTCAATATCCATTATATTTAGAGACAAATCTTCCTTTTCATCCGGATCTTGATCCAATGTTAAATGAGATTGGATTGGGCGACTGGCGTATACCAAAGATTTACCGGTACAACAAAGCAACGGGGGAAAATGAAGATATTTCGCCAATGTCAGATCCTAAATTCTTAATGACGCTAGGGATACGATCTGCCGGAACGCATAACGGCGTGGTATTCTTTGCGGGCCCCGGATTTGGAGGCGAAGGGTTGAGTGTCAATATGTTTGCCTTTAAAGATGATGCAAACCATACCTATCGAGGTTCGCATTCGTTTGCCGAGTATAGCAATATCAGAAAATGGATCGTCGTAGGCGATGATCTGTATACGGCCGTGGGCGATCAAAACAATACAGGTAGAGTGCTGAAATGGGTAGGCGATGCAAATGATCCATTTGAATTTGTAGAAGTCGGAAGACTGCCGGGTTCGGGCGCGGAGTTGGCGTACCATGAAGGCAGGCTGTTTGTGACAACATGGCCCGGTTCTGAACTGCAAGACGAATCTCCTTCAGTAGCGGGAGTTTATATGAGTCCGATTGTCGGCGAGGGATTGAGCGAATCAAATGCGACGTGGCAAGAGATATGGAAAGCTTCAGAATATGAACCCGATCCCGTAGTGGCGGCAACATACGGAGGCGGGGCGATCGCGTCATTTGACGGACAGCTCTACTGGGGGACTATGCATGTGCCGATGGTGGCAACGATGGCTGCAGTAAGCGTGTATGATATCAATACAAGCGATGAAGAGGCGATGACAGATACGATGCTGGGAACACACCGGGCGATATCTATCTTCCGTGCAAGCGATATCGTTGCAGACGGCAATGCAACGGTTGAATTGCTGTACGGAGAGGAGATGTTGCCACAATATAATCGTTTAACAAAATCGTTTGAAGATGTGCCAAACAATATGGGAACTGCACCGCTCTGGGGAGAATCCGGCTTTGGCAATACCTTCAACAACTACACGTGGACGATGGAAGTTTTCAAAGACAGGCTCTATATCGGAACGATGGACTGGAGCTATTTGATGACTGAAATGGTTGGAGATATGAATATAAGTTTGCCGCCGGAACTGAGCTTTTTGCTGTCGTATGAAGTCAATAATGGCGCCGATCTGTGGCGGATCGACGGCAGTACAAAAAAGGCGGTTGCGGAAAACACTACGGGTATCGGAAACTATGGAAGCTACGGTATCCGAACGATGGTAAGCGATGCGGATCATTTCTATCTTGGTATGGCCAATCCGATGAACCTGATGACGGACGTAACTGACAACAAACCCGAAGGCGGATGGGAGCTGATCCAAATGGATGAGAAAGTAAGCACAGGCGGAGGCGGCGGATGTACCTACAATCCAAATGCTGACAAGTTTGACATGATGTTCTTTGTCTTACTGGCGCTTTCAGCGCTCTATCCATGGAGACGTAAACTGATCAGATAAAATGCTGATGCGATCACTGCATATACAATACGGAGTAGCATTCGCAGTTGCTCCCGTTTTTTGTTTGATTTACGGGGATTTTTTGGAAAAGCAGAGAGTTGATATGTTTTGGCTTCTCTTTGATCTTAAATCCCTTTTTTTCCTTGTCTTTTTTTATCCTGTTGCAGAAGAGCTGCTCTTTAGAGGTATCATCCAGGAGTATCTGCATAAAAAAACCAAACAGCTTCCCCCTTTCTTTCTTTTTTCGATCGCCAATATTCTCACCTCTATAGTTTTTGCGCTCATGCATCTGGTGCACCATGCACCGCTTTTTGCACTGTTGACTTTCGTGCCTTCGTTATTGTTTGGATACTTTAAAGACCGATATAACCATGTTTTGTATAGTATTGTTTTGCATATGTTTTACAATGCATGTTATTTTTCTCTTGTTGTGTAGGGGGTATTGCTCTAAAATAGGTTTTTAATTGTAGTTGTTTGATGCACAAGCGAAGGTTTTACCTTCGCTTTAAAAATTATTTGTAGTTTTTGATCGCTTTTGCAAGAATAGCTTCTGCTTCTGCTTTGTCTTTGAAGCCGGCTACTTTTACCCATTTGTTTGGTTCAAGCATTTTGTATGTTTCAAAGAAATTTTTGATACGGTTAAGTGTATGCTTGGGTACATCCGCAAGGTCATTGATGTTGGCATAAGTGGGATCAATCTTTGTTGTGGGAACGGCTAGCAATTTTTCATCACCGCCACTCTCGTCTTCTGTCATGAGTACGCCCACGAGTCTGCATTTGATGACTGCACCGGCTTGAAGCGGATAATCACAAAGTACCAATATGTCCGCCGGATCACCGTCATCTGAAAGCGTATTGGGTACGAAACCGTAATTTGCCGGGTAGTGCATTGCAGAGTAAAGAATTCTATCAACCTCTACAGCTCCGGAATCTTTGTCGATTTCATATTTGATATTTGAGTTAAGCGGCACTTCGATGATTGCTTTGACTGCATCAGGGTTTTCGCCATGACCGATTTTTGAAATATCCATATTTTGTTTCTCCGTAATAAATTTTTTAGAATATTAGCATAAATATGATAAATACCTCGTCAAGAAATGATGCAATATATAGTAAAGGGAAAAGAAATAATTGAAACTTTTGATTAAATCATAAGACAGAGGATGGATCGAGTTTGGAAAGATGAAAAATCCATTATTCGTTTTCCAGTGACTTAATTTCTCAAAAAAAGATTTATTGCAAATACTGTTTTTTAAACCAAAGATAATACGCTGCGGTCAGTATAAATCCGCACCCCAAAAGCACTGTTATGATTTCAAGAGAAAGCCCCCATTTGGCGCTGTATCCTATAAAAAGCGCAGTAAGTACGTTTGAGAGCATGAAAAACATATCATTATAAGAGATGATACGTCCCAGAAAAGGTTTCTCTGTTTCTTCTTGGATAAGAAGATAGGTATAAGACCAAAGTGTAGTTGTAAAAAAACCCGTAACAAACATGCCTGCAAGACTAAGATAAAAGTGAAACTCAAACAGCGCCCAAAGCATAATGCCTAAACTTTGCAGGATAAAAAAATAGTGCAGAGTGTCTTTGCTGATCCATTTTCCGATAAAAAAAGGCCCTATGATAAGTGCCGCGGCTCTTGTGGCGTTGATCCATCCTATAGCAAGAGGAACTGCAATAATCTCCTTATATCTTAGATCGGCCAGCAGTGTCACAAGTGCATCAAAGCTTGTCAGCCCCAAAGAGGCATGGAGCAAGATCAGGTGAAGGATTTTTTTTTGGGTGATAAGATAGTGAAATCCTTTTTTGAACATAATCCAATTTGAGTCAAAGTGTATGATTTTTGTTAAAGACAATTTTAGTCCGGTAAGCAAAAAGATAGCAAAAAGATAGAGTGCAGCGTCTATTAAAAAAGCTGTGTCGTGCCCCATAAGATGTGTTGTCAAGCCTCCTACGGCCATACCGGAAGCATAGCAGAAAGACCAGATAATCGAATGGATTTCATTGGTGTTTTTAAGCATTTTGCCTTCAAGAATTTTGGAAAAAAGAGTCATCTCGGCAGAAAAAAGCATGGAAGCTGCGGCAGAACGTGTAAAGATCAGCAGCATTAAAATCCAGACATGCTCCAGTGAATTAATAGCCATAAAACAAAGTGTCATCACTATCTCTATAACCAAAAGCAGAAACATCAGTTTTTTAAACGCTATCCTGTCGATGATAATGCCTGTAAGCGGAGCGAGGATCACTGCCGGAAGCATACTTGCGGCGGCTGTCAGGGCAATAGTGATCTCGTCTGCGCCAAATCCTACCAGCATAGAAAAGATGGCAACCTGTGAAAACCAGGTGCCGAAATAGGAGATCAATTGGATGAAAGAGAGCCTGCCGACGACAGGATGTTTGAGTGTCTCTTTGTAGTTCATCTGTCAGGGCTGATTGGGTTCATCGTGTAAACCGTAGGGAATCTTTTTGCTATCCAGTGTTTGCGTAAACATTGCAAATGCTTTTTGCGCCAGCATGTCATCGAGCGAAGCCACGGAGATGCAAACACGCGGCCCGTCATCATAAAGTTTCGGCAAAGAAGAAAACTCTACGCCTTGCGGCATTTTTTCCATCACCTCGATCAGTTCGTTTTCTCTGCAGAGTGCAGTAAGGGTGTAGCGATGATAGGTTTGTGTTTCGGGAAGAATTTTGGAGAGTATCTCCTCTACCATGGGATGGCTCATCTGCGGAAAACCCGGCATAAAAAAATAGCGGTCATCGAGTGAAAAACCGGGCATTTTGTTGATCGGGTTATCAAGAAGTTTTGCACCGATTGGAAGTTCTGCCATACGGATGGGATAGGGATAGGCTTTATCCCCCAATGCAGTTTCTATGATCTTTTTAGCTTCTTTATGAACTGAAATCGAGCCGTCTCTCAATGCGGCAGCGGCACATTTTCTTGTGTGGTCATCCGGAGTCGAACCGATGCCTCCGAAACCAAAAAGAACGCTATGGGGCTGGGATGCTATAAATTTAATAGCTTGCGTGATCAATGCAGGATCATCTTCGATAACAAAGGAGCCGGAGAGCTTTTCTCCCCTTTTGGCTAGCGCATTGGCTATAAAATCAAAATGTTTATCCGCTCTTCTTTGATTAAGTATCTCTGTGCCTACAATAAGGGCAAAAAAACGAGGACGGCTCACCATTTTACTCTTCAATATAGTTTTTCAGTTTTCTGCCCACCTTGGGATGTTTGAGTTTTTTGATCGCAGAAGATTCGATTTGGCGGACTCTTTCGCGGGTGACATTGAGCTCTTTGCCGATCTCTTCAAGCGTTCTGTCGCTTTCGTCTTCAAGCAGTCCAAAACGCATGCGAATAACCGCTTTTTCTCTTTCGTTAAGCTGGTCAAGCACATCATCTATTTGGGAGTTGAGGTCATCTTTAAGTACAACATCCGTCGGACTGAGTGTTGTTTTGTCTTCGATAAAGTCGCCAAATCTGCCATCATCTTCGTCTCCCACCGGCGTCTCAAGGCTCACAGGCTCTTTTGTGATTTTTATGACATTTTTAACTTTATCTACAGAGAGTCCCACTTCTTTGGCGATGGTATCAAGATCCGGCTCTTTCCCTGTTTCTTGAAGATATTTTCGAATGATTTTATTGATACGGTTGATAGTTTCTATCATATGAATAGGGATACGGATCGTTCGGGCTTGATCTGCGATGGCGCGGCTGATTGCTTGGCGGATCCACCATGTAGCATAGGTAGAAAATTTATACCCTTTTTCGTATTCAAATTTATCTACGGCTTTCATGAGTCCGATGTTGCCTTCCTGGATAAGATCAAGAAACGGAAGGCCGCGGTTGGTATAGCGTTTTGCGATAGAGACGACCAGTCGAAGATTTGATTTTGCCATGCGTGTTTTAGCTTTTTCGCTGATGGCTTTGCCTTGACGTATTTGATTGAGGATTTCTTCTAGCTTTTCTTCGCTCAAATCAAATCCGCCCTTGCTTGCTTCTCTGGTTTCGAACAGTTTTTTGATTTCGACATAAGTGCTTACCATGGTAGTCTCAGGCACAGCATTGATAATATCATCTTTGTCCATATTGATAATATTGCTTAAGATCTTTAAGTGGTTCTTTTTGAGTGTGTCATTAAAAAGAGGAAGTTTATATTCCAATCGTTTGAGTTCTTTATCAAAACTGTCATCAGATTTTAATGCTGTTTCCATCGCCTTGACAAGCTCATTGATAAGTTTGCTTGTAGGCCCAAGGTTAAGCAGTGCTGACTTAAGTTGTTCTTTTTTGAATGCCACTTTAAGACGTTCATGCAGAATGATATCTTCATCTGTTTGAGATTGCAGTACTTTAAAAAGTTCATCACGCGATTTCATCCACTCTTTTTTGGCTTTTTCCAATTGTTTAAAACTGTCTACGACCTGCATGACTCTTTTGTCGTTTTTGGGGACCCCTTCTTCTCTTTCCTCTGCTTCTGTGTCTTCATCGTCACTGTCGTCTTCATCGTTATCCGCATCGCCTTTTTCATCTTCAAAACTTTTAAAAAGTTCTTTCACCCGTCTTTCGCGATTTAAAAGAGGTTCTTTATAGTTTAAAATATATTGGATGAGATAAGGAACCGAACAGATCGCATCGATAATGATCTCTTCCCCTTCTTCAATACGTATACTCAAATCGATCTCTTCATCTTTTGTGAGCAAAGGAATTTTGCCCATTTCGCGCAAATACATTCTTACGGGGCTGTCTGAACGGCTCCATTCGAGAAGTTCTTTTTCTTTATGGAGATCAAATTCATCTTCGGCGTCAGACTGAGAAAGCTTTTTTCTGTCATCTATTTTTTTTTGCGCCTCTTTGGAAGTAATGTATTTAGCATGTTCTGAAGCTGAAATAATCTCTACTTTTGTATCGGCAGCAAGTTTTTGAATTTTTTTTGCCTGAGCGAGTGTGATTTGTTTGCCAAATTCTTTTGCAATGTTTTCAAGAGTGATGACATCACCTTTTTTCTTGGAACTAAAGAGTGTTTCTGCGTTTTTTATACCGTCTTTTACCGACATGGAGATCCTTGATTAGGTGGGGTTATATTTAAGTAAGAATAATTTAAGGTGGATTATATCCAAATTTAATTAAAAAGTGAGTTAAATTTGATAAATTTTATTTTTTCGGCTATAATCGCAAAAATTTTTATTCTTTCTTCCGGGAAAACAGAGTTGTTTTGTGTTTCGGCATGAAAGCAAAGCTTTGGCAAACAATAAACAATTTTGTCTGTTTTTGTTGAAAGAAAAAACGAAATGCTCCTGAATAAAATTAAATAAAAAAAGGAATAGTTTTGCAAGGTAAAGTTTGGAAATTTGGCGATAATATCGATACGGATCTTATTATCGCAGCAAGATATCTTAACACAAGCGAGCCAAGCGAATTGGCAAAACATGTTATGGAAGATGCAGACCCTGAGTTTGTTTCTAAAATGAAAGAGGGAGATATTATTGTTGCGGGTGAAAATTTCGGTTGCGGGTCAAGCCGAGAACATGCGCCTATTGCGCTGAAGGCAGCAGGAGTCAATGCCGTCATTGCGCCTACATTTGCACGTATTTTTTATAGAAATGCGTTCAATATGGGGCTTCCTATCTTTGAGCTTAAAGAAGCCGAAGAGATCAATGAAGGGGATGTGGTGAGAATTGATATGAATGCGGGAGAAATCATTAATGTTACACAAGCAAAAACATATCAATTTTCTTCTATTCCTGATTTTATGCAAGAACTTGTCAATGCAGGCGGATTGATAGAATTTGCCAAAGAAGAGATTAGAAAAGCAAAGGCTTAATAAATGAAAAGTTATAAAATAGGTATCATTAAAGGCGATGGAATAGGTCCTGAAATTGTGGATGAAGCTATCAAAGTGCTTGATGCTGTATCGGTTGCACAAGGGTTTAATCTTAAGTACGAAGAGATGCTGCTCGGCGGTGCGGCGATAGATGAGACGGGTGTGCCTCTTCCTGATGAGACGATTCAGGGGGTCAAGAAGTGTGATGCTGTGCTTTTTGGCGCAATCGGCGGCCCTAAATGGGATAAGCTTGAAAGACATCTTCGTCCGGAAACAGGTCTCTTAGGGCTCCGCAAAGAGATGGGAACTTTTGCAAATCTTCGTCCGGCAATTGTTTATGATGAGCTGGTCAATGCTTCAAGTTTAAAACCCGCTGTGATCAAAGGGGTGGATATCATGGTTGTGCGCGAGCTTACCGGCGGCATCTACTTTGGCCAGCCAAGAGAGCTTCATGAAAATGAAGCTTTCAATACGATGCGATATACAAGAGAGGAAGTAAAGCGTATTGCAATTGTAGCATTTGACATAGCTATGAAACGCAATAAGCGTATTTGTTCGGTGGACAAAGCCAACGTGCTTGAAGTGAGCCAGTTTTGGAGAGAGATCGTTGAAGAGGTAGCCAAAGATTATCCTGAGGTGGAACTTTCTCATATGTATGTAGACAATGCGGCCATGCAGCTTATTCGTGATCCAAAACAGTTTGACATTATCTTGACAGGAAATATTTTTGGTGACATTCTTTCGGATGCAGCAAGTATGCTAAGCGGTTCAATCGGTCTTTTGCCCAGTGCAAGTATAGGCAAGGGGGTAGGGCTTTTTGAACCGATTCATGGCTCTGCACCGGATATTGCCGGACAAGGGATTGCCAATCCGCTTGCAACTATTTCCAGCGCAAGCATGATGCTTCGTTATGCGCTCAATGAAAACAAGGCGGCCGATAAGATCGATGAAGCGATCAAGAAAGCATTGAGCGAAGGATACAGAACGGCTGACATTGGAGATTATGATGCCAAAGAGATCTGCACGTGCAGTGAAATGGGCGATATCATAGCCGATTATGCTTCAAGATAGCATTTTTACTAAGATGTGTTCTGTGGCGGCCCGCTAAAATAGCCCAATGTCAGGTTTCTTTGTCAAGAAGCTTGAGGGCGGCGGTTATCTTTATAACTATGGTTGAAGAATGACAAAGGGGTCGCGTCTATGCCTACTACCGCATCTTTTTCAAATTTTTTTTCTCAAACTCCTCCTGATACACTCCGGCATATACAAACGGTTACTCAATATTTAATACATGACTGTCATGCTAAATGCTATATTGTCGGCGGTGCCGTACGCGATCGACTGCTTGGTCGTGATTGTCAAGATTACGATATTGAGTGTTTTAATATCTCCATAGAAACGTTTGAGAAAGCAATGATGCATTTGGGAGCAGAGGGTGTAGGCAAAAACTTTTTTGTGTATAAATTTTACAATCTGGATATTTCTTTGCCCAGGAAAGAGACAAAATCAGGCAAAGGACATAAAGGCTTCCATGTTATGTTGGCCGGCAATGAAAAGGAAGCATCAAGGCGAAGAGATTTTACTGTTAACGCATTAATGTATGATATTGAAAAGGAACAGATTCTTGATTTTTGGAACGGGTTGGGAGATTTGCAGCAAAAACATCTTAAAGTTGTTGATGAAAAAAGCTTTGTTGAAGACAGCTTGAGAGTGCTGCGCGCAATGCAATTTGCGGCACGCCTTGGCTTTAAAGTAGAAAAAAAAAGTTGCAAATTATGCCAAAATATCTCGCTAGAGGATCTTCCCAAAGAGCGTATCTTTTCAGAATTTGAAAAAATGTTTAAAGGCACCTATCTGCATTACGGGCTTTATTACTTATTTGCGCTGGGGATTGCAAAAAAACTTTTTAACGAAGAAATAGATCAAAAAACGTTTATGTCGTGGAGTAAAGAATTGCAAAATGGGCAAAAATATTTTCAAGAGGCGCTGCGGCCCTATTATTTTCTTTTTATTGCCAGAAAATATTTTAAAAGCGATATGGATAACATATTGAAAATATTGGGCGCACCAAAATGCTACCATAGGCAGATAAGCCAAGCGCCTTTTTTGCCTTTTGAGGTTGATATAAGATTTGTTTTGCGTACAGCGCTGAAAGAAGGCATTGAAAAATATCCGGGAAACTATGATCCTCGTGTGGTTGCTTTGGCTAAAACGTTGAAAGTATGGCAAAAGCCTTTCAGTCCAAAAACAACGGCAAATAAATTACTGGAAGAAGGTTTTAGCGGTAAAAAATTAGGCGAAGAGCTAACCAAAAGAATCAGCGAAGAGATTGATTTTTATGCCAAAAAGGGAGTATAATTTTTTTAAGAGTATTCTAAGCTTTCAAAGATGAAAAGAGGAGGCGGAAATATGGATAAAAAAGTATTATTGGATATTGCCTTAAAGGCAATTGAAGAAGAATTTGCAGACGAACAGCAATGCATAGATAAAAGCAAGTGGATTGCACAGTATCCTTGGCTGCAAAAGGAGGGGGCAGTTTTTGTCACACTCAATGAAAATCATAGGCTTAGAGGATGCATTGGCTCGATCATAGCTCATCGGCCCCTGATAGAGGATGTGATTCATAATGCCAAAGCTGCAGCATTTGGCGACCCAAGATTTTCGTCTTTAAGAGAGGAAGAACTTGATAAAATTGATATAGAAATTTCCCTTCTCACTGCTCCGCAAGAGGTTATGTATGCCAATAAAGAATCTTTGCGCCAAAGTATTCGCCCCGGAATTGACGGAGTTATTTTAAAGCAGGGACATTATCAGGCGACCTACCTGCCCTCAGTATGGGAACAGTTGCCTCGTTTTGATGATTTTTTTGCTTCTCTTTGCCAAAAAGCAGGTTTGTCTGGAAATTGCCTTGATGCACATCCCGTAATTTACCGGTATCAGGCAGAAAAGATAGCAAGAGATCGTCAAAATTAAAAAATGATGCCAATCAAGACAACGCTACGAAAGGGTCATGATGAAAATCGCACTTAGTTTAAGCGGGGGCGGCCTCAGGGCGGCAGCACAGCTTGGTGCCTTAAAATTTTTGGAAGAAGAAGGGGTGCAGATTTGTGCAGTAGCAGGAAGCAGTGCCGGTGCAATGCTGGCACTGATGATTGCTTCAGGAAAAACTTCTGAACACATCTATGCTTTTTTAAAAGAAATTGCCAATAGAGATCTTTTTAAGCTAAGTAAAAAACCCGGATTTTTTTCATTAGAAAATCTTGAAAAAAAACTGGCGCAGGAGGTGAAACTGAAAAGTTATGATCAAATGGCCATTCCTCTTTTTACGTGCGTCACGGACGTTAACACAGGAAAAACACATTATCTTAATTGCGGAAACCCTATAGTAAATACTATCGCTTCTTCATCACTTACACCAATTTTTGAAGCAAAAGAAGTGAATGGAAAATGGTATATAGACGGCGGTTTTAGCGACAATCTTCCCGTGAGGCCCCTCAAGGCATTGGGATACAAAGTTTTAGCTATCGACGTCAATCCCATTGTGGGCGGCACCCCTAAAAATTTTAAATCATTGCTTGTACGTTCTCTTCTTATTATGTTGAATGCAAATGTTAAACCTTCTAAAAAGATGGCGGATGCGTATCTTGATATTAAAGGCGTTGCACGCATGCATCTGTTTAATTTCAAAGAAATTGATGCCGCTTATGAGGCAGGCTATCGCGAAACAAAAGCCCAATGGAGTGGCCTTAGAGAAAAGTTGGTATAATGGCGCAATTTTAAATACAAGAGTGCAGAATGGAAAAAAAAGCCAGGGTTTTGATCGATTGCCGCGATGAAAAAGGACTTGTTTACAAGATAAGTAAAGTCTTTTATGATCGAAATCTCAATATAGACAACAACCAAGAGTTTGTTGATAAAGAGATAGAAAAATTTTTTATGCGTTCTGTTGTGAGCGGAATGTTTGATACGCAAGAGTTGAGTGCAGCGCTAAAAGAGGCCATTCCTGATGATGCGCATGTAAGGGTGATAGAACCCAAACCAAAAAAAATTATACTGATGGTCACCAAAGAATCTCATGCGCTTGGGGATATTCTCATTAAGTACGCCGACGGAGAATTGGATGCGGAAATAGAATGCGTGATTTCAAACCATGACTTTCTTGAAGAGCTGGTGAGAAGATTTGATATCCCTTTTTTTCATGTACCCGCGGAGGGGCTTGAAAGAGAAGAGCATGAAAAACATATGATGAAGCTTGTGAATGAATTTGAATTTGACTATATTGTTCTCGCAAAATATATGAGAATCCTAACACCTTTATTTGTAGAGGCATATGGGCAAAAAATCATCAATATTCACCACTCTTTCTTGCCCGCATTTATCGGAGCCAATCCCTACAAACAAGCATTTGAAAGAGGCGTGAAGATTATTGGCGCAACAGCGCATTATGTGACAAATGATCTGGATGAAGGCCCTATTATTGCTCAGGACGTGATTGCCGTAAGCCACCGGTTTGAATGGAGAGATATGCAGCGTGCAGGGCGCGATGTAGAGAAAATCGTTCTTTCGCGTGCGCTTTCTTTAGTGTTGAGCGACAGGGTGTTTGTAAACGGCAATAAAACGGTGGTTTTTTAAATGTTTAATATCGTCCTTGTAGAGCCGCAAATCCCTCCCAATACAGGCACCATAGGCCGGCTTTGTGTCAATCTTGGCGCAACGCTGCATCTGGTGAAACCTCTTGGTTTTGATATTGATGATAAAGCAGTCAAAAGAGCAGGGCTGGATTATTGGGATAAATTGGATCTGGTGGTGTGGGAGTGTTTTGCTGACTTTCTTGCAGCACATCCGGTAGATGAGCATATGTATTTGGCTACAACAAAAACAGACAATCTTTATTTTAATGTAGCATTCAAAAAAGGAGATTTTATCCTTTTTGGATCAGAGACCAAAGGGATCAATGAAAAAGTATTGCTTCAAAATCCAAAGCAGTGCATTACGATCCCAATGGGCGGCGAAGGAAGAAGTTTAAACCTGGGCATCAGCGTGGGGATTGTCACCTATGAAGCCTTGCGTCAAAATTACGAGGGATTTAAAAAGATAACCATCACTAACAGTTTAAAGGAGAAATGATGTCGTTTGGAGATATAGTGTACATTATTGCAATTATTGTTTTTGTTTTTATTACGTTTGGTATCGTGAAAAACTACTATAAAAGCAAATTTGATGATGAAGGAAGAAGAATGGACATGCCGGACGATTCCAACGAGAAAGATTAACCCCCTCTTTACTAACTCTTGGATAAAATAATGCCTATTTAAACTTTCATAGGATTGTCCAAAATGACACAACCGTTACTCATAGAAATCGGTGTAGAAGAATTACCCGCTATACCACTGCTTAAGATTGTTTCAACTATTGAAAAGTCTTGGAAAACGATACTCCAAGAGTATAAATTAAACTGTGATTTTGAATTTATCTATACTCCCAGAAGATTGGTGTTAAACCATAAAGCAATAGCTCTCCAGCAAGAAGACAGCATAATCGAACTCATGGGTCCTCCTCTTGCAGCCGCTTTTAAAGAGGGCAAGCCCACAGGCGCAGCCGAGGGGTTTGCGCGCAAATGCGGTGTAAGCATATCCGAACTGAAACAGATAGAAAGCAATGGCAGGGATGTATTGTATTATAAAAAAGAAGAGAAAGGCGTCGCGACGGCTTTGCTTCTTGAAGAGATGATAAAGAAATGGATCTTTTCGATGGCATTTGGAAAAATGATGCGATGGGGAAGCAGAAGAGATGAGTTTATCCGTCCCATCAGGTGGATACAAGTAAGATTGGCAGAAAAATCCGTGCCGGTTGAACTGTTTGGTGTCAGATCAGATACCAAAACATTTGTACACCGGATGGTTAACCAAGAGGCTGTCGAGGTGCCAAATATAAACGAATACGAAGAGATTCTTGCGCGCGGCGGAGTTGTGCTTTATCCTCAAAACAGAAAAGAAAGAATACTTGATCAGTTTGATGCATTAGAATCGGAGTATCATGTTTTTATAGAGCGGGATGAAGCATTGCTGGATGAAGTGGTTGCTATCACAGAGAACCCTAAAGCCCTATTGGGTACGTTTGATGAGCTTTTTTTAGAACTTCCTCCTGAAGTGATTATTACATC
This sequence comes from Sulfurovum sp., assembly GCA_021166685.1. Classification (GTDB taxonomy): domain Bacteria; phylum Campylobacterota; class Campylobacteria; order Campylobacterales; family Sulfurovaceae; genus Sulfurovum. Next base: position 12,051 of record JAJPEU010000015.1, on the reverse strand, counting down.
CATGAAAGAGCATCAGCGCTATTTTCCGGTTTTTGAGCATGGAAAAATTGCCAATAAGTTTGTTGTGGTAAGCAATGCATATACAGATGATTACAGCAAAGTAATAGCAGGAAATGAACGTGTGCTCAAGCCAAGACTTTCTGACGGGCTTTTCTTTTATAAAAATGACCTTAAAAAAGGCCTTAGTACGGCAGGACTGGAAAAGGTGCAGTTTATTGACGGGTTGGGCACGCTGAATGATAAGATTGTAAGAGAAAAACATATTGCGATGCGTTTGCTTGGGCTTTATATGGAAAAAGTAGAAGCACAGACCGGAAAGAACAATATTGTACTTGAAAAAGAGATGGATAAAGCCATTAATTTGGCTAAAGCAGATCTTATGAGCGAAATGGTCTATGAATTTACCGAGCTTCAGGGACTTATGGGGTACTACTATGCAAAAGCGCTCGGAGAAAATGAACTGGTCTATACGGCAATCAAAGAGCAGTATATGCCTGTAGGCGAAGGTGCAGAACTTCCAGGCTCCATCTTTTCTGCCATTGTAGCGATGTCCATTAAACTTGATACGCTTTTTGGACTCTTTAGTATCGGAAAAATCCCTACGGGATCCAAAGATCCTTTTGCATTGCGTCGTGCCGTGAATGGCATAATAAAGATTGTTACGGCTTATGATTTGAGTTTTCATATCGAAGACATCATTACATTGCTTAAAAATGAATACGCAGATTTTGATACAAAACTGCTAAGTGATTTTATCATTGAACGTATCAACAAATCATTCGATGCCAATCCTTCGGTAATCGCATCGGTACTGGCATCCGGAGAAAGAGATATCAACGAAATAGCTAAGAAAGTAGCCGCACTCAATCTGATTGTTTCGAGCGAATCTTTTAAAGAGCAGTTTAGCACTTTTAAACGTGTGGCAAATATTTCTAAAGAACTGGATTTAGATGATGATTTGAGTATAGATGTTGCACTTTTCAAAGAAGAAGCGGAAGTGTCACTTTACAATGCCTATGAAAAAGTGCTCAATGGCATATTCGCTGACTACGCACAACGCCTTGATGCGCTTTTTGGCCTCAAAAGAGAACTTGATGCCTATTTTGAGGATGTGATGGTCAATACAGAAGAGATTGCTCTAAGAGTCAACAGGCAGCACATGATAGGCTCTGTTTATAAAGCATTCAAAGATATTGCGGACATTAAAGAGATCACTATCTAATGCCGGTAACGTATGATACCATTATCATTGGAGCTGGTATCGCAGGTTCTTCTGTCGCCTACTTTCTTTCACAAAAAGGGCAGAATGTACTCGTTATGGATAAAAGGGGCATTGCGTCAGGAGGTTCAGGAGCGGCAGGAGCCTTTGTCTCTCCCAAAATAGGCAAAGGCGGACCGCTTCAGTCTTTGACCAATGAAGCCTTTGAGTTTGCCAAAGACTTTTATCTTAAGCATTTTCCTGCTTTTTATCATCAAAGCGGTGTTGTACGCATTCCCAAGGATGAAGAAGATGCAGCAAAGTTTTCCTCTTATGAGCCGTTCAATGAAAACCGTTATACCCATTTTCGTGCAGAAAAGCTGAAGGCGCTGGGTATCAAAGCCCCATTGGAGAGTTTCTTTTTTCCTGATGCCGGCGTGTGTGATGCTTCTGATATGTGCCATGCACTTTTAGAAGACATAGTGTACATTCAAAATGAAGCCGAAGAGCTTGCTTTGAACGATGGTATGTGGCAGGCGGGAAACTATCAGGCTAAAAATGTAGTCTTGGCGACAGGTTATGAAAATAGACTTTTTGATATGCGTTATATGGGAGTGAAAGGAAGCTGGGGGACAAGGGGAGATTTTAATTCAAACCTTCCGCTTAAAGTCAGCATGCACCAGTCTATATCGGTTTCAGCAAATATGAACGGAATCATCAGGCTGGGAGCCACCCATGAAAAAAATATTAAAAAACCGGTTGTTTGCGAGGATGAGCAGGCATTGGGGTTAAAAGAGAAAGCTTCTGTGCTGGTGGATACTTCGGATATGAATCTTGTTAAAACAGTATGCGCAATGAGGGCAGGAAGCAGGGATTATTTTCCATTGGTAGGCAGGGTTATCGACGTGCCTTTTATGCTTGGAGCCTATCCGGATATCGTTCGGGGTGCCACACCCAAACTCAGATATTTAGAAAATCTGTATGCCTGCAATGGTCTTGGCGGCAGGGGATTTGTTTTTGGACCTTTGATGGGGAAATGGTTGGCTGATTATATTTTTGATGCAAAAGAGATCGACAAGCGTGTCGATCCGGACAGATTGTTTTTCAAATGGTGTAGAAAACATTACACATAGTCACCCCTGAAAAACCGAAAAATCTCTCCGAGTTAGGGGTCTTTGTCTGAAATGGATTTTTCACAAAAGGGGTCAAATAACATTAGTAAAATTTGATACTGCAATGAAAGTAAAGAGTAAGGCTGTAACACTTAATTTATTGTGTAGTATTGATAGTCCAGTGTTTCCAATGAGGATTTGCCGTCACATCGGGAAATCCGTCAAGGATCTCTTGGGGCTTGAAATTTGGTTTATAGGCAAATGCTTTACATCCATCAACCCAGTACCCCAGATAGATCCATGGAAGATCAAGAATCTTGGCGAGTTTGATCTGATACAGCAGCGAGTATGTTCCTAAAGAAAGATCAGCATAATCAGGATCATAATAAAAGTAGATTGCGCTAATCCCGTCATCAAGGATATCGATCAGATCCACTCCGATAAGTTTGCCCTCCCGCACGTAGAGAACCTCTTTTCCAAAATCGTGCGCACCTTCAACAAAATTTTCATAATATTCCCGTTGGGAGATGTTGCGGTGCTGCCAACCGTCTTTATGGTGTTTGTGGGAATGGTATTTATTGTAAAGGGCAATGTGTGATGATGTCAAGGTAGGTTTTTGGACGATAATCTCTGTTTCTTTATTGCGTTTGATCACTTTTTTTTGTGATTTGCTGTAGCAGAAATCATGCACATTGATACGTATACTTTTGCACTCGTTGCAGCCATGGCATATAGGGTGAAAATAGTATTTTCCAAAGCGCCTCCATCCTCTTTCAATAACGGCAGTCGCAAAAGCTTTGCTCGCATGAGGAACATACTTATAGTTCATGCGCACAGAATTTCCGGGAATATAGGCGCAATCATAATCGAGCATCGAAAAATCAGTTGACGGAGGATGGAGTAAGTCTACCTTTTCATTCATAACCGCGATTATACTGAAATTAGTGTAAAATCTACTACTATTTAGATATCCGATAGATATGATTCTTTTGGCCCTATCGTTGCTTGATTTGGTTTGAGGGCGGGGTTCGGGGCAAAATCGGTACGTATAATTATTTTAAAAAGGTTTTTGTTTGTTTCTCTACCAGCCAAGCAGCGGCTACTGCTATAATAGCGATTCGATATTTTTATATGATTTTATCTCTTTGTTCTCTCCGAGGGGAGCGCTTTTGGACGTGGGGTGCGGAGTGGGCATTATTTCCTTGCTTTTGAGCAGGGATTTTCCAATAAAAACAAGCGTTATTGACAAGCAAGAAAAAATGCTTGTTTATGCCAAGCATAATTATTTTGTGAACAGTATAAGTGTGAATGCCTATCTGGGAGATTTTACAATGGTGTCTTTAAATGAAAAATTTGATTTTATTGTCTCCAATCCCCCTTTTTATGATAGCAAAGTTACACAAAGCGAGAATGCGCATCTTAACATAGCGCGCTATGCTCATCACCTCCCTATAGCTGCTTTTGTCGCGAAAGCAAAAAGACAGCTTAAGCCAAGAGGATGGTTTATTTTCTGTTATGATGCAAAACAGATTGATTTGCTCTTGCATCATTTGAAAATAAATGGTATAAACCCAGAGAAAATACGTTTTATTCATTCGAAGATAGATCGAGAGTCCAAAGTAGTCATGATTGCTGCACGTATGAATTCAAAAGCAATGACGCAGGTAATGCCGCCTTTGGTTGTTTTTGATCAGGAAGGCAACTATACTTTGGAGGCGGCCGGAGCATTCGAGCGAGCAGACACGCACAGTATTAAGGGCGATTTTGAAGAGAAGCATTTAGTGTAAAGGATGACGGTATTGGATTTGATGACGGAGGAAGGCTATAATTATAAGTTTGCGCCTAGCGCCTGTGAAACATGTGGCGGGCGCTGTTGTACAGGTGAGAGCGGATATATCTGGATAAATTATGACGAAATAGAAAAAATGGCAGCATTTTTAGAGCTTAGCGTCGAAGGGTTTGCAGCGCTGTATCTGCGCAAAGTAAAACATCGTTATTCACTTAGAGAAAAACCTCTTGCGAAAGACAATTTCGCCTGTATTTTTTTTGATGAATCTAAAAACCGCTGTTGCGTATATCCTGTGCGGCCTCTGCAGTGCCGCACTTTTCCGTTTTGGCAACAATTTAAAAACAATGAAGATGAGGTAAGAAAAGAGTGTCCAGGAATCGTATAATATCTATATTTGCCACTGTTTTTGTTCTATGTTTTGGCAGTATTCAGGCTAAAGAATTAATGGTTTTAAGCGAAGATGAGCTTATCATCAGGGGACTTTTTTATGAAGAGATCGGTGCATTTGAGCAAAGCAGGGCACTGTATGGAAAGCTTTTTGATACCACAGGGGACAAAGTTTATCTTTTTAAAGAGGTTACCTCTTCACTGCTGGGCAGAACTAACATATCGCAAAGTATCACAAGATTGAAGCTGTGGGATAAAAAACATCCGGAAACTTTAGAAGTAAAACGGCTTTTAATTCCTTTGTATCTTGTAAACGATGATGTCAAGGAAGCAAAAAAAGAGGCAGAATACCTTTTGGAGAGATCAGACACGGCAATCGATCTTGAGCTGGCTTCCAATCCGTTTTTGTATACGGGAGAGTTTAAAAGAGCGCTGGAAATTTTGACCAAAGTGTATGAAAAAACAGCTAACGAAGATGTGCTTTTGCGGATGTCTGTTATTATGAATGAGTATACCAACGAACAAAAAAGAGCTATACAGCTTTTAGAAATGCATCGGCGTATGCATCATAATTCCAGCAATGAAGTTTATCTTCAGCTGCTATCGTTGTATGTGAAGCAAAACGACATTGATGGCGTCCTGGAAACCTATAAGGCGCTTTATGCAAAGGATCCTCAAAAAGAATTTTTAAGCAAAATTATTGATGCATATGCCTATAAAAAAGATATTGAGGGGGCGATCGCGTTTTTGGAAGCCAACCATGAAGGCAAAGATATACTTTATGCGCTTTATAAAGAAAAAAAGGATTTTAAAAAAGCCATAGTGCTTGCAGATCAATTTTATGAAAATGAAAAAGATCCAAAATGGCTTGCTGAAAAAGCGATACTTACTTTTGAAGGAGCCCAGAATAAAGATGATAAAAAAATGATACAAGAGGTTATCACCTCTTTTGAAAAAGCGATTAAAATGGGCGTAGACGACAGTGTTTACCTTAACTATTATGGGTATACACTGATTGACAAAGAGATTGATATAAAAAAAGGTATGAAAATTATCGAAGATGCATTGGTGCAGCAACCCAATAATTCCTATTATCTTGATTCATTGGCTTGGGGATATTACAAAGAACACCAATGCAAAAAAGCGTATGAGATGATGAAAAAAGTTGTAGACCAAGAAGGACTTGAAGAGCCTGAGATTGCAGACCATTGGGAAAAGATTCAAAAGTGTAAATAGATTGCTTTTGGATATAATACCCAAAAAACTAGTCTAAGGCAGAGGCATGGCTCAAATATTGGATGAAATTATAAAGCAGACCAAAGAAGATTTAAAAAAAAGAAAAGCAGAATATCCATTGGAATGGCTAGGGCGTTCTCTCTCTTTCAATCCTTTTGTGCCCAAAGATGTGCAGTCTGCTTTACGTGCTACAGAAGAAAATCCTTATCGTATTATTGCTGAAATAAAAAAAGCAAGCCCAAGCAAAGGCGTGATCCGTAAAGATTTTGATCCGGTACGTATTGCACAGCAGTATGAAAAGGGCGGAGCGGATGCTCTTTCGATATTGACGGAACCACACTTTTTTCAGGGAAATATCGAATACTTGGGTATGGTTCGCCGTTATGTGAATCTTCCTTTGCTTAGAAAAGATTTCATTGTGGACAAATATCAAATTGTTGAGGCATTGGTCTATGGGGCGGATTTTATCTTGCTTATCGCGAAGGCACTCTCTCGCAAAGAACTCAAAGAACTTTATGAATATGCGTTGCATATGGGACTGGAAGTGCTTGTTGAGGTTCACGACAAAGGTGATCTGATAAAGGCGATATTTGCCGGAGCCACCATCATCGGCATCAATCATAGAAATTTGGAAACTTTTGAAATGGATATGAGTCTTAGTGAAAAACTTATCCCGCTTATCCCCAATGGTAAAATTATCGTGGCCGAAAGCGGTATCAATGATCATGAGACGGTTGTTGAATTGTCTAAAATCGGAGCCGATGCTTTTTTGGTGGGCGAACATTTTATGAGGCAGGATGATGTTGCCAAAGCGATCAGAGAAGTAAAGTACGGAAAGTAGTTTGATCTTAAAAGTAAGAATTAATTTTGTACGTTAACCATCAAAACCTGCGGCCGAAATTTGTTCAGCCCTCAGTTTTTTAATTTAAGAAAGTAATTTTTTTACTGCTTGATTGATGCGGCTGCCGTCTGCACGGCTTCCTGCGGCTGTTTTTACCGCCCCCATCACCTTGCCTATGTCAGCCATGCTTGAAGCACCCGCTGAAGCAATAATTTCTTTGAGCATGGTTTCCAGTTCGGCATCTCCCAGGGGTTCTGGCAAATAGCTTTTTACAAGAGCAAGCTCTGCCTCTTCTTTGGCAACAAGATCATGGCGCCCGGCTTCTTTGAACTGCACCAAAGCATCTTCTCTCTGTTTGGCATATTTTAAAAGAATTTTTTCCACCTCTGTATCGGTCAGTTCTTTGCGTTCATCTACTTCAATCTGTTTGATGGCTGCCTGAATGTTTCTGAGCGTATCTCTTTTTGCATTCTCTTTGGCTCTCATCGCCTCTTTCATATCGTTTTTGATTTGTTCTTTCAGATTCATGATCTCTCCTTGTTTTTGTTTGATGCAGCCGGCGGCATATCGTTAACTGTTTACGTTATCACAGCGACAGCGAAGTGTTTTTTTGGTTTTGCTTGAAAAGCGTCCAAATGAATAGGAAGATTATACTATAATTCTTTAAATATAAAAAGTAATTAATGAAATATAGGACAATATCCCAATAATTAGGCTATTTTATGACTTTTAGAATTTTATTTTAACCTCATTTAACCTCATTAACCCACATATAAGTATATACACTTTAATATACACTATATTTATAATCTTAAAAACCACGCTGAAAGGATTATAGTTCAATGGCACGAAAAAATAATTTTGTGAAGGAGAAGTATCCTAACATCTATTCATTAGAAACAGTAAATAATAGAACACATTATTATGCTTCATTTATGTTAGGTGGAGTTTCACATCAAAAAATAAACCTTACAAAGATGTATAATGCTACAACTGCAAAACAAGCAAGTGATGCTTTGGAGTATCTAAAATCAGAGTTAAGAGCAAATAAAAATCCTTTTAATGAGGTTGGCGATAAGGTTGAAGATATTGTCTTGGAGAAAATAAAAGATAGAAAGCCTAAAAATGAAATGTCAGCTTATAAAAAAAAGTTAGAAGGTTTTTACTACAAATATATTCACGAAATTATAGGTCGTCGAAAAATTGATAAAGTAAAAGATGAAGATGTTAAAAAAATAATGAAACAATTGGATGGATATAAAAAAGAATATAAGCAAAATGTTCAAATATTAATGTTTAGAATATTTGAACAAGAATTGAGAAAAGGAAATATACGATATAACCCATTTTATGATATTGACTATGGAACACATAGCAATAAACCTGATTTTGATATAAGATTAAATGAACCAATAGAGGAAGTCGCAAGAAAAATATATAAGACTGCTTTGGAGTATAGTGCAAGGTATAAATTATTTTTTATTATGACTATAATGTTAGCAAGAAGAGTGGGGGAAATTCATAAATTAAGATGTGGCAACATAAAGAAATCGAGTAATGGAGACTGGTATATCCTTGCCAAAAGAGATATAACAAAAACAGAAATAGATGAAAGATATCCTTTGCCAAGTGAAGTTGTTGATTTATTGCCTCAGGAAGTATTAGATGAAGAATATGAAAATGAAAAACTATTTGATTTTTCAGAGGCGAGTATATCTTATAATTGGAATAAGTTAGTAAAACAGGCAACAATAGATATCAATAAGGGATATACATTAACTTCTCACGATAGCAGAAAATTGTTTTTATCAATTTTAGCTTCAAGAGGTGTTGATACAGATTTAGCAGATAGGTGTATAAGTCATAAAAGAAGAGGGATTAAAGGTGTATATTTAGATGTTCCTTATGATATAAGAAAAAAAATTTTTGAAACTTGGTGGGATTTTCTTAGAGATTATTGATTAAAACCGATTTTTTTCTAAACTCACTCCTATAACACTCTATCTCATTTAAAAAAGGAGTTAGAGTGCTAAAAATATTTTTTACAGACTTAGCAGCTTACAACAATGGTTATTTAGTAGGTGAGTGGCTGACATTGCCGCTTGAAACAGAAGAGCTTGAAGCCAATATCAAAGAGATATTGGAAGAAGGAGAAAAATTATGTAATGACGGTATCCACGAAGAGTGGTTTATCACAGATTACGAATGGGAAGATGTTTCTATCTTTCCAGTGGATGAATATGAAAACATTCATACTCTTAATGAAAACATCACGCTGATTGAAGAGAGTATCGAACCGTGGCAGCACAGGATAGTCAAAGTCCTGTTAGACAATGGATTAGCCGATACCCTTCAAGATGCGATTGATAAAGTCGATGATGTCATAGTCTATGAAAATAGCACGATGACGGATATCGCTGAACAGTATATCGAAGAATATACGGACTTGAACGGTTATCATCCTTTGATTATTTCCCATATAGATTATGAGGGAATTGGCAGGGATTTAGAACTTGAAGGTAATTTTTTTCGAGAAAATTCAGACATTTTTCAATTTTTAGGTTAGAAACTTCATTTTTTGATTTTCAGTCCTATAACTTATATAAGCTGGCTCTTGAAGTCAGCCCAAAACAGTCATAGAGACTAAAATAAAAATAGGTGCTTGAAATGAGAAGTAATCGTCTGTCTGTTTCCGGGAAGATGGATTAGTATTTGACAAATTGCAGAAACGGACAAGAGACCGAATTCACTCAGTCCCTCATTTGCCTTATAGGCTTTTTTAGTCCTTTGATAAATTAAATAATTGACTTTTCGACATCACTCCAAGCTTTACTCAAACGTTTTTCAGAAGCTTTTTTCCCTTTCCCTTTCCTAAACCACACTATAAATCTTGATTTGTTTTGAATACCTTCATTTTTTGCTTCTTTGGCATAATGTATTAGTTCAGCATCACTAATTTTTACTCTATTGACCTTTTCCATTATGGTATTTCCATCCGAATGTTCATTTTGATATTTCGCATTAATAGCTTTTCTTCTTTCGATATTGGTTTGAACAAATTCGTGTGAATTATCTTGGACATTTAAAGGCAAATCATTTTCCTTGATAAGTTGTTTTTCAATACCGTCAAAATCTTCTGTAATCATATACTGAGTATATGTATGCTTATCCATAAACTCATCTAATTTATCTTGCTCCGATAAGCATATAATTGTTTTATGGTTTGCCATATAAGAAAGTCTAAGTGTTGATAGCCACTTACCTAATAGACTTTTATGAGAAGTATTAGTCATTCCTAAATGCCATTTATATCTTTCAAAAAGGTCTTTTGCTTTTCCGATATAAAGCAAATATACTTCTATTCCATCGATAGAAATTTCTTTTTTTGTAGGATAAACACCATCAAGATATGCCAACCCATCCTTATCTACATAATGTTTATAAACTCCGCCTAATTGTGGAATATCCTTGATATTCTTTCTTATCTCTGATATAGGAATAATTTCTGTAAATGCCATTGAAACAACCTCTTTTATTCTATGTAGATATTATAGATTAATAAATTTAATTTACATTATTTAACTCATTACAGTGAAGTAGTCTCTCTATCAATTTTATTGGAGAGAGACTACGGAACATAGGAGCCTAAAATATCTTCCAGTATTTTGAGCAACTTTACTTTTTTGTTTTAATAAAATGAAACGGTTCAAACTACTATTTTCAGGGCATTTCTTTATGTATTAATAAAACTGTTTCGGAACTGTTTCTAATCCGTATCAAAAACGGCTCAAAAATATTTTTTATGAAAGTGATTTTTTTTGTTTTGAGATGCTATAACAAAGAGTAAAACTTTTTATAGGAGTTCAATGAGTATCTTCAAAACAAACTACTATCACTTATAAATTATTATTGGCACAACATCATCAAATCAATATCCTTTATTACTGTCAAAACCAAACTACTATTGAGATGATGCTTTATACAGCACCTACAAAAATGTTTTTACACCACTATAAAGTTTTCGTGAATTTCTTTTCAAAGAATTCCAGGTCTAAATTTTCCGCCTTGCTGTGCGTGAATAAGTAAATGTGTTTGTGTATCCATCTTGGAGCTTTGTAATCATACAGAGGAGGATAAACAATGTTTAGTCAAAATAAACGAAAAAGATATATGCGGTTATTGGATTTAGAAGATGAAGAGCTGACACAGTTTTTAAAACGATACAGCTACTACCTAAAAAGTAAAAAAGAAATAAGTCCCAACGTCATTTTAAACGGATTTTTTATCTTGGACAATATAAGAACTACAAGAGAGAAAGAAAAAGCTTTACGAGCTAAATACAAGTCAAGAAACAAATATATTATTCGATACCGTGATGAAATTTTGGAACTGTATAGCAATGGATTTGGAATGGCAAGAATTTCAAACCAACTTGAAGTTAATCACAAGGTCAAAATTTCCAAGTCTTCCATCTATCGGTTCATTAAAGCAAACAATATTAAGAGAAAGACAGATGGCCAACCTTAAAGGAGGAACATACGAAAAGCAAATAAAGGATGCGTTTCATAGGCTTGAAGCATTCGGAAAAGGACGATATGGCACTAATGACCATCTTACCCATTCCGACTGTCTCGCTACAAAAAGAGAAATGTATCTGAATGATTATAAGAACTATCTACAAGAGAACGGATATTCTGAGAAGTTAAACCAGACTTTAACCAATGAAAATGTTCAGTCATTTTTCAATAAAAGATTGGAAGGCTTAAAGCATTCGACACAGGAGAACTACGTTAGAGGTTTTTCAAGTCTTATTCAAGGATTACAGGAGGTAAATATAACGGTAAATATAGATAATACTGTCTTTGATAGCAAAGTAGTAGAGATTAAAGAAACTGCCGCTCCTGATACGAGAACTGGGCTTGCTATTGTGGATAGTTCTGAGAAAATTGAACAGCTTTACGGCAAAAGATATGAAAGTGGGGTTTTATCAGAAGTGATGAAAAATTTAGGGGTTCGTATATCAGAAGGATATGAAATTGTTAAAAATCTTGATACATATTATAACCCAACTAATGGAACGATTGAAAATCTTACGGGTAAGGGTAATCACCCTTATGCAGCAAAAGCAATAAGCACTGAATTGGTTGAAAAAATAAAGGTTTGCGATAATGTGCCAAGTCAAAATACTTATAGGAATGATTTAAAAGGTATTGGTATAAATAAGCCGCATCAATGGAGGTTTTCTTATGCGAAGACTGAATTTGAAAAAAAGATTGATAATGGCAATGGCATTGAATATAGACAGGCTTTAAAAGAACTCTCAGAAGAGCTTAATCACTCTAATGGGGGGACCGTTCAAAATTCTGTGTCAATCGGGTAAAATAACACATACCCAAGGACACAGAAATGAAAATAGAAATAGATGTAGAGCAATTTGCTAAAGACATTAAAGCCGGTAAAAGTATCGGCGGTGCTGATGGAGCATTAG
>JAJPEU010000001.1 GCA_021166685.1 Sulfurovum sp. | reverse complement strand
AGTGGACGATGCCGATACGAAACTGGAGTCTTACAATCTCTCAATTAGCCATCCATTTCGATGGACGGCTTGATGACGCTTTAAATTTATGATACAATTTTAGGAATTACCCGATGCTGACACAGAATCTTGAACACTACCGACAAAAAAATTTAATTTAATGTTTTTGTCAATATTAAGTTACAATGTATTATACTTATACCATGATTAAGTGACTAGAGGTATCCTCGGTCATATTAGCTTAATCCTCTAAAGTGCAATATTACTGTGACTAAGCCCTTTAAAGGGCTTATGTAAAGGTAAAAATTTGAATAAAACTTCATTAGAAACAGCTTTCAATTCATATTTTCATAATAAACATTCATTTCAAGATTTTTTAAATATTAATATAAATAATGAATATACACAAATTTTTTATTCTAAAAATACTTTTTCTCCATCAAAAAAATTGAAGCAATTCCAACAGTTTCTAAATCTATTTATTTTTGATCATCTAAATATTAATAAAGATGTTGTCTTTTCTTATAGAAAAGGTGTAAGTACAATTGATGCAATCAAACCGCATAAAAACAAAAAATTTATATATACGACAGATATTCAATCTTTTTTTACTCATATTGAAACTGAAAAAATAAAACATATCATATTAGAAAATAAAAACAACTATATTATTATTGAAGAAGATATAGAAAAATATATAGACAATATTCTAAGCTTAGTTACATATAAAAATGTTCTACCTATTGGTGCACCAACTTCACCAAAAATAAGTAATGCATATTTATTAAGACTTGATAATTTAGTGCAAGAATATTGTGAAAAAAATGAAATAATATTTACCAGATATTCAGATGATTTTATCTTTTCATCAGACTCAAAAGAAAAGCTAATTAATCTTGATGATACACTTGAAGATTTTTTAAAACAATCAGAATACTTAAATTTAACGATAAATAGGAAAAAAACCAAGCTGCAAAGACAAGGTTCAAATATTACACTTTTAGGCTTAACGATTACTCCACAAGGGCATATTACTGTAAATAAAAAAATTAAAAATGATTTAGAAATATTATTACATTTTTATTTAACTGATAAGTCTAAATTTAATGATGTTTTTGAGAGTAACTACTCGTCAAAAATTGAAAAAGTTTCTGGAATTATTAGTCATATTAATTCAATAGACAAAACTTATATTTCAAAACTTAGAAAAAAATATGGAAGCTACATAGTCAATTCATTTATACATAGAGATATTTCATATGAATAAATTTTCTCTACTCATAGAAAATCTTCAACATATTAAAAAACTTGACTTTGAAATAGATATAGTAAATTCAGGGATAATGGCTATAGTAGGCAAAAATGGTGTTGGTAAAACAATGTTATTTAAAGCAATTCAGAATTTTACGACTTCAAATACTTTTAAAAATACATCAAATAGTTACATATATAAAGACGATAGTAAAATCACTTATCGTATAAATGAGATTGAAAATACATATCAGTTTACATACAATCGTAATGTTGAAACATTAGACTATAAAGGAGAAGTGGATTCCGAAATTATAGATAAAATAACTGTTGAGCTTCCTATTCCTTTTGGAGAAAGATTTAAACAATTTCAAAAACTTGGAAATCAAGATAAAGCAATAAGAGCTGCAATTATTTCAGGTAATACTAGTAAACCAAAAGAATTAATTAACTTACTTAACTATATTTATGACAGTAATAAATTTGACAACTTAGTTGAAATCAATATCAAATTAGAAAAATTTTATGCAATCGAGTTAGAGGATTCTCTTTATATACGTGAAGACTATTTAAGTTCAGGTGAATATTTTATTGTCAATATTTATAAATATATAAAAGAAGGTAAAAAACTAATTGCAATTGATGAAATAGATATTTCTTTAGATTCTATGGCTCAAGTAAGGTTTATTGAAAAGCTTAGAGAATTATCAAAAGAATATGAATTAAAATTACTTTTTTCTACACATTCACTTGCATTAATAAAAACACTTGACAAAGATGAACTTTTTTATATGGAGTTAAATAATGGAATATGTACATATGAAAAAAAATCATATAATTATATAAAAAGTCTACTTTACGGTTTTCATGATTATGATAAATACATTTTAACCGAAGACATAATGTTAAATAGTTTTATTGAATACTTATTAAAGAATGAAAATATATTCCCTAAGTATATATTATTAGAGATAGGTGGTGATGTGCAAGTTATATCATTGATGGATAGAAATCACGATAAGGAAATTTTTGATAAGCAAGAAAATGTAATAAGTGTACTAGATGGAGATAAAAGCCATATGAGTGCTTATAACACAAGGGACGATATTCTCTTTCTACCTTTTAAAAGTATTGAAAAAGATTTTTTTGAGTATTTCAAAAATGGAGAATTTGGAAAGTTTTCTGATGAACAATTGCGTAGTTATAATTTTCAAGGTACTTTGGAAGATAGAAAAGCTGGAAAAAAAATCTATGAAATGTTTATAAATAATAAGTTAAAAAGTGAAAAAGAAATTTTTGACTTTTTATGCTCAAAAAATGAAACCAAAGTAGAAGAATTTAAAGATAATTTAGTGGAATTTTTGAATAGGTAACTAACATAAAAATCTAACAAAATCTAGCAGTGAACGCATAGCGTCACTGTAGTCAACCGTTAAACAATCTTCAAAATCTCTCTTAAATCTTTCACATCCACACAATGCGTCGCCGCTTCTTTGAGGACGGGTTTGGCACAGAACGCCACGCGGGTATCGGCATGGGCAAACATGCTCAGGTCATTTGCCCCGTCACCCACCACAAGCGTATCTTCGCGTCCTATGCCCAGCAACCCCTGAAGGCGTACGATCATATCGCCTTTGGCATTGGAATACATCATCTCTCCGCCCACCTGTCCGGTCAATACGCCATTTTCTGCATGAAGGAAGTTGGAAAAGTCCGCATGGATACCCAGTCTTTGGCACGCAGGTTTGGTTGCATTTCTGAATCCGCCGGAGAAACACACCACCGTATAGCCTTTTGCTTTGAGTCCCGCTACCACTTCCGCAGCGCCCGGCATCATCGGCAGAGTGGCGCAGATCTCATCGACTTTTGAGGCTTCAAGTCCTTCCAGCAGCGCTACTCTTGCCCTAAGCGCTTTGTAGAAGTCTAATTTTCCCGCCATCGCACGTTCCGTGATCCCGGCTACTTGCACTTCAAGCCCCAGGGGTGCCGCTAAAAAGTCGATAGTCTCCCCGTCCATCAACGTCGAATCAAAATCAAATACTGCCAGTTTTGACATCGTATACCCTCTTTCAGATATTGCCCGTCATCCTCGGGCTTGACCCGGGGATCCAAACTCTGGATTTCCATTCGGGTCTGGAATGACGCAAGCCAATAAGTCTTATGTAAAATTTTGATAAAATTATATCCAACTAACCAAAAATCCCTATAAAAGGCACATCACAAGATGTTTGAAACTTTCTGTAAAAACCTTCACAACGACCAGCCTTTCATCACCGTAGAGGTCAATCCGCCCCACGGCGCATCGCTCGATCCGATTATCCAGATGATCAAAGCCAGCGATCTTGCTTCAAAAGTATCGGGCTTTTCCTGTACAGACAATCCGCTGGCAAAACTCAAGATGTCCGGTGTGCTTTCTGCCATTAAACTCCAGCAAACTTTCGGAAAACCGGTCATCGCAACTATGAGCATGCGAGACAAAAACAAACTCTCCCTGCAGTCTGAGGTACTGGGTGCCAACGATTTTGACGTGCGCTGCATTCTGGCTCTTACGGGTGATCCGGCTAAATACTCAGACCAACCCGAGGTCAAAGGTGTTTTGGAGCGTGATTCGACGCTGCTTTTAAGCATCATCTACCATCTAAACCGCGGCGTGGACTACTCCAACAAACCGCTCAACCCGGCGCCCAAACCAATCTATCCGTTTGCAGTAAGCAATGCCTATGCCAAAGACATGAAAAAACTTCAAAAACGGATTGTTAAAAAACTTGATTATGGTGCGCGGGCCATCATCACACAGCCGGTATATGATCGTGAAAACGCCAAAGAACTGTTAGAGCTTTTTGAAGAGGCCAAAGCGCTTAGTATCCGTGACACCGCCAAAGAAGCACAGCTGGTTTTGGGACAGTTTCCTCTCGTAGCCGCCAAGACAGCCAACTTTATCAATGATAAAGTGCCCGGCATCCATGTACCAAAAGAAATTATTGACGAGATGAACCTTGCAAGTATGGACGGGGTAGAAAAAGAAAAAGAGGTGGGCTTCGCTCTTTCCAAACGGATCTTTGACGAGACGATGAAGCTGCACGGCAAAGTGCATCTGATGACGCATAACCGGTTTGATTTGTGTTCGGAGTTGATCGGTTAACTCTGTTAACCTTTGCCCGCTATACTTCTCCTAAAAAATTTAGGAGTAATTATGTCTGAATTAATAAAATTCAAACTTATCAACAAGATCGAGGGGATCTCGTTTCTCATCCTTGTCTTCATCGCTATGCCGCTTAAGTATCTATTTGGATACCCTATGGCTACCAAAATTGCCGGAATGATCCACGGACTGCTTTTTGTGCTCTTTGTCTATCAGCTTGCAAAAGCCAAGCAAGAGGTACCGCTGGATGCAAAAGAAGCCGTGTTTTTTTTCGTTTTGTCGCTCATCCCTTTTGGAAGCTTCTATACCGACAAACTCTGCAAAAGCAAAGAACTGCAGCCCTTAACAGCCCAATAAACCCTTTTGCCCGATCTTAAAAATAACATATTCTTGCAAATTGTGCTACAATAAAAGATACAAGTTAAAAAAAGAGGGGGGAAGATGAAACCGTTATCTAGAATTCTTTGTGTATGCAACGATATAAACAAATCCCAAATGCTGTTTGATAAGGCGGCACAAATTTCCAAAGAGCAAAATACAACACTTACTTTTCTTTTTGTAGCAGAAAAGACGCTGTTTGAATTGCCGATTTATGAAACAAATGAGACAAGTACAAAAACGATTAAAAATATACTTGAAGCACAGGCAGAAGAAACCGGATTGCACAATACGGTTGTTTTTGTTTACGAAAACGACACGGCAGGGCGTGTCATGCTGGAACTTGAGAGGGAACACAGCAGCCTTGTTATTACGCCCTATGAAGAAGAGCTAACCAAAGCGCTTGTTTTGAGTTTGAACACCCCTGTTCTTATACTCAAAGAAGCAAATACAAACTATGAAAATATTTTGGTAGCGCTAGACAATACACGCGTAGAAGAATACTGTCTGCCACTGGTTCAAAACCTTTTCAAAGAGGGCAAAATTCATCTTTTGCAAGATGCACAATATTTCTTTTATCCTTTAACTGATCCTTTTTTATCCTCGGGGATGATTCCTTATGACACCATCCATGAGATGGTAGAAGAAGAGGAAGTTATCGCATCCCAACGAAGTCATTTTGATCATTTCTGCAAAACCCATGGACTCGAAGGCACTTTTAAACTGGGAGCACAAAGCATAGATGGGGGAATTACGGAGATGTTAAATCAGTATTCTTCGGACTTGCTGGTCATGCTTCCCACCGAAGAGACGCTGTTGGATATGGCTGTTAAAAATATCTTGCCTCTGTGCACAACCGATATATTTATATGCAAACAGAAATAAATCATGTTTTTGCCATGATTTTCTATAATACTGTGTTGAAATTTTAATTTTTAGAAAAAAAAAGGAGATAAAAATGGATATCATAGAAAAAGAACTAAATAGCCGAAAAGATGAAATCCAAAATGAAGTGGAATTGCTTTTTAAAGCCAATATGAAAATCACCAATTGGGATGTAGCAGAAGCAGATAATGCGAAAGCTGCCAAAATACTGTTGGAGATCATGCAGGAGAAACTCGATATGATGCGCGGCGATATCCTTACGGGAAAATACGACAATTATTAAAATGTATTACCTGTCCGGCGTCACCGATAAAAACCTTTTATTTTCAAGACAATATAGGTTTTAAGTGCGAAAGTGATATTTTTGTGAACACTGCAGCAGATCATAAGATTTCTTCAAATACTATTTTTCCATTTTTAAATATGCCTACTTTTTTTTGACAAGCAAGAGAAGGCAGCGAAATGTATTTGCCTATGATTTTTGATTGATGAAAATGCCCCTCAATAACACAATCAGCCTCTTGATAATGCAAGAGTATCTGGTCTACCCTCTTTTTGAAACCATCAAAGCGGTGACATATCTTTTTTTTAGAGAGAATCGCCATTCTATGATTAATAATGTTTTTTTCGAAAGGTTTTAAAAGAGTCAGTACGACAGAATTTCTTAGAATCTTGCAATAAAGGTCATAGATAAAAC
The DNA here is from genome assembly GCA_021166685.1 of Sulfurovum sp. GTDB lineage: Bacteria > Campylobacterota > Campylobacteria > Campylobacterales > Sulfurovaceae > Sulfurovum. Next base: position 123,575 of record JAJPEU010000001.1, on the reverse strand, counting down.
CCGTAGCATATTTATCTCCATGGGAAATCGCAATCTTTTTTTCTCCAAAATTAAAAAATACGGGCTGCTGTTCTCTGGTGTACACGGCAATATTTGGAAAAAGTGTTGAGAGACAAAAGTCATGATTGCCTTCAAAATAGTGAATTTCAAGAGTTATCGACAAGGTTTGCAAAAGCCCAATAGCCTCTTTTGAGAATGTTTGAATATATTCATTATAGCCAAAAAGCAGATCAAAATTATCGCCCATCAGAAAAAGCTGAGGCACAACGATCTCACCGCCGGCCAATTTTTGAAGCAATAGTAAAAAAGCGTCTCCATGATGCGGATAGTGCGAATCCGCTACAAAAATAGCTCCATCCTTAATAAGGCCCGGTTCTTTCTGCTTCAATTTGTCCATTATGGCATATACGCGATTGTCGGTATGCCCATCCCTTCATCAAAACCGCACATTAAATTGGCAGCAGCCAATGCTTGTGAGCTTGCACCCCTTAACAGGTTGTCGATCGCGGAATTTACAAAAAGTCCATTACCGTTTTTGGCCGCATAAATATCACAAAAATGTGTACCTGCTGTGCTTTTAATATCAACCGGATTTTCGCGAATGCGTATAAATTTATCATGAGCGTAATGCTTTTTGAGTATTTCCAAAGGATCAATATCCTCTTTGAGCGTAGCATATATTGAGATCAATTCGCCTCTTGTTGCGGGAATAAGATGAGGGACAAAATTGACATTCATTTTTACGTGATGTATCTTCTCTATTTTTTCCGCAATCTCCGGTGCATGACGGTGTTTCAGAGGATTGTAGGCGAAGATATTATCATTGATCGTTACAAAATGAGCGGTCTCAGACAATTTCTTTCCTGCGCCGCTTACGCCCGATTTTGCATCGACAAACAATGGAGCCGAAGTATCGATATAAGGAATAAACGGCAATATTCCAAGCAATGTTGCCGTAGGATAACATCCGGGGCCTGCTGCAAGTTTTGTTTTTTTTAAATCTTCTCTGTAGTATTCAATCAATGCATAAACAGCATCATCCAAATGCGCTTTATCTTCATGCTTGCAATATGTTTTTTCATAGGTATCAAGCTCCAAACGGTAATCAGCAGAAAGATCGACCACTTTCACGCCTTTATCTAAGATCTCTTTGGCAAATCCCATAGAAGCCTGATGGGGTAATGCCAAAAAAACCAATTCACAATGCTTTATCACGGAATTGGCATCTGCTTTTTCAACACTCATGCTCACCACCCCTGCAAAAGAAGGGTGCAACTGTTCTATCATGCTGTCACCTGCCGTGGTTGCCAGATAAGACAATTCAAATTCAGGGTGATTGATGAGCATCTTGATCAACTCCAGCCCCGTATATCCGCCCGCTCCTATAACACCTACTTTTACCACCTGCCTATCCTTTTTTTCTTGCTATTTATTCGCTAATGATAATCTCTTTATAAAACACTTCTTCGATCTCATAAGTTTTTTGTCCGCTTGGCAAATTTAATTCAACCTCATCACCCTCTTCTTTTCCCATCAATACTCTTGCCATAGGCGACTGGATAGAAATAAGTCCGTTTTGCGGACTCGACTCCTGTCCTCCTACAATGGTATAGCAGATTTCTTTTTGGCTTTCCTGATCCGTTAAAACTACCGTAGAACCAAAACAGACACGCACATGGGTTAAAGTAGACGGATCAACAATCTGCGCCCTGCTTGTCAAATCCGACAATTCAGCAATCCGTGCTTCCATTAATCCTTGTTTTTCTTTTGCGGCATGATACTCTGCATTTTCTTTTAAATCTCCCAATGCACGCGCCTCATCTATAATTTTTGCAATTGCAGCTCTTTCTACTGTTTTCAAACGTTCCAACTCTTTGGAAAGTTTCAAATAAGTCTCTTTCAGCATCGGCTCTTTTTGCACGATATATCCTTTAAAATAATAGATTTGTTGTTTATCTGAAGTATTATACCAAAAAGGCTATAATAGCGATTAAAATCAATGAAAAATCTATGGAGTCGGGCATGATCCCGTAAAGAGATTCAACTCTTTAACTCCCCGCAATCCACACTAAAGTAATAGAATGAAACGAATACTAATAACAAATGATGATGGCTTTGAATCCAAAGGGCTTCTTGCACTGCTGGAGGCACTTAAACCTCTGGGAAATGTCACCGTAGTGGCTCCCACTGTAGAAAAATCGGCATGCGGGCACTCATTGACCCTTACTCGTCCGCTTCGCTTTATCGAGTTGGACGATGACTTTTTTAAACTTGATGACGGCACCCCTACAGATTGTATCTTTTTGTCGCTCAATAAACTTTTCAACGATTCCCATCGTCCTGATCTTGTGATCTCCGGAATCAACAAAGGCGCCAACATGGGAGAAGATATCACCTATTCCGGTACTGCTGCGGCTGCAATGGAAGCGGTACTGCAAGGTATTCCCGCAATTGCTGTCTCACAGGTTTGTCATGACCAATGTCAAAACATAGATGATTTTGGCTATGAATTGGCACAAGAAAGCATTGCCTTGCTTGTAAAACGTATTTTTGAAGACCGCTTCCCTTTGCCTGAGCGTAAATTTCTCAATATCAATATCCCCCCTATCGCAAAAGATGAATGCAAGGGATTTAAAATCACCCGTGCAGGCAACAGAATCTATGGCAATGATGCCGAAGTACACAGGAACCCCAGGGGCCTGGAGCATTACTGGATTGGATTGCCCCGACTTGACTGGAGGGAAAACAAAGGGTATATCACAGACTTTGAAGCCGTCCATCAAGGCTATGTCTCTATTACCCCCATTCATCTGGATATGACAAGCCATGATGATATCCAAATATTAGAGCAGTGGCTATGAGATTTGAACGTTGCAGGATGCTGTTTGGAGAAGAAGATTTTACAAAACTTCAAACAGCAAAAATTCTTATCCTGGGAGTGGGAGGGGTAGGAAGCTATGTGCTTGATTGTCTTTATCGCAGCGGTGTACCTTCTATTACGATTGTAGATTATGACACCTACGATGAAACCAACCAAAACAGACAAATCGGCTCAGATGCTATCGGTATGCTCAAAACAGAACGTTTAAAAGATCTCTATCCGGGCATCCAAACGATTCATCAAAGAATGGATAGTGCATGGGTAGAATCTTTTGATTTTGACCCTTATGATCTTATCATTGATGCCGCCGATACCACCAACGTAAAGATAGAGATAGCCAAAAAATGCTATAAAAAACTCATTATGTCCCTCGGCTCAGCCAAACGCTTTGAAGCTTCCAAGATAGAAGTTGCTTCCATTTGGAAAACCCATGGAGATGCACTTGCGCGAAAAATACGCAATGAACTCAAGCGTGCCAAATTTGACAGAAACTTCACCGTCGTTTTTTCTCCGGAAGAGGACAGATGTAAAGAAAAAGGCTCATGCGTTGCCGTAACAGGTGCGTTCGGATTGACAATCTGCTCTGAAGCAATCAAGAAAATTATCAACAAGGCCTAGCTTGCTGTATGAGGCTTAGACCCAAACATTCCCTATACACAGCAGAAAAAGATATCGGGTCAAAATAAAAACAGAAAAAATAAAAATACAAAGAGGAGTCAATGCATGATTATCGATAAATTGGAAAATTGGAACTATTATCATTTTGGCCCTGCATGGAAACAGATATTCGAATTTCTGGACACATTGACTCCTCAATCTCCAGAAGGCAAATACACCATCTTGGCTGATGATATCTTTGCAATTGTTATGAGCTATGAGACTCGTGCTCCAGAAATATCTATTTTTGAATCACATCAAAAGTATGTAGACATTCAAACTGTTTTGATAGGAAGCGAAGGATTTGAATGCTCTTTCAAGGATGATCTTTTGATCGATGTTCCTTATGATGCATCCAATGATATTCAATTGTATCAACGAATAGTTCCAGGACAAACACGTGTTGATGTATATCCGGGGACATTTATAATGCTTTATCCCCATGATGCGCATATGGCTGCTTTAATGATCGACAAAAAATCAACATACATTAAAAAAGTGGTTGTCAAAATAAAAACAGAACTTTTACTTCATTCTTTTTTTACAGATAATACAGCACTTATGGACTTCAATCGGTAAGCGGCTCTCAAAAAAAAGTACTTACCGATAGTCTATTTTTTAAGAAGGTCTCTTATCTCTGTAAGTAAAATCTCTTGAGTGGGTGTTTGGGGCGCTGCCTCTACCGGCGGTTCTTTAAGTTTGTTGTATGTTTTAATAAACATGAAGACAACAAATCCAAGAATCACAAATGAAATAATATCATTAATAAACATACCATATTTAATAGCCGGGGCACCGGCTTTATCCAAGGCTTCCATTGTGGCATATTCTTTACCGTCAAGCGCAATAAACAGTTGAGAAAAATCTACTTTACCCATCAGCATACCCACCGGCGGCATAACAACATTATCCACCATCGATTTGACTACCGTGGCAAAAGCGCCGCCAAAAATAAACCCGACCGCCATATCAACCATATTTCCCTGAATAAGAAACTTTTTGAATTCTTGAAGCATTAATACCCCCTTTTTAAAAATGATACTATTTTTTTGTTTAAACGTTATTTTCCAAATTTTTATTTCTTACTGCCAAAAGCGTAAGAACAAACAAGCCCATAATTGCATAATATACCCACATAGGGATCGGTACAGGATCACCTGCAGCATAAGAATGAAGTCCTGAGAGGTAATAGTTTACTCCAAAATAGGTCATCAACACCGTACTGTAAGCCCATGTCGCAACAACATTGTAAAGAAAAATCGATCTAAGTGCGGGAATAAACCTCATATGCAAAACTGCCGCATAAATAAGAATAGTCACCGCTGCCCATGTCTCTTTTGGATCCCACCCCCAGTAGCGTCCCCAGCTTTCATTTGCCCAGACGCCGCCAAGGAAATTTCCTATTGTAAGCAAGAAAAGCCCTACGATCAATGCCATTTCCGACAGATTGGTCAATTCTTTAATAGAGCGGTCGATGTTTTCATGCCCACCCCTTCCCCTAACGATAAAAAGAATAAGTACCAGCAACGACAAAACAGAACCCAATCCCAAGAAACCGTCACCGGAAATAATTGTTGCTACATGAATCATCAACCAATAAGATTTCAATACAGGTACAAGATTGGTAATCTCAGGATTGATAAAACTCATATGTGCCACTCCCATGGTGATACCTGCCAAAAGTGCTGTACCTGCTAAAGCAAAAGGAGAATGTCTCGCCAGCAAGATTCCGGCCAAAGCAGTAGAGGCTGCGATAAACACGATAGACTCATAGGCATTTGACCATGGGGCATGTCCCGCGATATACCACCGGATACCCAAACCAATGATATGCATTATAAAGCCAAAAACAAAGATACCCAATGCCCCGCGCATAATCCATTTCATAGAAAATGCCGGCTTAAGAACATGAATAAAGGCAAACACCAGCATTGCTAAACCCACCAAAAGATACAAAGGTACCAATTTGCCAAACAAGCCGAGTTTATTATAGGCGATTTCCATATCGATATGCTTTTGGCTTGGAAGCACAGCCGCCCCGTAGGTTTTTTGGTAAGTTTCTATCCCTCTCAAGGCCAAATCCGCATTTGTCCATTTGCCCGTTTTTAGCCCTTCTGCCACCGATTGAAAATAAGCCGAAACGCTTAGTTTCACCAAATCGCGTGTTTTTGGCTCAAATGTCTTAATGGCCTCAAGCGGTGAAACCCACTTGTTGTTTGCATCATCCGCTTGAGGATAAATGCGCAATATAGTCCCTTGATAAACCATATATGAGACATTTACCCTCTCGTCTATCTTTATAAGCTCTTTATCGTAAGTGCTTTGGTCTAAAGGTTTTTTGCGGTTTGCATCACTCACTGCATCATAAATCTTGTAGCTGTTGTCTTCTTTGCTGAAGAAATCGGAAAATTGAGCAAACTTTGCATCTTCAGGCAAGCCGAGCGTCAAAGCTATCTTCTTGTGTCCGATCTTAATCATTGGCACATTTTGATACACTTCTGGCTGTGTGATCATTCCCAGCAGCATTTGCATAGGCTCCAAACCAAACATTGCACTTTTGCCTGTAATTTTTGCCACTATTTCATGCGCTACGGTATCCAAAGGCTTCATGCGCCCCATATAATCCTGTACCGCAAGCTTTCCCATTTTTTGAGCATGACCACTATCGTATGCCGATATTGCCTCTTTCACTTTTGGATCCGCTTGCGGCTCTTTGGCATGAAGATCTGCTGCGTTAAAGATCATCAACGCCAACAAAATTGAAACTGCGGCCCCCTGCAGTTTGCGTGCTCCTTTGAGCAGTTTTTGAAATCTTCCGTTCGACACAAACAAACTCCAAACCATTCCCAATGTCATTAAAAAATATCCCACATAAGTAGGAAGTGTGCCGGGATCATGGTTCACAGAAAGAATGGTTCCTTTTTCATCCATATCGTAAGAAGATTGGAAAAAACGGTAATTTCTATGATCAAGAATATGATTCATGTAGATTTTATACGGCATTGTAAGGTTTTGTTCTTTATCTATAAGCACAACATCACTTGCATACGACGAAGGAGTCATGGAGCCGGGGTAACGCTCCAGTGTAAACTTTTCGAGCTTAACGGCAAACGGTACTTCTATAATTTTTGCGCCGATACGCAAATCAAGACGCACACCGTCTATCTCTATTGTATTTAATTCTCCGGGTTGTCCGCTCGATGGCTTGCACACAATTTCCCTGCTTTGATCCCCTATGCTTACTTTTAGTTCAATATATTCAGGTTTGCCTGATTCTGTTTTAAGGCTGTTTGAAACTACTTTTAGCTTAGATTTTTCATAAATCGATTTTAAAACTATTGCATTGTTTCCAAAACTATACAGCACTCTTTGTGTCAGATTTTGATCACCGGCATCAAGTTCCCCCGAAGTTTTATCGTCCATTTTAAGATAAGACATAGCATGAGGGAAATTTACTTTGAATCCGTCTTCAGATTCTTTAATCAAAAATGTTGGCTTATCAGCACGCGAAAAGGTATCATATCCGATATAAAATGCGCCAAAATCTTTAAGATCACCTTTACTGAAATAATATATTTTCCCTTGTCCTTCCGCAGAGACCTTCAGCTCTAAAATAGTTTTGCCCTCAGGGTCCGGAGTCACTTCATGTTCTATGGTAGGCAGATATTTCAAAAGTGAAAGATGTACTTTTTTGCCCCCTATATCAAGATCTTCCTCTAGAGTGTTTTGGGTCATTGTAGAAAAATAAAGCGGTTTTTCAAGGGAGACGCTTTTGCCTTCAAACGTGGCTACAGCCTCAAGTATCTTTTCATCAGAAACCATCATGTTCACGCTTTGGCCTTCACGAATATGCATAATACCCTCATACCCTATGTAGCGTGTAATCAGTGCGCCAACGGCGATAACAAAAAAGGAAAAGTGGAAAAGAAAAACTGCCAGGTTTTTTTTGTATGTCTTGTATTTAAAAATATTGTATACTAAAATTGCGGTAAAGTAGGCTAAAAAAAGTTCGAACCATTTCGTTTTATAGATCAATGCCTTTACCGTCTGTGTCCCGTAGTCATTTTCTATAAATGTAGCAGCTCCAATGATAAAACCAAATATAAACAGCATCAATACAGCCATTTTCATCGAAAAAATATACCTCATATTTTAAAAAACCTTTTATATTAGAATGAATTAGGCTCGAATTATAGCTAAGCTTTGTTAACAGTCTATTAAGATAAGTTATTTTACATCATCATAACAAAGGGTGCTACTTTAACTCTCCCCAACTGTCTCCCATACTCACCGAACAGACCAATGGCACATTAAGTTTTAAAATATGCTCCATCACATACGCAAACCGTCTAGATAGCGATTTTGCCATCTCTTCTTTGATCTCAAAGATCAGTTCATCATGTATCTGCAAAAGCATTGAGGCATCTAAATTCTCTTCACTAATCATCGTATCTATATGATTCATCGAAAGCTTGATAAGGTCAGCTGCCGATCCTTGAAAAACCGTATTGACCGATTCTCTCAAAAATGCAGCTTTTTGCATAGTGTTGGCATTTTCATAGTCAAACAGTCTTCTTCTGCCCAGTATTGTCTCTACGTATCCATCAATTTTGACACGTTCCTGTATCCCCTCCAAAAATTTTTTCACCGTAGGAAAAGAGGCGAAATAACTGTGTATTATCTCTTTGGCTTCTGCCGGTGTAAGTCCTATATCCTCGGCAAGCTTTCGCTGCCCCATACCGTAAAGCAAACCAAAATTCACCGATTTTGCTACATTGCGTTTGGATTTTGCTTCTGTCTCCCCAAACAACCTGGCCGCCGTAGTCAAGTGAATGTCTTCTTGATTCACGAATGCGTCGCTTAGGGCCTTGTCTCCGGAAAAATGCGCAAGCAGCCGCAACTCTATTTGAGAATAATCGATACTCACGAGTTTATACCCCTCCTTGGCTACAAAAGCTTCCCGCACAGATCTCCCCAGTGCAGAGCGCACAGGAATGTTTTGAAGGTTTGGCTCTTTTGAGCTTAACCGCCCCGTAGCTGTTCCGGTTTGAATAAAAGAGGTATAGATACGATGATGCTCATTCTCTTTTGCCAACTTCAATAATGGATCAACATATGTAGAAAGCATTTTTTGGTATTCGCGGTAAGCAAGAAGTTTTAAAATAACCGGGTGTTCATTTTTTAAGGTTTGAAGAACGGCTTCATTGGTGCTGTAGCCCATCTTTGTTTTTTTGGCGCCTTTAAGCCCTAGTTTTTGAAAGAGTATATTCCCCAGCTGCTGTGTGGATCTAATATTAAACTCACTCCCCGTTAATGCATAGATCTCCTCGGTTAAATGTTCCAAATCCAAACGCAAACTCTTTTGAAGCTTCATGAGATGCTCGATATCAACCTTGATCCCCGCTCGTTCCATCCGCGCGAGCACATTTACAAAGGGGTACTCAACACTCCTGGCTTCCTCCAATAAAGATGTCAAACCGCTCAATTCCATTCTTTTTGTAAGCGAAAAATAAAGCAAATACGTCATCCATGCATCTTCAGCGGCATAAAAAGTAGCCTCATTAATGGATACGGAAGAAAAATCTTCTCCTTTTTTGACCATTTCCTTAAAAGGCTTCATTTTGTAGTTAAAAAATCTTTCTGCCAAAGCGTCAAGCCCGACTTTGGCTTCAGGGTTATTCAGCCATGCCATAATCATCGTATCCGCATAAGGCACTATTTCAGAAAAACCATACTGATTATAAAGCAAAGAAAAATCAAATTTAAGATTTTGTCCTATCACCTTATGCTCTAAGAGCTTTTTGAGCGCCGATAAAGCATCCTGAATATCTACTTGCGATTCTACGCCAAGATAGCTGTGTCCTACCGGCACATAGTACGCTTTATTTTCTGAAACACAAAAACTAAAACCGACCATTTTTGCACTTTTGGTGTCCAACCCTGTTGTTTCAGTATCAAATGCAATAATCGCATCTTCATCCAAATTATCAACTACTGTCTCAAGTTTTTCTTTGGTATCGAGTGCTACAGCTTCAAAAAACAAAGAAGAATATTTTTTTTGAGGGATTGGAACCGGGCATCCAAGTTCGCCTTCTCTTAGCTCTGATTTTTTGACAGCCTGTTTCATTTCATACTTTTCAAACTGATCAATCAGGCATGAAAGATAGTTTCTGTCTTCAAAAACAAAACTTTTTAAATCAATCTCTCCAAAAACATCCGTCCGCATCCTTACAAGCTCTCTGGACAAAAAGGCTTTTTCTCTCCCTTCCAAAAGAAGCTTTTGGATACGGGGCGTTCCGCAATTTTCTATATCGGCATAGATTGCTTCGAGCGTATGATAGTGATTGATGAGCTGGCTTGCTCCTTTTTGTCCTATGCCTTTGACGCCGGGTACGTTATCCGAAGAATCCCCCAGAAGTGCTTGAAAATCAACAAAATCGCGGGGACTGACTCCAAATTTTTCGATACATCCCGCCTCGTCGATCTCTTTTTTTTTCACCGAGTCAACCATAACAACGCGGCCGTCATCAATCAGCTGATACAAATCTTTATCGTGCGAAACAATGCGTACTTTTAAACCTTCTTCTTTGGCAAATTTTGTCACAGTGGCGATCACATCATCCGCCTCAAAACCATCCCGTGTAAGATTTGCAAAACCCATTTGCTCTATCCACTCAATGGCAACAGGGAGCTGCTTAAGGAGGTCTTCCGGAGGAGGCTCACGGTGTGCCTTATATTCTCCATAGAGGTCGCTTCTAAATGTCTTTGTCTTGCTGTCCAGCGCAAAAACCAGATATTCCGTACTGTGTTCACGATGCAGCGAATCAATCAAATTGATAAATCCGGTCAATAAACCCGTAGGAAAACCTTCTGAATTGCGCAAAGGAGGAAGCGCATAATAAGATCGAAAAAAGAAGCCGAAAGTATCAATAATCGTAATTGTTTTCAATAGCACACCTCATATTTTTTTTATTTTAGCTTATTCTTTGTTAGAAACGGCTCGTTTCTAATTTAAAAATACTTTAAGTTTTTGTTAATATAATCAACAGATATTAAAAAAAGAAGGGGGGAGGGCTTTGGATCCGCATATATTAGATCAAGATAATTTGGTTCATAAAAGCAAAACGTTAAAAAAACGTAAAGAGGTGAGACATTTCTGGCATCAAGAAGTATATTTGTCCAATACCCCTATTTTTTTGCCTGAAGGGTGGGAGTTGCCCTTACTGGGCCTCTATGTCATTTTTTTACCTTATTTTGCCGGCTTTGTTTTTCTTTTTTTTCTATCTGAAATGGATTATAATATTTTTTTGTCTTTGAATGACGATTTGTTTTTTATCATGAGCTGGATGGTCGGCTACGAGATCATCGCAGCATCCATCCTTCTTATCATTGCTAAAAGTGCTGTTTTGTTTCATCTCAAAAATGGTTAAAACAAAATATTTCATTTCTTAACTTTTGAAGTCTTTGAAGCGGTGCGTTTTTGTATCTCTTCAAACTCCTTGGCGAGATATTCGCCCGTATAGCTTTTTGTTTTTTTATGCTCTTTTGCCAGTTCCTCGGGCGATCCGATAGCAATAATAAGCCCTCCTTTATTTCCCCCCTCGGGTCCCATATCGATAACATAATCTGCATTTTTGATCATATCCAGATTGTGCTCTATCACGACAATGGAATTACCCAGATCGACCAGATGGTGAAGCACCCCCGTCAATCTGTCCACGTCCGCAAAATGCAATCCTGTTGTGGGCTCATCTAAAACATAAAGTGTTTGACCCGTATCTTTGCGGCTAAGTTCTTTGCTGAGCTTAATACGCTGGGCTTCACCGCCTGAAAGTGTCGTTGCATTTTGCCCCAACGCGATATAGTCAAGCCCCACATCGGCCAAAGTCTTCAGCTTGCCTGCAATGGCAGGAATGGCTTTAAAAAATTCTAAAGCCTCCCCTACACTCATAGAGAGTACATCGGCGATGGATTTGCCTTTGTAGTGCACCTCTAATGTTTGGGCGTTATAGCGTGTGCCCTTACAGGCATCGCAACGCACAAGAACATCAGGCAAAAAATGCATCTCAATCTTGATCTGCCCATCACCCTGACACTTCTCACAGCGTCCCCCTTTTACGTTAAAAGAGAAACGCCCTATTTTGTATCCACGAAGTTCTGCTTCTTTGGTCTGGGCAAAAAGCTTTCTTATCTCATCCATAATCCCCGTATATGTGGCAGGATTACTTCGAGGCGTACGCCCAATGGGGCTTTGATCAAGATAGATCACCTTATCAAGTTTTTCAAGTCCGTTGATCTCTACTCCATCAATTTTATTGACTTTTCTGGCACGATTGAGCAGCTCCCTGGCAACAGGCAAAAGCGTTTGCAAGATAAGCGAACTCTTACCGCTTCCGCTGACGCCGGTTACACATACGAAATTTTGTAGCGGTATTCTTACATCGAGATCTTTGATATTGTTCAGTGTCACGTTTTTGATCTCTATCCACTCATTTTGCGGCTTGTTGTGAGAGTAACTGATCTCTTTTTTTCCGAACATATAATCCGCCGTAAGCGTCTTTGCTTTGACTAGCTTGGCAGCGTCTCCCGCAAAAACAATATTTCCGCCGAATTTACCCGCTCCGGGTCCAATATCAACGATATAATCAGCTGCCAGTATCGTTTCTTTATCGTGCTCTACGACGATGACGGAATTTCCTTTGTCACGAAGAGAATTGAGTGTGCGGATAAGCTTCATTGTATCACGTTCATGCAATCCGATGCTGGGCTCATCAAGCACATACATGACGCCGGTCAGACCGGAACCTATCTGTGAAGCGATACGAATACGCTGCGCCTCTCCTCCGGATATAGTTCGCGCATCACGGCTGAGCGAAAGATATCCCAGTCCCACATCGTATAAAAAAAAGAGCCTTTCTTGTATCTCTTTAAGAATCGACTGCGCTATCATGCTTTGCTGCGCATTCAAGTGCGAAAAACTTTTCTTATCTGCAAAATATGCATAGCTTTTTTCAATCGGCATATCAACCATATCTGCAATATTTTTATCTGCAATCTTTACTGCCAAAGTACTGGGCCTCAACCGATGTCCTTGGCACTGATCGCATATCTTTTCAGTCATATATTCGGACAGGTCTTTTTCTTCTTTGAACATATCGTGCGCAAATTTGATAACGCCGGGCCATTCACGACTGAGCTTATGTTTCTTCCATATAAAATCAACCGTACCGCCTATGCCGTACAATATTGCTTTTTGCTGATACTCAGGAAGTTCTCCGTAAGGAATGCGGATATTGATCCCATTTTGTTCACAAAAAGCTGTTAGGAATTTGGTGTAATAGCTTTTATTGAATCCGTACATGATCTTCACTGCGCCCTTGTCTATACTCAGATCGGAATCTATGATTTTCTTAAGGTCTATAGCGTATCTGATTCCCAATCCATCACAGGCGGGACATGCCCCTTTGGGAGAATTGAAAGAGAAGCTTACAGGCTCTAAGGGCTCGAAGCTGATCTTGCAGTCAAAGCAAGCCAGATGTTCAGAGTAGTGAAAATGTTCCCTCTCAAGCCCCAGTTCTTCAAAATTAAGCACCTCAATTTCCATCTCGCCATAGCTTTCTTTCAGTGCTTTTTCAACATCCTGGCCTATGCGGTCGCGGCTTTCCTCCTTTACTGCCACTCTGTCTATAATCACTTTGATTGTATGTTTTTTGGTCTTGGAAAGCTCTATCTCTTCATCCAAACGCACCATCACTCCATCCACCATCGCACGCACATACCCTTTGTGGCGCAAAGACTCAAACATATCGGCAAATGCGCCTTTTTTCTCTTTGACCAAGGGTGCCATGATAACCAGTTTAGCTCCCTCCGGAAGCCTGAGCACCTCTTCAATGATATCGCTTGCGGACATCGAAGAGATAGGTTTGCCGCATTCATGACAATACTGTTTTCCTACACGGGCAAAAAGCAGCCTGAGATAATCGTAGATTTCAGTGATCGTACCTACTGTCGAACGGGGATTTTTAGAAGTTGTTTTTTGATCTATGGCGATAGCGGGAATTAACCCCTCTATCTTATCCACATTGGGTTTGCCGGCTTGTCCCAAAAATTGTCTGGCATAGGAAGAGAGTGATTCGATATAGCGGCGCTGTCCTTCTGCATAGAGAGTGGAAAAGGCAAGGGTTGACTTGCCGCTTCCGCTGATTCCGGTAAATACCACCAATTTATTTTTAGGAATCTGAAGATCTATATTTTTTAAGTTGTTCTCTTTTGCTCCAAAAATTTTAATCATATTCATAGTTTTAACCTAATAGTAATTTATTTGCTGTAATAATCAATATAGCAATGTAAAAAGTAACCAAAAATTGCTTATAGTGAGTAATTTTAATCTTTTGGAGCAGCCAGATGCCTGCCCAGATTCCAATCAGAGAACCTAGAGCCATCATGGCTCCCGCCTGATACTGCATCATTCCAAGCCATGAAAGCGTGACAAAAGAAGAGATCGATGTAAACATCACATAAAAAAGACCGACCGATGACGCTTTTTTAAGCGGAAATCCTAAAAAACTGACCAAAATAGGCGTCATCAGGATTGATCCGCCTACGCCAAGCATTCCAGAAAAAACCCCCACTCCGGTTCCGATAGCCAAATAAAGCGGATAATTAACAATCTTTTCATGGATTGGTTCAGGATTTGCCAGAAAGAGTTTTACCAAAGTAAAGATAACCAATGCAAGAAATATCCATCCCAAAATCGCACCATGGAGAATTGAAACCAGATACCCGCCGATTATCGCGCCCGCAATACCGCCGTAACCGAAATACTGCATATCCCCAAAAGAATAGGTCTGTTTTTTTCTATGAATCAACGCACCGGCAACAGAACTGACGGCCATTTGCATCACCGATATTGCAATTGCCTGTTTAATATCAAATCCAAGATAGAGTAAAATCGGAATACTCACGGTTCCCCCGCCAATCCCGAAAAAACCTGACACAATACCGACAAATATACCCAGTAACCCCAATTCCATAAACATTAATGGTTCCTTTTTCGAAAAGGGAGATTATAGCATTTTTATCATTGATTTGTTCAAGGTTGCGGCTATGAGATCCTAAAAGATTTCTATCTAAAATGCTTCAAGATCATCCATGCGGTATTTGAGTACCCGGCCCTCATCATCTGCGAGATACATCATTCCTTCGTTATCAAAAGTGATACCTTCCTGGGAAAATTTTGGCAACTTTCTCACCCAAACAGTTTTAGCTTTTTTCAGATCATATTTGATCAAAAGGTCTTCTTTGTCACTCACCATATAGAAATATCCCTTATAAAAACTCAATCCGGCTATATCTTTGCGATGCGGGTCAATGACCGTTTCTATCTTTGCTTCTTTATCATTGTATTTATCAATCACAACAATAATTGAAGGATCATCTTTTGGATAAGGATTTTTCGACTGATTTGCCAAATAGATCTTATCTTCCCCTATAGCAATCCCTTCCAATCCATGTTCTTTATCTTTTACGAGCAGCTTTTTGCCGCGATACGTCCTCTCAACATTTATCTCTTTGAGCACTTGAAGCGTATTTTGATCAACGATTAATAGATTATCTTTGCCTTCAAGCACAAAATAAAGCTGTTTTTTAGCATCATCGCATGCCACACCTTCAAGATCGTATTTACCCAATTTCTTTTGGCGCAAAATCTTGCCGCTCGTCGAAATTTCATAGATTTTACCTTCATCATTGGCAACAAAAAGCGTATCTGTTGTGCCTGAATAACAAATTCCTGAAGCTTCGGGAATGTCAGCAATGACTTCTATATCTTTTTCGGCACAGGAAACAAGCAGAAAAGTTAAAAGTAAAAAATAGTATTTCATTGCGCATGAACCAGAAAAGGCTGAGAAAAAAACATACTGACGGCTTCTCTCATTTCACCGGCATTTTCGATACGGTTAATCAGGTTTCGAAACACCGAAGCATTCTGGTATCCTGCTTTTGAATACGTATGCAGATGCTTACGGAACAAGATAGCCCCATACTCGCCATAATAGGCGATCATCTGATCAAAATGCTCTAAAACGACCGCTTTGACAAGCCCTGAAGAAACTTCCTCTATCCCTTCTTTCATCTGATAAAAAATCCAGGGCCGTCCAACCGCTGCACGTCCTACCATAACTCCGTCAGCGCCGGTATGGTCAAGCACCCACTTCGCTTTTTGTGGCGAATCAATATCGCCGTTGGCTATAATGGGAATAGAAACCGTTTCCTTTATTTCCCGTATTGCATCATAATCGACGGCCGCCTTATATCTTCCCGCTCTTGTTCTTCCATGAACGGCAATAAAATCTGCGCCGCTATCTTCACACACTTTGGCAATCTCGATGTGGTTCTTTTCGTTAAACCCTAGTCTAAACTTCACTGACGTATAAGGTTTATTTGAATATTTTTTGATTGTCCTGATCGTTTCACCCATTTTCGGCAAATCAGTCAACAGAGAGGAGCCTTGAAGGTTATTGACAATCTTTGGAGCCGGACAGCCGCAATTGAGATCAATGCAGCTTACGCCTTCAAGTGTATTTAGATATTCAACGGCCCGCCTCATAACGCCCCGGTCAGAACCTGCCAACTGAATACTATACGGATCTTCCAAAGGGCTTTTTTCAAGCATTTTAATCGTTTTTTTACTTTGATAAACCAAAGCATTTGAACTGATCATTTCGCTTACCGTCAAGTCTGCACCGAATTTTTTAACAACAGAACGGAAAGGAAGATCTGTGTAGCCGGCAAGAGGGGCTAACACATAGAGAGGTTGAGAAAAATCAAGCTTCATTGCAAACGGTATCTACCTCTATAAGATCTTCAAGTTTATATTTTTTATGTTCTTGTTTAAGCTCATAAAGTGCTCTGAATTTTATAAACTCGCTTTCATTCTGCTCCTCAAGGTATTTACCCACTTCTTCTAAAAGCTCGTATTCAAAAAGAAGATAAAGATAGGCATTTTGGGCTTTGAGATTGTTTTGCTGATATTTTTTAAACAATGCCAAATTCTGATCAGGTGTAAATTGCTTTTTTGTAATACTTGCAATATAAACAAAATCGCTGCACTCAAGCTTTAGCCCTTCAGCAAATTCATTGAGAATTTCTACACTCAAACCCATATCTTCTGTGCCGCCGACCCTTTGAAGCATTGCTTTTAAGTTTTTTGCATCAAAAGCTTTCGCGTATTTGCGTGCTTTATAAAAGGTTTCATTGGCTGCAAAAATTTCTAATGCTTTATTTTGTACGGCCTTGGAAAATAGAGAGGGAGACTTCATTACTTCTTCTACAAACTCTTTATCTGACTTCAAACGATTAAGCCTGTTTTGTATCAAAAGAGGATTATTTTCGCTAAATAATTTTGTCATTTTATGCTCTTTGAGATCTACATACTCCCCGCTCTTTATCTTCTGAATAAGATTGATAATTTTTGTCAGTCTTGAATTTAAACCTTCAACGTTCTCCTTCATATCGATAGAAGCTTTATTTAAAAGCATAGCTGAATTTTTTATCTCCTCTAGTGCATATTTTTGATCTTTAGGTTCATTAATCAAAGACCAATAAAAGGCGTCATCCAATGTTGCGGCATCCCTTTGCCATTTTTTTAATTTTAAATAGTTTTTAAATCCATAAAAAAGCATATGTATGATTGTGAGCATTAACAACAAAAGCATAGGCAGGATAACCCAAACGGCCACAGGAAGGTTAAAATGAATTCCTGTAACCTCAAGAAGGTAATTATTTGGATTTACCGTATATACAAATGCCCCTACAATTGCTGCAAGGGTAAGTGCAGCAAACATATATAGACCTATTCTCATGTTTTATCCTTTACTTCTGTTCTTTTTCGTTGATCTCCCGACATGTGATACAAAAACGTGCAAAATTTTTCACCTCTAGGCGTTTGCGGCCTATAGGTTCTTCGCACATTTCACAAATACCGTAAGTTCCTTTTTTTATTTTATCCAAAGCAAGTTCAATTTCGTTTAATTCTTTGCGTTGTTGTATTAAAATGGCACTATCTACTGCACTTTCAGCGGATGCTGCCGCATAATCTCCCTCGTCATTTAAATCAAGATTTCTCATTTCGTCCAACTCGAGTGCAGTTCCGGCAAGATTTTTTTCTATTTGCGCCTTTCTTGCAGTCAATTTTATTCTAAACTCTTCTAACTGAGATTTGCTAAGCATGTATATGTTCCTATTTGTGATATGGGTGATTGTGATTGATGGCAAGCCCTCTGAATATCTGCTCCAACAACACTACTTTCACCAACTTATGTGAAAGCGTTATTTTACCAAATGATATAGCATAATTACATTTAATCAAAAAATCCCTTTCAAGCCCGTATGCACCGCCGATAAAGAAGTTTATCTCTGCACTATCCTTAAGCAATTTTGCAAAATCAAAACTATCGACTTCCTTTGAAGAAGGGTCCAAAGCGATACTCGTGCCTCCGCCAAGATATCTCCCTAATGCATTGGTATAAGATCGCTGGGCTGCTATCGCCGAAAGATCTTGCGCCTTGGCAATCTCTTTGTCAAAAACTTCTACCACTTCAACTTTGGCAAACGGTTTGGCAATCTTCTTGTAATGCTCTATAAGAGGAGCATAAAGTAACTCTTTGCTTTTTTTATCTATAACGATTATATTAATTTTCATATCATGCCTTTTTATATATGCAATTGTACAATATCTTATAGAAACTAATCCTCAGTGCCAAATGTTGTGGACTAATGCATATGTTTGAGTGTTTTTGTGTTTTTTGCTATGATTTGACAAGAGAAGGAGAAACGATGAAAAAAATATTTTGGTTTATTTTGGCTGGATGTTCATTTTTATTTGGAATAGAGGGCAAAGAGGTATTTGATGCCAAGTGTGCCTCCTGTCACCGTTACTATATTTCCCTGAATGAACTCAAAAAAAACGCACAGAGCAACAATACCCTTCTTGAATTAAAGGCGCCGACGCTCAACCAGCTCTCCTTTGGTGTGCGTCTGAATATTGGGGATATAAAAGCCGATGAAGAATCCCAGCGCCTGGAAGTGGAAGAGTTTATCGAAAACTATATTGCGGCTCCGGATAAAAAGAAAAATGTGGTGCCGCCTGAGATGACAAAATTTTTCCCTGCCATGCCAAGCATGAAAGATTTGTTGAATGAAGACGAGATTGAAGCCCTCAGCAATTTTATCTTTGACTACGGCGAAGCAATGATCATCGAGCACAGTGCTCCTTTTGTCAGTTTTGAAAAAGCCAAAGAGTTAGCCAAACAAGAGAATAAAATCATTATGATACGGGGTATTTTGCCTTATTGCAAATGGTGCATTAAAATGGACAGAGAAGTGATGGTCGAAAAAGAAGTGGTCGAGACACTGATCAAAGACTTTGTCGTCGTCAAAACCGATGTGGCGCTTGAAAAACTTCCCTTAGGGATGAAATCCTTAGGAACTCCCTCTTTTTACTTTATCAACAAAGACGGCGAAACCGTTATCGCTCAAATACAAGGCTATAGAAACAAACAAGAGTTTTTAGAGCTATTAAATACCGTTAAACAAAACGCGAAATAATGATCAAGCATCAAGCCTCTCTCTCGTCATTATCATGAATGAAATTCACAAAGATGAGAGAGGCTTTAAACTTCCGGCATAGTAATACTAAACCGGTTTTCATTTTTTTTATAGGCATATGTCAGTTTCAATTTCAATACTTCCATAATCGTATAGACAATATACAATCCCAATCCCAATCCATGTCCTTTTTCATGAAAAGGCTGCTGATAGTCTTCAATATTGTGGGTAAATTGTTCTCCTTTATTGGCAAAAACAATGCTTTTTTCTTTTATTGTGATAGAAACCCGGTGATCGGATGAATATTTGATGGCATTATCCATGAGATTCTTGAATGCCAGCGAGAGAAGCTCAAAATCGCTCAAAAAAACAAGCGGTTTTTCTTCTGCAATATACACTTGTTTTTGTGTCCCCTCTTCATCGATGAACATCAGTTCCATTGCCTGTTCTACGATATCCCTTGCATTGTACTTTGATATTTTAAGTGTATATTTTGCTGAAAGCATCTGTTCAATTTTTGAAAATTCTTCTATGAGCAGTTCTAACCGTTCAAATACAGCCTCATAGCTCTCTTTTTGCGAAACGTCCTCTAAAAATGCATTGAGCAGCTTTCCTTTTCCGATAGGAGTTTTAAGCTCATGCATGATCATACGTAAAAAAAGCTGTCTGGATTGGATAAGGGATTCGAGCTTTTTAAGTGCATTATCGAAAGCATTGGAAACCTCTGCTATTTCATCTTTGGCCTCGCTTTTAAACGATATTTTAAGATCTCCTTGGGCAACTTTATGGATATTCTCCTGTAAAATTTTTAACGGTTCAAGACTCCGTGTCAACCATAAATAAAGACTTAGCAAAAAAACCAAACTGACCAGATACCAAAAAAGTATCTGCCATGGAAAAGAATTTTCCTGCCGGTCTTCCAAAAGCAACTCAAAGTGCGGATGCTCCAGCCAAAGATACATTTTTTGTTTCAGCTTCAATATGTCAAATCTGCTATGCAGTATCCTTTTTTTTCGAATCAAATAGGTATGCTCGCGAATAAATTTAACAGCTTGGACGTCATCTATAAGTTTAAAGCCGCTCTCTTTCAAATAAAGATTAAGACTGGGGTCATCAAGATCAAACGGATCTTTATTTTGTGCGCTTTGCCTAAAATACTTATGAAGAAAAAGAGAAGTCTGTATATATCGTTTCTCTATCTTTTGAAAATGCTGAGCTTTTTGTATATAAAAATAAGAGGCAAAAAACGCACTGACAAAAATCAAAGAAACTAAAAAAATGATACGTATTTTATTATAAAGAGTCATGATAACAATTTGTATCCCACGCCGCGTACGGTTTTAATATTTATCTCTGCCGAGAGCTTGTTGCGGAGACGATTGATAATCACCGCCAACGAGCCGTCGCTTCCAAACTGAAAGACATCAGAATCATACAATATCTGTTCTTTAGATACCGTATTTCCGCGGTGTCGTATAAGCAGCCTGAGGACTACATACTCCGCAGGCGTAAGATCAAGTACTTTGTGGTTTAGGAAGATCTGCTCTTTTGCTTCATCGAGCATCAAACTGTAACGGGACTCTTCTTCATGAATTTTTTTGTAGCGTCGCAGCAGCGAGATGATACGGGCATACATCTCTTGGGGATCATACGGTTTGGGCAGATAATCATCTGCCCCCAATTGCAATCCTGTCACCTTATCACTCAAATCCGATCTGGCCGAAGAGATGATAATAGGAATATCATAGTTTTTAACCACCTCCTTGCATACTTCAAGGCCATCCATCCCGGGCAATGTCAAGTCAAGGATAAGCAAATCATATTTTTGCACACCGGCGCTCAAGCCAAGATAGGGATCTTCGTAATTGGTGACTTTTATATTGTGCCGCAGAAGAAAATCGCTTAGAAGTGACGCGTACTGTGCGTCATCTTCTATCATCAAAATATTTATCATGGAGTATTATAGCTTATTTGTTTTGCTCTTTTAAAAGCGCTACAAACTTTACTTTCTGTTCAGGTGTCAAAATTTGCATCGTTTTTTCAAACCTTTGGGCATGCATATCTGCTCTCATCTGCACTCTATGCATCTGCGCATCGATAAATCCCTGTTTATCAAATCCATTCACGCTCACAAATTGTCCTTGGGTGCGTTTGGCTTTCATCTGTGCATACATCGCCTGTCTGCTTTGTCTCATCTCCTGACGATTTGCCTGCAAGGCTGTTTTTTGCTCATTGCTTAAATTTAATTGTTTAAATATAGTTTGCATATCAGCTCTTTTTTGCTGCATCTGCTTGCATGGCTTTTGCTTGTTTGCATAGGGGCCTGCATGAACGGCGGTTAGACCTGCTATCGCGAACACAGTGGCTATCGCTACGATTTTTAACTTTTTCATTTTATTTCCTTTGTAAAAATGTGTCTCTTTCGACACTGCAAGTATGAACTATGAAATTAAACGAAACTTTATAGATTTCTTAATGAAGTTAAATACAAATTTTAGCTTGTGTCACTCCGTTCTGTATCTGCTCATAAACGGTCCGCTCTCCCTAAAAACAATCAAATGATGTTTTTTGATATCAGATATACTCATTACCGGACCGTCAACACACAGCCTTATGTCTCCCATATAACAGTGGCCGCACTTGCCGATACCGCATCTCATATTTCTTTCGAGCGTAAAAAATATATTTTTTTCATGAACCGGAAATTGTTTCAACTTTTCAAGAACAGAAGGAAACATGGGCGGCGGGCCGCATACAAAAAAGGAAGCGTCGGCGTCTATCTCTTTTAGTTTTTCTATCATGTCGGTGGATCTTCCGATATACCCTTTCCATTTTATATCGGCTTTAGCAGCAGCAAGA
This sequence comes from Sulfurovum sp., assembly GCA_021166685.1. GTDB lineage: Bacteria > Campylobacterota > Campylobacteria > Campylobacterales > Sulfurovaceae > Sulfurovum. The sequence continues at coordinate 101,572 of JAJPEU010000001.1, read as the reverse complement.
TACAGGTCTATTTCTTTTTCATTTTGCCAACTCTCCAAATCCTCCATAAAGAGAAACTTGGAAGCTTTGTTTGCACTGTAGATGATGTTTATCTTGGGCCTGTCGCCGTATGCCAGCAGCTTTTGTATCAAAAACCGCAAGGGTGCTATCCCGATGCCGCCTGCAATGATGGTAATACTTGATGAATTTACAGCTTTTTGCACAGAAAAACCTTTGCCGTAACCACCTCTTATGCCAATGATATCGCCCACCTTCATCGAGTGAAGCTTTGAAGTAAGTCTGCCTACCAGATTTATGGCGATCTCAAAAGTGCCGTCTTCCTTAATACATGAACAGGGAGTAAAGGCCGCTTCACCCTCCGGAAACACGGATACCATCAAAAATTGTCCCGGTGTAAAAGATAGAGGCTCTTTTGGAAAAAGTGTAAATATTTTCACATATTTACTAGGATGTTCTATATTTTTTATCACCGCGGGTATCGGTCTTTGCGTGTTCATGCATGATCCTTGTGTTGTGCCAGCATCAAAATGCTTTTCATTCCTATGTTGCTCGGACAGGTCATATCGCACCTTCCGCATCCTATGCAGCTTCGATCATTCATAACAAGCTTGCAGGAGAGCCTTCTGCTCCAGGAGTGGGCGAATGTGGGTTCAGGGTCATATCCTTTTGCCATCTTCGTAAAACTTGAAAAGAGGCAAGAATCCCAAAGTCTAAGCCTTTCTCCTTTTATTTCATCGCCATGATCAACTATATCATAGCACGTGCAGGTAGGGCACAAGAATGTACACCCGTCACAAAGCTGACAGCGCTTGGTTATCTCATTGTATAACTCTGTGTTTTTTTCAAAATCATATATAGTATGTATGTTTTTAGGATCCAAGATAACGGTTTTTAACTCTTTTGGTTCATGCGATATCTCTTCGAGATGATTTGGCAGTTCAAGCACAAGATTTTTTGCCTGCACGATATAACTATTTTCTTCTTTTGTAAGCTGAAGTTCATAGTTTTCTTTTTCTACGGGATCAACCCCAAAGGTTGAGCAAAAGCAGTGGGGTCCGATCAAATGGCATCCTATGGTGACAAGCGTGAGATTTTCTCTAAACTTTTTATAGTCTTCATCTGCCACGTCTTGTTCGAACCACGCATCAAGAAGCCTGATCGCTTTTATGTCGCAGTTTCTTAAAAAAATAATTCTTTTTTTGGATTCCTCTTCAAAGGTTTCCACAGCAGACTCATTACTACTAAAATCCCACTTTATTAGCCTTTTATAGTTTTCATAGATAAAATCTTTCGGAGTATTGATCGGAGTGCCCGCAAAATCTAGGCAAACCGCATCTGAAGGTTTTATAATAGAGTAAAATATATCGCCGTTTGGCTCTTTTTTCGGCGCAATTACCTCATAAGATCTGCAAAGTGATTTTATCCATTTTGCAATAGAGTCACCATCTGTTTTATAATTCACTTTTCGCTCCTTTTGATAGCTGCTGCACAGACTTTTACTTCGCTGACCCCGCTCTTTTCATCCATTGCATCGTTGGTAAGAACATTGGTACGGCTTTTGTAGAAATTGATAGGCATCCACAGAAGGCCGGGGGCGGTTTCGTCAGTTATTTTTGCCCTTACGGTGATCTCTCCCCTTCTTGTTGAGACAACTGCTTCTTCATGCTCTTCTATGCCAAACCGTCTTGCATCTTCGGGATTTATCATGACAAAATTTTCAGAAAATTCCCTTGCAAGCCTTGTCGTCCTGCCGCTCATAGAGCCGCAGTTGTAATGAAAAAGTATCCGCCCGGTGGAAAGATAAAATGGAAACTTCTCATCAGGGATTTCTCTTGGCTCTAAAAATTCCGGAACATAAAACTCCCCTTTCCCTCTTGCGATGCCCTCACTGTGCAATATGGGTGTACCCTTGGAGTCTTCCCTTGGGCAGGGCCATTGAATGCCCCCCTCAGATTCGATTCTGCCGTAATTTATGCCTGCGTATTGGGGTGTGAGGCTTTTCATCTCTTCAAACACCTCCTCAGCACTCTCATACTCCATGGGGTAATTCATTTTTGAAGAGAGAAGACTTATGATCTCAAGATCACTTTTTGATTCTCCTAGAGGTTCAATCACTTTGTGTATTCGCTGAACCCTTCTTTCAGTATTGGTAAAGGTTCCCTCTTTTTCTGCAAAGGTGCAAGCAGGGAAAACCACATCTGCCCTCTGCGCCGTAGGCGTTAGAAACAGGTCACTCACGATCAGAAAATGAAGGTTTTCAAGGGCTTTTTGTGATTTGTGTGCATTGGCTTCGGTCGTAAGAAGATCTTCGCCCATGATCCACATTGCCTTAATATCGCCTCTTAGGGCACCTTCAATCATCTGAGGCGTCATAAAACCCTGTTGAGGCGGAAAAGGCACACGGCACACTTCTTCGTATTTTTTGATCGTTTTTTTATCGCTATTGCCTCCGCATAGGGGGCTGATGAATTTATATCCGGGAAGCATAAACGGAGCCACACCCATATCGCAGCCGCCCTGCACATTGTTTTGACCCCGCAAGGGGTTTATGCCCGATCCCGGTTTTCCTATATTGCCTGTGAGCAGCGTAAGATTTGCCAAGGCCCTCACGTTTGCCGTTCCCGTATAGTGTTCAGTGATGCCAAGAGTATAAATGATGGAAGAGGGTTTTTGTGTCGCATACCTTCTTGCCGCCAAACGAATCTTCTCTTTGTCTATGCCCGTTATAAATTGTGCCTCTTCCAAAGAAAGATCTTTAAAAGACTCCTTGAACTCTTCATACTTTTCAGTGTTGTTTTTTATAAACTCCTGGTCGGTCAGGTTTTCATCTATAATGACCTTTGCCATTGCGTTTATGAGTGCTATATCTGATCCGGGATTTAGCTGCAGGTGCATAGCGGCAAAATCACACAGTCTTGTGCGCCTTGGATCGGCTACAATCAGTTCGGTCCCATTGTCTATCGCGTCGATGATATGTCCGGCTATAATCGGATGTGCCTCAAAAGGATTGCCCCCTATCAAAATTATCGTTTTTGCATTTTTGATGTCATGGATCGGATTGGTCATCCCTCCGCTTCCGAGGGAAGCGATCAGTCCCGTGACAGTCGGAGCATGGCAAATGCGTGCGCAATGATCGATATTGTTCGTTCCGATTGCTGCACGGGCAAACTTCTGTGCAAGATAAAGCTCTTCATTAGTGCATCTTGCAGAACCTATAACACCGATAGCATCAGGAGAGTTTTTTGTTTTGATCTCCAGCAGTTTTTGGGCGGAAAATGCCAATGCTTCTTCCCACTCACACTCTGTAAGTTCTCCGTTTTTCCTGATAAGAGGTTTTTTGAGGCGGTCAGGATGGGTAATGAATTCAGGGATATTCCACCCTTTTACACATAGTTTTGCGCTGTTTATCTCATTGTGCCGTGAAGGGTAGACCCCAACTACTCTGCCGTTTTTGGAAGTCAGATAGATGTTGCATCCGGTACCGCAGTAGGGACATATCGTAGAGACTCTTTTCATGTTTATTACCGCTTTTGGTTTTTTTTATCATACCAAAAAATATTTATTTTTAAAGCAGTTTTGTTTTTTGCGTAAAAAAGAAAATTTAAACCTGTTTTACTGATCGGATGCCTTTTGCCTATCCCTTCACACAAGAGGAATAGACCATTTTCTGTAGTAAGCAACCAGTCGAAGCACTACGCCAAAAACAAATACAACCGCGATTGTGTACACCTGCACCAAATCATAGCGGTCTAGCATATAAAGACACAGCCCTACCAAAAGCGCGACTGTCCCGTAAAATCCTGTTTTAAAGACAAAGGGGATTTCATTGATGATGATATCCCTCATGATTCCTCCTCCTACTGCCGTCACAAAAGCCAATGCCAATACACCCGTGAGATTAAATCCGTATTCCAGCGCGATCAATGAGCCCGTAATACTAAAAGAGATCAGCCCTATGGAATCGCTGATGATAAAAAAAGCTTTATTTTCAAGGCTGTCTTTTTTGTGAAAACGAAATAGGATCAGCGCCGTCATCACGCCTATCGCCATAATGGCCGGCGTATTTTGCGTAAATGCATAGGGCATTCTGTCAACGGCGATATCCCGCATAATTCCTCCGCCAAGCGTTGTCAAAAACACAGAGATAAGCACCCCCAAAAAGTCCAGCCTATTTTGAACCCCGACAAAAAACCCGCTCGTAGCAAAAGCGATAATGCCTATATATTCGGCTATCTCAAACAACATTTTTTGTTTCTACTTCCCAGTTTTTTTCCAAGATCAGCACGTCATAGCTGTAAATCTGCCCCAAAAATCTATCACCTGCGGCATACGTTCCAACCCCTTTAGGCGTACCGCTCATGATCACATCGCCGTCTTCGAGGTGCATAAAACTTTCTATCTCGTTAAGCATTGTTTGAGGTTTATACATCATCAGCTTATAGGTGGCAAATTGCACCAAAACATCATTGACATACAGTTTCATACTTAAAGAATCCAACTCTCCTCGAAACGGTACAAATTCGCTCAGTACCGCAGAACAATCAAACGCCTTGGCCCTCTCCCAAGGCAAACCTTTGGATTTGAGATAATTTTGAAGTGTTGCTCTGGTCAGATCAAGTCCGAAACCTACCCCTGCAATCTTCCCTTTTTGGATCAAAAAAGTGATCTCGCCCTCAAAGCGCGTATCTTCGCTCACAAAATAGAGCCTGTCGCTTATGGCTGAGTTTGGTTTGTTGAAAACCACCATACCAGCAGGGATTTCATTGCCAAGTTCTTCTATATGCTCTACATAATTTCGTCCGATACAGACGACCTTAGAAGGAAAAATTTGTTGATGTCCATATCGTACAGCGTTCATCGTATATCCTTTAGCAGCATATCATTTTTGCATAATATTTATTTTTTCCCAAGAAGCTGCAAAAATGCTTCATGATTATTGTAGCCCACAAATGTATTTTGAATTTTTTCGCTTAAAGGATCAATAATATAAAGTATTGGTGTTATGGCAATATCATTGAGTTGTGAAGGAAAGTTTTTTTCGCTAAAGTTAAGCATTAAAGGAACGAACTGCGCTTTGATATCTTTATCGATATCCCCCCTGGAAAGCACACGGTTCTCAAGCTTTCTGCACCACGGACAATAGTTTGTACTCATAAAAACCATTAAAAGTTTATGTTCTTTTTTTGCTTTTTCCAAGGCTGTTTTGTAGTCAGTTTCATACTGCATCTGCACAGCAAAAGATTCCTCTGCTGATAAAGATTTACTCTGAAGCGCCTTACTGTTATCTTCTTCATACTGCGAAGCAAACTTTGCAAGCATCTCATCTACCGCATCCATCAGTTCCTCTTCAAGATCTTCCGGCACAAAAATATGCGTATCAATATACAAAAGAACGAACAAATGCTCTTTGGTTTTTGGATGTTGTAAATTTTCACTTACTATCAGATCGACTTTAAGCGCAACCGTTTCACCAATACTGATTCTCTTAATGTCAAAAGCAAAAGCAAGGGAAGTATCACTCTTTGTATCGATGCCGAGTTCCTTGCTTGTTGTTTCCATCTCTTCAAGGATCATCGATTTGATCTTTTTATCCACTTTTCCTGCCTCTATGGCTACGACCGGAGTATAGCTTTTCAGTCCGGTCAAAACAAAAGGGCTTTGTGCCCATGCCGGAAAAGATGTCCAAAACAATAAAAATCCAAATACAAGCTGTTTCATGGGTTCCTCTTGCCAAAAGATGATTAAACTATATCTGATCTTCCCAATTTATCGGTGCTGCTTTATGCGTCAGCTTATAGTTTAAAACATTTTAGGCCATTTAAAATTTATTTATACAATAGTAGCTTATTATTTAAAAATTTATCCCCTCATTTTTCCATTTTTGGACCTAAACTACATCTCATTTTTAAAAATACTCATTAATCCGGCACGCCGGCTCAGTAAACTTTTTTACTATTCAATCGCCTTAACTGATATCAAAAAGGTACCGAGAGCCCAAAGCTGATATCTCTTCCCATCCCAAGCGCATAGCCCTTGTAGGTGTCAAGATAACCGCGGTACGCCCTGTCGAAAAGATTGGAAACTTTTACATGGGCATCCACTTTGCTTTTGCCCATTTGAAGCTGCGTGCTGTATCCGATATCAAACAGAGCATACCCTGAAGTATCGGCGCTGCCAAACGGTGTATTGTTGTATTGGGCAAACGGCTCAAATGCTCCTGCAACTTTTTGCTCTTCAAATACGCGCATATCAAGTGTGAGTTCATTGTTGCTGCTTATACCAAATGCACCAAGCTTCTGAGTCACACCAATCGAAGCATTGCTGGGCGGAATATACGCCAAACGCGTATCGTTTTTCGTATCTTCGCCTTGAATATATTCAGCGCTCACCCGCAGCGTTGTCACAGGACTGATAGGCATCTCAAATGACCACTCAATTCCTTGGATAATTGCATCGGTTTGCTCATGCTTCATCTCCGGAATGCCTGTTGGAGCTACTTCTCCCGTCACAGGATTGCGGTACAAGCCCGTATTGGCAAGATAAATATAATCATCAACGGTGTTGCGATAGAATGTTAAACTGCTATAGGTCTCTTCTTTTTTGTATCTCAAAGAGAGATCAACCCCTAAAGTGCTTTCTTCTTCAAGGTAAGGATTGCCTATCTGAAACGCTTGCACCCCGCCATGGATGCCTCCGGCAAAAAGCTCAAAAATTCCCGGAGCTCGAAATCCTTTGCTAAGATTGGTTGCCAGCGCCCATGTTTCATCGATCTTATACGTTGCTCCCAGCGAACCGCCCCATGAAGCAAACTCTTGGCTGTTGGTCGCATCATCGTAAATGCCTTGATCTACAAAATAACTGCTGGTTCCCTCAAGCGCCGCTTTAACGCTTCGTGTATCGTAGCGCAACCCTGCTTGGAGGATCCACTTTTCAAGGTTTGCTTCCTCAAAAAGATAAACGGCCTTACCCCATTCTTTCGCACTCGGAAGCAGTTTGCCCTCTTTGAGGTCTTGATCTTTGACGTATCCTTCAAGCCCGACCTCTCCCATAAAAATCCCTGCCATGGGATGCGTGAGTGCAACATGGAAATCTTTTCGATCGGTATCGATATCAAGGTATAAAGGCGTACCCCTTACTGTCTGCATCTGCTGATAAGGCGTATTGGTTGCTGCTTCTCTTTGATTTTTGGTCATTGAAACTTTTGCTTCCACACTCCACTCCCCCAGATTCTTAGTCGCACTCAGTTGCGTTTCATTATTGGTTAATTTTTGTCCGGCGGAAGAGACGGCTTCAAATGCAGGTGCAGGGGTATGTCCAAGATAATTTTGCTTACTTTGCCAATAGGTATGCTGCAGTGCAAATTTAAAATCATCATCTGTATATCCCACCCCTACGCGCGCAGACTGATTCTTGAAGTCTGTATAGGGCAGCTCTCCGGCAAAAAGAGGCAAATCTCCTGCCGGATCACCGCTTTTCCATGTTGCGCTGTCTCCCGTATGATAATTGTCTGCCTCTCTTATGGAGGCGGCCACATTCACCCCCCATTTTCCAACGGCGCTCTGTGTTTTAAGCACAGTTGCTTTTTCGTTATTGTTGGTGTGGTATTCACCCGAAAGCTCCCCTCTAAAAAGCGTTTTTCCTTCATCGGCAACCAAATAATCAGGGGTTATCACATTGACCACACCCCCCAGGGCGTCCGATCCGTAAAGCACCCCCTGGGCTCCGCGGATCACCTCTATACGCTCAGCCAAAAGCGGATCTATGTTATCAATATGTCTAATGCCGTAGGTTTGTGAATCGGTTGGACTGCCGTTGGATAGCATCTTGATGCGCTCTCCTGAAAATCCTCTAATAACCGGCTTGCCCGCTTGTGAACCTGTCGAAAGATTGTTGACTCCTGCCATTTCTGACAAGATCTCACCCATTGAGGCGCTGGAAGCTTCTTTTGTATCGGTGACGGCATCAATCTGGCATGGCACATCAAAAGCCTCATGCTCTATAACAGGCGATGCCGAAACAGTAATGGCATCAAGATTAACACTTTTTTGCATCGCTTCTGCCCACAAAAAAGAGAATCCCGCCATCACTATTCCCACTGTATATTTCATCTTTATTTCCTTCTGTGTGCTATTAATTGGTGGAATAGTAATGGAAAAGGTCTTAGATGCAACTTAGTCGCATTTAATATTTTTTGCAAAGAAGCCGAATACTCCAAACAGGGGATTTGTTCTCTTTTTATGGATTTTAGAATAATTTTTATTGAATTAAATACTTAGAAATCATGCCATTACTATTAAACGCATAGGTATTGAATGCAGTGCTTAAAGATATCAAAGCGGTGAAGAAGGTTTACTTTCTGCTTGGTTGCATTTTTTACATATTCCTTTTAAAATGACATCTTCTATCTTATAGCCATCCACTTTTACATTTGTTACGGTTTTCATACACTCGATAGAACTGCATATGTGGCAAATAAAGTGGGCATGCGCAGAAGCGTATATTCCGTAATATCTTTTTTTATCATTGGATTCAAAACTATTGACGATAGACTCCTCTTCAAACCTTGAGACATTACGATAAAATGTTGCCTTATCCATGCTTATTTTGTCTTTCACGTCTTCATAGGAAAGAGGCCGTTTGGCATTTAAAAATAATTCCAAAAGCTCTTTGCGTGCACTTGTCAGTTTTAATTTTTTTTCTTCTATCAGTTTTTCTATTTGCATAAAATAATCTTAGCACTTTAAATCTTTATGATGTCTGATACAAATGCAACTAAGTTGCAATTAAGTCGGCTGAAAGTACCATTCGTAAAATCTTAAAAGGATCAGAATGAAAAAAATAATATTTTTACTGGGCAGTGTTCTGTATTCTCTTGCTTATGCAAAATCGAATATTATTGTAAGCATACCCCCGCAAAAAACATTTGTTCAGAAAATTGCAAAAGATAAAGCAGAAGTTACCGTGATGGTAGAACCCGGAAATTCTCCGCACTCGTATGAACCCAAACCTTCACAAATGGTCTCTATTTCAAAAGCTGATCTTTATTTTTCCATAGGTGTTGAGTTTGAAAATGTTTGGCTTGATAGATTTAAAGCACAAAATCCAAAACTAAAATTTGTCAACATGGACAATGAAGTGCCTAAAATACAAATCGCAGAGCGCCATCAGCATGAGAACGAACACCACGATGAAGGACATCGTCACGACGGAAGAGATCCTCACACCTGGACTTCACCAAAAAACGTAGCGATCATGGCAAAAAATATCTTTGCAGCCTTAGCGGAAACTGATCCTGCAAATGAACCCTTTTATAGGTCCAATCTGGAGTGTTTCATAAAAGAGATTCAAGATACCGACGCACAGATTAAAAAAGCGCTTAAAGAGATAAAACCAAAAAGTAAATTTATGGTTTTTCATCCATCATGGGGTTATTTTGCTCACGAATATGATCTGATACAAATAGCCGTTGAAGTAGAAGGTAAAACTCCAAAACCAAAAGAGATGATCGAAGTCATCAATGAAGCCAAAGAACAAAAAGTAAAGGTGATTTTCACTCAGCCTGAATTTTCAGACAAAAGCGCTCAAATCATAGCAAGAGAGACGGGCATAGTTGTCAAAAAAATCTCACCGCTTGATCCAAATTGGTCTGAAAATCTTATCAACATAGCCAATGAAATCGGAAACAAATAGCACATCAAGCCATCAGCATCCAAGAGATCAAGTCAGTTACTCCATAAAAAGGCTTTGGAGGCTGGGATTTCTATGATTTTTCGATCTTTCCTATCGCGCAGGATACAAAACTTTTTGCTGTGGCGCCAATGCTTTGCAGCGTAGAAAGCTCATCGGTAACTAGCGGATAGCCCAAACTTCTTAATTTAAGTTTCAATGCCTCGATCTTGTCATTATCTACATCCAAGGTGATCTCTCTTGGATCCGTCTCCAAATTGACTTCAATTTCGCCAAATTCTTTGAGCAACTCTTTTTTGAGTGTTCCTGCACACCCTCCGCACTTAACATTTTTCACTTTAAAAGTCTGTTTCATCAGGTACCTCCAGTACTCTATACGTATATCTTACGAGATAAACTCGATTACGTCATCAAACGCCAATCTTAACTGTTTGGACTGCTCTTGCACACGATATCCAAAGGCAGCCAATGCACTTACCTGCCATTTGTTTGTATCAAGGCAAAGGATCTCTTCTACTTTTTCTTTTTCAAATCCTTCTATCGGACAGGAGTCTATGCCCACAAACGCTGCTGCGGTCATCATATTGGCCAAAGCAATGTACGTTTGTCTTGCCGTCCACGCAAACATCTTTTCATCCGATTTTAGTTCCTCTTTCAAGTGATTTTGATAACGCGCCATATACGCGTCTATCTGCTCTTGAGAAAGCGGCCGTCTAGCAAATCGTTCAGAGGGTATACCGCTTTGGGGTTTGGCATTTTCAATAGCTGCGAGCAGAACTACCAAATGGGAACAAGAAGTGATTTGCACTTGATCCCAGCACTCCGGACGTAATTTTGCTTTGAGCGCTTCATTGGTAATGACCAAAAATTTCCATGGTTCCATCCCGAATGAAGAAGGAGATTTTCTCCCTGCCTCCAAAATATAATGTATCTGATCTTGAGGTATCTTTTTATCCTCATCAAAGACCTTGCACGCATGCCTGAAATCCATCGCTTTACTAAAATCGTTTTGCATCTTTTGTCCTTTTTTATTTCGCTCTCAAAACAATGCTTTTTTTTCATCAAGGCTATGAAAATGCCCGTTTTGCATACTTTGCACCGCCAAAACCCCCCACTCATCCCGATGAGACGACAACCCGTTTTATATCAGAAGATATAGATCGGGGAGTGATCTTCCTCTATCTATGCAAACAACTGTCGGGTTACTTTTGACAGTTCATTGAGTTTTTTGCGTGTATTCTCCTCTGTCGGTTTTTGTTTAATCTTCTCGACCATACCTATAAGCTGATCATAACTTTTAAAATCCAACTTTTGCTTGTGCAATGCTGCCTTACTCAAATATGCCAACACTTCCTCTCTGGTCACGATATCATGATTTTCAAGAATACAGATCATCATTTCTAACAGACTGCTCTCTTCTTCACTCACAAGTTCTGAAGCGATTGCATTTGCAGCATCTTCTTCCAATCCACGATTATGCAAAATCTTTGCGATGCTTGATACTACAGAAGGATGATTTACTTTACTGTAACCTGTTCTGCGTTCCGCTGTTTCACCCATCACAGGATTCAGTGCCAACCCGGTAATGATAAATGTTACCATGATAAAGTTTTGTTTGTGCATGTTGACTCCTTTCGTTGACATACCTTTGTGTATATCATAGATAAATAAGGTTAACAAACGATTACGCAATTCAATTGCAAGCTGATCATTCAACCCGTTCCATGCCAGAAAATATGGGGCAAAAAGGAATTTGTGGTATGATTTAAAAAAGCCGCGTGCAAGACCTATTTAAATGGTTGTTTTACACTATGAGCCAGAGGAGTCCTAAATGCATTGCCATACGCATAAAAAAATTCTTTTTGTTTTTGCATGGTTTTTTATAACGTTTTTGTGCGAAGCAGAAGAACAGCATATCGCAAAGGAGGAAAGTATGAATTATCCGATCATCACCATCGTTTTTGACAACAATCCCTACAAAAAGGGTCTGCAAAGCGGATGGGGATTTTCATGCCTGATCGAGGGGATGAAAAAAACCGTTTTATTTGATACGGGTGCAGACGGCGGTATGCTGCTGAATAATATGCAAATACAGCAAATCAATCCTGAAATCATAGAAACCTTGGTCCTCTCCCATGCACATTCCGATCATATCGGCGGCGTGTATGATCTCTTGCAGAAAAACAATCAGTTGACCATATATATACCCGCATCATTTCCTGAAAGCTTCAAGGATAAGATCAAACGCTATGGAACCCCTGCCATTGAAGTCAAAAAGCCGAAAGAACTTTTCAATGGGGTTTACTCGACCGGCGAGATGGATGCCTTAATGAAAGAGCAATCATTGATCATCCGGACACCCAAAGGCATGGTCATCATCACAGGATGCGCACATCCGGGCATTGTCAACATCGTAAAAAGAGCCAAAGAGATATTGGATGATGACGTGCTGCTGGTAATGGGAGGGTTCCATTTAAGAAGCAAAAACAAAGAAGAAATCAAAATGATTATCTCGGAGATGCAAAAACTGGGTGTACGCTATGTGGGCCCCTGCCACTGCAGCGGTGATCAGGCAAGGGATCTGTTCCAGGAAGCTTACGGGGAGCATTATATCCCTATCGGGGTAGGAACAAAAATTCATACGAATGAGTTGAAATAAACTATTGTTCTTCTTTCGTTAGTGCAATAATACCCTGAAATATACACTCCCACGCGGGTTTTTGATTGATCTCCTTTGAGTTGTTAAGATTTTATTTTTTATTTTTATTCAAAGATTGTTTTATGAGACTTAAAATGTACTCAAATTCATCATCTGATTTGATGTGCAACTCATAATCCCCATTTCCCCAATGCCCTGTACTAGAGACATCTCTGGCTAAATTTTTGGGGTCATCAAGCTCTCCTTTTTTTAGATTAATCCACATTTTCAAAGCATTTTTCTGCACATGGACATCTACGATATTTGATCCCGATACAAATGCAACGTATAGCTGCCTTGGCTTGATTTCTATATCATTATCGAAATTTAAAATTGCAGCTTTGAATTTGTCGTACAACTCTTTGGTTTCATCCGTCGCTTTAATTAAATTGTCATCCTCTGTAAAGACTTTGATCTCTTTACTAACGGCTGAGATTGCTTCATTTTGTTGTGAAATTGTTTTAATGCTCTCTTGGGCACCGGATGTTCTGATTTGATTGTACATCACGGTATCATTGTCGAATTTGCTAATTTCCCATAATTCTATAGGTAAATCTTTAAAATTAATTGCCTCTTTTTGATAAGTGGTGAACGAAGGTGAAATAAACATGACACGAGATTGTGACCACGCTATATCATTGCGTTTTAATGTCTCTTGCTTGTTCTCATTGTATTCAAGAATAAAATCAGCTTTATTGTTGAGCATTAAAGACAGATAAGCATACCCTTGATCTATGACACTAAAGCTTTTATCTCTTTTGTATTCAATAATAACAAATGAATTTGTTTCTCGGTCAAATGCTAATGTGTCAATTCTGAAGTTGTTAAGCGAAAACTCTGATCGAACAAATTCCAGCCCGAATACAATCGATAGATTTTGTTCGGTAAGTTGCTGTATCTCTTTTTCGAGTTTGAACTTTTTTTCTTTTACAACCTCTAGAGTTTCATTTTTTTGTATTTTGAATAGTGCCACTATAACTTCCTTCTTTTGTGATGCTAACGTTTTTTCATGCCTCCTATTCAAGAAGGCAATAAAGACTGAAATGTCTTTTTATAAATATTTAAAATTGTATCTAAAAGTGCTGCAATCACCGGGCCTATAAGGATACCTATCGGCCCAAAAGACGCGATTCCTCCAAAAATTGATATAAGGATAACAAGATCGGGCAATTTTGAATCATTTCCCACCATCCGTGGGCGTATGAGATAGTCAACCAATCCTACCACCACCACTCCCCATACAATAAGAGCTATTCCCCATCCGGTACTGCCTATAAACAACAAATAAAGAGCTGCCGGCAGCCAGATCAGCGATGCGCCTAATCCCGGGATAGCAGCAAGAAGAAAAACAACACTTCCCCAAAATGCGGAACCTTCGATCCCTGTAATCCAAAGTGCCATTCCGACCAATACCCCCTCCATAAGCCCTATAACCACTATGCCTTTCAAGGATGCTTTCGTCACCATCAACCCACGGCTCATTACTTCCGTCCGATCCTCTTCCGAGAGGGGCAGCAAAGAGGCAAGAGAGCGCAACAGTTGCGGTCCGTGTATCAAAAAGTGAAACATTGCATAAAGCATAACAAACAGACTGATAAAAAAGCCGACTGTTCCTTTTGTGGCGCTGGATAAGCTTGAAACAAGCCAGCTTCCCATTGCACTGATCGCTTCGGAGGCTTTCTTAACAATAGTTTCATTAAACGGTTCAAGCTTCTCTTTCATGGGCAGCCAGTCAGGCACCTTTGCGCTCAAAGAAAGATTCTTATCGAAGGCTTCTTGTACGATGGGACGTGCTTTTTTGCTGATTTGTATCGCTTCGCTTGTTACCATGCCTGCAAGTCCTGCCAGTGGCAAACCAAACGCAAAAGCAATGATGATCAGTGTAGTACCGGCCGCCAAAGCAGATCTGTTTTTGAGATAGGAAAGGATATGGAGATAGAAAGGATAAAGAAGCCCCGAAAATATTGCAGCCAGTACAAGTGCGATTAGAAACTCATGAATCATCCCTATAAAGCCTGCCAGAACTATAAACAGAAGTAGCAGTATAAACCCTTGCTGAAACTTAGCGGATATCTCTTTTTTTATCATTTTATCTCCTATGATACATTGGAGGCTGGTTATCTACTTTTTAACCAGATTACCGTTTTTATAAATGACTGCGCAACAAAAAACTCACAACAGGTTTCTATTCTTGAGATCACATATCGGGTTTTTTTATTTCTCTTTCTCTTCTTTAGGAAGGAACTTTCCGCACCCTTTCTGGGGTGTGCCTCCGAAACTTTTCACCTCTCTTGCCGTGCCGTTTTTATAGATCGCCGCTCGTTGGCAATTGGACGACTCGATACATTTGTCATTATCGCACCCTACATCTTTAGGTACTTTCATTTGTTCTCCTTTTTATTTTATGGTTTTTTTCTTAAACGCTCTATTCTTTCATTTCTCTCAAGTTGAAAATACTCCCAACTTGTATTTGGAAGCCAGACAAACCAATAGCTGTGATTTCAAATCAGCCCCTTATAGAGATCCGATCCTATCACTTTATACACGATAGGCTCTTCAAATGCGTCTTCCAGCCTCACGCCGCCGATGATGCCAACGGGATGTTTGGAGTATTTGGCAATCTCAAGCAGCGCTTCGCCACTTACTTTTGCCTCTTTTTTTGTCCCGGTAGCCCTATAGGCTCCTAGGCCTATGTAGTCAAGATCCAAAGTATTGGCTTCCAAAACCTCCTCTTTGTTATGCGTAGAAAGTCCGAGGATTTTGCTTCCTATCTGCCGGCGTATCTGCCCGATAGCCTCATGCGGCGCTTCACCGTAGAGACGCATATCTTCCTGCCCTACATGCAAACCGTCTGCATAGTCGATGAACTCTATCGTATCGTTTACGATCAGTATCCCGCGATAATATTTTCGTATCATAAAAAGATCTGTTTTTTTCTCTTCTGTGGAGCCTGTTTTATTGCGGTATTGAAGCATGGGGGCATTAAGAGATCGGATATGATGCAGCAGGGCGGGCAAAGAAACCCTTTTTGAGAGAAGTGTTTCTTTGTCTACTAAGGCGTATATCATGCGCTTTTTTTATCAAAAAGCTTAAGCAGGCTAGCCAGTGTATGTTTCATCTCTGTACGGTCCACGATCATGTCTATCAACCCGTGCTCAAGCAAAAATTCTGAACGCTGAAACCCTTCCGGAAGATCCACTCCTACGGTTTGCTTGATAACCCTTTGTCCTGCAAATCCGATCAACGCATCAGGCTCAGCCATAATCACATCTCCCAGCATCGCAAAAGAAGCGCTCACTCCTCCCATTGTAGGATCTGTCAAAATGGAAATATACGGCAACCCTTTGTGGTGCAGCCTGTTGAGCGCAGCGGAAGTTTTGCTCATCTGTAAAAGCGAATAGGTACTTTCTTGCATTCTTGCACCGCCGCTCGCGCTGACAATAATCACGCCGCACTCTTTTGCAATAGCCCTGTTTACCGCACGAACGATCTTTTCCCCCTCTACCGATCCCAAACTTCCCCCCATAAAAGAAAAATCAAAAATCACCAATTCAACCTCTTGTCCATGTATGGTACATGAACCGCTTACCACGGAAGAGTTTTTGCCTGTCTGAGCCTTGGCTTCTTCCAGCCGTTTTTTATAAGATTTTTTATCAACAAATTTCAACGGATCAATCGGCGTAAGTGCAGCGTCATGTTCCACAAAGCTTCCTTCATCACACAATGAAGCGATACGCTTATCTGCATCAATACGAAAATGATGATTGCACTTGGGACAGACGTTTTGTTTTGCTTCCACTTCTTTATAATACATCAATGAAGTACATTTGGGACATTTTATCCATTGATTGGGGGTCTCTTGGGCTGCTTCATGTTTTATTCTTCCAAAAAGATTTCCAAACATCCGATTCTCCTACTTTTTTAAATCTTTCAATAACGCTTCAATCTTGTGCGCTATCTCTTTCTCTTTTGATACTATAACATAATCCGCCTCAACGATCACTTCAAGTCCTTCGCAAAGAGCCAAACCTGCTGCAAAATCGTAAATACGAAAAGCCCCTACATACAGCACATACTGCACATTTCGAGCATACGCTAAGGACAAGGCCACTGCTCCCGGCGCTCTAAATTTCAATTTTGCATCATTTAAAGCTTTCACTACATCAAAATGGGCATAGGCTTTTTCAAAAAGTCCTATTTTGGAATGAGAAGAAATGCAAGGCGCGTGAAAGCTTGAATCAAAAAGCTTCCCCTGCAGTACTTCATTTTGGTCTGACTTGAGAAAAATATCGCCATTGACAAGATTGCAAACAACTGCGGCATCAAGAATGCCATCAGCGTTGATCTTTGCAACCGATGTACCGTAAAAAGGAAATAAAGAAAGAGCGTTGTCACTGCCGTCAACAGGATCAAGGATAATGGTTTCTTTGCCTTCACCTATGATGCCGGACTCTTCGGATTCAATTTGCCCAAAAGAGGACAAATGCTTGACAAATACGGCTTCTGCCATCAGATCAAATCCTGAACTTATATCGCCGCCTGCACCATTTTGTGTCTTTACAAAACATGAAGATTCAAATCCTTCTTTGAGCCTTAAGGCTATCTCCTCATTAGCTTTGATGCAGGCTTCTAAAAATAGGGTCATTTTTTATGCAAGCAGTTTTTTTATAATTGCTTTGGCTGCGTCTCGTCCATCACGTACGGCCGTAACTACCAGATCTGCGCCACGGTGACAGTCGCCGCCTGCATAGATACCTGTTTTAGTGGTTTGATAATTTTTATCCACCGTTATACCGCCCCATTTGTCTGTTTCTATGCCGTTGCTCGCGAAAAAAGGATACTTAACCGTATCAAAACCGAGTGCAAAGATCACAACATCCGCATCCACTTTATACTCACTTCCCGCTATCTCTTCCACACTCTGTCTGCCTGACGCATCAGGTTCGCCCAGTTTTGTTTTGATCATTTCAACGGCAATAATTTCACCGTTTTCATTGGTAATCAGCGCTTTGGGAGAGACATAAAATTCAAATTCAACTCCTTCTTCTTTAGCGTTGATGTACTCTTTTTTGCTTCCGGGCATATTGTGTGCATCACGTCTATAAAGACACTTTACAGATTTTGCATTTTCACGCAAAGAAGTACGCACGCAATCCATAGCAGTATCTCCGCCCCCGATCACCACGACATTTTTATCTTTCACTTCAATCTTTTTTTCTCTTGGCTCATTAAAAATTTTTCTTTGGATATCTACCAAAAATTCCATTGCCAAATAGGCATTTTTCGCATCTTCGCCGGTCAAACCGGGTTTTTTTCCTTTTGTTGCGCCCACACCGATGAAAACGGCATCAAAATTTTCTGTAAGTTCTTCAAAACTTTTGTCTTTGCCGATCTCCACATTTTGATGAAATACTGCTCCCGCCTCTTTAAGGAGTTTTATTCTGCGGTTGACTACATTTTTATCAAGTTTGAATCCGGGAATTCCATACGTCAGCAATCCGCCTGCTCTTGCCTGTTTATCAAAAATCTCCACATCCGCTCCCTCTCTCAACAAGAAAGTAGCAGCAGAGAGTCCTGCCGGTCCTGCACCGATGATAGCCACTCTTTTGCCTATTTTTTCATTGGCAAAAGCCGGTCTGAACCCTTTTTTAAACCCTTCTTCGCTGATAAATGTTTCTATGGAACCTATGGTAATCGCGCCGTGACCGTCATTAAGTGTACATGCGCCTTCGCAAAGCCTGTCATGCGGACAAATACGCCCCATTACTTCCGGAAAAGGGGAACTTTCATTGGAAAGCCTAAAAGCAAATTCCAAATCATTACTAGCCGTTGCTTTAAGCCACTGAGGAATAAAATTGTGAAGAGGACATCCATTGTGGCAATATGGATCACCGCACTGAATGCATCTATCGGACTGTTCAGAACTTTTTTCAGGTTTAAAAATTTCATAAATCTCGTCAAAATCTTTTGTTCTCTCAACAACGTCTCTTTTTTTGGCGTCTATTCTTTCCAAATCATAAAATCGTAACATCTTATTCTCCTTCCTCTATCTTTAAAGGGCCTTTCATGTCTTTTGGTCTTACCAGCCAAAAATTTCGTATCTCTACTCTAAAGTTGTCTAATATCTTTTTTGCTTTCTGGCTTTTTGTTTCTTTATAATAATCCTTGAGCAGCTTTTTAAGATAATACCTTTCAATATCCGTATCTTCCGTATCTATACGTCTTGGCTCGACGAGTTCTTGATTGATATTCTCTGCAAATTCATGCTCTACATCATAAACAAACGCTACGCCTCCGGTCATACCCGCACCGAAATTTACTCCCGTTTTACCCAAAATAACCACAGCACCGCCTGTCATATACTCACAAGGATGATCTCCTGTCCCCTCTACGATAGCAATCGCTCCGGAGTTACGCACACCAAAACGCTCACCGACTTGGCCGCTGATATAAAGTTTACCGCCGGTTGCACCGTACAAACATGTATTTCCTCCCAAGGCAAAATCTGAATTTTTCTTCTGGGCGGTGATAATGATACGCCCGCCGCTCATGCCTTTACCGATATAGTCATTTCCTGCACCGCTGATATGGATGCTGACACCGTGAATGAGGAAAGCGCCCAAAGATTGGCCTGCTATGCCTGTAAGCCTAAGATCAATGGTGCCATCAGGAAACCCTTTATCTCCATAATACTTTGCAATTTCTCCGGAAATTCGTGTACCGAAACTTCTGTTGAGATTGGTGATCTCTTTTTCAAGCACAATAGATGTATCCGGATTTTTAATTGTCGGCATCAATTCGGCCAAAATCTCTTTTTCATATTCATTGCTGTCATACGGCTCATTGGACTCAACCTGGTGTGTATTTACGCCGTCAAGCTTGTAAAGTAAATTTTCAAAAGAGAATTTTTTGGCAAATTCATCATCAATGACCTGCAATAAGTCATTTCTTCCGACAATCTCCTCAATTGAACTATAGCCCAATTTTGCAAGAATTTCTCTTACGTCTTCTGCAAGCAATGTAAAATAGTTGATAACACGTTCCACAGAACCCTTGTAAAATGTTCTTAATTTTTCATCCTGCGTCGCAATGCCCACCGAACATTTATTCAAATGGCAGATACGAAGAAGCTTGCATCCGATAACCGTTAGAATACCTGTACCAAAAGCATAACTTTCAGCACCAAAAATAGCCGCCTTAACAACATCCAATCCCGTTTTGAGGCCACCGTCTGTTTCCAGCGAAACCTGGCCTCTTAGATTGTTGGCCTTAAGTGCATTGTGTGCCTCTATAAGCCCCAGCTCCCAAGGATTGCCTGCAAACTTGATGGATCCGATAGGGGCTGCGCCCGTACCGCCGTCTGCACCGGAGATAATAATTTTATCTGCATAGGCTTTTGCGACTCCCGCAGCGATCGTTCCGACTCCCGCGGTTGACACAAGCTTCACGGCAATTTTTGCCTCAGGATTGACTTGTTTAAGATCGAAAATAAGCTGCGCCAAATCTTCGATAGAATAGATATCGTGATGCGGTGGAGGAGAGATCAGTGTTACTCCCGGCACAGTGTGTCTAAGCCTGGCAATCAGGGGACTCACTTTATGGCCGGGAAGCTGACCTCCTTCTCCCGGTTTTGCTCCCTGGGCTACTTTGATCTGAAGCTCTTTAGCCGAACGCAAATACTCAGGCGTAACCCCAAAACGCCCCGAAGCAACCTGCTTGATCGCAGAGTTTTTAATGGTACCGAAACGCACGGCATCTTCTCCGCCCTCACCCGAGTTGCTTTGTCCGCCGATAATATTCATCGCTTCAGCCAAACATTCATGTGCCTCAGGAGAGATAGACCCCAAACTCATCGCTGCAGTAGAAAAACGCTTAAAGATTTCACTCAGCGGTTCGACCGCATCTATAACGATAGGCTTTCTGTCACTTTTGAGTTCAAAAAAATCACGGATGAACTTTTTGCCTCTTTGGTCTATAAGCGATTTAAGATGTTCAAAATCCTCTTTTTTTCCTGTTTCAGAAAGTGTATGGATCGCATGCACTGTTGCAGGCGCATAGTCATGATACTCTCCTCCGTCAAGATATTTATAGTATCCGCCGATATTAAGAGGAAATATGCGATGGGTGGTTTCTACATCGTATGCCTGCTTGTGTGCCTTGGCGATACGCTCTTCAATATCCTCGTACCCTAGTCCGGAAAGCAAACATGCTGCACCGGAAAAACACTCAGAGACGATCTCCTCGCTCAATCCTATAACATCAAAAAGTTTCGAGTTTCTATAGCTTGAAATCGTAGCAATACCCATTTTGGACATAACCTTAAGCAGGCCGGCATTGATAGATTTGCGTACTTTTTTGAGTATCGGTGCAAGATCGACATTTTCATCTTTTCTTCTCTCCACCATAGCTACTGTTTGGTACAGCATATAAGGATAGATTGCCGCGACACCAAAAGCAAGCATCGATGCAGCCATATGAGAATCATAAGCCTCTCCTGTAACCGCGACCATGCTCGTAAGATGACGGACTCCCGCCTCAAGAAAGGCCTGGTTAAGACGTCCCACAACCATAAGCATCGGCATTACTTTAGTTTGTGCATTTAATGCCCTGTCGTCCAGGATAATAGTTCGAACACCTTCATTTTTCACATCAGAAACAATCTGTTCTGCCAATGAAGCCAAAGAGGACTTTAAGTTACTCTCAAATGCAGTAGAATACACCTTCACTTTATAAATTTTGTCATATTTTGGGTTTTTTTCATCGCCAAATTCCTGAAGAAGATTTAGCTTCTCAAGAGATAAAATCGGGGAAATAGATTTAAGTCGTTTGGCATGCTCGGCATCGTCAGCCAGTATGTTTCTTACTTCGCCAAAACCGGTATTAAGACTCATCACCAATTTTTCACGGATCGGGTCTATCGGCGGATTGGTTACCTGTGCAAATTTCTGTTTAAAAAAGTCGGAAAAATTTCTTTGTTTATCAGAAAAGGCCGCTAACGGTGTGTCATCACCCATGGCAGCAGTAGCTTCTTTTCCTTCTTTTACCATCGGTTCAAAGACTTGCTCAATCACTTCAAGCGTGATATTAAAGAAGCGCTGCTTTGCCTCCATGGTGGTTTTCTCGGGAATATCTACCGTAGAGAAAGGGTCGCTCATCTGCTCTTGCAGGTAAATCATATTCTCATTAAGCCATTTGTCATAAGGATCTATATTTTTTAGATATTCGTTGATGTCTTCATTTTTAAGTACTTTTCCGTATTTTAAATCTACTCCCATCATTTCGCCCGATTGGAGTCTTCCTCGTTCTACTATCTCTTCTTCGGGAGTTTGAAGTACGCCATACTCAGAAGCAATCAAGAGTCTATTGTCGGTAGTGATAATATATTTGGATGGCCTGAGCCCATTTCGATCAAGCACACAGCCGATATAACGGCCGTCTGTCATACTTACTGCCGCAGGACCGTCCCATGGCTCAAAACAGGTACTTGCATATTCATAAAAAGCTCTTAATTTTGCATCCATATGCGGAGAGTTTTGCCATGGTGCAGGCAAAAGTGAACGTGCCGCTTTAAAGAAATCCATGCCATTGATACGCAAAAACTCAAAAAAGTTATCTAAACTTGCAGAATCGCTCATCTGTAACTGTATGATAGGCAAAAGTCGTTTAAGTTCATCGGGAGAAAATACATTACTTTCAAGCGCACTGCTTTTTGCAGCCACGTTAAATCTGTTGGCAGTCACAGAGTTAATCTCACCATTGTGTGCGATCATTCTAAAGGGTTGTGCCAGCCTCCATTCAGGAAGTGTATTGGTGGAAAATCGCTGATGAAAGAGGCAAAATGAGATTTTAAACGCTTTATCATTCAAATCTTTATAGAAATGTTTGATATGCGTAGGCATCACGAGGCCCTTGTACGAAATAACCGAAGTTGAAAAAGAAGGAATGTAGAAATCTCTATCGTTTGACAGCCTTGCTTCTATCTCTTTGCGGGAAAGATACACAAGCGCATCAAATCGTCTTGCCCCCATTAAAGAATACGGGGAAACAAAAACCTGTTTAATATCAGGGAGTTTAGCAAGTGCCTGCTCGCCCAGGGCTTCTGTATCTATCGGTACCGTACGGTTATAAATTACTTTAAGATCATTGTTCTTGCATACTTCTTTAATGATATCAAAATCTTTTTCATTCTTTGAAAAAATCATCCCTACAGCATACATATCAGGAAGAGTAATCCCCTCTTTTTTTGCTTCTTTTGCAAAAAATTCTTTTGGAATCGAAAGCAAAAGCCCGGAGCCATCCCCTGTCTTTCCGTCCGCGGCCACAGCCCCTCTGTGCATCATGCGAGACAATGCGGTTACACCGTCTTCTACGTTTTTGTGTGTCGGAATATTATCTATGGAAGCGAGCAATCCAAATCCGCAATTATCCTTAAATGAGGTAAATAAGTCTCTCATAAGCCAACCTTTAGTTTAGTTTTGCTAGGGTTTTGAAAAATGCCCTATAAGTGGGGTCGATTATACTAAACTAACAATTAAAGTTTAATTATAAAATAAAAATTTGGATTTTATTTTGTATTTTTTCCAATGTTCTTTAATTTTATTTTGACTATAATGTATGTAAAAAATGAATGGTTTATAGATTCGGAGAGCTGGAATCTGTGGTGTTTAAATTCTCTATAAATCGAAAAAAGGAAGCATAATAAAAGGATTTGTACTTGGTCTTCGAAAAGTCAAAAATGAAGATTCTGTTGCTACCATACTTAGCGACAAAGAGATAAAAACGTATTACCGTTTTTTTGGTGCAAGACACTCTATTTTACAGTTGGGCAATTTGGTTGACTTTGAAACAGAAGGAGAAGGAAGCTATTTTCTTCCGCGTTTAAGAAATCTTTCGCAAATCAATTTTCCTTGGCTTTTTGACAAAAATAAACTTTTGCTTTGGCACAACTTCATCAAATGCTTTGAGCCTCATCTCAAAGAAACCGAAGAGATAGAGACTTTTTACTACGAGCTGCTTCTTAATGCAGCCAAAAAATGGCATAAGCAAAATCCAAAACGTATCGTGTGCGAAAGTTATTTGGCATTATTGGCCTACGAAGGAAGGCTGCATGATGAAGAGATTTGTTACATCTGCGAACACCCTATAAGGGAACAAATAGCGCTTATGCGTGCTTTTATTCCGGCGCATCCCGAATGTCTTTATAGCGCTTCTTTGCCCAAAGAAAAAATACGTACTTTTTTTAAAACAAAAAAAACTATACATTTGGAAGATGATGAAGTGGCCTATCTTTATGATATCGTGATGAAAGGATTTTAATCTATTGATTTTAGGGCAAAACTATTATTTTTGCTAAAAAATGGTTACCGTTTTGCTTTGTATGCAAGATAAAAATTTTCTATCTTTGTTCGTGCCCATGGCGTTTTGCGAAAAAATTTCAAACAGGAGCTGATATTTGGGTTGTTTTTAAAGCAGTTGACATTCAGTTTTTCAGCCAAACCGTCCCATCCGTATGCATTTTGCAGTTCGACGATAATCTTTTCTAGCGTAATGCCGTGAAGCGGATTGTTTGGCTGTTCTTTTATCACAATTTTCTCTTTTTCTGTTTTTAATTCAAGGCAATCTTTTGTAATAAAAATCACTTTGAATTGTAGGCGTTTATGCTTTTTTTAGAAACTTGGAAAGCAAAAAGATTTTTGTACCGTTAACACGGCCTTCTATCATTGTATTGTCATCGCAAAGATGGATATTTTTGACCGCTGTACCTTGTTTTGCCGTAAAACCCGCACCCTTTACAGGTAAATCTTTTATGATGGTTACCGTATCGCCCTCTTCCAAAATCGTTCCATTGCTGTCTCTTGTAGGTTCACCGCTGGCTGCTTCATTTAAGCCGGCCTGTGCCCACTCCAGGACTTCAGGTTCAAGATAAAGCATATCAAGCTGATCTTGTGCGCCCAGCTTTGTAAGCAGTCTGTAGACTACTGCCTGCACAGCAGGTTCCGCACTCCACATGCTGTCCGACAAACAATGCCAATGGTTTGCATCTTGTGCAGGATCCTCGATAGAAGCGCTGCATGTACTGCAAATTACAACTGCTTCATCTTTGGGCGCCACTTCATAGGCCGTCAAATTTTCCTGCGAACCGCAAAGTTCACACTTGCCGCCGCTTCTTTGCATCAATGCTTTATCTATGTTCATAAATTATCCTTTAGTCGTCTTGAGGCGTATTTTACTCTTTTTCTTATAAATTATAGAAAAAGCTCTCTATTTGACCGCCATCATACGGGCAAGCAATCCTGCAGTGGTGGTGTACCCCACTTCGGCAAATTGCAATTTGCCTTTACTGTCATAGATAAAAGTGGTGGGGAAAACTTCCACGCTGAATGCTGCTTTCCATTTTCCTTCGTTGTCATTGATCACTTTAAAGTTTAAATCTTTTTCGTTCATGTATTGTTTGATCTGTTCGTCACTTCCTGAATTGACTGCAATGCTTAGCACCTGGTATTTTTTTGAAACAGCTTGGATATTGGAAGCTTCAAGTTTGCATGTCGGACACCATGTGCCCCAAAAATGCACAATCAGGGGTTTTTTTAACACGTCATCTTGGCTCAATACGCTTCCGTCAATCAGTCTGCTTTGCATGTTGGGCAATCTATCGCTTGGCAGTGACGGTTTACGCAAAAAACTGATCACATTGCCCGCCACAAAAACGGCCAGCATCATTACAATTGCTTCTTTGAATATTTTTTTGATGTTCCAAGATTTCATGATTTTATCCTTCCAAACTCTTTAATGCTGTTGTATTTCTTGTAAATCTACACCAAGACAATACCTATACCAAAAAATAATTCTTCAGATAGCGCAGCGCATTTTTGATACAAAAACAATTCCGGATTCAATTTATTTAGGCAGGAAGCGGTACTTGTTTTAAAATGATATCTATGATATCGTCATTGCTGTTGTCATCAAAACTGCTATTGCCGCTTTTAATAAGCCGATGGCGAAAAACATCATGAATGACCGCCTGTACGTCCTCTACCGTCGTATAATCTCGTCCCTTCATCCAGGCAATAACGCGGGCACACTGATCTAGCGCCAAAGAAGCTCTGGGACTTACACCGACATCTATCATGATATCAAGCTGTTTACTGTATCTCAGCGGATACCGTGTGGCAAATACCAACTCAACGATATAACGCTCAACATCATCACTCATTTTCACCTTTTCTATCTCATCACGCGCAGCGAATATCATCTCTTGCGGAATTTTCTCTTTGTTTTGCTCAAGCAATTTATTTGCATTTTTTCTTTCGTGTGCCTGCTGTATGATTTTAAACTCTGATTCCATATCGACATACGAGATATTCACATGCATCAAAAAACGATCTTTTTGTGCCTCCGGAAGCCTGTATGTCCCTTCTTCTTCAAGAGGATTCTGCGTTGCCATCACAATAAAAAGCTTAGGAAGTTTGTAAGTTTTTCCTGCAACGGTTACCTGTCTTTCTTCCATAGCCTCAAGCATTGCAGATTGTACTTTGGCAGGAGCGCGGTTTATCTCATCGGCCAAAATGATATTACCAAAAATCGGGCCCGGTTCAAAACGAAACTTATGTACCCCATTCTCTTCATACATATTTTCAACCCCAATAATATCCGAAGGAACCAAATCCGGTGTAAATTGAATCCTGGAAAATCTTGAATCTATAATTTCTGCCATAGTGCGTACTGTTTTTGTTTTAGCAAGCCCGGGCAAGCCTTCTACTAAAATATTGCCATCCGCAAGTAATCCTATAATAAATCTCTCAACTATACGCTCTTGGCCAATAATCGCTTCGTTCATCCTTTGCTGTAAAAATTCAATAGACTGTCGGGCTGTCATGCTTCTCTCTCATTCATTTATTTTTATTGTACTGCATCGTAATATAGCAGATTTATATATTATTTTTACCTTCCATCGTACGGCAAAGGATACAATGTCAAGTACTTTCTCAAGAAGAGGTACAACAAAACTTTATTAACTGCCTCAAAGATCCACCCCGCTCCAAAATTCATCAAAATCAAGATTGGTCATCATATTTTCATCATCGTTATTTTTCTCATGCAGTTTTTTTCGTTCACGTTCAAAATACTGCTCCAATGCCTCCTCAAGAAGCGTGTTGATATCTTTCCCAAGAAGAGAAGAAAAGGTTTGCAAATTTTCTACTGTACTGTGTTTAAATTCAATTTTTATATGTTTTTCCATGCAGGTATTGTACACTAAGCCGTCTATTTTTTTCTTTTTTAAATGATAATGGGGAGGTTTTGATATACTGCTGTCATAAAAAACAAAGAATAAAGGAGCAGATCGCATGACACCGGAAAAACTAATCCAGGCAGCGCGTAAAATTGTTGGACAATTTGAACTAAGCCATGCTGATTTTTCTGCCGGAAAAGTAGGAGCAGCGCTTTTAAGTGCAAAAGGAAATATGTATACCGGAATCAATATTGAACTAGCCTGCGGTATCGGATTTTGTGCAGAACACTCAGCAATTGCCGAAATGTTAAAAAACAGAGAAACCCAAATCGATATGATTGTTGCAACGAACAACAAATCTATCATTCCTCCCTGCGGACGATGCAGGGAACTTATGTTTCAAGTTAACCGCAACAATATGAACACAAAAATATATCTTGCTGGCGGCCATTATATGACCCTTGCTGAATTATTGCCCAATCCTTGGGAGCCAAGCCTATGATACTTCAGGTTAAGGATTTTTACCCCGCTCATTTTCCAAACAAATAGATCAAGTCAGGATAAACTACAATAATCAGCAAGGCCAAGAGTTGCAGTAAAATAAACGGCACTACTCCCCTATAGATAGTTCCTGTACCAATCTTATCTCCGGCTGCCCCCTTGAGATAAAACAGTGCAAACCCAAAAGGAGGGGTAAGAAAAGAGGATTGCAGATTCATCGCGATAAGAACCGCAAACCATACAGGGTCAATCCCAAACGATGCAGCGACGGGCACCAAAATCGGCACAACCACAAATGCAATTTCTATGAAGTCGATAAAAAAGCCCAAAATAAAAATGGCTGCCATCGTAATAAAAATAAACATCCATTTGTCGCCTAAATCTTGTGAAAAAAACTCCAGCGCCATATCGCCGCCTCCAAGCTCATTGAATACCAGTGAAAAGGCCGTCGCACCGATGAGTATCATAAAGATCATCGCTGTAAGTTTAACTGTTTCTATGCTCGCATAACGAAGCAGCGCATACGAAAAAGTTTTCTTGCCTGCAGACAGCGCCATTGCACCAAGCACACCGATTGCCGCTGATTCAGTCGCAGAAGCAATCCCTGCAAAAATAGAACCCAGCACTACACCTATGAGCAATAAGGGGGAGATGATCTCCCTTGCTGCCGTTTTAAGCACTGCGCTGTAAGGTTCATCCAATACAATAGCCGGAGCGATATCTTTTTTCAGCCATGAAACAATGACAATATAGAGCACATAAAGTACAACAAGCAGCATTCCCGGCACTACAGCCGCACGAAAAAGATCGCCTACGCTCAAATGCATCTGATCTCCAAGCACAATAAGCACAACAGAAGGGGGGATCAGCTGCCCCAATGTTCCGCTGGCTGCAATAGTACCTGCAGCCAAGGAAGGCGAATAGCCATGCTTGAGCATCAAAGGCAGTGCAATAAGGCTCATCATCACCACCGAAGCGCCCACGATGCCGGTACTTGCTGCGAGTATTGCCCCAACAATGACCACTGAAATAGCCAATCCTCCACGTAAATTTCGGAAAAGTTTTCCCAGCGAAAACATTAGACCTTCTGCCATCTTTGACTTTTCAAGTATCAGTCCCATAAAAACAAACAAAGGTACAGCCATCAGTGTAGCATTGTCCATAATGCCATAGGTGCGATAAGGAAGCATTTGGAAAGTTTGAAGTGACACCTCATCACTGATAAGTGCAAAAAAAAGTGCCGAGCCTGCAAAGACAAATGCCACTTGAAACCCAACCATCAGCAATATAAAACTCAAAGCAAACATCAAAAATACGGGATCTAAAAGAAACGCTACTCTATTGAACCATAATGCATATACCCCTATGCCAAAAAACACTACCACACCAAGAACCAGCCATAAGAAAGTTTTATTTTCAATCTTGTGATACGCTTTGACTACTTCGCTGATCGCCTGCATAAGCAATAAAATAAACGCTACAATCAGCATACTCTTGATCAGATACCGATGTGTCAACCCCCCCGGATCAGAAGAGACTTCCCGCTGAATATAGCTCTGATAGGTCATATCCAAAGCATCATTCAAAAAAAACAAAGAAAAAGGTATCAGCAAAAGAAGCATAGAGAGTATCTGAACGATCGCCTTGGTCTGCACAGAATATCTCTCAAAAAAGATATCCACCCTTACGTGTTTATCATGTTTAAGCGCATAACTAAGCCCCAGCAAGAAAATACTATCAAACAGATGCCACTCCAACTCTTGCAGAGCGACAGAACCTGCCGAAAAAAGATACCTTACCGCGGCATCATAGGCCACAAGAAGCGAAAGTACAACAACCAGCACCGCAGCTATGTACCCTGAGTATTTTGAGAAACGATCCAAAGAATACGAAAGATCTGTTAATTTCATTTATTGCTATCTTTTCTGCTTATTTTAAAGAAGAGAGTACTTTTGTTTATTGTACCCGCTCCCCGATTCATCTTCTCGCACATGTGCTTATCGCCTCTCCCGTCTCCAAACTTAATTAAATATATTTTTATCCTTGGCTGCCGATAGTTTTTATCTCAAAAAAACTATTTCCAGTACGTATCAAGTCTTACAAACCATCCCTTGCGCCAGCGCTCTTCGCCTCGCGCAGGAGGCGAATTTCTAATGCGTCTATCAAGCATCGCTTTGGCAGCATCCGCAAAGGCTTTAAGCTTATGGGGCTCTTTTGGATTCATATGCTCAAGCACTTGCAAGAGTCCCCATCCCTCTCCTTTGTAGCGTTCACTTTCCAGAGTGCCCTCTCCTTTAAAATTAGTATAATCCAAAAGCGCATAAATCCCCCGCTCATTGACAGAACCGTCAGCGTGGTGCATCACCTCATCAAAGCGTTTCCTGATAAGAGCTTTTTGCTTGGGATCATTTAAGGTTTCAAGCATTTGAGGCAACGCCTCATTGAGTCGTTTTGCCATAAATCTTGCCTGATAGGATTGTGTCGCCTTCAGAAAAGCAAATAGCTCCCTATAGTGCTTGCTCTTGGTGTTTTTGGCATAAAAAAATGATTCTTTGCTGTCCCACGGCAGAGGCGTTTTACTGTTAAGCCATGAGGGCATCTTTACGCCCTCATGCTCCAGGTACACTAACACCATCGGAAAGACTTCACGGAAGCGCTCCGTATGCCCTGCACTAAACCAAATAAAATGCCCAATCCCCACAGAAGCAAAATCTTCTCCGTCATTCCAATGGACAAGGTATTTATCCTGTCCGGCCCCTTCATTTTGCCATACTTTTTGCGCGATATATTCCGCTTGCCTATCTGTAAGTTTTACCTCTCCAGCCAACGCTGCAGCAAGCCCCCAGACTATCATCCATGCCAAAATACGCATCAATTAACCTTTCTTGACTTGATGCATCTCATATAAAACTCGGCGCATCATTGGCAAAAAGTATCAGATCGCCCGGACGTGTCTGCTCTATCAGCATCGCTTCCATCTCATTTTTGGCAGAAAGTTTTACCAATTTATCCGGATCTATATAGGCTTTAAATATCCCATAATTAAGATCACCCGTCACTACCACCACATCAAAGACTTCGTTGGCTTTTTGTGCCACCCGGATGTTCAGTGCATCATCCGTTTCAACAAGACCCGGAGTGATGACTACTTTGCGCCCAGAGTAAGTGGATGCCAGCTCAAAAGATGCCATCATCCCGTCTATATTGCCGTTAAAGCTGTCATCCAAAATCACTTTGCCTCCGGCATCAATGCGTTGAAGTCTATGGGAAACCGGCTTGAGTGTGCTTAATTTTTGCCGTATCTGCTCATCATTCAACCCAAGTGCTTTGGCTACTTTCACCGCTGCAGCAAGATTTATCGCATTAAATGCGCCTAAAATACTAGCCGTGTAGCGAATGCCCTCAAGGGTGAAACTTGTGCCCTCAAGGGTTGCTTCAATGTCCGTGATCTCCGGACCAAAGCTATGGATGTTTTCTTCGGGTTTCACCATCGCACTCTCATGTATCCATGCCTCTTTAAGTCTATTTGTTTGAAGAATTTCCATCTTGGTATTACGGATATTTTCAAGTGTCTTAAAATACTCAATATGCGCAGGACCGATCTTGCCCACAATCACATAATGAGGATTAACGAAAGTACTGATCTCTGCAATGTCCCCCTCGCCTCTGGCACCCATCTCCACCACATACACTTCCGTATCTTCAGGAAGGTCATCGTTGATATCTTTCAGCACTCCCCCCAGAGTATTGACCGAACGAGGCGTAGCATAAATTTTATATTTAGCGTCAAGAAGATGCTCTACATAATTTTTGATACTTGTTTTTCCGTAGCTGGCCGTAATGCCCACTACTATAAGGCTTTTCATCGACTCTATCTTCTTTTTTGCTTTCAGTTTAAACCCGCTAAAAAGCATTTTCTCTATCAATGAAGAAACAAAGTATGCGATCAAAAGCGGAATAATAACTCCAAAGTAATGAAACACCAAAACAACAAAAAGCGCCACAAAAAAGAGTATGGTAAAAAAGCGTTTCACTCTTCCGGTAAACACCAAAGGTTTGTCCAATCCTTTATACCAGCCATACAACACACCCAAATAGATTGCAACGACGACAAAGGCATATGAAGTCGTATAGTGCATAAGCATATAAAGCGCAAACGGTACAAGAAAATAGACAAAATGCCACCATGGTTTTGTATGGTGCAGTACCACACGTTCAAGCTTATAGCTGTACCACTGAAGATTGGTAATCACATAATATCCCGTTGCTGCGATAAACAGCACATAGGCAAAAATATCAAGAAGTATCATAGGCATGTTTCCTTGCATTGTGTTTCTATGGTCTGCGCGATAAAGATACTATGTTTTAAAAAAAAGAAATGATCTCCCTCAAGCGGATAAAGCGCACTTTCGGGTATCAGGCTTTTTATTTTTTCGGCTGTCCAAAGCGGTGTTGCTGTATCTTTTTTGCCCCAAAAGAGAAGTGTTTTGCTTTGGGTTTTCGCAAAATTGGCTTCAAAGTCTTCGTTCACCACATTTTTAAAGGTTTCATACATCTCGTGATTCATCCCTTTAATATCATCACTGACAAATATTTGACGCAATTTTTGTATCCCTAGCGGCTTAAGCAGTTTAAAAAGCATGATTTTCATTCGCACGCTCCAGGGCTTTGGCACAAGCACTCCCGAAGAGGAAAGCAAAACCAAACAAGGAGGATCCAGCAGTACGGAAATCTTCCCGCCAAAAGAGTGGCCCATAATAATCTTTGGAGAAACCCGCAACTCCATCAAAAAGAGCTTCACTATCTGTGCATAATCTTTAGTTGTCAAAATAGAGTTATTGGGGCTTTTGCCAAAACCAGGCATATCCAGATAAACATGTTTGTATGTCTTGAGTGTTTGCCCGAATGCCTGCTTCATGATCTCTTTACTGCTTCCCCATCCATGAAGCACAAGAAAAACATCCTGCTCACTCGGATTTGCCAACTCATAGGAGAGTTGATAGCTATTGTTTTTATAAATAATTTCTTTAGATGCCATACTGTACCATTGTATTTTAATTTTTGTGATTTTGTCTTTTGGCGTTTAACGATTTAGCACAGTTGTAAGCACTTGAAAATGCCCACTGAAAATTATATCCGCCAAGTCTTCCTGTCACATCAAGCACTTCACCGATAAAATACAGCCCGTCGCTTTTGAGGCTCATCATCGTAGTTGCATCCACTTCATCAGTGCATACACCGCCTCTGGTTACCTCAGCCTTGCTGTATCCAAATGTACCTGCCGGCGCAAAACTGTAATGACTTAATGTTTCCAACTGTTTTAATTCATCCAGACTGAGTTTAGAACCTATTTTATCTTCGACACCCAATTGTATCAAAAATGCCTTGGCAACCCGTTTAGGAAGAGGAAAAATAGAAGTGAGCTGCTTTTTGCTTGAGCGTATCGTGCTCCAAGAAAATCCGGGTAAAAAATCTATAGCGATATTTCCTTTTTCCCAATACAAAGAAGCATCCAAAACCGCCGGACCGCTGATACCTTTATGGGTAAAAAGAAGCGATCCTTTGCAAAGCTGATCTGCCACCTTGATCTTGACCTCTACCGAAGCACCGCTGAGTTCTTTGAAAAAAAACTGTTCCTTTTGTACAGTAAATCCTACCAATGCCGGCGCTGTTTTTACAATCGTATGCCCAAAAGAAGCTGCAATGTCATATCCGATAGAGCTTGCGCCAAGAATGGGATAACTCAATCCGCCCGAGGCTACTACGACACTCTTGGAGGTTAGCACTCTTTTGTCGGTTTTAACACTAAAATAGTCTCCTCTTTTACTGACTTTTAATACTTTTTCACCTAAAAGTATTGTTTGTTTTTTGCTTTCTTTATTAAAAATTTCTAAAAGTTCTTTAGCGCTGTTGGGGCAAAAATACTGGTTCTCTTTCTTTACCACAGGAGTGACTCCTCGCTGTTTTATCCATTCCAAAAGAGCTTTTTGGTCAAATGCTTTGAGGCTTTGTTTGATAAAACTGTCCCTGCCTGCATAAAAAGCACTATCCATTTTCTGGTTGGTGATATTGCATTTTCCCCCGCCGGAGACCAGTATTTTGGCTCCCACTTTACTGTTCGCTTCTATCAATAGTGCCGATTGTCCGGGAAGCACGGAAGCAAGCATCAATGCACTGGCTCCCCCGCCTATAATAATGAGCTCTTTCTCCATGATGACATTATAACTAACTGCATACCATTTGTATCACATAAACCTGCTCTTTGTCTTTGATTTTCTGTGCTATAATCATAAAAAACATAAACAGAGAATGAGAGAATGAGAATTTTATTTGCTTTTTTGCTTTTTTATTCTTTGGCGTACAGCAATCTCTTTGTAGTAACAGACAAAAACGGAAAAATACTTCATAGCCAAAATCTTCAACATACTGAAAATGCTTTTATCAACCAAAAAACAACCGAATACTCTCTTCAGGCCATCTATGACGAACTTCACCGTGCCGAAAATCTTGCCAGAATGGCCCAAGCCGCACGAGCAAGAGAAAAACGTATTGCCCATGAAAAAGCGGAAGCCAAAAAAGCAGGCAAAACCTATCATCTCTCTGAGGCCGATAAAAAACAGCTTTTGAAAGACGCCAAATACTACAAAGGAGGACGCTATGTATGGGGAGGCACCACTCCAAAAGGGTTTGACTGCTCAGGATATGTGCAGTACCTTTATAAAAAACATCGTATTGACCTTCCCCGAACAGCCTATGCCCAATCTAAAAAAGGCCGACCGATTGATATCAATAACCTTCAAAAAGGGGATCTTCTTTTCTTTTTAACCGATAAAAAACGCGGCATACCTGTTACACATGTGGGTATTTATATCGGTGAGGGAAAGTTTATCCATGCCGCATCCAAAAAAGACGGCATTATTATCTCTCCCATTACACATGGATCTTATAGAGAAAGATTTGTAGAAGCGCGAAGAGTAGTGACGCAAACTTGATGTTTGGCAGGCCTATCGCAACAAAATTGAACAGAGGTTCTTGTGTCATAAGAAAATAAAATATTTATTATAAAATCAATACCGGAATGCTATAATAATTTCATATAATAAAGAAGGGAAAATTTTGAATATTAAACCCGATTGCATTGCTTGTCTGCTCAACCAGGCGTTAAAAGTTTCAAAACTTTTAGATCTGGATGACACTGCAAGCAAAAAAGTTCTTAACAAAGCGGCACAGATCCTCATAGATCGCGATATGTCACACACACCGCCTCAAATTGCCAAAGATATTTATCATGCTATCTCTGAAATTACCCAAAATGATGATCCTGTATTAGTGTCTAAACTATATGCTACAAAAGAAGCGCTCAAAGTAGATACCTCCTTTGTTAAAACTATCAGCGATGCCATTAAGCTATCGGCGATCGGAAATGTGATTGATTTTGGCGCACAAAAACAGTTTGATCTCAAAGAGATGATTCAAAATCATTTTAGTCGGCCGTTTGCCATTGATGATTTTTCCTTATTTGAACAAGAGTTAAAAAAAGCAAAAGAGATGGTCATTATCGGCGACAACGTAGGAGAACACATCTTTGATAAATTGCTCATAAAAACAATTAAAAAACACTACAATATTAAAATATACTATTTTGTCAGAGGAAAACCCATCATTAATGATATAACAAAAAATGAAGCTGTTCTCTTGGCTGATTGCGCCAATATCATCGACACAGGTGTTCAGACTCCGGGGTATGATTTAAAAGAATCCAACGCAAAAGCCAAAGAGATCTTTGACCGTGCCGATATCGTACTTGCCAAAGGAATGGGAAACTTTGAAAGTCTTTATCAAATAGCCAAACGCACAATCTACTTTCTTTTTATCGTCAAATGTGATGTTGTGGGCCAAATGATTGGCCAAGATGTCAAATCAATGATTTTTAAGCGGGAATGATCAGAATTAATTCTATAAAATATACTTCTTTTTAAAGCCGCTGAAGCTTTTTAAGTCCTTCTTTTACTATGGAGCTTGTATCTCCGCTGCAGCCGCTGAGTGCTTTTTGGATCGCATCTTTTTTGAAACCCAGACTTTCCAGCGCCATCATCGCTTCTGCCATGGCTGTTGAGCTATTTTCGTCTGCATTGCCGTCAATAATAAAATCTGCCAATTCAACCAAAATGCGGCTTGCCGCTTTGGGTCCAATCCCCGGAACACGCTTGAGCATACCCACGTCTTTGGAAGAGACTATTTTGGCAAAAGTCTGAGGGGTAAACGTGGAACAGATTGCCAATCCGACTTTGGGTCCTACCCCGTTTATCTTGAGCACCGTATCAAACATTTTTTTCTCACTCATCTGCATAAACCCAAAAAGCAGATGGGCATCTTCTCGTATAATCTGTGTCACAAAAAGTTTTACATTTTTTTCTTTGATAGCATTTGAAGTATGGATCGACACCATTACCTCGTAGATAATTCCCTGTACATTAAGATGCACAAACGTAGGGTCCTTTCTTTCCAGGGTTCCTTCGATGCCTACAATCATTTCTTTCCTTTTAAATCACGCCCGAGATTCTCAGGGGCATAAAAAATAAATCAAAGAAGTATACCAAGAGTTTTTCCAGTCCGTATAAAATATGTCAAATTGACTTATTTTGTTCACTTTGTATCCGACAAACTGTTTCAGAATGACAATAACACTTTTAAGATAAAATACGTTTCATTTCACACAAAAGAAGAGCATGCGACTCAAATCCATATTTACCAACAGTTTCGGCATCCTTGTTTCACGCATTACAGGCTTAGGCCGTGACGTACTCATGGCTTCAGCACTTGGAGCTTCCCTGTGGAGTGATATCTTTTTCATTGCTTTTAAGCTCCCTAATCTTTTTCGGCGCATCTTTGCAGAAGGTGCATTTACGCAAGCATTTATGCCTTCTTTTGTAGCTTCAAAGCAAAAAGGTGTTTTTGCTACAGCTATTTTTTTAAGATTTTTACTTTTTCTTACCCTTGCCTCTCTTCTTATCACGCTTTTTCCAACGCCCGTCACCAAACTCCTTGCGTGGGGCTGGAGCAGTGAACAGATAGCACAAACAGGGCCCCTCACTGCAATTAACTTTTGGTATCTGGATCTGATTTTTATCGTTACATTTATCGGTACCCTGCTTCAATACAAAGAACATTTTGCCACCACGGCGATGTCAACCGCCCTGCTCAACCTCTCCATGATCGGGGCACTGCTTCTTTTTATGCATGAGGACCCAAAAACTGTAGCCTATGCTTTAAGTTTTTCAGTGCTTATCGGGGGTGTTTTGCAAGTTGTCACGCACATTGTTTCACTTAAGCATCTTAACTTGCAACGCATACTTTTGGGCGGATGGCATTATAGGAACAAGAAAGATATCACCGAGGAAAAACAAAAGTTTAACCAACTTTTTATTCCTGCGGTGTGGGGAAGTTCTACCGCACAGATCAACAGTTTCATCGATACGATGCTGGCAACTTTTCTGATATCAGGTTCTGTATCTTATCTTTTTTATGCCAATCGTATATTTCAGCTTCCGCTTGCCATTATTGCGATAGCTACAACTACGGCGCTTTTTCCTTCGATATCAAAAGCTGTCAAAAATGGGCGCAACGAAGAAGCTTACCTTAATTTGAATAATGCATTTTGGCTTTTGGCTTTTGCGCTGGGAATTGCAACCGCAGGAGGCATCATGCTGGCAGAACCCATTATATGGCTTTTATTTGAAAGAGGAAAGTTTGCGCAGGCAGATACAATGGAAACCGCATATGTGCTCATGATGTATCTTGCCGGACTGCTGCCTTTTGGTCTGGCTAAACTTTTTTCACTTTTTTTATATGCCTCTCATCGTCAAGCTGCAGCCGCCAAGATCGCTACCGTTTCGCTTCTTCTGAACATCATCGCTTCTTTGCTTCTTATTAAACCGCTTGGCGCCATGGGTTTAGCGTTGGCGGGAAGTATTGGGGGATGGGTACTCTTTATTCTGACGGTACGGGAAGTAGGCATAAATAGGTTTTGGGAGATCACCAAAACAATCAGAACACTTTATTGGATAGTGTGCATGGCCGGATCATTTTTAATTTTCTATTTTATCAATCTTTGGCTGATTGGATTGATCCGCTAAACTATCCCCTTTTGGCAATTCCTTCACCATGATAGAGTTCCCCTTTCGCAAAATAGGGGTCATTGATAAAGCTCTCATCAAAAAGCTCTTTATACTTGATCTCTATTTCTATAAGCGACTGAGGATAAGCTTCTTTTCTGCTTGCAATAAATCCTGCAATCTCATCATTGCTGTCAAATCTTGGTTGTATATAAACCAGTGACCAAAAATATCTTCCGTCTTTTCTGAGATCTTTGATATACCCCCGCCACACTCTTCCTTGTTGTATTGTTTTCCACAAACCCCTAAAAAGCCCTTTGGGCATATCCGGATGACGCACAATACTATGCGGTGAGCCTATAAGTTCCTCTTTTGAATACCCGCTCATCTCGACAAAATCTCTGCTTGCATACGTTAAAATACCCTCAAGATCTGTTTCTGTAATCATCGCACCCCCCACATAAGGCGCACACTTATCTATGGGTGTATTACGGCGAATCTGCTCTTTTGTGATTGTATTGTAAATTGTTTTTGTCGTCTTTTCCATCCATTACTCCCTCTTAAAAATTTATCATTTATCCCATACACTATATATTCCATGTACTAAATAATAGTATCTTATTTTTATAAAAAACTAAATAATCTATCCTAATTAACATTTGGCTATAATCACAACACTATAATTTTAGAAGGGCAATCCCATGGTTATCTATGACAGTGTACAAAAAACAAAACTTCAACTGGTTCCCATAAAAACAGGGGAAGTATCTATCTATGTATGCGGCCCCACTGTCTATGACGATGCCCATTTGGGGCATGCCAGGAGTGCTTTAGCCTTTGACGTGCTCGCCCGCACTCTCAAACATCTCGGATACAAAGTTACGATGGCAAAAAATTTTACCGATATTGACGATAAGATCATCAAAAAAGCAGAAGCCACCGGCAAAAGCATCCAGGAAATAACTTCTTTCTATACCGACAGATACCTTCAGGAGATGGGTGCTCTTGGTGTCGGACGTGCCGACATAGAACCAAAAGCTACCCAGTCTCTCGAAGCCATTGAAACAATGATACAAACACTCATAGACAAAGGGTTTGCCTATCGGGTATCTAACGGGGATGTCTATTTTGATACCTCTAAAGACAGTCACTATGGAGATATTTCCCATCGTGTGAACGAAAATGAAGAAAATCAAAGTCGTATCGCGCACACGGACGAAAAAAAGAACCCCAAAGATTTTGCATTATGGAAAGCATGCAAGGGGGACGAGAATATTTGTTTTGAGACTGCATTTTCTTCAGGACGCCCGGGATGGCATATCGAGTGTTCAGCCATGATAGAAAAACACTTTCACGGTACCAATGAATACAGTATTGATATCCATGGAGGGGGTGCTGATCTTCTTTTCCCGCATCATGAAAATGAAGCCGCCCAAAGCAGATGCGCCACAGGGCATGAGCTTGCCAAATACTGGATGCATAACGGTTTTGTTCAAATCGATGGCGAAAAGATGAGCAAAAGTCTTGGCAATAGCTTCTTTCTTAAAGATGCGCTTCAAGTCTATGACGGTGAAGTCTTGCGATACTATCTCAACTCTGTACATTACCGTAATGATTTTAACTTTAATGAAGAAGATCTGCTTGCGGCCAAAAAAAGGCTGGACAAACTTTACAGACTCAAAAAACGTGTGACTCCAAGCCACTCTTCCGCACCCGACACTGCATTCAAAACTGCTCTGCTTGAAGCGATGTCGGATGATCTTAATGTCTCTATGGCACTTTCCGTCATTGATGAGATGGTTACACAAAACAATGAAAAATTAGATCTTAACCCAAAGGATAAAGAACTCAAAAAAGAGATTGTTGCAACTATTGAATTTATCAATAGTCTGCTTGGTTTTGGTGGCAAAGAGCCGTTTGAGTATTTTCAAATCGGTATAGACGAAGCGCTTAAAAACAAAATAGAAACACTTCTTGTAGAGCGTACCGAAGCCAAAAAAGCCAAAAACTTTATACTCTCTGACGCTATTCGAGATGAACTCACAGCTATGGGGATATCCATCATGGATACACCAGGCGGCACCGTATGGGAAAAAGCCTGATGAAAGAATTGCTTAGACAGTATCTTCCCTATTTGACAGGCTATAAAAAACATTTTTTCTTTGCCGTGCTGGGAATGATTGCTGTTGCTGCAGGAACCGCCGGAACGGCGCAGCTTATTAAACCGGTATTGGATGATATTTTTATCAATAAAGACAAAGAGATGCTTTTGTTGATGCCTTTTTTGCTCTTTGGTGTGTTTGCTCTTAAAGGAATAGGAAAATATATTCAGACTTACTACACCTCTTTTATCGGGCAAGACGTTGTCCGAAAACTTCGCGACAGGCTGGTGGAGCATCTAACGTATCTTGATATAGATTTTTTCAGGCGCATGCATACAGGAGAGATACTTTCTCGCGTTACCAATGATATTTCCCGCATTCAAACGGTGGTCGCGGGTATTATTCCCGATCTTATGCGTGAAACGATGACTATCATTGCACTTACAGGATACGTGATCTATGAAAGTCCCAAATTGGCATTTTATTTTCTTATCATCATGCCTTTGGCTATTTTCCCCCTCTCAAAATTGGCTAAAAAAATGCGAAGATATTCCAAGCTTTCCCAAGAGAGTACAGCTGACATGACAGCAAGGCTGGGTGAAATACTTGCCAATATCGAAATCATCAAATCCAATTCATCACAAGACTACGAAAAGAGCCGCTTCGCCAAAGAGAACCAAAATGTCTTTAAGTTTATCATGAAACAAGTAAGAACCAATGCGCTCACCTCCCCCGTCATGGAGCTTCTAGGCTCAATAGCCATAGGGATTGTCATCTATATAGGGGGCAAAGAGGTGATCGATGGACGGATGAGCGTGGGATCTTTCTTCGCCTTTGCAACGGCACTTTTCATGCTTTATGATCCCGTCAAACGTCTCTCTGCCCTTTACAACAGAGCGCAGGATGCCATCACGGCAAACACCCGCATGCATGAGCTTTTGGCCAAGCAGCCCCGTATCATATCGGGGAATAAAGTGCTCACAGGAAACATAGAAACCATCACGCTTCAAAACATTTCGCTCGCATACAGCCAGACACCTGCGCTTAAAAACATTTCATTTGAAGCAAAAAGAGGCCAATCCATTGCTCTTGTAGGAGACAGCGGTGCAGGCAAAAGCTCTTTGGTCAGCCTGCTTGTGCGGTTTTATGATCCGGCTGAAGGAAAAATTCTTATCAACGGCACGGATTACACCGAGTTCACACTTCCTTCCTTGCACCGTAAAATCGCCTATGTAACGCAACGTATCTACATTTTTAACGATACCATTGCAGCCAATGTTGCCTATGGAGAAGATATAGACGAAGAAAGGATTATTCAAGCGCTCAAAAAAGCCTTTGCGATGGAGTTTGTAGAAAAACTTGAAGAGGGAATTTTTACACTTTTGTCCGAAAACGGCAATAATCTCTCGGGAGGGCAAAGACAGCGTATCGCTCTTGCTAGAGCACTTTATAAAAATCCGGATATTCTTATTCTCGATGAAGCAACCTCGGCACTTGACAATATAAGCGAAGCACTTATACAGCAAGCGCTCAAAGCACTCAAACCTCACATGATTACTTTCACTGTTGCTCACAGACTGAGCACCATTGAAGAGTCCGATACTATTTTGGTGTTTGAAAAGGGAGAAATTATATGCAGAGGCTCCCACACTGATTTGCTGCAGCACTGCAAAACCTACAATAAGCTGTCAAAAACACACTAAAAAACATTCACAACTAAGACAAAAGTATTATTGCCTGTGATAAAAAGTGCAGATATTGATCGAAGCTGTCGC
Source organism: Sulfurovum sp. (assembly GCA_021166685.1). GTDB lineage: Bacteria > Campylobacterota > Campylobacteria > Campylobacterales > Sulfurovaceae > Sulfurovum. Next base: position 60,464 of record JAJPEU010000001.1, on the reverse strand, counting down.
AGGGTAAAATCAAAAATTTTGGCCTTTTGAACCTATCGATAAAATAATGAACCATACCCTTTGCTCACTACTTTTATTGATAATTTGCTATACTATTGTCTTTGGTGTAAACATGAAATAAAAATTTATATTTTATGCCCATACTAAACTTTTTTAACAGCGGGCGTTGTATAGTTTGCTGCTTTTAGAATATGAAATATTTGTAAATGGAGAGCATAGTGTCACTTTTTTCTTATCAAAACCTTAAAAAAATTCTCTTTAAGCTGGATCCCGAAACCGCTCATACGGTTGGGGGGATTGGACTAATGATGGCATCTCATTGCCCCCTGCTGTTGCGCTTTGTCAAAAACCGATACTTTGTCACACACCCCATGCTTCAGCAGAAAATCTTTGGACGAATTTTTCAAAATCCTGTGGGTTTGGGTGCGGGGTTTGATAAAAACGCCCAATACATCGCCGCAACGCCTATCTTGGGATTTGGATTCACAGAAGTGGGCACAGTCACACCAAGACCGCAAGACGGCAACCCGAAACCAAGGCTTTTTAGGCTGATTGAAGAAAATTCCATACAAAACGCTATGGGATTTAACAATAAGGGAAGCTACTATATGCTCCAACAGCTTAAAAAGCTTTATTTTTTTGATTACCCCATCGGTATCAATATAGGCAAAAACAAGATCACTCCTGAAAATGAAGCGCTTAGAGATTATGAAACGCTCTTTAAGGCCTTTAAAGAGCATGGCGATTATATAGCGGTTAACATCTCCTCGCCCAATACCCCTGGACTCAGAAATCTGCAAAATGAAACCTTTATCAAGGCTATTTTTGAGATAGCAAAAAAAATCACTTCTCAGCCCGTCTTGCTTAAAATTGCACCCGATATGGATCCTCAGGAAGCTATTGCACTTTGCAAGAGTGCGGTTGAAGCAGGAGCAGCAGGCATTATCGCAACCAATACAACCATAGATTACTCCCTTACTTCTCACGCTAAGGACTTTGGGGGCATCAGCGGGGCACTGCTAAAAGAAAAGAGCTATGAACTCTTCAAAGCCATAGGTAAAGAGTTTTACGGGAAAACGGTACTTATTTCTGTAGGCGGTATCGATTCGGCCGATGAAGCCTATAAGCGCATTAAGGCGGGTGCATCACTGGTCCAAGTTTACAGTATGCTCATCTACAAGGGTCCCGCCCTTATCAAAGAGATCAACGAAGGACTCTTGATGCTTTTGCAAAAAGACGGATACACGCACATCAGCGAAGCTATTGGTGCAGACTATAAATAAATTATTGCATAAAAAATTAAAAAATGAAGGAAAGCAGAGTAATGTATAGCTCAATACAAAAGAAATTTCAAACGAATTTCAAGCCATCATTTTTAATTGATCATTTAAAATTTAAAATTTTGCTGGCATTTATGCTGGCCTTTTCAGGAATACTTATGGCAAATTCTCTACCAAAACATTTTACCGAAACACTGGACAACGGCCTGCAGGTTGTTGTTATTCCTATAAAAAATAACTCAGGCGTTATCACTACAGATATTTACTACAAAGTTGGCAGCAGAAATGAAGTGATGGGCAAAAGCGGCATGGCACATATGCTTGAACATTTAAGCTTTAAATCCACAGACAAACTCAAAGCAGGCGATTTTGATATGATCGTCAAAGGGCATGGGGGTGTAGATAATGCGGCTACAGGCTTTGACAAAACACACTACTTTATCAAGACCGCCAGCAAAAACTTGAGTATGACTTTTGAACTTTTTAGTGAACTCATGCACAATCTGCTTCTTAAAGAGGATGAGTTTCAAAAAGAAAGAGATGTGGTTGCAGAAGAGCGTCGCTTACGCACAGACAATAATCCTATGGGTTATCTTTATTTCCGTCTTTTCAATACGCATTTTACCTATCATCCTTATCACTGGCTTCCCATAGGATTCATGGAAGATATTTTAAATTGGAGCATAGAAGATATACGCACTTTTTACAAGCACTACTATCAGCCAAACAACGCCATCTTGGTGGTGGCCGGGGATATAACTCCGCAAGAGGTATTTATCCAAGCAAAGAAATATTTTGGCGGCATTAAAAACAATCATGGAATACCGGAGGTAATCGCAGTTGAGCCCAAAATAGATGGCGCCAAAAGGGTTATCTTGCATAAAGAAAGCAATCAGGTGGATACGTTAGCCATAGCCTACCCTATTCCCAACTTTGAAGACGGCGACCAAATTGTACTCTCTGCCATCAGCCACATTTTAAGTGCCGGAAAAAGCAGCCGTTTTGAAAAGAAACTGGTGCAGGAAAAACAGCTTGCCAATCAAATCTATGGGTACAACATGGAACTAAAAGATCCCGGCGTATTTCTCATTATGGCATTATGCGCCCAAGATGCAACCCCGGAGACAGTAGAAAAAGAGATTCTCCTAGAACTTGAAAAACTCAAAAATGGCGACGTCACACAATCCGAACTCGATAAAGTAAAAATCAATACAAAAGCAGAATTTATCTACTCTTTGGAGAGTTCAAGCTCTGTGGCAGAACTCTACGGAGACTATTACGCCAAAGGGAATATTGAGCCTTTGCTTAAATATGAAGAGAATTTGGATAAAATTACGCTTGACGATATTAGCCGTGTGGCTAAAAAATATTTTGACCATTCATATTCAACCACCGTGATACTCAAAAAACAAGAAACATCTATAGGACAACGCCCATGAGTGACTATATAACAGGTGCAACCACTGCACTGATCACTCCTTTTAAAAAAGGAAAACTGGATGAAGCCACATTCGCAAAACTCATCCAAAGACAAATCGACAACGGCATTGATGCTGTTTGCCCGGTAGGGACGACAGGCGAAAGTGCAACACTTAGTTACGAAGAAGACAAAAGGTGCATAGAAATTGCTGTTGAAGTCTGCAAAGGCACAAAAACAAAAGTACTTGCCGGAGCAGGAAGCAATGCAACACATGAAGCGATCGAAATTGCAAAACATGCCGAAGCGTGCGGTGCAGATGCTATTTTCTCTGTAAGCCCCTATTACAACAAGCCCTCTCAAGAAGGACTCTATCAGCATTATAGAGCGATTGCGTCGGCAGTAAGTGTTCCGTTTATGCTCTACAATGTTCCGGGCAGAACCGGGGTTGATATTTTGCCCGATACTGTCAAACGACTTTTTGATGATGTTCCGAATATCATGGGTATCAAAGAAGCGACGGGATCTATTGAAAGAACCGTTGAGCTTTTGGCAAAAATACCAGACCTTTATGTATTTAGCGGAGATGATGCGATTGATTTTCCTATTTTGGCCAGCGGAGGCAAGGGTGTCACTTCGGTTACCTCCAATCTTTTGCCGGATATAAAAAGCAAACTTGTGCACGCTGCACTTGAAGGAGATTTCAAAACTTCCAAAGCCATTAACGATGCTCTTTTTGAGATCAACAAAATACTCTTTTGCGAAAGCAATCCCATCCCGATCAAAGCAGCCATGTATATAGCAGGGCTTATTGATACATTGGAGTATCGACTGCCTTTGGTGGAACCAAGCGCTGAGAATATGAAAAAAATAGAAAATGTGATGAAACACTATCAAATAGCAGGAGTGAATTAATGTATCAGATGAAGGGGAAAACGTTGGTTGTCACAGGGGCAACCAAAGGGATTGGCGAAGCCATCGCAGAAAAATTTGCTCAAAATGGCGTCAATATCGCATTTACTTACAACAGCAATGAACAGGTTGCAAACGAACTCGCCAAAAAGTGGGAAGAGACTTATAAAATTAAAGCCAAAGCCTATCCGCTTAATATTTTAGAACCCGATGAATTCAAGCCTCTTTTTGAAGCGATTGATCAAGATTTTGACAGAGTAGATTTTTTCGTCAGCAATGCTATGATCTATGGACGTCCCGTTGTCGGCGGATATGGAAAATTTATGCGCCTTAAACCAAAAGGTCTCAACAATATCTATACGGCAACCGTTAATGCGTTTGTTGTAGGCACCCAAGAGGCTGCAAAACGCATGGAAAAAGTGGGAGGAGGTGCCGTAGTCACGATGTCAAGTACGGGAAATCTTATCTATATTGAAAATTATGCCGGACACGGAACCAATAAAGCGGCTGTAGAAGCAATGAGCCGCTACGCTGCCGTAGAGTTAGGAGAGATGAATATCCGCGTCAATGCGGTTTCCGGCGGACCTATCGACACAGACGCCTTGAAGGCATTTACCAACTATGAAGAGGTAAAAGCAGAGACCATCAAGCGTTCCGCAGTCAATAGAATGGGAACACCTAAAGATATCGCAGGGGCTGTTTACTTTCTTTGCACCGACGAAGCAAGCTGGATCACAGGACAAACCATTATGGTAGATGGAGGAACTACTTTTCGTTAAGAAAAGAAGGTCTTTGTCTTTTTAGTAAGTTTGATTATAAATATTTTAACTTTTTAACTTTTTGTTGTTTATCGTAACAAGGATGATATATGCCAACCTCTCAACTCTTTAATGTACCAAATATTTTAGCATTTATCCGCCTTCTGCTCGCTCCTTTAATGTTTTTTTTACTGGTCGATCGCGATAATTCTCTTTTAGCAGATATTCACTTTAGTTGGCTTGATTATATGGCTGCTTTTCTTTTTGTCATTGCAAGCGCTACGGATTTTTTTGATGGTTACATTGCCCGTACATTCGACCAGATAACTACCCTGGGAAAGATACTTGATCCTTTGGCGGATAAAATGCTTACTCTTGCGGGTTTTTTAGGTTTAATGATGCTTGATCGCGCTTCGGAATGGGCGATATTTCTTATCATCACACGTGAACTTTTTATCACCGGACTTAGAGTCTCGGCCGCAGGCGAAGGGTTGGATATTGCCGCATCATGGATGGGAAAAGTAAAAACTGTTGCACAGATGGTAGCGATTGGTTTCCTGCTTATGCAATGGCCTGGCGGAGAAATACTTTTATGGACAGCGGTAATTCTTACCCTCTACTCCGGCTATGAATATGTTAAAGGCTTCTTTAAGCATACCTCGGTGTATTAAAAATCACTTGAAACCATAATTGCCTATTTTTTAATCATTTTTTGATAACTTTTTGTTTACACTTGTGACATAATTGTTTTACCATATTAAAAAAGGGGAAAACATGCGATTCACAAAACTCAGTTTAATGGCAACGATCGCGGTAAGTGCCGCATCAGGGGGCGGAAATATTGCTCCCCTAGAGCCTGTTATTGAAACTCCGGTAACCATAAACACCACAACCATAAGCGGTAAACTAACAGGGTATTACATTACCGATGATTCGTCAGATGATATATTTGGAGATCATCATCAGCTTGCATTAGGTGCAACACTGGATGTATCACACAACTTTGCTGATTGGTTAAGTGCAAACTTTTCTGCCGTAGGATACCTCAATACACTTGACCTTGGAAACTCAACCTACGGTTATTTTGAAGATAATAAAAAAGGGGCCTACTTCAACATAGCAAACCTTACAGCAACTTACCGGGACACTACATTGGTGGCCGGAAGGCAGCTTCTTGATACACCGATGCTTCAAGGATATGATTGGCTGCTTGCGCCGGGATCTTTTGAAGCCTATACGCTCATGAATAGTTCTATCGAAAATATAACGCTTATAGGTTCCTATGTAACCAAATGGCGGCCAAACAACAGCGGTGAATTTGACGATGATCTTTTGGGGGACAACTTTGCACTCGGCGGAGTGTATGATGACAAAGCCCTCAGCGGCAGCATTTGGTTCTATAATGCAGATGCAGGGGAGTATACCCAAGCGTATGCAGACCTGGGGTACGATTTTGGCGGAACAAAGGTAGAGGGTCAATTTGTCAATACCGACTTTGATGCAGGAAATGATGCAACTGCGTTTGGTGCGAAAGTTTCTGCTTCGCTTTCAGGAGTTGAGCTAGGTGCCGCATACAACCATCTTGCAGATAACGGTACGGCCTATATCGGCTGGAATAGTCTTTATACCAACTCATGGAACAGTTCTGTTGCAGATCAGTGGACACCGGGCGATATTAATGCATTTAAAGTGGCTGCTTCAAAAACTTATAATGCGCTTTCGGCCGAAGTGTCGTACGCAGATTACGACAATAGCCGATATGAGACGGATGTGATCTTGGGATATGAACTCACCAAATCTGTTGATCTTGGAATGGTGTATTCCAATACACAAAGTGCGGCTACGGGCGACAATAGTGTAAATCAGTTTGAATTGTATGCGGTTTACAAATTCTAGACTCATGGCAGCTTCAAATTTTTAAACACAACACTCTTTTCAACAGAAGAGTGTTTGCTTTTTCTCTCAATCATTTCTCTCTGCTTTTTTATTTTTATGATAATGACTATCAATTTAACATAATTTAAGAATCAACGATGTATTATGCCGTATTGGAATACAAATGATAACTGCTTTCATTTATATTTTTAAAAAAACATAAGGATTTTCTATTTATGAAACCAATTATAGTGGCACTTGCAGGACAACCCAATGTCGGCAAAAGCTCTCTGATCAATGCCATTTCTAATGCCAAACTAAAAGTAGGCAATTTCCCGGGTGTCACTGTCGACAAAGTAGAAGTTTCTTTTAGAATATGTGACGAAATCGAGTGTAAAAATTTTGACGTAAGAATCATCGATTTGCCTGGCGCATACTCTTTGACAGACTACACGATAGAAGAAAAAGTTACTAAAAGCTTCTTGCTTAGTGATGAGTACGACATCATAGTAAATGTTGTAGATGCAACCAATCTGCAAAGAAATCTTCTTTTTACAACACAGCTTCTTGAAACAGGCAAAAGGGTGATTGTAGTTCTCAATATGATCGATGAGGCCAAAAAAGAAGGAATTGAAATTAATGAAAATCAACTCTCAAAAATCCTTGGAGTGCCTTGCATCAAAACGAGTGCAACAACCAAAGAAGGGATTGAAGCGCTAAAGCATGCCATTGTCAAAGCTTATCAAACAAAAGGCACATCAGCAAAGGTGATTTACAGTGATCCGATCGAAGAAGAGATCGCACAAATCACATCTTTTCTTATTGAAAAAAGATATCAAAGCACTATGCCATTAAGACAACTTGCCGTAAAACTTTTACAAGAAGACAAAGAAGTCTACAAAAAAATGCACGATGAACCTGTTTGGATTGAACTTCTGCCGATAGTCAGAGAAGCGTTAAGCCATATCTATCTGCACAATGAAACCAAAGATTTGGAACAAATTTTTGCAGACGAACATTTTGCTTTTGCCAAAGGCGCCAAGATGGAGGTCATGTCGGTTAAGTCCATGAAAGCTAAAAATTTGACACAAAAGATAGACAATCTGCTTATTAATAAATTTTTAGGTATTCCTCTGTTTCTTTTCTTTATGTGGGGACTCTTTCAGCTTACTTTCGAATTAGGTTCAATACCTATGGATTATATTGATACTGTTTTTGTTTGGCTCGCAGAACAAACAAAAAATATACTCGGTGACGGCATTTTTGGATCGTTAATTGCAGATGGTGCTATCGCCGGAGTGGGCGCTGTTGTAATGTTTTTGCCCAATATTGTGATTCTTTTTATTGGTATCGCATTGCTTGAAACCACAGGCTACATGAGTCGGGTTGCCTTTTTGCTTGATGGCTTTTTTCATAAATTTGGACTTCACGGAAAAAGTTTTATCCCCTTGGTAACAGGTTTTGGATGCTCTGTTCCAGCCTACATGGCAGCTAGAACCCTGAAAAACGAAAAAGACAGACTCATTACACTCTTTATCATTGGATTCATGAGTTGCGGAGCCAGATTGCCTATCTATGTGCTTTTTGCGGGAGCTTTTTTTGCAGAAAATGAAGCAGGAAGCATCTTGTTTATCATCTATATTTCCGGCGCGATTTTAGGATTGTTTGCAGCAAAAGCCTTAAAGCTTTTTGTGTTTAAAGGAGAAGATGAACCCTTTGTTATGGAGATGCCGAAATACCGCCTGCCCTCTTTAAAACTTATCTGGCACACCGTATACGGACAAGCCAAAAGCTATCTCAAAAAAGCAGGGACTTTCATTTTGGCAGCTTCCATGCTGATCTGGTTTGCAAGCAATTATCCAAAAAACGAGACTCTCGAAGAGACCTATGCCGCCAAGATAGAACAGGCAGCCGATGAGACGGTTAAGACACAGCTGAGCAACGAACTTGCAAGCAAACTGCTTGAAGAGAGCTACCTGGGGCAAATCGGCCATGCGACAGCGCCGTTTTTTGCTCCGCTGGGGTTTGACTGGCGCATGTCTATTGCGCTTGAAGCCGGACTTGCGGCAAAAGAAGTAGTTGTTTCTACGCTTGGGGTACTCTATGCATTGGGTGATGACGTAGACGAAGGGAACAAAGGCCTTGCTGCACAGATCAAAGCCAATATACCTTTTGCTTCAGCCGTAGCATTTATCGTATTTGTAATGATTTACTTGCCTTGCTTGGCTGCATCCATGGTTTTCGCAAAAGAAGCAGGCGGATGGAAATATCTGCTTTACTTGTTTATAATGACAACCTCAACGGCATGGATATTGAGCTTCCTCGCTTATCGTGTGACATTATTAATCATCTAGGAGAAAGTATGCTACTTAGTCAATTACACAAAGGGGACCGGGCGCAAATAATTAAAATTAACGCAAACAAAATACTAAAAGACCGTTTTGTTTCGTTTGGCATCATACCCGGCGAAACACTCACTGTTAAAACATGTTCTATGACAAAACAAACTATGGAAATAGAGATAGAAGGTACACACATTGCCCTAAGGGCCGATGAGGCCAGTAAAATAGACGTCGATAAACAATAAATTAAAAAGGAACAAATAAAAATGAAAAAAAAGATATTTTTGGCATATTCTTTATTGATATTTACTATTGATATCATATATGCCGATACGTTCATTGACACGATTGACGGCTATGTTCGATCGGGCGTTCAAATAACTGATATCAAACACGACAACACCTACACAGATATAGCGCTGGGAGGGAAATTGCACATAGATACAAAAGCATTTTACGGCATACATGCAGCAGCAAGTCTCTACACTACCAATGCGCTTGGCAAACAAGAAGGAAACGGTATACTGTTTTTTGACGCAAACAATCACTCTTATACGATTTTAGGAGAAGCATACCTGAAAGGAAAATGGGAAAACACCGTATTGACTATTGGCCGCCAGGAGATCGACACCCCTTTTGCCGATACGGATGATATCGGCATGATACCCAATACGTTTGAAGCAGCCATGCTTGTCAACAAAACGATCAAAGATACGACGATTACACTTGGGCATTTGCATAAAATGGCCGGCGTAGACGCACCCAATTCTTCGGAGTTTACACGCATCAACGATGATGAAGGAGTACAGCTCTTAGGCGTCAGCTATGAAGGCATAAGCAATCTTGTTTTGTCTGCATGGGACTATAGATTAAACCGTTACGAAACAGACAACATCGCTTATTTTGAGGCCAACTACGAAAACAATCACAATGATTTAACCTATGGTTTAAATCTGCAATATGCTCTGCAAAACGCTCAAATACCGGGCGAAGACAATGCTGATATCTTTGGAATAGATGCTTCGGTCGGATTTGAAAATACAGGGATTGCCTTGGGCGTCGCCTACAACAAAAGCCAAGGCAATGCTGTCGACAACGGATTTGGAGGTGGGCCGTTTTTTACAAGCGCTGAACATCTCACACTTGCCGAAGCCAATGGTGAGGGTGAAGCTTTTTTTTATACCGCGCAATGGGATGCCAAAAGTGCAAACCTAGAAAATTTATCGTTTTTGATCGGCAAATTGATACTTAAAAACGATAGCGGAATCCAAAGCGATGAAATAGATTTTATAGCAAATTATTCATTTTCGGAGTCATTAAACATTCAAGCATGCTTCAGTCATATTGACGACAAAATCAATGCAGCCAAAAGCAAAAATACAAGAGTATTTCTTAACTATACATTTTGATTCATTCTGTATCAATATAGGGTGTCATCTTTCTTGACACCGGTCTTTCTAATCAAATCATCACCAACTTTTGCTATAATCTTTATTTTAAACAGTACAGAGGAGTTTTATGAGTTTTATTGTGGCACTTTTAGTTTTGTCGGCATTGGTATTTTTCCATGAATTGGGACATTTTGCTGCTGCACGCTTTTTGGGTGTACATATAGAGGTTTTCAGTATCGGATTTGGTAAAAAACTATATTCAAAAATGATAGGCAAAACCCAGTGGAGCATTTCTGCTATTCCTCTAGGCGGTTATGTGAAAATGAAAGGACAGGATGACGCAGATCCAACCAAGAGCAGCTATGATACAGACAGCTACAGCAGCAAACAACCTTGGCAACGCATCATTATTTTGCTTGCAGGGCCTTTTGCAAACTTTCTTTTAGCTTTTTTTCTCTATTTTGCTATCGCCAATCTTGGTGTACCCAAACTTTTACCCTATGTAGGAGAAGTAAGCCAAGGCACTCCGGCCTATAAAGCAGGACTCCAAAAAAATGACAAAATTATCCGTGTTAACGAACAAGAGATTAGATACTGGGAAGAGATCGGCCAATGGATCAATAAAAATTCCGCAGATGTTTTATTGGAGATTGAACGAAATCATCAGATTATCACTCTTTGGCTTGCCCCAAAACGTATCGAAGATCAAAATATTTTTGGTGAAACTGTTACAAGACGTATTATCGGCATCAGTCCTTCAGGAAAACAGGCAACGGTTTATTTTGGACTTACCGATGGCATAGCCTATGCCTGGGAGGAGACCAAAAAAGCCAGCCTGCTCATCACACAAAGCGTACAAAAACTGCTAACCGGCGCAGTGGGGGCAGACCAACTGGGAGGAGTCATCACCATCGTGGATGTTACGGCACAAGCAAGCCATGCAGGGCTGACTTCTCTTTTGTTTTTTGCAGCACTTATTTCAGTCAATCTGGGCGTACTCAATTTGCTTCCGATCCCTGCGCTTGACGGCGGGCACATTATGTTTAATCTTTACGAATGGATCCGTAAAAAAGCGCCCGGTGAAACAGTCATGTATCGTATGACGATTGCAGGATGGGGCATTTTGCTTGGACTTATGCTGCTTGGACTGTATAATGATATCAACAGATTATGGGGAAATTAATGCAGATATTAGACAAAGAACAGCTTAGAAAAAATCTCGATGAAGTCATATGGAATATTGAGCGGGCGCGTATCAGTGTTAGCGAGCACCACATTGTTAAACTGGTAACCGTTGCAAAATATACGGCGATTGAAAATATTCACACTCTTTACGAATTGGGACAGAGAGCATTTGGCGAAAATCAGGTTCAGCAGCTCAAAGAGCGTATGCTGACATTAAAAGAGTTGCCTCTTGAATGGCATATGATAGGTACACTTCAAAAAAACAAGATTAACAATCTCATAGACCTTCATCCAAGCCTGATGCAGTCACTTGACAGTATCGATTTAGCTGCAGAGCTCAACAAAAAACTGGAAGCCAAAGCACAAACAATGCACTGCCTCCTTCAAGTCAACAGTGCAAACGAAAAGACTAAATCAGGATTTTTAGCGCAACACGCTATCGATGCATATCAGCAGATCAAAGAAAGCTGTCCGCACATCGCTCTTAAAGGCATCATGAGCATCGGCGCGCACAGTGAAGATAAAAAAGTAATACAGAAAAGTTTTGAAACTGCATATCATATTTATGATGCCTTAAAAAAAGAGGGAGCTACTGTCTGCTCTATGGGTATGAGCGGAGATTACGAATTGGCCATTGAATGCGGATCAAATCTGGTGCGTGTCGGTTCAGCACTCTTTAAATCACAATAATGATCCTTGTTGTGAATTTTTATATAATTTTGCAAAAATACCTATTTTTGCAAAATTTTTTGAGACTGACACTGACTACATGTTCCATAAAGATTAATCTGTTGCTTGGTAAGCTTAAATTTTTCTTCTTGCGTGAGAAAATCTAAAATATTATTGATATCTTTTGTGCAAGCCAGATCTTCGACCTCCCCGCATTGAGTACATACTAAGTGGATATGGTCAAGTTTTGATAATTCATATTTTGACTTTCTTCCCATGATAGGAACTTCAACCAAAACACCCTTTTCAACCATAATAATAATATTTTTATAGATAGTTGCTACCGAAAGAGAAGGGTGTATTTTAATCACTTTATCATAGATATCTTCGATGGCAATGTGCCCATATTTATCTACTACTTCCAATATATGCAACCGTTGAAATGTTGCTTTAAGCCCACTCTCTTTTAAAAGTGCCATATAGCCAGTCATTATTGTCCTTTTAACTTATCGTGTGAATCATTGGTATTTTTCATCACTGCTTTATGTTCTTTTGTTTTGACAGAAGACAAAAGAACACTATAAATTTTTATTTTACAATTCTTCTGCGTGTTTTTCAAGGTACTGTGCAACCCCTTGCGTGCTTGCCTTCATCCCTTCATCACCCTTAACCCAACCCGCAGGGCATACTTCGCCATGCTCATTTGTAAAAATCATCGTATCTACCATTCTGATCATTTCATCAATATTTCTGCCCAGCGGAAGGTCGTTGATAACTGCATGTCTCACCGTACCGTCTGCATCAATGAGAAATGAACCTCGCAACGCAACAGACTCACCGAAGAGTACATCATAATCTCTTGAAATTTGCTTGCTAAGGTCGGCAACAAGCGGGAATTTTACCCTTCCGATACCTCCTTTTTCTACAGGAGTCTCTCTCCATGCAAAATGTGAAAACTGGCTGTCTACAGAAACACCGATTACATTGATGCCCCTGCTTTTGAATTCCTCAATTCGGTGAGAAAATGCAATAATTTCCGAAGGGCAGACAAAAGTAAAATCCAATGGATAGAAAAAAAGAACCGCACCTTTTTCACCGAGGTTATTCATAAGATTAAAATCTTCTACAATTGATCCGTCTGCGAGTACGGCTGTTGCTGTAAAATCCGGAGCCTTTTTTGTAACTAACATATTATTTTCCTTAAAGATAATTTTTATTAACAAAGATATTTTATCATACTATCTTTAAACAAAATTGAAACAGATTACTGCTCAAACGGCAATAATCCAAATTTTTTAACGAATGCATCATCGATATCAATCACCTTTTTTTCCTGCAGCCTGTCTAAAACCTCTTTGGTGCAAAACGTATCGCCCGGCCATTCCCTTTCGTGACGGTCATGCTTGTCTTTATTGGTTGCGTCTATAGCAATAAAAGGCTCAAGCACTATATCTCTTTGTGCATCTATGTTGTTGGCAACCCTCCAAATAAGCATGTAAGGATTATCCAAAGCATTGTTTGCCTTATCCACAATTACTAAAAGTTTAATATGCGCCTTAAGCTCATGCAATTTTGAGATCACATATTTTTGAGACTCTTTTTTTGTTACCGAGATGAAGCATACCGGCGTTTTTGTATGTACCATATATTGTTTAACTTCACAGATAGTTTCATCTATTTTTTGCATCCTCTCTAGAAGCTGACCGTCACTTAAAGGGTGTTCCACCCCTTCGCCTATCTCATCTGCAGTCGCATCTATCCCCAGTTTGCCGCCCACAAACTGTTCCGGTGACGCATGATCCAAGTGATCTACAACCCCCTGAGTGATAAGAATCTTACTCTTATCCAGCCTGTTAAGTATGTGTTCAATAAGTTTCTCGCTTTCTTCCAAATCCGGTGCTTTTTCTCCCACAAAAACAGCATGCTTTACAAAACTCATCTGCCCCACTCCCCAAAACGCATGCATAAATTGCTGTGCGTGCCCCTTGTAAAGTGTCTTCATCTTTGCAAGAATAAGATTATGGAATACTCCATTTTCAGGCATATTGTAGTCTATGAGATCAGGCGCCATAGGCTTAAGCATCGGAAGGAAGATGCGTTCTGTTGCCCACCCCATATATTTATCCTCCAAAGGAGGTTTGCCCACTACCGTAGCTTGGAAAACAGGATTTTTTTTCATAGTAATGGTATCTACTTCCATAACCGGGAAAGGTTCTCTGAGCGTATAGTATCCGGTATGATCGCCAAACGGTCCTTCGATCTTCATCTTGACAGGATCAACAAATCCCTCAATCACCACATCCACATCGCGAGGAATATAGATATCGTTTGTGAGTGACTTGACAGTCTTTGCATTTTTGCCCCGGACAAAACCATAAAGTAAAAGTTCAAACATGCCATAGGGCATGGGAGCCTGTCCGCACCAGATATAAAGCGGGTCACCTCCGATTGCAACTGTTACGGGCATTTTTTTACCTTCTTTTTGATACTGATCAAAAAAATGAGATGCATCTTTGTGGATCTGCCAATGCATACCGAGTGTTTTTTTATCATACTGCTGCAAACGATACATGCCGAGATTTTGAGTTTTTCCGTCAATACTCTGGGTATAAACTTGTCCCATAGTTATAAAAGGCCCGCCATCACCTTCCCAGGTTTTCAAAATAGGCAATATGTCCAAATCTGCGTTTTCTTTGCTATAGACAACCTCTTGACACTCCCCTTTGCCTCTTGAACGTTTTGGAAATACATTTCTAAGAGCAAAAAGCTTTGGAATCATCGCCAATTTTGCCCTAAACCCCCTAGGCGGTTTCAGTTTCATGAGTTCATCGATCCTCAAAGCGATCTGATCAGGATGTTTGCCAAAGATTTTTTGTGTGATCTCTTTGTTGGCAAAAATGTTCATTAAAACAGGGATATCATATTCGATACCCTTCTTTCTATTCACAGGTTTAACAAAAAGCAAGGGCCTGGAATCTTCTTTTTTCACCTCAATATATGCTACATGAGGTATTTCAAGCTCCACATCCAGCGGTTCTTCTATAATTTTTAAATTGCCATTTTCTTTAAGCCATGCTACAACATCTGTCATATTTGTCCTTCCATTCAAAGGAGAATAAATTCTTCTTTTTCTCTCTTGGATTATAGCAAAAGAGGATTAGTTTTTTTACAGTAGAAACATAACGATTAAAACATGATGCAAAAACCCTGCGGTCAGTAATTTCAAAAACAAACTACGCCTTTAGAGTTTCATTCTTTATGTGTTTAAACATGCCAACCGGAACCCTCTTGACTTTATTTGGGGATCTTCGATTGCTTTTGAATCTTAAAAGATTAAAGTCTCTGAGGCATTTCTTCCTTAAAGGCGATCTCTTCAGCTTTTGAAAGTATTTCCAAAGCACCCTTTGCGATCATCCGCTCAGCAAGACGATCCCCCAAATTATCACATGTCAAAAGCGGTGCCGAAAGCTCTTCTTGCATAATATGCGTACCGTCTGGATATCCCAGCATAGACTTTATCGTTACGGTATCCCCCTCTGCTACTGCATTGACTGCCACAGGTGCAGAACATCCCGCACCAATCTTGGAGACAAAATCACGTTCTAACTTTGCACAAAGAAAGCTTTTTTCATCATTGAGTATCATAGCAATCTGCCGCACTCTCTCATTGGAACTTATGATTTCTATGCCCAGTGCTGCTTGCCCCATAGGCGGAATCATAAAATCCAATTTTTGAACATAGGGGATATCTTTGAGCAAATCAAGCCTATGAAGCCCTATATAGGCAAGTATAATAGCATCATATTCACCCTCTTTGAGCTTTCTTAATCTTGTATTTACATTACCTCGCAAATCTTTTACTTTTAGGTCCGGACGTTTTTGTAAAAGCTGCATCCGTCTTCTTAGACTTGTCGTACCTACTGTTGCACCTTGCGGAAGATTTTCCAGGCTATGATAACGATGTGATAAAAAAACATCACTTTGGTCTTGGCGCTGCGTAATAGCCACAAGCTCCAAACCCTCAGGAATATACGTGGGAACATCTTTGAGCGAATGTACTGCAAGATGCGCATTTCCTGCAAGCATTTCATCCTCAAGCTCTTTAGTAAAGTGTCCTTTCCCTCCAACCAGAGCTAATGGTTTATCTAAGATTTTATCCCCTTGGGAAGTAATCTCATTGAGTTCTACTTTCACTTGAGGAAAAGCACTTTCTATTCTTTCCTTGACATGATACGCTTGCCATAATGCAAGGTTGCTTGCTCTGGTTGCTATGATTAATTTTTCCATTTGACTACTTTATAAATTTTTTATACCCATCTCTTGTTTTATCCCACTCCCCGTCAATATAAACGGTTGGCGTACCTGTAACCATCATTCTTCCGGCACTCTCTTCGTCAGATTTCATGGCCTTAATCACTTTAGCTTGATTAATTTGTGCTTCCGTAATCTCATAGCCTGTCTGCTTTTTAACTGCCTCAAGGACTTTTTTCAAATTGGTTTCTCTTGGATCTATCTGCAATGCATACATTTTTGCAACAATATCCGTTCTGCCCTCTTCTTGTGCGACATGCATCACGCGTGTCAAAATGCCGGAGACCGGGTGGAGGCTTAAAAGAGGAAGGTGGTAATAGTAAACCGCCATTGTTTCAGGATGCTCTTTTGCTGTCTTAAATATATCGGGCACCACTTCTTGACAAAAAGGACATAGCGGATCTGAAAAAATAAGAATCTTGTGCTTGGCCTCTTTATTTCCAAAAAGAAGATGCGCATCATTGTACATATTCGATGGGACGGCCGGCTTAATCTCGTCACGATAGTCATTGCCTGTTTGCAAATTGATCAAATGCCCGGTAATAAGCCCGTCTTTAATAAACATCATCTCAGGTGCATGAATCTCTTTTCCCTGATAAACCAAATCCATAGTAGTTAAAAGCACGGTCCATCCCGGAAGGCCTTCGATGCTTTTGCTTTCAAGCACACTTACCCCTTTGGCTTCAACTTGGGGATTTTTAACAATATTTTTTTTAATATATTTTAGCAATAATTTATTATCCGGCTGCGTATTTGCACTAACGGCGATCGTGGCGACTGCTATACTCGTCAATAATTTCAACATCAATAACATCTTCTTCTCCTTTGTAAATATGATTTGCATCATATGATTTTTGCTCTGGCGTTATTTTAGCAATAAATTTCAAATAGAGTGTATAGCCCAAACACACTATGCCCACAAAGTCACTTAAAACTCCTGGCACAATAAGCAGTACCGCTCCTATAAAATAGGCTGTAGCTGCATCATGAAAACTTTTCATACTCAGTTTGCCCTTGGCTACAGAACCAAGATTATTCATCATGGCAAAAGGAGTGGACTGAAGCAATTTTATGCCCGCAGCCATGCTTACAAAAATCCATACGGCGCTCCATATAAACCCTATTTTTTCACCCACTTTAAGCGAAAGATAAAGCTCCAAAAGCAAAAGTGGTATGAGAATAATAATCATCGCTACACCTTTTGATTCACAACATCTATAACGGCATCAATCAAAATATCTTCCGTATGCAGTCCCTCCCTGCAAATAAGCTCCACAAGGCCGTCTTGGAGTTTTTTCCCTATCACTATGGCATAGGGTATCCCCAAAAGCTCATAATCTTTCATCTTAAAACCAAAACGCTCTTTTCTGTCATCAAGCAGCACGTCTTTGCCTTGTGCTTTTAATTTTTCATAAAGTGTTTCTCCGAGCATTTTTTGCTCTTCATCTTTGATATTGGAAACAATGATCTGAAGATCAAACGGTGCAGATTCTTTGGTCCAGATACACCCCTTCTCATCATGATGCTGTTCTATGATGGCTGCCAGCAAGCGACTTACCCCTATCCCATAGGTTCCCATCACCATCGGCTGCGCTTTACCGTTTTCGTCTAAAAAGGTGGCTCCCAATGGTTCACTATAGCGGGTACCAAGCTGAAAAATATGTCCCGCTTCTATCCCTTTAGTGTATCGCAATGGCTTACTGCAATAAGGACACAAGTCTCCTTCCTGCACAGCGGCAAGGTCAAAGTATTCTGCCTCAATACCCGCAAAACTTACACCTACTAGATGATAATCTTTTTCGTTGGCTCCGCAAATGAGAGAAGAGGCATCTTTAAGCGTATCGTCCAAAACTACCCTTACTCCCTCCGGAATTACAGTTGGCCCCATGAAACCTGCGATTAGGCCTATTTCTGCCAGCTCATCTTCGGTAATATCGACCAGATCATTGGCATCAACTGCATTGCACGCTTTTACTTCCTGGAGTTCGTCCGAACCCCTTAAAGCAAAAAGAACAATTTCACTTCTGCCTTCATCGTACAGTGCGCGCTTGGCTACCGTTTTGACTAAGTAATACGGATCTACCCTAAAATACTCACTTAAGGCTTCGATGGTTTTTACATCCGGGGTATAAAATCTTGAAAAATTAGCTTCAGGCGCTTCAGCCTCACACTCTTTTTCTTTACGTACGGCTGCCTCAATATTGGCACCATATTCGCATGCATCGCAAACCACTATGGTATCTTCACCGCTTTCGGCAAGCACCATAAACTCTTTGCTTCCGCTGCCGCCTATAGCCCCGCTGTCTGCCTCAACCACTCTAAACTCAAGCCCCAAACGTGTAAATATTTTTTTATAGGTCGCTTCCATCAATGCAAATTCGCGCTGCATATCTTCAGTGGAGCTATGAAAGCTGTATCCGTCTTTCATCAAAAACTCCCGCCCTCTCATCAAACCAAAACGCGGCCTGATTTCATCACGAAACTTTAAATTGATCTGGTAAAGATTTAATGGCAGCTGCTTATAGCTTTGTACCGTTTGCCGTACAAGATTCACCATCATCTCTTCATGCGTCGGGCCCAAAATAAAATCATTTTCTTTTCGGTCTTTAAAACGCAACAACTCTTTGCCGTATTTTTCAAAACGTCCGCTCTCCTGCCAGAGCGCTGCAGGAGTCACAAAACTTAGGCTTACCTCTTGACAGCCGGCACGATCAAGCTCTTCCTTGACCACGCTATGTACTTTATCTAATACTTTTTTTCCCAAAGGCAAAAAATTGTAAAGTCCGCTTCCCCCGACAGACTGGATAAACCCGCCCCTTACAAGATAAATGTGGCTTGCCAATGTTGCATCATTGGGTGTTTCTTTGGTGGTAGGTATCAATAGTTTTGAAAATCTCACGCGCTATATCCTTTTGTATGGTGATCATCTTTGTATTGTTTAAAATCAATGTGTTCTGTATTTATATTGAACATTTCTTTGACAGATTCAAGGCAATTAGCATTTTGTTTCTGTGCGGAAGAGTGTCTTAAGTTTTGAGTAGGGTCATGCAAAAAACGGTTAAACATTTGATGCGCCATTTTTCTCATATTCTCTTCATATTCTGCCGGAACAAACCCTTTTTTAATCGCTCTTTGCATTTCACGCTCTATGGCTGCTGAGACATGTTCGCGCATCTGCTTAATAACAGGCTCCACAGAAAGCGCACGCAGCCATGCGTAAAATTCATCTTGATAGCGCTCTACGATTTCCGATGCCCTTACAGCCTGTTCTTCGCGCAAAGCATGGTTGTCTTGCGATATACTCTGTAAATCATCAATACGGAACAACTGCAGCTTTTCTATCGCCATATCTTCAATATCGCGGGGTATAGCCATATCAAACCAAAGTCTTGGAAGCATGTCGTTTTCTATCATCTCTTTGGTAATGATGCATTCCGCAGAAGAAGTAGCCGAAAAAAGCAAACGGTATCTATTGAGGTATTTGTCCAGTTTGTCACTTGTATCGGCTTTGACATTCTCACCCAGGTTCTGCGCAATATGTTGCACCTTTTCAAGATCTCTGCCTATAAGTACCACATCGCATCCTGCCCTAAGCAAATGCTTGACAGCCAATACACCTATCTCTCCTGCCCCCACAACAACGGCTGTCATGCCAAGCATATTTTCACCTAAAATTTTCTGTGCCTGCGAAACTGCGACCGAAGCAATGGAAATGGGATGCTCGGAAATATTGGTTTCATTTCGTACTTGAGCTGCACATTTAATCGCATAAGAAACTACACGGTTAAGCTTGCGTCCTGCTGTGCCGTTTTCATACGAAAATCTAAAAGCCTCTTTTACCTGGCCGGTAATTTGAGACTCGCCGACAACCAAAGAGTCCAACGAAGAAACCACAGAAAAAATATGCCCGATCGCTTCTTCATCATCATAGCGTTTTGCTGCTGCTTTGATCTCATAAAAATTTACGGTACTGTGCTGGCTTACTAAGCCCAGTACCGTATGATAGCTTGAAAAATTGTCACGCGTTGCCATCACGATCTCTACTCTGTTGCACGTTGAGACAATAAATGCTTCATGAATAAAATCAAATTCAACTAACGCATCGAGCATCATTTTTTTTTCTTCATTGTCGGCAAACGCCAACTTTTCTCTCATAGCCAAATCGCAATTTTTATGGGAAAAGCTTATCACTTGATAATACATGGTTAAAAATCCCTCTCTATCATCTCTTTAGCAATGCCTGACAATGCTTTTTCGCCTTGCTGCTCCATGAGTTCTATCGCTTCCTCTATAAGTTTTTTCGCTTCCAGATAGGATTTTTCAACAATCAAATGTTGTTGCATCTGCTCTAAGATCCATGTTTGCTCTTTGGCATTGAGCATCCTGCCATGCAGCGAACGAAGTTTTTGTTTTGATTGTTCGTCTAAAGCTTCATAAAGATAAATATACGGCAAAGTGGTTTTTCCCTCGGCAAAATCATGCAATGCCGGTTTACCCAGTGTTGTGCTGTCCGAGGTGATATCCAAAAGATCATCAATCATTTGAAACGCAAGCCCCAAATTTCTTCCGTAGATCATATATATCTCTTTAGGCTTTCCCGCAAGCAGTGCGGCTGCCCCGGCACTTGCCTCTATCAGTGAAGCCGTCTTTTGATAAATCATCTCCAGATAGATCTCTTTGTTATCGTTAAATACTTGGGAAAGAGAAACATCCTTGAGCTCTCCCAGACTCAGTTGCGTAACAGCATTGGAAATGATTTTTGCTACATCGGCACTGATATTGTTCAACTCAAAAAAACCTTTAGAGTAGAGTATATCACCCAGCATAATAGCTGTCTTATTGCCGTAAATAGCATTAAGAGAAGGTTTGCTGCGACGAGTATGGGCGTCATCTATGACATCATCATGCAACAAACTGGCCGCATGTATCATCTCAACTATGGCGGCTGTTTTCACGACAGACAATCCCGTACCGGCAATTTTCAAAATAAGTTTCGCACGAAGTCTTTTTCCTTTTGGAAGTTTCATATACAACGAAGAAACATGTTTATCGTTTAAATCAGCAACAAATTGTTCGATTTTTCTTTCAACGGCACTTAACAACTTTTTATCCTATTCGCACTGCGTAACGATATTTCCCACAAGCTCTATGAAGATACTGTTGGTTCTGTCTTCCAGTTCTTGTTCAATCACCATGCTTTTTAAAAGCATTTCATGCTCTTCTTCCAACCCTTTTTCTTCCAACAGCTTTTCCGCTACTGCCAAACGCTGAAATATCTTTTCAAGTTCCATCTCTACGATATTTTGATTGGCTGATCTTGCTATCCCAAAAAAATTGCTCCTAGGCGTTCCTACCAAAAAATCATCTTCATCATCAAATAGTCTCATCTGCTCTCCATTACTTTTACACTCTGCTTATTATTAAGAAAAGTATTATATCAAACTTTGATGAATTTCTCATACGCCTCTATGGGTTTGGGTTCCCCCAGATAATACCCCTGCGCATACTCAATTCCCAATGCCTTGATTTGGGTATAAAGCATCTCATCTGAAACAAACTCGGCAACCAGCTTACACCCAAATTTCTCTGCCAAATTTCGGATTGATTCAAGCACGATTTTGGTACGCTGAGCAGAAGTGTGCAGTTGGGATATTAGGTTGCCGTCTATTTTGATAATATCGATATCTAAGTGTATCAGATAACTATAGTTGGCATACCCGCTTCCAAAATCATCAATGGCAACTTTAGACCCATAAGCTTTTAACTGTTGAAAAATAAGCATAACCTTGTCATAATCTACTATTTCATTATACTCCAGGATCTCAAAGGTCAATCTGTCTGCAACTTCCCTGTTTTTGTATAAATGCTTTGCTATCAGTTTCATCATATCGTTGTTATAGAGATCATCAAGATCAAGATTGATGCTCAATTTGATATCCTTAAAAGCATGCAGAGAACTAAAAACTTCCTTCAGCACCAATTTGCTCATCTTGATGTATTGCGTAGTTCCTTTGATGATCTTGAGAAAATGATCGGGCGTAATCAGTTTATTGCTGTCTTCTTTGTCTACCAATCGCACCAAGGCTTCGTATTTTACAATCTGTTTTGTTTGGGTATGCACTATAGGCTGATAAAGACAGGATACCCGTTTTTCCTCCAAGGCTTCTTTGATATAGTTGATATCACGATACCTAAGATTATCAATCATTTGCAGATCCAACACTATAAAATCATTTTTCCCTCTGCTTTTGACCTCCAGCAGCTTCTCATCCAATATTCTTTGTATGTTTTGCAAAGAAGAGGTGCCGCTTGGAATGATCATCGCACTCATAGAGATTGTCAAAAAAATCACATCGTTGTCTATGAGGTATTTCTTTTCTTGCAAGCGTTTAAATAATTTTTGCGCCAGCACTCCGATACTGATTTCTTTTTTGGGCACAACAATAAAAAATTCCGTACCCCCCGTTCTTATCAATTTTGATTCCAAAGAGAGCTCTGCTAAAATAGCTTGTGTAAACTCTTTGATGATAACATCACCGGCATCATAACTGTATTTTTCATTGATCTCTTTAAATTCATCCATATCGATCAGTATCGCATTATAGTCATCCAGCCTATTGCGGTTGAAAAATTCTTCCAGATAAAGCTTGGTATGTGCGCCTGTCAAAACATCGTTTAAAACACTTTGACGAAATTTGTAGTATCGATATGCCATCAATCCCAACAATACCATACTCACGACCAAAAAAACCTGCATTAAACCTACAAGCATTTTCAGGGGAGAGTTAAAATTGTTCAAATAATCGGCGTATTCTTCAGAAAGATCTACAACCAAAAGCGCTTCTGTCTGATTGGCTTCCACTATGGGATAAAGGAGCGAGAGCCAAATTTTTTGGGTACCTTCTTGCTGTTTGGCTATCCCCATTTTACGTTCTGCATATACTTTATCAAACAAGCTGCTTTGAGGGAAAAAGAGAGTTTTGTATTCCACTGCATCTTCTTTCGAGCCGTCCAGCAAAAAACGGTAATGTCCTTTTGTGTCTTTTTTAAGCACAAAAATATACTGATATTTTTCCGTTAAAAGGGCCTGAAGCAGTTCATTGAGCTGAGTTCTGAGTTTAGGACTTTTTGTCAAAGATGCTTCCATGTGATTGTCTGTTTTTGCCTGAAGATATTCTGCTATTTTTTGAGCATAATTCTCTGATTTTTGGATTTCATCTTTTTTTATCTTTTCCGTGTTTTCAATGATGGCATATTGCAAATACAGTACAAAAAGGATAAGCAATCCTATGATACCAAAAATAATTCGATTAAAGTACAGTTGTTTCATAGCTCATCTATGACAAATTTGCCATACTTTTCAGGCACTGCGATATGGTGTCTGTCTAATCTTTTTTTCAAAAACAACAACTGAGACCGCCCTTTTCTCCAATAAAACGCACCCACTGTTTTTTCGCATGATTTTAAAAAATGATAATCCGTAGCAAATAGGATCGGCTTTCCTTCAGGGTTTTCGCCTTTTTTCCTTCTTGCCAATTCCAATGCCTCTTCGGTGGTGACCAAAACGATATCCGATTTTTCAAAAGTATTCGTCAGCTCAATATCGGGCGAATGTCTAAATACACTTCGATACTCTTTGTCATCGACATAAAGATGAACAGGAGCCTTTAGGCCGAGGGCCGCAAATATCGTGCCATACATTTTGAGCGTACTTTCTCTCTCTAGAGCGTATAATTGCCCGCATAACAGTAAAAAGAAAAAGAAAAATCTTTTCAAAATATATACTCCAGCTCCAACATGATTCTGCGGTCTATCGGCGAGATAGACAAGGGGCTTAAAGGTTCATACATAGTTGGATTAATCCTGTAAAGACTGGTTTCTTTTGCCTTGTCCAAAAGATTTTCTCCTTTGAGCGTGAGCGTAAGGTCTTCGTTGATATTCCAAGCCACCGAACTGGTCAAATCCCAATAATTTTTCCAATCAAGGCTGTTGCTGTGCCACACTAAACCGTTATAAAAATCCAAATCCTCATAACGCTTAAAAAATGTAAAAAATCCGCTGACATCTTCCAATTCATCAACACCGGCTAAATTATTGTATTTGGCGTAGTAAACCTGCGTGGTCAGCTTAGTGTTCACATCAAAACGATAGTCATAATTCAAAACCGAAAAGAAATACTTCGTGTCTCCTGACACTCCGGGGTTTTGTACCAGTCCGTCTTCGTCTTTCATCAGAAGCAGCATCAGGCGGATATATTGTTTTTCATCGGTATAGGCAAGCTCCTGGGTAAGCCCCAGGGTTTTTTGCGCAGGTACGCTCTTGGAAGATGCATACCCCAAATACCTGTTTAAAGGATCCAGCGCGAACATTACGCGGTATAGATAGGTTTTATAGGTCCACTCTTTATTGTTGTAGATATAACCCAGACGAAACTGCATCAAAGAGTCATCTTCTACACCGCCGTTTCTGTTAAAATGGATCCCCTCTACCCCCAATGTCAATAACTGCCCTTCTGCAAGTGCATACTGATCTTGGAAGAAAATCGAAGCGATCGCCTCACTGTCAAAATCCAAAGAGATCTCTCCCGCATCCTGGGCATTCAAACTATCAAGCTGCTTGAGCCTTCCTTTGATGCCCGTGGCAATCCTGTGCCTGCCTATCGTCTCCTGGTAGGTAAGCTCTCCCGTATAAGCGCTTGTCGTCGCTTCAGCATCGAGTTCATATTGATCTGATGAAAAAAGGCCAAGATACAGCAAGGGATTATCGTCTTTTGCGTAGATCCCTTTCTCGAGCCAGTCATAGGCAAACTGTGCACGCCAGTTTGCCTCAAGGTCAACCCCGTAATCCATATGCACATTCAAGTAGTCCATCTTGCTAGCCTCAGGTGTCGCATCATAGCTAAGACCCGCAAGAGAGTCGGCATTTTTTTTCATCACCTGAAGGTGAAGAGTTTGATCATCGGTTTTGATATATGAAAAAAGCTGTGTGGTTTCATAGTCTCTAGACAAAGGAAGGGAAGTGCCGTTGTCTATCTTTTCACGCTTCTCTTTGGTGTGTGAGAAGTTAACCATGTAGGCAACATCCTTCTCCTGCTTGGCATAACTGAGTGTTTGGGCATTATAGCCTCTGCTTCCCCCGCTTAGGCCCAATTTTCCTCCGCTGTCTCGCTTGGGGTCTTTAGAGTAAAGAAAAATCGTCAGATAAGCCGGCTCTACGGAAGTTTCAAACGAAGGAATAGCATAATAAAACTCGATATGATCCACAAAATCGATATTGATATCTCCATACAGCACCAGTCCGCTTCCTGCCCAGCCTTGAGTGATCTCCACCCCGTCGATATACAGCCGTATAAAATTGCTCCGGTAAGGCTCAAACGCACCGCTCATGAGAGGATCAGGCAGACCAAACCTGTTTTCATGATAATAGATCACAGGAGTGGTCTTGAAAACATCCCTCAGCGTTTTGGCACGCATGTTTTCAAGCTGCTCTCTGCCAAAAAGTACCAAATGCCCTTTATTTTCGTCGATCGTCTTTTGGCTTAACGCATTTTCCCGGTCATACTCCTGCATCACGCTCTCAACGCTTTGCGCGTTGAGAGCGACGCATAAAAGCGCACACAAAACCGATGCACACATCAACGCTTTCGTTTCTTTTAAAAAATATCCCATCCCTTGTCCGTTTCCCATAAAGTTTACGCTAAGTATATCCTAACTTCATAAAAATGAAGATTTTAGAATACTCTTATCAAATGCGTTCTATACTATTGTTTCAAAATCCAACAAAAAAGATACAGTAGCATGACAAACGATGAAGCCTTCAAGGTTCTAACAGAAGAATACACCCTCAAGCTTGCAACCACAGAACAAGAATTACAAGCAATAAAAAACATAAGAGCCGAAGCTTATCAACCAATTTATAAATTGCCATACGAACAACTAGAAGTCAAGGGTTATTTGTTTAACGAATATGACAATCAGGCCTTTAATTATCTTTTGCAGCATAAAAAAACAGGCCAATACGCAGGGACGGTGAGAAACTTTTTTGTTAACGGCAAAACCCCGATCAAACGCATGCCCATGCAAAAAGACGGACATGTAGAAGGAATAGAGTATTTAACACAAAAGTTTCCTATTGTGGAAATATCAAGAGGTGCATTGATCCAAAACCTGCCTGTACACAATATATTTTCGGCTCTTCAGCTTAGAACAATCCTTACTTATGGCTTAATGATTGCGACAAGGATTAATTTTATTCTGTATCCTTATGAGAGAGTTTTTTCGATTATGGAACTGTCCATGCATCACATCCTTAAAAGACAAAAAGTCAACTTTGAACAGATAGGAGAACCTGTCGATTACTATGGCATGAGAACTCCTTTTGCGATAGAAAGGATAAAGCTTCTTGAAGAAACCGAGGAATCTATGGGGGCAATCACCCGACACTATCTCAAAGCGCTCTGCAAAGATCCTGAGCCTTTTTGGCAGTTTATCGACGCCAATCCTTACCTGGACCGCTCAGATATCCGGCTTGAGAGAATCTGCGAACTTTTTAAAACCTACGGCGAGGAAGCAGAGCTGTCATACCTGCTTGCGGAAGAAGAAGAGATGACGGCAGGCATATAAAATATTTTACCTTTTATTGACCGTCTTCATCGATAACAAAAATAGTATCTGTCACTCTGTTTTTGAATTTAAGCGCTTCTACATTTTGCTGCAAAAGAACTTTTTCCGCTTTCAGCGCATTCACTTCTTCTTGTATAGTGTTAACTTTTTTGCTCTCATAGTAAATTTGGTTACTTAAATAAATCTTTATCATCGTCAATATAAGAACAATGGCTACAGATATAAAAATGATACTGACCATTCCAAACGTAATACCGTTGGGTTGCGATCGTTTTATTTTTTTCATCTACTTAAACCTAAAACTTCGTAGTTTTGCCGATCTGCTTCTGGGATTGGATTTAAGCTCCTCTTTGCTTGCAGTGATGGGCTTTCGCGTCAACACTTTTCCCAAGGCATGATTTTTGCCGCATGTGCATCGTACCGCATGGGGATCACAAATACACTCCATGCTCCACTTTTTAAAACGCTCTTTCACTAAACGGTCTTCAAGGGAATGAAACGTAATAAGCGAAACCACTTCTTGCGCATAGTGTTTCGCCTCTATGGCATCAAGAAGCCCCTCTATCTCTCCCAATTCATTGTTGACCTCTATGCGTATCGCTTGAAACATGAGCGTTGCAGGGTGGATTTTCCCTCCGGGAGGTATCACTTGTTTGGCAATTTCGCTCAACTCTTTTGCGCTGCCGATAGGGGCTTTTGATCGTGTCTCTATGACAGCTGCTGCCAATTTTTTAAAAGAGCGAATTTCGCCATAGACATCAAAAATATACTCCAATTTCTCCTGAGGATACGTATTGACCACCTCATAAGCCGACAAAGAGGCCGTGGAATCCATGCGCATATCCAAAGTACTGCTCTCAAAACTGAATCCTCTCTCTTTTTTGTCCAGCTGCAAAGAAGAAACACCAAAATCTGCCAGCAAAGCAACAACAGGTGCCTCCTTAAGCGTAGGAAGCACGGTAGCAAATGTACCCTTATAGAGTGTACTTCTCTTAGTGTAGGGCTCAAGACGCTCCTTTGAAAATGCCAAGGCTTCATCGTCACGGTCTATCCCTATGTGTTTAAGATGCGGGCAGTGAGCCAGCATATGGAAACTATGTCCTGCATACCCCAACGTACAGTCGACAAAATATCCATCCCTCACATCGGAAAAACTCTCCAATACCTCTTTAAGCAATACAGGAATGTGAGGTGCTTGCACAAAAAATCCTTTTAAAAAGCATTCGCTCTGTTATTCTTTCTTTTTTAAAGATGTTATAATACCTAAATTAGATGAAAAAGGTTTTTATGGGTACGAATGAATATACGGTTGAACAGATTAAACATGTTTCGCTATCGATGTTTAACAAAGATTTTTTCAGTGTTTATCATGGTTCCATTTCCGCAAGACTTTCGTCTTCAAGTTTTCTTATCAATAAAAAAGATGCTATTCTTGATGCAATCAGCAAGGCTTCACTGATTACACTTGATTGTCAAAAAAAAGATTACCGATGGAGCGAGGCCAATCATGATGTTGCTATCCATGAACATATCTATGAAGCCATCCCCAGCGCCAAATATATTTGCTATACGATGCCCCCCTATGCAACAGCCTACTCTTTAAAACACGAAAAGGTTTCTCCTGCTGACTATTTTGGTCAAAAAGTTTTGGGCGAAGTAGTTGTCTACGATCCTAAACAGAGTGAGGATTGGCTTGAGCGTGCACCCCATGAAATACCCCGATTTTTTCAAAAGCATGACACTCATCTTCTTCTTGTCAGAGGGTTTGGACTCATCTCTTACGACAGAGATATTATAGAGATGGCAAAAAAAGTCTCTATATTGGAAAATTCTTGCAGATTGTTGGCATTGAGTGCAAATCTGTAAAGAGTTTTGTAAAGCTTAGTTTTGTTATACTTTTTGTTACCGTCATTCATGAAAGCAGGTAGGGGATGAACCAGACAAAAAAAAGACTAAAAATTATTAAGCTTGCTATTTCTATTACAGACATTGAAACCATCCAGCTTCAAATGCTCAAATTGGGTCTTCTCAGAACAGATGAGAAAATAAAAGAAATTATCTCAGCACTTCGGTCAGAAAATTATGCGCAAGCCCAAGCGCTCATTACTACCTATATTGATACCTACACAGACGAGATCGTCCAAAGAACTTTTCAAGAAGAAGAAGAGCAAATACCTGGAGAAAAAGAATATGCCCTCATTGAAGAATTCGATCTTTTTATCACCGAAGAAAAACATAAAGAATCAAATAAAGAGATAGATTTTGATTCCTTTTTGCATCCAGACACTCAGCCTTCAAAGAAAAACAATACCTATTCAGACTTTAACGATTTGCTTCAAATTGATCCAAATGATGTTTTGGCTGACAATATCAATCTTTCCTCTTTTAGCCTCAATGATAGTTTTTTTGATATGCAAAACAACCAAACAATCGATACCCCCGAGACACCGAAAGATGATTTTTTTGATACATCTAACTCCGCAACTGCAAAAAACAACATTTATCAAGAAGATGCGCAAACATCAGCCGATGAAGCGTATTTTCAAAAACGGTCAATTTTAGAATCTACGGAGAAAACCATACACTCCCGATACAAACCTATCCCTCATATAGAGCAAAAGCTGCACAATATGTATACTCAATTTCCTCCGACTGAAGAAAATTTTGAAAATTTTTCTTCAGTTTCAGATTGGCTATTGCAAATTAGCATAAAAGGCTATAGCGATGAAGATATAGAAACACTATTTACAAAAGTGAAAGAACTGCGCAGCACCGACAAAGCTCAGGCGGCACAATTACTATTGCTGGCAGGAGCAACGGAATCAAAATTTGCGCAATTTATGCTGGCTAGAGAACTTTACAAGGGCGGATTGTTGAAAAAAAATATTTCCGAATCTATCGCCCACATCTATCGGCTAGCCATGGATGACTACCCTGAAGCACTGTGTGATTTAGCACAATTTTATGAACACGGCATAGGCAAAGAGAAAGACAAAGAGCAAGCATTGTCTTTATATAAAGAAGCTATGGATTTAGGTGTCCAGAGAGCTGCATCACACTATGAAAGAATGAAAAACAAAAAGAAAAAATTTTTTGGGATTTTTAAAAACAGAGAAGATGCATTCGTTATATAAGTGAGTCTCTTGTACAATTAAATCAGGTAAGTTACCGCCCAGTTGTCTTAAGCTCAGCTTGGGATTAGAATAGCGCAACTTTAGTCATTGCGGACTTGGCCCGCAATCTGGTTTATACTTTAATCAGAGGTTTCAATCATTAGTTGCCTAATCGCTTCATATGCCACCTCCACCATTCTGTCAATCTCGTCTATGGAAATAACGAAAGGCGGCATAAAATAGATAACATTCCCCAAAGGCCTCAGGAGCACCCCGTGCTTCAGGCCGTATTCATAAATACGCAGTCCTATCCTTTCTTGCGGGGCATAGCCCTGAAGTTCAACTGCTGCGATCATGCCTTGCTGTCTTATTTTCTTGACATTTGTCAGTTCTGTAAATTTTTCCAATTTCATTTTGATGTGGTCAGATTTCTTTTCATTTTCACCCAAAACATCCATAGATTCAAAAATTTCCAATGTGGCCAAAGCAGCAGTGCAGGCTAAAGGATTTCCCGTATAGCTGTGGGAATGCAAAAATGCTTTGTATTCATTGTACTCACAATAAAAAGCCTGATAAACGTCATTCGTTGTCATCACAACAGACAAAGGAAGATAACCGCCCGTAAGCCCTTTGGAGAGTGTCATAAAATCAGGAGAGATCTCTGCATGCTCGCAAGCAAACATCTTCCCGGTACGCCCAAAACCGGTCATGATTTCATCTGCGATAAGATGCACACCAAACTTTTCTGTGAGTTTTCTCGCTCCTCTGAGGTAGTCAGGATGGTACATATGCATTCCTCCTGCCCCCTGAACAAGAGGCTCAAGAATAAATGCTGAAATCTCCTCTCCTCTTATGCTCAAGACCTCTTCGAGTACTTCCAGTGCCTCGTGGGCGGAATCTTGACTTTGGTCTTTGGGCACGGGCACCTGCAGGCATGCTAAAAGCAAGGGCCGATACGTCTCTTTGTAAAGCGCCACGTCCCCTACACTTAAGGCTCCTATGGTTTCACCATGATAACTGTTTGTTAAAGACAAAAACATGGATTTGCTTATGCCTTTATTGAGATGATAATGATAGCTCATCTTGAGTGCCGCTTCCACTGAGCTTGAACCATTATCTACATAAAAAACCTTTTGCAGCTTATTGGGCGTTATGGCAACCAGCTTGTGTGCCAACTCGATTGCGGGCTCATGCGTAAAACCTGCCAGCAAAACATGCTCAAGCGTATCAAGCTGTGTTTTGATCTTTTCATTAATGATTTTATTGGCATGCCCAAACAAATTGACCCACCAACTGCTTATGGCATCTATATATGCATTTCCGTCAAAATCATAGAGATAAATTCCTTTGCCTGATTTGATTGGAATAAGAGGCAACGTCTCATGATCTTTCATTTGCGTACAAGGATGCCATATCACTTCAAGATCTCGCCGCATCATTTGATTGTTTTTGCTTACCGTCTCATCCAATTTAAACCCCATTTCAATTACTATTAACCACAACTTGATTAGAATATTGTACAAATTTTTAGATTGAAGGCAGATAAAGTATGATAAGTTGGATGCAAAAACATAACAGGTATCTCGTGTGGACTATTTGGATAGCTACCATTGCATTTATAGGCGCGGGTTTTGTGGGTTGGGGAAGCTATACTTACGGTACCAAAGCAAGTGCCGTAGCAAAAGTAGGAGAGATAGAGATCCCAAGATCAAAACTTGATGTAGCATACGGAAATATTTACAATCAATACAATGAAATGATGCAGGGTAAGCTTGATGAGCAAAAAGCCAAAGAACTGGGACTTATTCAGCGTGCGTTTGATACGCTTGTAACGCAAGCAAAAGTACTCAATTTTGCCAAAGATCTTGGTGTTGTTGTTTCGGATAAAGAGATAGCTGATAAACTTCAATCCATTCAAGGATTTCAAAAAGATGGCGTATTTGACAAAACTATCTATGAAGGGTATCTTAGAAGTCAAAGACTCAAAGCTAAAGTCTTTGAAGCTATGCTGAAAGATGAAATAATCATCAACAAAACGCTTAACCTGCTTAGAACACCAAACTTTTCCTTAGAAATAGAAACAGTAGGCGGAGCATTGAATGTTGCGGATAAGCTTTCCTACAGAGTACTCACACCCAATGATGTAAATATTACACCGGATGAAACAAAAATTAAAAACTTTTGGGAAACACAAAAAGAGAGTTACATGACGCCGAAAACCTATAGTTTTTCAGTCGTATGGACACCAAGCGCAACAGCTGATGTCACAGAAGAGGAAATAAAAACCTATTATCAAGCCAACAGCTTCAACTATATAGATACCGAGGGCAAACCAATTTTGTTTGAAAAAGCAAAAGATTTGGCAACCAAAGATCTTAAACTAAGCAAAACAAAAAAGGCTGCTCAAAAAAATTATATTGAATTTAAAAAAGGAGATATTCAAAGCAGTGAAAAAATGACACTTTCTTTGAATGATCCTCAACTGTCAACAGAACTTTGGAATGAAATACAAATAAAAAATATCGGTGATATTTTGAAGCCAAAAGTTGTAGGGGACAGATATGCAACAGTCAAAATCGATAACATAGCAGAACCCAAAATGATGACTTACGAAGAAGCCAAAGAAAAAGTTGTTGCCGCCTATATGGTTCAGGCACAAAAAGAAGCATTGTCATCATTGGCACAAACCATGCTGGAAAATTTCCAAGATGCCAATGCTACTGTTTCAAATTTTGTGACATTGGAAACACATGACAATTTAAAACCATTAAATACACAAGAAAGTTTACACTTTTTAGAAAAACTCTTTACATCTTCAAAAGAAAAAGGTATTATAAACGTAGCAGATAAAATAGTAGTATATACTATTTTAGAACAAAAGATTTTGCCTTTAGATGTCAATAAAACAGAAGGTGTTAAAAGTAGTGTCAATCAAATAAAGCAAAGTACTTTTGAAATAAATCTTATCAAAATGTTAGATAAAAAATATCCGACAGAAGTTTACATGGGAGGGATCACAAATTGAGTGAAACAATTTTAGCTATTGATATTGGTTCTACTAAAATTTGTGCGATTATAGCTGAAATTGAAGATGGAAAAGTGCAGGTACTTGGCCACGGAATTTCAAAATCACAAGGTATAAAAAAAGGTGTCATTACCAATATTGAACTTGCATCCAAATCTATTAAAAAAGCTTTGGCGGATGCCAAGCGTATTGCCGGATGCAATATGGCCTCGGCGATTGTTTCCATCTCCAATGCTTATGCAAAAAGTTTAAATTCTACAGGCGTTGTAAATATTCCGCATAAAGATATTTCTATTAAAGAAATTAACCGTGTAATACAAACCGCACTTTACAATGCCAGCGTACCCAATGAATATGATGTCATTCATGTTCTTCCTTATAATTTTAGAGTAGATGATCAAGATTTCATAGAAGATCCGTTTGGAATGAATGCCAGCCGTATGGAAGTTGATGTCAATATCATTATGACTCAAAAATCAAATCTCTCAAATCTTAAAAAAGCTGTACGGTCTGCCGGAGTAGACATAGACGGCATCGTACTCAGCGGTTATGCTTCGGCAATAGCCACTATGGATATAGACGAGAGAGAACTTGGTATAGCCGTAATAGACCTGGGCGGGCAAACAAGCAATCTTGTAATCCATACAGGTAACTCTATTCGCTATAACAACTTTTTAGGAGTAGGATCAAATCATATCACCAATGACCTCTCAATGGCTCTGCATACGCCATTACAGGTAGCAGAAAATGTCAAAATTCAATACGGCAATCTCATTGAAAGCAGCAATGAGGTCATAGAACTTCCCATCATAGGCGATGAAGAAAACCGTAACGGTGTTTCTCTTGAAATTGTACACAGTGTTATCTTCTCCCGTGTAGAAGAAACATTGATGATATTGGCTAAAATGCTTGACAAAAGCGCACTTAAAGAGCAGATAAGTGCCGGCATTATACTAACAGGCGGCATGACTAAACTTAGAGGCATCAGAGAATTGGCACAAGCTATTTTTACGGGCATGGCAGTCAGAGTTGCCTATCCTAAAAATGTAGATGGACTTTTTGAAGAACTTAAAGATCCGGCCTATGCAACAGTGGTAGGTCTTTTGCTTTACAGGGCAGGAAAACATACACAATATGAAATCAATTTTCAACAAGAAATGCTGCACTCAAAAACTGATCATGAAGATAACTTAGGTGATATTAAAATTACCAATACCGTCAATCAAGCAGTCGAGAGTAAAGCATATAAAAATAAACCGGTCTTGAAACGTTCAAACCAAAAAGATACAGAAATTATTCAAAACACAGACACAATCATATTTGAAGATTTGCCGGATGTCAACAAAGAGAAAGGTCATCCGTTTAGAAAGTTGACCAACTGGGCAAAGCAGCTTTTTTAAATATATCACATCAAAAAAAGGAGGGAGAGAGACATGGAAGAGTTTGACATCAATGTTATCGAAACAAAATGTCGTACAAACGGCGCAAAGATAAAAGCGATCGGTGTTGGCGGCGGAGGCGGCAATATGATTAACCACATGATCAATGAGGGGATTAGTGATATTGACTTAATCGTAGCCAATACAGATGCGCAGGCTTTGGAGACATCAGTTGCACCTTTTAAATTACAGCTGGGCATGAATGCAACAAGGGGATTGGGCGCAGGAATGATCCCGGACAAAGGAAGAGAAGCAGCACTTGAAAGCTTTGAAGATATCAAATCAATGCTTCAAGGTTCGGATATAGTCTTTATTTCAGCAGGCCTTGGAGGCGGTACGGGGACGGGAGCGGCTCCCATTATTGCACAGGCAGCCAAAGAAGTAGGAGCCTTGACGGTTTCTATCGTTACAAGCCCTTTTAAATTTGAAGGCCGTAAAAGAACCAAACTTGCAAAAGAAGGATTGGAAGAGCTCAAAAGAGAAAGCGACTCCATTATTGTCGTACCTAATGAAAAACTTCTCTCTATCGTAGAAAAAAATCTAGGCATCAAAGAAAGTTTTAGAATGGTTGATGACATTCTTTCTCAGGCAGTTGGCGGCATTTCGAAAGTCATTTTGTCCCATGGCGAAAACGATATCAATCTTGATTTTGCGGATGTGAAAACAGTAATGAGCCACAAAGGGCTTGCTCTCATGGGCGCCGGATACAGCACGGGAGCCAATGCGGCTTATGATGCCGCAAAAGCAGCGATAGAATCCCCGCTGCTTGATAATATATCTATCGATGGGGCCATGGGTGTACTTGTACACTTTGACATTCATCCTGATTATCCGATCATGGAGATCAGCGAAGCGATGAATATTATCGAAGAGAGTGCCGATGAAGATGCAAGCGTTATCTTTGGAACAACTACCAATCTGGATATGGATGTAGATGAAGTAAGAATCACTATTATTGCAACAGGATTTGAAGATAAAAATGCTATTGTAGAGCCCTCGGTGAGACACCAAGAGACACTTCTTGGCGGCAGCACTTCTTCTTCAACCACCATTCATACACTTAGAGCTGCAAACAAAATGGTTGTTGGCGGCTACAATGGTGAAAATGAAGATATTTTGGATGTCCCCACTTTTCTAAGAAAACAAATGGACTAACAGCCCAATAACTTTATAAAAAAGAGAGTTTTCTCCTCTCTCTTTTTTTTCAATACGGTATAAATTTATCTGTACTGAAAGTCTGCTTTATTAATCTTTTTTTGCTATTATTACCCAAAAATATTGCCTAGGAATACGCTATGAAATATATCAAAAAACTTTCACATATAACCGCAATTAGCGGACTTGGGGTTTTGCTTGCTGCGGGCGTTACAGGTTGCGGAAACGAATCACAAACCCAGGAAGAACAACCGCAAGCCAAGGGAGCTTTTGTCATCATAGAAGAAACAGCTCCGGGCAAATACAAAATCAAAGATGAATTTCCTGCAGAGGAAACACGTATTGTTCTTAAAAAACTGGACGGAAATGAACAAGTATTAACCCAAGAAGAGATGGATGCTCTCATCAAAGAAGAGGCAGCCAAAATAGACAACGGCACCTCTGCACTCACTCAGCCCGATGCACAAATGTCCCAACAAGGCGGAATGGGATTAGGCGAAGCAATTCTTGCAAGTGCCGCTGGCGCTATTATCGGCAGCTGGATAGGCAGTAAACTTTTTGGAAACCAAAACTATCAAAATAACAGAAAAGCCGGGTACAAATCTCCTTCAACCTACTCTCGCAGTGCAAATAGTTTTAGCAAATCATCGTCTGGTACCAAAAGTACACGAAGCGGTTTTTTTGGAAGCCAAAGCGGCTCCACAAGAAGCGGAACATCCTCTTTCGGTGGGTAAAAGATGGTAAAGTTGCAAAAAGTAAACCCGTTACAAAAAGACTATCTTGAGTCGCTTGGCTTTGTATGGCATACAGATGGTGATGAAACAAGCTATCTTGCGGACACACTCGTTGTGCTCTCTGAGGCTGAAGCCGAGGCATATTATGAAGCGGGCAATACACTTTATGAGATGTTTATAGAAGCTGCACAATATGTTATAGATCACAACCTTTTCCATGAGATAGGAATTCCTTTTAATTTGGTAGACCTTATTAAAACTTCTTGGGAAAACGAAATACACTGGCACCTGTATGGCCGCTTTGATCTTGCGGGAGGAATAGACAAAAAACCGATCAAGCTTTTGGAGTTTAATGCTGATACTCCTACGGCACTTTTTGAAACAGCCGTTATCCAATGGGCAATGCTTAAACAAAACAACCTGGAAGAAAAGAGCCAGTTTAACGGCCTTTACGAAGCCCTTTTGGACAACTTTAAAAGACTGGTTACGCTTGAAGAGAACGTAGATGCATTTAAAGAACGCTACGAAGGCTGGAGATTTCTTTTTACTTCCATCCGAGGCAATGCCGAAGAAGAAAATACCGTAAGACTTTTACAGCATATTGCAACAGATGCCGGCTATCATACTGAATTTGCCTATATTGATGAGATAGAATTTTCTTCTGAAGAGGGCATTTTTTATAATGATGAAACCTACGAACTGTGGTTTAAGCTCATTCCCTGGGAAGATATTGCCCTGGAAGAGTCTGATTTGGCGATGCTGCTTACTGCTATCGTAAAAAATCAAAAAGCTATCATATTTAATCCTGCCTATACCCTGTTATTCCAGAGCAAAGGATTACTCAAAATCTTATGGGATCTCTATCCGGAGCATCCGCTTTTGCTTGAAACTTCCTTCTCCCCTCTAAAAGACCAAAAACAAGTAAAAAAACCTGTCTTTGGCAGAGAAGGCGGCAGCATAACCATTCTAGACGAAAATGGAAAAAATATAGCTGCCAACCAAGGAGAATACGACAACCATAAAATGGTTTATCAGTCCTACGTACAGCTTCCAAAAGACTCAATGGATCAAAACTATCAAGCCGGCCTTTTTTATGCCTATGAAGCCTGCGGACTTGGATTTAGAAAGGGAGGGAAAATTCTAAACAATATGTCTAAATTTGTAGGGCATATCATTCAATAATTCTTGCATAAATTTTAAAAAAAATTATAGAAAAAAGATTATTTTTACACTATAATTATTCGAAAATTTTTACAATAAGGATTAGAATGAAAATTTCAGACATTGTGTTTGAGATGCAGACAAATTATGTGAACGATGAAGATATTGAAAGTATCGTGGCCTTTATTGAGAAAAATGGGTTCAATGCACAAAAAGTAGATGATCAGCTTTTAGCATTGGGGTATGATCCTATTTTTAGTGACGTAGAGATAGACGGAGGCTATGATACAAGAGAAAAAATCTTCAACCATCGAAAATATTTTGCTGATGAGTAAACCCTACTCATCATACTCCTACGGCGTGCAAAACTTATTAAATCAATTTAAGTGATAAAAAAACTGGATTATGATGCGCTATATAACTCAGGTTTTGCATGCTGCATCATTTCTAATTCTTTTTCAGCAGAAATCACTATTTTTTCATTGTAAGCGAAAGAAAGACTTTCATTTCTTTGCTCATAATCAAAATGATTTAAAATAAGTTTCATGGCTTCTATTCTGGCTTGATGCTTATCGTTGGATCTGATAACATGCCACGGTGCGTAAAGATGGTTTGTTTTTTTAAGCATTTGATATTTCATTTTACTAAATTCATCCCATAGTCCCTGAGATTGAAGATCAACCTCGCTAAGCTTCCATTTTCTTAAGGGATCGGTTCTTCTTTGCTCAAATCGCGTTGCCTGAACAGATTTTTTTACGCTAAGGTAGAGTTTAATTAAAACAATTCCTTGTCTGGATAATGACCGCTCAAAACCCGTAACATCATTCATAAAAATATCATACTCTTTGCGTGTACAAAAATCAAATACGGGCTCAACCATCGCACGATTGTACCAACTCCTATCAAAAAGAATGACTTGGCCGGCCGAAGGAAAATATTCAATATATTTTTGAAAGTACCATTGTGTTTTTTGCTCTTGTGTGGGTTTTCCCAAAGCGACAATACGATAGTGTTTTGGATTCATGTAGCGCGAGACTGTACCGATCAGGCTTCCTTTTCCTGCCGCATCCCTTCCCTCAAAAATAACAATCAGCTTTTTGCCTTGCTTTTCGATATGCTTTTGCAATTTAACCATCTCGGCTTGATAAACTTCAAGCTCTTTAAGCTCTTTGTACATTCTTAGGGCTTCATGATTTTTTGAATGAAATGCTGCAAGTTCACTGCGCAATCTATCAATTTCTTTTTGCAAATCCTCTAAAGTAACTCCGTCCATTAAAAAACCTTTATGAAACTAAAATCGGACGCAATGGCCCAATCCCAATAAAATATTTATAGAAAAGATAAAATTCTATACTTTTTTTTTAAATACCTGCTGAGGGGAACCTTGGCTACTTCAAAAGATTCTTGCACTCTACTTGCACAATATCGGGCTGAGGCATATCCAGCCTTGCAGCTGTAAGTTTTCCTTTCCATATGCATCCCGTATCCAAAGCCAATACGTTGTCGTCTTGATAATAACCCAAAGCCGACCAATGTCCAAAAACGATTTTTAGGTCTATTTTTTTGCGGTAAGAAGAGAGAAACCAGGGGGTCATGCCTTTGTTTGTGAGCATCTCGCTCGGCGGTCCTTTTTGATCAAAATCCAAACGGTGATCGTTGAAACAAAAACGCATTCGTGTAAACGAACTCATCAAATAACGGTCTATATCAACAATGTCTGCTTTTCTATCAAATCTGCCGGTGTTCTTTTTCAATAGTTTCTCCAGCCAAATATGAGCATTGGCACTCTGCAGTTCTGTTTCAAGGTGCGCTGCATAGCGAATAGCCATACCCAGATCAAATTCGGGAGAGATCCCGGCATGCGCCATACAATATCCCAGCTCATAATCAACATGCAAAAACTTTTGATCCTTGATCCAGTCTATCAGTTTTTTAGCCTCAGGAGATTCCAGTATAGGGTCTAGTGTCGAATTGGATTTTTTGATACCGTAATAGGTTCCGATGAGGGCAATATCGTGATTTCCTAAAACAATTTCCACACTATGGCGAATATCATAAAGATATTCGAGTGTTTCCAGGGATTCTTTTCCCCTATTAACAAGATCGCCGACCAGCCATAATTTGTCATTTTGCGGATTAAACTCTATCTTTTGCAAAAGTGCTCTTAAGGAAGCATAACACCCTTGTATATCTCCAATTGCCCAAACTGCCATTATTTAACCTTTTTTTGGATAAAAAATAAAACATCAAACCGCAATGTCATCTCTATATCTTTCATTTTTGATCCGCCTTGTTTAATAATTTTTCACGATATGCCTGTATTTTTTCTTCAAATGTCATCATGGCATACGCAGATGAGGGTGAAGGCAGATATATTTTCTCTATCTTCAAATCAGAAAAATGTTTTTCAAAAAGTTTTTGTGCTTTTTTGCCTGTAAAAGCTAATTTTTTGATACTTGGATGGGTTTGCAAAAATGAAGCAATATCGTTTACCTCTTCATGCTCAAGACTACTGTCAAGCGAATTATTTCTTTGACATTTTTGCACCATATCCCACAATCCAAATTTCATCTCTTTAAGCAGCCAAATTTTTTGATCTTTATTGAGCGTGGGATATTTTGTAATCGTTTCAAGTATTTTCCAAAATTGATTACGGGGATGCGCATAATAAAAATTTTTTTCAAATGACTGAATACTGGGAAACGAACCCAGTATCAAAATCTCCGTATCTTTAAACACAATCGGCGCAAAAGGATGCTCTACTATTTTATTTTTCACTGCTTAACGGCCCTCTTTTTCTATTTGCATGCCTTTTGCATATTTCTTATCATCAATACCAAAAGTGCCAAAGAGAAGATTTTAAAATTAATTTCACTTCCCTTATGAGTATTAACAAACACCGAAGTTTGCGTCATCCCTTCTCCTGCCAGTTGCATCGCTACAATATCGGGAAGATA
This sequence comes from Sulfurovum sp., assembly GCA_021166685.1. GTDB lineage: Bacteria > Campylobacterota > Campylobacteria > Campylobacterales > Sulfurovaceae > Sulfurovum. Next base: position 20,118 of record JAJPEU010000001.1, on the reverse strand, counting down.
ATAATGCCCAAAAAGCAACCCGGTAGCTATCACGAAAAATGCAGCAATTTGCGTAAGCATATCCCTTTCAAACTTTTTATACTTGTATCCTTCATACAAAAAAACAGCCACCGCCATAACATCTACCAAATATGCAAGCCGTACAAAATTTTCCGTCATGACAATACCCTCTTGATATTGGCTTAGCACCTCGCTTTGCAGCCATATCTCTGTATGAAACGTTACAGGCGCCACTACAATGCCCGCAAAAAGTCCTGCGCCAAGCACAACACCCATGAGCGTCAAATACGATATAGTCGCGATTTTAAAATATTTATTCATTGTTTTCCTTGTTAAATTGGATTATAAATCCCCTGTCCCATCCGGATAGGTCCCGATAAAAATCAATATATTTTACTCCGATTTCATTAGCAAAAACCTGGAGAGATGATTTTTGATCATATCCCATCTCGCACGTAAGATACTTAACGCCTTTATTTTTTGCATCAACCATAATCTGCTTTAAAAGTTCATCTCCTGCCTTGCCTCCAAAAAGTGCCTCTCTGGGCTCATAATTTGCAACATTGGACTCAAGTGCGAAATTATCTGCAATATAGGGGGGATTTGAAATGACAAACTCTATGTCTTCTTTTATCTCGTCAATCAAATTGCTTTTGAGCAGCGTAATCTGTTTTTGCAGACCAAAATGTTCAATATTACGCGCTGCCACCCTCAAAGGGGTATCGCATATATCCGTAGCAATAATTTGAAGATTAGGAAATTTACGTGCCAATACGATAGAAATGGCCCCTGAACCAACTCCTATTTCTACCAAACGGGTTATTTGTTTTTCTTTAATAATTCCAGAGGCATGATCGATAAGAAGTTCGGTTTCAGGACGAGGAATAAGCACGCCCTGCTCCACAAAAAGCTCAATATCATAAAAACTGGCCTTTCCTGCGATATATTCATAAGGCTCATGCATCGCGCGTCTTGCAACAAGCAATTCAAAGGCTTTGATATTTTTTATCTCATCATGCTCATGCATATGCAAATAAACCCGCTCTTTTTGAAGATGATAAGCTAAAAGCAATTCGGCCTCAAGCAAGGGCCGCTCACAACTGTTCAGCAACTGTTCTCTCGCCCAAGATATCCCCTGTTTGATGGTCATGGTTGCTTATCCTGTTTATCTATGAAGGCAAAAATATTCCCGCCCTCCTTATCTGTATTATCTTTTGTTTCAATGGGTTCTTCTTCCATAATTGTATTGCCTGCATCATATCCTAACTCTTTAAGCCTTTCGAGTACGGGAGGATGAGTATAGTAAAAAAAGATCACCAAAGGATGTGATTTGGGAAAAGATTTATTTTCTGTGATCAATTTTAATAATGCCGAAACAAGGTTTTCTCTGCCTCCCATTTGTGAACCAAATACATCAGCGGCATATTCATTACGGCGGCTCACATAGCTCATAAAAGGAGTTAAAACAAAACTTATCAAAGGCAAAAGAAGTATCAATGCAGCGATCTGTGCCCCCGCAAATGGAGCAACTCCCATCTGCGTAAAAAGAATATCGGGCAAGTGTCCAAAAAGGTAAAAAGAAACAAATAAAAGCATGCCCATTAAGCCAATATTTTTCCAAATATCGCCGTGGGAAAAGTGCCCAAGCTCATGACCCAATACAGCTAAAAGCTCTTTGGTATTGAGTTTTTCTAAAAGTGTATCAAAAAGTACAACACGCTTGCTTTTGCCAAGTCCCCCGAAATAAGCATTCAGACGACTGTCTCTTTTGCTCGCGTCCATAACAAATATACCATCGCTTTTAAGTCCTGCTTGCTCCATTAGCTTAATGATCTCCTCTTTGAGTTCACCCTCTTCAAGCGGATTAAATTTGTTAAACAACGGCGCAATGACGGTAGGATAAAGCACATTTACCAAAATCGCAACAGAGAAAATCAATAAAAATCCCCAAAGCCACCATGATGCACTCATTGTAATAATCCATACTAATAAAGCAAACAATGCTCCTCCCAAAATAAAAAATATCAACGAAGACTTCAGGGTGTCTGCCATAAACATCTTGGGTGTCATTTGGTTAAATCCAAAAGCTTCATCTATCTTAAATTTTTGATACAGCTCAAAAGGAAGTCCTGCCAGATAATTAATTATCACAAAACCAAACAAAAAGAATACCGACTGGATGATATTTCCTTCAACCTGAACGAATGATGCCAGCCATGCAAATCCCATAAGCGTCCACCACACAAACATCAAGTAATCTACGAACATTTCCGCTAAAGAAAGTTTCTCTTTGGCCACTGCATAATCAGCTGCGATCTTGTATTTGGATGCGGACATAAGCACGGGAGCTTTTCGTTTTTCATCATTGATATATCCAATTTGCATTATAGAAATATAAATTCGCATAAATGTATAAATAGAATAGATAATAAGAATTGTCTCTAACATATAGAATACCTTTTTTATTTTAGGTGAAATATATCAAGATGAGCTTTAGCAAGCCTTAAAAACCTTCTATGTTTGCTATAATTTCAGCATTACATTCAAGGAACCAATGTGGCACTCATCGATCTTTTTAACATCAAAAAACAGTATGACATCAAATTGCTTCTTGATGATGTAGATTTTCATCTTAATGCCGGCGAACGCGTCGCCATCGTCGGTCAAAACGGATGCGGAAAATCCACCCTGATGAAGATCATTATGAAACAAGAAGAACCAAGCGAAGGCAAATGTATTATCAACAATGCCATACAAATCGAAATGCTTTCGCAGCAGCCTCATTTTGAGGCCCATTTAAGTGTAAGAAAAGCCATAGAAAATGAACTTTCACAACTTCAAGAGGCAAAAAAACGCTTTAACAATCTAACGGAAATACTTTCTTTGGATTTTGAAAATACCACACTGCACAAAGAATATGAACGTATCTCCGCTTTTTTAGATCATCACAATGCCTGGAACCTTGACGACAAGATTGAGCGCGTATTGCAGGAATTCAAACTTAAAGAGTATGAAGACAGGCCCGTTGTGTCACTCTCCGGAGGAGAACAGCGCCGTGTAGCACTGGCTTCTTTGATACTTAAGAAACCGGATGTGCTTTTGCTCGATGAGCCCACAAACCATCTTGACGTTTATATGGTTGAATTTCTTGAAGAAATGCTTCTTAAAGAGAAGTTCACCCTGCTTTTTATTTCTCATGACAGACATTTTATTGATACGATTGCAACCCGAATCCTAGAAGTAGACAACAAAAAACTCATCTCTTACAATGGAGGCTACATCAGTTATCTTGAGCAAAAAGAAGACCGGATGCATGCCCTGCAAAAAGGTCATGAAAACCTGCTTAGACTGCTCAAGCAGGAAGAAGCCTGGCTTAGCAAAGGCGTAAGAGCAAGAGAAAAAAGAAATCAAGGACGCAAGAAACGGGTATTTGAGCTCCGTGATGCAGCCAAAGAAAATCCTACGTTGATACGCAAAATGATGATCGAACTTGAACGGGAAAAAAAACATTTCAATCAAGAAGAGGGCGTATCCCGTAAAAAAATGCTGTTTGAACTTGAAAACATCAGTTATGCTGTGCCTGGAAAAACTTTGATAGAACACTTCTCTGTGCGCATTTTACAGAAAGATAAAATCGCTATCGTTGGCATCAACGGCGCAGGAAAATCTACACTGCTTAAACTCCTGCTTGGCAAACTCAAACCCGATAGCGGTGTGATCAAGCAAGGCGATTTTTCTATAGGCTATTTCGACCAGCACAGAGAAATGCTCGATGACAACAAAACACTTATTGAAACTTTTTGTCCTGACGGCGGGGATAGAGTAGAAGTGCAAGGAAGCAATCTGCATGTTTATGGATACATGAAAAGTTTTCTTTTTCCTAAAGAATTTTTAGACAAAAAGATCGGTACGCTCAGCGGGGGAGAAAAAAACCGTATCGCTTTGGCTTTGCTGTTAACCAAAAAAACAGATTGTCTGATCTTGGATGAACCGACCAATGATTTAGATATTCAAACCATCAATGTCTTAGAAGAAAAACTGATAAATTTTCCAGGGGCCATTCTCTTTGTTTCGCATGACCGCTATTTTATTGATAAAATCGCTTCCAAGCTTTTTATTTTTAAAGGAAATGGCATTATAGAAGAATCTTATCAGTCTTACACTGAATATCTAGATATTGAAAAAGAACTCAAAGAACTTGAAAGTCTTGAAAAAGAGATGAGGCCTGCCTCCTTATCTCTTCACAACAGCGTCCAAAAAGAAAAACAAAAAACCAAACTCAGCTATAAAGAACAAAGGGATTTTGACATATTGCCCGATATTATAGAAGCTCTGGAACACAAGATAGAACTACTCAACGAATGCCTCCAAGATCCTGCATGCTACCAAGAAAAGGGAGTACATATTATCGGTAAAGAACTAGCCGCTCTCGAAAAAGAATACGAAGAAAAAAGCGAAAGATATTTTGAAATCTTGGAAATTTTAGAATCCCTGTAAAACATTTTTGTTTCATGAGGATTACCAGTGAAGTATAACGCTTCTTCTTCCCCACTGCAATGCGCGCCTTTTATCTACTCCCATATAAATATCAATACGCTTTCGAAACCGCTTGTTCATCTTATCTCCCACAGTATAAAAACCGGACAATCCCCCCACTTTCACTTTTGAGCCATAATTCAATCCATACCTGGCCAGCAGGTCTCTTGACACTGCAATAATTTTCATACCAGGGCCGATACGGTTGCCCCATGCGGCAATAAAAGGGGATTTGTCTGTTTGTGAAGCATGCGAAGTATAAGCTGTCGCCGTTACCCTAAGTCTGTTTTTTCCAAACTCTCGGAGAGTTTTTTCTCTTTTTTCTTTTGCTTTTACTGCTGCTTCTTTTTTTTGTTTTGCTTCTAATTGCGCAACAATATAAGGAAATGGAAGTTGTAGGATTTTGCCTGTTTTGAGAGCAGCAGTTGTTTTAATATTGTTAAATCGGCTCAATTCCTTAGGTGAAAGATTGAATTTATTTGCTATGGAAATGAGCGTATCTCCGGCTTGAATCCGGTATTCTCCTGATACTATTATATCTATCATGTTTTGCGAGAGCGGCATTTGAAGCTTTTGCCCTACTTTGATTGCATCTTTATCTCCCAATCCGTTTAGCCCGGAAAGTTCTTGAAGCGTAAATTCGAATTTTTTTGCAATATCGCCAAGCGTATCTCCTTGAATGACGGTATATTCTCCGTACTTTAAACTGCTTTCTTCTTTCTCTGCTGTATTTTGTGTTGTCTCTTGCTTATTTTCTTGGGAAATATTTTGCTCGACCTTATACTCCTCTTCTGGCTGAAAAAGATCTGACAAATGGACTCTTCTTGTCCCTTTAAAACGCAGCGAATCTTCAATTTTTACATACTTTTCAGCCATCTCATCAATAGTAATTATCCTGGTGTGAGATTTTTGTTCCGGAGAAGGAAGTGTTTTGGTGACAATGAGTTTATTGCGATTCAAATCATATTTTATTTCTTTTATGCGAATCATTCTTTGGGTGTAAGGATTGCACTCTTTCGTTCCTTTTGTTGCAATGGTACAATCCACAATTCGGGCTGCCGATGCAGTCTCCCATCCTATCCAAAACAGCACAAAAAGAAAAAAATATTTTTTGATCATATAAAATATAATATCATATTAGACTACAAAAAGTCTAACATCTCTTTTTTAATAAATTCTTTTTCTACCACAACCGTATGAATGATCGGTTTTTTAAATAACGCATTAATCACAGGAGGAACGGCCACATTCGCGTGCTCGCTCACCCATTTGAGCGCCTCGATATCATTTTTAAGCTCATTTCCGAGTGCCTTTGAAACAGTTGGGCTAAATTTCGTCCATTCAGCGGTAGAATAGACCACTGTTTTAAGTTTTTTATCACGAAGCTTTTCATATGCACCTATACACGTTGCTGTATGCGGATCCATAATGTAGCCTTTTTGGGCATAGTTTCCTATGACCGCTTCGCATGCTGCATCATCAGAAAAAGAAGCATCAAAATCTTCTCTTAATTTCTCAAGTTCATTTTGAGTCAATTGATATTTACCCTCTTTTTCCAAGTTCTCCATGAGCTCTTTCGTCCGTTTGGCACCAAATTTATCAAACATTATACGCTCTACATTTGAACTTTTTAAGATATCCATTGCAGGCGATTCCGTATGAATAAGAGTTCTGACGGTCAGATCATAAACCCCTTTGGTAATCCAATCTGTAAGAATATTGTTTATATTGGAAGAAATGAGTATCTTTTCAATAGGCAAACCTGCTTTTTTTGCATAATAAGCCCCCAATGCATTTCCAAAATTTCCGCTTGGGACCACAAGATAAATTTTTTCTCCCATCTGAATCTTTTCCTGGCGAACCAATTCCAAATAAGAATGAATATGGTAAATAATTTGAAAAATAATACGTCCAAAATTCACTGAATTCGCTGCAGAAAGTTTAATATTGTGATGCTTTAATTCATTCTTAAAATCTCCAGAAGCAAGAAGCGACTTAAGAGTATTTTGCGTATCATCAAAATCACCTTTGACGCCTATCACTTTTAGGTTTTTGCCGTCTTCAGTTACCATCTGAAGTCTTTGCACATCCGAAGTCCCTCCTTCAGGATAGAGACATGCTACTTTAATATTGGCTTGGTTTTTAAAAGTTTCAAGTGTAGCAGGACCAGTATCACCGCTGGTTGCAGCCATGATTAAATAATTTTCACCTTTTTGTTGTGCCAATTTGCTTAAAATATATCCAAAAGGCTGCAGTGCCATATCCTTGAATGCTCTTGTGGGCCCATGATAGAGCTCTGCAACGAAACAGTCTTCTTCTATCTGAGACAAAGGTACAGGATTGGAAGCATTATCAAACGCATCATATCTCTTAAGTGCTTCCTGTATGGTTTCTCTTTCTATATCAATGCCAAACTTTTGTAAAAAATCCAATGCCAATACCTTATAATGGCTCAGAAGATGATTTTCTAAAAAATCTTTATCCAAATTTGGGAGTGCATTTGGAACATACAGTCCGCCAAAACTTGCACTTGGACTCAGTATTGCTTCTGAAAAAGATACACTTTGAGGTTTTTGCCCGTCATTGCCTCGTGTCTCAATAAATTGCATGATTCATCCTATTTTAATTATTATTCATTTTTGTTATTATATCCAAAAAACTAAGGCTTTATATAGCCGTCGATGTTGTGCCTCTTGGCTTTACAGCTCAATACAGGTACCCACCCCGCTGCTGGTCAATATTTCCAGCAATAGCGAATGCTCTACCCGTCCATCAATAATATGTGCTTTTTTAACCCCGCCCCGAAGCGCTTCTATGCATGCATCTACTTTGGGAATCATTCCTCCGCTAATTGTCCCGTCTTCTTTGAGTTTTTGTGTTTTTTCAATATCCAAATTGGTAATAAGATTCATTTCTTTATCCAGCACCCCCGGAGTATCTGTCAAAAAAAGAACCTTGCGGGCTTGCAAAGCTATAGCAATCTGACTTGCAGCCAGATCTGCATTGATATTAAACCCTGGATGCCCGATTGTACTGCATGTAGCGATAGGAGCAATCACCGGCACCAATCCGTCCTCAATAATGTTTTCTACAATCTCAGGATTGACATGTTCAATAATGCCTGTATAACCATATTGTTCAAAATCTTTTGATCGTGCCTGCAAAAAATTGGCATCTTTGCCTGAGATGCCGATAGCTTTTGTGCCATGATTGTTAAGGAGCGCCACGATCTCTTTGTTGATTTCTCCGCTAAGCACCATCTCAACAATGCGCATCACCTCTTTGGTGGTTACCCTTTGTCCTTCTACAAATTTAGTTTCAACACCCAAGTCTGTCAATAAATTTGTAATGCTTTTTCCGCCGCCATGCACAATAATAGGTTTCATGCCCACCAAATGCAACAACACAATATCCTGAGCAAACTGCTCTTTAAGCGCATCACTGGTTTGCGCCGAACCGCCATATTTGATAACAATTTTTTCATTTGCAAATTTTTTGATAAAAGGCAAAGCATCCAATAGCGTTTTTACAACTTCAATATTTTTTTTCATTCCATAGTCTCCTTTTTTAGCAAATCTTTTCACTCTTTCTTGATCGACTGCTTTTGCTTCCTGTTTTGATTTAATCTTTTTTTACACTCTTTTTGACATAGCTGTCAACACTCTCAAAAATATGATTTTTAATTTCTAATTTTAACTTCATTTCAGAGATAGGCAACTTAAACCCTTTCATTTTTACTTTGTCTTTAGACGTGCACAAAAGACTGGTGGCTCCATATTGTTTTAATATTTTTTCCAATACAGATTCATCAAAATAAGCATGATCCTGAAAATAGATTTTTGCCACGACTCCAGCCTTGAGAAGATAAGGTTCCAATCTTTGCGGATTTGAAATAGCCGTAACCAATACCATCTTGGATGTAGGGTTCTGTATTGAAACATGGCGGATAAAATCTTTTTGTTCTTTAGCTATCACATCGGCATATTTTCGGTTAAAATAAAATTCCCGCATCGGTCCGGCCGGAAAGGGCAAAATATTTTGTATGCTTGACGGTTCCAGGAGAATCTCAAGCTTTTCTATCTCCACTCTGTTAAATCCGTCATCCAAAATAATCAGCTTTGCACCTTGATTGATCGCAAAACGTATAGCTTTATGCCTGTCTTCGCTTACAATGACTGAACAATCAGACAAGCTTTGAGCCATCAGCATAGGCTCATCCCCGCTTTGATGTACATCTGTTAATATGCGTCCCTCTTTGCTTATTTCGACCAGCCCCTTACTCTGTCTCCCGTATCCTCTTGAAATAATGGCCGTATGCTTATATCTTGAAGCAAGAGCAATGACAAAAGGGGTTTTACCCGATCCTCCGGCCACCAAATTGCCTACACTCACAATAGGTATATCAAATTTTTTTTTCTTTGTAAACATTCTTCGCATCGACATTACAATGCCATACACTATAGCAAAAGGGGAAAGAAGCACAATAAATAGATAATGATACCAGCGAGGGGCAAAAAAGAGTGTTTCAAAAAAATGTGCTAGAAACATTCTTTTGCACCCAGTTTTCTAATCTCTTCACAAGTAAACCCTGCTTCTTTCCTTGCAGCAACATTGATATGCGGTCTATGCTTTGCAAACAATCCGTAACGATCAAGTATGTCAAAATAAACACCCTCTTTCACTCTTTCTTTTTTACAAAGATATTTGAACCATTTATCCCCTTTGTGCACATGGACTATCTCTTCTTGATAGATCACCTTCAACGCATTTATCAATACCCCGACTTTGGGATCTTTGTGTTTATTTTCAAGTTTTTTAATAATTTGGGGATTAACATCAAGTCCGGAGGCTTCATAGTAACGGGGCACAACAGCCATACGTTCCAAGATACTTTGTGCGGTATGTTGCGCCGCATCAAAAAGCCCGCAATGCACAGGAAAATCTCCATAAATATAGCCCAGTGACCCAAGCAGCGCCTCAAGCATTTTGTAATGACGTATCTCATCTTGGGCAACTTCGAGCCAATCTATCTTATATGACATTGGCATTTCTGGATAACGATACACGGCATCCAACGCCAAATCGATAGCAGAATATTCGATGTGCGCAATAGCGTGCACCAAGGCTCCCAATCCTTCCGGTGTGTCAAAATCTTTTCTTTCCGGAAGTGCTCTTGGGTTAACAATCTGACATTTTGAAGCGTACGAAGGCTTCTCAAATACCACAGGAACAAAATCGACGCTTTGGCTTATTTCATTTTTGGTACAATACTTTAAACATTGAACAGTCAATGCCTCTTTAATGACAATATCATCACTCAAAATGGCTGTTTTTAAAACATCGTATATATTCATAGGAGAATTATAACATGCAAATCAAAATCCAACCTATGGGACCCTATCAAACCAACTGCTATATTATCACTGTTGACGGCAAAGATTTTATTATTGATCCCGGCGTCGGTGCGGCCAAATGGGCTATAGAACATACAACCAATCCCGTAGCCATTCTAAATACACATGGACATTTTGATCACGTGTGGAGCAATGCTGAACTTAAAGAGAAACTCAATATCCCTCTTTATGCTCCAAAAGATGACCTGTTCATGTTGACAAATGATCCGCTTGGGCAAGGAACCCCCCCGAGCAAACCGGATTATCTTGTCAGTAGTGACGAAACCGTTGAAATCAAAAATGTAAAGTTCACATTCCTTCATTTTCCCGGGCATACGCCAGGTTGCAGCGTCATCCAAGTCGGCGATGTCTGGTTTAGCGGTGATTTTCTCTTTGAGCGGTCTATCGGCAGATGGGACTTTCCTGCATCAGACGGTAAAGAGATGGTAAAGAGCTTGGAAAAAGCGATGAAAATCAAAGAGAACTATATGATCTACCCTGGCCATGGAACGAAGACTACACTCAAAGCAGAACAAAAAATAATGCCTTATTGGATTGAGCAAGTCAAACACACCATCAACTCATAAGGCGCCTGACCTTTTCATGTTAGTATGAAAATTTATACCCGCGACGTCTTACAGTGTGTATCACCTGAAAACCCAAGATGCTTTTTAAGCGTTTGCGTATTTGGTTGATTGCTACCTCTACTGTGTTGTCACTAACGTATTCAGGCTCTTCCCATAGCGCGTTGATAATTTCATCTTTTGAGAATACACGCTGTTTACGTAATGCCAAATAGGCCAAAATATCAAATGTCTTTCCATTGAGTGAAACAATTTTCTCATCATATTCTATTTTTTTATTGGCAATATCAATCACCAACTTGCCTATATCAACTTTGGTGCCAAAAAGATGTCTCATGTTTGCCAACACTCTCGCTGCAACAAGATCCGGATACTCGCAATGCTGATAGATTACGTCATCCACACCCAAAGAGAAAAAACCGGCTTGCTGACGATAATTATTCGTCAATATCATAATCTTTGTTTCGCTCTTTTTCTTTTTTACTTCATTAACATAGCGCTCCAGCGAAAATCTGACACCCTCGTCTACAATAATCACCAATTCATAGTGTCTAAAATCCGTAAAATTGGTCGCATCATACATATCTCTTGCATTGTCAACAATACAAATAAAATATTTATCTAATTCTGTTTCAAGGTGTTTGACATACTCTTCATCAAAACCTACTGTTAATATTCTCATTTATGCGCTTTCCTACCTGACCAAAGAAAACATCCTAAAACTTAATGAAAAGCGGTTTCCTTTTTTAATTGGCTATTTATAGCGAAAAGTAGCTTATTTAAAAATAAAAGTAACTTTTAGGTTATCTTGGATATTTTAGTACTTTTTATGTAATGACCTTCTGTTCGCCTATAATTTTACAAGCTTTTTTGCCTTAATGTAAACTCTTTTTGGTGCAGGATAGCCCTCTATTGTCTTTGTAGAATCATTAGGGTCTAGGAAATCCTCCAGACTTTGGGTATCTATCCACTCAGTTTTTCGCTGCTCATTGAGATCTGTCTTCATCACAGCAAGTATCTCCACCTCATCGAATCCGGCTCTAAAGCACCAGTTTTTGAGCGCATTGACTGTGGGAATGAAGTAAATATTGGGAATCTTTGAATATCGGCCTTTTGGCGTAAGACAGAGTTCCTCCTCCCCCTCTATCATAAATGTATCCAAGATCAGCTCACCGCCTTGATTGAGCCCTTTATAGAGGGATTTAAGCATGAAAACAGGATCGGAGCGATGATAGAGAACCCCCAGACAAAAAAGCACGTCAAACTGATGCTCATAGTATTCTACATGCTCAACACCTAAAAGTTCATACGTGATACCGCTCCGAATAAAATGGTTGATAAATGCAAACTGTGTATAGTAAAGTGCCGAGGGATCAAATCCTACAAGTTTTTTAGGGGTGTGCTTCAGCATACGAAACAAATAGTAGCCATTATTGCAGCCGATATCGCCTACCGTTTTGTCTTTGAGGTCAAAAAATGGTTCAAGCAAATTATACTTGATAAAACTCTGCCACTCGGTATCAATGAACAAAGAACCCACCTTAAAGGGTCCTTTTCGCCAAGGCTTCATCATGCGAGCCGTCTCCTCGATAAGAGCCTGCTGTTCTGACGTGATCGAATCAAAAGTTATAGTGACACAGTCATCTAGAGTAATATGGCCATCCAAGCAAGGCAAGCCTTGCACGGCTTCCTGAAGCGGTGCAATATTTTTCCATCCCAGCCATTTTTGGCGCTCATGGCGTAATGCGGTTAAATCCATCAGACTATCTAAGATAGGCTTTTTTTATGACTTGATCAAACAACGGTCTGTCATTGCCGGGGGAAACTGTGACATTTTCAATCTTTTGCACTACTTCTTGTCCTTTGATCACCTCTCCAAAGATCGTATATCCCCCATTAAGCCATGCAGTGGGTGCTACAGTGATAAAAAATTGGCTCCCGTTGGTGTCGGGCCCCTTGTTTGCCATAGCAAGCAAAAAAGGTTTATTAAAAACCAAATTGGGAGCATATTCATTTTTAAACTCTTTTTTCCAAATTGACTCTCCTCCCATGCCTGTGCCCGTGGGGTCACCCCCTTGGATCATAAAACCTTTGATGACACGGTGAAAAATAATACCGTCATAGTAGCCGTTTTTAACATGTGTTACAAAATTCTCCACAGCCAAAGGTGCGGCTTTGGGATAAAGTTTAAGCTCAATATTCCCCACATTTGTCTCAAGCACTACTACAGGCGATACCGTTTGATCTTCTTGGGTTTTAGACGCCTCTGCAGCATACGTATTTGCTGATAAAAATCCTATATACAACAGTATTTGTAACCATTTTTTCATCATACGCCCTTATCACATTTGTCTATTTTTAATTTTTTAAGCACTTTAGTAAAAAAGTCGCCGCCCTCTCTGTGTATATCATCGTGAAATTCTAAGCAAATCGCTTGAATTTCTGGGTGTTCAGTTGAAATTTTGTCAAAAATCAAAGGGGCTTGTCCTGTCTCTTTCTTTACGTCATCAATCACTTGCAAAATCTCTTTTTTCAAGCTCTGGTTATCGCCAAAAACAAGGCTCAACCCCCCATAACGCTCTTCCATTCTTAAGCGTGCTTTGATTTCTTTACATCGATCCATTTTTTACCTTTTTTATTTAATATAACGCCTGCGAAACAAAGTCCCGCAGGCTACGCTGACGCTATGTCCGCTTAAGCAGCGGGCTCGTGTGGCTTGGCCACACTTTAATATGACACCTGCGAAACAAAGTCCCGCAGGCTACGCTGACGCTGTTGCCCTTCTATCTTGCATAGTATGCCGCCCGCATTTCTCTAATAACATTAACTTTTATTTCACCCGGATATTGTACCCTATCTTCTATCTCTTTTGCAATCTCCTTGCTTAGCAGCACCGCTTCATTATCACTCATTTTACTAGCATTGACAAAGACACGTATCTCTCTTCCTGCATTAATAGCATAGGCATTTTCTACATATTCTTTAGAAATGGCGATCTGTTCTATCTCTTTTACCCGCTTTGTAAAACTCTCCAAAACCTCCCGTCTTGCTCCCGGCCTTGCAGCTGAAAGCGCATCAGCAGCACAAACAGCCGCACTCTCTATACTGTTTGGTTTTTCATGCCCATGATGGGCATAGATCGCATTGATTACCACGGGGTGTTCATTGTGCTTTCTGCAAAGTTCTGCTCCTATATCTACATGGGAGCCGCCCATATCCTGCGTCAATGCCTTGCCAATGTCATGCAGCAATCCTGCGCGCATTGCAAGCTTTTCGTCTCCCCCCATTTCTGCTGCCATCACTCTGGCAAGTTTAGCAACTTCGAGTGTATGCGCCAGAGCATTCTGTCCGTAACTGGCACGGTATTTCATGCGTCCTAAAAGCTTGACAAGCTCCTCATGCATAGGAAAAAGCCCTAAATCTATCAGAATATTTTCCCCTTCTTCGTATGTTTTTTGCTCAAACTCTTTCTCTACTTTTTCATGCACTTCTTCAATCCGGCCCGGATGGATACGTCCATCCTCTACTAAAATCTCTATGACTCTGGTTGCGATGGCTCTTCGATAAAGATTAAAGCTGCTTACGAGTATCACCCCGGGCGTCTCGTCTATGACTATATCAACACCCAGCAGCATCTCTAAAGTTTTAATATTGCGTCCTTCTTTGCCGATAATACGCCCCTTATGTTCATCACTGGGCAAAGTAACAATATTGATTAGTCTTTCTCCTGCAAACTCACCTGCATAACGCGTAGTAGCCTGCGCTAAAATATAATTGGCTTTTCGCTCACCCTCTTCTTTGGCTAACTGTTCGTATTTGCGTACAACGCCTGCCATTTCAGCACGGCTCAACTCTTCTACTTTTTCAAGAATGTAAGTTTTTGCCTCCTCTTTTGTGAGAGAAGCTATATGTTGCATTTTATCAATGGTCTGTATGATTGCCTCTTGCTTTTTAGCTTCAAGTTTTTCCAAACTTGCTTCTTTGTTTCTAATTTTATTTATAAGGGTGTCAAGTTTTTTTTCTTTGGAAGCAATCTCCTTTGTTTGCAAAATTAAATCTCTCTGACGTTCCTCTATCTGCGCCAAACGTTTTTGAAATTCACGTTCTTGCTCTATCTCGTTTTCTTTAATTTTTACTCTGGATTCTTGCAGCAAAAGTTCAGCTTCGCTTTCTATAGCTTTTGCCTTTGCTTTTATTTCAAGTTCTATATGCGAAAATCTGTTATATGTACTGTTTTTAAGCCATAGATAAAAACCTCCAACCCCTATGGCTGCACCGGCGATACTTGATGCTCCTATAATTCCCAACATTGTTTTTCCTTTAATTGTGAAAGAAAAAGCCTAAAAATGTATATACTGCGGTGTGATAATGCTGTCAGCCTTCACATCATAATAATCTGTGACTTCTTTCTTGCTGTAGCACCATTGACGTGCCACAAATACAGTTTTTTTAATATTTTTAATCTCTTTTTCATAAAATCTATCGTACATGCCTTTGCCGAAGCCGACACGCCTTAATGTGCTGTCAGATCCCACTATAGGCACGATAGCCAAATCTATTTGTTTCTTTTTAAACTGTCTTGAGTCTTTAGGCTCTTTAATCCCAAAGCGTTTTTTTTCTAGCGGTAACCTATATTTTACCAATCTAAAACTTTTACCTTCCATAAAAGGCACATAGAGATCTTTTTTTTCTCTGCGCAAACGGTTGATAAGAGGACCGATATTCACTTCGGTGCCCAATGGAAGATAAAGCATAATTCTTTTTGCTTTGCATTGGTTTATAAGTTGATAAAGCGAATCCAAAACGATCCTGTCCTTTTTAAATGCGCCATTTTTGCTTGCTTTTTCCAAACGTTTTAAACATAAAGCTCTAAAACTATTTTTATTCATCATATCCCTAAGTGCTCTTTCGTTATAATTTAAATTATTATACCCAAAGGAAGAGTTTGAAAAAAGTGTATTCTCTTTTGTTTATCGTCATTCTCTTTATGTTGGGAGGATGTGATGATAAAAAAAATCAAAATTCTACAATTGTCACAGAAAATACAACCCAAATACTGCAAACAGACAAGAATGAATCATTTTCAAAAAAAAATATTTCATTCAACGGTAATGTCACTCAAATTGTGACTCATGCCTTTGCTTTAAGTGATTTGCAGCAAAAGAGCTACAAAGGAACGCTGAATGATAAAGCTATCTTTTTGGAAGGGGTTAATGCGCCTGCGGTAATATTCCATTTCTTTGCCACCTGGTGTCCTCCGTGTGCAGGAGAAGCTCCTTATCTTTCAGATCTTCAAAAAAAACATCCTCAAGAACTTTTTATTGCAGGGATTACGGTTAATGATACACCAACGCAAGAAATACTGGAGAAATTCATCCAAGAAAATCATGCCGATTATTATATTTCTACTGCCAGGGAGAACGATGCTTTGGCAACAGAAATAACAGAAGTATTGAATCTTGACAGCAATTTTTCTCTTCCTCTTACTGTAATCTATCATAACGGAAAATATCTTTCGCACTACGAAGGTGCTGTTCCTGTAGAAATACTGGAGCACGATATACACGAAGCAATCAAAGACTCAAAACAAGAATAAAGGATTTTAAATATATGTTTAACCTATTTAAAAAAGTATTAGGCAAAACCAACGAAGCAATTAAGGAAATAGTGCCTACTAAACGCAAGGAGATATCCAAAGAAGAGTTTGAAGATATTTTGCTGGAAGCGGATGTAAATTATGATCTTATAGAAAGATTGCTGGAGCCTTTAGGCGCCAAGATAAACCGCATTCAAGCATTTAACTCACTTGTCTCTGTCTTCCAATACAAAGCTGATTTTAAAGAAAGCGGAGCAAAACCTTATGTGGAGATGATTATCGGTGTAAACGGTGCAGGCAAAACAACAACCATTTCCAAGCTGGCTTACCGCTACAAGGAAGCCGGGCATAGCGTGATACTTGGCGCAGGCGACACCTTTCGTGCCGCAGCCATAGAGCAGCTGAGCAAATGGGCAGACAAACTGAAAATACCCATTATCGCTACACAACAGGGGCATGACCCATCGGCTGTAGTGTACGATACTATCGAATCCGCGAAAGCCAAAAAGATAGATCATGTTATTATCGATACCGCAGGAAGGCTTCATACCCAAACCAATCTCGCCGAAGAACTCAAAAAAATGATACGTGTTGCACACAAAGCTCTGGAAGGAGCTCCTCACCGCAAAATGCTTATTTTGGACGGAACACAAGGAAGCTCTTCTATTAATCAGGCAAAAGCCTTCAATGAAATGATCGGCATTGACGGCATCATTATTACCAAACTTGACGGGACAGCAAAAGGCGGTTCCGTGCTCAGTATAGCCGATGAACTTCAGCTGCCTATTTTTTATATCGGCACAGGGGAACAGCCAAAAGACCTTATTAAATTTAAAGCCAACGAATATATCAATACCATTTTGGATGAAATATTTGCATAAATAGACTCAAATTTTTTTAAATGTTTCTGATACCCATAAAATATTATTTTATTTTAATGAAACGATTTTTATGCAATATTAAATCTTTCTTTATATTTTGATTCTAACTCTGTTTTTTCTCTATAATCAATGATATCGCCTATCACGATAGTGATTTTGCGTTTTTGTGAATTATCGTAAAGCGCTTCTTTCAGGATTTCTCTTGCATTATCTTTGATATATACAGGCAAAATAGGCAATTTGTTTTTTAAAGCAATCAGCCTGGACCCTTCTTTAAATGCAGTAACGGGTTTATCGGTAGTATTCCGAGTGCCTTCAGGAAAAATAAAAACAGAATTTCCCTTTTGCACTCCCGCCTTAACATCCCCAAAAAATCCACTCATCTGGCTCTTTTTTCTATCAATCAGTATCGACCCTGCATTGCGCACAAAAATCCCAAAAAAGAGAGAGTTGTATAATTCTTTTTTTGCGATCCAGAGTCCAAAAAGTTTGGTATGCTCCAAAGCCACTTCGATAATGAGCGGATCGATAACCGTTCTATGATTACTTAAAAGCAGATACTGTCCCTCATGGGGGAGTTTTTCTTTGTTTTCTATATTGATTTCGATATGAAGTGCAGCAAGCTGCACTTTGGAATAAGCCAATCTTACTTTTTTCTTTTCTTGCACATCTTGTATTCTTTTGAGCATAAACCCGTACTTGTTTGTCAAATAAAGCGAATAGAGCAATTGTTGAATCTTTTTAAAAAATCGCAATCTTTATCCTTAAAAAATAGTGACGGAATTATATCCAAATAGACCAAAAAGAGCTTCACTGTTCAAAAAAATTACAATTTGACATCTTTTGCAACCTCTTTTTTTTTACTTGACTATAATAACTTTTATCAAACAACTTAAGGCGGTAGTATGGCAAAGAAAAAAACCCTCTTTGAGTGTCAGGCATGCGGTTTTCAATCCCCCAGATGGATGGGAAAATGCACTTCCTGTGATCAGTGGGATACTATGGTGGAACTTAGCACTGACCAGATCAAGTTTTTAGAAGAGATATCCAAAAACAATACAAGCATAAACCCTACAGGCAAAGCCAGACCCATTACGCAAATAGAAGAAGACAATATCACACGATTCTCTTCGGGAAGCAAAGAGCTTGATTTGGTATTGGGAGGCGGTATTGTTCCGGGATCGCTAACCTTGATTGGAGGAAGCCCGGGTATAGGGAAATCCACATTGCTTCTCAAAATAGCCGGAAATCTCGCAAAAGGGGATAAAAAAGTACTTTATGTCTCGGGAGAGGAGTCTTCAGGGCAAATTAAACTGCGCGCCAACAGGCTGGAAGCCAATCATGAAAATCTTTTTTTGCTCCCTGAAATCAGCCTTGCTGCAGTACTTTCAGAAATATCCGTTGAAAATTATGCATTTATCGTGATTGATTCCATACAGACACTCTATAGTGACGATACCCCTTCCGCGCCGGGATCTGTTACGCAGGTTCGCACGATCACCTTTGAATTGATGCGTATTGCCAAAAGTATGCATATCCCCATCTTTATCATAGGCCATATCACCAAAGACGGATCCATTGCCGGACCCAGGGTGCTTGAGCATATGGTCGACACGGTGCTCTATTTTGAAGGGGACAGCAACTCCGAACTCAGACTTCTAAGAGGATTTAAAAATCGCTTTGGCTCAACCAACGAAGTAGGTATTTTCGAAATGAACAAAGAGGGCCTGAGTGATGCCAAAAGTATGGGGGGAATGTTTTTCAATAAAAAGAAACTTCAATCAGGATCAGCCCTTACGGTCATTATGGAAGGAAGTCGCCCCATCATCATAGAAGTTCAAGCACTTGTCAGCGAGGCCTATGGTCATCCAAAACGAAGCTCTACAGGCTTTGACAACAACCGGCTTACGATGCTTTTGGCGCTTTTGGAAAAAAAACTTGATCTGCCCCTGGGAACCTATGATGTTTTTATCAATATAAGCGGCGGCATTAAAGTCAATGAACCCTCTGCAGATCTGGCTATTATTGCAGCTATTTTGAGCAGCTACCGAAACAGAGAATTAAGTCCGGAAACACTTTTTTTAGGAGAAGTAAGCCTTACAGGTGAAATACGGGAAGTACCCGGACTTACACAAAGGCTTAAAGAGATACAGACACAAGGTTTTAAAAAAGCGGTTATCCCCAACAAGCCCTTGGAAGAAACGCCTATCAAGTGTTTTATAGCAGATGAAGTATCCAAAATAGTAGACTGGATGTAATCTTCTTTTTGCTACACTTCTTTCATGAAAATAGGTACGGATATTATACACATTGATCGTATAGAAAAAAATATATCAAAATACGGCAATAAATTTAAAGAAAGATTTCTTTCCCATGAAGAGATAGCTATGGCACAAAAGGCTGAAACTGTCGCAGGCTTATGGGCTGCAAAAGAAGCGATTTCCAAGGCATTGGGATGCGGCATAGGGGAACAGCTCTCTTTTCATGATATCATGATCGTAAAAAATCAAAAAGGTGCACCTGCTTTTACTTTATCTCAAGAGGCCCAAACTATACATCGCATCAAAGAGAGTTCTCTTTCGATTAGCCATGATGGAGGATTTGCCATTGCGGTAGTTGTTGTTGTGCAGCACTAACCATTCTCATCCTCCGCCTACAAAATGCAATAATTCAATTCTGTCATCTTCTTGAAGCATATGAGTACTCCATTCTTCTTTTTTTACAATCTCCATATTGACAGCCGCAGCCATTACTTTTACTTTGATTCCCAATATGTCTATCAGGTCTGAAATTGTAATATTTTGCTTAACATTTTTCTTTTCACCGTTAACAGTAATTAGCATAAACTCTCCTTGTCGTTGATTTTATTTTATCTAACAATATTGTAATTTCTCTTAGATTGCACTACAATACTCTATAAATTTAAAAACAAAGGACTTAACGTAAAATGAAATATTTGATTATTTTCGTCTCTCTATTGTTTGCAATAACAGGATGTGCCACTCAAAATACCCGTACAACACCCAAAATAGATCAAGCGCCGACTATTTCCACAAACGAAAAAAATGTAACAAAAGAAACAGCAAAGAGAAAAATACCGCAAAAGCCTAAAAAAATAATTGAGCTCA
>JAJPEU010000005.1 GCA_021166685.1 Sulfurovum sp. | reverse complement strand
GAAGAGAGAACCGTAGGCTTTGTAGTCATTACTGGCTGTAGCCTGTTGCGCAATGTTAAATACCGGACTGTTGATGTTTGAATAGTCTGCACCTAAGTTATTGTTCAGCCATGTTTTTCCTGTTTCGGAATTGGTCACAGGCAGATATAGGAACTTGTGGTTATTGGCATTTCTTGTATTATCTATAGTACCGAACATTCGATCAGGGATCCCCGGATAGATAGTTAGCGTTAAATTCCCTTCATCGCCTGCATCATTGGCCGCATACCTGAATCTTGCAGCCTCAACGCCGTCGATATCATCTTGAATATCAAGTTTTTTCGCATTATAAGTATCATCAGGAATGCTTGCGCTACTGTCATCGATCGTAATAGTAGCCTTGAATGTTCCCTGGCCTACCGGAAGGTTTGGCTGTTCTTTCCATGCAAATGTTGCAACGATGCCTGTTTCATCATCTTCTGTTACAGATGAGTCCAACTCTACAGAGGTACTGTAGGCCGGCAGAGTAGTCGGCGCATTCACTACTGTGTAGGGCACTATTACTTCTAAGCCGCTGCTATCGATTTTCCCCTGCATATCTATTGGGTATGGGGTTGTATCAATGATGCTTCCTATGGCTTTTTGTAATGTGGAAATATCAATTGTGATATTTGTCGGAAGCGGGGCAGGACCGTTTGCCGCATCGATCACTGCCTGGATCTCTTCAACAGTCGGATGAGAAGGATCGTCATAAGTCCCTTCAGCAAGCGCAGTTGCATAATCTACACCTTCAATTGCTCCGGATATACCGTCGATTGCATTAAGCTGATCAGCCGTTACGGGAACACCATTGGCATTCCCCGCAATATCCTCAACCACTTCGGTATAGTTTGGATTGCTTTCATCAATCGTAGTCGTCTCATCACACCCCAAGAAAACGCCGCCTGCAAGCAATAATGGAAGTGTATATTTAAAAAATGTTTTAGAATGCATATTGTGCCCCTGCAAGAAAATGTTGTGTGTAGTTGTGTTCGATACTGCTTGTATCGCTTCGGATATTCAGAACATATTTATATTTTATAAATTGGTATTTTGCAATCAGTGAGAGATTCTCTGAAAGTTTTTGTTTAAACCCCGCAATGAACTTACCGCTATGCTTAATTATTAATATAGTACTCTTCACCTTTTCCCTTTCCATCCCGGCTTCAATAGTAAAAATATTTATTACCGTTTATTATAACACACATCGCCGATTAAAACACTAAGTGTGATTTCTTTGAAGTAAAGTATTTTAAAAGGTTCTCTCGCTGCGAAGCCGGAGCTTGGGGATGAGAGAACTGCATGGATATGTCATAAAAGAATTTCAGTATAATACGCAAAACAGAGTTCAAGAGGAGGGCGTTGATGGATAAAGCGGATGTACTTGAAGCCCTCAAACACTCCAATGTTTTTCTCACCGGCGGTGCAGGGGTAGGGAAAAGCTACATCACCAATGAAGTCATCAGCGACTACCGCAAGCGCGGAAAACAGGTCGTCGCGCTTGGTTCTACCGGCGTGAGTGCGGTCAACATCGGCGGGTTCACGGTGCACAGTTTTTTCATTTTTGGCATCGCTTCCAATTTTGAAGAGCTTGCCGCGCACGACCGGCATGCCAAAAAGCGTCTGAGTGACCTTAAGAAGGCGCTTAAGGCGACCGATCTTATCGTCATTGACGAGATATCGATGGTAAGTGCTGACTTGATGGACATGATCGCCTACAGGCTCAACGGGAGCGGCTATCTTGGCAAAGTGATGTTCGTGGGGGACTTTTTTCAGCTTCCTCCGGTTCAAAAGCACGCCCCTTCTTCAAATCTTTTTTCAGACAGGCTCTATGCGTTTGAAAGCAGTGCATGGAGCGCATTTGGCCTGACGGTTATAGAGCTCACACAGATGAAACGTACACAGGATGCCGAGTTTACGCATATCCTTGATAAGGTGCGAAGGGGTGTTTGCGATGATGAGGTCACCCTTTATATGCAGCGGCTGTGGAATACTCCGATGCCCCAAGAAGAGCCGACGTATCTTTTTGGACGCAATGTGGAAGTAGAACAGACCAACAGGGAGAGGATCAATGCGCTTGATACCGAGGAGACGATCCTTTTTGCCGATCTGAAGACACACCAAAAAGTTCATGAAAAGAAACTTTCCGGATGGAAAGCGATGCTGCCTGTTACCGAGCATTTGACACTAAAAGAGGGGGTTCCCGTACTCTTTACGGTTAACAAATGGGGAAAATTCGTCAACGGCGAGAGAGGAATACTTAAAAAGATCGAGGACGACTATCTTCTTGTTGAGAAAGAAGAGGGGTTTGTGCGGGTGGAGCGCCATGACTTTGATCTTTTGGATATGGATATACGCCAAGACGGTACACTCGAAAGCATCTCTTTGGCGACGCTTTCGCAGTTTCCCGTCAAACTTGCTTATGCGGTTACGATCCACAAATCCCAGGGGATGAGTATCGACAATCTGGTGTGCAATGTCGATCATATCTTCGCACCAAGCCAATTCTATGTGGCGATATCAAGGGCGATCGACCCTAAAAAACTGCGCATCGACTTCAATCGAGGCGACTTGACGCACTATCTTAAGCGGGTGATTCATGTCGACAAAAGGGTGGCAAAATACTACGATACCCTTTCTAAAAACTAGGGCAAACAGTGTTTTATAGATTTAAAAGTATTTTTTAACTTTGTCTATCAGTCTTTCTTTGGTCGTGACTTCTTCTTCTGTGTGATCTGTGTAATAATGCTCGGGAAGTTTATTTTCTTTTGATCCGTCTACATTGATAACAGTGAGCTGTGGATGGATCAGCTCTCGAAGCTGTCTTTCAACGACCATCTTGGTTGTCATCAGGCTCATACTGCATCCATGGCATGTACCGGTGAGTTCTATATAGACTGTGCCGTCATTTACTCCCAATAGCTTAATGGCCCCTCCGTGAGAATTCACATAGGTGTTTACTTTTGGCAGATTGATCTTTACCGCGTGATAGATCTCTTCATCTGAAAATGGCATCATAATGTTTATCCTTTGTTAGAAATATAGTAAGTTTTTATAATATAAATTCTTTTTCCTTAAAAAGGATTAAATTACTCCTCTTTAATTTTTTTAAGTCTTAAGCTTAAAAAAAATCCAATCAGCAGCAATGTTATGGTTAAAAGATATATCACGGTATAGCTCTCCACAAATTTAAGTATGATTCCGCCCAGAATAGGAAAGAAGAGTCCTATGGAAGTGATATTGGTCTGGATGGCGGTGTAAACCGGCCGTTTTTCTTCGGGAGCAATCTCTATCACCAGATTCATACCGCTGTTGTTGAAGCCATCCAGAGCTACGCCAAACAGTAAAAAGATAAGCGCATAGCCATAGGCGTCTTTTGCAAAAAGAGCAATCACAAAAGCAATAATAATAAATATAAAACTAAGCGAAAGCATTTTTTCGTAGTTGTCAATGCGCGTCCACAATAAGCTGCTTCCTATGATGCTTCCGAGCATCTGTACTGTGATGAAGCCGCCAAGCATCCATCCGGTCAAGGTAAAGGAGCTGTTGGCATTCAAGATGACAAACGGCATAGCCAAAAGATAACTGAAACTCAAGAGAATGACGATGATTTGCTGCTGAAGCCTTTTGTCGCTCTTTAAAAGAAGTTTGGAGTTTTTCATAAAAAGTTTAAAGCTTTTTTCTTTGACAGAAACATTTTGTTTTATCGGTTCTTCTATGGTCGAAAAGATAACAAAACCTATCGCCATCAACAGGCTGCTTACGATAAAAAGATAAGCATAATTAAGCGGTGCATCAAAACGGTGAAGCACATATCCGGCAACTCCTCCGCTTATGATGGAGGCCACGGAGCCTGCAATTTGCCTGTGTGCCATGCTTTTACCGCGATATGTTTTGGAAAAAAGTTTCGCTTGAAGTTCTTTAAAGTAGATAGCGCCAAATCCTGCCGTAAATGAAAAGAAAAAGAGTCCAACCCCGATAAAAAAAAGCGTCAATGGTTTATTGGTTTCGCCAAAAAGAAAGATGCTCACGCCTATCATCAGCCATGAAAGAAATCTAAAGAAAAACACTTTGCTAAGATATGGCAGTACTCTTTGATAGGCTTGCGCATGAAAGGCTGCATAAAGCTGTATAACTATAGCGCCGCCTCTTAGCAATGAGGCAAAAATCCCTACGATGATAACGCTGTCGCTGAAATGATGTACCATCAACGGTAAAATCGTAGAGGGCTCTGCTATCGTGATGGCAAGCGAAAGAAAAAATGCATGAATAATATTTTTGTAATTATTTTTTGGATCATCCAGTTTAAACATGATGCGTCACTTTAGCAAATATGCCATATCAATGTGCCGAACATGTGCCGTTGTTTCCGATTTTTTCCAACTTCCCTTGCACAAAAAGTGCCACGCTTTCTTGAACGGTTTGAGAAATATTGTCAAAGTAAAGATCAAGCCCGGCCTGCGCAAACCCTTGTGCCGGTGATCCGCCGATGCCGCTGACGATGAGGGCATCAGGATGAAGTTCCATGATGTTGGCTACTGCGTTGCCGCATGCTCCGCCGCTATGTCCCGGATTTTGTACTACTTCTACCTCTTTGATCTTTTGATCTTCCAACGTAATGATCGTGTAGAATTTTGCTTTGCCAAAATGGGCGCCTCGTTTGCTAAGGTATCCTATGTTTTCATCTGTGGGGAAAACTAATCTCATTGTATCTCCTTTTGTAAATATTTGTAGTTAATGCTGCTTAATGATCTCGTTCATTTGTGTTTCGTCAACCAAAACCAATGCATTCTCTTCGAATTTTTTTAACACCTCTTCAAGGGTAATGCGTTCAAATCCGGAATGATAGATCTGTATATTTCCTTGTGCTTTTAGCAGTTTGTAGGGCATCATTCCCATTTGCTGTATGATAAGCATATCGGCACCTTCGTCTGTGAGCCATTGAACAACGGCTTGTCCTCCTTCTGCCGTATTTTGTTTTACGGATATTTCTCCGTCTTGGACAAATGCAAACCATTTTGCTTTCCCAAAAAGCGGTGCAACGGCAGGATTTTCTTTATTGGTTTTAACCGGTATGGCTATTTTCATTGTGCATCCTTTTTGCTGTTTTGGCAGTTCATTTTTTTGTGAGATTATGATAGCTTTACCATTGAGGAGGGCATCCGCTACTTTTTTGTGCGCACCTACCAATATCCTTGAAAATGTAGTTCTTGAAATCCCCATGCGTTCTGCACATTCCTGCTGATATAAATTTTCATAATCACTTAGTCTTATCGCTTCCATTTCGTCATGTTCAAGTACGGTTTTTTGAATGCATTTGGCTTCTATTCCGCACGGTTTAAAACATACTTTGTTATGATTTTTTTCGATATTCCGTATAATTTTTTTTCGGCCCAGCAGCATTTGGGAAACTCCTCGTCTTTGATTCGACTTTTACAAAAAATATTATAACGGACATATGTTCAAAAGTCAAGTTTTTATTTTCGCAATAGCAGCATTTAACACGATTGCGATGCGAAAGTGAGTGCTATCGAGTAACGATAGACACATAACCCGCCTGTCTGATATGAAGGTGTCTGCTGTGAATGGCTACAATATCGCCGTCAAGTTCAAGCAGGTTGTACTCATGTTCAAGGTCAATCAATATCTCTTTTTCTACTTCGCCATAAAAACTTCCCAGTTTCTTGATGAATTTTAAAGGTGTAAAAATAAAAAAACGTTTAGAGCTTAGCAGCATAAACGGTGTCATAATAAGATGGACAGGCAAAAGAAAAATAACAGCAAGCAGGTATTTCAAAAGACCTTTTTCCAGAATGCCAAAACGCAGTGTTTCAGAAAGAAAGATGTGTTGAAGGTCGCCCATATTTCCGGCGGAAAAAAGAAAAAGTTCATCGTTGAGCGTAAAAATTTGATGCTTCTCGATTTTAGGCATTTTGCCATCTGCAAGCAGCTCCAGGACGGTGTGGATTTTTGGCGTACGGTGAAGTTTGGCAACGACATTAAAAGAGCCTATGGGGTTAAGAATAAAGACGGGCAAATGATTTAAGGAGTGAAGCTTTTTGAGTACTCTTCGGATCGTTCCATCGCCTCCGCTGATAATGATATAGGTATATTGCTCTATCATGTCGCAATTTGCAAGAGAGGATTCTTGTATAGATGTGATTTCAAGAGCAGGGTGATGAAGTTTTCTTCCTACGGAAAGAATTTTCATAAGCTAACCTTTTGTGATATTTTTACAAAAATTAGGGCTTGTTTTATGCTTTGCAACAGCCGAAATTCTTTGATATTGGCTATAATTATAGCCATGAAACTTGAAAATGAAGATGCGTTGGATCGCTATGTGATTTGTCGCAAATGCCATACATTGCACGAAGAGATACCCATACGTGACGGCACAAAAGCATGTTGCAGCGAATGCGGAGGTGTACTGTACAAATATGACAGCAGGCTCGCAGAACATGGCTTGGCGTTAAGTGTCAGCGGACTTATTTTATTTATTCTTGCCAATATCTTTCCTTTGGTTCAAATAGAAATACTCGGGCATGAACAGTTTATCACGATTCCTAAAACTATTTTAAGTCTTTTTGAGAGCGGTTTTTATCTTGTGGGTCTCATTTGCGCTTTTCTTATTTTCGTCTTTCCTTTAATGATATTTTTGATTTACAGTATTCTTTTCGTTTTGCTTAAGCTGAAAAGGGGAGAAAAAACGATTAAGGAGCTGCTTGTTTTGCTGTCCCGTATTTTGCCATGGAGCATGAGCGATATATTTTTTGTCAGTATTTTAGTGGCACTGGTGAAGCTTATCGGGTATGCGCAGATACATATAGGAGTTTCTTTTTGGGCGCTGATAGGCTTTGTGGTGCTGGATTTGTACATCACAAAAAACTTGCATATTTATGAGATATGGATGCTAAGAAAACGTACTTTTTTCAAAGAGAGAAAAAATGATAGAGATTGATGAAAAAAAGCTCATCAGATGTCCTGTCTGTGAAGCGGTCAATATCGACAAGGGAACAGACAGTTCATGCCGCCGTTGCGGCTGCACGATCTATAGGCATCAAAAATTTACGACACAAAAAAGCTGGGCATATCTTGTAACGGCTATCGTCGCATATATTCCTGCCAATCTTTATCCGATGCTTATTACTAAACAATTTGGATCAGGAGAAAGCAGCACGATTTTGGGCGGTATCGTGATGCTGTGGGAACATGGTTCGTATCCCATTGCCATGGTGATCTTTGTTGCTTCTATTGTGATTCCTGTTTTAAAATTTCTTATTTTAATTTATTTGCTTGTTAGTGTAAAATACCCTTTGGGAAAAGATAAAAAGATCAATAAACATAAAATGTATTTTTTAACAGAAGCGGTAGGTCCGTGGTCCATGATCGATGTATTTGTTGTTGCTATACTTGCAGCACTGATACACCTTGCCAATATTCAGATCATCGCCGGAACTGCTGCAACCGCATTTGCGCTCTCTGTGTTTTTTACGCTTTTGGCTGCCCATGCATTTGATGAACGATTGATTGAAGGAAGAATTTAAGTGCATAGAACGATCGTGCCCGAATTTAGAGTCAAAAGAATAAAGGAAAAAAGATAGATGTCAAAACAGATACCCGTAATAGAAGAATCAACAAAATTTAATTTTATCACCTCCATATGGATTGTTCCATTTGTTGCATTGCTTATAGCCGGCTGGCTGGCATTTCAGTATTTTGCCCAGCTGGGTCCGGAGATTAGGATTATTTTTTCTAAAAATGAAGGCTTGCAAGCCGGACAAAGCCAGATAAAATACAGAGATGTGCCAATAGGCACCGTAAAGAAGATTGAATTGCAAGAAGATGGAGACGGAGTGGTTGTCGTGGCACGAATGGATAAAAATATTAAAAAATATCTTGATGGCAATACAAAATTTTGGATCGTAAAACCTGAAGTGGGCCTAGGAGGAGTAAGCGGCTTGGATACTTTGATTTCTGGGACCTATATCAAAATGCATAGAGGCAAAGAGGCTACAACAAAAAAGAAATTCAAAGATAAATTTGAGGGACTCAGCCGCGCCTACAAACAAACAGGCGAGGGAGAATTTTTTCAACTCAATGCTCCTTTTTCGTATAATATAACGAAAGGCACTCCAGTTTATTTTAAAAATATTGAAGTGGGTCAAGTGGAGCATGTGACGATTGCGCTTGATGGCAATTCAATCGATTTTGTTGTTTTTGTTGAAAATCAATATGCCTCTTATGTGCATGAAGATTCAAGATTCTGGGTAATGAGTGCTTTTGATGTAGATTTTTCCAATGGAAGACTGGATGTCAATATTGCTCCGGTAACCCACTTGATTCATGGAGGCATTGCTTTTTCTTCTATGGGAAAAAATACAAAAGAAAAAGTAAGGGATAAGTTTGTTTTTCCTCTTTATAAAAATCACAGTATGGCGCAAAACAAGACAGGAAAGGGCGGCAAATCGTTTAATATGTTTAAAATTTTTGTTGAAAAATCCATTGCCAAGCTGAAAGTAAATGCTTCGGTTCGTTATGATGGTTTTGATGTGGGGGAGGTCAAAGAGGTAAAAACATCTTACGATACTAAAACACACAAGATGGCCGGAAGTGTTTTGCTGCAGATTGATACTTCGTTTTTTGAAGACGAGAAGGATCAAAACCTTTCAGGAAAAGACAATTTTTATAAAGCAGTAGAAGAGGGGTTGCGCGCAAAAATCACATCGTCGGATCCGTTGACGGGAATGCTTTATGTGGATTTGGTTTTTGAAAAAAACGCGACCAATCAAAAGATAATACAAAAAGAACATTATGCGGTATTGCCTACGGTAGAGCCTGATGACTCAGATATCATAGGTTCGGTGCAAAATGTATTGGCAAAACTTAATGCTTTGCCGTTAGAAAAATTGCTTACATCCGTTAACAATGTTGTCGATGATAATGCTGAGCCCTTGCATCAAGTGATGGTTGACCTTCAAAAAACGGTAAGCAATCTTAATGCGATGACAGACCAAAAATCGTTCAAAGCAATGCCCGATGAGCTCACGCAGACAATGCAAGAGCTCACCAGAACTCTGAAGGCTACCAGAAAGCTGGTAAAGGGATACGATAAGGATTCATTGCTGACGCAGCAGATTGCGCAGACGTTGAAAGTGGTAGCAGAAACATCTCAAGAGATGCAAGAGTTTATAAGAATGCTGAACAGAAAGCCTACCTCAATGATATTTGGAGACAAATAATGCAAGAAACAGTTATAAAAAGAGCAGTATGGTTTGCGGCGGTATTGGTGATGATGCATGGATGTGTGACAACGAGCAGCTATTATGTTCTCTCAACAGCACCCTCACCTGCAGCAACGTATACGCAAAACAATAAGACAATAGGCATTGAAAAGATAAGTGTTCCCAGATATCTTTTCAAAAGAGAGATAGCGATAGCCAAATCAAGCAGCGAAGTAGTTTTTTTGAGCGACGGCACATGGGCAGAGGATATGGACGAAGGTTTGACGCATCGGCTTATCGGTTTCATCCAAAAAAAGTTTCACCAGCCTCAGGTTTACGCCTATCCATGGGGAGTAGATACGCAGCCAAATATTAAAGTACAGGTACAAATTACACGCTATATCGCGCAAGGGAATTTTGTATACCTTGATGCCAATTGGCGCATTGAAGATCTTCAAACACACAAAAGTGATGCGCAATTATTCAGCGTTGGCATCCCGACAAAACATGATACGAAAAATATCGTAGATGCGATGGATAAAGCATTTGGAAAACTTGAAGAGGATATTGCAAGGGGTATTCATCGTTTTTAATTTTTTAATATCCGATAAATAAAAAATTGTATTTATCGGTCCCGCTGCGAGTTTCAAGAATGTATCCCTGTCCAGGGTAAAGAATAAATTTTAGAGTTATGTTACAATAACGTCCGTATGGAATTTAAATGAAGGAATTAAATGTCGCTTTTAAATCTATTCAAAATTATTTGTTTTACTTTTTTGACATTGACTGTTGTAGCACTGAGCGCAAATAAGGATTTTAAAATATATGAGATGGAGTCAGGGCAGGTACTTTATGAGCTGAGCGGGGATGGACAGCTTACGCAGGAGACAAATCTTACTGTTTCAGGAAAAGCTCGTTTGCGTTTTAAGGAGTGGGGGGCCGTTGCGTTGGTCGAGGAGAGAGGTGCTGTATCGGCAGTCGGAGCGATCAGAGAAAAGCAGACTTTTCGCAGTTTGGTCAAGCAGGAAAAAGATACGACACTTCACGCCTATTATAAAACTGAAAAAGTTTTGGAGCGAAAAAGCAGCAGCAAATACAGCGTCCATGGAGAGGCTCAAACCCGAAATTTGAAAAAAACCGGAACAATGGACATAGCCGGCTTGCAATGTGATGTATGGGAGGGGCCGGGAGTAAAAAAGTGTCTTTATGAAGGGGTGCCTCTTTTGTTTGAAATTCGACTTCACGGCATTGTGTATACTAAAAAAGCTTCCGATGTAAATTTTGATATTAATATTTCAGATGACAAATGCATGGTGCCGGATTTTTCCATAGAGGAATTTGGCCTTATCAGAGGGATTGGCATGACAAAAAACAAACGCAAACCCAAAGAAGTCATTGAGATATTTAAAGATATTTTAAAGGGTAATTTTGTGGCCAGCGGGATAGATGTAAACGATACAAACCAAAGTAGCGATAAGGCAAAAATAGAATTTCTCAATCGTCTGGGGCAAAGTATACATGAAAACCAAAAAGAACGTTTGCCCCAATTGCTTCTCAGCCTAGAAAAAAGCAGAGAATGCATACAGCGTGTCGATAGCCTCAGAGAGGCTAATGAGTGTATCAGGGAACTTAGAGCCATTAAAAAAGAAATGGGAGAAAAAATGCCTTTTATCTATTTTTGGAATGATAAAGAAGAAAATGTTCATCTTGAGAAAATGGATGAAGAAATTTCAAACTTAAAATCGAGAATGTCATGCATTAGTCGCGCACAAAATATCACAGAACTTTCTGCGTGCATGAAATAGTCTTTCGTGAAATTTTATCGTATTTATATAGAACTTACCAACGTATGCGGCCTGCATTGCAGTTTTTGTCCTACGAAAAATTTGCCCTCAAAACACATGGATCTCATTTTCTTTGAATCCATTATAGAGCAGGCAAAAGCTTACACAAAAGAGATAGCCTGTCACGTAGTGGGTGATCCGTTAATACTCTCAAATCTTTATGACTATCTGGAAATTATCCATAAGCATGGCCTTAAAGCAATGCTTACGACCAGCGGATATTTTCTTAAAAAGCATACGTATAACACACTTTTTCATCCGTGCGTAAAGCAGATCAATCTATCACTTAACAGTTTCAATAAAAATGATACAGCTTTGACATTTGATCAGTATATTACCCCTATCTTGGATCTATGCGAAGCAAAGCTCAAAAGAAAAGAGGAGCTGTTTATCAATCTTCGAATATGGAATCTCGATGAGGCGATGAGTGAACACGGTTTTAATCGGATGCTTTTTGGAACTTTTTCTAAACACTTCAATTTCACACTTGATTTGGACGCTATCTATCGGGAGCGCCCCAAATCAATTCGTTTGGCTCCCAAGATACTTTTGCATTTTGATACTTATTTTGAGTGGCCCTCTTTGAAGAATCAAAACTATGGAGACGGAACCTGTCAGGGGCTGCAGTCTCATATTGCTGTCTTGGCTGGCGGAAAAGTGGTGCCATGCTGTCTTGACTGTGACGGGGTTATGGAGCTTGGAGATTTGCGCAAACAGAGTTTGAAAGAGGTAGTCAATTCCTCACGTGCTTTGGCGATCGCTGCAGGCTTCAAAGAAAATAGGGCAGTAGAAGAACTGTGTCAAAAATGCAGTTACAAAAAAAGGTTTGAATCTAAAATATAAGTTTTATACAAACCTTTACTGTAAAAAAGAGATTGTTTTAACCAGCCTTTTCCTTCTTCAAAAATTTTTCTCGTCAAGAAGAAGGTTTTTGGAGGTATTAATGGGGAACAATTCGGGTAAATTTTGTTCCTTCGAGTGTAAGATTGTACATGAGTCCTTTTTGATTAAACACAAACGCAACGATAGGTTTTTCAAAACTGATTGAACTTACATCTTTGCCTGCTCCCCAATCTGCAACAGCAATGGAGCCATCAACTCCTGCTTCCCATCCATTGCTTTTGATAAAATTGTTTAATGCGCCCTGTGTTACAAAAACGATGATGTAAGAAGTTTTTTGTACTCCAAGCTGAAAGCCGACAGAACCCGAAGCGATATTATAATAGTATTTTGATCTGCCATTTACGCGCAAAACCCCCTCTCCATATTCTGCACCCACGACAAATCCGCCCTTGTAGACACCGGGAAAGACAAGATAGCCTTTGGATTGAGTCAAAAACCTTTCACCGCCTTTTACCTTCTGCGCAAATTGTCTGATGGCTTCATTTGCTTTAGCATCTATTACAGAAGCCGGTTCCGCCATCCCAAAAGTGCTCAACAGGACCAATACCGCTATTAGTAACATCGGTTTGAATTGATTAAATCTCATACTCTCGCCTTTTTATTAATTTTTTTTATTATAGCAAAGAAAGATGAATGAACTGTGTATAAGTTAAAGAGATGAGGCTAAAAATTTTTAAATGCAATAAAACAGAAGAAATATCTTCTGCGCAGCCACATTGATACGCCGAAAAATTGAATCCTCTGGGCAATTAAGTCATTCAATTTAATCTGGTTGTCTTGGGCTTGATTTTTTTGGGGTCAAGATAACGAAATTTCGTCATTTCAGACTCAATCGTCATCTAGGTTATGTTTTAATCAGAGCTTTAACCCTAAAAAAGAAAAGTTAAATTTTGCTTTGAACAAATGCATCCATGTCATCGACAATGACTTCAAGTGTTCTTTCGCCGTCGATAACTTTGAGGAGATTTTTCTTTGTATAGAAAGCTTGAATCTGTGCC
Source organism: Sulfurovum sp. (assembly GCA_021166685.1). GTDB lineage: Bacteria > Campylobacterota > Campylobacteria > Campylobacterales > Sulfurovaceae > Sulfurovum. The sequence goes on along the minus strand of JAJPEU010000005.1, from coordinate 81,038 downwards.
AAGGGATCTGTGTAAATTTTCATTCTGTCGTAAAAGACTTCGACACTGTCATCGCTTCTTACGACTTCGGCTTCTGCAGCACGCCCAAGGATTCTTTCTTTGGCAACTTCTTCGCTTACTCTTACTTCTATGACAGACGTAAGTTCTATGTCTTGATTGCCGGCAAGAATTTCATCCAATGCAGTCATCTGCTCCACGCTTCTTGGGTATCCGTCAATGAGTACCACATCGACCGGTGCGTTATTGATCGCTGAGATGATCGTATCAACAATAATAGTGAGCGGCACCAGGGCGCCTCTGGAAATAAAGCCTTCAATGGTCTGTCCCAATTCGCTTCCGCTGGCGACTTCTTCTCTGAGCATATCACCCGTTGAATAGTGTACGATCTTGTCGGCATATTTTTTGGCAATGAGGCTGGCATCTGTTGTTTTTCCTGACCCGGGAGCGCCTATAATAAGAAATAATTTTTTCACGATGGTATCCTTTATATTAAATTGTATCTCTTGTTATCCTGAATTTACTTCGGGATTTACAAGATTTTGGTAAATTTCTGTGATCTTGCTGTGCAAAATACATCTGCATTGACATATTTTTTTAAATAAGACAATAGTCACTTATTGTATGGCGGCTGTTTGTCTAACTCTCAGGCCCAACTCTTTGAGCTGTTCATTGTCGACATTGCTTGGTGCTTGCGTAAGAAGACATTGTGCTCTTTGTGTTTTGGGAAACGCAATGACATCACGAATGCTGTCCGTGCCCGCCATAAGCATAATGAGCCTGTCAAGTCCCAGAGCAAACCCGCCATGCGGAGGCGCACCATACTTAAGCGCGTCAAGCAGGAAGCCAAATTTTTCTTGCGCTTCTTCTTCGCCGATGCCTAGGAGTTTAAATATCTCTGACTGCATTGCCTCTTTATGGATACGGATAGATCCTCCGCCCAGTTCTGTTCCGTTAAGGACAATATCATAAGCGATGGATTCTATCTCTTCGATATCTTCATAGTCCAGTGATTTTGGCTGGGTAAACGGATGATGAAGCGCTTTGACTCTGCCGTCTTCAACTTCAAACATTGGAAAGTCGACAACCCACAAGAACTCAAATGTACCTTTGGGGATAATTTCCATCGTTTCTGCAAGATAGATGCGGAAACGGCCCATATAATCAAGTACCAGTTTTTTTTCGCCTGCACCGAAGAATACAGCATCTCCTGTTTTAAGTTCGCATCGGTCTATAATGGCCTGAAGATCTGCATCGGTAAAGAATTTGGCAAGAGGCCCTTTAAGACCGTCTTCTTTCATTTGGAAATAACCAAGACCCTGTGCACCAAATTTGCGCACATAATCCTCAAAGCCTTTCATTTGGCGTTTTGAAAAAATATTGTCTCCGTTTGGCACCTTGAGCGCTTTGATGCGGTTTTTCTTAGGCGCCTTGGCGATAGCGGAAAAGATTTCATTGTCGCATCTTTCAAAGATATCAATCACATCAACCATGGCCAGATCATAACGCATATCCGGTTTATCCGAACCGTATTTTTCCATTGCATCATGGTGAGTCATACGTTTAAAGGTGCCGGGAATTTCAAATCCGCATTTTGTGAAAACATTGTAGATCAGTTTTTCGGCGATTTGAATGACATCTTCTTGAGTGCAGAAGCTCATTTCAACATCTATTTGTGTGAATTCAGGTTGTCTGTCTGCACGAAGATCTTCGTCCCGAAAACATTTGGCTATCTGAAAATATCTGTCAAAACCGCCCACCATTAAAAGCTGTTTAAAAAGCTGCGGTGACTGAGGAAGAGCATAAAATTCACCATGATGTACGCGGCTTGGCACAAGATAGTCTCTGGCTCCTTCCGGAGTCGATTTGGTGAGAATGGGAGTTTCTACTTCTAAAAATCCCAGTTCGTCAAGCGCATTTCTTGCCGCAATTGTTGCTTTGGATCTCAGTTTGAAAATAGTGTAAGACCGTTGACTTCTCAGTTCAAGATAGCGATGTCTAAGGCGAATTTCTTCATTTACTTTTTCATCACCGATTTCAAAAGGCATCGGTTTTGAGCGGTTTTCAATCACCAGTTTTTCTACAACCATTTCCACTTTGCCGGTTTTGAGATTCGGATTTTCCAATCCCTCTCCTCTGGGTCTTATGGTGCCTGTAGCGATAAGCACAAACTGGTCTCTGACATCTTCGGCAATTTTGTGGGCTGCAGCATTGTCTGCAGGATCACAGACAAGCTGCAGTACTTCGTCTTTGTCGCGAAGGTCGATAAATATAACCCCGCCATGGTCTCTGCGGCTGGAAACCCAACCGGCCACGGTAACTACTTCACCATTATGTTGTTCATTGATCTGGGCACAATAATGTGTTCTCACGAAAAATCCTCTAACTTAAGTTTGATGCGATTATATCGAATAGTTGTTTAGATACAAATTCAGATCCCTCTTTGATACGAATTTCTTGTGCAAAGAAAAGAATAGAAAAACAAATTTTAAAGTACATTTATGTTACCCTGCTAAGAACAATTAAATAAAGTGCATGGAGCAGGATATCTTGAAACCGTTAGAGCAGATACAGACTGCAGGGTTTGTGCTGAAGCCAAATACACCGCAGATTAAACCCCTCTACGAGCAGATCAAACGACAATTTGAAGCAAGAGGAATTGAAGTGTTGATCGCAGAGCGGTCAGCAAAGATGATAGGTACAAAAGGCCTCCCTTTTGAAACGATTTGCGAGAAAGCAGATTTTTTAGTTTCTTTGGGCGGAGATGGAACATTGCTGTCTTTAGTTCGCCGAAGTTACGGCCATCACAAGCCTGTTATGGGGATCAATGCGGGCAATTTGGGTTTTTTGGCCGACATCACGATCGATGAAGTAGATGATTTTTTAATCAAAATGCAGCAGGGCAACTACTGTATCGATGAGCGTATGATGATAGAAGGCTACATTAAAACATCTAAAGGGATAAAAAGTTTTTATGCTTTCAATGATGTTGTCATTACGCGCCCTACGATTTCCAAGATGGTAAAAATAGATGCCTCCATTGACGGGGATTGGTTTAATACCTACCGCGGAGACGGGCTTATTGTCTCTACGCCCACCGGTTCCACCGCATACAATCTTGCAGCGGGCGGACCGGTGATGTATCCTTTGACCAAAGCATTTATCATGACTCCTATTTGTGCGCATTCTTTGCGTCAAAGACCGTTGGTCGTGCCGGCAGATTTTACGATTGAGCTTGCTTCGGCCGAAGACAGGGTGGTTGCCATGATAGACGGACAGGATGCTTATGAAATGCAGCCGGGTGATGTGTTGGTTGTCGAAGGAGCAAAGACAGGAGCCAAGCTTTTGCACAGAAAAGAGAGAAGTTATTTTGGCGTGCTTCGTGAAAAACTTTTATGGGGAGATAAAAGTTGATCAAGAGATTATACCTGCGTGAACTTGTTGGTTTTGATGAAGTAGAACTCGAGTTTGATCAAGGCTTAGTGGTTTTGACCGGGCCCAGCGGAGCAGGAAAATCTGTTTTGATATCTTCAATACTTTCAAGTTTTGGATACAGTGCTTTGGGGACTGCGTCGCTGTGCGAAGTGACGCTTCAAAAACCAACTGGGCTTCAAAGTGAATTTTATGCGCTTGAAGAGGAAGTAACGCTCAAAACCCTTAAAAAAGATAAAGTGCGCTCTTATCTTGATGGTCAAAATATCTCAAAAAAAACACTGGCTGAACTTTTTGCGCCTTATGTGCAGTATCTCAGCGTACGAGACAAGGGCGGTTTTGAATCTGCTGTACTTTTGGGGTTGATAGACAGCAGTCTGGATGATAAAAATCCTGTTTTTAAAAAATTATTCAAAGAATACAAAAAACGTTATGTGTTTTATAAAATTCAGGCAGAGCGGCTTAAAAAAATCAAAGAGGACGAAACAAAACTTGCTGAACTCATCGAATTTGCTGTATATGAGATAGAAAAAATAGAACGGATCAATCCCCGCATAGACGAAGAAGAGGAGCTGATGCAAATCAAGCAGCAGCTTTCCAAAATTGACAAGATCAAAGATGCTTTACAAAATGCAAATGAACTTTTTGCTTATGAGGCAAGTGTGGAGGAAGTGTATCGTCTGCTCAATAAAGATGTTTCTGTTTTTTCTGAAGCAATGAATCAGCTCAGAAGTGATTTTGAAGAAGCCCAGACCTTGGCCGATGAGCTTGAAGAGGTTGATATAGAAAAGATTTTGGATAGACTTGGGGATCTGAATGGGCTTAAAAATCGCTATGGTTCCATCCGGGAAGCTCTAAACTACAAGGAACAAAAAAAAGAAGAACTTGCAGGATATAAAAACAGCGAACAAAACAAAAGTGCACTGGAATCTTTTTTGGCAAGGGAATTTTCTGAGCTGCATAGGATTGCAAAGGAAATTTCGGTGTTGCGCCAAGAAGAGGCCAAAAGTCTTCAAAATGCGTTGGATGTATATTTGCAGGCATTAAAGCTGCCTTCTGTTGAATTTATTTTTGAGAATACTTTGCTGTGTGAAAGCGGTGTTGATCGTGCAGACATCATGCTTGGCGGTTCAAAAACAGCTACATTGAGCGGGGGAGAATTCAATCGTATGCGTTTGGCATTGATGGCGGTTTGTATTGATGAAACCAAACAAACACAGGGAGTTTTGATTCTTGATGAAATAGATGCAAATGTCAGCGGAGACGAATCGATTGCTATTGCCCAGATGATCGCAAAACTTTCTAAGGCTTATCAGGTATTTGCTATCTCTCATCAGCCGCATCTTTCTGCACAGGCCAGACAACATATTTTGGTTACGAAGGAAGGCACAAAAAGCCGGATAAAAGAACTTGATGAGGAGGAAAGGGTGAAGGAGATAGCCCGTATTATAGGAGGCGAAAATCCCACCCCTCAGGCCCTTGCTTTTGCAAAAAAATTGAGAAATGCCTAGGCGTATTGTTCTTTCAGTATTTTTAAGCAGTATTTCAAATGTGCAAAATAGGTTTGTGCAGCAGAAAGATCCCGCCCGTCTTTAAGATAGGTGTTGTAGTCTACCAAAAGGTCTGAGATACCGCCGTTTCCAAGATTGGTCGCAGAACCTTTGAGGCTGTGTGTCAGCCGTTCCATTTGGTTAAAATCCGGTATTTTCATGGCTTCATCAATAAAAGGTATGTTTGCTTCTATTTGGGAGATTAATTCCTTGACGAATTCTTTGGCATCCTCTTGTGAGAGGCCCATAGCAATAAGCCGCGCATGGGTAAAAGGCGGATAATTAAATTGAGGAGAAGATGTGACCGGTTTGATCCGGATGGAAGGAGAGGAAATTTTTGTTGTACTTTTTGATTCGTTTTGTCGGATAGCTTGATGATATTTCCTCTCCCGTTCTTTTTTATAGCTTTTCTCATTTTTATATTCATGATAGATAATTAAACTTATTAATAAAGCAACTATAAACAGCGTGCCATAAAAAAACATCAAATTCCCCCTCTTTTCTAGAATAAACTATATCTTATTTCGTTTTATAATAAGGTTCATTTGCGTAAAATAAGCGTTAAATAGGTTATAATTTATCTAAAAATAGGTGACGCATGATAATAGATACACATTGCCATTTGGACGATTCACGGTACAAAGAAGATCTTGAAGAGGTATTGGAGCGTGCAAAAGACAAAGGCGTTGAGAGATATATCATTCCGGGTGCGGATCCCCAAACATTAGAGCGGGCATTTGAGATCGCCCAGAAATACGAGAATGTTTATTTTGCTGTCGGGATTCATCCTTATGATGCGATGCACTATGATAGGAGCAAGCTGGAGCCTTTTGTTTCTCATCCTAAATGTGTAGCTATCGGAGAATGCGGATTGGATTATTCCAGGCTGCCTGAGGATCAAAAAAAAAGAGAAGCCTGTAAAAATTTGCAAAAAGAAGTTTTTGCAGATCAGATACTTTGGGCCAAAGCATTGAAAAAACCTTTGATTGTGCATATCAGGGAAGCGAGCATAGACAGTCTGGCGCTGCTTGAGCAGTATGCCGGAGCAGAAGGCGGAGTGCTGCACTGCTATAATGCGGATGAGCAGCTTTTGAAGCTTGCAGAAAGAAATTTTTATTTTGGGATCGGAGGGGTTCTTACGTTTCAAAATGCCCGTAAGCTTATCGAAGTGTATCCCAAGATACCAAAAGAAAGATTGCTGATAGAAACAGATGCGCCTTATCTTACGCCCCATCCCCACAGAGGAGAGAGAAATGAGCCCGCCTATACGACGTTTATAGCAGAGAAAATGTCTGCATTGAGCGGTCTTCCAAGAGAAGAGATTGAGGCAATTACTACGCAAAACGCTTATCGTCTTTTTGGTATTTAGGGTATGTCGATAAAAAAAAGTATCAGTAAAATTATTCTGGCTGCAGGGGTATTTCCTCTGTTTTCTTTTGCTTTTTCTGTTGCTCAAAAGTATCCCAGCTATACCTATGTTTTCTCAGAATTTGGAGTTGATCAGTCTTATGTTTATGATGAGGATTTTGAGCGTTTTGTTTTAACGCATGAAAGCCAGATTATGTCGTTTTATCAGCACTCCCTCAAAAAAGGCAAAAATTTCTTGCCGATGATGAGGGGGTATTTGCTTGAAGACGGCCTTTCGGACCTTTTTGTTTATCTTTCCATGGTTGAATCAGGTTTTTCTCCTTCTGCCGCTTCGCATAAAAATGCAGTAGGATTGTGGCAATTTATTCCGGCAACGGCAAAACATTACAAACTTGAAGTATGTCAGAGGTTTGATGAAAGGTGTGATCCGGCCAGCTCAACGAATGCGGCTATAGCCTATTTGCAAAAACTTCATGATCGGTTTGGCAAATGGTATTTGGCTGCTTTGGCATATAACTGCGGAGAAGGAAGGCTGGCAAAAGCTATCGAAAGGGCGGGCAGCGATGCCTTGCCGATTTTGCTTGATGAGAAAGAAAAATATCTTCCCTTGGAAACACGCGAGTATATCAAGAAAATTCTGCTTGTTGCTATGATAGGCGAAGGACTGGCTTTAGAATTTTCCTCGGCCAATAGCGGGATGTTTGAGGTTGAAGTGCAGGGGGGTACAAAACTAAGCGAGTTGGCAAAACTTCTTGAAATGAAACCCAAAGAGCTGCTTGGCTTAAATCCGCAGTTTAAAGATGAAATAATTCCTTCAGATAGGTTCAGCTATACGGTGGCGATCCCGGAGGAAAAGATGATCCTTTTTTATCTGCGTTATGAGCTGCCGGAAAAGAAAAATCCTATCAAGCCTTTTATGGTTTCCCACTATGTTACGCTTGGCGAAACGCTGGAAGATATAGCCGCAAACTATGAAACGACTGCCGAAGAGATTAAGATTGTCAATCATCTCAGCGAAGAGTATTTGTCGGTAGATCAGTTTTTGGTGATCCCTGTAAATCATAAAGTATTTATATCCTGTTCTCAAAAAAAGTAAAATTTTTACTTTTTTTGAGCGATTTTTTTATGCTCAAGACGATCATACAATGCCAATACATTGTGATAATCCTGATGAAAGGCTGTATCGATAAGAAACGCTTCTCCTTTGAGTATGCGTTGGGCTTTTTCGACTTTTTGAGGAGTAAAAATAGCAAACAAAGCCTCTTTGTACTCCTTGAAATGGAAACCTTCTTTTTCCATCCGAATCAATTCTGCAACGATATGCCCCATACGATCAGATCCAAATTCAAGCAGTATCAGTGCATTTTCAGTGTAACCTAAAAGCAGATACATTTGTGCTTTAAATTGGGCTAATGTAAAATTATTTTCAAAAATAACACCGATATAATTTCCCACATCTAGTGATTCGTCCAGCGGTTCTATGCTATCAAGTATCTCTTCTGGATCATACTCTGTAAAATGCAATACCATGTGACGGATTTGTTTGCCGGCATTTTTGTTATTATAGACAAGATCTTCTATCGGATAGACCTCCGATACTCCCGGAATAATGATTTGGCAAGAATAAAACCCGAGATAATCATATTCCCTAAGATACATCTTTTTGTTTATGGAGTGTAAAATTCCAACGAGATAGTTCAGTTCATCCTGGGTTGTCGCACCGTCATACACCCACGGGGTATAAGCAAAGCTTTTTCGGGCGCTCAAAAAACCAAACCCCAGTTTGCCGTTAGAGTCTATAAAGTGTGATTCAAGATTGAAATTGTCCGCAACAAGACTCATGTCAAAGGTAGGTGTTTCAAACGTATTGAGATTTTCAAGCCCGCGGCCCTGCATAAGTTCGGTCATCGTTCTCTCAAGTGATACCTCCAAAAGAGGATGTGCGCCAAAAGAGACAAATAGAGTCCCGTTGTGAGGATTGATGAGGGATATGGCAGTGACGGGATACTTTCCTTCCAGCGACGCATCAAGCACTTCAACACTATAGCCCGACTTCCTTAGTGCTGTTACATCGTGATAAACTTTTTTAAATGAGCTTAGAATATCTTCAGGGTAAGCGGGGAGCGCGTAGCCTTTTTTGATGATCTCCAATTTGACGTAACGTTCGTAGATTTCACTGAGTGCCTGCACTTGGGCTTCTTGGGGCGTGTTTCCTGTTGCCAAACCATTGCTTGTATAGAGATTGTTAAGAATATTAAGAGGAAAATAAACCCGCTCTTTGGTTATATAGTCGGTAAAAGGCAATGAGACAATCCTGTCCTCATAGTCGCTGTTATAGTCTACAAGATCTTCGTCATGGAGCTCTTGCAGGGGGTCATACATCTGACGCAAAGTATCATTGAGACAATCTTTTCCAAAATCAAATGCAATCTGGTCGGGATAATAGGTTCGGCCGGGCAGATAAAAGTCGGTAAAAAAATTATTGGTCTGCAGGCGTTCGATGTACTCCCCTAGAGCGCTTGCCATTGACGCCTCGGAGCATATTCCCTTTCCGTTGGAATAGATATGTTTGGGTGCTTCTGCGGAAGAAAGATTGACCGAATAGCAATATTCCAAAGGATGCTTCTCTTCAGAAAAAATGATTTTGCACCCTGCGTCTGCCAAAACAGCTTTCATTTTTGCAATGGATTGCTCTAAAGGTGCATTTTTGGATAAAAGGTTCATGGATGTATGCTCTTTTTGAAAGTTTTAAATAGCAGAGTATAGCTGAAAAATAGACAATCTTTTCAATGTGTTCTTGCGCGCTGTTCATTAAAAGCAAAAAAGAGGCTGTATTATGATTTTGAACGGTGTGCACCCTGCTGAAAGCTGTATGTTAAACAGGTTTTAGATATCATCTTGGAAAGATATTTTGCTTGAGTGAGCAACAAAAGAGATCTTCTGTTGCTGGGACAGATCTTGCATTGGAATATTGTTTGCATAAAGAGGAAAGACAATGATTAAAACAGCGTTTAAGTGGATCGTATCAATCGCAGCCGTTGTGCTGATCTTCCTTTCATATTATTTCGTTAGTCCTTATATTAATGCGCCAAAAATATCTGAAGATTTTGCATACGGTAATGGAAGGATTGAAGCAACTGAAGTCAATATTGCTACAAAAATTCCAGGCAGATTGCTTGAGATTTATGCAAAAGAGGGGGATATTGTAGAAAAAGGTCAAATGCTAGCCAAGCTGGATTCGGACGAACTTGAGGCCAAGCTGCGAGTAGCAAATGCGCAAATTAGACAAGCCGAGCAAAACAAAAATTACGCATTGGCTATTGTGGAACAAAAGAAAAGCGAATTGGCCTTAAAACATGAAAACTATTTAAGGGGAGTACAGCTTTACGATAGCAAAAGTATATCCTTGCTGCAATATCAACAGTATGAAACTGCCTATAAATCAGCACAAGCCGATCTAGAATCAGCTAAAGCACATGCGGATGCATCAAATGCGGCCATAGAGGCGGCAATGGCTCAAGCTGATGCAGTCAGAGTGAACATTAAAGACAGTACACTCTATGCCCCTGTAAAGGGAAGAGTCTTGTACAGATTGGCAGAACCCGGAGAAGTGGTTGGAAGCGGATCAAGAGTCATGGTGGTACTGGATCTGCTTGATACGTATATGACTATTTTCCTGCCGACTTCCCAAGCCGGATTGGTGGAATACGGCTCTGAAGCAAGAATTGTTCTGGATGCCATACCGGCGATTGCTATTCCAGCGAAAGTCACTTTTGTGTCCCCTCAGGCTCAGTTTACACCCAAGCAGATAGAAACCAAAAGTGAACGGGAAAAACTGATGTTCAGGATCAAGGCAACCGTTGATATCAATCTGCTTAAAGAGCATCTCAATAAGATAAAAACCGGCCTCCCCGGAATGACGTATATTCGCTTGAACGAAGCAGCGTCTTGGCCAAAAGAGCTAAGCAATCTGCCTAAAGCCCATACAGAAAATGTGAACTGAAATGGATACTGTTGCCAAGATAAAAAATCTCTCGCACACGTATGGCAAGACAGCAGCACTGGAAGATATAGCGCTGGAAATACCGTCCAACTGTATTGTTGGGTTTATTGGTCCGGACGGTATGGGAAAATCAACTTTGCTGTCTATTATAGCCGGAGTCCGCAAAATCCAGACAGGCACAGTTGAGGTGTTTGGCGGAGATATCAATGATGCCAACTATCGCAGCCGTATTTATCCAAAAATAGCCTATATGCCGCAAGGACTTGGTAAAAATCTTTATATGTCTCTTTCTGTTTATGAAAATATTGAATTTTTTGCTCGATTGTTTAGACAGGGGCGCAACGAGAGACAAGGGAGGATTGATGCGCTCATGAAGAGTCTTGGGCTTTATGAATTTAAAGACAGGCCTGCAGGAAAGCTTTCCGGAGGAATGAAGCAAAAACTTGGTCTTTGTTGCGCTTTGATTCATGATCCGGATTTACTGATTTTGGATGAACCCACAACCGGTGTCGATCCTTTGTCGAGAAGGCAATTTTGGGAGATTATTGATCAAATAAGAACGATGCAGCAGGGAATGAGTGTTTTGGTGGCAACGGCATATATGCAAGAGGCACAAAAGTTTGATCATATTATTGCGATCAATAACGGCAAGATTCTTGCAAATGCAACACCGCGGGAGCTCTTGGAATTAACCAAAACAGACAGCATAGATTCAGCCTATATAGCATTGTTGCCCCAAGTACAAAGACGCAATCATACTGATTTGACAATGATGCCTAATGCAGCAAATCATACCAACGGATATGTCATAGAAGCTGAAAACCTTACGATGAAATTTGGAGATTTTACTGCAGTGGATCGGGTAAATTTTCAAATAAAACAAGGTGAAATTTTTGGTTTTTTGGGATCCAACGGTTGCGGAAAAACGACTACAATGAAAATGCTGACAGGTTTGCTTGCGCCCAGTGAAGGGAGTGTCAAGGTTTTTGGAAAGTCCATCAAAAGCGATCTCTTGGAGATGAAAAAAAATGTGGGATACATGACGCAATCTTTCTCGCTCTATAGCGAATTGACAGTAATTCAAAATCTTGTTCTGCATGCGCAACTATATCATATCAATCGTGACAAAATAGATGCAAGAGTCGAAGAGATGCTGACGCGTTTTGATCTTAAAAAGCATGAAAATACATTGTCAGAAGATTTGCCTTTGGGGATCAAGCAGCGTTTATCCTTGGCTGCCGCTGTAATACATAAACCAAAAATGCTGATACTTGATGAACCGACCTCCGGTGTTGATCCTGTATCGCGGGATAATTTTTGGGAATTTTTAATTGATCTTGCACACAATGACGGCGTAACCATTTTTATTTCTACGCATTTTATGGATGAGGGGGAGAGGTGCAACAGAATTTCTTTGATGCACCAAGGCAAAGTACTTATAAGCGATACTCCTCAAAATTTAATCGCTTCTAAAAACAAAAAAAATCTAGAAGAGGCCTTTGTAGATTATCTTTATGATGCAATCGGAAAGGATAGGGACACAAATAACAAAATTATACTTCATAAAAGCAGCCCCAAGAACGCCAATGATTTTTTTTCTTTCATGCGTTTTTTGGGATATGTGTATCGCGAGTCATTGGAGCTTATAAGGGATCCGATCCGATTGACATTTGCATTGGTTGGCACAATGATCCTTATGCTGGTGATGGGATACGGTATCAATATGGATATTGAAGATTTGAAGTTTTCGGTGCTAGACAATGATAAGACACCGCAGAGCAGGAACTATATTCAATATATTGCCGGCTCAAAGTACTTTATAGAACATGAACCTTTGGAATCTCAAAGTCAATTGGATGAAAAAATGAAAAGCGGCCAGATTAGTTTAGCCATTGAGATACCTGCAAATTTCGGAAGAAATGTACAAAAAGGGCAAAGTGTTGAGGTTGGAGTGTGGATAGACGGAACAGTGCCCTTTAGGGCTGAAACGATTCAGGGCTACGTTGCAGGCTTGCACAGCAGCTATATAGGGCAACTTTATGACCGGGCGCAAACTTTTGTTGATGTGCAGATGAGATATCGCTACAATCAGGATTTTAAAAGTATTTATGCGATGGTTCCGGCAGTGATTCCTATGCTTTTGATATTTATTCCTTCGATACTGATGGCCCTTAGCGTGGTGAGAGAAAAAGAATTAGGATCCATCACAAATTTTTATGCTACTCCGGTAACCAAATTGGAATTTTTACTTGGAAAACAGCTTCCTTATGTTGTGGTGAGTATGATCGGTTTTATGGGCATGGTTTTTTTGGCTGTATTTGTATTTGGTGTGCCTATGAAGGGCAGTTTTATTGTTTTGTTTGCTGCTGCATTACTGTATGTAGTTGCAACAACAGGCATGGGCCTTTTGATATCCGCGTTTGCAAAAACGCAAATCGCCGCACTGGGCACTGCAGCTATTGCAACACTTTTGCCAACTATAAATTATTCAGGCCTTATGGAGCCTGTCAGTTCGCTTGAAGGAATGGGCTTTCTTGTAGGAAATATTTTTCCTGCAACCTATTTTTCCATTATTAGCCGTGGAATTTTTAGTAAAGATGTTGCATTTTTTGATCTATATGTTGATTTTGGGGCATTGATTCTTTCGATTTTTGTTATCACTTTTTTAAGTGTGCTGGCATTGAAAAAACAGGAAAGCTAATGTCGAAACATATTTTGAATATTTATCGCCTCGGCCTCAAAGAGCTTAGAACTCTGCTGAGAGATAGGATTATGTTGATTTTGATTGTTTATTCATTTAGTCTTGGGATATATGCAGCGGCTGTAGCAGCATCGGTAGATATCAAAAATGCTTCTATTGCCTTTGTGGATGAAGACCGTTCGATACTTTCAGGCAGGATTATAGACGCTTTTTGTAAACCGAGATTCAATACGCCTCAAATCATATCTTTTGAAGCTATGGATGCCGGAATGGATTCTGGATACTATACGTTTGTGGCGGTGATCCCCAATGGGTTTGAAAAAAATATTCTAAAGGGGCAAAAATCAGAAGTGCAGTTAAATATTGATGCAACCAGAATGACACAAGCAGGCATTGGCGCGGGGTACATTAATCAGATTATTTTACAGGAGGTGTCTGCCTATCTCAAAGCCCCGTCTCAAAACATGCCCATTCATTTGGTGAGCAATTTTAAGTATAACCCCAATTTGACAAGCAGCTGGTTTGGAAGCATCAATGAAGTGATTAATAACATCATTACATTATCTATACTTTTAGCAGGCGCTGCATTAATCAGGGAACGAGAACATGGGACAATCGAGCATCTTTTGGTTATGCCTTTGTATCCTTCGGAAATTATGTTGGCAAAAATATGGTCAATGGGATTTGTGATTTTACTTGGGATTGCATTCGGATTGCTTGTTGTGGTGGAAATAGTTTTGAAGGTCCCATTGTCCGGATCAATGCCTCTGTTTTTGCTTAGTGTTTTTTTGCTTTTGTTTTCTACGGCTTCAATGGGAATATTCATGGGAACAGTCGCAAATACAATGCCGCAAATAGGAATGTTGTTTATTTTAATTGTGTTGCCGCTGATTATGCTTTCCGGAGGGTTGACACCGTATGAAAGTATGCCTTTGGCGATTCAATATATTATGTCAATCTCTCCGACAAGCCATTATGTAGATATTGCAAAAGCGATACTTTTTAGGGGCGCGGGGATAGATGTTGTCTGGAAAGATTTGGTTGCCATATTTGCCATAGGGCTACTTTTTTTTGTGTTCGCACTCTTTGCCTTCAGAAGAAGCTTGGAGGTACAGCGTTAAGCGTCTTTGTGCTCCGTGTCTTTTTTTTCTTTAAGGTCTTCAAAGCTGCTTCTTCTTTTTTCAAGTTCTTTTCTGTAGGCAGTATAATCTCCATAGTCAAAAAAATAGTCATACCTTGAATGTTTGTCTTTGATGTTTTTTGCATGCTTAATGGGACACCAAAACTGTTCGGTTCGGGCAGCTATTTCTCTCACATAATAGATAACGCCGTTAAAGTATTCGCAATACCAGCAATTTACTTTTTCAACCTGATCCAGATAGAAAAGATTGTATCGGTCCATAATGATATAATCACCTCTTTTTACTTTTGGAATTTTGTATATAGGAAAGCAAATATATTGATAAATAGTTACAAAGATATCAACCAGTAATGCCGGTATCATCATCGCCCAAATAAAAGGAATAGTTAAAACGGCAAGCATCGAAAACGAAGAGAGATATTCCAGTGAACTGACAATTTTAGCTTTTCCTTCATTGATAACTTTTTGCTCAAAGACTGCTTTACTGTTTTCGATCCTATAAAAAAAATCCGATTGTTTTTTCTTGAGTTCTGCTTCTAGTTCGACTTGCAATTCTCTGATTTGTTGCGCAATGCTATTAATTTTTTCATTCATCTTTCACCTTTTTAATCCAATACTATTCATGGGGAACAATATTATAATTACTTATCGTTTTTTATGCCTATTTTTGCCATTGACAATCAAATGGATTAAAGTATAGCCGAAAATATCCAATTTTTCATTTTTTCATACCAAGAAGCAATAGAATGTCAGTATCTCCTATGAAATTTGAGATACAATATAAGCATCAATTATGAAAAAAGAGGGCTTGTCTGGTTTTGGTTTAAACCTAGACAAAAGAGAGGGGTTACTTTGATTTTAAAGAATGGAAATTTAGAGCTAAATCCATTTGAACTCACTATATTTGAGCAATCATACAGTCCAATGGTGATAACTACTTGTTTTCTGGAGGGCGACCATCCAAAAATTGTTTACGTCAATGATGCTTTTACAAAAATGAGTGGCTACGCAAAAGAAGAAATTTTAGGGCGGACCCCCAGAATACTCCAAGGTGAAAAAACAGACAAAGAGGTTTTAAAGAGACTTAAAGAGTGTCTAAAAAATGAAGCGTATTTTGAAGGTAAAACGATAAACTACACCAAAGACGGACAAGAATATTGGGTCGAGTGGAATATATCACCGGTTTATGATGAAAATAAAAATTTGATAGCTTTCATTTCTATCCAAAAAGATGTCTCAACCGCCCAAAAACTGCTTGATCATATAAAGCTTTTTAAAAAAGCGATTGATCAAAACCATGATTCTATAGCTTTGTTTAATGTGTACGGAGAATACATACATGCCAATGCATCTTACTTGAAAAGATGCGGCTATACTATCTCACAACTTGTAGGCCAAAATCCAAAAATACTAAATTCAGGGTACCATTCGGATGATTTTTATCTAGATTTATGGAAAAAACTTCTCAATAAAAAATCAATTGAAGCACTTTTTTGCAATAAAAATTCTGAAGGTGAAATATATTATGAAAAGCAAACCATTACCCCTATTGTCAAAGGTGAAATTATCATCGGATTTGTTTCAATCGGTAAAAATTATGACAAAGAAGAGAAAAATAAGCAGCAATTAAACAGAGATCTTTATTTGGATGCTCTTACCAAGCTTTTCAATCGGAAAATGCTTGATTTAAAATTAAAAAAAGCAGTTGACAGATATATGGAGGCCGGCGAAAACTTTTCAATGATGTTTGTGGATCTTGATAATTTTAAAACAGTCAATGATACTTTGGGGCATGAAGAGGGAGACAATACGCTTAGACGTATTGCAAAATTTTTAAAACAACATATCAGAAAAAGTGATGATATATTTAGATACGGCGGGGATGAATTTGTGATTTTGCTGTATTCCATAACAGAAGAAAATGCTCAAAAAACAACCCGGAAACTTGAAGAGCTTTTTGACGTTTCTGATATTAAAAAATGTTATCCGATAGGATTGAGTATCGGGGTTGGCCAATATGAGGGACAGAGTATTTATGATTTTTTCAAGCAGACAGATAAAAAAATGTATGCCAAAAAAAGAGAAAATAAACTTGATCTCTATGGAAATGATTGATAACTAATATAATGACGCACGTTCAATGCTTCTGTTTGCCATGGAGCAAAGACAAAAGAATCTAACTTTCAGGTTAATTTGAAACGATAAATGTTTATTTGGAGTAATCGGGTTTTACTTTTTTATGCATGACGGCTTCAATGGCGGTGATGCTCAAGTATCTCCTTGATAGCCTTTTCGTCTATCTCTTGGATCTCATCAACTGATCCTTCAAAGGTGAGGCTGATTCCTGCAAGCGGATGATTCGCATCCAGTACCGCATGGTCAGAATAAATTTGGGTGACCGTATAGATAATAATATCCTCCGGAGCATCTTCCATGTAGCCGTCTATCTCCATACCCACAAAGAGATCCTCGGGAAGTTCACTGAGAGCCTCGCTGACAACCAGATCTTCTTCATATTCGCCAAATGCCTCCTGGGGTGATAGGGTGACACAAAAAGTATCTCCAACCGCTTTTCCTTCCAGCCTCTCTTCCAGAGCCTTAAAGATATGTCCATAGCCGCCATGCAGATAGATAATGGGTTCTTCGTTTTCATTGAGAAGATTGCCTTCTTTATCCGTAAGGCGATATTCAAGAGCGACAAGTTTGTTTTTAGCGATAACCATGAGGATCCTTTGTTTTCAATAAAAATTATTATACTGTAAAAATACAGAGGAGGAGTAATAAACCGGATTTCAGACTGAGCTTCGAATCTCTTGTTTGTGCAATGCGCAGCGAACAAGAGTGCTGCGCCCTTTACTCATTTTCTTTTTTATTTTTCCAGACAGAGTGTAGAAATGCGATCGTAATTAGGCCTATGCCGATCGTTCCTGTGACAATTTCACTGATGTGCATGGTGATTTTGGCAAGCATGATAAAGGCCAAAATACCGATGGCATAGTGTGCGCCGTGTTCAAGATAACGGAAGGCAGAAAGAGTTTTATGTGCCACAAAGTACAGAGTGATACTCCGCACAAACATGGCGCCCACGCCAAGCCCTATCATGATGATAAAAATATTGCTTGTGAGCGCAAATGCTCCAATGACGCCATCAAAACTAAAACTTGCATCAAGGACTTCAAGATAGATAAACCCGGCAATTCCGCTTTTGACTGTTTCTGAAGAGAGAAAATGATCGAGCATTCCCAGGAGCGAATGAAGCAATACGCCATACATAAATGCCAGCAAAACACTAAAATCCTGAGTGATGTGCCCCAACACAATTCCGGCCATAATGGCTATGATCAGTTCAATGTTTGCTACACCTGAAAAGCGTTCCATAACTTTTGAACCTTCAATGAAGGTAACCCACTTTATATCCCGTTCTTCAAAAAAGAAATCTAAAAAAACCATCAATAAAAAAGCGCCGCCAAAAGCAAAAATGGTTTTTTCTGTTGATTTTAAAACTGCTTCATACTGTTCGGGCTGATTCATGGCAACATCAAATGTCTCAAAAATTCCCATACCTGTGGCTATCGCAACGATAGCCAAAGGAAAGATAAAACGCATTCCAAAAACAGCGATCGGTATACCAAAAACGATAAATCGCTTTTGCCAGACAGGATCCATCGTATCGAGTACTTTGGCATTTACCACTGCATTATCAAAAGAAAGCGATATCTCAAGAATAATGAGCAAGAAAGTGATATAAAGAGCAGCAAGCCCGCCCAAAAAGTAAGCCGCAAGAAGACCTGCTGCCATTATGACAAATGAACCGTAAAAGTAACGCATATATACCCTTTAAAATTGATGTGCAATTGTAACTAAATTTTTTTATTTTCTCGTGTACGCATTGCCTGGTGAGCCGAGTGTACCTTTGGCTGCTGCCCCACATGTTGAACAAGGAAAGCTAAAGTCAAATAAAGGGATAATAATATTCACTAATACAGCAGAGGCCTTATGAAAAAATTGAATATTCTTTTATCTTTATTTGTATTTTTACCGGCTGTATTTTTAAATACGGGGTGCTCTCAAAAGCCAAGTGCGCATAAGCCAAAAGCCACAAAATTTACAAGTGCCGCGCGCCATAAATGGACAATGAAAGAGTATTGCGTATTGGGAAAAAACTACAAGCCCACTTACGTAAGCGTAGGGCAAACAATGAATGGTATCTCTAGTTGGTACGGGCCTGATTTTCACGGAAAAATGACAAGCAACGGGGAAGTGTATAATATGCATGGCCAAACCGCAGCACACAAAACATGGCCGATGGATACCATGGTAAAAATTAAAAATCTTCAAAATGGAAAAAGCACGGTAGTGAGGATCAATGACAGGGGACCGTTTGTGCAGGGCAGGATCATTGATTGCAGTTATGCGGCAGGAAAAGCGATTGGGCTTGACAGCATGGGGATTGCTAAAGTACAAATCAAGGTAGTAGGATTTGCAGGAGAAGTTCAGTCAGAGGCTACAATCGCCAGAAATATCAGAGAACACAAAGAAGTGCGTGTTGTCATTACCGACTTTGGTATACAAGTCGGAGCATTTAGACGCTTTGAGGGTGCGCAGATCTATAAGAAAAAATATGCTCAACTTGACAAGCGCTATCAGCCGATCGTAAAACGTTTCGATGATGTAGAGGGTGCGCCTCTATACCGCGTATGGCTGATGGGCTTTAAAACAGAAGATGAGGCGAAGGATTTTATCTTGTGTCATGGTCTTGATGGTGCATTTATTGTAAGAAATTAAAAAATATGGAGCATTCAATGATAGAAATATGTAGAACTACAAAAGAAACCGATATCTGTATAAAGCTTAATGTATACGGGACAGGTCAGTCCAAGATAAATACCGGCGTTGGCTTCTTTGACCATATGCTTGAAGCGTTTACGAAACATGCGCACATGGATATGGAAGTATTTTGCAAGGGAGATATTCATATTGATGATCACCATAGTGTTGAAGATGTTGGTATTGCTATAGGTCAAGCACTTCATAAAGCGCTTTATCCTGTGCAAAGTATAGAGCGCTTTGGAAATGCAACCGTGGTGATGGATGAAGCCAGCGTAACATGCGATATGGATATATCAAATCGCGGCTTTCTTTTTTTTGACCTTCCGGTGGGGGGAAAGGTGGGCCAATTTGATGTTGAGCTTGTCGAAGAATTTTTTAGAGCACTTGCGTTGAATGCGCCTCTTACAATGCATTTGGTTTACAACCGCGGCAAAAACAAACACCACATTATAGAAGCAGCATTTAAGGCGCTTGCTGTGGCGCTGAGAAGGGCTGCAGCTATCAATGAAAATGCAGGAATTCCAAGCACAAAGGGTGTGTTGTGAGTATTGAATTAATTGTTTTGGATGTAGACGGTACAATGACGGATAGCCGCATTACCTACAGTGAAATGGGAGATGAGATTAAATCATTTAACGTAAAAGATGGATTAGCAATTGCCAGTTGGAAAAAGTTGGGAAAACAGGTGGCCATCATTACAGGAAGAAGTTCAACGATTGTTGCGCGTCGTGCAAAAGAGTTGGGTATTGAATATTTTTATCAAGGCGTACACAATAAAAAAGAAATTTTAGAATCGCTTTTGGCCAAACTTCATTTGACAATGGAGAATGTGGCTGCCATAGGAGATGATCTTAATGATCTGCAAATGCTTAAATCTGCTAAAATCTCATTTGTGCCACAGGATGCAAGTGCTTATGTTGACCAAATGGCTACCGTTGTTCTCAGGAAAAAAGGAGGAGATGGCGCTGTTCGCGAAATGATAGAATATCTTATTAAAAAAGAAGGTCTTGAAGCAAAGTATTTGGCATTATGGGAGTAAGATTGGAGTTAGTGCTCCTTTTTATAATGGGAGCCATATTGGTATTGACTTTTGGAATAAAAGTAACTGATATTGATATCAAAAAGCAACTTTCCGGCAAAGAGATTGAATTTACGGATACTACTTTCATTGAAGTCGATATGAAGACAGTACAGAGTATTGCCCATAGCAGTTATGGCGTCAGAGCGGATGGTGTTTTAATGCTTGATGAGTTAAATTATCATAGCAGCAATTTAGAACTTTTGCGTGCAAAAAAAGGCACCTACCGTGATGATAAGATTTTTTTGGACGGTGATGTTTTTGTTCGACAAAAAGAAGGATTTGAGTATAGAGCGCAACATGCCGTATATGACAAAGCGGTAGAGATACTTGATGTTACTTCGCCTTTTTTTGCCAAAATGAACGAAAACACGATGCAGGGAAATTCTATGCGTTATAATTTGCGCCAAAAAGAAGTGCTTGCCAGAGATATCGCGGCTGTGATTTATACTGCAAAAAAGTAATATCATGGTACAATATAATGATTTTTATAAAAGGTTTTGCATTGTATTTTTTTAAATGGATACTTTTAATTTGTTTTGGTTTTGTCACTTTTTTAATGGCTGAGAAGATAGAGATTACTTCGGAGTCCATGAATGCGCGGGAGTTGCAAAAAGAGGTTCATTTTATCGGAAATGTAATGGTTAAGCAGTCGCAGAGTTGGTTGCATGGAGAGAGGGTTGTTATTTATTTTGATGAAAACAATGAAACCAAAATGTATGAAGCTTCAGGCGGAGTTACCTTTGAGCTTAAAAACGAAAAAAATTTTTACAAAGGCAGCGCACAGAAAGTAATCTATTATCCTCAAAAATCTTATTATATGCTTCAGGGTGCTGCAGTAATAGATGATTTGCTAAATAAGCGCCATGTAAATGGCGATACGATTACTTTGGATATGATTACGGGCAATGCAAATGTCCAGGGAAGCAAGAAAAAACCTGTGAAATTTATCTTCGATATGGAGGAGAAAAAATGAGTATGCCCCGAATTGTAGAGGCTAAATTTATAAAATCCGCACAAAGTATTGCAGATAGCCTGCCTGAAGATATGAGTGAGGTTGTTTTTTTGGGGCGATCCAATGTGGGGAAAAGCTCCACGCTTAATTCTCTTGCGAATAGGAAAAATTTGGCAAAAAGTTCGGCAACGCCTGGAAAAACCCAATTAATCAATTTTTTTGAAACACGCTACAAGTATAACGAAGAAGAATATCCTGTCCGTTTTGTGGATTTGCCTGGTTTTGGATATGCCAAGGTGTCCAAGTCTCTCAAGGAGGTATGGCAGAAGAATCTTGTTGAATTTATTCAGCAGCGTGTTTCCATACGTCTTTTTATTCATCTTAGGGATGCAAGGCATCCTCATGCAAAAATCGATCATGAGGTAGAAAAGTATATCAAGGAGTTCATAAGGCCTGATCAGCGCTATCTTACCGTCTTCACCAAGATCGATAAGCTTAACCAAAAAGAACAGGCAAGGCTTAAAAATGATTTTCCAGGCTGCATAGTGCTGTCCAATCTTAAGACAAAAGGACACGACAAAGTTCATTTAGAGATATTGCAAACGATATTCGGTGTAGAAAAAGAAGGAGTTAAAATTTGATTTCACTTGTAAAAGCAACACTGGATGATATCCCTCAAATGCAAGCCATGGTAATTGCGGAGGTGCAAAAAGGCATCATCCTTAAGCGAACCGAAGACGAGGTTGCAACCAATATACGTTCCTATGTCTTAGCGAAAGAAGGGGAGAAGCTTGTTGGGTATACAGCGCTGCATATCCATTCAAAACGTCTTGCAGAAATTCGTAGCCTCATTGTTGATCAGTCATATCGGGGTCAGAAAATAGGGCAGCGCATGGTTCGGTTTGCTCTGGATGAAGCAAAAGCTTTAAAGGTAGAAGAAGATGTGCTTGCGCTAACATACGTGCCGCAATTTTTTGAAAAATTAGGCTTTCATGAAATCAATAAAGAAGCGATCCCGGAACATAAAATTTGGGCGGACTGCATCAAGTGTATCCATTTTCCGGTATGCAATGAAATCGCACTGATTTACAAATTATCATAAAAGGTTGATGCGCACTATTATGGGCAGATTTTATACGGCCGTACAGCATCCCATTCTTTGGACGCTGATTATTTTGTTTATTGCCTTTTATCCTATGTTTATCTCCATTTATGTTTTTTTGCCTTTGCTGATAGGTGTTATGGGATACCTGTTGGTAGAAGGGATAGAAAAGGGAAAAATAACTTATGTGCTCATTGCGTCACTTTATTATATTAATTTAGAGGTAAACCTCTCTTTGCCTTTCTTTCTGACTTTTATTTCTGCCTTATTGATTTATGTATTATTTTACCCTTATTTGAGACATTTTAGAAGATGTGTTGCGTGTGCGCGGATACTAACCGTGCTTCTTTTGGATGGTTTCTATTTGGGATTTTTACTTTTTTACGATTTTTTATTTGAAGACACAAGTGTTATTTTGGATTCAATATTGCTTTATTCCCTGATAGTAGATCTGCTGATTGTGGTTATATTATGAGATATAAAATTGCATTGGCTGTATTTTTGCTCTTTTGGGGAATAATGATAGTCAGATTATATCATGTGAGTATCAAATCAAATTTTTATTATCAAAAGCTTGCCAAAGAAAATATCGAGAGAAAACAATTTATCAAGCCTGTAAGAGGGGAGATAATGGATACTCATGGCAATCTTCTTGCAATGAACCAGATAGGTTTTTCTATTTCTATTGAACCCCATCTAAAAGCACAATCAGCTATGCTGGAGAGTGTTGTTGATACATTGGTTGCCAGTTTTCCCGATCTCAATAAAACAGTTATGATGAAAGTTTATGAAAAAAATAATTCTCCCTATAATCATAAATTTATTAAAGTAGTGGATTTTATTCATTATCCCGATATGATGGGTGCTTATCCCAAATTAAGTCTTATGCCTCAAATTCAAATAGAAGCTGAAACAAAACGTTACTATCCATATGGGAAATACTGTTCCCATATTGTGGGCTACACAGGGAGATCCAACGAAAAAGAAAACAAAGAAGACCCTGTCGTCAACGAAGTGGGCAAAGTGGGCAAGAGCGGATTGGAAAAATACTACAATGACGTCTTGCAGGGTGAACTTGGGCATGAAGTTACCAAGGTGACGGCAACCAATCAAGCGATTGATATTTTAGAAAAAGAAGATCCTAAGGACAATAAAAATCTTAAGCTTAATATTGATATTAATCTGCAAAAGATGATCCATGAAGAGTTTGCAGATAAAACAGGTGTTGCCATAGTGATGCGAACCAATGGGGAGGTTTTGGCTGCTGTGAGTTACCCTTCCTACGATCCAAATCTTTTCGTCGGAGGCATCAGCAGTAAAGACTGGAGGGCGCTTCAGGAAGATCTTGCACATCCTTTTACCAACAAATTTATACACGGGACTTATCCGCCCGGTTCAACTATAAAAATGGGTATGGCGCTGGCTTTTTCCAAAGCCAAAAAAGGAATATTGGATACGAATGAATTTTGCAGCGGACACATTAAGTTGGGGACAAGTAATCATAAATTCAGATGCTGGTCAACATGGGGGCATGGCAGTGTAGATTTGCGAAAAGCTATTCGCGAAAGCTGTGATGTTTATTTTTACAACAAGAGTTTAAAAGTAGGCATTGATGCAATGGCAAAATATCTTAGGTCTTTTGGTTTGGGTGTACCTACGGGGGTTGATCTGCCTGATGAATATGCAGGGGTAATTCCGGATAAGGCATGGAAAATGAAACGCTATAAACAGCCTTGGTATTTAGGTGAAACCGTCATCGCGTCTATAGGCCAGGGGTACGATCTGGTGACGCCATTGCAATTGGTGCGCCATACCAATCTGATCGCGACTTCCAATCTCGTGACACCTCATATGGTTAAACAGATAGACAACAAGGAACTTAATGCAAGTATCTCTCCTGTCTCTTTTAACCCGTATTATTTAAGTGAAATCAGAAAAGGTATGTATGATGTCTGCAACACAAGAAAAGGGACAGGATTTTCGGCTATGGGAAGTTTGCCTGTCATTGTTGCCGGCAAAACAGGAACTTCTCAAGTAACATCCATCCCTCAGGCAGCTGCTAAAAGGCTCAAAGAAGAAGAGCTGGCTTATTTTCATCGATCTCATGCCTGGATAACTACCTATGCCCCGTATGAAGGTCCGCAATATATCGTCACTGTACTTGTCGAGCATGGCGGACATGGAGGGAGTGCAGCCGGACCAATTGCTGCGGACATTTACAGATGGCTTTATAAAAATGGATACTTCAAGAATCAAGAGTAGTGTTTTTGTAAACTATTTAAATGTAAAATACCTAAATGTTTTGCAAAGTATTATTGAGAAAAAGTCCTAAAATAATGATTAGACCAATACCTGCTGATTTGTTGTAGAGTTTGTTTGCTGTGATAAAAACAAGCAGAAATGTTGCTATGATCATTGTGGCAATGTCAAACATGTGAGTCATGCCTTCGATGGGCATCGGTTTTGCCAGAGCCGCAATCCCCAATACGACCGAAGTATTTGCCATATTCGAGCCGATGATATTTCCAATCGCCATATCCACTTTGCCTCTTACGGCTGCCGAAATACTCACAGCCAGCTCCGGCAAAGAGGTTCCAAATGAAACCATAATAATACCGATAATCCACTCACTGATACCAAAGTTTTTAGCGATTTCAGATGCGCTTTCTATGGTAAAATGGGCGCCAATTATAACCAAAATCAAACCTGAAAACAGTAAAAGAAGCGTTTTTATCCAAGAAAATTGAAGCATATCTATTTCACTGAGATGCTCTTGTACTATGTTTTTGGCATCCTGTGTCAAAAAAAGAAGATAGGCTCCCATTAGCAGCAGTAAAAGGAGTGCATCAAATCTAGAAATTATTCCATCCAATATCATTAAAAGAAAAATTAATGCGGGCATCAATGCCCATGTGCTGTCTTTTGCAAAAAAGTCTCTACCGGGATTTATTTTATTTGCTACAAGAAATACTGAAGCCAACACAAGAGTAATGTTAATAATATTGCTTCCTATGACGTTGGAAATAGCAATTTGCGGTTTATCTGTATAGCTTGCAGCGATAGAGGCAGCCATTTCGGGTAAACTTGTTCCAAAAGCAATAAGTGTGGCCCCAATGATAAACTCAGGCATATTGAATTTCAATGCAATGCGTTCACTCTGATTGATGAGTAATTCGACCCCCCAAATCAAGGAGCCCATCGCAATAACGAAAATCAAAAAATTCATTTAGCTTCCTGAGCATCTGTTCTAACAATCAGGCTTGGCGGCAGACCAAAAACTTCAATGAGCTCTTTTTCTTTGGCACGCATTTCTCCCTGATCGCATTCATGATCAAAGCCAAGCAGATGAAGCAATCCGTGAATAAAAAGCAAATTTAATTCATCCTGTATGGTGTGGCCATAGAGTTTGGATTTATCTTTAACAAACTCTTCTGAGATAACTATGGACCCTAAAGGCATACCTGCAAAAGCATTTTCCAGAGGAAAGCTGAGTACATCAGTAGGGGCATCTTTGCCTCTGTGTATTTGATTGAGCGATTGCATCGTCTTGTTGTCGGTAATGATAAGCTCTATTTGTCTGGCGGTAAGGCTTGCAGCAATCTTCTCCAGTATTTCCAGTTCGAATGGCAATGATGTCTGATTTTCTAGATCTATTAGCATACTCTAAGTTTACCTGAATCTTGGTAAAATGAGATTAAAAAATAGGATCAAAATGAAAAAGGAAAAAGCAGTATGCATCATCTCTGGAGGCATGGATAGCGCTTTGAGCGCAAAAATAGCCCAGAAAGAGGGGTGCGAGATCATTGCTTTGCATTTTAACTATGCGCAACGTACCCAAACCAAAGAGTTGGAATGTTTTAGATATATTGCTCGGGATGTTGATGCTGTATGTTCTTATGAGATAGATTTGGATTTTTTTAAGCAGATAGGTGCTTCAGCACTAACGGATAATGATATTGCCGTGCCTACCGGTGGCCTGGAAGAAGGAGTTCCCGTGACGTACGTACCTTTTAGAAACGGTATTTTTCTTTCTATTGCAGCTGCCATAGCAGAAAAACATGGTGCGACGGCTTTGTTTATCGGCGTAGTGGAAGAAGACAGCAGCGGATATCCAGATTGCACAGAAGCATATATAGAACAGATGCAAAAAGCAATCAATCTGGGGACCAAAAAGGAAACAAATTTGGAGATTAAAATGCCTTTGGTAAGACTCAACAAAACCCAGATTGTACAAAAGGCGCTGAATCTTGGGGTGCCCCTCGAGCATACTTGGAGTTGCTACCAGTCCGAAGAGAAAGCTTGTGGTGTTTGTGATAGCTGCCGATTAAGATTAAGGGGATTTAAAAATGCAGGGGTGAGTGACCCCGTCGCCTATCAAGGCTAATCTGCATCGGTAAATGCAGATTAGAGATTAAAACCTCGTATGACAAATTCAAATTCGTACCGATGTGTCGGATATTTTTTAAGTCCTTCTGCCATGAACTGGGTTCTGGTGATTTGTCGATCCCAAAGTCTGTAGGTTAAATCTTTGAACCAAGATTTTTTCTCTGGCGTATCCAGCACAATCCTATCGTATCTGGAGTCATCTTTTATTCTTGAGGCTACTTCTACCATTTTTTGTTGATACTGTTCCATTTTTTCAGGCGTTGGATCTTCATAGGTTTTTTGAACATATGAAGTTTCTGAAGGCCCCGGGAGATCTAGGCTCGGAGTACAAGCTGTAAAAGCAAATCCTGCCAATGCAGCCAAATATAGTTTATAGTTCATTTTTTCTCCTTTTGATTATTTTTTGTATTGTAGCCAAATGGACTAAAATCTTTACAGTAAAATTATCTCTTGTCCAAAAGATATTGTCCGGTTTTTCAGGTAATATGATTTTGATCGCCAAAGTATAGACGGATAAATTGACCGCTCATTAATCTTTTGCGATAAATTTGCCTTCCGCTCTTTCTTTTATTATTGCGTCATGGGGACCAAACACCCCATTCATTGCAATATAAATACCATAGTCACTTAAGTGCTGCATGTATCCCCAGGCCGAGGCAAGATTGGCTGCAGCTTCGATCGGATCGATAGAAAAGGGCACCATGGACCCGGTAAGAACGATACGCTTTTCCAGATCGGCATCGGCAAGATAGCGCGCGGTAACATCCATAGTATCTGTTCCGTGAATAATGAGTATATTTTCTTCTTTTGCAAGGTTAATGGTTGCAAGCAGCAAGAGTCTGTCCTCATTGGTTATGTCAAGACTGTCTTTTCCGATAATATTGACTGTCTCAAATTTGCAAAGCCATCGCTTGCTTATTTCTTCCAATGCTAAGGAGCGGGTATCTATTTCAAGTTTTCCGTTAAGAGGATTATAATGTTTATTAAAAGTGCCGCCGGTGCTGATAAGCAGTATTTTTTTCTTCATAAGTGATGATTGCCTTGAATTGTTAAATAGTTTATTTTACATTCTATCGCATTCATGGTAAAATAACACCATTAAATTTTTTGGAGAAAGCAACGTATGATAATGAAAGGCAAAAAAGGTGTTATTTTAGGCATCGCAAATAAAAAATCTATCGCTTACGGGATTGCAAAGGCATGTCAAGAGCAGGGTGCCCAGATGGCAATTACATTTCTTAATGAACGATTTGAGCAAAAACTTGCACCTGTGGCCGATGAATTGGAATGCGGGGGAAGATTTTATCCATGCGATGTAAGCAAACCGGAAGAAATCAAAGCACTAAAAGCATCACTTGAAAAAGATATGGGACAGATAGATTTCATTGTGCACTCTATTGCATTCGCACCCAAAGAAGGACTTAGCGGCCGATTTGTAGATATTTCCAAGGAGGCGTTTGATATCGCAATGGATATCTCCGTATATTCACTTATTGAGATTGTAAGAGAATTAAAACCTATATTGTCTGATAATTCTTCGGTGTTGACGTTAAGTTATTATGGCGGGGTAAAATATATTCCAAATTATAATCTTATGGGTGTCGCCAAAGCAGCATTGGAAATGACGACAAAATATCTTGCTGAGGACTTAGGAAGGGATGGTGTCCGTGTAAATGCAATTTCTGCTGGGCCGATCAAAACACTTGCAGCGGCCGGAATCGGAGATTTTGGTTTTATGCTCAAATGGAATGCCGCACACTCTCCGCTAAAACAGAATGTAACCATCGAGCAAGTCGGAAACTCAGGTATGTATCTTTTGTCCGATTTAAGCTCGGGCGTAACAGGCGAAATTCATTATGTCGATGCCGGATTTAATATTATGGGTATGCCGGCAGTTGAATTTGATGAGAATGGCAAACCAAAGATTGCTTGGAACGGGGAATGATTGGGGTGAAAGATTCTGACCAATACCTTATCAAAAAAGCATTTTTTGATAAGGTGCTCACGATTTATGGACGCAATGCAGTTTGCGAGGCATTGGAAAACGAAAGCATTACTATCCATAAATTGCATCTTTCCTCTTCCAATAAACCCTCTTATGAGTTGGACAAAATGGTAAGTATTGCCAAAAAAAGAGGCATTGAGATTGTCTACCATGATAAGCAGGCACTTTCACGCATCTCAAAAAATGCCAAACAAGATCAGGGGGTGGCTCTTGATATTATTTTGGAGTACTTGGGAGACGAAACGCATTTTCTCTCAACCCATCAAAAATACCGTATCGTAGCGCTTGACGGCATAACCAATCCCCAAAATCTCGGAATGATTATTCGCTCCTGTGCTGCGGGAAACATAGACGCAATTTTACTTCCTGCCAAAGGTGCCGCACAAATCTCACCCTTGGTGATCAAGGCGAGCGTAGGAACACTTTTTAAAATGCCAATTATTCAAACATCCGATCTTAAAAAAACATTGGAATATTTCAAAACAGATGGTGCAATGCTCTATACGCTCTCTTCTTATGCTGCCAAAAGTTATAAGGATGAAGCGTATGGTCCTAAAACAGTATTTATTTTAGGCAATGAAAGTGAGGGTGTGAGTCACGCAATAGAGACGATGTGCAATGAAAGCATTTCTATTCCAATGCAGCGAGGAGTTGAATCCCTCAATGTAGCCGTTACCGCTTCATTGTTGGCATTTTTATAAAAGGGTATTCAGAATTTTTTTAATGTTAAAATATGATATACTTTGCAAAAAGAGGGAGAGAGTAGATAATCATGGAAAAAAAGAATGAAGAATTGCTTTCCAGGGTAGGTTTACAAATAGGTGCCGAAGAGATTAATATAGATTTAGCCAAAACAAAAGATTTTTTCGGAACTATGCAAAAGCAGTTTGAAGAGACTGCCCAAAATATCAGCGAAGGCAAAATAGATATGCCTGAAACTGTGGGGATTACAGTAAATGAAGAGCAGATTCATGTGGATCTAAATAAAGCCAAAAGTTTTATAGAAGATTTAGGAAAAAAGATTGAAAATTTTTTGGGTGAGATAGATAAGGCAGTGAATAAGCTGGATCACAAATGATCGTATCGGACCAATCTTATCCTCTTATTTCCAAAAAGTTTCGTGTGCTGATGTCGTCCCATGGTTTGTTGAGTTTGCTAAAAGTTTCATAGCTTTTTAAAACGCGTTCAAAGTCTTTGTTTTGCGCACGTTCGTATGCCAAAACATCCCCCAGTGCTTTCTGGGCAGCATCAATCACTTCCTTGGGAAACGTTTTGATCTCAACGATGGAAGAAAGACTTTGAAATGCTTTTGCATTTTCATATCTAAACTCTTGGAGCATATTACTTGTCATCTCTTCGCTTGCAGCAGTAATGATGGCTTGATGCTGGGGGCTTAGTTTTTCCCATCTTGTTTTGTTGAATGTCAGCTCTAAAATCGAACCCGGTTCATGCCAGCCTGTGTAGTAATAGGGTGCAACCTTGGGAAATCCCATCATGTTGTCCAACGCCGGCCCCACCCATTCTGTAGCATCAATGGTGCCCCGTTCAAGTGCGGTATAGATGTCTCCCGCAGGTAAAAGAACAGGATTTGCACCTAAGCGCTCCATGACTTCGCCTGCAAGTCCGGGAATGCGCATTTTAAGCCCCTGAAGGTCAGCCAGGGAGTTGATCTGTTTTTTAAACCATCCGCCCATTTGCGGCCCCGTGGTTCCTCCCACCAACGGATAGAGATTGAATTTTCCATACAGTTCTCTCCATAGGGCATATCCGCCGCCAAATTTAAGCCATGTAATCATCTCTTCGCTCGTAAATCCAAGGGGCATGCCTCCAAAGATAGAAAATGCTGAATTTTTGCCTTTCCAATAATAAACACCGGAGTGAAAGGCATCAATCTGTGCCGCAGAAGTTGCATCAAAAACCTGCAAAGCCGGCACAAGAATATTTTTTGGATACACTTTGATCTCAAGCGTTCCTCCGCTTAGTTCGGCACATCGCGATACAAACGCATCAACGCCTGTTCCCATGATAGGGAAATGTGCGGGCCATGATGTTGCGAGTTTAAGAGTAACTTTTCTTGCTTGCTTGATGTTGTTTGCAGAATCTGACTGCACGGCCTCTTCTTCTCTGTGGCAGGCGTTTAGTGCCAAGGCTGTCGCACCAAGTGCAGCAGATGTTATAAAATCTCGTCTTTGCATAAAATAGTAATCCTTATGAGAAAACACCGTTTAATTTTTCATGAAAAATAAAAATGGCATGTTATTGTTAATAGTTTAAATAGTAACATAACAATCGTTTTAAAAGGATGAAAATTGAAATGCCATATTTGCAGTAAAGAAACTTTATCTTTCGAGGACCCGCGGACAACTATTCTTTATTATCATTGTAAAACGTGCGAATATATCTTCAAGTCCCCCACGTATTATCAGGATTTGGCTGTTCAGCAAAAGAGATATGACCTGCATCAAAACAACAAAAATGATGCGGGATATCGTGAGTACTATCAGCGCTTTTTGGATTTTGTCTTGCCTTTTGCCGGTCATGCAAAAAATGGATTGGATTTTGGGTGCGGCGCCACTTCTCTTTTGTCGGATATGATTGCACAAAACAGTATAGTATGCGACTATTATGATCCTATCTATCATCCAGATTTATTTGATAAAAATAAAAAATACGATCTTATTGTTTCGACAGAAGTGTTTGAGCATTTGCATCATCCCAAATTAGTCTTTGAGAGGCTTTTAAATCGATTGAGCGACAATGGAATACTGGCAATACAAACGCAGTTTCATACCAACAATAGAGAAGATTTTTTGCATTGGTACTATCATCATGACACAACACATATTGTTTTTTTTACAGCTAAGACGTTTATGGTACTCAGTGAACGGTTTAATTGCCGGCTTGTGGGAAATAACGGAAAAAATACAGTAGTGATTAGGAAAAATTCCACTAAAATTTGCAACCTATTTGAATCCGGCGAAATTTAATCCATGAAATAAAAAGACGAAAAACTAGAAAAAGCAAGAGCAGCGAAAGAATATCGTCTAAAATAGACTATACTCTTGTTGGATCGTATTGAGGATGCTTTTGTCTGCATTGTAGATGAATGCATAATTAAAGTGAATACTTTTGAGTATCTCTCTCACTTCTTCTTCAGTTTTAAACCAGTGCGGACGGTCAATACCTTCTACTTTAGTTTTAGGCGGTGTAAGTACAATGCCTTTTACCCAAGTATTGCTGTGTCTGATATACTCTCTGGCCTTGATAATATCCGGAATATTATCGCAAAATATTGCCACCTTATCGCTTTTGCTCGCTTGAGTGCTTTTGAGTGACCCGTCGATAAATACCGGGATAAAATGTTTAGTGTATTTGACGCGATCGATAGAACAAGGAAGCGAGAAAGACTCACAAAAAGCAACGACACGCAGCAGATATTCCAGGTGGAAGGGGATTAGTTCTTTCTCTTGATAGGCGTAACCTCCTACTTTAAAAGTAGTTCTAAAAAGAGTATCAGAAATGGCATAGCCTTCTACGTCGCTTTCAAGTCTTTGTACGTCAGGCTTGATGAGCTCCATCAGCTCTTTATTTATTCCTACAAAAAGTGAATCATTTGAGTTGAGTATCTGTTCAAATGCTTTGCGCCAATCATTGGCAATGAAAGCGATATTGCTTTTTTGCAGCAGTATCATCTTCAAAAAACTCATTTCATGCGGTGAAAGCAGAAAGAATTTCGCCTCTTTTTTGATGATGGCATAACGGATAAGCTTGAACGCTGCAAGCTGGATATCGCTTACTTTAATCCATGCGATTTCCTCATCGTTTTTAATGATGTTTTCATTATCATAGACAATTGCATAAGCGCCGTTTTTAATAGCGATATCTATCTCTTCCTGACTTGAGGAAAAAAAAAGATCCCCATGCTCCACCTTGGAAGGATACACGGTTGCAGCCTCTACAGCTTGTACTTTTGGTATATTGGTAAGGGTTCCCTCTGTGAGGTTTACGATGTCTTCTATCTTCATTATTATCCTATGGGGGTGCCCGCTGTTTTTGGTTTTTCCGGGCGGATGAGGGAGAGTCCCTCGCTGTCTTTGGCCGCAAGAAGCATGCCTTCGCTTTTTAGGCCCATAAGTTTTGCAGGTTTAAGGTTTGCAACCATGCAGACTTGGGTACCGAGAATATCTTCGGCACTATACCATTCTTTAATTCCTGCGACAACCTGTCGCGGGTTTTCTTCGCCTATATCGACCTGAAGCAAAAGAAGCTTGCTGCTTTTAGGTACCTCTTCGGCTTCTATGACGGTTCCTACTTTCAGTGAAGTCTGAAAGAATTGGTCGATGCCTATAAGTGCAATACCTTCATTTTTTTGTTCCGTTGTTTTTTGTTCTTCTTTCCTTGCCGCTTTTGCTTCACTCTTTTTATTTTCAGATCCAGTCTGTGCAAGCAGAGGTTCTTCAATGCGGGGAAATAGAGGAGGTATCTTTTCA
Source organism: Sulfurovum sp. (assembly GCA_021166685.1). GTDB lineage: Bacteria > Campylobacterota > Campylobacteria > Campylobacterales > Sulfurovaceae > Sulfurovum. The sequence continues at coordinate 48,000 of JAJPEU010000005.1, read as the reverse complement.
AGTACAAAAGAACTTAGGAGATTTTTCTGCTTAATGAGATGATTCCAGCTTGCATGGTCTATCTTGAAACACAGTACATTTGCTATCTTGACAGAGGTTTCAGGCATCACAGGGTAGAGCATGGTGGACACTTTGGCAAGAATAACCGCTACAAGCCCATTGAGTGCCATAACCTCTTCGGTTTTGCCTTCTTTCATAAGTGTCCATGGCTGATATCTGTCGATTGCTTTGTTTGCTATTGAAAGCGGTCTCCAGAGCTCCTCAAGGTATCGATGGATTTGCATTTCAAAAAGCATAGGTTCAAGTTTTTCTAAAGAAGCTTCCATTTCGTCGAGTTCGGCCTGATAAAATTTATTGACATCGGTACAATTGACGTTGCCTTCAAAATATTTTTCACTCATGCCCGTAAGGCGGTTGAGCAGGTTGCCAAGGTCATTGCCAAGATCTGAGTTAATGCGGTCTATGAGGGCTTTCTGGGAGAAATCGCCGTCTCCTCCAAAAGGCACTTCTCTAAGCAGAAAGTAGCGAAAATTATCCAAGCCATAAGCATCGGCTACTTCTCTTGGATTTACAACATTGCCTTTGGATTTACTCATCTTTTCGCCGTCTCTTGTCCACCATCCGTGTGCTGCGATATGTTTTGGCAAAGGCAGGCCGAGGCTCATCAAAAATGCCGGCCAATAAATCGCATGGAAACGCAATATGTCTTTTCCTATAAGGTGCACATGTGCGGGCCAGTAGTGCATATTTTTCTCATCTGTACCGTATCCCAGTGCTGTAACATAATTCATTAAAGCATCCAGCCATACATACATGACATGTTTAGGGTCATTCAAGTTTTCGGGCAGTTTTACGCCCCAGTCAAAGCTTGTACGTGTGATAGAGAGGTCGTCCAGTCCTCCTTCTACAAAACGAATCACTTCATTTCTCTTGCTTTTTGGAAGGATGCAGTCGGGGTTATTATGATACCACTCTAAAAGTTTGTCTTGGTATTTTGAAAGCTTAAAGAAATAACTCTCTTCTTCTACAATGACTGTGCTTTTGCCGCATTCTGGACAAAACTCGTCATCGACAAGCTGTGTTTTTGGAAAAAAAGTTTCACAGGAGATGCAGTAGTGCCCCTTATAAACGTCTTTATAGATATCTCCGTTTTCGTACATGACAGAAAACGCTTTTTGCACACCTGTTTTATGGTCCTGATCTGTGGTTCGGATAAACTTATCATAGGAGATATGAAAATCATTCCAAAGGTTTTTAAAGGTTGCAGAGATTTCATCAGCATAAGCCTGTGTACTTTTTCCTTTGGTTTTGGCTGACTCTTCGATTTTTTGCCCGTGTTCATCAGTGCCGGTAAGAAAGAAAGTATCAAGGCCGCTCATGCGGGAGTAGCGTGCTAGAGTATCTGCAATGATTGTTGTGTAAGCATGACCGATGTGTGCAATATCGTTGACATAGTAGATAGGGGTTGTAATGTAGACATTTTTATAACAAGGCATAGTGTAGCATTTCCTTAAACAAATGAGTTTTTGGTTTACGTAGTGTAAATTTGATAGATATTTTAACTAAATGATGCTGTAGTGTGGGTAAAGCATTTAAAATGATCTGATATTATCGCTATTTATTCATTCTTAATTTTGTTTTTCTCTTGCCGATTTACAGAAAAGTTTTTGTGTAGAAATCTCATTGGCTGCCGGAGTATTATGGGTGATGCTTTCACTTAAAAATTTTGCCAAACAGAAACCGACTATAAAATCTCGTAAACCTTTTTTTATTTTAATGAATTGTTTTGGTATTTATATAATGTTCGTTTATCACAGGCAGCTGAACATGCAAACAATAATCAATCATTTTTTATGGGGTGTCTCAATTTTTTAGTCAATTGTAATATAATTCCCATTATAAAAAACAGGCAGATTAAGATGAAAAATATTTTTCAACCAAAGCTTTTTACTCTCTTGAAAGAAGGTATTTCCAAAGAGCAAATCATGTCGGATGTATTTGCAGGCATTATTGTGGGCATTGTTGCTCTTCCTCTTGCCATAGCTTTTGCTGTTGCTTCGGGTGTTTCTCCTGAAAAAGGATTGGTTACTGCAGTTATTGCCGGTTTTCTTATCTCTTTTTTAGGAGGGAGCAGAGTTCAAATCGGAGGTCCAACCGGCGCTTTTGTGGTTATTATTTATGCGCTAGTTGAACAGTATGGTATTGACGGGCTTATTATTTCTACTATTATGGCCGGAATTATTTTGATCATTTTTGGGCTTTTGAAACTTGGCGCATTGCTAAGATATTTTCCTCATCCTCTCATTGTTGGTTTTACAAGCGGAATTGCCGTTGTTATTTTTTCAACACAAATCAAAGATGCTTTTGGATTGAATATAGAAAAACTGCCCTCAGAGTTTTTACAAAAATGGCAAATTTATTTTTCTCATATTCAAGAGGCCAATCTTTATGCTGTTGCTATCACTATCATTACGATTTTAATTGTACTTTATTCTAAAAAAATAACCACAATCGTTCCGGGTTCTTTTATTGCCATTATTGCCATTACCGCCATAGTGAGTGTTGCAGATATTCCGGTCTCAACGATAGAATCTTTTTTTGGGACAATCCCGAGTACTATCAGTTTTAGCATCCCGAATTTTGATTTGAGCAATCTGTCTATGTATATTGCCCCGGCACTTACGATCGCTCTGTTGGGCGGCATAGAATCATTGCTCTCAGCCGTTGTTGCTGACGGCATGATAGGGTCAAACCATCGCTCAAACACTGAATTGATTTCGCAAGGTATAGCAAATGTGGTCACGCCTTTTTTTGGCGGAATTCCGGCAACCGGCGCGATTGCCAGAACAGCAACAAATGTAAAAAATGGGGGACGAACTCCTGTTGCCGGCATAGTTCACGCTTTAACACTTTTTTTAATAATGATTTTGTTTGCGGATTTGGCAAAACTCATTCCGATGGCATGTCTAGCCGGCATACTTATCGTTGTTTCATATAATATGAGCGAATGGCGCTCCTTTGTATCTATTCTGAGAGGTTCACCGTTTGATATAGCTGTTTTGCTTTCTACCTTTTTCTTGACGGTGCTGGTGGATTTAACCATTGCCATAGAGGTCGGCGTTGTTTTGGCTTCACTTTTGTTTATGAAACGTATGGCCGATATCGGAGGAATGATCCCGGAAAATACAGACAGCGACGAAATAGAAAATTACTCCAGTATTCCTGAGGGGATTGCCGTTTATGAGATAGGCGGACCGCTTTTTTTTGCATCAGCAAAACAATATGCAGAAACGATAAAAAATATTGGATTTTCAAGTAGCATTTTGATAATCCGTATGCGCCATGTTCCCTTTATTGATTCAACCGCCCTTCATAATCTTGAAGAAACTATAAAAACATTAAAAAATGCCGGAGTTACCATAATAATGTCCGGAACCAACGATAAAGTATACAAAGACTTAAAACAGCACAATATCGTCTCACTGATAGGCGAAAATCATATATCGAAGTCTTTCGAAAAAGCATTGATCCATGCAAAAAGCATACTCAATACAAAGAGCAATTAAAATACTTTTATGTATCATGTTTATATTCTTAGATGTGCAGATGACACGCTTTATACAGGTATCGCTACAGAGTTGCAGCGACGTATTGATGAACACAATCACTCTTCAAGGGGAGCAAAATATACAATGTGCAGACGGCCTGTGACACTTGTGTATAGTGAAATATATGAAGACAGAAGCAGTGCTTCCAGAAGAGAACACGAGATTAAAAAAAAGATGACCAGAGCACAAAAATTAAATCTTATAAAAGATTAAAACTCAAATCCTCCGCTTTCTCCTTTGTTCATACTTTCGTAAACACTTATAACATAGGCGTCTCTGAGTTCACATTTTAAGACAAGCTCACACTTAAGACAGCTGCTGTGCTCGCGTGAAGCTTGACAGGCTTGCAGCTCTTCTTTTTTTTTGCCTAGTGTGATTTCCCACTGATTTGGTACTTTCTTTTGCGCATTTTCTTGCATTAGGCTTTGACCCCATACGCTTTTTTAAGTGCTTCTATCTCATAGTCTGAACCAAAAAAGCAAGGGGTGGTGTCGTGGGGATGTTCGGGGATAAGTTCAAGAAGTCTGACACCGTTGCTATTGATTGCTTTGCCTCCTGCTTGTTCATACATAAGTGCAAAAGGGATAACTTCGAAAAGCTGTCTGAGTTTACCTTCCGGTTTATCAGAAGTCCCCGGATAAGAGAAGAGCCCGCCGCCTTTAAGCAGAATTTGATGAAGGTCTGGCACCATGCCTCCGGAATAACGCAGTCTGTATCCTTTTGCAAAAAGATCATCAATAAAGTTTTTGTGGCTGCTGCTCCAGTTTTGTTGTGTGCCACCCGGCGCATTAAGTTTGCCTTTTTGATCCAATGAAACTTCACCAATGAGATTAAACTCTTCTCCCTGAGCTCTGTAATGAAGCGGTTTGCCTTTTTTGGTAGCAACCATGAGTTCAATGCGCGGTCCATAGACAATATATGCTGATGCAACGAGATTTTCGCCTTTAAGCCCCCCTTCATAGATACCAAAAATAGATCCGACAGAAAGGTTGACATCAGCTAAGCTGGAGCCGTCAAGAGGATCATAGCAGATCGTGTATTTTCCATTCTTGTTTATCTCTAAAATCCCTTCTTTTTCTTCGCTCACCAGTGCTTTAACGATGGAGACTTCCATGAAAGCCTGTTCAACGATGTAGTCGCTTTTTACGTCCAGTTTGAGCTGTTCTTCACCCGAAGAATTTTCTGTGTTGCTGTATCCGAGATCTTCTGTTTTTATGGCGTGATCTATTTTGAGAGCAATAGTTTTAATGGTGTTGAAAATAGTTTGCATTATACCTCTTTGGCGTGATGATTGATCCACTCAATGATTGCATTTGTATCATTGAGATCAAGAATATCTATGGATGAAGGTACAGTACAGCAGCCGATATCGATTGAATCGTCAATTGCGATGGCTTCACTGCAATCAAAATAGCTTTCATCTATCTTGTTCCTGAAAATAGCAATGCGCGGAAGCGGAAGTGTTTTTAGCCCCTCCACAAGCAGGATATCAAAATCTCTTATCATGTGAATAATATCATCTAAATTTTTTTCTTTTTGCGAAAAGTAGGTAGTGCGGGCAGGTGAGGTGACAACCACTTCGGCACCTGTTTGTGAAAAGATATAGCTGTCTTTTCCTTCAATATCAAATTTTGCTTTGTCTTTGGGGTCATTTTTAATAATGGCAACTTTATACTTTTTAATTAGTTCTTTTGCAATTTTTTCAATCAGCGTTGTTTTGCCGCTGTTTGATGGACCCGTAAAGGCTACTGCAACTCTTTTGTGCATTTTATTGGTTTCCTTCTCTAGATTTTACACCCCCGCACCAAAAGACTGTCTTGGGGTATCATCGGGAGTTTTATATAAAAAAGATTATACTTAAAACTTTATTGAAACTATGTTAAAATCGTCACAATAAAGGAGGGTCGATGCGCAATATCACATTTATGGTCATCGCAGCAACTTTCCTGACGGCTTGTACGCAAAAAGAAGAAGTATCCCTTGTTCAGGAATTTGAAAAACACAAGGTTTTTCATAAAAATTTGAGTAAGACCGAGAAGGTTCAGCTTTACAATTTGGCAGGGGAGACCAAAGCGCTTCTTGTTGTAACGTATCTTCACACTCAGACATTGAATAAAAAAGACGAAAGAGATGAAGTTTTTATCATTGGGATCTATGCAGAAGACGGAATGGAGAATGATGATTTTGCAAAGTCAGAATATGCGCTTACGCTTAATGGCCAGCCCCCCAAAGAGATACAAAAACTCAACCAGCAAGACACCAGGCTGAAAGATATCTCTTTTGTAACAGAGTGGGGAAGTTACTATCTGATGACTTTTCCTTACGTGAAAAGCAAAAGCTTTGATCTTGTATTTGAAAGCAAAAAATATACAAGAGGCACACTACATTTTGCGAAAGTGGCGAAATATGTATTGACTCAAAAGGCGGATTAAGCCTTTTGTTTTTAGGAATATTTTTATCGTCTAACAGAAAAATTACTGTCTAAACCTGTCTGTTTTTGATGGCGTGGTGAGCGACTCAAAAAAGGGTAAAAGTCTTGTAGGTTGCCCGAGTTTGTTCATGTAGATTACATAGTTGGTAAGCACATGTTTGCCGTATTCTTTTGCTTCTTCGTTTTGTATGGTCTCCATGCTCCAGTAAGGCTGATAGGCGCCGGGTCTAAAATACTTTTGTGTTGTAATAAGATTTTTGGTAAACCCTATGCCTCCATTATATGCATACGCGACAAAAAGCGGATGATAAAGATAGCTGGTAAGATAGTCTAAATGAAAATTGGCATAATCCAAAGCTTTGTAGGGGTTAAACATTTCATCCAGGTCTATCTTTTCACCCTTTTTCATAGCTATGTCTTCGACCAAAAATGGCATGATTTGCATCATGCCGAGTGCGAATGAACGTGAAACCGAAGCGGGCACAAAACGACTCTCTTGTCTGGCGATTGCATACAAAAGTGCTTGGCGTTTTGGGCTAAGATTTTTCATTATATTGCGGTAAGGCATTGGAAAGTATGATTCTTTAAAGTTTGATGCTTTGGCTTTGATGTAAGTATAAGGTCCGATAGTTTCGTCAGATTTGTATTCATCAGCTAAATGCTGCAGGTTGTATCTGCCCGAAAAGAGTTTTTCTTTAAGCGCAGCCCAATGAATAGGATCTTGTATGTTGAAATGACCAATACGGGCAGGGGAAAGCTTTGGAGTGATTGTCTTTGGGTATTTCATCTTCATGATATCACGTGCAGCAAGTGTATAAATATTGATATGATAGCTGTTGAGCAGATTTTTTAGATATCCTTTATCCTTGCTGACTAGATAGAGCCAAAAATTAGCTTTATCTTTGTCTTTTCTTTCGGTAAATTTTTTTCTGGCTTGTCCAAAATAAAGCAATGCAATTTTAGGCTTATTTTGCGAAAGTGCATAAAGGCCGAGTTTAAAATGTGTTTGCGGGGCTATAAGATTGCCTTCTGCCGGCGGCTGCATCAGTGACTGGCGCAGTTTGGGCAAATTTTCGGAGAGTATGATCCGAATGCTTTGGTCAAATTTTTCATCCATGGTCATGAGTCGATATTCTTTTGAGGAGAGTAGCTTGTCAAATCTTTGTTTGCGTATGGTGTGTCCGCAATTATTAAAAAGATAGCACTCCATTTGCGGTGTGCTTGCTACCCATGCCGGAGCAATAAGCTTGCCTTGTTTGAGTGCCTGAAGTTTTTGGTAGTTGGCTTTCCATTGTTGTTTTTCAGTCTCGGTTGCCTTGCGTCTTACGGGTGCACTTGCTGCCAGCACTTGAGGGGCTAAGCCCGTTTTTCGTTTATAGGCTTCTCGCAGCTTTTTGTTGAGAAAACTGGCTTCTTGAATAATGGATTTTGCTTCCGAGGCAGTCGTGGTGCTTTGAGATAAAAAACGCCAGATATAATAATCTTTTTCTATGCTTTTTGGCATATTGTGTATTTGTCGATACTCAAATGTTTTTGCATTCAGACTTATTGTGCCCAAGGTCAATACAATAGCTGCGGCAACATAAATAGCACGAATTTTCATATCTGTTCCTAAAAGTAAGCCATCATAAAATTATCTATAAGCTGCAATCCTAAAATTACAATCAACGGAGAGAGATCAATGCCGGAAAAAACAACAAAGGGCAATTTGTCTCTTATCCATTGGAAAACAGGTTCTGTCAAACGGTAAAGTATCTGCACAATAGGATTTCGAGGATCAGGCCTGACAAAACTAAGCAAAGCGGCAATAATGACTATCCAGATATAAAGCGAGATAACCGTATGCAGAGTCTGTACGATAGCATAGATTAGGGCATTCATGAAGCAATCTCCAATAAATAGGATTTGATTAGCGGATAAATTTCACTAAGCTCAGGACCATGTTCGGCACCTGTAAGTAAAAGCCTAAGGGGCTTAAAAAAATATTTACCTTTGAGTCCGCTTTTTTCCATGAGATAAGATTTGAATTCATCAAAAGTATTAATCATGGGAGCATCAGCAATGATCTTTTCCATTGTGCGCATTTGTTCAGCCCATTCTCCTTCAAATTGTTTGGGAGAGAAAATGGGTTTAATTTTGTTTTCCAATTCGCTAATGGTGCTGGCTTCTTCAAGATAAATCTTGGCAAGTTTGCCGATACTCTCATCGGCAAAACCAAAGAGCGAAGAGAGAGTCTTGTCGTCCAGCATCTTGAGATGTTCTCTGTTGATAAAGCGCAGTTTGTCCAAATCAAATCTGGCGGCACTTTTGGAAATATCTTCGAGCTTGAACCATTCTATCGCTTCAGGAAGTGTAAAAATCTCTTTTGGCGCTTTAGTGTTGCCAAGCAGCAAAAGATAATTTGCAATCGCATCAGGAATAAATCCTTGTTCAAAAAGCCATTTTACCGAACTGGCATCATCCCTTTTGCTCATCTTTTTGCCTTCATTGTTAAGAATAATAGGCAGATGAGCATAGATCGTTTCTTTTGTGAAGCCAAGCTGCGTTTTAATGTGTATTTGTTTGGGAGTATTGGAAAGGTGGTCTTCCCCTCTAATAATAAAATCTACATCGCTGAGCATGTCATCGCATGCGCAGGCAAAATTATAGGTAGAGGTTCCGTCAGTCCTAAGGATAACAAAGCTGTCAACCTCATTGGGCGAAGTAACAATATCGCCTTTGATAAGGTCGTGATTGATGATTTGTGCCGCAGGTTTTTTGATGCGGACAACAAAAGGTATGCCGTTTTCTTTAAGCATGGCAAGTTCTTTTTTGTCGACATCCATGCATTGGCCGCTGTAGCGATAGGCAATTTTTTGTTCTTTGGCCTTTTCTCTATGGCTTTCGAGCTCTTCAGCGGTACAGGTGCAGACAAACGCTTTTCCTTCTTCGAGCAATTTCATGGCAAACATTTGGTGCATATGTAGATTTTCACTTTGATGGGAAACGCTATCGTGCTTAAGTGCAAATTTTTCCAAAATTTGCATAATTTCTGTATCTTTTCCTTCAATATTGCGTGCTTTATCTGTATCTTCTATGCGGATGATAAAACGTTCATGACGTTGTTGCGCAACCAGATAGTTGAGTATGGCAACACGAAGGTTTCCTATGTGCATATCACCTGTAGGCGACGGGGCAAATCTTAACATATTTTTTGGCTCCAATAGTGGGTAATTTAACGATGATATTATAGGCTCTTTTACTGAAAATGTACTAAGAACGCAAAAGGAACCGCCGAAAATAAATTTGGTGTTTTGGTTTATCGGAGCATTGTTTGGCAAAGAGATGAAAGGGGTTACTTTAGGTAAAAGTCCAAAGTAAACTGCATATCTTCATCAAGTTCCAGATTGTTTCTCATCCATCTTAGATATCCTATATCTTCGTGGGCGATTTCTTCGATTTCCCTTTCCTTGTATTTGCCAAATTTAAATGTTTTCATCATTACGGGGGTGCTGGTTAATTCTGAGAGTTTATGCATTACATCAACGCCCGGATGAGTCTCCTTTGCAGCTTGCACCAGTTTGGAGAGCAGCAATTTCATCACCAAAACATCACCTATGGCATCATGCGCTTTTATCGTGATATGCAGCTTGTCCGCTTCTTCCTGCTCTGTTTTGTAAAGATCCAATGCATACCGCAAATATTGCAAACGATGGTAAGGCATATGGGGCAAAAGGTGTTTTGCGCAACGAAAAGTGTCGACAAGGGTGTAGCGGTTTTCAAACCCCTCTTTTTTGAGCATGGCAAGATCAAAGTTGATGTTATGTGCAATAAGATAGTTTTCGGCATCATTGAATTGTTGTAATTTTTTATAAAAATCTGTTTGGGTCAAGGTAATTTTGTCTTTAATAATATCAGGAGTGATATTGTGCACTTCCATTGCTTCGATACTGATCGGCACATCCGCAAAGCAGAATTCATCATAGGTTTCAATCTTTTCTTTATTGTGGATGATCATGCCTCCTATCTGTATAATACGGTCCTGCTCTTGATTTCCTGTTGTTTCTGTATCAAAAAGTATATATTTCGCCATGTGATCCCCTGATGTAATGGTGGATAATACCTTATTTTTGATTATAATAACAACCCTGAATCATTAACAAGATATAATCATCAGATGCAGAAAGAATGATGAGTATAGATGTATTACTCATTTTTTAAAAAATGAGGGATATCTCTATTGCATCAAAGAAATACCTACACGCTATCAGCAAAGGAAAAAAATGGCTAAACACTTTACATCGGTTATCTCAAATGCTTTTGGAAAGTTTGCTTCCAAAGCGTTTCCAAAGCCTATCCAGAACGTTATCAACAAAGGCTATGTTTCCTTGATGAAATTAGATATGAGTGAATTTAAGGATCCAAGTCAGTATCCTACGCTCAATGCACTTTTTACACGATCTTTTGTAAAAGAAAGAGCGATAGAGACGGATGAGACAGCCTTGATCTCTCCGGCAGATTCTTTAATCACGGATTATGGCAAGATCACAGAAGGCAAGGCTTATCAAATTAAAGGTATGAGCTATGATGTTGACGCGCTTTTGGGAGATGATTATCAAGGAAAAGCTGCGTTATTAGAAGGAGGGGATTTTATCAATTTTTACCTATCTCCTAAAGATTATCACAGGTATCATATGCCGCTTGATTTGAAAATAAAAAGTTTAACACATATACCCGGCAAGATTTATCCTGTGAACATGCCTCTTTTGCGAAACAAAATGAATCTTTTTATTGAAAACGAAAGGGTCGTTATAGAATGTAAAGATCACAAAGGAAAAATGCATTTTTTGGTTCTTGTGGGTGCGCTTAACGTAGGAAAAATGGTGGTAACGTTTGAAGAGAAGGTTAAAACCAATGCAAATATTTATTATACATCCCACTATACCTTTTCGGATCTTTCTTTAAAAAAAGGTGAAATGTTCGGCTGGTTTGAGATGGGATCAACCATTGTAATATTGAGTGAAAAAGAGAGCATTCAAACAGAGGTTGCAATCAACCAGAAAGTCTTTTTTGGTCAAAAAATAGGTAAGATTTTCTAAAGGAGTAGTCATGGTAATCAAAGAGATACAGGAATACGCACAGATACGCACCAAAGCCAGAGCTTATCTTTGTTATATTCTTAGCCGCAATATTTCTCACAATCTTGATGGTGCAAGCCTGGAGAGCGTACTGAACAACATTAAAAAAATCAAACAATCCTTGCCGCAAAGTGAAGTAATCTATGCCATCGATAAAAATGGCGTACAGCTCATTGATAATTATTCTGCCAATTCAAGACTTAATGGTATTGGAAAAGGGGAAGACAGAAGCAACAGGGCTTATTATTATCGCACCATTAATGAACACCGCTGTATTCTTACCGACCCCTATCCTTCGCTGGTCAGTAATGAGCTTGTGGTTACATCGACTTTTCCTGTATATGACCAGGAGAATAATCTTTTATGTATCATATGCGTGGATATCACTCTTCACAATATTCTGAAGATGGTGCATCCTTCTTCGGTTGATTCGAATTTCGGCACATTAAGCAAGGTGGTCTATGGAACGTTTTCGGTTGCTCTTTTTGCTGTAGCACTTTTACTCTTTATCGAGGGGATTATAAGTTTTATGGATTTTGGTATGGATTTTACCAAAATAGATATCAATGAAGTGTTTAAATCCACGATTTTACTTACACTTTCGTTGGCAATTGTGGATTTGGTCAAGGCGATATTTGAAGAAGAAGTGCTTGGGGTTAAAAACAAGAACAGTTCCACCGACACGCATCAAACCATGGTACGTTTTTTAGGCTCTATTATTATTGCACTCTCCATTGAAGCGCTGATGCTGGTCTTTAAGTTTGCGTTAACCGATCCCAGTAAATTGCTTTACGCGGTTTACCTCATAGGCGGGGTTACTGCGCTGATTATAGCACTTTCAGTCTACCTGAATGCCAACAATAAAAACAATAAAGAAAGCAAATGAAACATAAATTGATAATTTTTGATATGGATGGCACATTGGTTGACAGCTCTCTTTCAATTGCCAATGCCATCAATCATGTAAGGAAAAATTTAGGTTTTCAACCTATGGAGCATGGACATATCATAAGACACATTAATGATCCTGCCATTAATCCTTCCCAATTTTTTTATTATGCCAAAGCTTTTGACAGGCAGCATGAAAAATGGTTTTCTGAATATTATACAAACAACCATCAAAAAGAGCTAATGCTTTATGAAGGGATCGGTACGCTTTTAAAAAAGCTTAAGGCAAAAGGGCACAAACTGGCTATCGCTACCAATGCCTACCGAAATTCAACCGTAGAATCTTTGACGCATTTAAAAATCTATGAGTATTTTGATGCGATTGCGTGCTATGATGATGTCCCTCAGGGTAAACCGCAGCCAGACATGCTCTTTAAAATTTTAAAAGATGTGCGCCAGGATCCGCATGAAACGCTTTTTATCGGAGATGGTCCGCGGGATGAGATGGCAAGCAAAAAAGCTGGTATAGACTACATGATGGTTGCTTGGGGTTTTACGAAACATCATAATGCCATAAAAAGTGTGCATGCATTAGAAACTCTGTTGTGTTGATAGCCATTGCTTGACATTCGGTTCTTGAATCACATTTATAATTTTTAGTATCTGTCCCGACATTTTTTTCTTGCGACCATGGAAGCCTTCATTGTTTTGGTTCCGCTTATATCAGTATCCCAGTATTCACTAATATGCAGCAATTCGCATGTTTCATTAAAAGCGCTTTCCAATTCTCCCTTTTCAAGCAAAAATGTGCGCTCAGATGGCGCTTTTTCATTTTCGGGGTGATACAAGAACGTTTCATAAATAAAAATGCCATCCTTTTTTAGAGCATTGACAATTTGAGGAAAAAGCAAACGTTTAAGAAAATAAGTGCACACGATTAGATCGTAGCTATTTTGCGATAAGGTATAGGTGTCAAAATCAACCTCTTTGGCCTGAATATGAGGAATGTTTTTTAGAGATGCTATGGCGACAGAACTGATGTCCAGTGCATCCACCTCAAAACCGGCGGAAGCCAAATATTTGCTGTGTCTTCCCATGCCGCAGGCAATATCGAGAGCTTTGTTTCCTTTTGCAAGAGCTATGTTTTGCGTAACCAGTGCAATAGGAGAGTTTGGAATGGGATTGTTTTTGTATTTTGCATCCCAGCGGAGTTTGTCTTCTTGTGCCATTTTTAGCCTTTTTAGGTATGATTCTATCAAAATTTGCTGGAAAAACAATGCAACTATGTATCGAGGATTTTTTATGATAGAAGTTTTATTTTTGGCATTCGCACTTAGCATGGATGCTTTTGCGGTATCGGTTGGTATCGGTGTGAAAAATAACAGTTTTACTAAACTTCTGGCGACAAAAGTAGGACTTTTTTTTGGTGTTTTTCAGGGCATAATGCCGCTTTTTGGATATTTGGCAAGTATCGGAGTTGGAAGCTTTATTGAGTCTGTGGATCATTGGATTGCTTTTGTACTTTTGAGCCTTATCGGGGGCAAGATGATCTATGAGAGTTTCGGAGAAAAAGTAGAAGAGGAGTTTGCAGCTTTTACAAACAAGGTTTTATTGCTTCTTGCCGTCGCTACAAGCATAGATGCTTTGGCTGCAGGATTTACGTTGGGATTGCTTGAATTAAATCCTTTTGTATCAATGGTATTTATCGCTCTTGTTACTTTTATTTTTAGTTACGCGGGAGTTTTTTGGGGAACAAAAGGCGGAAGTTTCCTGGAAGGAAAAGCAGAGATTTTCGGGGGTGTTATGCTTATAGGTATCGGAGTGAAGATACTTTTGACGCATACGCTATTTTCATAAAGAGTTATTTTTGAATTGTGATGGCAGACTGATCGGACTGTAGGAGAAAAAAGATAAGACGTTTATTTTTTACTTTGGATTGTCATGGTGCATAGTCCATCTCCGAAGAGACGGACGGTTGAAATAATTTTTCATACCCCAATGTTAAAGGTTAGTGTTCTTCAAAAATTAGAGAATAGTAACGTTTTCAGCCTGTGGACCTTTTTCACCTTGTCCGATTACGAAAGAAACTTTTTGATTCTCGCTTAAGTCTACACGACCGTAACCATTACTGTTGATTTGACGAAAATGTACAAACACATCTTTGCTTCCATCGTCTGGTTGGATAAATCCAAAACCTTTTTCACTGTTGAACCATTTAACGGTTCCATTCATTTGATTTGCCATTGCAATTCCTTTGTTTATTGATGCACTTCATTGCTGAAGCGGTTGAAAATATAAAAGTGGAGTATTCTTTGAGGGTGGATTATACAGCTAACGAAAGGTCATCAATAAAAACAAACCAAAGATGAAACTCTAAATCATCTTTCAATAGAAGAAGTATAGCTGAAATATTTTATAATAGCAAGTACTGTTTTGCAACTAAAAAGCGGAAGAACAGAGGAGCAAAATTTCCAACCTATAAACTCAATCTACTATGTCCCCGGCAGTGTTGTACCATTTTGGGGCAAATAAATCTATTCATCATTTCCAATATAATAGAATTCATCCAATCCCTCTAAAAATGCCATAAGAAGCTCATCCGAACAGACTTTAAAATTTTTATGGTTTTCTTTGCGGAAAAAAGCTGCGAGCTGCTGTTTGGTGAGATGAACATCAGCGAGATTAAAAATGATTTCAGTTTCAGGCTCTTTGAGTTCAAGTGCAATACGAAGTTTTTTAAGAATAAGATTGTTTGTGAGTTCTACTGCCTCGTCGTCATTTTGTTTTTTGGGGCTCGGACCTCTTTTGAGCAGCACCAATCCGTCAAGAAATACTCCTAACTCTTCATAGGTACAAATTTTAAATCCTTTGTCCTGTCGACGTTTGAGCAGATTTTCCAAATGCTCAGGGTTCATACCGTATGAGGACAAAGCATATGCCTTTAAAATGGTTTCATTGTCAAGATTGAGTGCTGTTTTTATCTTATAGAGAATGTCGTTTGTTTTCAATGTATTACCTACTTTTTTGCTGCTTCTTGGGCTAATGTTTGCATTGTTATTTTAATTTTTGTAATGATATCCAAGCATTTGTCGTCTTTGATGTTGTGCTTCAGTGACCAGTATTCCGGATTTGTGAAGGTTAATGTCGTTTTGCCCGTATAGTCAGTCGTAAAAAGCATACGAAGCGGCAGATCCAGTCCCACGGAAGGGTTGCATTGCATCAAAAGTGTTCCTGTTTTCGGATCACCGAAAACAACCACGGTTTCGGGCTTAAGTGTCATCCCTGCATTTTGTGCATTTTTGGAGTGATCGATTGTTTCAAAATAACTCAAACCCTGTGCAGGAAGGGTAGAGATAAATTTGTTGATACTGACAGTCAGATCATTTTGACTTTCTACAGTGTTAAGAAAAGCTCCCTTTTTAGTGTCGCATCCCAAGAAAATTAAAGTCATGCATCCAAGCAGAAAAAACTGTTTCATGCTATTTGTTATACATTAAATCTAAAGTGCATAACATCGCCGTCTCGTACGATATACTCTTTGCCCTCAAGCCGCATTTTTCCTGCTTCTTTGGCTCCGGCTTCACCATTGCAGGCGATAAAGTCTTCATAGCTGATGACCTCTGCGCGTATGAAGCCTTTTTCGAAGTCATTATGGATAACAGCAGCAGCTTTGGGAGCGGTGGTATTTTGGCGAATGGTCCAGGCGCGAACCTCTTTGACACCCGCTGTAAAATAACTCATTAATCCGAGTTTCTCAAAACCTTTTCTGATAATCTGGTCAAGTCCTGATTCGGTGACTCCTAAAGATTCCAGCATTTCTGTTTTTTCTTCTTCGTCAAAGCCTACCATCTCCTCTTCGACTTTAGCGCAAAGTTTGATTACTTCTCTGTTGTTTTTTTGGGCATATTCTTTGAGTAATTTGACAAATGTATTGTCTTCGATCAGACCGTCTTCATCAACATTCGCTCCGTACATGATCTCTTTGCTGGTCAGCAGTCTGAGCTCTTTGTTTAGAGCTAAAAAGGTTTCTTCGTTTTTGCCTTCAAAACTTGATGCAGGATTGCCCTCGGCAATAAATTCCATAAGCTGCTGCGCGATTTCCAATTGTACTTTGGCTTCTCTGTCATTGCCTTTGGCTCTTCTGGCGAGGTTGTCGATTCGTTTTTGCAGAGAATCAATGTCGGCTAGAAGCAATTCTTGCTCAATGATCTCTATGTCGCGTATCGGATCTATTGAACCTTCTACATGGGTAATATTATCATCTTCAAAACATCTTACAATTTCAAGAATTACTTCTGTTTCACGTATATTGGAGAGAAATTTATTGCCCAGACCTTCACCTTTGCTTGCGCCTTTTACAAGCCCTGCAATATCTACAAAATCAAGAGTAGAATGCTGAACACGTTCAGGATTTACAATTTTTGAAAGAGCGTCAAGCCTGGCATCAGGGACTGGCACTATGGCCTTGTTTGGTTCTATTGTACAAAACGGGTAATTTGCACTTTCTGCATTCTGTGCTTTTGTAAGCGCGTTAAAAGTGGTTGATTTCCCTACATTTGGTAGCCCTACAAGTCCTATGCCTAATCCCATGATATTCCTTATTGTGTTTATAAATTAGTGTAATTTTATCCAAAAAATGTTCAAAAAGCGATTAGTCAGTCTTTTATAGCAGTATAAGAAAAAGAGTATATAATACGAAAAAGCAGGGGGATTGTAACGATGGAAAACGGGATGCTAATACTTATTATGACGATTGCACTCTCGACGTTATCGAATGTTTTTTTAAAAAAATTCGCTATTCCGACTGTAATAGGATATATTTTTTCGGGGCTTGCTATCTCAACTGTTTTTCACTTTGGTAAAGAATCCAAAGACTTTTTGTCACACTTGGCTGAATTTGGAATCGTGTTTTTGATGTTTACAATAGGGCTCGAATTTTCAATATCCCACCTTAGAAAAATGAAAAAAGAGGTTTTTGTCTATGGAGGGCTTGAGGTCATTTTATTGGGACTTTTGTTTACTGCACTCGGACACTGGATTTTCGGACTCAGGATTGAAAGTGCGATTATTGTCGGGTTTGCACTCTCTCTTTCCTCTACGGCGATCGTACTAAAGGTGCTCAATGACAACCGCGACATTCATTCCGGATACGGGCGCATTTCGGTGGGAATCCTTATCTTTCAAGATCTGGCTGTTATTCCGATTCTTTTGATGGTTTCTCTTTTTGCTTCCAAAACAGCATCGGTTGGCACATTGTTGTTGCAGGCATTTGTGGGTGCTGTAATTGTTTTTTTGATTATTTTTTTAATTGGTAAATATTTTTTGGAACGCTTCTTTGATATGATCACCTCAACTGATTCTGATGAAATTTTTTTGATTGCCGTGCTTTTGGGAGTTATCGGTGCTTCAGTGCTTGCGCATGCATTTGGTTTTACTTATTCGCTAGGTGCTTTTTTGGTGGGCATGACATTGGCTGAAACCAAGTACCGTTACCGCATAGAAGCGAACCTGGTCCCTTTTAGGGATATTCTTTTGGGTATATTTTTTGTCACGATAGGTATGCAGATAGACTGGCACTCTTTTGTTGATTATGGAATGGAAATATTAGGGTTATTGGTAAGCATTCTGGCTATCAAAGGGCTTATCATTTGGGGTATTTTGCAATTTTTTATACAAAGAAGAACCGCATTGAAGTCGGCATTTGCGCTTTTTCAGGTCGGAGAGTTTGCTTTGGCTGTTTTTGAGCTTGCCAAAGGAGTTCATTTGATTGATTATCAGCTAAATCAGATTCTAACAATCACAGTGGTGCTTTCGATGATCATTACTCCGTTTGTGCTAAAAAATATTAAGAAGATATCCGATTTGCTTACTGTTGAGCCCGAGGAGTTGCGTGAACGTGCAATGATAGGGGGAACTTATGCCGGACATATCATTATCTGCGGCTATGGACCGATAGGCCAAAAGCTTGCAAGAACTTTTAGAGAGAGGAATCTGCTTTATGTCATACTTGAACATGATGTCAAAATTGTAGACGCGGCCATTATTAAAGGGGAGAGTACAATTTTTCTTGCCAATGCTGCAAATAAAATGGCCTTGGAGCATTTTAATGTGACTGATTCTGTGGCGATTATTGTGACGATAGAAAATGAGATACAAAAACGGTTGATTTGTGAAAATATCGTTTCTTTCGGTGACCATATCAACAGTATCGTTAAGGTCAGCAATACGATTGAAGGAGAAATTATCGCCTCGCTCGGCATTAAGCATATTGTCAACAGCAGAGACATTGTTGCTGATATGCTCACTCAAAAAGCTTTAACTTGCCAATTGAATTATAAAAAAGAATAAAAAAGAAGATTTGGCATGTCGGGAAAGTTTTGACGTTTCCCGATAAAAAATATCAGACTTTGTGTTGCGTTAGTTTTTCAAGCAGTCTGACCATCATTCTTACGCCGGCACCCGACGCACCATGCGGATTTTCTCCCCATACATGTTCTACAAATGCCGGTCCGGCAATATCGATGTGCGCCCATTTGTCTTTGTGCGCATCATCAATAAATTCAGAAAGAAACATGGCTGCTGTGACTGCTCCTCCGTATCTTGTATTGGAAATGTTGCAAATGTCTGCAATTTCAGACTTGAGCGTCTTTTTGAGGTAGCGGTTAAAATCAAGCTTGGTTACCAATTCTCCGGAACTTTGCGCCGCATCAATAATGAGATTTTTAGGAATATCGCTGTTGCCCATGACACCGGAGGTGTAGTTTCCTACCCCTACAACACAGGCGCCCGTCAGGGTTGCAAAGTCAAACAGATAGTCGGCTTTGACCTCTTGCTGGGCATATGCGAGTACATCTGCAAGTACAAGTCGTCCTTCGGCATCGGTATTTCTTACTTCGATGGTTTTACCATTCTTGGCTTTAAGAACATCATCGGGTTTATAAGCATCTCCTCCGATCATGTTTTCTACAGCGCCGATAAAACCGTGCACTTCGATAGGCAAGTTCATATCTGAGACCGCTTTCATAATCCCAAGCACTGCAGACCCGCCGCTTTTATCGGATTTCATTGTCACCATATAGTCGCCGGGTTTAAGACTGAGCCCGCCGCTGTCATAGGTAAGACCTTTTCCTACAATCGAAATGACCGCTTTTGGGTTTTCAGGTTTATGCGCAAGATGTATCACTCTAGGTTTATGGCGGCTTGCACGTGCAACTGCCAGCAGAGCTTCCATTTTCTCTTTTTTGAGTGCTTTGGGTTTAAGAACGGTACATTCCAAACCGTTTTCTTTTGCCAGGGTATCAGCAATCTGAGCTATTACATCGGGATAGCAGTCATCCGGTGTGGTATTGACGATATCGCGCGTGAAGTTTGTTGCTTCGGCAACGATCTGTGCTCGATTTAATGTTTGCGCACACACATCTATGTTTAAAGTGTATCCATGATATTCCTCTAGAGAAATAGTAATCTCTTTAACGGGGTTTATGGATTTTTCGCTCTTGTACGTCTCAAAACGATAAGCGCCCAGAATGAATCCTTCAACCATTGCCCTAAGCATAGCAGTACATTTTTCTGAGTTCATGTAGCTGGCAATGCTGATATGTTTATACTTTGTTGATGCAAGTGCGCGTATAGCCGATGCGGTTGCCGTTCTTATGTTGGCGCCGCTGATCTTTTCTACACCGACATAGAGCCTGTCATGCTCCAAAAAAAGAACAGTTTCGTCTTGGCCTCCTTTAAATCCTGCTTTTTTGAGTAGTTTTTTATCATGAATAAAAGAGTGCTTAAGATCGTTTTCTACAACCATAATGATCTGCAGATCGCTCTTAATATCATTTAGGGGTGCTATGGTGAGTTCAAAATTCATATGTATCCTTTAAAATTGGTCTTTTAAGATTTCTTTTGCCTGTATCATATCTTTGTCTCCGCGCCCTGAAAGACTGATAAGGATAATCTTATCTTTGATTGATTCTGGTTTCATTTTTTTTAAATAGGCTATAGCGTGAGAACTTTCAAAAGCAGGGATGATACCTTCTTTTTGCGAAAGCCATACAAAAGCATCAAGCGCTTCATCATCGGTAATGTGGTCATAGGTAACTTTTTTCATATCTTTCAAATAGGCATGTTCCGGGCCGATTCCGGGATAGTCTAAACCTGCAGAAATGGAGTGCGCCTCTTGTATCTGTCCGTCTTTATCCTGGAGCAGATAGGTAAGCTGGCCATGAAGCACGCCCGGAGTACCTTTTTCAAGAGAGCAGCCATGTTTGCAATCGAGTCCTTCTCCGCCCGCTTCAATGCCGATACACTCTACACTTTCATCTTCCAGAAAATGATTGAAGATCCCCATTGCATTTGAGCCTCCGCCGATACAGGCGATGACTTTGTCCGGCAAACATCCTTCTGCTTCTTGAAGTTGCTGTTTTGCTTCCCATCCGATAATGGATTGGATATCGCGAACCATCATGGGATAGGGATGCGGACCGGCTACCGTGCCGATAAGATAATAGGTATCTCTGGCATTTGTTACCCAGTGCCGAATGGCCTCGTTCATGGCATCTTTGAGTGTTTTGCTTCCTGATTCAACCGGATGTACTTTTGTGCCCAATAGTTTCATACGAAAGACATTGAGCTCTTGGCGCATCACATCTTTGGCTCCCATGAATACTTCGCATTCCAATCCAAAAAGTGCGGCTACGGTGGCCGTGGCCACTCCATGTTGACCTGCACCTGTTTCTGCGATAATTTTTTTCTTTCCCAGTCTTTTTGCCAAAACGGCTTGGGCTACGGCATGATTGATCTTGTGGGCTCCGGTATGATTGAGGTCTTCTCTTTTTAGGTATACTTTTGCACCTATCTCTTTAGAAATATTTGCCGCATAATAAAGTGCCGATGGCCGTCCTACATAATGCTTATAGTAATAATCCACCTCTCCCCAAAAATCAGGATCAAAACGTACCGCTTCATAGTCAAGCCGAAGCTGTTCAAGTGCAGGCATCAGCGTTTCGGGTACAAAACGCCCGCCAAATTTGCCAAAATGCCCCAATGCATCAGGATCATTCGGACTTGGTCTAGGGATATAAAACATGGTGTTATTTTTCATTTATGCTACTCTCGTTTTTGTTAATATTTGGATTATATCGTATGGGAGATTAGAAACATCCTCCTAAACAGCCTTCTTCCGCATCTTATTTATCTGTCGCAGTTCTTTAAATAATATAGGTGATTTCGGCTTGAGAATTCAGTCTCATGGGAGGTCCCCAAAATCCGATACCGCTATTGATGTAGATATGATTTCCTTTTGGAAGCGTGTGAAGTCCTTTTACATAGGGCTGCTGCAATCCTACGAGATAATTAAAAGGCCAAATTTGTCCGCCATGCGTATGTCCGCTAAGTATGAGATCGGGCGCATAGTTTTTGAGCTGCTCGATAAACTTGGGCTGATGTGCCAAAAGAATGGTTTGATAATTTTCATTATACCCCTTGAACGCTTTATCGATATCGGGGACCAGCAGGCCGACACGATATCCAAAAAGATCGGTTACCCCTACGATATTGAGTTTAAGGGCGTCAATAATCACATTTTCATTCAATAATACTTTAATTTGCGTCTTTTGCATAAAATCAATAATCTTGAGAGGGTTGTGAAAATACTCATGGTTGCCCAAGACATAATAGATACCGTGCTTGGAAGCGATACGGTCAAGTTCCATAACCGCATCTTTGATTTGATCAATGTTAGTGTCGATGAGATCACCGGTGATAAAAACAACATCAGGCTCGAGCGCATTAATTTTTTCTACAGATGCCTTTACAAAGCTTTGGTCTATAAGCCCTCCAATATGCAAATCACTAATCTGAACGATCGAAAAATCAAAATGTTTAAAATCTATAATGTTGATCGCAGGTTCTTTGCTTCCTTCGTAAGCTCCGGCACTCAAATATCCTGTCGAGAGGGCAAGGAGCATGCCGTCTGTACTTTTTTTGATAAAATCTCTCTTTGATCGATCCATTTTTTTAACGGTTTTGCCAAGAAGATAGATGACTTCATGCACTATCAGATATAAAAGCAGTACAAAGGTGATACCTATCGAAATTGAAAAGAGATAGTAAAGCCCATTGGGTATAGCGTCCGTGTATCTTCCTCCCATATAAAGCAGATTGAATAAAAAGTTGATTCCTAAAAATAGTTTAAATATTTTTTTAACACGGGCAGGAACAAGCAATTTTTTAATTACTCTAAGATAGAAAAGTCCATGCAGCGAAAAAAGAAAGAAGAAAAAAGTAAAAAAGAAAAGCGATGTTTTCATGATTTGAGTAAATCGTTAAAAATGAATATAACGATTTCAAAAGCGATTAAAATGATAATAATCCACTCAAGCTGGCTTGAATGCTTGTGGTTTTGCTCATCTGCCAAGATGGTTAACACCTCTTGCAGTACACTGAGTTTTCTATTTAGAATTTCTATGCGGGGCTGGAGCTCAAGATATTTTCGTGCTGCTTGGTAGTAGACCTCAAGCTCAGGATATTCCCAAAAAAATTCAGGTGTATCAAGCAGCTCAAAATGTAAATAAATTTTTGATTTGGTTAGAAAAAGGCGTCCTCTTTGTTTGGCAATTTCTTTTCTTTGCAATAAAACACGTCCATTGTTTGCGAGTTCTTGCGGAATATGTTCTGTCTGTTGTAAAGTATCGAGCATGGCATCTTCAAATTCGCTCAGTTTGATGGATTGTGCAATGGCAAAAGAAACCGAAAGCATTGTGAGTTCATCAAGAGTGTCTATTTGAATTGTATCAATTTCAATTTTAATTTTTTGTGTCTGCGAAAGTTCAAAATTAAACTCTTCGCAGTTTTCGGAAGAAACAGTAGATGTGGAAATTTTTTTGAGTAAAAATTCTTCATCTCCAAAATCCCAAAATATTGCGACGCCATACTTGAATATAAAAGCATACTTGGATTCTTTTTCAATCACAATAGCATCTTTCATTACTTTTGTTCTATAGGTTTTTATGGCATTTTGGGTGATTTCTCTAAAATCAAAATTTTTTATAAATTTATAGCTTTTTATGATCCTCATTTTATGCTCGCTCTCTCATTCTTCTATCATAATATATTATAACAGTTTTGAATACCGTATGCCTTATTTTCTCATAAAACATTGCATTTTTTGAAAGTTTTTAATGTAATTTTTAATGATTTATTGTAAATGGTAGTGCACGTAAAAGACGATCTTTGTAGTTTTGGCGGGTCTTGGATACTCTTTGTAGGCGATACGTATTACCTCAAGCGTATTTTCATCTAAAGCCGCGTATCCTATAGATCTTTTAAGCTGAAGATTGGTGATATCCCCGTTGGGATGAAGATCAAAAGAGACAATGTTGGTACCTTCCTGCCTTGTTTGTATCGCTACATCGGGATATCCGTTTCTAGAAAGCGTACGTTGGGTGATGCGGTGTATTGCGCCTAGATTGTCTCGTATAAATTCTTTTTGAACCTGGTTAAAGCCGTCAAATTCCCTGCCGTACAGCTGATTGATCATGGTGTCTGTTTGGTTGGAAGTGTTAGGTTTTGTTGTTCTGTACATCGAGGTTCCCGATCCCATAAGGGCGTTGGCCAGCGGATCGTTTGAAGCTTTTGATATGGGGCGTTTGGGACGAGTTTGTTTGATCGTTTGTTTTGCTGTGCGTTGTATCGCCTTCGTTTGAACGATCTTTTTTTGGATTTTTTTTACTTGTTTTTTTGTGACCTTGGTAGCGTTGTTTTCTCCGTTCTGGCTTTTTGGAGCGACAAGACGTTTTTTTTGATCTAAAGGTTTTTCCTTAACGGGAGGTTTTACGGCCTGCACTTTATTTGGTTTTTTTTCCACAGGTTTTGCCAAAGAGGGTATCGTCGGTGCAGGTGTAGCTGCAGGCCTGGAAGAGGGAGGTGTAAACCGCGACAGATTTAGTGCAATTTTTCTCTCCTGTGCCAAAGGCGCCGGCGGTAGTTCTACTTTTTTAAAAACCACTACAAAGAGCAGCAACAGCAGGAGATGCAACAATAAAGAGAGTAATACTCCTTTTAATGTTCTGATAATCGTCTCCTTAGTGCCCATAGTGTATAATCTTCGCAATTATACATAGATGAGGATTAATAGATGGCATATGAAAGAAGTATAACAGCATTCAAAGAAGCTTATAAAGTAATACCCGGGGGTGTTGATTCGCCCGTACGTGCATTTAATGGTGTAGAGGGCACACCGCCGTTTATTGAATACGGAAAAGGAGGATATCTTTATGACATTGATGGCAACAGATATATTGATTATGTACAAAGCTGGGGACCGCTTATTTTTGGACATTGTGACAAGGAGATCGAAGATGCGGTTATCGAAGCGGCCAAAAAAGGGTTGAGCTTTGGCGCTCCTACAACGATAGAGACGCAGTTGGCTGAAGAGATAGTCTCTCTTTTTGAGGGTATAGACAAGGTGCGATTTGTGAGTTCGGGAACAGAGGCGGTGATGTCTGCCATTAGATTGGCGCGCGGATTTACGGGAAAGGATAACATTGTAAAGTTTACGGGGTGTTATCATGGGCATTCTGACTCATTGTTGGTACAGGCGGGGTCGGGTCTCGCAACTTTCGGTGCGCCTTCAAGTCCGGGAGTGCCAGCTGATCTGACCAAGCATACTTTGCTTGCTACGTACAACGATATCACGAGTGTTGAAAAATGCTTTGAAGATTCAAAAGAGGGTATTGCCTGTATCGTGATAGAGCCGATCGCAGGAAATATGGGATTGGTTCCTGCGGATGAATCTTTTTTGGAAGCACTTAGAAACGTATGCGATGCCCATGGTGCGCTTTTGATTTTTGATGAAGTGATGAGCGGATTTAGGGCGTCACTCAAAGGAGCCCAAGGCATCACGTCTGTCAAACCTGACATGGTTACTTTGGGTAAAGTGATCGGAGGGGGCATGCCTGTAGGCGCATTCGGTGCAAGAAAAGAGATTATGGCGCATCTTTCACCGGAAGGCCCGGTGTATCAGGCGGGAACACTGAGCGGAAATCCTGTTGCCATGGCAGCGGGATTTGCAAGTCTTAAAAAACTCAAAAAAAATCCCGCAATCTATGTTGAACTGGGAAATAAAGCTAAAAAACTGATGGACGGTTTCAAGAAAGCAGCAAATGCAGCCGACCTCCCTTTAGTCACAGATGTAAGAGGTTCTATGTTTGGTTTCTTTTTCTCTTCAAAGCCGGTAAAAAACTTCAATGACGCATTAGAGAATGATACGAAAATGTTCGCTAAATTTCATAAAGGAATGCTAGACAGAGGAATTTACCTTGCTTGCTCATCTTACGAAACCGGTTTTGTTTCCACGGCAACAACAGATGAGATGATAGAGGAAACGATCAAGACAGCCTATGAGGTGATGGCAAATATCGGCAAGCAGGCATAGTGTCATTCTGAATTTATATCAGAATTTAAAATTAAATTAAACACAACTGCTTTATGGATCCAAAATGTGACTCAAAAAAAAGCGAAAAGGAATGAACGGTGAACAACAATCAAGAAGACCCCAAGTTTAAAAAAGTGGTAGATGCTGCCGAAGGGTTGAGTCTGGGCATTTCCATGGTTGTGGCTGTACTTATAGGCGTAGGTATCGGCCTTGGTCTGCAAAAGCTTACGGGTGCAAATTGGACTCTTTGGATTGGAGTATTTATAGGTGTAGGCGCAGCCGCCCTGAATGTCTATAAGGCCTATGAAAAACAGAAAAAGTCTCTGGATGAACTTGCAAACGATCCTAAATACCAATATAAAAAAGAGCAGCAGGCCAAATATGGCAACGAGGATGAGAATGACAGGTATTAGTACAAAGATACTGAAATTTCTTCTTGTTGCGGATGCGGTACTAGCAGCGGTTAGTGTCATATTTTTTGATATCAGAGTATTTTACAGCATGCAGATTGGATTTATTACTTCAATGTCGGTTATGCTGGCCTCTTTCATCAGTTATCGGCGCATGATTACGGTTCGCGCAGAAAAAGAGATTGTTATGATCGATGACAGCAAGGATGCGATAGACAGAGTAGAAGATCCTTACGACCTTTATGATAATGAAGAGACCACAAAAGCAGAAGAACAGTCTTTGGCCGAAACAATCAAAGAGGAGAAGAAAAAACTCAAAGAAAACAGACGGTCACTTTTTGAGATCCTCAAAGATACAAAAGCAGCCCTCTCTGTATACCGTTTGGGTGCCTATCTTCTTTTGGTTCTTGGTTTTTTATATTTGCAGCGCCATGAACTTTTACATATTCCCGGTTACCTTTTTGCGTTATGTTTGCCCCCTGTTATCATTGTCGCGATATTGCTGCGGGACAAATCAAACGATAGCACAGATACGATACAATAATCTCAACTCCCATTAGGATACATTTTGAAAAAAATATTTTTATGCTTGCTTGCTTCTTGTGCATTGATTCAGGCTCAAGAGTCCGCATCTCAAACTTTACGAATTGTTGATAAACCTATAATGTTCACCCAAAAGCGCATAGCCATGACAAAAGAATATATCAAATCAAGTTATGGCTTGGACGTTAAGGATATCGTGATTACTCCCAAAATTATAGTGCTTCATTGGACGGCGGAGATGGATTTTGAACGCTCGTTCAACCGTTTAAATCCGGAACTTCTCTTGAGCGACCGCAAAGATATCCTCAAAGCCGGTGCCCTGAATGTTTCATCTCATTTTATGGTTGACCGTGACGGCACTGTCTATCGGTTGATGCCGGAGAACTGGATGGCAAGGCATGTTATAGGACTAAATTATTCAAGCATCGGAATTGAAAATATTGGAGGAAAAGGCAATCAGGCCGAAGACCTCACCCCCGCGCAGCTCAAATCCAACATCGCTTTAGTCAGATACCTGAAAAATAAATATCCTAGTATCGAATACATGATAGGGCATTATGAATATACCCGGATGGAAAAGACTCCCCTGTGGCTGGAAAAAGACACAAGCTACAGGACCATAAAAGCAGACCCCGGCCCCAAGTTTATGAATGCGGTCAGATCTGCCGTGAAAGAGCTTCAGCTTAAAACACCCCCAAAAGACCGATAGTGCATTCAGCCTTTGCAACCATAGACTGGGTGATCTTTGGTATATATTTTCTTTTGGTAGTTGTCTCATCGGTTTGGCTCAGCAGAGTAAAGGTTAAAACGAGCAGAGATTATTTCGTCAGTGAAAAATCCCTCCCGATGTTCGCAGTTGCCATCTCTGTCCTTGCTACTTCACAATCGGCTGCTACATTTTTGGGAGCCCCGGAATCTTCATACGGCAGCAATCTCACATTTGCAGGCTTCTTCGTTTCTGCTCTTTTGGCAGTCGTCATAGTAGCAAAAGTATTGGTACCTAGATTTTACGAGATAGGCGCTATCACCGTTTATGAACTTTTGGAAAAGAGATACAGTCCGCGAGCCAAAAGGGATGCCGGGGTGATGTTCCTTGTCGGAAGACTTTTTGCCAGCGGAGCCAGACTCTATATCGGAGCCCTTGCCGTATCTATGATATTGTTTAGCGATATAGCCGCAGCTCATATGCTGTTTGCCATTATTATTCTTATGTCGGGATCATTGGGGTATGCGTATTTTGGCGGCATCAAGTCTATCATCATCGCCGATATCGTTCAAGTCGTTATCTATATAGGCGCAGCGCTATTTATCATATATCATCTTTTTGGCGCGTTAGGCGGGGACTTTGGGACAATTTACTCTACACTGGAGGCGAGCAACAAGCTCAAGATAATTGATTTTTCTCTCACGGGAAGTTATAATTTTTGGGCGCTTGTCAGCGGACTGCTGCTTTTAAATATCGCAGCGTATGGACTCGATCAGGATATGACACAACGCATCCTGACCTGCAAAGATAAAAATGAGGGGGCAAAGTCGCTGATAGTTTCCATCCTCATTACCATACCTACTGCGTTTTTGTTTCTGGTCATTGGATTATTGCTTTATCTGTTTTATCAGCATCCTGAGCTCTCCGGTTTTGGCAACAAGATACACCAAAGTTTTGCAGGCGAGAAAATAGCTATCTTTATGACATATATCCTTCATGAGCTTCCTGACGGATTCAAAGCACTTGCAACTATCGGTGTGGTCGCGACGACGTTCACGAGTACCAGCTCGGTTCTTGGAGCGATGTCATCTGTGGCTGTGACGGATATCTATAAGCCGATGTTCGAAGGTAAAAGCGAGAAGCATTATCTGAAAGCTTCGAGAGCAGGGGTGCTTGTGTCTGCGCTGCTTTTAACACTTATGGCAATATTCAGTTACTATTGGCAGAGATCCAGCGATATTCCTCTGCTTGATTTTGCACTTGGGGTAATGGTGTTCGCGTATGCCGGACTGCTTGGGGTGTATGGTGCGGCCCTGTGGACCAAAAGAGGCAATGAGAGAAGTGTACGATACGCGCTTCTAGGCGGATTTGCAACCGTTCTAATCTTGCAGCCGTATATCACAAAAGCATTGTTTGATTTTGCTATTAATTTCTCAGTGCAGATCATTATGGGGACGATTGTGTCGTTTGCGATTATGATGACGGGGAAGAGTGAGACAAAATTTTAGTTCTTACAGTTTCTGCGAGAATTCATACCGGCATTAACCAATACACCTCTCACACAAAGCATGAGAGCAAAGCGGACCGGCTAACTAATCTCCCTTACGCTATAATAATATCTATATAAACAGATAAGAGGATATGTATGAGTGAACTATACATAGGTGTAATGTCCGGCACTTCATTAGATGGTATAGATATCGCGCTGTGTCAGATAGATGCTGGACAATGTACGCTGATAGAGGCAGCGGAATATCCTTTTCCTGCGGTGTTAAAAGAACGAGTGCTGGAGATGATCGCCGGACGGACGGCCTTGCAAGAGGTGGGAGAATTGGATCATATACTGGGATCACAGTTCGCAGAGGCTATCAATGAATTTATCACCGGTCACGGCATCGATAAGCAAAACATCAAAGCCATAGGTGTGCATGGACAGACACTCTGGCACGCACCAAGCGGTAAATATCCTACCAGTATGCAGCTGGGCGATCCGAACATCATCAATGCCCGGTGCGGCATCCCGGTCGTGGCCGATTTCAGGCGTAAAGATGTGGCTTACGGAGGGCAGGGTGCTCCTTTTGCTCCTGCATTTCATGCCTTTTTGTTTGGCAAGATAAGCCAAAAAATAGCTGTTGTCAATATCGGAGGCATGGCAAATATCACTATACTTGGCAAAAAGACCATAGGGTATGATACGGGATGCGGGAATGCCTTGATGGATATGTGGATAGCCAAACATCAGGGTAGATCCTGCGACAAAGACGGGGCATGGGCGCAAAGGGGCAAAGTGGATTATGCTCTTTTGGATGAGATGCTCTGCGATGAATATTTCAAGCAAGAGTATCCAAAAAGTACCGGAAGAGAGAAGTTCAATGAAGCATGGCTCGAAGATAAGATATGCAGAGTGGATTTCTGCCTTCGCAGGAATGACAACAACCCGTCATCCTCGGGCTTGACCCGGGGATCCAAAGAGATCCTGAAGCAAGTTCGGGATGACAAGCAATTGCAAGCAAATATACAAAGAACCCTTCTGGAACTAACGGCCATCAGTGTCAGCAATGAAGTGCTGAAATTTGATAGAGATATGGTACTGCTTTGCGGAGGTGGAGCCAAAAACAGCTTTTTGGTCGATCGCATCAAGGCGATGATGCCAAATGTGGAAGTGCTCATAGCCAGGCATGGAGATATGCTAGAAGCGATGATGATGGCATGGCTGGCCTACAAGAGAGTGAGAAGCGAAAAAGTAGAGTTAAAGGACATCACGGGCGCAAGTGCCAATGCGGTATTGGGCGGGCTTTATGTATAATATTTTTTATCAGGCAATGTCACGGCGAATACCCTTAAAAGCCCAGCATTTTAAGCGAGATGACAAAATAACAACGAAAAAACAGAGGATGATTATCGTATGACCGGTGACATAAAATCATGGCTGCAAGATATCGGATGGAATGAGTGGAGTATAGAAACGGCTTCTAGCGATGCGAGCTTTAGAGCATACTATCGTCTTAGGAAACCGCATGATCCGGCGTTTGATCGGCAGCCGGTTAGCCAGAAAACCCAACAGCAAGGACCTCTCACCTGCATAGTGATGGACTCCTCTTTGATGCCTGAGAGTTTGACTCTGTTTATTGATGTCACTGAAAGGCTTTTGGCTGCCGGTGTCCGTGTTCCAAATATAATAGTAAAAAATATAAAAAAAGGCTATCTTATCCTTGAGGATTTTGGAAGCACCCACTATTTTGATATTTTAAATAAAAAGAACTACCATACACTTTACCAAAAAGCCATTGACGAGATCATTAAGATCCAGCATGCCGATACAAAAGGCTTGCCGTTGTATGATGAAGATTTTTTACATTTTGAAATGGCATTAATGCAAGAATGGTATCTTGAAAAATATTTAAAAATATCATTAACAAAAAAAGAATACGATATTATCAATGAGGCATGTAAAAAAATAGCCGAAGCGGTACTTGAGCAGCCACAGGGAGTTTTTGTTCACCGTGATTTTCATTCACGCAATATCATGATGCCAACCGAAGACAAGATAGGGATCATAGACTATCAGGATGCAAGATCGGGAGCCATCACCTATGATCTGGTTTCGCTTCTGAGGGACTGTTATGTTGAGATTGACGCACAAGAGGCTGAAAGACTGGCACTCTATTACCGTGACAGCATCGGTTTGGATATTGATGATGCTACTTTTATCAAATGGTTTGACTTCATGGGACTGCAGCGACACATTAAAGTATTGGGCATTTTCAGCAGGCTGTATTTGCGTGACGGAAAAGACGGATATTTAAAGGATATTCCTTTAACGCTCAAGTATATTTTGGAGATAGGTTCAAAATACGACGAAACAAAGATGTTTGCATCGCTACTTCAACGTTTGCTGTAAATTATAGTTTTGACAGGAAAAGTGTTTTTTTGGAATACAAGTAAAACTTTAAAAGGAATGAAAATGAAAGCAATGATACTCGCAGCAGGTCGCGGCGAACGCATGAGGCCGCTTACGGATGAGATGCCCAAGCCCCTGCTTGAAGTTGGAGGTATCCCGCTCATTGTGTGGCATCTTGAAAGATTGGCGCATGATGGATTTAAAGAGATCGTTATCAATATCGCGCATTTAGGCTACCGGATACCTAAGGCTTTGGGTGACGGTTCGCAGTGGGGTGTAAAGATAACTTACAGCGACGAACAAGAAGAGGGAGCATTGGAAAGTGCGGGGGGTATCGTCAAAGCCTTGCCTTTGCTTGGGGAGGAAACATTCTTGGTGCTCAATGGCGATATCTGGTCTGATTATGACTTTAAGCAGGACAAAAAGCTCAAAGAGGGCATCTTGGCGCATCTCATTCTCGTGCCCAACCCCGAACACAATCCAAAAGGGGATTTTGCTTTAAAGGATGGTTTTGTGACTGATGCCAAGGCATATACTTTTTCGGGTATCGGCTACTACTCTCCAAAATTTTTTAAAGATGTTCCTTATGGTAAAAATGCCTTGGCTCCATTGCTAAGATCTGCAATGAGGGAGATGAAAGTTACAGGCGAACTCTATGAGGGTGAATGGCTTGACATAGGAACACCTCAGAGACTTGAGCTTTTGAATGCGCAGTTAATCAATCGGTATTAGATATATCAAAAAGAAGATAACATAGAAGTTTATCTTCTGTGTTATCTGTTTAAGTATTTAAAAAAGAAAGATGGATTTCACTGCCGTATTGGCGAATGATATCTGTTTTGGCCGCATGATAAGCTTCGACATTATTTTTTTGACCTGATTTTTCTATTGAATATTGGGCCAATTCATCCGAAATCACATCCATAAAAAGTTCAGCCAGAAGCAACCTGGCAGAATCTCTAAAATGGCCTCTGCCGTCAATATAGAGCTGCACGGTCGGCGCACCGGTATTGATAATGATTTTTCGCTCTTTTCGGTTATACACGGCACGATCTCTGTCATTGTTTAGATTTCGCAATTCATAGCCGGCAAACATATTGGCGCCATGATCCCGGGGCGCTCTTTTTTTTGCAGTATGCATCGATGAGCCGTAACTATGTCCGGATGCACGCTCTGAAACAACGATTTCGCACCGAGCCCAATACTCTCCTCCCCGCACCGTGATCTCTCCCCGCTCATCCGCCTTATCTCCTGTAACAGTCCATTCTATCCGCCGCATCTCTTTTGGTCCTTCCAGCGCTATTGATGTCGGCTTAGGATCAATGCGGATGGATTTGGGCAGCATATACTCAAAATTTAAAATCGTATCGTCGGTAAATTGCTCAGGAGCAACCAGTAGGGCAATGTGAAAAGGATGATTTGGTTTTCGATAATAAAAAGGTGTAGTAAAACGCAATGCGGCCGAAAGCCCGGTTGTTTCATCAGCACTTGCTTCTGCGTCAGACGGCGGCAAGATAATACCGAAATCTTCAACTGCGGCTGCATTCATGCGCTGCAAAAGATGCTCGATCATATGGCCGGTTCTGTCAGAGGTTGAGGCGCGCTCCAAGTGTTTGAGTTTTTCTTGTTCTGCCAACACATAAGGGGCAATCATGGTGCTAACGGATTTGGAGAAAGCTGTCACAAAAGGATCTTTCTGGTTCAGTCCTTCACGTTCATCGCTGATGATCGCTGCGCCATGGCTTAATTTTTCAATCAAAGCCGGGCAGCGTACTGTACCAAAAAGATATTCTGTTCCTATCTGGTTTTCGTATTCAAACAGTTGGCAGTCAAGTACCGCCATGTCGGACAGAACAATCAATCCGTTGGTGCGCTCATCGCCTCTGGATGTTAATTCGGTATCAATGGCTCGTTTTAAGGTGAGGGTAAAGGGATACGTCTGCTGTTCATAGATAAAATATCCCGTTTCATCAGGTCCTATCAGTATATCAGCAGGCGGTTCTTGATAGCAGATCTTACCGCTTTGTTCCGCCTCTTTGCCTTGTTGTATGTTTACCAATTCCACATGGCGCCGTGTCAAGATGTCTCGCAGATAGATATTGTTTGCTACTGCTTGTATGATAGACTGATAACGGGAAATATTTACCTGTGTATTTTCGATGACAATAGTTATCTGGCTGCCATTTTCTGAAATGCCCAAACGTTCATAATCTTCACTCTGGGCTATTCGATCCCCGCTCCCATCGTCATACAAATATCCGCCGTTTTCACTTCGAAACAGCTCGATGCGGGAAAATCGACCGTCACGGATCGTTTCTATC
This sequence comes from Sulfurovum sp., assembly GCA_021166685.1. GTDB lineage: Bacteria > Campylobacterota > Campylobacteria > Campylobacterales > Sulfurovaceae > Sulfurovum. The sequence continues at coordinate 14,646 of JAJPEU010000005.1, read as the reverse complement.
CATCCGTGACCAAGACCGTAGATGGCTTGTTTCAGCCCACGGCCAAAATACCCGCGTCCTCCGCTTTCTCCCTTGGCTAAAGAACTGTGCGCTCCGCCATAGGATAGAATAAAACAGGCTTTCTCAAAAGACATTCCTTCTGCCTGGTCCGTAACCACTAATAGTGCGCCTGTCTGATGCCGTTCATATTTGATAAGAATCTGTCCGGTTGTCTGCACGCCGGCTTTCTCCAGCCTGGCATAGCTGTCATCACTGTTGGTGATCAATTCAACCAAGGCTTTTTCTATAGAAGCGAATCGTCGCGAATCGATATCGATAACTCTTTGGTCTACCGGAATTGCAGTAATTGCCATTTTGGACACCCCGTTTGTATTTGATGTAGTGTACGTTAGTGTTTCTGGACAAAACAACTAGAAATTTATTTTACTATTCTAGCCAAAAAATGCCTGCTCGTGCCTTTTGTTGACAAATTTTATTTGCAAAAATACAATAAAAGATCAATGAAGACTGTCCAGATATTTTGCTACCGCATCTTCATCGTTGGAGTGGGGCAGGATAATATCTGCTACCGCCTTAACTTCATCAAGTGCATTGGCTACCGCTACAGAAGTGCCTGCAAGCCTAAACATGCCTATGTCATTGATGCTGTCTCCAAAAACAGTTATTTCATGAGTATTTCGCCCCATATAATCTGCAATTTTTTGCAATGCATGAGCCTTGTCGCCTTCGGGATGCAAGACGGTAAGAAAATAGCCGTCACTGTATTTTTCAGGAGAAAGCTTATATTCCAGCTCATTGCAAAAAGTTTTTTGCAGATGCTCAGTGAGAGGTTTTAATGTTTGATAGTCTCCAAAATAGACAATCTTTAGATTCATCTCCATGGCTTGAATTTTTTTGCATACTCTCATGCGAGGATCATTTTTGTAATTTTGAAGCACACCGTTTTGATGATCGTTGCATTGGGCGGGGACAAGAAACGCTTCATTGAGTTCCATGTCTTTGAGCGCAATTACAAAAGGGTAGATACCAAAACTGCTGCCCTCATATATAACGGCATCGGCTAGCGCCTTGTTGATAAGCTTAAGTTCTATAAGCTTTTTTTGAGGTGTGACAATCATTGCCCCGTCAAGAAGTATCATGGGGGCTTCCAGATGGAGTGCGGCTAAAAAGTCATGAGATTTTTGAAAGCTTCTGGCCGTAGCGACGGACAATATGGCATTTTTTGTTTTTTTGTTCCACACATTGGCGCTAAAGTCGCTGATGCTTTGGTCTGTACGTAAAAAAGTATGATCAAGATCAGTGATATAGATAGGTTTTTTCAATTTGAAGGCTCACTCGTAAAAACTTATTTTGCTTTGCTGGTAATAAGTTTTGATTTTAATGTGACATAGTAGCACAAGTTTAAAAAATATATAAATGATTTAAGTAAAAAATGAAGTTGATTTATCGGCTTTGAATGATGCTTTTAAGAGCCCTTGGGGACCCTTAAAAGAGGTTAGTTCATGTCAGGTTTTGGTGTGTCTAGTGTGCTCTTTGGAAGCTGCGGATATTCAATAACCGGTTTTCTTCCTTCCAAGGCTTTAAGGAACGTGATGATTTTGTTTGTGTCTTCGTCGGAAATCTCTACACCCAGCTGTGTGCGCCCCATTTCTTGAACAGCTTCAGCCAGACTCCAGATGGCACCATTGTGAAAATAGGGAGCTGTTTGAGTTACTTCTCTTAGTGTTGGAACTTTGACCATACCGTTTTTGTCTCCCTTGAAGTCTCCCACATCAGCATATTTATATTTGCCAATCAAAGGAAAAGGCTGCATGCCTCCGCCTAGTCCAACGCCATTGTGGCAAGTGGCACATCCTTTATCTATAAAGGTATCAAGTCCTTCTTTTTCTGCATCGCTAAGCGCATCGTTTTTCCCGTTTAAGAAGTCATCATAGCGTGACGGCGTGACCAAGGTTCTTTCGTAGATCCCGATAGTTGCCGTGATCGTTTTAAAATCAACTTTGACGTCACTTCCGTATGCTTTTTTAAATGATTCGACATATTCAGGCATTGAGTTGACTCTTGCTTCTACCATCGATGGTGCTGCTGCCATTTCAGGCATTGCCTGCATAGGGCCTTGCGCTTGATCTTCCAAGTCAGGGCTTCTTCCGTCCCAAAATTGTACCTGTGCAAATACGGCATTGTAAACAGTCGGAGAGTTTAGATGATGAGGATTAGCGGTCCAATTATGTCCTACCGCTGCGCTTACACCGTCAGCACCGCCCATTCCAAGATTGTGGCACGTGTTGCAAGAAATAAGTCCGCTTTTTGATAGGCGCGGTTCAAAATAAAGCTGCTTCCCTAATGCTACTTTCTCTTCCGTAATCGTTCCTTTGGGGTCGATTAGCTTTGACAAGGCTTTGGCATCTTCAGGTATAGCTGTAAGCCCGTTTGTTTTAGCTTTTTGCGCAAGCGAAGATGCTCCAAATACACAACTTGATGCAATCAAAGACATGCTTACTAGTTTTATCATTTTCATTCTTTATCCCTTTTTTTATGTTTATAATGTCTAATTATAGGAAAATAAATATTAAAGGAAAATTAATATTATTTAGCAATTAGGCATTTTTTATATTCTACAGATAAATACATTAAAAAGATAAACAAAATAATAAAAATAAACTAACTTGTAAAAGAAATTTTAGAAAGCCAGACGCTTAAAAGCGTCTGGAGCAGAGAGAGGATTTTTGAAACGGGTATGTTTGGCTAACTGCGGCTTCCCTGTCCGCCATTTCTGCTTGCGCGGCCTTGACTGCTGCGTTCTCTGCTTGCGTGTCCGCTTCGGCTTTTGTCTCCGCCTCCGCCGCTACTGCTTCTTCTTCGGCTGCTGTCGTTTCCGCTTCGTCCGCGACTTCTGTTTCTGCTGTTGCTGTTTGGACTTCGGTCGTTTCTGATCCGTTCTATGGCTGCGGCTATCTGATCAAGCGTCAGACCGATCTTGTCTTTTCCCAAGATGGCATTTTCGCTTTGTATCATAGATGCCAAAAGATGGGCGATCGTCACAATATCCAAATCGTGCTGAAGGGTCTTAACCAATTTGATAGCACTTTCAGTGATCTGTGTACCGGCAATTTTAGCTATAAGTTCATCTTCTTTGACATTTTGAACCTCTTGGCGGGTAGGGATAACTTCTGTTGCCATCGTTGTTCCCACATCTTTTTCGATACGCTTGATGGTTTTGAGTTCATTGGGTGTCACCAGGGTAATCGCTTCGCCTGTTTTTCCTCCGCGCCCTGTACGTCCGATACGGTGCACATAGCTCTCGGAATCAAAAGGAATATGGTAATTGAAGACATGTGTAACGTCATTGACGTCAAGCCCGCGTGCCGCCACATCCGTAGCAACAAAGATATCAATCCCTCCCTGTTTAAATGCTTTGATGGTTACTTCTCTTTGTTTTTGTTCCATGTCTCCATGAAGGCCTGAAACTTTAAATCCTTGGGCAGTAAGGTGTGCGACAAGTCTGTCTACCTCTTTTTTCATACGGCAGAAGATAATGCATTTATTTGGATTTTTAAAATCTATCAAACGTACCAATGCGTCGTCTCTCTCTTTTTCCTCGACGACATAATAAAATTGCGTAATAGAAGTGTTTGTACTCTCACTTTTTGTAATAGAGACTGTTTTTGGCTCCAGAAGTATCTCTTCTGCAAGTTTTCTGATGGCTTTTGGCATCGTAGCAGAGAACATAAGTGTCTGTCTGTCTTTTGCAAGGAAAGTAAAAATATTTTTAATCTCATCCAAAAACCCCATATCAAGCATTTCATCAGCTTCATCGAGCACCACAAAATGCGGATTGAGTTTAATCTTTTTGCTCATAAGAAGGTCTTGGAGTCTGCCCGGTGTTGCTACCACGATAGAAGCCTGGTTGATACGTTCTATTTGTTTTGCATAAGCCGTACCGCCGTATACGGTGGCTGTTTTAAGGTTTGAAAGTTTGCCAAAACGGTAAAGTTCATCACTGACCTGCATAGCAAGTTCTCTTGTCGGCACAATGACTAGGCCTTCAACGGAACCGTCTGCTTTCATCATGCTCATAATAGGAAGACCAAAAGCAGCGGTCTTTCCTGTTCCTGTTTGGGCCTGAGCAATGATATCATGTCCTGCAAGTACAAGAGGTATAGCCTCTTTTTGTACGGGACTCGGCTCGGTAAATCCAGCCTCTTTTATTGCATCCTGGATGCTCTCTTTTAGGTTAAAATCTGTAAATTTCATATTGTTTCTTTATAGTAAAATGCGGGGAGCCATAGTGATAGTCCCTATTTTATGCAGCTGATACCAAACTATCGCACAATGTGTGTGGATGATCAGTGAAGTACTAATGATGTACTAAATCTAAATATAGTATACGGGAATTGAGTGCCCGTAGGGAGTTTGATACTCTCTTGCAGAAAAGTTTCGTATTATAGCGAGTTTTTTTATAAAAAGATAGGGATAAAGATATTTATTTTTATAAAAGCCCCAGTTGCAGTTTAGCTTCATCGCTCATTTTTTCTTGTCCCCACGGAGGATCAAATACCAAGTCAACATTCAACGCTTCAAGTTCATCTACACGATAGCTGATACTGCGCACCAGATTAACTATTGTTTCAGACATTGAGCAGGTTGCAGAGGTAAGCGTCATTTTGACTTTACATTTTTTAAGTTCGGTTGTTGTATCAGTCCAGCAATCCACATCATAGATCAATCCAAGGTCATAGATGTTGACCGGGATTTCAGGATCATAGATGTTTTTTAGCTGTTCAACAACTTTTTCTTTCATCTGTTCATCTGTCATTTTTTTGGCTCCTTGGCTGAGGCTGTTTTGTGTGCTTTGGCATGACCATAGATCGTATTTAGAAATGCTTCAAGTCCTTTTTGACGTACAGGACTTAAGAGTTCTGTAATGCCCATGTTTTGAAGCTCTAGCGGATCAAATGAGAGTATTTCCTCCGGTGTGCGATCATTAAAGATGTCCAAAAGAATAGTCATCATTCCTTTTGCCATCATCGATTCTCCTTCGCCCCGGAAATGTATTTTGCTGTGATCGCATTCGGCCACCAGCCAGGCGTTTGAGGAGCACCCCTGTATAAAACTTTCACTGTTTTTTTCACCCGTCTTAAGAGGGGGTTGATGCTTGCCTAGATCTATAACATATTCTATTTTTTCGTCGGCAGTTGAAAAAAGATCAAAATCGGCTTTGTAGCGGGCTATTTTTTCCTGCATGGTCATGACGTCTCCTTGTCTGTTTTGTCTTTTTGAAATACAATAATTTTTGCATTTCAATACTGATGAAAAAATCTATTGATCCGTTTTTTTCAGAAGCTTTGTCCTGTTTGATGCATAAAATGCTTCTTCAAAACTCATTTTAATGCGTTCTTGATTTCTGGTATCTTTGATTTTTTCTATCAAAGTATTTGCAAAGGCTATCACCAGCATTTTTTCGGCATCAATTTGAGAGATGCCTCGAGACTGCAAATAAAATAACTGTTTTTTGTCGAGTTGTCCGGTAGTGGCGCCGTGAGAAGCTTCTAGTTCATCTATATAAATCTCTAATTGCGGCTTGGTAACCATATGGGCATTTTCTCCCAGCAAAATCGCTTTAGAATTTTGATGGGCTTTAGTGTATTTGGCGGTATGTTCGACTTTGATAAGCGCATCGAAAATACCTCTTGCATTTTCATCAAGGATATTTTTAGCTTCCTGATGTGAGCTGGTATGTTTGCCTTTGTGGACAATCTGTGAGACAATGCCTCTTTTGGCCTGACCCCCAATATAAAGCAGATGCCCGGCTTCCATATGTGCAGAAGTATCCAAATCTACTTTAAGCAGGGTGAGCGCAGAGGCATCCCCAAAATCAAAACTCTTAAAGACCATATTGGCCTGTTTTTCTACCGAAATTTTGTGAGAAGCGATCATGGTATAGTGCGGGGCATAGGCAGTTTGGTTTTTCAAAACTCTTAGTGAGCTGTCTTTTGCGATGTGCATGTCGTAACCATAAAGTACAAGAGATCTTTCAGCGCTTTTACCTTCAAATGTTTCATAGAGTGTTGCATGTCTGTTGATTTGATTTTTGATTACCAGGCGATAGGCAAAAAGGGTTTGGGATTTTGTAAAGCGATGTAAAAGTTCAACCTCTATGTCACCGTCCAGTTCTATGATGATCACCGCAGGGGTCAAAAGATGCCCCAAGTAATAGAGAGGATCAAAATGCGTCATATCTACATCATCGTATGTACCGTAATAAACCCGTATCCCTTTGGGGGCCGTCTTGACAATCCCGTCTACAATCTCTATCTTATCGTGCTCTTTTATTTCTCTAGGGATAAAAGCGGCGGTTTTATATTCTTGTTCCATTAGAGGCTGTATATCAAAATAGCGATAGGCTTCACTTTTTGTGCTTGGCATATCAAGTTCGCTAAATTTTTCCAGCAGCAAATCTTTTTTTGCACTTGTCTTGAGCAGAGTTCGCAACTCCTCTTTGCTTTTATGCTGAAGCGTTATGGGTTTCATATGCTTTCATCCTTGATAGACTCATATCCCTCGGCCTCAAGCTGTGCGACAAGTTCAGGTCCGGCAGTTTTGATAATCCTGCCCTCTTTTAAAACATGAATATAATCAGGCTTGATATAGTCTAAGATGCGGCTGTAGTGCGTAATGACAAGAAAACTTCGTTTACCGTTTTTCATCTTGTTGATTCCCTCGCAAACAGCTCTTAGCGCATCAATATCCAATCCCGAATCGATCTCATCAAGGATGATCACCTCGGGCTCCAAGATAAGCATTTGCAAAATCTCATTACGTTTTTTTTCTCCTCCGGAGAAGCCTTCATTGAGAGAACGGCTTATCATATCGGACTTCATTCCCAGGCTTTCAAGGTGCCCCTTCATGAGCCTCAAAAATTCAGCAGCATTCAACTCTTCTTTGCCTTCATGTTTGCGCTTGGCATTGAGCGCAGTTCGTAAAAAATAGGCATTGTTTACACCGGGGATCTCTACGGGGTTTTGAAAGCTTAAAAAGATGCCTTCGAGCGCTCTTTCTTCGGGTTTCATTTTTATAATGCTGTGATTCTTGAACGTGATATCCCCGCCGGTGACTTCTATATCATAATGACCTACAATGGCTTTTGAAAGGGTGGATTTGCCCGCCCCGTTGGGCCCCATAATTGCATGCACTTTTCCCTCTTCAAGTATAAGGTTAAGCCCTTTGAGTATCTCTTTTGAACCGATATTTGCTTTAAGATTTTCTATTTGTATCATTATCCTACGCTCCCTTCTAGTGTTAAATTTAATAACGCTTTGGCTTCTACGGCATACTCCATGGGAAGCTGGCCAAATACTTCCTTGCAAAAACCGTGTACAATCATAGAAACAGCATTCTCTTCGCTCAATCCGCGTTGTCTGAGATAAAAAAGCTGTTCGTCACTGATCTTTGAAGTCGTTGCTTCGTGCTCTATATAGCCCTTGATATCTTTGCATTCAAGGTAGGGGAAGGTATGCGCACCGCATTCGCTCCCTATGAGCAAAGAATCGCATTGGCTAAAATTTCTTGCACCTTGAGCGTGTGCACCGATTTTGACTAAGCCCCTGTAAGTGTTTTGCCCTCTCATCGCAGAGATGCCTTTGGAGACGATGGTGGAAGTGGTATTTTTTCCAAGATGGATCATCTTTGTTCCGGTATCTGCCTGCTGTGCGAGAGTGGTAACTGCCACAGAATAAAATTCGCCCACAGAGTGATCACCCTTAAGTATGCAGCTGGGATATTTCCATGTAATTGCTGAGCCTGTTTCAACCTGCGTCCATGAGATTTTTGAATTGTCTCCCTGGCAAAGTCCTCTTTTGGTTACAAAATTAAAGATGCCTCCTTTGCCCGTTTCGTCACCGGGATACCAATTTTGAATGGTGGAATATTTGATTTGGGCATCTTTCATGGCGATCAGTTCAACGACGGCGGCATGAAGCTGATTTTCGTCCCTTGTGGGCGCTGAACAACCTTCGTTGTAGCTTACATAGCTGCCTTCGTCAGCGACAATGAGCGTACGCTCAAATTGTCCCGTATTAAGCGCATTGATTCGAAAATAGGTACTCAGCTCCATCGGACAGCGTACTCCCTTAGGAATATAGACAAATGTTCCGTCGGTAAAAACCGCACTGTTGAGCGTAGCAAAATAGTTATCATTCATCGGTACCACTGAATGCATATATTTTTTGATAAGTTCGGGATGCTCCTGTATCGCTTCAGAGATTGAGCAAAAGATGATTCCCAGCTTATTAAGCTCTTCGCTATAGGTTGTCTTAACCGAAACAGAATCAAAAACCGCATCGACAGCAATCCCTTGAAGCTGTTTTTGCTCATCAAGCGGTATGCCCAGTTTTGCATACGCTTCAAGAATTTTTGGATCTACGTCGTCAAGATTTTGAGGAGGATTTTTTGGAGCAGAAAAGTATGATATGGCTTGGTAGTCGATAGGTGCATACGTAATATGTGCCCAATGCGGTTCTGCCATCGTCTGCCATTTTTTAAAAGCTTTGAGCCGAAGCTGTGTCATCCATTCGGGTTCATTTTTTTTGGCCGAGATGAAGCGTATCGTGTTTTCATCCAAGCCGGGAGGCACGGTATCTGTCTCAATATCAACCTCAAAACCAAGCTGATATTCACCTGATACAACTTTATTTATTTCTTTTTGCGGCATTATAAATCTCCCATATAAAAAGCTTTGATTTTATCTTATAGCACAAATGATACCCAACGGTCAAGAGCTTTTAAAAAAAATAAGAGTAAAAATATCTGATTTGTATCATAGAAAATTTTTGCATCAAAATACGCATGCTGAAAGAGGCACTCAGCAAAGCCATGATATTTTTTTTGAAAAAAATGTATAATTCCGTTAGGGTTTTAATTTTAAAAATTATAAAATGTAATTATATATCCATACTAGGAGCAGGGCAATGACAATCTCTGATATTGAGTTTGAAATGAAGATAAATGATGTGAGCGACAGCGATATAGCGGCTATTATTGAAGTGTGCAAAACAAAGGGATTTAGTGCCGAAGGATTGGACGAGGAGCTTGTAAAAAGAGGCTATGAAAAAATATTTACTGTCAATTATGATGATACGGATGAAGACAGAGAAGAGGAGTGGGATGATTTTGAATAGTTTTTTATCTCATGCAAATACGCTCAGTGTCCCATTTCATTTCAAAGGAATAATTTTAGATGGCCAATAAAAATAAAACGTTCCTATCTCATATTTTGTATACGGGAATGGTTCTGCTTTTGGTGGTTGCCGGTGCATCCGCAAAAAATATATCCAAAGACAGCAATACTACCGCTTCGACTAAAGAAAAATTTTTCAAATCGAATCAAGACGTTGATAACGCTGCTGAGACTTCAAAGACAGTGATTGGGGCCGTTGAGAAAATCCGTGTGATTCCCGGAAATTTCATAATGAAAGCACGTATTGATACCGGAGCAAGTATAACTTCGATAGGTATTGACAGTGTGGAAATTATTAATGAGGATGGAGAAGATTGGGCGATTGTGACGATTGATGATATTACAACGAGGCACAAAGTTGTAAGGTATATATATGTTAAAAGACATGGCGCAAAAGCCCATAAACGCCCTGTTATAAAATTACGGCTTACATTGGGTGAAATATCTAAAAACGTTAATGTTTCTCTTGCCAATAGAGGCAACTTCCAATATCAATTGCTGATAGGGCGTAATTTTTTAAATGACCGTTTTGTTGTGGACGTAAGTTTAAAAAATACAATTGCTCCGATGGAGTATGTAGAAAATTGATTTCAAAATACAAAACGGTTTTTTTGCCATTCAGCGGAGAAATGAGCATAGAAACCGCTGTGTACGTCCGCATGTTTTATCCTGTAACGACAAAAAAGACGGACGGTGCAAATTACTGTTAAAACTTAAACTCCAATCCGACAAAATAGGCATCACCGCGCAATCCGTCAATAGTGGATCTTTCGTGCTCTATAAAAATAGCATTATGCGCATTGAGTTCATAGTTAAATCCGATGGCGTAATCCACACCATAATCGTCTTCGCTGATATTTAAAGCAGATATTTTCTCATGTTCTTTTTCGTATCCGAGTTTAGCAAAAAAACCGATTTCATCCCAGAGCGGTTGAAAGAAAACAAAATTCAATGCGTAAGATACATAAGTAGCGCGAACGATTTCGGATTCCAAACTCCCTTCTTCTGTTTTAGTAACATCGTTGCGCCCGTAAGCTGCTGAAATTTCAACTGCAAAATGCGGATTGAATTTGTAGCCGACATCGATACCGATACCGCGGGCATGATCACCTTTAAGAGTTTCATGTTCTTCGTAAACTGTTCCGCCTGAAGTTGTCATGAGTTTTACAGTCATATAGTAAGGTGAAACACTCTCTTCGTTAGCGATTTTAAAATCTTCGTTTGCATTCGCATATGCCGTTGCAAACATAATTGCCAAACCTGCACCTACAACATTTTTTTTCATACATTTTCCTTCCCTCTTCTCATAGTATAAAAATTTTAACTTTTTAAATATTAAAAAATGATTTTAATCGATTAATTTATGTGATATTGGTTTAAAGTGTCTGTTATGCAAGGATAGGCTATAATTTTTACGTGTACCCGAATGACAAAAAACCAGACCTGTGATAATAAAAAAGGTAAAACAATGGCTGCTGATGCACTTAAGTCACTCTATATCGTCTCAAAGCATCCTAAGGCAGGGAGTATGGTTGTTGCCCTAGGAATGGTTGATTTTTTAAAGCGTCATTATGGCCGTATCGCCTTTTTCCGTCCTTTGGTGTACCGTGTTGACAGGGATGAAGATACCCAAACCATTCTTGGATGGTTTGGGTTAAAACAGTCCTACGTAGAAGCCATAGGCGTACAAATTGATGAAGCCGAAAAGCTTATTTCTGAGGATTTGTCTGATGAGCTTATGGCAAAACTTCTTGACCGATATCTTGATTTGAAAAAACGTTATGATTTTGTTTTGTGTTTGGGACTGGCGGATGAGCATCTGTCTTCATTGATTGATTACGATATCAATGTGGAGATCGCAAAGAATTTTTCTGCACCTGTTGTAGGTGTTTTTGTACCGCAAATCCAGAAACAAGAAGAGGTTACAGAAGAGATCAATTTGTGGAAATATGCAATCAAAACACAAAATGCAGAACTTTTTATGCTTTTTGTCAACAGGTGCGAAAACCCTTTTTATAAAGCACACAGAGAAACACTGAAGAATAATTTTTCTTTTCCTGTTGCTCTTTTGCCCAACATTAAAGATATCGACAGTATCTCAGTTTCACAGATCGTCCAAGACATCAAGGCGGATTTAGTGTTTGGGAGCCAAGAGATGCTTTACCGCATCGTAGGAAGAACTCATATTGCCGCAATGGGTGTTGATCATTTTTTAACACATATCAGGCAAAAAGATATTATCGTCACATCAGCAGATCGTTCAGACATTATTTTTGCAGCGGTCTTGGCCCACCATGCATCTTCTCAACCTTCTTTGAGCGCCATACTGCTCTGCGGAAACTTTAAACCTCCGCAGAGCGTGATGCATCTTCTTGAAGATATGAAGCCTATCAAAATCCCAATACTTTATCTTGGGCATGATATGTTTACCGTATTGGAAAAACTTCAGACGCTTGCTCCCGGTTTAAGCATGCAAACGCCCAATAAAATTGCAACAGCATTGGGGATTTTCAGCAGCAATACATCCCCAAAAGAGCTTATTCAAAAACTTTCCAAAGCTTCATCGGGCATCCTTACCCCGGCGATGTTTAGACATCAGCTCTTTGAGCGTGCCGCCAAAGAAATCAAATCTATCGTCCTGACTGAAACAGAAGACGATCGGATACTGATGGCGGCGGATATACTTTTGCGGCGCAGAATCGTATCGATTATACTTTTGGGAACAAAAGCAGAGATTGCTTCCAGAGCTAAAATCTTAGGACTGGATCTCAAAGGCGTGACAATCATTGATCCTGAAGATGAAATACTCAAGAAGAGATTGTGCGAAAGTTATTTCGGGCTCAGAAAACACAAAGGCGTGACGCTCCGGGTGGCATCTGAAGCTATGAGCAGCAAAACGTTATTTGGAACCATGCTTGTTCATGAGGGAATGGCTGACGGAATGGTCAGCGGCGCCACGCATACGACCAGAGAAACGATTTTGCCTGCCTTGCAAACCATCAAAACAAAACCGGGATTTACTATTGTATCAAGTTGTTTTTTTATGTGTTTTGATACCGAGGTCCTGGTCTATGCCGATTGCGCGGTCAATCCTGACCCGGATGCCGAACAGCTGGCTCAAATTGCGATCGCTTCGGCCGATACAGCCAAAAAGTTTGGTTTAACTCCTTGTGTGGCAATGCTTTCCTATTCCAGCGGAAATTCCGGTGTAGGTACAGATGTGGAAAAAGTTCGTAAAGCCACAGAGATCGTGCGGCAAAAACGTCCCGATTTGCCCATAGAGGGACCTATCCAATACGATGCTGCTATTGATCCTGCGGTAGGAGCAAACAAAATGCCCGAAAGCAAAGTGGCCGGACACGCCAATGTTTTTATCTTCCCCGATCTCAATACCGGAAACAATACCTATAAGGCCGTGCAGCGTTCTGCAGGCGCAATTGCCATCGGACCGATTTTGCAGGGACTCGCCAAACCTGTCAATGATCTCAGCCGCGGATGCAGTGTTGTTGACATCGTCAATACGGTTGCGCTTACGGCCATACAGGCGCAAAAAGAGGAACAATAATGAAAGTGCTTGTGCTTAATGCCGGAAGTTCTTCGGTGAAATTCAAACTTTTTTCCATAGAAAAATGGACGGTTCTTGCATCGGGGGCAGCCGAAAGTATTTTTGAGTCTATCTCAACAGTCTCTTTTATCAGCAAAAAAGACCATTACCGGCATCAAGAAAAAATAGATAATCATACAGAAGCGATCATGCTGTTGGTTAAAATGCTTGTATCGCATCAGGTTATCTCTTCGCTTAAGGAGATCGGCGCCGTAGGCCACAGAGTAGTGCACGGGGGCGATCTTTTTTATGAGCCGACATTGATTTCCCAGGAAGTGATAAGCCAAATCGAATCACTTGAGCCTCTCGCTCCCTTGCATAATCATGCCAATCTTGAAGGCATACGCGCCATACAGGCACTGGTTGGCGATCTGCCGCAGGTAGCCGTGTTTGATACGGCTTTTCATCATACTGTACCCCCTTATGCGTACCGGTATGCACTGCCCAATTTTTTTTATGACAACCTGGGTGTGCGGCGTTATGGATTTCACGGAACGTCACATCATTATGTTGCCCGGCAAACAGCCAAAGCCATGGGAAAAAAATTAGAAACACTCAATATTATTTCGCTTCATTTGGGTAACGGTGCAAGCGCATGTGCCATCCAAGGGGGCAAGAGCATAGATGCCTCCATGGGTATGACACCTCTTGAAGGATTGGTGATGGGAAGCAGAAGCGGAGACATTGATCCGGGAATTATTTTTTATCTGCTAAGGCATACGCAGCTCAATGCCGATGAAATCGAAACGATGCTCAACACACAAAGCGGCCTCAAAGGAATAGCCCAAACCAACGATATGCGCCAGATAGAAGAAAAAATAGCTCATGAAGATCCATTGGCCATACTCGCAATGGAAATCTTTGTTTATCGCATTGTCAAATATATCGGCGCTTATGCCGCTATTTTAGGACGTCTTGATGCGTTGATATTTACAGGGGGCATCGGTGAACACAGTGCAAAAACAAGAGAAGCGATTTGTGCGAAACTTACATTTTTTGGTGTACAAATGGATATGCATTTAAATACCCAACTCACAAATGGATGCAGAAGCATTCATGCATCAAGCAGCAAGATCGCTCTTTGGGTTACACCTACAAACGAGGAGCTGGCTATCGCCAAAGAGACCGTTCTGGCTGCGGGGCTGCAAGAGGAAAAAAATTAGACCCGATATAACCCAAATAAATCCAAACAAATACTGTTTGATGGTGCAATACGCTAAATATTCATAAACTGCGATAAAAAAATAACCAGTATCACAAGGAAAAATGGAAAAAGATGGCTTTTAAAAACAAAAGGCTGAATCCCAAAAAGTTTTTGATTTATTCCTCGAAAGCCAAGCCATAACCCAAAAAATGCTTTTATACTTAAAAGTATTTGAAATCTGCTGAGCCCGTCATCTGCTATCTTTCCAAAAACCTGACTAAACAAAAAAAGTCCTGAAGCAACCGCCACCATCAGGCTGTAGGGAACCACTTTTCTTACGTGTATCATGACGGCTTCTCTGGCTTTTGTGTGTTCCTCCGGGGTGAGGGATTGGCCCATTTTTGCCATAAAAAGATTGTCTGTAAATAAAAATCCGCCATAGATGAAAACTGAAAAGATGTGAATGGTATGAATGAATGTATATGTAATATTTTTTCCTTTGATTGTGATGGGTGATTATAGTATCTGGTTTATTAATTATTAGAAATAAATAAATTAATTATTTTTAATTCTATTTTTTTGCAGCCCAAAGTAATACAAGTATATGTTTATTTGTGCTATCATTAAAAATGAATTAAATTTAAAAACAGAGGAGAATAGATC
>JAJPEU010000009.1 GCA_021166685.1 Sulfurovum sp. | reverse complement strand
AGCCTGCTTCTATGTCTGCTTTGATCTTTTCGAGCTTGTCTTTTGCTTGTCTGTCCGTTAGCTTGTCTGTTTCGCTGCAACCAATAATCTTTTTATGTAATTTGCCGTCTATTTTTGACCACATCAGATATTTATATCCCTTTGTTTTGTCTTTGGCAATACTTTTATAAAGACCTGGGTATTTTGTCTGTTTGAAGTCTTTTAGATCAATGGCCATTTTTGCCTCTCATATTCTTAGAATTTTGGGGGATACTTTGGGGGATACCTTGGGGGATACCGACTCATGGAATTATTATACATTGAAAAAGTTTCAAAAAGATTAAAGAGCCCTATTTTTCGGGTGGTTTTATATTGTAATGAATTGTAAAAAATCTTAAGTTATCCAGTTCGAGTCCTCTCATCCGCACCACTTCTTTTCATTCAACTTCAATTTTTTCATTATCACTTCATCAATTCTAATTACGAATTTATAGTATAATATTTTTTATATTTATTCCAATTTGTTTGAGGATTTAAAGATGGATAAGACATTTATTTTGTTTGTGATTGTGGGGATAGGGTTTATTTATTTTATAACCAGTTTCGTTGGTGATATTCAAAAAGAAGATGATAAATTTAGTAATAATGATTACATATTGGAACATAAGTACGATAAATATCAAAGTGTTGATAGCGTAGGCAGAGATATTTTAATAGTGTCAGATATTGATGAAAAAACACAAATTGAAGCATGGCAACACAGCAAACTAAAAAAAGAATTTCTAAAGCTTTTCCCTGATTTTGGTGAAATGAAACATTTTGCGAACGAAAGAATCAGGGGTGAGTTGTTTCAGACAAAACTTTTAAATGTGATCAATGAAACAGAAGGCCAATTTTTTGAAGGCACATTAAATGCAGAACAAGCCAAGCAAAAGCTTGACTCGTTGAAGTAATTTTATTTATATTAGATCTTTATGCTATTGGTAGCAGGGATCGCTCATCTTATTTCTATCTGCATACAAATACACCTCTACACGTCTGTTAAGAGCCCTATTTTCTGCAGTATCATTCGGAGCTATAGCTTTATTGTAGGAACACCCTTTAGTTAAAGGACGGCCGTTTACAGCAAGTATATTAGCTACAGAAGCTGCTCTCCTTTCTGAAAGTCCTTGGTTGTACTCATAGCTTCCTTGATTATCGGTAAAGCCTGCGACTCCCACTACGGTTTGCGGATAATTTTGCAAGAGCTGTGCTACCTTATTTACTTTATAGCGTGCATTTGACTGCAGATTTGACGAATCAGTGGCAAACATCATGCGGTCCCTAAACATGATTTTTACATAATTATTTGTTTTTGAAACGATAATGTCTCTTTGCGGGTCAAGTACAGCAAGAGGATCGTTGTCCACCCCTGTTCCTAGCGCACGAGCTATTTCATTAGCTTGCTGGTCTAAACTGTATCCGATTGCGCCGCCTGCTGCAGCACCCAAAAGACCTCCAATAAGAGCTCTTTGTCCCTTATCGTGCCCTTTAGTATTGTATCCTATCAGTGCGCCTGCCAATGCACCGGTTGCAGCACCTGTTTTGGTTCGATCATAACTTGTATCTTGTGTTAATCCAGGTTCGTTATAGCATCCGCTTAGCATGAATGCCACTACTGTAGAGGCAATCACAGGTTTAAATAATTTCATATCACTCTCCTTTTTGTATATTTTGTATTAAAAGTTATTCCCAGCCGCCAGTTTCTACAGGTTCTGGATTTTGATTGTCTATTGCATGACCAATTGCACCGCCGGCAGCTGCACCAAGAAGACCACCTATAACAGCACGTTGGCCCTTGTTGTGTCCTGAAGTATTGTACCCGATTACAGAACCTGCTAACGCACCTGTCACTGCACCTGTTTGGGTTGCATTACTAGGAACAGCTTCTTGCCCTGTGCAACCACTCAATCCAATGATACATGCACCACTTGCAATCACAAATTTTACTATTTTGAGCTTCATTCATTCTCCTAATTCAATTATATAACTAATTAATTATAGCACAGAAAAGTGTCAAAATTGTGTTATTTCTTTTGGGATGTTATTTTTTCATGCCACTCAAAAAGAGTTTTTTCAAAACCTATCTGTTTTGTTTGGTAAAACTTTTTGGGTTTTGTGAGGTAATCTTGTTTTATCCATCCTCCAAAATCATGAGGATAGAGATATGCTTTCGCATGTGTTTTGATGTGAGGGGGGACGGGGGCGGCTTCCTCTTCTTTTAGGGTTTGCAAGGCATGATTTATGGCCAAATAGGCCGCATTTGACTTAGGGGAAGAGGCAAGGTAGATAACCAATTGGGAAAGTGTTATTCTTGCCTCAGGATAACCGATATGCTTAACAATGTTCAGCACAGAACTGGAGAGATTGAGTGCGTGGGGATTTGCGTTGCCTATATCTTCACTGGCCAGGATAGCTAAACGTCTAGCAATAAATTCTGCAGGCTCCCCCCCGTCCACCAACCTGGATAGATAATAAATAGCCGCATCAATATCACTTCCGCGTATACTTTTTATCATGGCTGATGTTAGTTCGTAGTGACTTTCGCTTTCTGAGCTTCCTGCCTGTACGGCATGAGATCTTATTTGTTTGAGTGTATGAAGTGTGATCGGCCCCTCAATTATGCTTGCAGTTTCAAGTAGATTTAGCATGGCCCTCGCATCTCCTCCGCTTGAAAAAATTAAATATTTTTTTGCTTCTTCTTCTATTGAAATATTTTCTGCATTTAGTATTTTCTCAAGATAAATTGCCATATCTTTTGTGCCAAGGGGCTTGAGTTCAATGAGATGAGAACGTGAACGCATTGCAGCAGTGAGTGAATAATAAGGGTTTTCGGTGGATGCCCCGATAATGAGAGCAGCTTGGTTTTCCATAAAAGGCAAAAGCACCTCTTGTTGATTTTTACTTAAGCGGTGTACTTCATCAATAAAAATAAGCGGTTTTTGCAATGCATAGGCATATTCTTTGAAGATTTGACGTAATTGTTCTATTTTGAGGGTCGTCGCATTCATCTCATAAAATGGTTTATCAAGTTGTGATGCAATTGCGCGCGCAAGTGTTGTTTTTCCGGATCCCGGAGGCCCATAAAAAAAAGTGTGCAAAAGCGCATCGGCTTCAATTAACTTTCTTAAAGGCGAGGAGGGATGCACCAGATGTGGCTGCCCCATAAGCTCATCTAATGTTTTAGGGCGATATTTGAGCGCAAAATTTGCCAACGCCTATCCTTTGTTTTTGTGTTTATCTTTGTCTTTGGCTTGATTTTGTTTGATTCTTTTCATAAATTTATGAACATCGTCATACTCTTTTCGTGTAAAAAAACGTGTTTTGTTTGTGGGAAGATTGTTTAGCTCTATTCCTCCAAAAGCGACACGTTTAAGATCCAGCACCGCGGCATCAAAATGGGCAAAAAAACGTCTAAGTTCACGATTTTTGCCCTCAGAGATGGTTACCCGAAGTTTGGTGAAGTTTTGCCCGGCATGACGAATTTCATAATGCGCAAAAGGGGCAAACTCCATACTGGTAATAGCGCTTTTGCTATGTGCTCCTGCTCTTGCATCATCCAAAACAAGTCCTTTTTCCATCGCTTCCATCATTTCGGCGGTTACGGGTTTATCTATTTTGATGTTATAGGTTCTGTCCAGATTACTCTCCATGAGTGCTTGCGCCACTTCCGGAGTGTCCGTTAAAAGCAAAAGTCCTTCTGAGGCGTAGTCAAGCCTTCCCACCGGAATAAAGTGTCTAAATTTCCCAGAAAGTTTGTGATAGATAGTCGTTCTCCCCCTGTCATCTTTTTTGGTGACAAGTACTCCTTTGGGTTTATTGTATGCAATGATCGTAAGTTCGGTACGTACCTTGATAGGTTTGCCCTTAATATAAATGCGATCTTCTTCTTTCACCTCATAACTAAAACTTTTAAGAACCACTTTGCCGAGCGTGACTTCGCCTGCCTCTATGAGTTTGTCTGCATCGCGGCGTGAATATTTGGTATGATGTGAAATGTATTTGTTGAGTCTCATGTGCATTGTCCTCTATTTGCTTTTAATGCCGGCATTGATTAGATCATGGATGTGTAGTACACCTATGATTTTTCCTGATTTATTTGTAATGGGCAGCAGTTGTATGCGTTCATTTTCTATGATTTCAAGCGCTTGACTTGCAAGCAATTGGGTATCATGATAACTTTTTGGGTTCCGTGTAGCATAGTCTATGGCAAGATGTTCCAAGCTAAAAGATTCTTTCATCAATGCTCTTCGCAAATCTCCGTCACTAAGCAGCGCGCAGAATTTTCCTTTTTTATCGACGATAAGTACGGTACCAAGTTTTCCTTCGCTCATGGTAACGATAGCTTCTTTAAGTGTTGTGTCATCCTGAATAATGGGTAGTGCTTCTGTACGCATGAGATCTTTAATTTTGATAAAGAGTTTTTTGCCCAATGTGCCGCCGGGATGAAAAGAAGCAAAATCTTCGTGCCTAAAGCCTCTTTTTTCCATCAGTGCCACAGCCAGAGCATCTCCTATGGCCATGGTCAGCGTAGTGGAGGCAGTAGGTGCAACATTCAGAGGGCAGGCCTCTTTTTCTACAGAGATATCCAAAAATACATCTGAATAGTATGCAAGTGAAGATTTTGGATTACCGGTCAAACCTATAAGCGGAATTTCAAAACGTTTGATGTGCGGAAGAATTTTGGTAAGCTCTTCGCTCTCTCCGCTGCTGCTTATGGCAAGCAACGTATCCCCTTTGCTTATCATTCCTAGGTCGCCGTGCAGTGCTTCAGTGGGATGTAAAAAGAAGCTGGATGTACCTGTACTTGCAAAAGTGGCAGCCATTTTTGCACCCACTAAACCAGATTTTCCTACGCCGGTAATAATAAGTTTCCCTTTGGTTCGCATAATGAGATCAATAGCATCTAAAAAATTTTTGTCAAGCCGTGCAGCAGCCCGTTCCAGCGCTTGTGCTTCAGTGTAAAATGTTTCTTTTGCGGTTTTTATGAGGTCCATTGTGTAGCCTTTGTTTGAATGAAAAATTATAGCATAAGGTAACTCTAAATAGAGAAGAAAGGTCTAAGAAGAGAGGGTGCCCGTCCTTTTGAATAGGGGGGCGGATCGATTAGCACTAGATAATAAAAATTGTTGGAATAATAAGAGGATATCTTTTTTTTGTGCGCACTACATGTTTTCTAACGCTGGTTCTAATTTCATTTTCAATATTTCTGTGATCTTTTAATGCTTCAGGCTTCATATTGAGCAACATGGTCTCAAGAAGCAGTTCAATCTCTTTGGCAAATTTTTTGTCATCTTTGTCTGCCACAAGTCCGTGGGAAGTAACAATCGGTTTTCCAACTACTTTTTGATTTTCCTGGGAGACCTGCGCAACGATATTGATAATACCGTCTTCGGCTAGCTTTTGTCTGTCAAGAACCACATCATTTTCAATCTTCATATTGTTTTGATTGTCAATATATGTTTTTCCATTTTTGACTGTTTTTACTTTTTTGATATATTTTGGTGTGATTTCAACTTGATCTCCATCACTCATTAAGAGAATATTTCTCTCCTCCACCCCGCAACTGACGGCAGTTTTTGCGTGTTGGGCGATATGATTGTACTCACCGTGCACAGGCAAAAAGAATTTTGGCTGTATAAGTCTAAGTACAAGTTTTTGTTCTTCTTGTGCCGCATGTCCTGAAACGTGAATATCGCTAAACTCTTTATAGCGTACAGTCACTCCTGCCTTCATAAGAAGGTTCATGAGCTTGGAAACAGAGGCTTCATTTCCCGGGATAGCGCTCGCAGAAATAATAACAGTATCGGAAGGCTTAAGTTTGATATGTCGATGTTCATCAGTCGCCATTCGGTTAAGTGCAGCCATTGTTTCTCCCTGAGAGCCGGTAGTAACAATAAGTATTTCATTGTCTTTGTATTTAGGAGCCTCATGCACCTCAATAAAGTGTTTATCGTCAATATCTATATAGCCTAAAGCCCTGGTTGTTTCGACATTTCTTTCCATGGAGCGTCCAATCACACAGATTTTTCTTCCCGCAGCAACCGCTCTTGTCATGGCCTGGTAGATGCGATGCATATTTGAAGAAAATGTTGACATTATGACTCTTCCCGTAGCAAGATCAAAGAGTGTATCAAATGTTTTGCCTACCACTGATTCGCTTTTTGTAAATCCGGGATTATGAGAATTGGTGGAATCAGAGAAGAGGCATAAAACGCCTTTTGCTCCATAATAAGCATAACGATGCAAGTCTGCAGTGTATCCATCGATGGGAGTGTGGTCTATTTTGAAGTCAGCAGTATGTACTATGGTTCCGGCAGGTGTTTCAATGGCAAGGGAACATGAATCTATGATAGAATGCGTCATATGGATCCATTCTATTTTAAGGTCACCTATCTCATATTGTTTTCTTTTGGTAATAAAGTTAAAGTATTTTGCATCTGCTTTAAGACCATGTTCATTAAATTTATTTTCAATCATTGCAAGAGCCAGGGGTGTTCCGTATACAGGAAATTTTAACTCTTTAAAAAGATAAGGCATTGCCCCAATATGGTCTTCATGTCCATGTGTTATAACAATAGCTTTGATTTTGTCTTTAATCGTATGAAGATAAGAGAAGTCAGGTACTAAAATATCTACGCCGTGCATCGTTTCATCCGGAAAACTCATCCCTACGTCAATAATAATAGCGGTTGTCTCTGTTTCAAGTACTGCCATGTTTCCACCTATTTCGCCAAGACCTCCCAGCGGCGTAAAGCGTATTTTTCCTTGATTCGAGATATCCAATTGTTTCCAAGGTTGCATTCTTGCATTTTGAATACGTGTATTTTCATTGATACAGGCTCGCATCTCTTCACTTACTGTTGTAGGATTTTTTCTGCGATTTTTATTTTTACTGCCGATATTTTGGGTATGAGTCTTTTGGCTGGGCTTGCTGCTTAAATTCGGTTTCTTATTCTGGCCGCTTGGGTTTACCTTGGTATCGGCATCTTGATTAATGTTTTGCTCTTGTGTTGTCTGCAGATTTGGTTGATTTTTGTTTGGATTGGGTTTTCTGTTTGGATGTGGTTTTCTGTTTGGATTTTCACGCTCTGCCTGTCCATTTTGATTGGGATTTTTTGTCCGGTGAGGATTAGGTCTTCTGCTGCGTTGTGATCTGCCTTCTTGATTTTCTTTTTTGTTGTTTGTGTTCTCGTTGTTTTGGTTGTCCATCTAAATAATCCTTTAATTCATTATATAAGTGATGATATATAGATGTCTCAGCCTCATGCGGTCGCAAGAGGGCATCTAAGCCCAATTTGCTAAAAGTTTGCTCTACCATCTCTTGAGGAAAAGCTGACATGAGATTTCGCATAAGTTTTTTGCGCGGTTGCCCAAAAGCAATTTTGAGAAACGCTTCAAACTTTTCGTCATCCCTTGTCATCTCTTTTTCGATTAAAAGTACCGCGGAAGTTACTTTTGGCGGCGGCACAAATGCTTCAGGTTCAACCTCGAAACATACTTTTGCTTTGCCGACACTGCCTGCAATAACAGAGAGGGCAGAAAAAGCCTTCTGTTTCACTCCGGCGGCAAATTTATCCGCCACTTCCTTTTGTACCATTACCAGTATTGACTGACAATGGATATCTTTTAATGCCTTTAGGATGATATTGGTAGCAATATAATAGGGCAGGTTTGCCACCAGATGATAAGGTTCATCCAGCAAGCTTCCTGACTCCCAACGCTCAAGCACATCCCCGCATTCCAATTTGAAACTCCCTTGATGAATGAGTGTTTCAAACAGCGCGCTCAGATGCTCACATAATCTTTTGTCAACCTCAAATGCTGTGACATTTTTAGCTTTTATAAGCTCTTTGGTTAAATCACCTAATCCAGGCCCAATTTCTGCAACCCTGAGGCTGTCTTTGGGCATCGATTGGATGATTTTTTGTATATAGATATCATTTTTAAGAAAATTTTGACCAAATCTTTTATCTGCAAAATTAGCCAAATCCTTCTGAATCATACTATAATATACCTTTATAAACTATGCCAATGGATAATTTTTGTATAATTTTACCATAATTTTTAAAGGAAGATAACTAATTAGATGGATAATTTTGCAAAACGTATCATTCCTTGTTTAGATGTGAATGGCGGAAGAGTAGTCAAGGGGGTGAATTTTATTGGATTACGTGATGCGGGCGATCCGATAGAAGTTGCAAGGCGCTATAATGATGAAGGTGCGGACGAAATTACTTTTTTGGATATTGGAGCAAGCCATGAGGGTCGAGATACGATAGTAGACGTAGTAAAAAGGGTAGCGCAGGAAGTGTTTATTCCATTGACTGTGGGCGGGGGGATACGCCAATTGCAAGATATTTATAATCTTCTTGATGTCGGTTGTGATAAGGTCAGTATAAACTCTGCCGCAATCAAAAGACCAATGTTTATAGAAGAGGGTGCCAAACGTTTCGGATCCCAATGTATTGTAGTTGCTATCGATGCTAAAAGGGTGGGTGAAAGTACTTGGCATGTCTTTACGCATGGCGGCCGAAATGATACAGGGATTGACGCATTTGAATGGGCCAAAGAGGCCTGTGAAAGAGGAGCAGGAGAGTTGCTGGTGACTTCTATGGATGCAGACGGAACTAAGGCCGGATTCGATAATGAACTTAACCGCAAAATTAGTGATCATGTTAATATCCCTGTCATTGCCAGCGGAGGTGCAGGCACAATGCGGCACATAGAGGAAGCATTCACTTTGGGGCATGCTGATGCAGCATTGGCTGCATCTGTATTTCACTTTAAAGAGATAGATATTATGGAATTAAAACACTATCTGCGGGAAAAACAGATTCCTGTAAGGGTATAAAATGATTATCTGTGCCGGAGACAGTGAAAATTTCGATTTCGCTATACCTGTGGGAATAGGAATGACAGATGTTGCGATTAATCTTACAAGACTATGTCTGCTGAATCCTCCGGAGTTTATACTTTTTGTGGGAACAGCGGGAAGTTACGGTGAAAAAAAAATATTTGATATTATAGAATCAAAAACAGCTACCAATATTGAAAACAGTTTTTTTACTGGAACTTCCTACACACCCATAGATAATGTAGTTTCAAGTGCAGAAGATGTTTCACGTGAAACATTTGTGAACTCTTCAAACTATATCACAACAGATGCCGATTCGGCAAAATATTATCTTGGCCACCAGATTCATCTTGAGAATATGGAGTTTTATGCCGTGCTGAAAGTAGCCAAGGAGTTTGGAATTTCTGCGGGAGGAGTATTTATTGTGACGAACTATTGTGATGCAAATGCACATAGGGATTTTTTAAAAAATCAAAAAGAGGCTATGGATAGACTTACTAAATACATAAAAAATAGATTCAAATAGTCATTTATAGTGTTTTGAACTAAATTTAAGATGACAAAGAGCAAAGAAAGAAAAAATGAATAAACAAATAATACAAGATTTTACCAAAGATGAGCTGAGCGAAATAATTAAACCTTCTTTTAGGGCAAAACAGATATATCATTGGATTTATCATAAATATGCAAATAGTTT
The DNA here is from genome assembly GCA_021166685.1 of Sulfurovum sp. Taxonomy (GTDB): domain Bacteria; phylum Campylobacterota; class Campylobacteria; order Campylobacterales; family Sulfurovaceae; genus Sulfurovum. Next base: position 115,482 of record JAJPEU010000009.1, on the reverse strand, counting down.
TGAAACGATGAAAAATATTCCTAAAGAGATGCGAGAAAAACTCGAAAAAGAATATACACTTACTCCGCTAAAAACCGTGATGATTCAAAACAGTAAAGACGGCAGCCGTAAATATCTATTTGAATTGTATGATGGGCATACAATAGAAGCGGTACTTCTTCTGATGAAAGAAAAAGAGTACCATGAGGACGGTTCCACAAAGCATCAGGAGCGGTATACTGTCTGTATCTCTTCGCAGGTAGGGTGCAAGGTAGGGTGTGCTTTTTGTTTGACTGCAAAGGGCGGTTTTGTTCGAAATTTAACTTCCGGAGAAATTGTATCCCAACTACTCATGATTAAAAAAGATAACGATATTGATGCCAACCGCCGTGTCAACATTGTTTACATGGGCATGGGGGAACCTCTTGATAATCTGGAAAACGTAGCCAAAGCAGTAAAGATCTTTGCGGACCCTGAGGGAATGGCCATTGCCCCTCATCGTCAAACAGTCTCGACTTCAGGATTGAGTGCCAAGATAGAAAAACTTGGAAAAATGGAATTGGGAATCAATCTTGCCATATCGCTGCATGCAGTAGATGATGACCTGAGACAAAAACTTATGCCGATCAATAAAGCATACAATATAAAATCCATTATTGCGGCAGTTAAAAATTTTCCTGTCAACGACAGGAAAAGGGTTATGTTCGAATATCTTGTCATTAAAGATGTCAATGATGATATTTCAGCAGCCAAGAAGCTTTTGAGTTTGCTTGACGGCATTAAGGCAAAAGTCAATTTAATTTATTTCAATCCTTATGGAGGAACAGAATTCAAAAGGCCGGAATATGGGGATATGCTGAAATTTCAAGAGTATTTAACGCAAAGAGGACTATTGTGCACCATTCGAGAGTCTAAAGGCCTAGATATCTCTGCGGCTTGCGGTCAACTTAGAGAGCAAGAACTCAATCAAAAAGAGATATGATGACAAATTTAGATGAATTTTTAGTGATTTTTATTAGTGTTGTCGCATTGATAGGGATTGGCTGGTTTGTATATGATGCCAACAGAAATGATAAATAATAAGATTTTGCATCCATTGCAGCGGTTGACTGAAATGTTTTACGGGACAGAAAATAAAATTACTTTTTATGGCAACGTGAATGTTTTTCTGTTGATTGCTACTGGATTATCGGTTAAATTTTCTTTTTTCTTTTTCGTAAATCAAATTTTTCATCTTAACAAAGTCAGTTCTGCTCTCTATATAAAATTTTGAATTATATTGAAAACACAAACTTTGTGCATGAAGCAATAGTCTGCCGGCCCCCATCTGCATCATGCGTTCCTCATCATTAAGAATTTGATCTAAATAAGCATTACTGGCATGAAAAGTAGGACCATAGATCGGATCACCCAAGATTGGATGTTTCACGTGAAACAAATGTATTCTGATTTGATGTGTTCTGCCGGTCAAAGGATAACATGCGACCATTGTGGCATCTAATTTTTCATCATAGTAAAGCGGCTTAAAATCTGTGTGCGCAGATCTCCCTGAATCATCAATTAATACTTTATGTTTTGTTAAACTGTAGTCGTCATTAACCTTGATGGACTTGGTAACAGAGAACGGTTCTGTAATTTTACCGTCCACCCAGGCCAAATAACTTTTTTGTATTGTTTTTGCCTCAAATGCATTCTTAAGATAGGTTTCGGACTTTTTGTGCTTGCTTGCAAGCAGTAATCCTGATGTTTCCATATCAATACGATGCGTAGCATTAGCATCATTTCCGGCTAAATGACGTATTTCATCAAGCATCGAATAGGGTGTTGACATGGTGTTGGGATGAACTAAAATACCAGAAGGTTTCTCAAGAATCATAAAATCTTGATTTTGAAAAAGGAGATGATTATTTTGAGAATGCGGTTTAAAATAAACTATTTCTATCTCTCCCTTTATTTTTTCTCCGGGCCTATACATAGACTCGCCTTGTATGAGCAGTCTTCCTTTTGTGATAAGTCTTTGGGCTTCGCCTTGGGTTGCATCAAATGTACGCATGATATAAAGGAAAGCAGGCATCTCTTTGGGGACAATAAATTTTTCTTTGACAAATGGCATCTTTACCTCTCTGTAACTGCGATTTTGGTAGAATGATATCTAAAATTGTTGAATAGGAATAGATATGGTTGAACGATATGCTAGAGAAGAAATGAGTAGCAAATGGACGATGCACGCAAAGTATCAAGCATGGCTGGATGTTGAGCTAGCAGTAGTAAAAGCATGGAACAAATTGGGTCTTATTCCGGATGATGATGCACAAAAAATTATAAACAACGCAGGATTTTCTGTAGAGCGTATTGACGAGATTGAAGCAATAACAAGACATGATCTTATTGCTTTTACTACTTCTGTATCTGAGACACTGGGTGATGAAAGCCGTTGGTTCCACTACGGAATGACAAGTTCAGACACCGTCGATACCGCAGTGGCTTTGCAAATGACGTCTTCGCTTAAACTGATTATAGAAGATGTGAAGATGATGATGGAATCTATCAAAAAAAGAGCGCATGAGCACAAAATGACGCTGATGGTCGGAAGAAGTCATGGCATCCATGGGGAACCCATCACTTTTGGCTTGGTGCTTGCAGTATGGTATGATGAGATGGCAAGGCATCTTGAAAATCTTGAGCAAACCATGGAAGTTATTCGTGTAGGGCAAATTTCTGGTGCAATGGGAAATTTCGCCCATGCTCCGCTTGAGCTTGAAGAATATGCATGTGAAGAATTAGGACTAAAGTTTGCACCGGCATCCAATCAAGTCATCCAGAGGGATCGGTATGCCAGACTTGCCTCGGCTTTGGCATTGCTTGCATCAAGTGTTGAAAAGTTTGCCGTACAAGTTAGACACTGGCAGCGTACAGAAGTATATGAGTGTGAAGAATTTTTTGCCAAAGGCCAAAAAGGGTCATCAGCAATGCCTCACAAAAGGAATCCTATTTTAACAGAAAATATTACCGGACTTGCGCGCATTATTCGAGCATACTCTATCCCTGCAATGGAAAATGTAGCGCTTTGGCATGAAAGAGATATTTCTCACTCCTCAACAGAAAGATTTTGGCTGCCTGATGCTTTCATTACAACAGATTTTATGCTTCATCGTATGAATAATGTGATCGCAAATTTGACAGTTATGCCGGAAAATATGATGAAAAATCTCAATCTAACGGGAGGATTGGTTTTTTCCCAAAGAGTTCTTCTTGAGTTGCCAAAAGCAGGCGTCAGCCGAGAAGATGCTTACCGAATTGTACAGCGCAATGCAATGAAGGTATGGGAAGAAATACAGCATGGCAAACCAACAACCAATGAAAAAGGGGAATCGCTCTATCTTCAATATCTTTTGGAAGACGAAGAGTTGAGAGCCTCGTTAAGTGAAAAGCAGATAAGAGAATGTTTTAATTATGATTATTACACAAAAAACGTAGATAAGATTTTTTCTCGCGTATTCAAATAAAAATCTTGCAGGTTTTTATTGATCCTGCGAAATTTTTTATCATTCTCCTCTTTTTTTATGGTGAAATAATAAAGCGGGAAAAGGATTTGCAATTTTTATAAAGGATATTTATTTTCTTATAAAAATTTGTATAAAATAATAAATAAATTCAAATGCACACAAGTAAAATTTGAGTAGAATTTTTTATAAAACAGATGTATCCTTGGATATAATTTTTTTAAAAAATTTTATGCTGTTTGGGATATAAAGAAATACCCATAATCCCAAGAAGAGAAATTGTTAATCAGCAAATTTAACACAGTTTACGTTTATTTTGAAGCATAGTAGGAGCAAAAATGATTAGAGTTGTCAAGCGAAACGGAAGAATAGAAACATTGGATATATCAAAAATTCAAAAGTACACATCCGCAGCAGTAGAAGGTTTAGAGGGAGTCAGTCAAAGCGAGCTGGAGGTTGATGCAAAACTACAATTTCGAGATATGATCAATACCGAAGAGATACAGCAAACATTGATTAAAACTGCAGTTGACAAAATTGATATTGATAGACCTAATTGGACATTTGTTGCTGCACGGCTTTTTTTGTATGATATCTACCATAAGGCAAGCGGTTTTACAGGCTATAATCATCTCAAAGAGCATTTTGAGCGCGGAGAAAAAGAAGGACGAATCGTTCTTGGCTTAAAAGATAAGTACGATCTTGATGAATTAAACGACTATATTAAGCCCGAACGCGATTTGCAGTTCAATTATTTGGGGATTCGTACGCTTTATGACAGGTATCTCATTAAAGACAGATCAGGCTCTCCAATAGAGCTTCCGCAGCAGCTTTTTATGGGGGTTGCGATGTTTTTGGCACAAAATGAATTTGATTGTCAAACATGGGCAAAGAAGTTCTATGATATTTTGAGTAAATTTGAAGTAATGGCGGCTACGCCAACTTTATCCAATGCAAGAACACCAAGACATCAACTCAGCTCATGCTATATTGGTTCTACGCCGGATAATATCGAAGGTATTTTTGATGGATATAAAGAGATGGCGCTTCTTTCAAAATTTGGGGGAGGCATTGGATGGGATTGGTCACTTGTGCGCGGCATGGGTTCATATATAGATGGCCATAAGCATGCCGCAGGGGGTATTGTGCCTTTCTTGAAAATTGCCAATGATGTTGCTATTGCCGTTGATCAACTAGGAACGAGAAAAGGAGCTATTGCCGTATATATAGAGCCTTGGCACATTGATATAAGAGATTTTATTGATCTTAAAAAGAATTCAGGGGAAGAGCGTCGCAGGGCGCACGACCTTTTTCCTGCACTTTGGCTGAATGATTTGTTTATGAAGCGTGTTCAGGAAGATGCCACATGGACACTTTTTGATCCGTACGAAGTACCTGAATTAACGGAGCTTTACGGGGCAGCATTCGAAGCGCGTTATGTTGAACTGGAAAAAACGCAAAGCGTTACAAGAGAAATTATTTCGGCTAAAGGATTATGGAAAGAAATACTTCGAAGTTATTTCGAATCAGGCAGCCCATTTTTAACATTCAAGGATGCTGCCAATAAGGCCAATCCAAATAAACATACCGGAATTATACGAAGTTCAAATCTTTGTACGGAAATATTTCAAAACACAGCTCCAAATACCTATAAAACAAGATTTATCTTTGAAGACGGAAGTATGGAGGCGCACAGTGAAAACGAGATGTTGACGGTTGACAGCGGGATGACAAAGCCGGCAAAAAAAGTGACAGCACTTGATAGTATCAATGGTAAACAGATATGGATTGTGGATAAAGAAAAAACAGATGGGGATACGGCAGTTTGCAATCTGGCTTCTGTTAATCTTTCTAAAATTCACACGCAAGAAGATATTGCAAGGGTGGTGCCGACAGCTATTCGTATGCTTGACAATGTAATAGATCTCAACTTTTATCCTCTTGCAAAAGTGAAAAAGACAAACAATAAATCAAGAGCAATAGGGCTGGGCGTAATGGGTGAAGCGCAAATGCTCGCTGAAAAATGTATCAGATGGGGAAGCCAGGAACATTTCGTAAAAATTGATGAAGTGATGGAGTCTATTTCCTACTATGCCATTCGTGCATCTAGCGATCTTGCTTTGGAAAAAGGAAAATATCCTACCTTTGAAGGATCTGAATGGAGCAAGGGTATTTTTCCTATTGATAAAGCTAATGAAAATGCGTGTAAGTTGGTTGACAGAGGAGGACTTTTTGGGAATATTCATGATTGGCAGTCACTTAAAGAAAAAGTTAAAGCAGATGGGATGCGTAATGGATATCTCATGGCGATTGCCCCGACTAGCTCCATTTCTATTCTTACCGGAACTACGCAGGCCATAGAACCTGTCTATAAAAGAAAATGGTTCGAAGAGAATCTCTCTGGACTTATTCCTGTGGTCGCACCAAACCTTTCTGTTGATACATGGGAGTATTATACGCCAAGTTATGATCTCGACCAAAGAGTGCTTGTTTATGCTGCTGCCATTAGGCAAAAATGGATAGATCAAGGGCAAAGTTTGAATATTTTTATCACCCTGGACAAAGCCAGCGGCAAATATTTAAATGATATTTATATGGATGCATGGAAATATGGACTGAAATCAACCTACTATCTCAGAAGTCAGTCGCCTGAGGCCAGCAACGATGTAGAGGACAGAAGTCAAGAGTGTGCAGGATGCCAATAGTTCTTTAGTATTTTAGCAAGAAGTATTTGAAGTGCTGCTCTATTTTATTATTAATGAGTCCAGCCAAATCAATAATAAAATAGTTTTAATCGTACAAAATAACAGTACGGTATTTTTGTGAATATGTTTTAAAAAAGTTTACAATAGATGACACACAATAGCGGATTCACTTCTAAAATATAGATTTATCTTTTTCGCATTCTCAACATTTTATTGCGAATGCATAGTTGCCACCAAATTAAAACCAATATAATTTATCAACAGGCGAATGACAAAATTTGCATATCGATAGGTATTTCCTATCGATATGCAAGATATAAAAATAAACCAATGAGGTGCGTCAAATGATATTTAGTTATAATTTCTTAAAAAAAGGATGATCATGAAACAATTTGAAAATGTTGCTGTTGCCGTAGAGGGCAACAGTTATTTTGATGGGGCGGTGACAAGCCGTACGCTCACTTTTGTAGACGGAAGCAAAAAAACATTAGGATTTATACAGCCGGGTGAGTATGAGTTTGGAACGGATACGGCTGAATTGATGGAGATCACTTCTGGCCAACTGGAGGTAAAATTATCTGATTGCAATGAGTGGAAAAAAGTGAAAGGAGGAGAGTCATTTGACGTTCCTGCGAAGAGCAGGTTTCAAATAAGAACGACTACTCTGGTAGATTATTGTTGTTCTTATCTTTAGGCGCATGAGCATCACGCAAAAATATATATACTTTAAATAAGAAAGTTGCAATGCATCATTTCCTCCCCCATCTGAGATGCATTGCTCCTCCATGCTCGGCTGGTAAAAAATCAGACTAAAAGTGTATAATATTTTTCAATTACAGATTAAAATTTAGTGAAGAGAAACAATGATACGTAAAAAAATATATAACCCTGAATCCCAAGAGAAGACAAATCAAAGAAAGATATTCGGCGGAAATCCTACGGGAATATTTGAGCTTAATGACATCAAATATCAGTGGGCATATAATTTATGGGAAATGATGCTTAATAATACTTGGTTTCCAAAAGAAGTGGATATGACAAGGGATGTAAATGATTACAAGCATCTCACTGATGCAGAAAAAATGGCATATGATAAAGTGCTTGCGCAACTCATTTTTATGGATTCATTACAGACAAACAATATTATAGACAATCTTAATCCTTTTATTACTTCACCGGAAATTAATCTGGTTTTGGTAAGACAGGCATTTGAGGAGGCGCTGCACTCCCAAAGTTATGCCGTGATGGTGGACAGCATCTCTACGAACTCCCAAGAGATTTACCAATTATGGAGAAGGGATATGAAGCTTAAGCATAAAAATGATGCCATTGCAAAAGTGTATGAGGATCTGTCGAAAGATCCTACCGATACCAATATTGTTAAAGCAATGTTTGCCAATCAAATACTGGAAGGTATATATTTTTATAGCGGATTTACTTATATCTATACTCTTGCACGTTCGGGTAAAATGCTAGGCTCCGCACAGATGATTCGTTTTATTCAAAGAGATGAAGTTACCCATCTTTTACTTTTTCAAAATATGATTAATGCCACCAAAAAAGAACGACCCGAACTTTTTACCGATGAATTGATTGAAGAAGTTTATGAAATGTTTAAAAATGCGGTAAAGCTTGAATGTGAATGGGGAGTATATATCACGCAGGGGCAAATTTTAGGACTCACCGATCAAATTATCGAACAGTATATCCAGTATCTTGCAGATAAAAGGCTAAATGCTGTTGGGCTTAAAAGGCTTTACAATGTCGAGCACCCCATTAAGTGGGTAGATAATTTTTCTCAATTTAATGATCAAAAAACAAACTTTTTTGAAGGAAATGTGACGAACTATTCCAAGGGAAGTTTGAATTTGGATGATTTTTAAGGCAGCTGTATATGCAAACGTTTCAAGAAATGGAAGCCGTCTCCTTACAGCTTCCTGTGGTTCAGCGCTATCAAGACAATCTTGAGAAACTAATCGAATGTCTGAAAAAACACCAAAATAAAACACTCATAGTAGCGCCAGAAGTGTGCTTGACCGGATTTGACTATACGCACCTGAAAACGGCAGCTAAATTTTCTGCAAAAGCACTTAAGATCATCAAGAAAATAGTTGAGAGGCAGATTGTGGTATTGACACTTGTCTTGGAAGATAGAGGGGGGTTTGTGAACCGTGCAGTAGTAATTCACAAACATAAAGTTGTCCATAGGCAGGAGAAGGTAAAATTGTTTGCCTTAGGAAATGAAACTCGCTATTTCTTGCCGGGCAAAAAGAAAAACATCAAACCTTTTGAGATAGAAGGGGTGAAGTATGCTCTATTAATCTGTTTTGAGTTGCGCTTTAAGATGTTTTGGAAACAGATTGAAGGTGCAGATATTGTAGTTATTCCTGCAAGATGGGGATTACCCAGAAAGCAGCACCTTGAAATATTGTCACGTGCCTTGGCCGTCATGAATCAGTGCTATGTTATTGTTTCTGATAGCAGCGATGCAGATATGGCAAGATCTTCCTCAATCATCTCACCCAATGGCAATGCGGTGCAAGATGATGCGCAATCCCAAGTCGAAGGCATAGTGGATTTGAGAGAGATCAAAAGAATGCGTCGCTATATCGCGATGAATTAATACTTTTAATCACATTTTAGATAGAATCTGCCCACTAATACGGGGGAAGAGTATATATGACAACAGTCCGACAACTGCAACACTTAGTAGAACAAATCGAAACACATTTTATTTTAGATCCGCATGTCAAAGAAGCTTTTTTAACGGTTGATAGAGAAGTTTTTGTACCAAATGGTTTTAAGCATCTCTCTTACCAGTTGGATGCACTTCCTTTGGCTGCAAGTCAGTGGATCTCTTCTCCGTTGACAGTGGCGAAAATGACACAACATTTAGAGCTGGACGGGATTGATTCTGTACTTGAGGTGGGATGCGGAAGTGGATATCAGGCGGCGATATTAAGTAAAATATGCCGCCGTGTTTTTACTATTGAGCGCATTGATGAACTTCTCAGACAGGCTAAAATACGTTTTTCTGCCTTGGGCATATATAATATATTTACTCGTTTTGATGATGGGCAAAGAGGATGGAAGCAGTATGCCCCTTTTGAGCGTATTCTATTTTCGGCAACTGCCAAAGAAATTCCTTCTGTGCTTTTTGAGCAGTTGGCAGAAGGAGGCATTTTGCTCGCCCCCGTAGAAGAAGGACCGATGCAGATCATCACTCGTTTTTATAAGCGAAACGGCCGCATTACTTCAGAAGCGATAGAGCCCTGTCTTTTTGTGCCCATCTTGGACGGAACACAAAAGTAGTTGACACATTTTCATTGACTTTATGCTATGATTAAAAACAGCAACACTAAAGGCAAAATGATGGAAAAGCTGATAAAACCAGCAGAATATGCAAAAGAAGTTGGAATTTCACGGCAAGCAGTTTACGCAAAAATAAAGCGGGGTATTTTGGCAACTAAAAATGTAGAAGGAAAACTTTATATTGTGCTTCACAAAGATTCTCAAGTATTTAAAGGGGAGCCAGCAGAAGCAATTATTTCCAAAACCAATATGAGTGCAGGCGATATGTCTAGTTCGCAAAAACAGAAAAATGAACAAGAATACAAACGTTTATTGGCGGCCAAGGATGAAACAATTCAAATACTTAAAGGCACCATGAAAGAGCTTAAAAAGAGCAATAAACAAATGTCATCAACTCTGAAAGGTGAAATTGAGTTGCTTAAGCAGGCATTTTACGAAATGCGAACATTGTATACGCACAAAATAGAACAAATGAAGACAAAACCTCTTTTGCAGAAAGAGATGGCAGAGATTTCTTCAGTGTCAACTGAAACGTTTGAAAAATGGATAGGAATAAAGAAATTTCTTAAAAGGCAAAACATCATCAAAGAAAAAGAAAAACAACGCATACGAAAATATCTTAAAAAAGCATACAAAGAAGGCGACAGGAGATTGGCAAAAATAGAGGGAAAATTAAAAATTGATTCTGATAAAAAATATGAAGATATTTTGTAAAGCCTGTTGTTTGAAAATATAGGGTAGATTGAAATTTTTTTGGTTATACTTTACAAAATATTTGGATGACTAAAATGATAACAAAAATAAAAAATAAAATATTCGATAAATTAGCAATAGTTGGTATGGTTTTAATGCTGTGGACTGCACCTCAAGCTGCAGCGAGTCTCGTGGGAGTTGAATTTCATGAAGCCGCTTCGGATATCATGATAAATTCACTTCAGACTCAACCCCAAAATAGTTTTTTAAGAAAGATGTATACCCAGCTTTTTTTTGTTCCGGTCTGGATCAATGAAAGATCCCTTTCTTCTTTTGCTCAAGAGCTATTTGTTCAAATAAAAGAGGATGAAACGCTTGATCATTCAACAAGATTATATGGGGATATGTTGGAGCTTGAGGAAAAAGCAAAAAAAATTTATGAATCCTCGAGCACGTTGGCACATAAAGTTGATTTGGAATTTAAGATTGCTCAACTTTATAAAGGATATGCGGACTATGCGCTTTATGGCAGCATTAATTGGGGTGCATTTCAGGCAAGGCTTTCCAATCTTAAAACAAAAGATATTGGAGCAGCATGGGTAACCCATAAGCCCAAAGAAAGTCCGGTTTCACTCATTGAAAGCGCGCTTATGAACGGAAGCCTAAAAGAGGGATTTCGAAATGCAATGCCAAATGAATATCACTATAAAGAACTTCGCAGGGCACTGATTCAGTACCTCAAAATCCAGCGAAACGGAGGATGGCCACCCGTACCTTTGAATGGGACATTGGCAGTAGGGCAGTCTTACAAGGCGGTGCCGTATCTTAGGGAAAGATTGCGGGCAACAGGAGATTACCAGGGCTGTAGCGGAAGTAGAGAGAGTACAATATATGATAATTGTCTTAAAGAGGCAGTCGTTCGCTTCCAAAAACGAAATGGACTTGAAGCAAAAGGAATAATAGGGCAGGCGACCATTAAGGCGCTCAATCAGAGTATTGAGCGACGAATCGCTACAATGCGTTTAAATCTTGATCGTATCAAATGGTTCAAGGAGCGTAATGAAAAACGTCATATCATTATCAACATTCCTGCATTTTCTCTGTATTTTGAAGAAGACGGAAAATTACGACAGGAAATGGGCGTAATCACAGGAACGCGAAAGAATCCTACGCCTATTTTTAGCAATCGTGTAAAACAGATTGTTTTAAATCCTTATTGGAATGTACCTGAAAGTATTATACAAAAAGAGATGATTCCAAAATTATTGCGTAACGCCAATGCGATGGCAAGAGAAAAAATAGAGATTCACAGCGGTTGGGGAGAAGATGACAAGAAGATTAACCCCGCTTCTGTAGATTGGAGTCAATACCGTTACAGCAAAACTGTACCGTTTAGATTTGCACAAGTGCCGGGTGCGCATAATGCTCTGGGTAAAGTAAAATTTCTTTTTCCGAATGAGTTTTCCGTTTATATGCACGATACCCCCACAAAGGGACTTTTTAACAGAACGACAAGAGCATTTAGCCATGGGTGCATCAGGTTGGCCAAGCCGATAGAGTTGTTAAAAACATTTTCTACGTTTAACACCAATGTGGATTTTGATAAGTCTCAAGAGACGCTAAAAGGGAAAAACATGACTTATTTGAATCTTGACAATAGTGTTCCTATAGATGTTGTTTATTTAACTGCATGGATTGACCATGACGGTAAGCTTCAATTTAGAGATGATGTGTATGGATATGATGAAATGCAACTTAAATCGTATAGAAATTGGTAAATAAGACTATTTTAATCTTATTTAGATGGTTTTTTGATACAATCGCTAAAATTGACATTGCTTAAAGGAAAAAAAGTATGGAAAAATTACACTATATTAAAGACGAGATGCTTGTGCATATTCCCATGTGTACGCATGCCCAGCCCAAAAATATTTTGATTATCGGCGGGTGTGATAAGATTAAAAATGAGGTAGAAAAACATAAAGGTTTGGAAGATATTCTTGCCGTCAGAGAAAATATTGCAGATCGAATGACAAGATTGAGCGAACATTTTTTTGATGTAGCTATTGTTGCGGATGAAAATTTTAAAACAGACAGGGTTTTTTGGGGTTTGTTGCATAAAGCACTTCATCCAAAAGGTGTAGTTTCCACAGTGGCGAGCACCATGCTTGTGCAGGAAGAAGTTTTTGAGAAAGAGCTTAAAACGGCAGGCGAGCTTTTTAAGATTGTGATGCCTTACCGCTATGAAGGGATTACAGAAGATGGACACATGGTGTGCAAAAATCTTTTGTTTGCAAGCAAAGCATATCATCCTACTGCGGATATTAATCTTCAAAGAGCAGATTTGACGGACGGACTGAATTATTACAATTCAGATATTGCAATCGGTGCATTTCAGGTTCCCACGATAAGCAAAAAAAGATTTGCAGGGTTGATTAAATTCTAATATGTCATTCAAATACGCCATTGCACTGACAGGAGGAATTGCTACAGGAAAGAGTTCTGCAACCATCATCCTTTCTTTGTATGGATTTCGTTTTATTGATGCAGATAAGATAGCACATAAAATATTGGACGAGCAGCACTTAGGAATTGCGGAAATGTTTGGGAAGGATTTGGTTCTTAACAATAAGGTAGACAGAAAGAAGTTGGGGAGTATTGTGTTTGCAGACAGCGCAAGACGTAAAGCACTTGAGTCCCTTTTGCATCCTCTTATTTATCAGGAGATAGAGCAACAAGCACACATAGAAGAGCAATTCCAAAGACCCTATATCATAGATATCCCGCTTTTTTTTGAAGGCGGCCGTTATCCTATAGAAAAATCCCTTGTAGTTTACACAACAAGAGAGCAGCAATTGCAGAGATTGATGCAAAGAGATAAATATAATCAAATAGAAGCAAGCAATCGCATAGATTCTCAAATGAGTATAGAAGAGAAGCGCAAAAAAGCCATATATGTTATTGACAACAGTGGTGACTTGAGACAGTTGCAGCATGAGTGTGAACGCGCCAAAGAAGCTATTTTAAAGGATTTTTCATGACAGTGACTAAATATTCAGGCAACGGCAATGACTTTATTATTTTTATAGCACAGGAAAAAGCAGACAGAAGTCAATTGGCCAAAAAACTATGTCACAGGCAAAACGGCGTTGGGGCAGATGGAATGGTTGTCGTGCTGCCTCATCCTGAATATGATTTTGAGTGGGAATTTTATAATGCAGACGGAAGCCGTGCGGATATGTGCGGAAATGCTTCTCGCTGTGTAGCGCATTTTGCGCATGAAAAAGGTATTTCTAAAGATAATAAAGCCGAATTTCTAACGGGAGCAGGCGTTATTCGTGCAACAATTAATGGACTTTATGTCGTAAGCGACATGGTTGAGCCTCAAATACTCCGAGAAGATATTTTGGAGTATGGTGAAATATGGTGGCTAATTAATTCAGGAGTTCCGCACCTGGTTGCCATTCGTGAGAATATCGATATTTTTGATATCGAACAGGCTCGAACTTTGCGTCAAAAATATGATTGTAACGTTAATATCTGTAGTGTGGATGGCGATACTATGTATGTGCGCACTTATGAGCGAGGAGTAGAGGACGAGACCCTGGCTTGTGGGACAGGTATGGTTGCATGTTTTATACGGAACCACAAAGAGGGCAAGGTGCCCGACCAAGTAAAAGCACATCCCAAAAGCGGTGATGAGCTTTATGTGAGTTATGAAAATGGTGTTTATCGTTTTGGGGGAAAGGTGACAAAAATATTTGTTGCAGAGACCTTAATATGAGACGATGATTGTATTTGAAGAATAGGGCAAAATGAAAAAAATACTTATTATTTTAACCGTTGCAACGATAAGTTTGTTTTCCGGTGACTTTGAGCAGGCAGTTTCAGACTATAAAAAAGGAAATGTTATTAAGGCCCTGAATGCTTTTTTTGTTTTGGCAAAACAAGGAGATGCTAAAGCCCAGTATAATGTAGGCCTGATTTATGCCAACGGCAAAGGAGTAAAATCAGATGTTTCTCAGGCAATGAGATGGTATGAGAAATCTGCCCTACAGGGCAATGCATCGGCACAATACAATCTTGCACAACTCTATCATGAGCGCATAATAAATGATGCTCATGCAGACGAAAAAGCTAAATATTGGTATGAAAAAGCAGTTGAAGGTGGGCTTAAAGAGGCTTATAATAATCTTGCTTCATTTTATTTAGAAGGCAGAGGCGTAAAAAAAGATTCACAAAAAGCATTTGAGCTTTTCCAGAAGGGTGCACAAATGGGGGACGGCAGCGCGCAAATGAATGTTGCCATTATGTATGCATGGGGAGAAGGCATGACTCATGATAAAATGAAAGCGTATGAAAATTTTAAAAAGGCATTAGAAAGCGGAAAAAGCGAGGCGGGTGAATATCTAGATAAGCTTTGCAAGGAGAGTGCCTGGGTGTGCAAAAATTAAGGATATCTTTGGCATAATGCCATCTTGTATCTTGATCGCGTAGCTCAGTTGGTAGAGCACTACCTTGACATGGTAGGGGTCGTTGGTTCGAGTCCAATCGTGATCACCACTACGTTTAATTTATTTCTATCAAACTTTTAGCTATAATTACCCCATTTTGAAACATTATGTTAAAAACAAATATGATAAAAGGTTTATTTTGAGCGAAAATATTATCGGTTACATTGATGATCAGGGTAACATTATAGATACACAAACCGCGCAAGGATCTTGCGGAGCTACCTCCATAGAATTCGACAACAGTCAAGAGGCACTTGAGATTATTCGACATTCAACCGCACATCTTATGGCGCAAGCAATCACTGAACTTTATCCTAACTCCCAATTCTTTGTGGGGCCTGTAGTGAATGAAGGATTTTACTATGATTTTAGGGTGACCGAAAAAATAGGAGAAGAGGATCTTAAAGCTATTGAAAAAAAGATGAAAGAACTCATCAAGAAAAAATACAGTATTGAAAAATATACAATAAGCAAAGAAGAGGCACTTGAAAAGTTTGCAAATGACGATCTGAAGCTGGCGGTACTTTCTCGCATTCCAGACGATGTGGTTAGCATCTACAAGCAGGGAGAATTTGAGGATCTTTGTCGGGGGCCGCATGTTCCTTCATTAAGATTTCTTAATAATTTTAAACTGACCCGTGTCGCAGGAGCATATCTTGGCGGGGATGAAAAGGCAGAGATGCTGACACGTATCTATGGAATTGCTTTTGCGGATAAAGAATCCCTTAATGCCCATATGACAATGCTTGAAGAGGCAAAAAAGCGTGATCATCGAAAAATAGGCACAGAAATGGAACTTTTCATGTTTAATGATGAGGCAGGTGCAGGATTGCCGTTTTGGATGCCGCAAGGTGCAAAGTTGAGAGTGAAATTGGAGGAGATCCTTCATAGGGCGCACCGCATCAGAGGGTATCAGCCTGTACGCGGTCCTGAGATACTCAAGTCTGATATGTGGAGAACATCAGGTCATTATGCTTGTTATGGCGAAAACATGTATTTGACAAACATTGATGAGCAAGAATACGGCATTAAACCGATGAACTGTATCGGCCACATTCAGATCTTTAAACAGACACAAAAAAGCTATCGCGATCTCCCATTAAAATTTTATGAGTATGGCGTTGTACACAGACATGAAAAATCAGGGGTATTGCATGGTCTGCTCAGAGTTCGTGAGTTCACACAAGATGATGCACATATTTTCTGTACGCCGGAGCAGATTAGCAGTGTAGTCCTTGATGTGGTAGAGTTTGTGGATGCCGTCATGAAACTGTTCGGATTTAATTATACGATGGAAATCGCAACAAAACCAGACAAGGCTATTGGAGAAGATAGCGTTTGGGAATTGGCAACACAAGGATTAAAAGATGCCCTTGATGGGAACAGTTTGCCTTATACGATAGATGAGGGAGGCGGCGCATTTTATGGTCCAAAAATAGACGTGAAGATTACCGATGCACTTGGTCGAAAATGGCAGTGCGGAACGATTCAGGTTGATTTTAATTTGCCACAGCGTTTTGATGTAGAGTATGTTGCGGAGGACAATACCAGAAGACAGCCGGTAATGATACATAGAGCAATCCTTGGTTCATTTGAAAGATTCATTGCTATTTTGACTGAACATTATGCCGGAGAATTCCCATTTTTTCTTGCACCAACACAAGTAATATTTGTACCGATTGCACAAAGTCATGCCGCCTACGCAAACACTCTTAAGCAGGTATTGATGCTGGAGGGAATAGATGCGGAAGTATCCGATAAAAATGATTCGCTTAATAAACGTATTCGTACTGCAGAAAAGCAAAGAGTGCCATATGTGGTAGTTGTTGGCGATGAAGAAGTAAGCACGCAGACGGTTGCAATACGCGACAGAAGAGCTAAAGAACAATATAATCTTACACAAGACGAATTTATGGTAAAATTAAAACAACAACTTCAAGAAGGTAAAATTTGAGCAAACAAAACGATAGAAGCAGAGGTAGAAAAAAAGGGGATGACGTCATCATGAATGACGAAATCAGAGCAACAGAGCTTAGAGTACTGGGTGATGATGGCGAACAATACGGGATCATTCCTAAGGTCGAAGCGCTTAGTATTGCCGAAGCCAAAGGATTAGATTTGGTGCTTGTTTCTCCGGATGCCAAACCTCCTGTTGCTAAAGTGATGGATTACGGAAAGCATAAGTACGAAGTCGAAAAAAAGAAAAAAGAAGCCAAAAAGAACCAGAAAAAAATTGAAGTTAAAGAGGTTAAATTTTCTTGTAAAATAGCAGAAAACGATATTAATTATAAAGTGAAGCATGCCAGAGAGTTTCTGGAAGACGGGAAGCATGTGAAGCTTCGTGTATTTCTGCGAGGACGAGAAATGGCAAATCCAGAGTGGGGCATCGAAGTATTGCAGCGTGTATGGCCAATGCTCCAAGATGTTGGACATCTGGAGAAGGATGCCCACCAAGAAGGCCGCTATATCAATATGTATGTCACACCGCTCAAAAAATAACTTTTAGTGAATGATTTTGTGGGTTGCTTGCAGTACAGGCAGCTCAAAATTACTTTTCTTTCCAAATAAATCGATTTTAGCCGATAAAATCGACTGAACTTTCTTTTTGTAATGTTTGTTTCATTTAATTGTATTGGGACAAGATCGCAGAGGAACAAAAATTTTTAGAAATATTTTAGAATATTTGGGTATAATTGCGTCCCATTTTCTGTTAAGTATAGAAAAAATTCAATAGGGAGTAAGCATATGCCTAAAATGAAAAGCGTTAAAGGCGCCGTAAAGCGTTTTAAAATTAAAAAAAGCGGCAAAATCAAAAGAGGAACGGCATTTAGAAGCCACATCCTTACTAAAGTGGATGGTAAACACCACAGAAGTATGAGAAGCCCTAAGCATGTTGATAGTGTTGATGCTAAAAACATCAAAGAGATGATTAACTAAGTTAATCCTGCAAAGTAGTATTCCCTCAATAATGAGGCAAGTTCAAACGAACATGTTTGACACCTACTAAAACCCGATAAGGGTACAAGATAAGGTAAAGGAAAACCATGAGAGTAAAAACAGGTGTCGTTAGACACAGAAGACATAAAAGATTATTAAAACAAGCAAGAGGATTCTATAGCGGAAGAAGAAAACACTTCAGAAAAGCGAAAGAGCAACTCGAGCGTTCATTGGTATATGCTTACAGAGACAGAAGACAGAAAAAAAGAGATTTCAGAAGACTTTGGATCATTCGTATAAATGCAGCTGCAAGATTAAACGACTTGAATTATTCAAGATTTATGCATGGTCTTAAACTTGCAAATATTGAACTTGATAGAAAAATTCTTGCGGACATGGCAATGAATGCACCTGAAGCCTTCACAAAACTAGCTACTGCCTCAAAAGCGGCACTGGCAAAATAATTTTTGTTTAGAAGTTACGCCCTTGGCGTACTTCATTTATTTATTTTTCGCCAACCCCAATCAAATAAATCTTTTAAACTTCATTTATTCATTGTCGGCTTTTTCGTCAAGCTCTTTTATTATGGTGTTCAACTCTTTTATGAGTGCCTGCATTTTTACACTCCAATCATCAAGAAAACTCTTAGTTTTATTAAGATCAATATTGATATGTGTTTTATTGAGCTCTATGCCCGCCTCTTTTTCGTTAAGTGTGCCATCGTCAAGATCTTTGCTTATCGTTTTCATTTTATTTTCCAGCTTATTGCCCAAATCCTGAAAAAAACCTTTAGTTTTGTTGGTGTCGACAGTCAGTACACCTTTGTCTATCGTGACACCCATCTGTGAAAGTTTTGAATCTTTTTCTTTCTCTTCTTTGGCTTTTTGTTCTGCAGTTTCTTTGGCTTTAAGTTCCTCCAGCAGTTGTTCTCTGGCTTCTTGTGCAATTATTGCATCATGTCGAGCCTGTTCTTCTTTGCTGTCTTGGCATCCGCTTAATGCAAGAAGTACAATACCTGAAATCAATATACGTTTCATAATTCACCCTCTTTTATTTTTATAAACAATTTATGATTATTATACAATGATTCGTGGACAAAATGTGAAATAGCTGTTTTGAAACAAATGCAAGCAAGAGCACAAGGAGACTAATAGTGTTCGGTTTGTTGATTGTTTAAATGACGATTGAAGGCCATAGAGCATTTAAGTTAAAATTCAACCAATGTTCATTTTTTGTTAATTTAAAGTCGTTAGAATGGTAGAACGTTTTTGACATATGTCATCATTCTGAAATTAAAAGTCTAACAAGAAGGAGTATTTTTGAAGAAATTTTATACACTATTGCTTGCAATGTCTCTCTCAACTACAACAATTTATGCATCTGGAAAATTAATTAACCATACTATAAAAAGTGGCGACTCTCTTTATACAATAGCTAAAAAGTATGATACCAGTGTTGCAGAACTCCAAAAGGCCAATAGCATCAAGAAGGGAGAAATTCTTAAGCTCGGCAACGTATTAAAAGTGCCATCGAACACTAAAATAAGCAAAAAAATAGCACAAAAAAGTAGTGTAAAATCTACAGCACATATTATTTGCCAAGGGGATACCCTTTTTGCTATAGCCCGCAAATACCACACAACCGTCAATGAGATAAGGAGTGTAAACGGCATTAAAAGCGGAGAAACACTTAAGCTCGGCAGAATGATACAGGTGCCCCAAAAAACAAATATTCAAAACAGCAATCAAAAAATAATTCAGGTTGCCTCCAAAACGACTAAG
The DNA here is from genome assembly GCA_021166685.1 of Sulfurovum sp. Taxonomy (GTDB): domain Bacteria; phylum Campylobacterota; class Campylobacteria; order Campylobacterales; family Sulfurovaceae; genus Sulfurovum. Next base: position 96,058 of record JAJPEU010000009.1, on the reverse strand, counting down.
CCAAACAAAGAAAATAAAAAAACAATAAAAACATTGGCGGCAAAAAATGATCAGTCAAATAAGGCCCTTAAAACAGCTCTTATTTCCCATGCGGCTCCGTTGGAAAGCAAGCATACTCAAAAAAATAATCAAAAATTATCTACAAAAACTACAAAAACCAAATCCGAAAATATTTGCAATGTTGAGCCTACAAGAATTACTTCTTTGGCAAAGCAAAAATTGGGAAAAAAATATGTTTGGGGCGCAACAGGAAATAGAGATACTTTTGATTGTTCAGGTTTGACGACTTATGTATATAAGAAAAATGGCATCAGCCTTCCAAGAAGAGCGATAGCACAGTCCAAAGTGGGCAAACCTGTAAGCAAAAAAGAGTTGCGCAAAGGCGATCTTGTATTTTTTGATACATCCAAAAGTCGCAAAGGATATGTTAATCATGTAGGTATTTATATCGGGGATGGTAAATTCATCCATGCGAGTTCAGCTAAAAATAAAGTGGTTATAACTGATTTATCAAAATCTTTTTATAACGAAAGATTTAAAGTCGCAAGAAGAGTTACTCCTCCAACTTCAACATCCCTCTAAAATTTTCTAAATTATATTTTCCTCCAAAGGCCCTCTAAAAACGAGAGTCTTTGCTTTGTTTTATTCTGTTTCCAAAACAGCCCCGGAGCTGGCATTGGTAACTAGAGCTCTATATTGTTTGAGCCATTTGCTTGCAAGAGGTTTAACGATAGGTTTAAAACGATCTCTTCTTTCTGCTATTTCCTCAAAGGTAAGTTTTGCTTCCAGTATATAATTGTCCACATCAATAAAAATTTCATCACCATCCTGAAGCAATCCGATCAAACCACCCTCGGCGGCTTCAGGGCTGACATGCCCAATGCTTGCACCTCTGGTTGCACCGGAAAATCTTCCGTCGGTAACCAATGCAACTTTATCGCCAAGCCCCATCCCCATAATAAGGCTTGTCGGGCTTAGCATCTCTTGCATTCCCGGGCCGCCTTTGGGGCCTTCGTAGCGAATAACAACTACGTTTCCGGCTTTTACTTTTCCCTTGAGAATACCTTCGATAGCTTCATCTTGGGAATTAAAACATACCGCAGAACCAGTAAAAACCCTACTTCCTGTGATGCCCGCCGTTTTGATAACAGCTCCCTGTTCGGCAAGATTTCCATAAAGTATGGCAAGCCCGCCAACTTCTGAGTAGGGATTGTCTATAGTGTGAATTATAGTGGTATCTAAAATTTCAGCACCCGCTATTTTTTTATACAAACTTTCGCCCGTAATAGTAAGGTTATCAATAAGAACATGATCTCCACGCTTCATCATCTCATGCATGACGGCATTGACTCCACCGGCTTTATTGATATCCTCCATGTGTACTGTTGTTAAAGAAGGAGAGATTTTTGCTATATGAGAAACCCGCTTGCTTATGGCGTTTACATCTTCAAGATTGAAGTTCACCTCAGCTTCTTTTGCTATGGCCAGCATATGCAAAACAGTATTAGAACTTCCTCCCATTGCCATATCCACAGCAAATGCATTGCGTACAGCATTTTCATTAAGAATGTTTCTAAGTTTATATTTTTCACGTTCTGCTTGTTCGGATTTAGCTATTTCACAGATACGGCGAGCTGCTTTTTTGTAAAGCTCTGTTCTTTCGGGAGTCAAAGCAAGAATGGTTCCGTTTCCGGGAAGCGCTATTCCCATTGCTTCCATGAGTGTATTCATGGAGTTGGCTGTAAACATTCCAGAACATGAGCCGCCGCTTGGACACGCATGGCATTCGATATCATAAAGCTCTTCATCGGTAATTTCACCTGTTTCATGCCTTCCAACTGCTTCAAAGGCAAAAGCAAGGTCGATAGGCATTCCATCCTTTGTGTATCCTTTTTGCATTGGCCCGCCAGATACAAATATTGTTGGTACATTTACGCGCAGCGCACCCATAATCATGCCCGGAACGATTTTATCGCAGTTGGGAATGGCAATCATTGCATCAAGCTTGTGAGCATTCATTACTGTCTCTATGGAGTTGGCAATAAGTTCACGGCTTGGAAGAGAGTAGAGCATACCATCATGTCCCATTGCAATTCCATCATCAACTCCAATAGTGTTGAATTCAAAAGGAATGCAGCCGTTTGCGCGTATCTCTGCTTTGATGATTTCTGACACCTTGTTGAGAAAAAAATGTCCGGGGATAATTTCGATAAAAGAGTTTGCCACACCGATAAACGGTTTGCTAAAATCTTCATCTTTCAATCCTGTAGCACGAAGCAAGCTTCTGTGGGGGGCTCTATTGAACCCCTGTTTTATTTCATCACTTCTCATTGTTAAGAACCTTTAAGATAATTTGAATGATTATAGCACTTTCGTACTCAAAAAGAGCAGAATAAATTATTTTTTTGTCATAAAAGCATGGTTTTCTCTTTACATTAAAATATTTTTTAGCTATAATCTCATTCCATTTTCGGATTAAACTCTTTTTGAATGGTTGTTGGGGTGCGGGCGTAGCTCAGGGGTAGAGCATAACCTTGCCAAGGTTAGGGTCGACGGTTCGAATCCGTTCGCCCGCTCCATAAATAAAAATCCTCTTGATGAGAAACGGATCACAATCGATTAATCTTACTGAATTCATTGCAAGTCAGAAGAGACTAGAAATGTATAAATTTATAATTGTTTAAATGGTGTTTCTATGATGCCCGGATGGTGAAATCGGTAGACACAGGGGACTTAAAATCCCCCGGCTATTGCAGCTGTGCCGGTTCGAGTCCGGCTCCGGGCACCACCTTTGGAGCTATCGCCAAGCGGTAAGGCCGCAGCCTGCAAAGCTGCTATCCCCGGTTCAAATCCGGGTAGCTCCTCCATCTTTAAACTGAATTTTATCTTTTTAAGATAAAATTTTATTCTTTTTATAACCATCGGGAGATGGTAGAGCGGTTGAATACACCGGTCTTGAAAACCGGCGAAGGTAACACTTCCGGGGGTTCGAATCCCCCTCTCCCGGCCACACTCATTTCACCGATTCTAATCGCAAATGTAATTTCATCTCAATCAAGTACTTTAAATTTTATTCATTTTTTAAAGATATTGTTTCCATTTTTTGGTTCTTTTACATTTTTCAGTGAAATTTTATAGCCTAGATATAGGATTGCAGGCCAAAGACTGAGCCAAAATAACGAAACTGTATAATCCATCTTTTTCTCCTAATAATTGTGCGCATCAGGCGCTTCAATTTCTTCTTTTGTAATTTTTGTTTTATCCATTTGATACCAGGCGTACACTATGTATCCTAAAACAAAAGGAACCATCAAGGAAACATATCCCATAACCTTCAAGGTATAGTGACTGCCCGAACTGTTCATAATTGTTAAAGAGCTTTGTAAATCAAAAGTAGAAGGATAGTAGGCGGTGTTATTGAGTCCTACATTCAATAGCAGTGCAGTTACTGCTAATACTGCGCCCATTCCTCCAGTTTTAATGCAGGAAGATTTGTTAAAACGAATTGTCATAAAAACTGCTGTAATTACCATAGCAACACCCGCCAAAAACATAGCTAGAACGATAGGCATAGTGAGAAAGTTAAACAAATATTTAAAAGGCTGTATATAAATTGAACCAGTTTCATTGATAGCGAAACCGTCTTTTGTCAAAACCCAGACAAGAAAACCAAGAAAGAATATTAAAAATGCAATCATGTTAAATTTAATTGAGTTGATAGCTCTATGCTGTATGTCTTGATAATTTATATTGTTTATAAAATATAATGCGCCTAAGATTTTTGACAAAAAAACCAAAGCAAACCCAAGCAAATAATTTAATGGGTTCAGTAACGCTTCTAGACCTCTCAGGCTGTTTTGCCAATATGAAAAATTTCTCTCATCTATGAAAAATTCGCTGCCGCTAAAAAAAGTACTTATGGCAACACCTAACAAAAATACGCCTATATTCCCGTTAATATACAAAAATATTTCATAGGTTTTTTGGCCAAAAAAGTTATTTGGTTTTATTCTGTATTCATAGCTAACGGCTTGAATTATAAAGCAAAAAAGAATTGCCATCCATACCCAGTATGCCCCGCCGAAACTTGTACTGTAAAAAAGAGGAAAGGCGGCAAAAAGTGCTCCGCCAAATAACACCAAAGTGGTAAATCCAAGTTCCCATTTTCTTCCTAGACTGTTAACCATCATCGTTTTTTCCGTTTCGTTTGCAGAAAGAGCATTTAAAAGAGTTTGTCCTCCTTGTACAAACAGCATAAAAACAAATAATCCTCCAAGCAGAGAGATTATCATCCACCAATATTGCTGCAATTGCAGCAAAGATAAATTTTCAAACATCTTAGTGTCCTCCTTCAAATCCAAGTTTAATTTGTTTTGCCATAATTTTTATTTCAGCAATCAATAATGCAGTAAACAGAACAGCAAAGAGCCAAAATGTTATCATTACATTTGTGCTCGAAATATTTGTAACCGCTACGCCAACCGGCATAAGGTCTTGTACAGCCCATGGCTGTCTGCCGACTTCGGCTACAATCCATCCGGCTTCGGCGGCGATATACCCAAGAGGTATTGACCAAAGAGCAGATCTTAAAATGAGTTTATAATCAGAAATTTCTCTTTTTTTAACAATAAACAAAACAAGGGCAAAAAGTATCATAAACCAAATTCCCAGGATTACCATCAGATGAAAGGAATAAAATGTTAAAGCAACGGGCGGAACAACATCCTCCGGTTTTTTTAAATATCCATACCCAAAATATGCCATATTCTCATCCAAAACCATTTTTGCTTCGTTTGCTTTTTCGTGATTGTCGGCATGTTTTGCATTTTTATATTCTTTAAATGCTTTAACGGCAAGTTTGCCTTTTTGGATCTTTTCTTCTGTGCTCATGATGTTTTGTTTGCTGTTTCCCCAAACCAAATCTTTAAGCCCCGGTACATAGGCGTTAATATCGTGATACCCAAGAAACGATAGAATATACGGAATCTCAAGCTCAAACAGATATGCATTTTCATTATTTTGAAGTGTTTTGTTTGGATTGAGCATCCCTATCGCCACAATACCCGCTTCTTTTTTTCCTTCATACAAACCTTCCATGGCAGCCAGTTTGACCGGCTGTGTCAGGGCAACCTGATGTGCGGATTCATCACCGCTAAAAATAATAAAAAGTGAAGTAATGAATCCAAAAGTTGCTCCTATGATCATGGATTTTTTAGCCATCCATATATCTTTATTTTTCAGTATCAGCCAACTGCTTATGCCCACAACAAATAAAGAGGCGATCACGTAACCGCTTCCTATGGTATGTAAAAATTTACTCACGGCTACCGGGGAAAGTATTACATCCCAAAAATTACTCATTTCGTTTCTTGCCGTATCAGGGTTAAATACCATACCTACAGGGTGCTGCATCCATCCGTTTGCAACTAAAATCCAAAGTGCCGAAAGATTTGATCCTATAGCCACAAGCCAAGTTGATAGTAGATGAAAGCCTTTTGATACCTTGTTCCATCCAAAAAACATTACCGCAAAAAATGTACTTTCCATAAAAAATGCCAAAATACCTTCAATTGCAAGAGGCGCTCCAAAAATGTCGCCCACAAACCAACTGTAGTTTGCCCAGTTTGTGCCGAACTCAAACTCCATAATAATACCCGTTGCGACACCTATGGCAAAGTTGATTGCAAACAATGTCATCCAAAATTTGGTAATCTGTTTCCATCTTTCATCACCGGTCTTAACATAGATGGTTTCCATAAACGCCACTATAAAACCAAGTCCCAAAGTAAGAGGGACAAACAGAAAATGATAAATTGAGGTCAAAGCAAATTGTGCTCTGCTCCAGTCTACTAATGTTTCTTCCATGGTTATCTCCTGATTAAAGCAGATGAAACAAATTCAGATTTTTCGGTATCTGTTTTGTATTCGCTTTGAAATGTTTTGTTGTGCGTAAAAAGTTTCAGTACTATCAAAATCACAAATAGTTTTATAAAAACTATTTTCCATAGCGTTTTGCCTACAGTCATCTTCCTGAATCCTTCCGCATACATTTTATAAATAAGTCTTATAACATCCATAACCTTACCTTTTTGCACATATGCTCATATTGTATAACTAATTAAATATGATGTCAAGTATTTATCAACAAATAATAAATATCATTAAGGAATAATTCTAAAGATGTAACTAAAATCGTTACAGCAAAAAATATAAACATAAGACTTTATAGGAAAAAAGAAATTTCTTTAAAATATAACAAATGATTGTCAAAGGCAGTACGGCAATGCTTAAAAAATATCAAAAATTGTTTCGGGTGAATCGATGAAAGTTGTACCAAGAAGATAAATATTTTTTACAGAAGCAAACTGGCATACTTAAAAATTAATAGGAAAATGTGTATTTTATGCTATGATAAAATGATGAAATTAGATTTATTCAAAGGAGCGGAAGATGCATGAAAATATAGCAAAGCTTATGTTGCGGGTTATGGTGGGGGGCTTGATGTTGTTTCACGGTATTTACAAAGCAACACACGGTATTGCCCCGATCAAGGGAATGCTTGCAGCGCATCATCTTCCGGATTTTTTTGGGTATGGAGTATATGTGGGCGAGATACTTGCACCCATTTTTCTTATCATGGGATGGAAAAGCAGATGGTGGGCCGGTATCATTGCGGTAACGATGGCAGGGGCTATCTATTTAGCACACAGCAAAGATATCTTTGCTATCAATGCTCACGGGGCATGGAGTATTGAGTTGCCTATGCTGTTTTTTCTCTCTTCGCTTGCGATTGTTCTGCTGGGGTCCGGGAAATATGCGATCATACGCGACTAGAAGGATAACAAATGCATAAAACGTTAGCAGAGCATGTTAAAAATAAAGGGAAATGTAATGAAAAAAATAGGGCTTATGTGGATAGCATTGTTTTTAACCCTACTTATTGGAGATCAGATGAAGCCTTGGACAGAGCGCATTAAAAAACTATCGCCAGAAGAAAAGCATGTGATTGTGGATAAAGGAACCGAAAGGCCTTTTTCCGGAGAATATGTGAATACAACTCAAGAAGGTATGTACCAATGCAAAGTATGCGGCCAGCCGCTTTTTGTTTCTAAGGATAAATTTAATTCGCATTGCGGATGGCCAAGTTTCGATGATGCAATTCCGGGAGCCGTCAAAGAGCAAATGGATGCCGACGGAAAGCGCATGGAAATAGTTTGCTCCAAGTGCGGCGCGCATCTTGGACATGTGTTCAGGGGAGAGAGGTTTACTCCCAAAAATACAAGACACTGCGTAAACTCCATATCGCTTCAGTTTGAAGAAAAAAAAGGAGATAGCGGCACAATGCTAAAGAAGGCTTATTTTGCGGGAGGATGCTTTTGGGGCGTAGAGTACTATCTTGAAAAGCTTGATGGCGTCAAAGAGGTGATTTCAGGGTTTATGGGCGGCAGCATCAAAAGTCCCACCTATGAGCAGGTGGTCTCCGGCAAAACAGGACATTTGGAGGTTGTTGAAGTCACTTATGATCCTTCCGCCATCTCTTATGAAGCACTTGCCAAAGTATTTTTCGAGATACATGATCCTACACAAATTAACGGCCAAGGCCCGGACATAGGAGAACAGTATCTTTCGGCGGTGTTTGTAGGCGATCAAAATGAAAGGAGTATTGTTGAAAATCTTATCGGCCTGCTAGAAAAAAAGGGATTCAAGGTAGCCACAAAAATACTTAAAAAGGATAATTTTTATGAGGCTGAGGCATACCATCAGGATTATTATCAAAAGAAAAACAAAATCCCCTATTGCCATAGGCAGATAAAACGTTTTGATTAATTGAGCAATAAAAGAAGCAGCATCCAAAGCATAGTGTTTTATATGACACCAACATCCATTGCAATTAAACGCTTAAATAGCACAATCTGAATCATGCATTGAAAAGGTGTTAGTATAGCCGCATTCTCTGCAAACGAAAGTAACCATTTTAGGCCCGCAGCATCCCATGGATCGTTGATCGGAAAGTTCGATGCTTTTAAAGTGGCATTTGGGGCAAAAACCTCGTTTAATGCTGGCCAACTCACTCTTTTTCTCTTTGAGATAATAGATATAGCTCAACACAGAGCCCGAAAGAACAATCAGTAAAAAGAGTATGAGATAGAGTGTATCCATTTGGATCCTTAAAAATAGGTTTTAAGTTCGCCGATATAAGCTTTGTAGGCAGGCAAATGATGTGCGACAAGTTCCCAAAAGCTTTTTTGGTGATGTTTGTGCTTGATGTGGGCCAACTCATGCACTACAAGATAATGTATCACATTAAGCGGGAGTTTGGCGGCCATGGTATTGAAGCTTATGATATTTTTTTGGCTGCAGCTCCCCCATTGCCGTTTAGTCTTGCGAAATTTTATCTCAGAGGGAACAAGCTGCATCTTTTTGGACCACTCTTTGACGAGCGGAGATAAAATTTCCCTAGCGCTGTTTGTATAAAAACGGTCTATATGCGCCTGAAAAAGCAACGGATCGAAAGAATGATAAAAGAGTGTAAAGGCAGTACCGTCAAATTCCAGTCCGGTTTTTTTGGGCAAATGAGATTTGAGTTCGAGCGGGTACCGTTCTCCCAGATAATAGAGGAAATTATCCTCTGAAAAATCCAACAGCCTGCCTTTTTTATTTTGTATTTTTTCTCTAGAGTTTTGAATCCACTTTGTTTTTTTAAGTAAAAGATTCTCGATATGCTTAAGCGAAACCTTAGGGGATTTGATGATGAGGTTCCCCTTGGCATCAAACGAAAGGTAGATATATTTGAGCTTTGGATTGACAATATGAGTATAACCAGGAAATAAAGAACTCATCTGGTTAATTGATGATTTGCCCGTTTCTAAAAATCACTTTTTGGTGGATCGTGCCGTCTTTATTGAAAGCGATAGCCTCTCCTTCTTTAATGTCATTTTTGTAGGTGGTTGAGATCATGAGGTCGCCATCTGGATAAAACGCTTTTTGTGTACCCTTTTTTTTCCCATTGACATAAGGAATAGTCATTAGCATACGGCCTTCTTTATCATACCATGTTTCTATACCGTTTTTCATTCCGTCTTTGATCTGGGCTGTAGAAGTGACCCGTCCATCGTATCCGTATTTTTTTAGTAATCCGTTTTTGCCCGTATCGTCACTCATGATAAACTCCGAACGGATTTTGCCTCCGGTAAAATACTCTCTTTCAACTTTGCCTCCCAAAAAGCTTGGGGTGCTGCAGTTATTTAAAACGAGTGCAAAAACCGCTATAAAAAAAGCAAAGAAAATAGTTTTGGATTTGCGCATACGGACATACTCCTTGTTTATATGAATCGGTAGTATACTATAAAATCTTTACCACAAAATAAATGCTTCTTAACTAACCAATTTTGCATTGTCATGAGCATTTATTTTTCCCGAGATCATATTCTGCTTAATATAGAGTTGTTTGCTCATCTTTTTTCCTTTCCTGCATTCCTCATTTATTGTATCAATTAGGAATAAGAAACTCTTAAATCGCTGTCGAAATTTTTTGTGACATTATAAAATTAGTGGTTTTTTCATACACCACAGACTAATTGCGGACTTACAAAAAATAAGAAATCTTAAAAAAGCTATAAAGTGTCGTGTTTTAGGGATGTATTTGATATGTGAGTGATTTTATGGCAGAGAGGAAGGGATTCGAACCCTCGATGAGTTGCCCCATACACGAGTTCCAGTCGTGCGCCTTCGACCACTCGGCCACCTCTCTATCGTTGCTTTTAAATGAAAAACTTTCATCTAACTATCGTTTTACTAAAATATCGGCTTTCGCTTTCAATTCTAGCCTGGATCGAAGAACGGTATTATACAAAATAGTATCCTTTAAAATCCTTAGAAACCTATAAAAATTTTAAGACAAAGTTTGGTATCATTCTGCTGCCTCTTCTTAGACCTGTGCAACGGTACTGAGAGACAGCGGGTCAGGATGGGAACATAGCAGCCCACCTTTCTTTACTGTGTGCCGCAGGGATCTGGGGAGAGGTGCTTTCACTCTTCATTTAAAATACTCCACTCATAAAACGGCAGCGCTTCAAAAGATATATCTTTTATGTGATACTCGTATTGGTTGGCTACCGTAACAATCGTAACTTTGCGAATGCCATACTTTTTATACAGAGAAAACTTATTTTGTGATTTGACCCAGAAACTCTCTTCACTCTCAAACGGCGCAGGAATAACAAGTTCATCTTCTTGCGTCAGATAGCCATGATTCCCCAAAGCTTCAAAAGCGATACGATGTTTGATCATGGCCAATGCAACCATGTTGTCAAATTGAACCATAAAAGGCTGCCCTGTTGTAAAATATTTTGCAAAAGCAAAATCAAACAACAGCATTTTTTTCCCGCTTTTTTGATATCTGTCTTCAATAAAAAAAATAAGCTTTTCATCACTAAATGATTTAATCGTTTTGTAGAGCCAATCTTTTGAAACTTTGAATTTTTCTTTGGCAAAGTTGTAAATTTGATGTATGGTAAGGTGCTTGGTGTGATGTTGTGCGAGGATTAAAAGGAGTTTTTGTTCATTGGGTTCAAAGCGGCTCTGCATGAAGAGCTTCATTGCAGAAGTGTTTGATTTGTAAAGTTTTGCCATCTGTGGGAGTGTGCCGGTTTTAAGAAAATGGTTAAAAGCATTGGTGGCCGAAATAGAGCCTTCGAAAGCAAGAAACTCTTCGTAGTCCAAAGGTAAGAGTTCCAACGGCTCAAGGGGGGCATGATGCAGTTTGATCCGCGTCACCACGATCAGTCTTTCTACACTGGGAAAAGAAGTGAACGTATTTTCTATATAGTGATCCAAAACGAGCAGTTTGATTTGCATTTTGTCTATATATCTTTGTAATCCATCGACCGTAAGGGGAGCAAAGATAAGGTTGGGGTCTTCCATATCAATATAGAGTGTACTCTCTTGCGCTTCTTCTTGAATGAAGTCCAGGACCATCGCGCTTTTGCCAGATCCCCTTACGCCGTAGAGATTAATATCTCCATGAAGAGGAATTTGAGTTTTTCTTGGCACGTAATATTCATTAAAATAGTGCTGATTTTGATAATATTCAAGTAAAAGCATACCCATCCTTCCTTTCAAAAAGGAAATGTTTTTTCAAATTGTAGCATTTTTAGATTAAAAACTATTGCCCGTAAAAAAAAGTTTAGATATAATTCGCGTTCCTAAATTTATGTTAGGCGTATCCTTACCTTGAGTTTTGGATATAAATAACGAGTTCTTTAAAGGGTAAAAAATGGAAAAAATTAGATTAAAGCTTAAAGCTTATGATCATCGCGTGTTAGACAGATCAGTTGCTGCCATTGTAGATGCAGTCAAACGTACAGGTGCAGAGATTAGAGGCCCTATTCCAATGCCTACTAAACTTAAGCGTTATACGGTTCTTAGATCGCCGCATGTCAATAAAGACAGTCGTGAGCAATTTGAGATCAGAACCCATGGAAGAATGATCGACATCGTTTCGGCTACTTCAGATACTATTGATTCACTTATGAAGTTGGATTTGGCACCTGAAATCGAAGTTGAAATCAGATCAATGGACAAGTAGGAGCAGGGAATGGAATTTATTATAGAAAAAATTGGTATGAGTAGAACGATTGATGTACCAAGTGTTCCAGTTACGCTTCTTAAAGTCGTTGAGGCGAAAGTTTGTGAAGTGAGAGAAGACGGGAAAGCACTTGTGGCATACAACAGCAGCAAAAAACTAAATAGAAGCATTGAAGGTCAGCAGACTAAATACGGTGTTTCTAAAGAGTTTAATAAATTTATGACGATTGAAGTGGCAGAAGGCACTGAGGCAGGTGAGTTAAATCCAGCAGCACTTGCAGAAGCCGCAGTTGTAAAAACGTCTCTAAACACCAAAGGTAGAGGTTTCCAGGGCGGTATGAAACGTCACGGGTTCAGCGGTGGACCAGGTGCTCACGGGCATAGATTTGGCAGAAGAGTTGGTTCTATCGGTAATGCTGAATGGCCGGGACGTGTTCAGAAGGGTAAAAAAATGCCTGGACAATATGGGAACACTAAAATAACTGTAAAAAATGATGTTGTGTCTTTTGACGCTGAAAATGGCATCTTAGTATTAAAAGGTTCAATTCCTGGGCATAATGGCGCTAGAGGATTGGTAAGGATCGTGAAATGAGTAACCCAATAGTAATCAAAACAACTGATCTTCCTAAAGCATTTTTGGAAGTTCATCCGCATAACCTTTATCTTTACTGCAAAGCTTATGCAGCCGGCCTTAGAGCAAATACTGCAAAGGCCAAAACAAGAGCAGAAGTGAGCGGTGGAGGTAAAAAACCATTCGCCCAAAAAGGCGGCGGTAGAGCAAGACAAGGATCAATCCGTGCTCCACACTATAAAGGCGGCGGTGTTGCGTTTGGACCAAGTACAGACAGAAACTATGACCTCAAAGTGAACAAAAAGCAAAAGAAACTTGCACTGTATCATGCCGTAGCAGAAAAAGCAGCAAATGAAAGACTTTTTGTGGTAGACAATATTGCTGTAGAATCCGGTAAAACCAAAGATGCTTTGGCATTTGTAAACAGTCTTGGACAAAGAGACGTACTTGTAGTAAAAGAGATGATTGATGACAAGAGTTTCTTGGCATTCAGAAATCTTCAAAATGCATATCTTGTTGAAGAAAATGAGCTTAACGCTTATCTTGCAGCTGCATATCACTCGATTGTGATTGAAAAAGCTGTATTTGAAAAATTGACTAAAGAGAGTTAAGATGGCAGATATTACAGATATTAAATCAATAATGTATACAGAGAAGAGTTTGTCTCTTCAAGAAGAGGGTGTCATCGTTGTTCAAACAACTCCAAGAATGACTAAAAATGGTCTTAAAGAGGTATTCAAAGAGTTTTTTGGTATTAATCCACTCAGAGTAAACTCTATGAGAGTGAACGGAAAAGTGAAAAGATTTAAAGGTATCGAAGGAAAAAGAGCAGATTTGAAAAAATTCTATGTCAAGCTTCCTGAAGATGCTAAAATTGAAAGCTTAGCGGTATAAGGAAGAAGAGATGGCAATTAAATCATATAAACCAACCACACCTTCACGTCGTTATATGACAAACCTTGACAGCAGTGATATTACTGCTAAAGCAAGTGTAAGAAGTCTACTTAAAAAATTACCGGCAGCAGCAGGTAGAAACAGTAACGGTAGAATCACGTCTAGACACAAAGAGGCAGGCGCAAAAAAGCTATATAGAATCATTGATTTTAAAAGAAACAAATTTGGTGTCGAAGGAACTGTTGCAACGGTTGAATACGATCCGTACAGAAACTGTAGAATCTGTCTTGTCAAATATGTTGATGGAGACAGAAGATATGTGCTTCAGTCAAAAGGCTTGAGTGTTGGCGACAAAATCATGTCAGCAGAGTCCGGACTTGATATTAAAACCGGTAACGCAATGAAACTTAAAAGTATTCCTGTGGGAACTTTGGTTCACAATATCGAACTCAATCCGGGTCGTGGCGGCCAGATGGCAAGAGCAGCAGGCGGTTATGCGCAGATCATGGGTAGAGAGGGCAAATATGTTTCCTTGAGACTTCCTTCGGGCGAGATGAGATATGTTCTTGGCGAATGCTTGGCAACGATCGGAACTGTAGGCAATGAAGACTTTGCAAATATTGTGATCGGTAAAGCCGGCAGAAGCAGACACCTTGGTATTAGACCTCAAACAAGAGGTTCAGCAATGAACCCGGTAGATCACCCGCATGGTGGTGGTGAAGGTAAAACAGGTTCTTCCGGACATCCGGTTTCTCCTTGGGGTATGCCAACTAAAGGTTATAAGACACGTAAGAAAAAAGCTAGTGATAAGCTTATCATCTCTAAGAGAAAGAAGTAAGGGGCTAAAATGGCAAGATCGACAAAAAAAGGTCCATTTATCGATGGTCACCTAATGAAAAAAGTGCTTAAAGCAAAAGAAGAAAATTCAAACAAACCGATTAAAACGTGGTCAAGAAGATCAGTGATCTTCCCTGAATTTATCGGTTTGACGATTAATGTACATAATGGTAGACAATTTGTGCCGGTATTTGTAACTGAAAACCATGTAGGTTATAAGCTTGGTGAATTTGCACCGACAAGAACATTTAAGGGCCATAAAGGTTCTGTTCAGAAGAAAATAGGCTAGGGGTTGAGAGATGAGTAGAGCACTATTAAAATTCGTAAGAGTCTCACCTACAAAAGCGAGACTGATTGCTAAAGAAGTTCAGGGAATGAACGCTGAGCTTGCGCTTGCAAGTCTTGAGTTTATGCCAAACAAAGCAGCAGGAATTATCTCCAAAGTGATTGCATCGGCTGTAGCAAACGGTGACTATGAGCCCGAAGAGGTAACCATTACTTCGTGCAGAGTAGATAAAGCAGCAGTAATGAAAAGATGGAGACCAAGAGCAAGAGGTACTGCATCAAGAATCATTAAGCCGACAGCACACATCTTGGTGGAAGTCGGCGTAGCTGAAAAAAAAGGGGAGGACGCTTAATATGGGTCAAAAAGTCAATCCAATAGGTCTTAGACTTGGAATCAATAGAAATTGGGAGTCAAGATGGTTCCCCGCAAAAGGTAGAGCGGCTGATTTTATTGCTGAAGATTATAAAATTAGAAAATATTTGAAAAAAGAACTTTTCTATGCAGGCGTATCTAATATAATTATCGAAAGAACTGCCAAAAAACTAAGAGTGAATATTGTGACAGCACGTCCGGGTATCATTATCGGTAAAAAAGGTGCAGATATTGAAAAGCTCAAGTCTACATTGACTACGATGCTTGGCAAAGAAGTTGCACTTAACATTAAAGAAGAAAAGCGTCCCCAAGCTTCAGGCCAACTTGCAGCAGAGAACGTTGCAACACAACTTGAAAGAAGGGTAGCCTTTAGAAGAGCGATGAAAAAAGTGATTCAGGGTGCGCTTAAGTCAGGCGCAAAAGGAATCAAAATTTCTGTTTCCGGTCGTCTTGGCGGTGCAGAAATGGCAAGAACTGAGTGGTATCTAGAAGGAAGAGTGCCTCTACATACACTTAGAGCAAAAATTGATTACGGTTTCGCAGAAGCACATACTACATACGGAATTATCGGCGTTAAGGTATGGATCTTTAAAGGAGAAGTCCTCGCAAAAGGTATCCAAGCAGAACCGCAAGAAGAGAAAAAAGGTGGCAAAAGACCATCTAGAAAAAGAGGTGAATAGTTATGTTGATGCCTAAAAGAACCAAATGGAGAAAGCAGCAAAAAGGCCGTAACCGCGGTAAAGCTTTCAGAGGTAACAAAATTGAGTTCGGTGATATCGCAATTAAAGCTACCGAAGCAGGTAGAATTGATTCTAGACAAATTGAAGCAGCGCGTATTACTATGACAAGAAAAATCAGTAGATCAGGTAAAACATGGATTAGAGTATTCCCTCATAAACCGCTGACTGCTAAGCCACTTGAAACAAGGATGGGTAAAGGTAAAGGATCCGTTGAAAAATGGGTTATGAATATCAAGCCGGGCAGAATCATCTTTGAAATGGCGGGTGTTGAAGAGACTCTTGCAAGAGAAGCTTTGATGTTGGCAATTCACAAAATGCCGTTCAAGTGTAAAATCATCACTGCAAAGGATAGTAATGAATTATATTGATTTGAAAGATAAAAATGAAGCAGAACTTTTAGCCATGCTTAAAGAGAAAAAACTTGAAGTGTTTACGCTTAATGCAAAGCTAAGAACTATGCAGTTGACGAACACTTCAGAGTTAAGAGTAGCGAAAAAAGATATCGCAAGAATCCAAACAGCACTCACAGCTGTGAGATCGAAGTAAAGGGTAAAATATGCCAAAAAGACAGATAACAGGAACAGTGATTAAAAAAGCTGGAGATAAAACAGCGACTGTTTTGGTTGAGAGAAGAGTTCTTCACCCAAGATATCACAAAACAGTAAAAAGATTTAAAAAATACCTTGTTCATGACGAAAAGAATGTAGTGAATGTTGGCGATACGGTAAATGCTATTGAGTGCAGACCGCTTTCAAAAACAAAAAGCTTTAGACTTCTTGAAATCGTCAAGAGAGGAGAAGCGTAATGATTCAAGCGTTTACAAGATTGAATGTTGCAGACAACAGCGGAGCAAAAGAAGTTATGTGTATCAAAGTACTTGGCGGTTCCAAGAGACGATACGCATCAGTAGGTGATGTCATTATCGCTTCAGTTAAAAAAGCACTTCCGACAGGAAAAGTAAAAAAAGGTAAAGTAGTTAAGGCGGTTGTGGTAAGAACCAAAAAAGAGATCCAGAGAGAAAACGGATCACTTATCAGATTCGATGACAACGCTGCTGTAATTATTGACGACAAAAGAGAGCCAATAGGTACGCGTATCTTCGGCCCAGTAAGTCGTGAAACAAGATATGCAGGTTTTATGAAAATCGTATCACTTGCGCCGGAGGTATGGTAATGGCTACAAAGTTAAAAATCAAAAAAGGTGACAAAGTATTGGTCATCGCTGGTGATGATAAAGGCAAAACGGGAGAAGTTCTTCAGGTGTTGCCTAAGAAAGAAGCAGTGGTTGTTTCTGGGTGTAAAATAGCTAAAAAAGCTGTTAAGCCGAGCGAACAAAACAAAGAGGGTGGATTTGCAAACAAAGAGATGCCAATCCATGTCTCAAATGTAAAAAAAGTAGAGGGTTAATCCTATGAGTAGAATGAAGCAAAAGTACAATGACATCGTTCCTGCGCTTAGAGAAGAGTGTGGGATAGCTAATGCGATGCAGACTCCGAAGCTTGAAAAAATCGTTATCTCTGTTGGTGCCGGCGAAGAGGGTAAAGATAGTAAGTTGATTCAGAATATGGCAGATACTATTTCTCTTATTGCAGGACAAAAAGCAGTGATTGTTATGGCGAAAAAATCTGTAGCCGGTTTTAAAGCAAGAGAAGGTTCACCAAGCGGTATTAAAGTAACGCTTAGAGGCGCAAATATGTATAACTTCTTTGACAAACTTGTATCTATCGCACTTCCTAGAGTAAAAGACTTTAGAGGGACGCCAAGAAAAGGTTTTGATGGTAGAGGCAACTATAACTTCGGTCTTCAAGAGCAGTTGATGTTCCCGGAAGTGGTCTTTGATAAAATCATTAAAACTCACGGTATGAATATCACGATCGTTACAAATGTTGAAGATGATAAACAAGCATTCACGCTTTTAGAAAAGCTTGGTATGCCTTTCGCTAAAGGGAGAAACTAATGGCAAAGAAATCAATGATTGCTAAGCAAAAGAGAAAACCAAAATTTTCTACTCAAGCCTATACAAGATGTAATATTTGCGGTAGACCACACTCAGTATACAGAGATTTTGGTATCTGTCGTGTGTGTTTAAGAAAGATGGCCAACGAAGGTCTAATTCCTGGTATGCGTAAAGCAAGCTGGTAAGGAGAAGAAATAGATGATGACAGATATAATTGCAGACTCTCTTACTCGTATAAGAAATGCTGCGCAAAGAAAATTAGACGTAACAACGCTTCTTCACTCAAAAACCATTGAAGCAACAGTGGCTATTTTTGCTGAAAAAGGGTATCTTGAGGGATACAAAGTGTTGGAAGATGGCAACAAGAGAACAATTCAAGTAGTTCTTAAATATGATGAGAATGAAAAAAGTGTTATCAATGAAATAAAAAAGATTTCTAAACCTGGTAGACGTGTTCACCAGGGTAAAGATGCAATTAGAACATTTAAAAACGGATACGGTACTTTGGTGGTTTCAACAAGCCAAGGTGTACTTGCAAACGATGAGGCGTATAAACGCGGTATCGGTGGCGAAGTAATCTGTAGTATTTGGTAAGGAATTAAAGATGTCAAGAATAGGAAAAAGACCAGTAACTGTAGCAGGTGGTATTGAGGTATCACTCGACGGTACGACTCTCGTCGCTAAAAAAGGCAATCTTGAAAAAAGACTTGAAACTTACGGTAGAGTAGGCATCAGCATAGATGGTAATGAAGTTACCTTCTCAAGAGTAGGCGATGATAAACAAGATTCAGCGTTCTGGGGAACATACAGAGCACTTTTTGATAATATTATTATTGGTTTAGACCAAGGATTTAAAAAATCTTTGGAAATCAATGGTGTGGGTTACAGAGCAGCAGTTGAAGGCAATGCACTTAAACTGCAGCTTGGATATTCACATGATATTCTATACCCAATCCCGGCGGGCGTTGATATCTCTGTAGAGAAGAACGTTATCAGCATTAGCGGTACAGACAAACAAGTTATTGGGCAGGTTGCAGCCGAAATTAGAGAATTTAGACCGCCAGAGCCGTATAAAGGCAAAGGTGTTAAATACAGTGATGAGACAATCATAAGAAAAGCTGGTAAATCAGCCGGCAAGAAAAAGTAGGAGTGACGGATGTTAAAAAGTATTCAAAAAAGAAAAAATCAACTGCGCACTCAAAGAAAAACTAGGGTTAGAGGTAAAATTTTCGGTACTGAAACAAAACCAAGATTGACCATCTTTAAGTCTAACAAGCATTTTTATGCACAAGCAATCGATGACAATGCAGGTGTAACATTGGCTCATGCTGATGGCAGAAAGCTTGGACTTAAAGCTAACAAAGACGATGTCAAGAGAGTGGCTGAGGAAATGGCGAAAAACCTTGCTTCTAAAAATATCGACAGTGTTGTATTTGACAGAAATGGTTACCTTTACCACGGTGTTGTAGCCTCTTTTGCTGATGCACTTAGAGAAGCCGGAATTAAGTTTTAAGGAAGCATGATGGAAACTATTGAAAAAGAATTTGAAGAAGTAATCGTAAATATCGGACGTGTTACCAAAGTTGTTAAGGGTGGTAGAAGATTCAGATTTACTGCGCTTGTTGTTATCGGTGACAAAAATGGTACAGTGGGATACGGATTTGGCAAAGCCAAAGAAGTACCCGATGCGATTAAAAAAGCGGTGGATGATGCACACAAGAACCTTGTGAAAGTGAATATCAAAGGTGCGACTATCGCTCATGATATTGAACACAAATTCAATGCGAGCCGAATTGTATTGAGACCAGCGAGTGAAGGTACCGGCATCATTGCCGGTGGCGCAGCTAGACCGGTACTAGAGCTTGCAGGGATCCAAGATGTTCTTTCAAAATCAATCGGTTCAAACAATCCAAACAACCTAGTAAGGGCAACAATCCAAGCACTTACTAGAATCAAAGCGTAAGGGGTAAAATATGGGTTTACATAATTTACAACCAGCTCCAGGCTCAACTAAAAACAAAAAAAGAGTTGGACGCGGTCAAGGTTCAGGTACAGGTAAAACAGCCGGACGTGGGCATAAAGGTCAAAAAGCTAGAACAGGAAACAAAAGAAAAAGAGGTTTTGAGGGCGGTCAGCAACCGCTTTATAAAAGATTGCCTAAAATCGGTTTCGTGTCAAGCGTTGAAAAACCATATGTGATCAATGTTGAAAAAATTAAAGCAATTGCTGAACTTTCCGAAATCACTCTAGAAAGTATCAAATCAGTACACAAGTTACAAAAAACAGTAACGAGAGTTAAATTGATTGGCGCAAGTGCAAAAGATCTTGCATCTAAAATCAAAGACGAAGCTGTTACTACAAGCGGAAAATAAGATGGGCAATGCTTTAACTCAGAAAATCCTGATTACTTTGGGATTCCTTTTTGCGTATAGAGTTTTAGCTTATATCCCAACACCGGGTGTTGATTTGAATGTCATCAAAGAGTTCTTTGATGACAATACAAATAATGCCTTGGGATTAGCCAATATGTTTAGCGGTGGCGCAGTTGAGCGTTTAAGTATTATCTCCTTGGGTATCATGCCTTACATTACTGCTTCTATCGTAATGGAACTTCTCGCAGCTACTTTCCCCACACTCGGTCAAATGAAAAAAGAACGTGACGGCATGCAAAAATATATGCAAATTATTCGTTATTTTACTATTTTTATTACAGTGGTTCAGGCGGTCGGAGTATCAATGGGATTGCAAAGCATGACAGGTCGAGGCGGTGAAAGTGCAGTAATGATTGACCCGATGATGTTTACAGTGCTGGCGACTTTCTCTATGTTAACAGGTACAATGTTGCTGATGTGGATAGGTGAACAGATTACACAAAAAGGTATTGGAAACGGTATTTCTTTGATTATTTTTGCCGGTATCGTTTCAGGATTGCCTTCGGCTATATCTAATACGGTTAAAGCGGTAAATGCAGGAGAGATGAACTTTTTGGTTGTGCTTGGTATTTTAGCAATCATTTTGATCACTGTATGGGCTATTATCTATGTGGAATTGGGCGAAAGAAGAATCCCAATTTCTTATTCAAGAAAAACGATTATGCAAAACCAAAGCAAAAGAGTGATGAATTATATTCCTGTAAAAGTGAATCTTTCTGGAGTTATACCGCCTATTTTTGCCTCTGCCATATTAATGTTCCCGCTTACAATGTTGCAGGCAAGCACGCATCCTTGGATGACAGCAATTGCTGACGCATTGGCACCGGGAGGGATAGTATTTAATGTTGCGACATTTTTGCTCGTGATGTTCTTTGCATTTTTTTATGCTTCGATTGCATTTAATGCCAAAGACATTGCAGACAGCCTTAAAAGACAGGGCGGATTTATACCCGGTGTTAGACCTGGAGTACACACTAAAGAGTTTTTGAACGAAGTAGCAAGCAGACTTACCGGTTCAGGTGCAGTCTATTTGGCGATTGTCTCCACCATACCTTTTTTACTTATTAGTGGAATGGGTGCAAGTTTTTACTTCGGGGGAGTTTCTGTGCTGATTATTGTTCAAGTGGCGCTTGACACCATGAGAAAGATTGAAGCACAAAGAACAATGAATCAATATGATACATTGGGCAATGTAGGTCTATAATGGCTATTGCGATTAGGAAATCCGACGAGATCGTCAAGCTTAAAAAAGCTGGCGAGATTGTAGGAAAAACACTTCAGCATCTTCAGAATATTATAAAACCTGGAATGACTTTACAGCAAATAGACAGCATTGGCGAAGCATTTATTCGCCAACATGGCGCAGAGCCTTCTTTTAAAGGTCTTTATGGCTTCAAGGGTTCTGTTTGCACCTCTCTCAATCAAGTCTGCATCCATGGCGTACCTAATGAAACCGTTGTTAAAGCAGGTGATATCTTGGGTCTTGATATTGGTACCAAATTAGACGGTTATTATGGTGACGCAGCGATTACGATGGGAATAGGAGAAATATCTCCGGAAGATCAAGAGCTTATTGACTGCTCCAGGGATGCACTTTATCATGCGATCAGTTTGATCAAAGAGGGTATGCGTTTTAAAGAATTGACAAAAATTCTTGAAGACTTCATTGTCTCTCGCGGTTTTGTGCCATTGAGAGAGTATTGCGGTCATGGTATCGGAACAAGTCCTCATGGTGAACCCAATATTCCTAACTACCTCGAAGGAAAACCAAACCAGGGCCCCAAAATAAAAAATGGGATGGTCTTTTGTATAGAGCCTATGGTGTGCAAAAAAAGTGGCAAACCGGTAATACTGGAGGACCATTGGTCGGTAGTGAGCGAAGATGGATTGCGAACAAGTCACTATGAGCATCAGATTGCTGTCGTGGATGGCAAAGCGATGATACTGACTCAAGTATAAAATAGGCAACGACAGTTTGAATAGCATACATTTCATAAAGGAATAGAATGGCAAAAGATGATGTAATAGAGATAGACGGCAAAGTGGTAGAGGCGCTTCCCAATGCAACTTTTAGGGTAGAGCTTGAGAATGGTCATATTGTACTTTGCCATATTGCAGGAAAAATGAGGATGCACTACATTAAAATCCTTCCGGGAGATAAAGTAAAGGTGGAGCTGACACCGTACAGCCTGGACAAGGGCCGTATTACATTTAGATATAAATAGTGTTTCTAGCGGCATCTCTTCTTTTAAGATGATACCCAAGGCGAACCCGTGGGTATATTTCAGTCCGAATTAAATTCTATAAGCATTATTTAATAATTATTTAGATAAAATCACTGTCCCTTAAACTCTAGGGATTTAAAACTGCGTGAAGAATCTTTGATTAAGTAGCACCGATTACTCAAGGATTGGATTATGATACTCGATAATCCACGCAAACAAAGAGTGCCTTGTGCATTCTAGGTGCAAAAATATCGTAGGAGTAACCAATGAAGGTTAGACCATCAGTGAAAAAAATGTGCGATGACTGCAAAGTTATTAAGCGCAAAGGTATCGTACGCGTGATTTGTAAAAATCCAAAACATAAACAAAGACAAGGATAAGTATGGCACGTATAGCAGGTGTTGATTTACCTAAAAAGAAAAGAATGGAGTATGCTCTTACTTATATTTTTGGTATAGGGCTTACAACGTCAAGACAAATTCTTGACAGAACCGGCATAGACTATAACAAGAGAGTTTACGAACTTACAGATGCTGAAGCAGCAATAATTCGTAATGACATTCAAGAAAATGTCATGGTGGAAGGCGATCTTCGTAAAAAAGTAGCACTTGACATCAAAGCACTTATGGATTTAGGAAACTATAGAGGTCTTAGACACAGAAGAGGACTTCCTGTTCGTGGACAAAGTACTAAGACTAACGCGCGTACTAGAAAAGGTAAGCGTAAAACTGTTGGCGCGGCATAAGGAGTAGATGAATGGCTAAGAAAAAAGCAAAAAAAAGTATTGCTAAAGGTATAGTGTACGTAGCTGCAACATTTAACAATACTGTAATTACAGTAACTGACGAAATGGGAAATGTAATTTCTTGGAGCAGTGCAGGCGCACTAGGCTTTAAAGGAAGTAAAAAATCTACACCTTTTGCAGCGGCAGAAGCTGTAGCAGACGCAATGGAAAAAGCAAAAGAAAACGGCATCAAAGAAGTGGGCATTAAAGTACAGGGTCCAGGTTCCGGTAGAGATACAGCTGTTAAATCTATCGGTGCAACAGAAGGTGTTCGTGTAACATTCCTCAAAGATATTACACCGCTTCCGCACAACGGATGCAGACCTCCTAAAAAGAGAAGAGTGTAATTTAATTAATAATTAAAAATAGTAGTTTAGGTATGCATTGCATTGCAATGCTTATATTTTTTACGAAAAATAAAAAGGTAATATAGATGGCAAGATATAGAGGTCCTGTTGAAAAACTAGAAAGAAGACTTGGTGTTGATCTTGGATTGAAAGGTGAGAGAAAACTTGCCGGTAAAAGTGCATTGGAAAAAAGACCATATGCGCCAGGACAACATGGACAAAGAAGAACAAAAATTAGCGGATACGGTCTCCAGCTTAGAGAGAAACAAAAAGCTAAATTTATGTACGGCGTAAGTGAAAAACAATTTAGAACATTGTTTAAGGAAGCACATGCAAAAGAAGGAAACACAGGAAATATTTTGATCCAGCTTCTTGAGCAAAGACTTGATAATGTTGTGTATAGAATGGGATTCGCTACAACAAGAGCATCCGCAAGACAATTTGTTAATCATGGACATATTGTGGTTGATGGGAAAAGAGTAAATATTCCTTCATACAGAGTAAAAGCAGGTCAAAAAATTGAAATTAGAGAGAAAAGCAAAAGCAATTCTCAAATTCTTAGAGCAATCGAGTTGACTAACCAAACCGGTATGGTTGAGTGGGTTGATGTGGATAAAGAAAAACTTTTCGGACTTTTTACAAGAATTCCTGAAAGAGAAGAGATTTCAATCCCAGTTGAAGAGCGTCTAATCGTCGAGCTTTATTCTAAATAATCTTAGTAAAGGCTAGTTAATGAGAAAAATTAAAGTTGCACCATATATGCCAACAGAGGTGGAAGTAAAAGAAATTGATGCCAATAGAGCTGAAATTATTGCTTATCCCTTTGAGAGTGGATATGCAGTTACACTTGCGCATCCGCTAAGAAGACTTATCTTGGGAAGTTCTATCGGTTATGCACCTATTTCTGTAAAGATTGAAGGTGCTGCTCATGAGTTTGATAATATCAGAGGTATGCATGAAGATGTTGCTGTTTTTATTATTAACCTTAAAAATATTCGTTTTAAAATCAAAGACGAAAGCAATAAGGTAGAGCTTAAGTACAGTTTTAGCGGACACAAGGAAGTGACTGCGCTGGATCTTAACAATGATCAGATTGAAGTGGTGAACGGAGATCTTCCTCTTGCAACACTCAACGAGGATGCAGAACTTAACTTTACAGTAGTTATCGCAAAAGGGATCGGCTATGTGCCAAGTGAAGACCTTAGGGACGATATAGACAGAGACAGCATCGCTTTAGATGCATTTTTTACTCCGGTAAGAAAAGCAAACTATAAGATCGAACCGGTACTGGTAGAGGATAACCCTAATTATGAAAAGATTACGTTTGACATTGTAACCGATGGCCAAATCGGACCGGTAGAAGCATTTACCAATGCACTAGAGGTTATGAATAAACAGCTTTCTGTATTTGGCGGTGTGCTAAATGTTGATATCGGCAACACTCCAGTGAAGAGAAGCAACGATGACAGTGAACTTAAACTTTTCTTGCAGCCAGTTGATAGTCTTGGATTGAGTGCCAGATCTTTTAACTCACTTGATAGAGCAGGATTAAAGTTTCTTGGCGAATTGGTATTGATGAGTGAAACAGAGATTAAAAATATCAAAAATCTTGGTAAAAAATCTCTAGATGAGATCAGTGAGTGTCTTGTCGAACATGGATTTGGTTCAGAGTTTGAACTCCCGGATAATACAAGAGCAATTCTTGTAAAGAAATTAGAGCAACTAAAAGCATAGTTGTACAGACAATAAAGGATTAATATGAGACATAAGCATGGTTACCGCAAATTGGGCAGAACGTCTTCTCATAGAGCGGCACTTCTAAAAAATCTTTCTATCGCTTTGACAAAAGAAGGCAGAATAGAAACTACATTGCCAAAAGCAAAAGAGCTTAGAGGTTACTATGAAAAGCTGATTACCAAAGCTTCTGTAGGTGATTTTAATGCCCATAGAGCTATTTTTGCGATGTTGCAAGATAAAGAATGTACGAATAAACTTGTAAATGAAATTGCGCCTACCTATAAAGAAAGAAACGGTGGATATACAAGAATTATTAAAACACGCATAAGAAAAGGTGATGCAGCACCTATGGCAATTATAGAACTCGTATAGTTGTTATTCTGCAAAATAGCAATTCAAGGCTAAGTCTTGAATTGCACCTCACTCTAATTTTTCGATAGAAATCCCTATTTTGTCAGTATTGACAAACTCAATCTTTTAGTGTATAAACACAATAAAAAATTATATGGAAAATTTACGATGCTTCTGTTATAATTAAATAATATTTATTTGCACCAATAATAAAACAAAGGAGAGGCTTTGATCCCTTTTACAGATGAAGAATTACAGCCCGCGGTACAAGGAGTGATAGATAAGGTTAGGCCTTCTATCAAGCTTGACGGAGGCGATATTAAACTGATAGCCATTAAGGAAGGCGTTGTATTTGTACAATTGCAGGGTGCATGTGTAGGATGTGCAAGCAGCAATACAACATTGAAATTTGGGGTAGAGAGACAAATGCAGACGCTGATTCATCCTGAACTTAGGGTGGTCAATGTGCCGGCCGGATTTGAAGATAAATTGGATCAACTGAATTAAAATGGGTAAAACAAGCAAACAAATCTTATTGCAAAGAGCAGAAAACGAATTTCTAAGAGGAGAATATGCCAATGCTTTGAGAAATTATGGACTTATACTTAAAGATTATCCAACGCTTGACGAGGCAAAAGTGGGGGTATATTTGAGTGATCTTGGTATTGAAAGAGAAGAAGAGGCACAAGCCCTATTTGATTATTATCAGATTATTAAATACCAAAAAGAGAATGCTGCCCAAATTATTGACAGCATTATCACTTCGCTGGAAGATACAAAGCTAAAAGTGCAAGATCTCCTTGGCAATTCCTTGGAGGAAGAGGTTGAGTATGGCGAAGGCATCCGCTACGGAGATTTTATTGAACTCGTCAAACAAAGAGGCAGTTTTAAAAAAACATTTGAAGATATTATGTTCTCCACTAAAGTGGTAATTACCAATAAAGATGAATTTATTGATTTTGTTACGAGACTCTCCAGGGAAGGATTTGATGAAATGGCACTTAACTATCTCGATGCGAGCGCAAATCTTTTTGGGAACGATCAGGAGATTTTAGCTCTTTACCATGTGGTCAAGGGAGTAAAATAGTGAAAATACCTTTTGAAAAAGGAGTATATTGCTTTTTAACCGATGATACTCACGAATTAGATGGTCATACGCTTTTTTTAAAAACAGCACAAAACACTAAATACCATGAGACGCTAGAAGAAAAACCGCCTGTTATTACACCTGAAGAGCTTATTGCTTTTTGGAAAATAGACAAATTAAAGGTCGTGGGAGTAACGGGTACAAACGGTAAAACAACAGTAACCGCTGCTATATATTCTTTCTTGATCGATCTTGGAGAAAGACCCGCTCTGCAGGGAACACGCGGGCTTTTTGCACAAGAGAAGCGCATTGAAGAGAAGAGTATGACAACCCCGTCTGTGCTGGAAACACTTCACAATATGAAGAAAACCATGGATTTGGGCTGCAACTATTTTATTATGGAAGTAAGTTCCCATGCGATAGATCAAAAGCGTATCGAGGGAATAAAATTTGCACTCAAGGTGCACACAAATGTGACAAGCGATCATCTTGACTACCATGGCACCATAGAAGAATACAGAAGGGTAAAAAGTCTCTTTTTTGCCGATGAATCCCCAAAGCTTCTCAACAAGGATGATATTAAAAATATCACCTACAATCCCATCGGAGCACAAAGCTATGGAGTTGATCAGCCTGCTACATTTAAAGTGCAAGCCTTCTCATTGCTTGATGGTATTACCGCGGGAATCAAACATTTAAAAGAAGAAGCAACCTTTCATTCTCCTATGGTCGGACTTTTTAATCTTTTTAATCTCATGGCGGCAATAGGGTCTGTAGTGATATTGACAAACAAAAAACTCGAAGAAGTGTGTGAGGTGGTAGAGAATTTTGCCGGGGTGGCAGGTCGCATGGAGGTGGTAAGCCGTGATCCGCTTATCATTGTTGATTTTGCACATACTGATGACGGGATGCATCAGGTGCTTGATTCTATTAAAGATAAAGATATCTCTGTAGTGTTTGGGGCAGGAGGAAATCGTGACAAGAGCAAACGTCCCCGCATGGGTGCAGTAGCCGGTAAGTTTGCCAAGAAAATTTATGTTACAAGCGATAACCCTCGCGATGAAGTACCTGAGACGATACTTGAAGATATTTTGACAGGCCTTGCAGGCAAAAATCATGTTGTAGCCACACCGGACAGAAAACTGGCGATTAAAATGGCAATTGATGAACTCGAAAAAGAGGATGTGCTTTTAATCCTAGGTAAAGGAGATGAAGATTATCAAGAAATCAAAGGGGTCAAATATCATTTTGATGACAGGGAAGTTGTAAGGGAGCTATTGGGGCACGGTGCGTAAAGTCGAATTCTTATCGGAGGGTGAAATTTTATCTATAATAAATTGGTTAATCTGCAATTAAGCAATTAGGAGTAAAATGCTCTTAATTAAAATTTAAAGGATTTTTGATGATAGGCAGTATACCGCAACCAGCATTTTATATTTTTAAGTGTCAGCAGAGTGCGCCTCCGGGCATGCCAAAACCAAGCTGCGTAAGTCAAAATGATCCGGAATCTCAGCAGCTTTTTCAGTACTTGGCGCAAAGCTTGATGATGAAAGGGATTATTGGCACAGTGCAGCCGGTGCAGACGGGATGTTTAAATCGTTGTCAGCAGGGGCCTGTTATGCTTGTTGAGCCCGGACATACAATGTATGTAGGATTGACAAAAGAAAAAATTGATCGCATCATAGAAGAGCATATTATCGGCGGAAATGTGGTGAAGGAATATGTAATAGCTGAAGAAATGTGGGGAGAACCTACTTTGCCGGCGAGTATAGCCAGATAAAGCAGCTGTTAATAAAAATGTTCGTCCCGAATCTGCTTTGGGCTTCCTGTAAAGTTCATGAGCAATCCAATTTAGAAAGAAGGCGAGAAGACGACAGTTGTTGTTTCACTTTCACTTCACAATTTTGAGTATAATAGTAATAAAGAGATTTTGGTATAATTGCAAAGAAATGGAAAAATGCAAGGCGTTGCTTATTTTGAAGGAGAACAGGTATGAACATTACAATGCTTTATAGCAAAATTCATAGAGCAACAGTTACAGATGCAAATTTGAACTATGTAGGTTCCATAACGATAGATCAAGAACTTTTGGATGCTGCCAAAATGCGGGTAGGTCAAAAAATAGATATTGTCAATGTCAATAACGGTGAAAGATTTTCTACCTATATTATCGCCGGCGAACGGGGAAAGGGTGATATTTGTCTCAATGGAGCTGCAGCCAGAAAAGTGCACAGGGGTGATAAGATTATTATTATTGCTTATGCAATGATGAGTGAAGAAGAAGCAGACAGCTACGTGCCAAAGATTGTAATTTTGGACGATGACAATACAATTTCCCAAACTTTTGAAGGATTGAAATAAATGTTTGAAGGACTGGATTTGGGCAATATGGGCAAAATGCTCGAACAGATGCAAGAAAAAGCCAAAGTGCTCCAAGAAGAAGCTAAACATATAGAATTAGCGGCAAAAAGCGGCGGAGGGCTTGTTGTGGTAAAAGCCAATGGGTCAGGAGAGATTATAGATGTGATGATCGATGACAGTCTGCTCGAAGATAAAGAATCACTGCAGATTTTACTTATGAGTGCGATGAATGATGTGATCAAAATGGTAGAAGACAATAAGAAGTCTCAGGCACTTGGAATGATGGGCGGATTCAACCCTTTCGGATCAAAATAGGTTTATAGTTTTTTGATATCGACAAGATAGCTGAACTCTTTTGACGATTGCAGTTTGACGATTGCTCTTGATGTTAACGAGTGATGCCCGTCTAGTTTAATCGCCTTTTTAAGGATTTTGCTTATTTTCATCTTGATTTCTCCTTTATAGTTTTTTGATCTCTTTTTGAGATAGTAAAATCATACAATAGCAAGATTACCAAACGGTAACAAAGGATAGATGATGAACCAAATGACAGAAGCGATAGCTAACGATTCTCTAACGAAGCTAAAATCAATGCTTGAAAAGGGAGCAAGTGCAATCAAGCCGATCCTCATTGGGGAAGAGTATGATCTTGAAGAATATGATGAGATCAGCCCGCTTTTTTATGCGATACGCAAATATGCTTCTATTGAAATGATAGAACTTTTACTTGCGCATGGAGCAAGTATTTATGATGTCGATAGAGATGGGGTGGGTGCTCTTGATATCGCCATTAAGTTCAAACGTAAAGAGGTTGTCCGGCTTTGTATAGACAAAGGCATCGATCTGAATCAGACAAAACGAAAAAGCGGTATCTTGCCTCTGATGCTGGCCTCATGTTTTAGTGATTTAGAAATGATAGCACTTCTTATTGAGTCCGGTGCCAAACTGGATGCAAAAGACAGCTCAGGAGCAACAGCAAAAGACTATGCAAAAAAACTAGGGCAAAAAAAAGTAGTCGAATTTTTAGAAGAAAAAGGGGCTAAGTTTAATCTCTACCCCGATAAATAAGTATTGCTTAGTTGAACTAATTCAATCTTTAAAAATACAAGCAAGTCACAGCTTGCTTTCTGCATCTTTTTAAACTTCCGGCCTACCATCATGTAAAAACTTCATTTCAAAATACTCTGTTTTATATATTTCCAAAATGTTACCAAATGGTCTTGTTTGTTATCAATATGTTACGCCTGTTATTTATGATTCATGGCAAATTTGACAACAAGGAATACGCAAATGAGTAAAAAAATAATCTTGTCGGCATATGTTGCTTCGGCAATATTTATGTTTTCGGGGTGCAATAGCAGCAGCGAAACAACCCCTGAAGCAACAGGGACATTTATAGATGCAGCGGTTGTAGGGTTATCGTATACATGCAGCAAATCAAACAAAAGCGGCGTAACGGATGAGGAGGGAAAATTTACCTGTAACGTAGGAGACAGCGTCTCGTTTAAGCTTGGCGCTATGGAGTTTGGGCCGGTTGAAGCGGAAGACGGGATGATTGTAACGCCTTATATACTGTATCCGACAAATGACACAGCAGCAGTCAATCTGGCACAGCTTCTGCTAACGTTTGATAATGATAACACTCCTGATAATGAAATTGTACTTGATCCAAAACAGGTTGAAGAAACTATAACCAATCCGCTTGATGTTGCAAGCAGCGAGTTTGAAGGAGATGTCCAGACGCTTCTTCAGCAGGCAGGCCTTGTGCTGGTCGGCGAGCAAACGGCAATTGAACACTTGAAAGACTCCGATACAGAAGCGCCTGTTGTAACACTGCTTGGCGAAGAAACGGTTACTATCACGGCAAACACGGCAAACACAAGTTATATAGATGCAGGCGCCACGGCCCATGATGTTTTCGAAGGCGCGATCGACCCCAAGAAGTCCGGTTTGGTCGATACTGCAGCAGCCGGCACCTATACTATCACTTATACTGCGACGGACAAAGCGGGTAATAGCGCAAGTAAAACAAGAACCGTGATCGTGCAAGAAGAGCCGGTGGCTGATACGACACCGCCGATTGTGACACTTCAGGGAGAAGCGACAGTCACCATTGCGGTAGGCGCAGCTTACAGTGATGCGGGTGCAACGGCAACCGATAATGTAGACGGCACATTGACACCGGTAATGAGCGGAAGTGTCGATACAGTTAAGGTGGGCACCTATACGATTATATGGACAGCTACGGACGTGGCAGGCAACGTAGGAACTGCGACAAGAACGGTTATTGTCAAAGAACCTGTCATTGAAGATACAACACCGCCACAAATTACTCTAAACGGAGAAAATTCGATCACTGTTTATATGGGAACCGCTTTTGTGGATCCGGGCGCAAGCGCTATCGATGAAGTTGACGGAAGCGTCAATGTAACAACGAGCGGTACGGTAGATACCGGTAAAGTCGGAAATTATACGATAACGTATACCGCAACAGATGCGGCAGGAAATACAGCGACCCTAACAAGAACGGTTAATGTAATCGAATGTCAGAATGTTAATCCTCTTACTGGAGGATGCGAGGACGAACCCACCGAACCCACCGATCCTACAGAACCTACTGAGTGTCAAGTTTATAACCCGATTACGGGCGGATGCGAAGACTAAAACGAATAACAAAGGAGAAAGTAATGTATTTTAAATCAAGATTTTTAGCCAGATCAGTTGTCGCAGCTTCTGTTTTAAGCGGGTCGCTTTATGCAGCTGAGTATGCCAATACGAGTTTTTATGTTGCGTATGATAATGCCGATAAAACGCAATATGCGCTAGTGATGCCTTCTGTAAATAAAGTTTATACTCACAAAGCAGGACAAATCCAAGCCGAGGATCTTACGCAAATCGATAATCAGTTTAGCAGTTTCCCTACTTATAATAACGGAGAACTTTGTTTTCCTGCCCTCAAAGAGGGCGCTACGGGAGATGGCGGTGCATTGACAATGGCCAATCATTGTTATGATGTAAATTTTTATTATATTCAAAAAGAGATCATTCCTACAGGTGCCGCATTCATGCTTTATTATGATGTAGGAGAGAAGGTTTATGAGGGGCTTGCGGGAAAACCGGATACCTTCCTTGTGGTCAAAGACGGTGAGACGATCAGTAATGAAAACAGTATCACCGAAGAGAGCTATGAAAATTTCAGTTTTGATCATACAACAGCTACAGCAGCAATAGCAGACTCTGTTGTTAAACCCCAAGAGACACTGCCAAACAGTATTACGGGAGCAATGACGCTTACTAAAGACAAACTATGGCTGCTGGACGGGTTGGTAGTTGTAGAGAGCGGTGCGACATTGACAATCGAGCCGGGAACAACAATCGCCGGATATGACGGTACGGGAGAACAAACTTCTTATATGATCGTAGACAAAGGCGCGAAGATCATTGCTGACGGTACAGAAACTGAGCCGATTATATTTACTTCAACAAAAGCAGCCATTGACGGTGAAACGCCCGCGGTAGGACAGTGGGGAGGATTAACCATCATCGGTAACGCAGCAAATGAGCAGGTGAAACCATATGAGGTAAACGATGCGTTTGTTGCCGGCAATACAGACACGGAAGACAACTCGGGCATTCTCAGACATGTGAAGATTCTTAATTCCGGTATTACTATGGAAACAGACAAAGAGATCAACGGCCTTTCCATGGTAGGTGTGGGTTCAGGTACGGTCGTGGAGAACATCACAGTGGATCTTTCAGACGATGATGGTATCGAACTGTGGGGCGGTACGGTAAACCTTACAAATGTCAACATTACGGGATGCACAGATGACTACTTCGATATCGATGACGGATTCTCCGGAATAGTGAAAAACCTTACTGTCACAACAACTACAGGCAACGCTGCAGTGGAGATGTCAGGTACGACCCATGCAACGTTTGACGGATTTAACATTGTGCAAAACGGTTCGGCAAAAGAGGGCGGTATTTACTTCAAAGGGGATGTCGTAGGCGGACATTTCATGAATGGTACCATTGCAGACAACGTAAACGATACATACGGCGCATTCTACTCCAAGAGTGCAGACGGCACCTCTGATACCGTAGATGCAGCCAACATTTCATTCACCAATGTGACAATCGAAGGCGCTTCGACAGGTGCAAGATTTACAGGGACTTCGGCGGCTACGCTCGAGGGGATTTATAATAATCAATAAAATACTTTATATGATTGGATACAAGTTGGCAGCATGGTCTGCTAACTGTATAATCGCCTGCAATACTGCTTGTTGACTACACTAAACTTCGACAATTCTAAAAATATGCCAAACTTTATGTTATCACTTTGTTATCTCCCTATTGTATATTTTCGCAAAAATATACCCTTGGAGAAACCACATGCTTATGCTCTCTAAAAAACTGCTAGTTTCCATGGCAGCCTTAAGTATTTTTGCTTCTTATGTCTTTGCGGCTGAAGACGACATGGTGACATCAATCATGAAGCTGCGCGGAGAAGTAGAAACGCTTTATAATCAGATTGATGACAACAAGGAGGCATATAAATCGCAAATGAAATCCTATACGCTTCAAGTCTCCGACAGTGAAGCACAGATTAACAGACAAGAGACTTCGTTAAAGCTTACCAACCAAACTATAGAAAAAACAGAGAAAAAATTGGCAGCCCTGGACAGCTCTTCTGTAGATATCAAGCCAATGATCAATGATGCCATAGATTTATTGATCAAAGAGATCAAAACTGGTATACCTTTTAAGACAGAAGAAAGAATAGCAGCACTTTCGCAAATAAAAAAAGACTTAAAAGATGGCAGTGTAACACAGGAAAAGGCCTTGGCTCTTACTTGGGCAAGCTACGATGATGTATTGCGTTCGACCAAAGAAATAGGACAATTCAAACAAGAGATTACCGTAGAGGGGAGACCGACGATCGCAAAAATCGCAAAGATAGGCTCAGTTATGATGTTCTTTGCTACGCCGGATGAGAAAGTCGGCTATGTAAAAAAAGAGAATCACGGGTACGCATATGTGACTGTCACAGAAACTGATGCACGCGAACAAATCGTCAATCTTTTTGACGCATTGCAAAAACAGATCCGTACCGGATATTTTACCTTGCCCAATGCATTATTATTAAGAGAGGTTAATTGATGAAAACAATATTTAGAGTATTAGCAACGCTGTTCTTTTTGTTTTTTTGTTTGCATGCCGGTGAATTGGAAAGAGCCTATCAAAAAGAATACGCTTTTCTAAAAGCGCAAAAAACAGAACTTGAAAGAAGACTTCAGACCGATAAGGCAATGCAGTCGAGTGAGCTTGAATCGGCAAAGACAAAAGTTGATTCACTTCAGGAAAACCTTCTTGATCTCTCAGAGAAAATAAAAGTAAGCACTGAAAAGCTTGAAAAAGTAACCAAAATACTCTCCGAAAAAGAGGAAAACGGCGATTTGACAGGGAATGTGACGGATCAGATGCGTTTGACGCTTCATTCTTATGGCATAAAGATCTCTGACAACAATCAAACGAATAACCTTGAGAAGATAAAACAGGCTTTTAATGTTGCAGCCAAGCTTTACGGAGATCTTTCGACGCTTTCTGTAGCCAAAGGCGATTTTTATCTGCCGGATGGGAAAAAAGTTGAAGGAGATATCGTTAAAGTGGGAAATATCGCAGCCTATGGCATATCCAAGGAAGCTGCAGGCGCATTAGCTCCCGCCGGATCGGAGGCCTACAAGCTTTGGAATGCAACGGGTTCGTCAGATGATGCCAAAGCGCTTTTTGCAAAAGAGATGACCGATACGATTGATATTTTTGTCTATGAAAATATGGATAAGGAGGTTGATTATGTCAAAGAGAAGAGCATTTCGGACACATTGGAAGACGGCGGAATTATAGGATATATTATCTTTATTTTGGGCTTTTTGGGGTTCATACTGATCACCTTAAGGGTGCTCAATCTGCTCAAGGCAAGTTCCAATGTAAATAAGATTACAGAAATTGTGGTTGATAAAGTTAAAAGCGGGGAAAAGCATGAGGCATTAGAGGCGATTAAGAACTATAATGGCTCAACCGCGCGGGTTATCAAGTCCTTATTGAGAAATATCGATAGGGAAAGAGACCATATAGAAGATGTGATTATGGAAAATATTCTCAACGAGAGCACTCAAATCGACAGATTCGGCAGTTTCGTTCTGGTGATAGCTGCTGTTTCGCCATTGATGGGATTGCTTGGCACGGTTACTGGTATGATTGAAACATTTGATGTTATTACCGAGTTTGGGACCGGCGATCCCAAACTTCTCTCTGGCGGTATATCGGCCGCGCTTGTAACAACTATGCAGGGGCTTATAGTAGCAATTCCGCTTCTTTTGCTTGGTAATTTGCTTTCAGGATGGGCGCAAAATATTAAGGATTCAATGGAGCAAAATGCACTGTATATCGTAAACTTGTACGAGAAACATAGGGGATAAGATGCTTTCATCGGTTGAGTTTATTGCTAGATTCGTCGAACTTATGAATGACGGAGGAGCCGTCATGTGGGTACTTTTTGTACTTAATTTTCTGCTTTGGTACGCAATAGGGTATCGCTATTTTATTCTTCAGAGGGGAACAAAAGGGAATGTGCGCCGACTCATTGGCAAACATGAAGAAAAAAGAGAAATAAAAGCAATGCGCAGTCTTTTGGACTATGCTGTTAACGATGCGCTGCAGGCAGCCAAAGAAGCTCGTGCCATCGGTGCCAATACAAGAAAACATATGGAGGGCGTTCTTCTTCCTTACTATTCAAAAGTCAATTCTTACAGAATCGTAGTCAAGACTATTGTGGTCCTAGCACCCCTTATAGGGCTTTTGGGGACAGTTGTAGGAATGATAGAGACGTTTGATGCACTTCAAAATAGCTCCATGTTTTCTCAGGGGGCAAGTATCTCCAGCGGAATTTCCAAGGCACTTTTTACTACAGAGCTTGGACTTGTAGTGGCTGTGCCCGGATTGGTCATCGGACGTATGTTGGACCGCAAGGCAGAACGTTTTGAACTGGAATTTGAACAGATTGCGGACATTATTGCAACAAAGGATGTAAGATGAAGTTTAGGCCAAAAAAACAAGAAGTAGATAATGTAGATGTATCGCCACTAATTGACATGGTTTTCATCTTGTTAATTTTTTTTATGGTAACAACAACCTTTGTCAAAGACATGAAACTGGACATTAACCGTCCTTCTGCTGCAAGCGCAAGTAAAGCGGATTCTAAAGTTATTCGAGTCTATATTGACAATACAGCCCAAGTCTATATTGACAACCAACCTGTTCAGCTTTGGGCGGTTCAGAGTAAGCTAAGGGACTTGATGCGTACTTCCGTGGAAAAGTCTGTACTTGTAATATCCGATGACACCATCCCTGTAGAAACCCTCATAGATGTAGTTGACGAGTGTCGAATGTCCGGTGCAAAAGATGTTGCGGTTTCTACCTCCAAAGAGATGGGATGATTTGCGATGACAAGAGAATCGTTCGATATTAAGAAAGCCAAACGTTATGCGATAGGATCGATGATAGTTGGTTTGGCGCTTATGATAGTCCTTGTTGTTTCATTTAATGCTAAGGTCTCAAAGAAAGAAAAACAAGTTGGAGATCCTATCCGTATTATTAAGATGGCAAAACAGCCGCCAAAAGTAGAAAAACCTAAACCAAAACCTAAACCAAAGCCAAAAGCTCAGCCCAAGGCGCCTCTGCCTGATCTCGGTGCGATGTTGAGCGGTTTGGCGATGAATATCCCCGAGTTTGTTTCTCCGGATATCGCAGGGGACGGCAAAAATATCTTGGGTGATGTCGCTGCCGATACAGCAATGAGCGAAGGTACGGTTGATTCAAAACCGAGAGTACTTTCAAGAGGACCGTTGGAATATCCGGGCGATGCGGCTAAAAAACGTATCAAGGGATATGTGATCTTAAATTTGCTTATTGCAAAAGACGGAAGCGTTGAGGTGGCAAAAGTAATTGCCTCCTCGCCTGCAGGCATATTCGACCAAGCTGCATTAAGAGGCGTGCAAAGTTGGCGTTTTGAGCCCGCAAAATATAAAAATAATCCCGTTAAAGTATGGGCAAAACAAAAAGTCAGATTTGATTTCAACTAAGGCGAAAAGATGCTAAAAAATTTTTTATTATTCCTGTTGACTCTTTTCATAATGCATACCGTTCTTTATGCGGAAGAAAAAGAGCTGACCATCAATCATGTTGAGATTGCAACCGTCATGTTTTATGACGGAAAGTACGACAAGGCATTAGAAGAGTTGCAAAAAGCCAAAGATTCACATATGCAGATTGAGTGGGACAAATATCATTCGATTAGAGGTATGATCGCCCTAAAGAAAGAGAGATATACTGAGGCGATTGTTTCGTTCAAAGAAGCGATCGAAGCCGTAAAAGTAAAAAAGTATGAATCGCCCGCAGAGGAGAAACCGAAAAAAGAATATCTTTTTTCGCTTTTTTCAGAAGAAAAAAAAGCACAAGACCTTAAAGAAAAAAAGCCTCTTTTTGATCCGGAAAAATTGAGGAAAAATGAAATCGAGGAACTTTATATCTATCTATCTCAGGCGTATTATAAGGCCGAACGTTATCGGGATGCCGCAAATGCCCTTGATGCTGCAGGGGATAAGGGAAGAGAAAATGCCTCCATGTTTACGATGAAGGCCGATTGCTACTGGAAAGCCGGAAAAAAAGGTTTAGCTATCGATGCGTTGAGCCAAGGCAATTCTCTTTTTCCCCAGGATACGACTTTGCTTAAACAGAAGTTCTACTATTTTGCGGAATTGAAGCTTTTTCAGGCGGCCATAGAGGCGGCAAAAGCCTATATGAACAGAATCCCTGCAAGCGAGCAGGAGTTTATCGCTTTGGCACAGATGCTTATGGGCGGCGGCGAGCCCAATGAAGCCGTCAAGGTTCTTGAAGAAGCAAAATTGAAGTTTCCTGCTTCTGCAAAATTGCATATGCTATTGGGGCATTACTATAATCAAAAAAAGATGACTTTTGTTACGGCAAATCTCTTTGAAAAGGGTGCATGCTATGATCGCAGGTATCTTAAGGAGGCTGCAGAGATGTATAGAAGATTGGGAGATCTTACTCATGCACTCTATCTGAATTCAAAAATGACGGATAAAGCCGAAAAGACAAAACAGCAAGTTGCCATCTATGTGGGCAGAGAGGAATTTGAAAAGATTATTGCTTTAAAAGACGCACTGGATAGATACGGGCTTTTAAATGATGATGCTATGCGGTATGCCCTGGCTTATGCCTATTATGTATCCAGGGATTATGGGTCTGCTGAAACGCATTTGAAGAAAATTCAAGATGACGAGCTTTTTTCCAAAGCTACCATAATTAGAAAAAATATAGAAAAATGTAAAAATAATCCGATGGAGTGTCTATAAAATGAAACCATTATTGAAATGGGCCGTATGGGTGCTCATATGCTCGTCTTTAATTTTTGCACAGCCTCAAAGCAGCGGAAGTGTATCGGTTCTGCTTTTTAGCAACGGCAAGCCGTTAATCAATAATGAAGTCAAGTTTGACGGAACAAAAAGCTATCAAACAGATAAAGATGGTGCTTTGCGTACAGAGCTTTTAAGCGGAAAACATCAAATAGAAATTTTTGGCAAAGATGCCAAAGGCCAAAACCTGGGGTACTTTAAAAAGCAGATCACTATAAAGGAAAACAGAAATACCGAAGTAATCGCTACACTTTCCAGACAGGGGTCCGACAGTATTGACGTCGATACTCCTGTAGAGGTTACGCAGATAAAAGATAAAAATGAAGAAGTTTCTGAAGGCACGGGAACCTTGAGAGGGACGGTTCTTTCCTCGGATGGCAATACCCCTATTGCCGGAGCAAGAGTTTTTGTAAGAGGTGCGGCCGTAGACATAAGGACTGATGAGAGCGGACGTTTTAGCGCCATGGTACCCTCGGGCAAGGCCCTTAGTCTTTCAGTTGTGCACTCTGCATACAGCGCACAAACAGTTAGCGGTATCCTTGTGCAAAAGAACGGAGCGGCTACGCGTACGGTTAAATTGACGCCCGCAAGCATGGAGCTTGAAGAGTTTGTGGTTCTTGCTCCCAGGATAGAAGGAAGCATTGCCAATGTAATGCAAGAGGAGAAAAAAAGCAGCGCCGTAACCAATATTTTGGGCTCCGAAGAGATGTCTAAAAAAGGTGACAGCGATGCGGCCGGCGCGCTTAAAAGGGTTACGGGGGTAACGCTGATTGGCGGAAAGAGTATCTATGTGCGCGGTTTAGGCGACAGGTACAGCAATATTGAGATGAACTCTATGCCGCTTCCTTCTCCGGATCCTACCAAGAGGGTTGTGCCGTTGGATATCTTTCCTTCAGGCGTTATCGGCTCTATGAAAGTGCAAAAAAGCGGCACCGCCGATATACCGGCAAGTTTTGGAGGGGGATATGTCGATATTAGAACCAAAGAGAGCACCGATGACAATTATGTCAAAGTCACTTTGGGAGCAAAAGGCAATAGCAATACCGGAAAAAAAGTGATTGACTATCAGGGAAGCGATAGTGACTGGACGGGTTTTGACGACGGATATCGGGATCTTGGCCAGGAGATATTGGATGAGACGGAAGTTATCGTTGGAGAAAGTCCTACCTCGTTTACTACCAGGTACTATCTCAAAGAAGACCTTTCCAGATTTATACAAAACTATGTGGGAAAGAGAGAGTATAATCTTGCCGAAAATTCATTACCCTTGGAGGGAAGCGTTGAATTGGAAGCAGCCAGACATTATGACATTGATGATGAAAACAAAATTACGGTATTTGGAAACTACGGATATTCGCAGGATCATCAGTATGTTGAAGAAGAAATAGCAAAGTACGAATACAATCAAGTATCGGGTGCGCTGTATGATACACCCAGCAATACTGGCATGGTGTACAGGTCTCAGTCGGATTACTCTCATTCCGGGATCTTTAATGTTGGATATAATTTTGCAGATGTTTTCGATCTTAAGTACACAAAACTCTATACGCACAACGGTATGAAAGGCACTAAGCTGAGTGTAGGAGAGTTTGGTTCAAACCAGAATGAAATTTTTTTCTATTATGATTTGGAATGGGAAGAGCGAACCTTGCAAGCCGATCAGGTTAATGGCGATTTGGACTATGAAATTTTTGACAAAAAGAGTACGTTTGCCTTTGGATACGAGAAAGCCTCCGCAGAACTGAACCAGCCAAACAATTTCCGATATATTTATGTAGATGATGACGGTATTGATACCGGCGAGCTTCCTTATCTTCAAAAAACATCAAACCAGTTTGCAAAAAGATTGGTTTCAGATGATACTGTAGATGCTTTCTATCTGAGAAATAAACTTTATATTGATCTTTTTAGCGAAGAAGACTATGTTGATGTCGGTTTCTCAGACAGTCATAAAGAGAGAAGATCAAAAATTAACTCTTTTGGTATCAAGATCAACGGAGATGAAACCGAATTTACCGACGATATCGATACGATTTATGATCAGTTTGTCCGTCCGGACATCTGGTTTGACGATAGGCGGTTAACGCTTGAAAATTATACGCAGGCAAAAAATTACTTTGATGCCAATGTGGATGAACCCAATTTGTATGTAAATCTATATTTGAAGCCAACAGAAAAGCTTGACATTTTGCTTGGCACCAGAGCAGTGAATGTCGAACAGACAACTACTTTGTATTATCTGTATACACGCAGGGAGCATCCCGCAGAAGAGTATGATCCTGCCAAAAACAATACCTATCAGAAATATGATCGCGTACTTGAGCTGGAAAATGAACTTTTCCCGAGCGCATCATTTAAATATAGGTTTGATGAGGATAATGCCCTGGATATCGCCTATTCAAAAACATACATTTTGCCGGATCTTAGAGAAGCATCAGGCGGCGTCTATACGCATCCGTATGAGATAGCGGATATTAGAGGAAACCCTGATCTCAACCATACGATTATTGACAGTTATGATATTAAATATAGTCATTATTTTTCTTCCACAGAAAGTGTTAAAGCAGGGTTGTTTTATAAAATCCTCGATCAGCCGATCGAAGATACGCAGTTGCCGTCATCTTCATTGCCGATCTATTCGTTTCAAAATTCAGAAAGTGCAGAAATATACGGTATAGAATTGGATGGGAGAAAAGGATTGGGCTTTTTACATAAAGAGCTAAAAGATTTTTATCTCTCCGGAAATTTTACCTATGCAGATTCTGAGGTAACTCTAGGCGAAGAACAGGAAAAAATATTGAGCACAAATCATAGGCAGCTGCAGGGATTGTCGCAGATTGTAGTGAATGTTGCATTATCGTATGAGCAGGACGACAGGAGCGTGACGTTAGCCTACAATAAAATGGGAGAGAGAATCAGGAAACTCGGAATGAAAGATGATGGAGGATTGGTCGTATATCCTGATTATATGGAGGACCCGGCGGCAATTCTTGATCTGGTTTGGATAGAACAGTTCAAAAATGATTTAAGTTTAAAAATAAAATTTGGAAATATACTTGACGGTGAAACAGTATGGTTCCAACAAGATGAAGACCATGCGATCAAAAAGTTCAAAGAAGGAAGAAATTTCAGTATCAGCGCATCGTATAAATTTTAATATATGCTTTCAATCAAATTTAAAGACAGCGGGCTGAGTGATACAAATAGGCGGATATATTGATTGGCATATAAAAATTTTAAATTTTTTAACCGGTTGTTACCGTTTTGTAACTTTTTTATTTTAAACTTTCAGTCAAACAAAAAAAGGAAGAG
The DNA here is from genome assembly GCA_021166685.1 of Sulfurovum sp. Classification (GTDB taxonomy): domain Bacteria; phylum Campylobacterota; class Campylobacteria; order Campylobacterales; family Sulfurovaceae; genus Sulfurovum. Next base: position 54,680 of record JAJPEU010000009.1, on the reverse strand, counting down.
ATATAATGAAAAAAATCGTACTTTCTGCGGTTGCTATTACGATGATAGCAACCGCAGCAACTGCAAGCACAAGTTCTGAACTTAAAGAGCTCAAAGCGCAAATGGAAGCCATGGCTGAAAAAATAGCCCAACTCGAAGCAAAGCAAAGCAAGACAACTGAGACTATTGAAGCGAAAACAGTTGAAAACGCATCTCAGCTAACCTCCAAATCGCCAGTAATTGAACTCAGCGGCAAGCACTATCTCGGATTTGTCAGCGACGATGGCGACAACGGATTTGAGACAAGAAGAAACTACCTGCAGGTCAAAGGTTTCTTTGAGGACAATCCGAAGAATTACTTCAGGATCACGCTTGATACGTTCCAAAATAAAGATGAAGATAGTGCAGAAGATGCAGATAGCTGGGAAGTCAGGCTGAAGTATGCCTATCTTTACCTTGACAACGTACTGCCTTATACGGGTGTAGAAATCGGACAGGCTCATAGACCATGGATCGATTATGAAGAGCACGGCGGATGGAACTATCGTTCGATCTCCAAAGTTTTGGTTGAAGCAGATGCGGGAGCACACTTGACAAACTCTGCAGACCTCGGGGTAAACTTCAAGACAAAAACACCTCATTTCTCATCTGAGCTTGGGCTATTTAACGGCGAAGGATATCATGGTTTGGAAGACGGCGAAGGGCTCAGTGCCGAGTGGAGACTCACCGGCCACCTTCTTGGAACGGGCAAAGAGAAGAGAAAAGACCACGTGACTTATGCGGATGTATCGTTCTTTGGACAGTGGAATGATATGAGTAACAAACACGGAAATGAAGATTTAAACTGGTATGGGCTTCATGCTGTGTACAACCAGCCGGAGTTTTTGTTGGCGGCTCAATATGTCAATACCGAAGATGCCATCACAAAATATGCCGGTGACGGATGGTCTGTCAACGGTGAGTTCAGGCTGGCAACGCTTTCTGAAAACATGAAAGACTACGGTATCATCGGCAGATACGACAGCTGGGACCTTGACAACTACACAGAAAAAGAAAGAAGAAGAACCATCGCCGGCCTTACGTACCAGTATAACAAATATGTAGAGTTTATTGCCAACTACATGAATGAAGAGATTGATGGCATAGACGAAACGGATGCATTCATGCTTACAACAGAGGTAAACTGGTAGCGTTTGTTTTTAGGACGTGACTCTCATTCTCGAAGGCATCACTTTTGGTGCCTTTTTCTGCTTTTTTTACCTATAATTACTCAATATTCTCCTCTTTTTCTTTTTTGCTCATCGTTTTATGCGGCAAGAGATGTTATACTCTAATTTACAGATTTGAAACAGGGGTGAGTGCATGAATCACATGCTGAAAATAAGTTTAGGCGCAGGTTTTGCTATAGTTGTGGCATTTTATGTTCACAAAACAATGGGCACCATGTCGCATGGCGGGTTTTTGGTGCTGGCAGCGGTATTTGGCGCTTACATGGCGATGAATATCGGAGCCAACGATGTGGCAAACAATGTAGGACCCGCCGTGGGGGCAGGAGCGCTTAGTATCGGTGGCGCCATTTTGGTTGCTTCTGTTTTTGAGGCGGCCGGCGCATTGATAGCCGGCGGCGATGTGGTGGGGACTATTAAAGAGGATATTATAGATCCTGCTGTTTTTGGCAATAATTCAAGCATGTTTGTCTATGCAATGAGTGCCGCACTTTTGGCTGCCGCACTTTGGCTCAATCTTGCAACATGGATGAAGGCGCCTGTTTCGACAACCCATTCGATTGTCGGAGGTGTTGTCGGTGCAGGGATCGCTGCAGGAGGCTTGTCTGTCGTTTCATGGGGAACCATGGGGAGTATTGTTGCATCATGGGTGATATCTCCTGTTTTAGGGGGCGTGATCGCCGCGGGTTTTCTTTATATTATTAAATCAAAAATTTTGTATAAAGAAGACAAGCTTGCAGCTGCAAGAAAAGTGATTCCTCTCCTTGTTGCTCTCATGGTGACCGCATTTGTTACTTATCTGACACTCAAAGGACTGAAGCACGTTTGGAAGGGTTTGGTAGAAGTAATGAGTTTTTTGCCGCAAAGCGATAAGCCCAGTTTTTCTCTTGCGCTTATTTTTGGTTTAATGGGCGGTATACTGACGTATGTTCTGGTGAAACCACGGATTTCAAACAAAATTGCAGGCATGAACAATGAAAGAAGCGATTTAAATCTTCTTTTTACCATTCCGCTTATATTCGCAGCCGCACTGCTTAGTTTTGCTCATGGGGCGAATGATGTTGCTAATGCCGTAGGGCCTCTTGCTGCAATTTATGATGCAATGACCCATATGGCAGTTTCCCAAAAGGCAGCGATACCCTTGTGGATTATGGTGGTAGGGGGTGCAGGTATCTCTATAGGATTGGCATTGTTTGGCCCCAGACTCATCAAAACAGTAGGAACCGAGATCACAGAACTTGACCAGATGAGAGCCTTTTCCATCATGATGGCTGCAGCGATCACCGTTGTGTTTGCTTCACAGCTTGGGTTGCCTGTTTCTTCTACCCATATTGCTGTTGGCGCAGTATTTGGTGTAGGTTTCTTAAGAGAATGGCTTGACAGTCAAAACATGAGAGAAAAACAAAAAGTATTATTTGTTGAAGTTGAAAAGCATCGCATGCTGAAAGAAAAATTGGAAGTATTGACTCATGAGGAGTACAAAGACCGCATGGAGCTTCTAGAAGAGATAAAAGCACAAAAGAAAAAAGTTAAAAAAATCAAAAATATTTTGAGAGAAAACTATGTTAAGCGAGGAATGGTGAAGAAAATTGTGGCAGCATGGGTGATCACAGTTCCCGCAGCAGCGACACTTTCAGCGATTATTTTTTATGTGCTTAAAGGTATAGGCGCATAAGAAAGAGACATATGTTGCCGAAATGTTATCAAAAAACAATAGTATGGAATCAATGGAAAAAAAACATATAGAAATCGTTCTAATAGAAGACGAAGAAGACATTTTGGAATTGCTTGAATATCATCTTTCCAAAGAGGGCTATGCGGTAACAGGTTTTCTTTCTACGGAAAATGTAGAACAATTTCTAGAGGAAGAAAACCCCTCTCTTATGATTGTCGATCGCAACCTTCCTGGGATGGAGGGGAGTGAATTTATTTTGCATTTACGGCGGCTTGGATATAAAATTCCTGTCATATTTTTAACTGCAAGGAATCAAGAGGGCGATCTCGAAGAGGGTTTTAAAAGCGGGGGTGATGACTATATGACAAAACCTTTTAGCCCCAAAGAGCTTCTGCTGAGGGCAGAAGCTTTGCTTAGGCGAAGCGGGGTTACTGCAAACAATACTGTTAGATATAAAGATTTAATGCTAGACATCCAAAAGCATCAACTTTTTATAAACGGGAAACCGATTGACCTTACCAATTTGGAATTTAGGCTGCTTCATGCGTTTATAAAAAATCCAAGACAACCGCTGGATAGAGATTTTTTACGTGATGAGGTGTGGGGAAACGACAGCACAACTTTTCATGACAAAACAATCAATGTAGCGTTAAACCGGCTTAAGAAAAAAATAGATCCTTCCGGAGAGAAAAGTTATTTTGCTCCTGTGTGGGGCATAGGATATAAACTGCTTTAATAAACTCCAAAGCCTATCAGTCTCAAATAAAGTCTACAAGTATGCCAATTTCATTTTTATACCTTGTAACCAAAATGTTATCGACTTGTTTTATACTTTGCACAATCCAAACGGATAACCTAATTTTCTCAAGGAAAACACATGACATTTAGAAAAGTAATGACGACACTGGCGGCAGCGTCGTTTGTGCTTGGTGCCGCAAATGCTGACGAAATCAAAGGAAGAGGCGCATCTTTTCCCGGACCTGTGTATCAGGCATGGACATCAGAATATTACAATGCAACCCAAAACCAAGTAAACTATACACCTACAGGATCCGGAGACGGGATTTCTTCGGCTTCAAAAAGAATGGTAGATTTTGGCGGATCAGACAGCCCTTTAAAATCAGAAATTCTTAAAAAAGCCAAACTATATATGTTTCCTACGGTAATAGGCTCCATTACATTGTCATACAATATTGAAGGAATAAAAGACGGTGAGCTAAAACTGAGCCGTGCGGCAATTTCTGCAATTTTTTCAGGAAAAGCATCTTTTTGGGATGATGAGATTATTGTCAAAGACAATAAAAATCTTAAACTTCCTCATGAGCCTATCACGGTAGCGGTTAGGGCAGACGAATCAGGAACCACTTATAATTTTACCTATTTTTTAAATCAGATCGACCCTTCGTTTAAAGTAAGCAAGCAACCTGCCTGGAAAATTGCAAAATTGGTGGCAGGCAAATCAAATTCAGGCGTATCTGCAAATATTCAACAGATTAAAAATTCTATCGGCTATATTGAATATTCTTATAAAATTAAGCTTGGATTGCCTGCAGCGCAAATAGAGAACAAAGAAGGACAGTTCATCACCCCAACAATTCAATCTTTCCAAGATGCTGCCAAGTATGCTACATGGACACCTGACAATGACTTTTATGCAGTTATAGGCGATCCTGCAGGCGCAACTTCTTATCCAATCGTGGCTGCAACGTTTATTTTGCTTCCTGAAGAAAAAACAGATACAAACAAAAAAGTAACGGCTTTTTTTGACTGGGTATTTGCTCATGGAGATAAAGCTGCAGAAGAGCTTGGCTATGTGCCGCTTCCTGTTTCGACAAAGGACCAGATAAAAACTTATTGGGAAACGAAAAAGATTAAATAATTTTCTCCCTAGAGACAATGGTGCAGCGCCGCCATTGTCTTTTTTGTTATCAAAATGTAACCCTTTTCCTATAAAATCCCCAAACAATTTAAAATTAAGGTTAAGCATGAATGGAAAAGTCTTTAGACAGCTCTCTTTGCTTTCTGCAACACTCACATTTTTTTTGCTGATCGGTATTTTTGCAATACTTTTTACCTATGCGCAGCAATCAATGCAAACATTTGGTTTTGACTTTTTGACAATTGAGCAATGGGAAACGGATGAAGATGGCTATGGGGGTGTTTTTGGGGGATGGATACCTATTATTGGTACGCTTCTAAGCACGTTGATTGCCATGGCGGTTGCCACTCCGCTAGCGATGGGCATCGCTATTTTTTTGACAGAAATAGCCCATAGCAATCTTATCAGGCCTGTTTCCGTGGCAATAGAACTTCTTGCAGCTATCCCCAGCATTATTTATGGTATGTGGGGTCTTTTTTATTTTGCTCCAATTATACAAGAGTGGTTCGGAGGGAACGGCGTAGGGCTATTGACGGCAGGAATCGTTTTGGCGATTATGATTCTTCCTTTTATGGCAGCCATAACCAAAGATGCAATGAATACGACACCGGGAATTCTTAAGGAATCGGCCTATGCCATGGGGGCAACGACATTTGAAGTAATTAAAGATGTGGTGATGCCATATTCGAAAGCCGGTATTATCGGGTCGATTATACTTGCACTGGGGCGCGCACTGGGCGAAACGATGGCTGTAGCTTTCTTGATAGGTTCAGTGATGAGCGTTGCGCACAAGGTAACCGATTCAACTATCTCTATCCCTGTTTTGCTTGCCAATAATTTTTCTGAAGCGCAAGATTTACAGCTTTCAAGCATGTATTATTTGGCACTGATCCTCTTTGTGGTCAGTTTCGCTGTCATTTCTCTTGCAAAATTTTACTTTTTAAGAAGAGGAATAAAATGAATCGCTTAATGCTCAATAAAATCATTCTTTTTCTCTCTACGGCATCGGCGATCATCGGAATAGGTTTTCTTTTTTGGATTTTACTCACTTTGGGATACAAAGGGGTGGGCAGTATTCATGTGACAACATTCACCAATGATTTGGTAAACGGCGGGATACGAAATTTGCTTGTCGGCCAGTTTACTATGGCGTTGCTTGCTACACTTGTCTCTGTTCCTTTGGGTATGATGGCAGGCATTTACTTGCGTGAATACAGTGGAGGAGGCAAGCTTGCAATGGTACTCCGAAACCTGAATGATGTAATGATGAGCGCACCTTCTATCGTGATCGGGGTGTTTGTTTATGCATTTATGGTGGCACCGTTCAATACTTATAACGGATGGGCGGGGAGTGCAGCTTTGGCCATCATGATGATTCCCATCATTGTCAGTACAACCGACAACATGCTTTCTTTGGTACCTCAAGAACTTAGAGAAGCAGGGATTGCATTGGGCGGAAGTAAACATAAAATTATTATTCAGATCGTACTTAAATCAGCAAAAATAGGAATTACAACAGGCATTTTGCTCTCCTTTGCCCGCATTATTGGAGAAACTGCGCCGTTACTGTTCACCTCGGCAAACAATCAGTTTTTTTCAATGGATATGAATGAGCAGTATCCTTCCTTGACGGTCAGTATTTACAATCTGGCCACGTATCCGGATGAGCAAAGCAGAGAGCTGGCATGGGCAGCTTCATTTATCTTGACAGTGATCGTTTTGGCGATCAATCTTTTGGGCCGCTATGCCACAAGAAGTAAAAAAGGGAAATAGAATGAAACAAAACAATATGGCCATGAAGGTAGAAAATCTTACTTTTACATACCCTGGAGCCACAGCTGTCTCCTTAAAGAGCGTGACTTTGCCGATCGAGAGAAATAAGATCACTGCACTCATAGGACCGAGCGGATGTGGCAAATCCACGTTGCTTCGCTGTATGAATCGAATCCATGATGTATATTCAGGCAATCAATATGAAGGAAAAATTACTCTTTATACCAGGTCCGGAGAAAAGCAAAATGTACTGGAACTCAAAAAAGAAAATGAATTGATTGCGCTTCGTCAAACTGTAGGAATGATTTTTCAAAAGCCTACTCCTTTCCCCATGAGTATTTTTGATAATGTGGCTTATGGATTGAGGCTTTCTGGCATCAAAAATAAAACGGAACTGCAGGGCCATGTAGAAAAAGCGCTTAAGGGTGCAGCGATATGGGAAGAAACCAAAGATAGGCTCAATGACAGTGCAATGGGATTGAGCGGCGGACAGCAGCAAAGACTTTGTATTGCCAGGGCAGTAGCCCTTAAGCCTGAAGTGCTGCTTTTTGATGAGCCTACTTCGGCATTGGATCCTATCTCGACAGGAGCGATAGAAGAGTTGATTGCAGAGCTTACATCGGAAATATCGGTGGCTATAGTGACCCACAATATGCAACAAGCCAGCCGATTGAGTGATTATACGGCATTTATGTATCTTGGAGAACTTATAGAATTTGATAAAACAGAATCGGTATTCCTCAATCCTTCTACTAAAATGACAGAAGATTATGTAACCGGCAGATTCGGATAAAAGTACTGCTTTTTGCGTAAATTACATAACAATCAAACATCAAGGAGAATTCATGCTAAGTATAGAAAATAAGGTTATACAGGTGCGAGAAAAAACCGCTGCCGTATTGGAAGAAATGATGATTTCTCAAAAGCTTGCATTACAGGCCTTGAGGGCTTGCGATGAACAAAGTTTTGAGCAGGCAAAGATACCTTTAAAGTCAATTGATAAAAAAGTTGAAGAGATAGACAATCTTGTCTTGACGGCATTTGTACGCTTTTCTCCAGAAGCAAAAGATCTCAGAGAGATGGTCGCATTTTTAAAGATTACTTCCTCTTTGCAACGCATTGCATCGAATGAAACAAATTATATAAAAAATATGAAGATCTGTAATCCTAAAGCGGACCCTGAAATAAAACGTATCATAAAAGAGTCCCTTTCGATCAACCAGTGCACCATTCAAGCCATGAATTATACGATTGAAATGATCCATGAAACAGAAGACAAAAACAAACTTTTGGATCTTGAGAGCAAGATTGATGTGGAGTTTAGCAAAACAGATGATATTTATTCCATGCTGGAAAAAGATGTGCTTCAAATCATGCATCAAACCCATGAAGTCAATGATGAATTTATCAATTTGCTTAAGTATATCAGAAAAAATATGAAGATAATCGACAGGCTTCAGGATATTGCCTCTAAATTAATCTTTGCCAGAATCGGCGGCAAACTTTAATCCTTGTTTTGATAGTTCCAGAGTGGTTTCGTAGCCAAGATGAAACATCTCTTTAAAATTTTTAAAACTTAAGAGTGCATAGGTTGAGAGCTTGGGATCGGTGATATAAAAATCACATAGTTTGAGGTGCTCTTGAATGGAGGCATGCCATGTCAAAAAAAGAGTGCGTTTTATGCCGCTGATGAAAGAAGGGGTAAATCCATGGAAGAGCGGATGCAAGTCCACCCCGATGATAGGGTGGCTGTACTCAAGCAGCGGCGCGACGGGAAGATTGTCCATGACGCCTCCGTCTGCTAGATAGTATGCCCCATAAGGGAGTGGCTCAAAAAGGGGCAAGACGGCACTGGAAGCGACACACAAAGGAATCGCTTCTCCCTTATTGAAACGTATAATTTCTCCGCTGATAAGATCCACAGCCGTAATATGCAATTTGATACGCGCTTTTTCAATATGCGAGATAGGGATAAGTTTCTTGAGAATGTCCTGTTGTTGATCGATGCGAAAGAAGCCATTGCGAAGCCCTTTGAGTTTAAAAATTTTCCTAAAAGCTTTGGATTCAAAAATTTCCAGCTGTTCTCTGGGCGATACTCCTGCTGCATAGCTTGTGCCGATAATCGCTCCGATACTTGTCCCCGAAACGGCTTCGATAGAAAAGCCGTTCTTTTCCAGGGCTTCGAGTACACCAAGATGAAAAGCGCCTCGTGCAGCTCCGCCTGATAATGCTAAACTAATTTTCATGACCCAGCCAATCGGTGATTTCTGTTCATTTTGTCGCCTCTCAACCATGATTTTACAGATATGCCTGTATAACAATGTCATTATATCTTTTATGTTCTGGATATTGTGCAAGCATGATTTCAAAGTCTGAAAAAAAGAAAGTATTTAAAGAAGTGCAGCAGAAAATGGAACAAAAAACAGCATTATGCTCATGCAAGAAAAGAGTATAGTGTTATGTTATTGAAATGTAATCGGCCTTTTTTATAATGATGAAACTTATCACTAGGAGCTATCTATGCAAGCAGAATGTAACGTTTCAGATGAACATCTTGAAGAGCTTTCAACCAAAGTCGCCAAGTCATTTTTTATTGCCGAAGAAGAAGCCTTGGAGCTTATTTATGAAGAGTGGGAGAGGGTCGAAACATTATTTGCAATTCATAAAAAAATAAACTTGGTTCATCTGTACCTTATCGGCGAGATCAATGAGCTTTACAGGATAGCCTAATGCAGGTAAGCATAGAAAATTATATAGAGCATCACTGTCCTCAAATCACACAGTCTCCCCGGGTTTTAAGGCAACTGCTCTTCGGCGGTTTGAAAAAATTTTTTCATGAAGATCAGATCAATATTTTTTTACAGGAAAACGCACAAAAGGATGCATTTAGTTTTATTGAAGCAACGATAGATTATTTTGATATTTCAATCGGGCTAAAAAAAGAAGAACTTCGCCATATTCCCACCTATGGAAGGGTTGTAATCATTGCCAATCATCCTTTGGGCGCTTTGGACGCAATGGCGCTTATGCATTTGCTTAAAGATATCAGAAGCGATATCAAGATTGTAGCAAACGATTTTCTTTTGGGACTTGAAAATCTTAGCGACGTGCTTATTCCTGTTGATAATATCACCGGAGGAATGAACAGAGAGACGATCAGAAGCATATACCATGCTCTCGAAGAAGAACAGGCTGTCATCATTTTCCCTTCCGGGGAAGTCAGCCGGGCCCGACCAAGCGGCATTAAAGACACACCATGGAAGAGCGGTTTTTTCAAGATTGCTTCGAAGATGAAAGCACCGATCCTCCCGGTCCATATCAAGGCAAAAAATTCAAATCATTTCTATATTCTTTCTATGCTCAATCGCTCTTTGGCAACTATAACGCTCCCTCATGAAATGTTTAAAGCCAAAGGTAAAAAAATAGAATTCACGATAGGAAAATCCATACCTTTTGATGCGTATCATCTCCCTTCTTTGGGAGATAACAATGTCGTGAAGCTTTTACGAAAACATTTTTATCGTGTTGCCAAACATAAAAAACCGCTTTTTAAAACACAAAATGAGATTTCGATACCTGAATCAAGAAGCGAGCTTAAGGCTGAACTAAAATGTGGAAAGATTTTAGGAGAGACATTTGACGACAAAAAAATCATTCTGTATGAATCGCCCATCGAAAACTGCATACTTAAAGAGATAGGCAGATTGAGAGAAGTAAGTTTTCGCCATGTGGGAGAAGGGAGCGGTAAAAAACGTGACCTTGACGAGTACGACTATTATTATAAGCATCTCATTATTTGGGATGATGAGGCCTTGGAGATAGCCGGAGCATACCGTTTGGGCGAGTCAAGAGAGATTATAGAAGAATTTGATACGGAGGGACTTTATACCAAATCACTTTTTGATTTTGATGAAAATTTTTTACTCTATCTGGGCAGAGGATTGGAGCTTGGAAGAAGTTTTGTTCAGCCCAAATACTGGAATAGCCGGGCGCTGGATTATCTGTGGCAAGGCATTGGCGCATATGTAAAGCAAAATCCGCAAATCCGCTATTTGTTCGGGGCGGTAAGTTTGAGCAATGCATTCAATGATAAGGCCAAAGCGCTGATAATTTATTTTTTTCAACAGTATTTTGGTTCGTCGGAGAAACTGGTTGCCCATAAGGTTTCCTATAGCATACCCTCAGAATTGAAGGCATATTGCGAAAACTTGTTTGCCGGCGATAATTACAGAGAAGATCAGCGCAGGCTCAAGGAAGAACTGAGTTTGATGGGGTATGCAATTCCAACGCTCTACAAACAGTATGCGGAGGTGTGTGAAGAGGGCGGAGTGAAGTTTTTGGATTTTGGGTATGATAAAGATTTTAACAATTGTATTGATGGGCTTATCGTAGTGGATTTAAACTATCTCAAGCCTTCAAAAGCAGAAAGGTATTTCAGATAAAAGATGTCAATTTGACATTTTTATCAGATCTTTTCTTTCAACTTGCTACAATTGCAGCATGAACAAACAACAGACCCTTGAATATTATTTTGGATACAGCACATTCAGGCCCCTGCAAGAAGAGATTGTGGATGCTATTTTGGCAAAGCGGGATGTTTTGATGGTCTTGCCTACGGGAGGAGGAAAGTCCCTTTGCTATCAGCTTCCTACGCTTTTGCTGGAGGGAATAACGGTTGTTATCTCCCCGCTGCTCGCGCTCATGCATGATCAGGTGACTGCACTTAAAGCCAATGGCATCAGTGCAGCAATGCTAAGCTCCATGCAGGAATCCGAAGAGAGCATGCATATACAAGAACAGCTTAAAAAAGGTGAAATTAAGCTGTTGTATGTTGCTCCTGAACGATTAATCACTGACTATTTTTTGGCACTTTTGCGCCAGCTGACTATCAATTTCTTTGTGGTGGACGAGGCACATTGCGTGAGTGAATGGGGACATGAATTTAGAGAAAATTATAGGCGGCTTTCTTTGCTCAAAGAGCAGTTTCCTTCTGTGCCGGTTGCAGCTTTTACAGCAACGGCGACCAAAGCAGTCGAACAAGATATCATTGCAAATTTAAGCCTAATAGCCCCCAAACGCGTTAGAGGTTCGCTCTTTCGAAGCAATTTGACGATAAATGCCCGACACCGCATTGGGGACGGCAGAGAACAATTGATAGAATTTCTTAAAGATTACCAAGGTGATTCGGGAATCATCTATACTCTTTCTCGCAAATCCACCCAATCGGTTGCGCATTTCTTGCAAACCAAAGGCATTATGGCAAAAGCCTATCATGCAGGCCTGCCAACGGAAGAAAAAAATAGTGTATATAGTGATTTCATTGCAGACAGAGTGCAAATAGTAGTCGCTACTATAGCCTTTGGAATGGGGATAGACAAGAGCAATATTCGTTTTGTGGTGCATATGAGTTTACCCAAAACAGTGGAAAACTTTTATCAGGAAATAGGCCGGGCAGGCCGGGATGGATTGTCATCTGAGACATTGCTGCTCTTTTCTGCTCAGGATATTGTTCAGCAAAAAATGTTTATTGACGATTTGCCTGAAACGCCCTATAAGGAACATGCTTACGGCAAACTTGAGAGCATGGTGCGTTTTGCCAACTCCGAGGGATGCAGGCACCAAAGCATTGCTGCATATTTTGATGACAGGATTGAAACATGTAAAGACAAGTGTGACAATTGCGATACGCCAACGACTGAAAAGGTAGATATTACCAAGGCTGCACAAAAGCTTCTGTCTGCTGTTTGGCGTACAGAACAAGCGTACGGCTTGCATTATGTGATTGATGTGCTGCGCGGAAGCAAAGAGCAGCGTCTTGTGAAAAACGGGCACCATAAACTCTCTGTATACGGTATAGGAGAAGAGTACTCAAAAAGTCAGTGGCTTACCATAGGGGATAAATTGTTGGAGTTAAATGCCATAGAAATAGGCGAATTTAAGGTATATAAATTAACATCTTTTGGTGCGGAAGTGATTAGGGGTATGCACTGCATTGATTTAAAAAAAGAGAGGCTTAGCGTCAAAAAAGGAGAATTTAAAAAAGCTGTAAGTTCTTTTCAGGATTATGATGAGGGAGTATACAGCAAACTCAAAGAGCTGCGCATGCGTATTGCATCTATTAACAATATCCCGCCCTATATCATTTTTTCAGACAAAACGCTTAAAGATCTCAGCATAAAATTACCGCAAAATAAAAAAGAAATGCTCGAAGTGCATGGCGTTGGAGATATTAAGTTTGAACGTTATGGCGAAGAGTTTTTGACATTGCTTATCTCAAAGGCTTGAAATGTTTAATAAACCTCTCTGCGGTATCGATGAGGCAGGAAGAGGCCCTCTTGCAGGTTCACTTGTCATGGCCGGAGTGGTATTGGGAGCATCCATGGAAGATGCGGGATTGATGGATTCTAAAAAGCTCACAGAAAAAAAAAGAGAAGCGCTTTATGAGATGATCGTTAAAAATACCCGTTTTCATATTGTCTCTTTTTCGGCGGCTGAAATTGATACATGGGGCCTTTCAAAATGTTTACAAAAAGGTTTACAGAGTATACAGGAGCACTTACCGCAGTGTGATTATCTTTTTGATGGAAACAGCACGTTTGGCGCAAAGCAGATAAATACTATGGTTAAGGCAGACGAAAAGATAGCTGAGGTCAGTGCGGCAAGTATTCTGGCAAAGGTAACACGAGACAGAGAAATGAAAGCTTTAGCTAAAAAATACCCGCAGTACGGTTTTGAAAAGCACAAAGGATATGGAACCAGAGAGCATATTCAAGCACTCCGCACGCATGACAGATGTGAGGTACATCGCCGAACCTTTCGGATAAAAGAACTTGATGAGCTATCGTTGTTTAAATTTTAGAATAGCATTCTATCAACACATATAATAAAAACAAGTTCCTGGTAATACTTAATTTACTCTTTTGGCGAAAATGCCTGAGTACCATATTATTGCTTCAAACTCTTGCACAAGAGGCGTAAAAATTTCAGATGAGATAAATATTTCCTTTATTTTTTGCCATAAAGTGCTTTAAGATGCTCCATTTTTTTGCCCATATTAAGGAGCACCATGTCCGCAAGCGCCAGTGCCATCATCGCTTCACAGACAACGGCGCCGCGGATTGCCACGCAGGGGTCATGACGGCCTTTGAGTTCGCAAATGACCTCATTGTTTTGCGTTGTAATGGTTTGCTGCGGTTTAAAGATGGATGGGGTGGGTTTAAAGTGTGTTTTGACGATAATGGTATCGCCATTGCTGATACCCCCAAGTATACCTCCGGCATGATTGCTTTTAAATCCGCTTAAAGCAATTTCATCATTATTTTGGCTGCCTTTGAGATGGGTACTGGCGATGCCGTCACCGATCTCTACAGCTTTGGCAGCGTTAATACCCATCATTGCTTCAGCCAGTACCGCATCAAGTTTGTAGTAAAGGGGCTCGCCCAGTCCCACCGGAACGCCTGTGGCTGTGGTCAGCACGACGCCTCCTACGGAATCATGGTTATTTTTAGCATTAAGAATGGCTGCCTCCTGTGCTTTTTCCATGCCGGGATCAAGGGCATAGAGTTTGCTGGTTTTTGCATAAGCAAAATCCTGTACATGACCCCTGATGCCGTCCACTTCACAAAGCCCGCTTTGTATGCTGGTGCCAAGTTCCCGCAGCATCAGTTTGGCTATCGCTCCGCCTGCGACTCTTGCGGCGGTCTCTCTGGCCGAGCTTCGGCCTCCGCCTCTGTAGTCTCTTAATCCGTATTTATGAAAGTAGGTAAAATCGGCATGTCCGGGCCGAAAGAGATCTTTGATATTGTCATAATCTTTGGATTTTTGGTTGACATTATAGATAACCATCGCAATAGGCGTGCCCGTGCTTAAGCCTTCAAAGACACCGGAGAGTATCTCTACTTTGTCTTCTTCTTTCCTTCCTGTTTCAAGAGGGCTTTTGCCCGGCTTTCTGCGGTCAAGTTCAGACTGGATAAATTCCTTGTCTATAGGCAAGCCGGCAGGCAAGCCGTCAAGGATGCAGCCAATGGCTTTTCCGTGAGATTCTCCAAAAGTAGTCAGTGTGAGTTTTTTGCCAAAAGTATTCATATCTTTAATGCCTCCAGTGCGATCTGCGCTGCTTTTTGTTGTGCTTCTTTTTTGCTTTTTCCTTTTGCTGTTGCAATGGTGGCATTGTCTAAAATAACTGCAATTTCAAATTCTTTTTTATGATCGGGGCCAAAAGAGCTCAATAACTCATAAGAGGGAGTTACCCCGTGTGTCGCCTGTGTCAATTCTTGTAAAGCGGTTTTGTAATCTTTTGAAAGCGATTGCAAATCAATTTGAGGATAATTCTCTTCAAGCAAGGCAACAGCAATTTTTCTTGCAGCCTGCAGGCCGCCCTCAAGGTAAATTGCACCAATGATGGCTTCAAAAGCGTTGGAGAGCAAAGAAGGTTTTCCCCGTCCGTTGTTATTTTCTTCAGCCGGAGAAAGAAAAATATAGTTGCCTAAATTGATCGCTTTTGCCAGCAGCGTAAAACCGCTTTCGTTGACAAGCGATGCCCGTATCTTCGACAAAAAACCCTCATTTGAATTTGGAAATTTGCTAAAAAGGTACTCCCCTACGATCAGATCAAGTACCGCATCCCCCAAAAATTCAAGCCGCTCATTATTGTAAGGCTTTTTGTAACTTTTATGGGTTAAAGCCTCAATAATCAATTGCTTATTTTTAAATGTATAATTCAACCGCTTTTCAAGTTGACTGTAGTCGTTCATGATAAACCCTCTTTCTTTTTTATTTTTTCCGCTTCATATTTTGCCAGTTCGTCGCATCTTTCGTTTTCGGGATGCCCGTTGTGGCCTCGCACCCATGTTCCTTTTATGGTGTGCAAAGCCGAAACATCAAGATATTCCTGCCATAGATCTACGTTTTTAACTTTTGCAAAATTTCTTTTTACCCAGCCGGGCAGCCATTCATTGATGGCTTTAATGACGTATGAACTGTCAGAGATGATCTCGACGTCACAAGGCTCTTTGAGCAGCTTAAGCCCTTCAATGACGCCTTGAAGCTCCATGCGGTTATTGGTCGTATGTGCGTCGCTTCCACTGTATTCTTTGCGATGGCCCTTAAACTCCAGTATGCCGCCATAGCCGCCAGGACCGGGATTGCCAAGGCTGGAACCATCAGAATAGAGAGTAATCTGTTTGCGGGTTTGCTTTTGCAATATTTTCCTCAACTTTTATAGAATTAATTGTCATACAATTTGGGCACCGATTAAAGGATGCAGGGAAGCTTTGTTTACATTTTTTGCATAAATAAGTAAAGCTCAGATCTCCGCCTTCAAATCCGCCTTGCTTGGCCGTTGCCAGTACGTCAAGTGCAAAAATACCGCTTTGAGTGCAGGGATCTTGCAGATATCCTTTTGCATAGTAAAGTGTTGACAATACCTTATGGGATGTAATTATATCCAAATCGAGTTGAGCCTGGGGTAAGAACCATAGGACATCGATGATCTCCTCTAGACGATGGATATCCACATGTTTCCATGCACTTTGAGTGTCAAGTTGAAACATGGCATGTATCGCTGCCCGGTAGAGTACATTCTTTTCTTGAAGAAGCGCGCCAAGTTGTTCTATTTTTTCTTTTGTTAAAATCTTTTTATTTGAAATAAGCATCAAGAAAGCAAGATAATTTTGAAGATCACGGGTCTCTTCATGGAGCATTTCGAGCGGCCCTATGACCTCTTTTGCCCGGTCATACTCATGCATCATTTCATAGACCACGCCAAGCTCATAAAGTACTTTCGGGTTACGGGGTTTGAGGCGAAGTATCTCGGTATAGATGGATTTTGCCCGCTCTAAAAAACCTGCATTGAGATAGGTTTTCCCCAGTCTTTCCATTAATTCAAGCTTGCCGAACTGTTCGGATACATTTTTCATCAGATACAAATAGATGCTGATTGCTTTGGGGTATTCACCGCTGTTCTCAAAAGCTTTGGCGAGCAGTGTAAGGGGCTTTAGCATATGGGGCTCAAAAGGCATGGTCGCTGTTTCAAGGGCACATTCCGCGCCATCAAATTTTTCTAAAAATTTTAAGAAATTCCCCTCTTCTTTTTGTTGCCTGTAAAGTCCCCATCCATACGTGGCAACCGCAATAATAAGACTCACAACTACAATAAGAAGGATGCTGAAAAGCGGATCATTGTAGGCGGGTAAAATCTGTTCCAAATGTTGCCTTTACGGTGAGCTTTATGGCCTAACCTCTTTAAAGTCTGGCGATAGATTATAGCAAATTAGATATAATGTTGAAATGATAGATAATACCTCGATAGAATCCTTAAAAGCCAGCATTGATATCGTGGATGTGATAGGGCATTATATAGAATTAAAAAAGACCGGAGCCAATTATAAGGCGTGCTGTCCGTTTCACGGAGAAAAAACACCCTCTTTTGTAGTAAGCCCTTCCAAGCAGATCTACCACTGTTTTGGGTGCGGAGCAGGCGGGGACGGTATTAAATTTGTGATGGAGTTTGAAAAGCTTTCCTACCCTGAAGCGATCGAGAAAGTGGCATCGATGTATAATTTTTCTTTGGCCTATACGCAAGGAAGCAGTGATTATGGCGATACCAAACGTGTGCTTGAAGCATTGGAGAAATGGTATACAAAAAACCTTGATAGAAATTCTGTGGCGACAAAGTATCTTTTAGACAGGGGGGTAAGCCACGCTTCCATAGAGGCGTTTGGGATAGGATACGCGCCTGCGGGAGCAGAAGTGATGCAGTTTTTGCAAAGCAGTCTTCTGCCTTTGCCTAAAGCCGAAGATGCGGGGATCATCGCTAAAGGAGAAGGCGGAAGGATGTATGCCAGACTGGTTGAACGTATCGCTTTCCCTATCTATTCGCCTAATGGCGGACTGGTAGGATTTGGAGGACGCACCATCACCAACCACCCTGCTAAATATATCAATTCTCCCCAAACGAAACTTTTTAATAAGTCAAAACTGCTTTATGGATATGACCGCGCCAAAGATGCTATCTATAAGCATAAAAAATTGATCGTATGCGAAGGATATCTTGATGTGGTGATGCTCCATCAGGCCGGATTTCATGAGGCTGTTGCCACAATGGGTACCGCGCTGACAGCGGAACATTTGCCGTTGCTGCGCAAGGGAGACCCCAAGATCATTTTGGCATATGACGGCGACAATGCGGGAGTGGCAGCAGCACTGAAGGCAGCACAAATGTTAAGCATTGCGGGATTTGACGGAGGAGTGGTTTTGTTTCCCGGAGGACAAGATCCTGCAGATCTCATCGCCAAAGGGGAAACGCAAACCGTTGCCAAGCTCCTTCGCGAGGCAAAACCGCTCATCCCTTTTGTACTGGAAAAATTGATCCAAGGGTACGATCTTTATAATCCCAGAGAAAAAGAGGCAGCTTTTGGCGGAATTAAACAGTATTTAGAGGGATTAAGCCAGATCATCAAAGAGGCTTACACGCCTATGGCTGCCACACTTTTGGGCGTGGCTCCTGTGCATTTTGGCAATCAGGCGAATACGGTTAAAACAAAAGAGCGTTTCAGCCAAAAAAGAGACGACGTGGCACAGCTGAGCATTCTGAAAACGCTTTTGGAAAAGCCAAGCCTCATAGATGATGTCTTAAATGTGGTTGACGTGAACATGTTCGGAAAATATACAGAACTTTTTAGGGCACTCATTAAGGGAGAAAAAGAGCATCCTTATCTAATGGGTCTTTCTGTCAATGAGAGTTTACAGGTAATGAGCGAATCAGAACTCAAAGACATTTTGCGCAATTTTTTGATCAAACACTACGATGTAAGGCTCAAACATATTGTTGCAGACGCAACTATTCCTTTTGCCAAAAAGAGTTTTTTGATACGTAAAATAAAAACCGATATAATACCCAGATTAAAACGAGGGGAGCTGGTAGCCTATGAGAGCGATATCTCTATTTAGCGGGGGACTTGACAGCATGATTGCTATCAAGTTGATGAGAGATCAGGGTATCGATGTGACCGCAGTGCATATCAAAACAGGATTTGGCGGGACAAAGGATATCGGCGCGATACTCGAAGAACGTGCCAAAATGGCAGGAGCTGATTTTCGCACAATCGATGTGCGGGAGGAGTATATCCAAAAGGTATTGTTTTCACCCCAATACGGCTATGGAAAAAACTTCAATCCCTGCATAGATTGTCACGGCTATATGTTTCGTGTAGGCAAAGCCGTGATGGAAGAGCTGGGCGCTTCGTTTATCTTCTCGGGCGAAGTGATCGGCCAGCGTCCGATGAGCCAGCGTCATGACGCACTTAAGCAAGTCAGTACGATTGCCGAGGATAAAGAGGAGAAACTTATCTTGCGTCCTTTGTCTGCGAAACTGATGGAGCCGACAACGCCGGAGCTTGAGGGGTGGGTCGACAGAGAAAAACTCCTTGATATTTCAGGAAGAAGCAGAGAGCGCCAACTCGCACTGGCTGCCTGCTACGGTTGGGAAGACTACGAGAGCCCGGGAGGCGGGTGCCTGCTCACAGAAGCTCACTACTCTGAGCGTATCCGGGAATTTATCGCCTATGATGAATTTGAGGTCGAGGATATCGAGATCCTGAAATTCGGCAGACAATTCAGGCTGCCGGGCGGAGCCAAACTGGCAGTAGGAAGAGACCAGGAGGACAATGCAGGATTGGAGCGCATCCAAAGCGACAAGTATATCAGTATAAAGCTTCCTATGCCCGGGCCTTTTTCACTTTTAAGTGCCGATGCAAGCAAAGAAGAAAGAGTTTTGGCTGCCAAAGTGGCTATCACTTATGCAAAAAGCAAACCCGAAGAGCGTTATGCCGTTGAGGTAAACGGCGAGACGATCACAGTCTCTCCCTTTGCCGAAAAAGAAGAGGCACAACGATACTTTTTTAATGCTAAAAAATAAAAGACAAATTGTCAAATCAAAAAAAGGAAAATAATATGAAAACAGCAAGTGCCAGACATATTTTAGTAAAAGACGAAGTGCTTTGCAATGAACTTAAAAAGAAGATCAATGCAGGAGAAATCAGTTTTGAAGAGGCCGCAAGGGATCATTCACTCTGTCCGTCGGGAACCAGAGGCGGGGAGCTTGGAAATTTCAGACAAGGACAAATGGTTCCTGAATTTGATAAAGTGGTTTTCAGCGATGAGATCGGGGTTGTTCACGGACCTGTAAAGACACAGTTTGGCTATCATCTTTTAGAAATCACAAGCCGTTCATAAAATGTAAAAAAAGATAGGTAATTTTTACCTATTTTGTGGTAAAATTTTATTCTTCCAACTTGTGGGGCATTAGCTCAGCTGGGAGAGCGCTTCGCTGGCAGCGAAGAGGTCAGCGGTTCGAGCCCGCTATGCTCCACCATCCTCCAATTTTCACCAATCCGCACAAATCCATATAAAGCCCTAAAATATAGAATCGCTTGATTTCTTTTTCAATTTTGACAAACTTATCCTTGATAACTCTCTATAATATTTGATATACAATCCTCATGTTCATGTTTGGCAATCTTAGAAATAAGATAATTTGTTTTTTGTTCAATATCATTATAATTATTGCAATTATGCAAAAAATCAAAATTCCCTTGTTCTAATGTAAAAAAATATAAGTATAATTCTTCTCTAAGATAGTCGTTTTCTGCCTCTAAAATTTTTTCAAAATATCGTTTTTTATCTTCAAAGTTCAACATATTTCATCCACTAAATGATATTCCTTTAGTATTTTTGAATTTATTATTCTTTCTTCAAATTTTAAATTTTTAATTGGGTTTTCTATTGTTAGAAATGTTGGTAAATCATTCATATTCAAAACTAAAGTAACAATATAATCATCTTTATATTCAAAAGCTTTATTATATTCATTTTCAGTAAGTCTAAATTTACCTTTTTTCTCTCTAATACCTTTTATTTCAGCTAAATATAAAGCATTATTTACACTTATTTGAAAATCATAACCATCACCATACAATCTTGCGTCTTCCAAAATACCAAGTCTAAATTCATCTATTTGCTCAAAATTATTCATAAAATAAAGTTCTGCTTCCAGCCCTGTTTCTTGAAGTTTTTTAAATCGTGATTTGATTATTGGTTTTGCATTTACAACAATATCTTTCACATCGAAGTTTTCTTGCATATAAAGCTTAACTATATTAGCATATCCGTGTGCATTCTCATTTCCAAAAAGGCTATCTATTAAAGTTTTTCGATGAAGATAGGTATCACCTTTTTGCCACCAGCCTTTTCTCCCATTTTCTGGAAAGAAATGATCAAACAAATCCATTCTATTTTTTATTGTTCCTATAGTTTGTGCGATACCATTTAATACGCAATATTCATAAAATGCTGTTTTTGTATAAAAACCAAATTCTTTAATAAAATCATCATTAAATTTTGAAAGCCCATACCCTATAAGATTTAATATTTCATAGTTTTTATGTTTATTGCCGTTTGTTTTATTCATAAAAGTTTATCCTGCAATTCCTAGATGGAAAGAAGCCTACTTTAAGCCAAGTCTTATACCGCCTATGCCCGCAAACAAGTCTATTGTTTTGTATTTAGCAGAAGCAATCTTTGAATTCCCGTCAAATCTAATTGTCATTTGTCGCCTAATATTTAGATTTTCAATTTTCATAATTATACCTTTGTAAAACCCAAAACAATTTTATCTATAAAAAAGAAAATGGTTTAGAAAATATGACAAATTGCAATATTTATAATATTTCAAACCAAAGTTTTCCTGTTTGTTGATATTTGCTATATGAAAAGTTTGATACGATAAATAAAAATAATAACTTTTTTATTGAAAAAGTGTAAAGTGTGTCCCTTTATGATTGTGTACTGTATCCGTTGTCTATACAAGCATGGAAGAGAGGGGAAGAAAGGACCCTCTTGGCATATGATGGCTAAAGTATTGCAGCTGGCATAGCCAACGATAAGCAAGACAATAAAAAGAGAGATGGAGAAGGATGCTACCGCTATCGCCTGGCCCCTATATATACTTGTGCATACGCCCTATGTTTTCCAAATAAATCTTAAAATCAATAAAAATCATTTAATCTCGTCTTGTTTCAATGTATATAGTTTACGTTTATGAAGAAGATATATTAAATTTAATAAATTTATTGAATCATTTTTATTGCATCATAGATATATTTATTTTTTAATAAAATATAATAAATTTATATTTTAAACAAAAATATTATGCTACAATGGATTGTAATAAAAAACAAAGGAGTCAAATTATGTTAAGAAAAATAGCAGCAATGGGTTTCATAGCGTTCTTGTCTACATCGCTTTTTGCGTATGATCTTAAGTCGAATATGCAGCTTCTCAATTCGGAGCTTGGAGAAGTACACAATGGATTTATCACAAGCGATAAAGAGAAGGTAAGAAGCGCCGTCAACAGTTTTGCCAAACATGCGCAAGAATTGTTGGGCAATAAAGATAAATTTTCTGAAATGCTTCCGGAAAACAAAAAACATAAAGCCAGCGAAGCTGTTATGAGTGCACAGATCATAAGTCATAATGTCCAAATCATCTTGGATTCCATTGACAATAAACACAATCAATCAGGCTTAGTACGCAGAGAAGAAGCTCAAAGGGCTTATACCTACATAGAGCATGCATGTTTTCGTTGTCACAATATTTTGCGTGATGAATACTGAGACATAAAAAATCCCCTCCAGATCGGATCCTCCCTTCGCGGGACGGATACCAAAAGAGAGTTTTGATCTGCAGTAAAGAAGGGGATACCAACATTATTCTTTTTTGTTTTCTTCATTCCCATCGTCCCTGATGGAAAGGTATACTTTTATTTTGCATCACAAGAACCTCTCGATAATCAATTAATCCTTTGATGCCTTTGTAGCCGAGAGAAGCAGCCTTATACGGAAAATGTGTTAGGAAAAATACTCTTAGCGCATGATGCTAAAGTATTGAAACCGAATCAATTGGTTTATGGTTTAGCTTTTCCTGTATAGTAATGATTTTCTCCTTAGATATTTGAGTTAGATCTCTTTTCTTTGGCAAATATTGACGGATGAGGCCATTCGTATGTATAATGTCAGTTTGGGGAAATTTGGAATAAATTAAAAAAGCTGATGATGAATGTACAAAATTCTTCAGACACTATCGTAAAATCACTGTGTTTTAAGAAGTAAACATATCTTTAAAGAGACAGGTGTTAGGATGAAAACTATAAAATATTTATGGCTGCTGATACTCTTTGCCGCTTTTTCTTCACCCCTCTTGTCGGCTTCTAAAGCAGAAATCGCCAGTACAAAAACAGCGGTAATTTTTAATACACTTTGTGCAAAGTGTCATGAGGGCCAATGCAGCGGGAGACTCAGTTACGATACAGAGAACAGCACGACAAGCAGGCATATAAAACGCTATGCAGAAGATGCAAACATTTCCAAAGAGGAGACAGAAGAGCTTTTTAGCCTCTTAAATTACATGAAAACAGAGTGCGCATTGTGGATGCCGGATAATGGGAAGTGGGAATCAAAGGACCTTGTGTCTTTCGCTCTGCCTTCGGCCAAAGGTTATTTTATCCCTTTGGGAATTCTGAAAGAGGGCAAATATCACGTCGAGATCAAGATAAAAGAGAAGATCCTCTTCGCTGTTGAAGTCTTTTCGGATTATTTTGAGCATTATCTTCATGTATCGGTTTGTCCTGATGAAAAAGAGAAGGCACTTCAATTTACGATAGATAAGCCCGCCAATATTTTTTTACGCATTCAAAGCAAGGAGCCTTTGCAGATCATTGATCTGGAGATTAAAAAGGTCAACTAAAAAATGTATTTGCACACAATTTCGCCGCAATCGAGATTTAAACTTCCGGAAGTCTGTATTTTAGGGGTTTTTTGGACTTTTAAAAAGATAGATGGCGGGAATAGGAGGGAGATCAGAATGGGCTTAAAGCTTCTATTTTTTAGCGGCTTTAAACCGTGCGAGCGAATAAATCTATGACCGCAGATAGATACAGTCGTTGCCGTTTTCTTTTAATGCCCCAGATTTTCGTTTATTCTGTTTGTTGAAAAAATCCCCGTCGGTGTCATGATATTGTCTATCGTTTTGACAAGCTCCAGAGTTTCGTCGTCGTAAACTCTGATCTTGTTGCCGTCCCAATCGCTCACAAAAACATAATCCCCGTCGGCATCAGGTTCGGGGTGCAGGGTGTAGATCCCGTCGGTTATCCTCTTGAGCACGTTAAACGGCGGAGTTTTTTCATGAACTGTGATCTCATTTTTTGAAGGCTCAAACATTGTGTCAAACCAAACATACTTCATCAGCGGCGTAGTCCTTGGGTTCATTCCGCCGGCACTTGCGCTCACGCTTCCTAAGATTTCAAGGGTGTCCGGATCAAAGATCGTGTTTTTGCCCTCGCCCATATGAACGATCGAAGTATATTTTTTTCCATCAGCCTCCCATATTGCCGCAGATCCGGGGTGAGGCATAAGCCCTGTTTGGAGTTTTGCTTTGATTTGCATCGTGTTTGCATCTACGGCGGCCAAATGATCGTAAGAGGCTACAAAATAGGTAGAATTATCGTTTGAAAAATAGCCATCGTGGAGCATCTCTCCTGCGTCGGTTGCTTTCGTGATTGCAAAAGAGGGATCGTTATAATCTATTTTCCAAACCTCTCCGCCCTCTTTCATTGCCAAAAAGAAAAATCCTTCTGTATCGTTGACCGAGCAAACTCTCGAGTTTATATCGCTTGAATCTATAAATTTTATCAATTCAAGCGTTTTCGCATTGAGGATGACCGCCCCTTTTGGAACATAAAGTCCGGCAATCAAATATTTGCCGTCATTTGAAATCGCAATCCCTCTTGCATCGATCCCGACTCTTATTTTGGCAACAGCTTTGAGCGAATACAGGTCATATCTGTAAAGCCAGCCGTCTCTTCCAAGGTTGTAGGCAAATCTTCCGTCGGGGCTGAAAGTGTAGCCGTGCGCCCTGTATCCGGATTCAAATCTTCCGGCGATGCTTAGCGTGTCGCCGTCGATGATCGCTATGCGCGAATAATCGCTCTCCGTCACAAGGAGCAGATCGCTCACCCTGTGTGAGTGGGTTGGGGCGGAAGGGAGGTCTGATTCTTCGATCAAGACTGATCTTGAGGCATTGATATCGCCCTCATTCCATTCATAGAGTTCGTGGGAAATATCGGCATACCAGGCATCGCTTTTTGAGCCGTAGCTGCTAAAATCTTTTGCTAAAATTTCGTCGGTGATTTCCTCGTAAACATTTTTCACCGGCTCCAAAACGGTATCTCTGCCGTAAATAAAACTTTGCTCCTCCACGATCGTTTTGTAAGCTTTATTCAGAACCAACGCTCTTTGCACAGATGGATACAATAGGTGCGAAATGTCGGCGTGAAGGGTTTTTATCTCATCGGCTTTTAAAATGCCCTCTTCATTAAAAAACTTTTCATAAGCCTCTTTGTTTTCTCTAAATTCATCAGCCCCGCCGGTCGTGTCAAGATAAACGCTCAATTCATACGAGCCATCTTCCAGCACCCTCTCGGCAATCCCCTCAAGCCCTTTTTGGCTCCAGTGGCTCCATCCTTTTTGGAAAGCTTTATCGTCAAATTTGCGCTTGAATGCAAAAGTTCCGTCATCTGTGGCTCCAATCCCCGTATGACAGCCGATACAAGATAGGCTCTCTTCGTAGGTTTGGGGGCGCAAAAATCCTTGAGAATCTTCGATAAATCCCTGGTATGTCCACCCAAGGCCGCCGATTAAGCCATATTCGCTATTTCCTTCGACTTTTTTTAGTCTTTCTGGAAAATCGACTTTTTCTTTTTCTTCCGCCATCACAGAGTTGAAAAGTTGCGGGTATGTGCTCCAATATGTTTTTTTGCCGTATCGAAGCTCTTTTAGGCGGGCTGAAAGTTTGGTTTTGTTTTGATCATCAAGGTCAACATATCGCACCGTGTGCAAAAACTCTGTATTTTCCGGATAAAGCCCAGGCGCTATGTGGATCGTGTTTTTTCCAAGTTCGGTTTTTGCTTTTCCGACATACGACATTGAAAAATCATAATATTTCGAACCGTCATATTTTGGCGCGACCCATTTGTAAACAATTTTGTCGCTATTGTCGAGCTTGCCGTTTTGGTTGAGATCGACGCCGTAGAGGTTTTCGTCTGTTTGGTCGATTGCGATATCTTTGCGTTTTATGAGTGACTCTACGATTGAGAGGTTTATTTTGTAAACATCAATATCAAACCTCCCTTGATTGTTTTGCATAAAAATTTCACCAAACCTTATTAAAACATCATCCGTTGATCCGTTTGTGGGCCAAAAAGTCCCCAAAAAAGGATAATACACAAACGCTCTCCATCCCGTATAGCCGCCGTCGTATTTTCTGTCAAACCCTTCATCGTCAAAATTGAAATAACAATCAGGTGTGTAGCCTCCCCATTTGCCGTCCTGATCGTAATCCCATTGCGCAGGAGGATTTTGGAGTATTTGGGCAAGCTCGATTGAGCCGTCTTCTTTTAAATAATTGTTTGTTCTAACGTATGAAAGAATTTTGTCATCGCTTATTTGTGAAATTAAAGTACTTTTGTCTTTGAAAAGATTTGACCACCTGTTTTTGAGGGCATATTCGGGAAATTCGTAGCTTGTCTGCAAATCGTCGTCGTTAAGATAGTTTGGCTCTGCTCCTTTTGTATGGCAGCTATAGCACGGGTTTAGGATGTTTCCTTTTTCATCCTCTTTTTTGGTGTAGCATTGGGAGGGGATATAGGCTGCCTCGTTTGCGGCGATCGTGCGGCTGGTTAGATCTAAGAATTGGCGTTCGCCGGTTTGATAGGAGCCGCTACTTTTGAAGGAGTATTGATCGGTTGGCTCTGAAGAATTTGTGCCCGAACCTCCGCTGCCGCATCCGATAGCGGTCAACAGCGTTCCCGCCCCAAGCAAAGCCGACAAAATAATAAAATTATTTCTTTTCATCATTTTCCTTATGTGTTACTGATTGCCATACTATTCAAAAAAGATTACGAAAGTAAAACATTTGCTGCTTGAAGCTGTAGCCAAAAAGTAATTTTTTATTTGTAAATTTTTGAGGAAATTTATCTAAAAAAAGGAGTTCATGTGCGAAAACATATATCTATAATTGCGGCAGCTTCAATAGCTGCACTGCTAAGCGGATGCGGAGATACAGAAAGCGATAATTTGGCTGCTGCAGCTACTGCCACAAATCCACAAGAGACGATTTCAGGAACAAACACTGTTTCTTTTACATCGATCCCAACCCCTTCAACCGACGCTCAAAAATTAACTTTGCAGCATTCGGAAACGGTAACGGTTAACAGTACTGTAAACCCAATCGATTTTTCGGTCATTATGGCAACAGATACAGCCGATAACGGCGAAATTTTTGGCCAAACGAAAGATCAAAATGATCAGCCCATAACTTTTGCTGACGGAAGCCCGTATATTTGCAACGGAACAAACGACGGAGTGGGATCAGGGCTTGATTTTTCATCGATTTTGCAAAAAAACGGCAAACTTTACATGGTAAGCCAGTTTGAGTGCCAAATCGGCGCCATGTATAAATTTGAGCTTAACCAGGATGCGGTAACCGGAGCATTAAGTGCAAAACCAGGAACACTCGAATTTATCAGCCAAAAAGATGAATTTGGCGGATTTGTCCACTGCGCCGGACAGGCAACCCCATGGAATTCCCACCTTGGGTCAGAAGAGTATGAAACGGATGCCAGAATGGTGGGAGAGACTGCCGGGGCTGATGGTAAAACGGGAGATGTTTATTATGATGAAACGGCAAAATTCTTTGGCGGCGACGCGACAAAAATGAGTCCTTATTTTTACGGTTGGAGCCCGGAAGTGAAAATCGGAGCCGACGGTAAAGCGGTTTACGCAAAACATTATGCAATGGGGCGTTTTTCACATGAGCTTTCATTTGTAATGCCTGACAAAAAAACCGTGTATATGTCTGATGATGGCACCAATGTAGGGCTTTTTATGTTTAAGGCTGACAAGGAAGAGGATTTGAGTGCCGGAACTTTGTACGCGGCAAAACTTACCCAAGCAAGCTCTGAAAACGGCGGATCTTTTAATGTTGAGTGGATCGAGCTTGCCCGCCTTAACGATGCGACTGTTAAGGCCGAAGTCGCCAAAATGTCGAAATTTTCAGATCTTTTTGATGCAGTCGATCCGGTTGATGGCGTTTGCACCGAGGGTTATGCGTCGATCAATACCTCTTGGGGGCATGAGTGCTTAAAAATAAAAGCAGGTGTTAGCGAAAGTACTGCTGCCGCCCTCGAGACAAGAAGGTATGCAGCAATGAGGGGGGCAACGACGGAACTCAGAAAAGAGGAAGGCGTTTCTTATGATCCGGTACGCAAAAAGCTTTATGTAGCTATGAGCGAAATTGACAAGGGGATGCTTGACAATGGAACCGGCAAATATGACATTGGCGGCCCAAACCATATCAAACTCTCAAAAAATGTCTGCGGAGCGGTTTATGAGTTTAGTGTTAATGATTCTATGATCGCCACCGATATGCAAGCGGTTGTTTTGGGTGAAACGATAGAAACAGACGCCAACGGTAATAAATGCCACCTTGATAAAATTTCAAATCCTGACAACGTGACAATGTTGCCCGGAACTGACATCTTGATGATCGGCGAAGATACAAGCAGTCATGAAAATAATATCATCTGGGCTTTTAATACTCAAACAAAACAGCTTGACAGGGTTATTGCGACTTCAAGGGGCGCAGAAACTACATCGCCGTTTTGGTACACAAATGTAAACGGCTGGGGCTATATGACGGCCGTCACCCAACACCCAGATGCAGATGCCGCCGAGATGGGACAGTCGACGGTGGGAGTTTTGGGGCCGGTTAAATTTAAATAATCGATGGGGCATTTGCCCCCCCCATTTGAATTTGCAGCTTATGATAATTGGAGTAAATGTAGTAGGTGCTGCAAGCAAGACTTAATCTGTCACTCCCCAATCTCTCTCATATTTTTATTTTGTTACTTTTTGAAGATTTTGCTCTATGCTTGGCAAAAGGAATGTTGGCATCACCTCACACCCCTTATTCCATTAGATTTCAGGGATAGTTTTCCTTGCCCGGTGATGGATTTGAACCAATGACCTTTGGATTATGAGAAGTCGGTTTTAGCTTTTTTTATAATTGAAAAGTTTTATAAATGAGACAAAATATAAGAAAATATAAAATATAAGAGTCAGGTGATAATGATAACTTTAACTCGTTTGTATTTTGGTAATTCGCTTAAAGCCAGAAAGGATCATTCTGTTTATGACAATACAAAAGCAGCTGCAAATTTTAACTGCTTTAAGTCTGACAAACTTGGTGACAGATGTAACGTTGGGAGGTAACGTGTGATTTTTACAGGATTGTCAAGATAACCCCTCTTCACCTACCCCCTAGATGTCTTGGTAACGCAGGGGGGACGGTAAATGCTGCAGGAGTTTGAGTTTCGGGCCAAAAAGGGAGGAAGAGGAGGACAGCCTTCAATCTCAAACTCTAAAAACATCTTACTCTTTCAAGCTTAACCAAATGTTAACGTCGGTTTTCTTTACTTTGCCGGAATTTGTTTTTATACCACAGGTAAATGCCGTATAGGCTGATGGCTATCCAAAAAAATTCTATGACAAAAGAAGCCAGATTCCAATTGTACATAAGAGAATACGCGATCAGTATAGAGCCAAATGCATTTAAAAAAGAGTACCAAAATCCTTTTGCATCCATCTTTTGGATTTGGAGTAAAAAATAAGTGCTTACGACAATACTTACGCCTATAATGCCGATAATATTTGCTGTCATGCTGCTCTGTCTTTTTGAAATGCATTGTAGCATAATGTATGGCAAAAAAGAATTTGCAAAAACGTACCGTTTGGGTTCATTTTTTAAAAAGACATAATCTTTTATTTATCGTTCTAGCGATACAATCATACGTTTAAAACAGCCATATTTTATGAAAAAATCCTAAAATTCTGCAGCTTTTTATAATACACAATAAAGGAAACAGGATGTTTGAAAAGAGCGTATTGCTGGAAGGCAACGAAATGTTTGCAAACAGTTACTTTAAAAAACATGAAGTGCAATTGCTTGAATTGGTCAAAAATGGTCAAAATCCTAAGGCACTGTTTATCGGCTGCTCAGATTCCAGAGTAGTTCCGGACCTTATCATTCAAACAAACCCTGGTGATCTTTTTGTGATCAGGAATGTCGGCAATTTTGTAGCGCCCTACAAACCGGATGAGGATTACCACTCGACAGCCGCAGGGATAGAATATGCGGTGACAGAGCTTGAAGTTTCAGAGATCATCATATGCGGCCACACGCATTGCGGCGCTATCGCGGCGCTTTATAAAGACATGGAAGACAAACCGTTTGTTCATACGAAAAAATGGCTGACGCTTGGCCATAAAGCAAAGTCTCTGGCAATTTTGGCACTTGGAAAAGATGCCCAAAAAGAGGAGCTGAGAAAACTGACAGAAAAATTTTCGGTTATTTCGCAGATAGAAAATCTGCTTACTTATCCTTATGTAAAGAAAAAGGTTGATAGCGGGGAGTTGCATATCCATGGCTGGATGTATGATATTCAAACGGGAGCTATAGAATATTATGACCCGGATAAGTGTGAGTTTAGATCTTTGCATGAAGCTTCAGAGTAGTTTGGGGAGACACAGGATCTCCAAAGACTTTTTGGGAAAACAATCTTTTAGTATTTGGTTAAAAGATTAAAATTTATAAGAAACCTGGGTAAAAAGGCCATAGGCATCATCATCAGTGATAGATGTATCGTTCAGGGCGGCTTCTTTGATAAAATCTCCGCTTTTAAAATAGCCTATACCGGCAAGAAAATGGACTGATGGGCTGTATTGGTGCGCCACAACGATGTCGATCTCGTCTCCGTATTTATCAGACTGCATGGAGGGGATAGTGTAGCTCATCCATTTGCTGGTGGGCTCGTCGGCATAAAAAGCATGGTATTCGAGTTTGATATTGGTTTTTGGCAATGGTTCTATGATCGCAAAAATTTCATAATCTTTGAGGTTTGACCAAGACATCAGATTGAGCCTTCCGTAGTACACGTCGCTTGCTCCAAAGGCGGCATCAAAGGTTTCATGCTCAAGTGTATCCGGATCATTCCCGCTTGCATAAGTGTAGCCCAATCCAAGTTTTGTATAGAGCCCTTTGAAATGATATCCGCCATCCAGATGAAAACCAAAACCGTCTATATCCACGGCGGCTGCATCACGTTTGCTATACTCTCCGAAGGATTTGAGACAGGTCATATCATAGAAATATCCATACAAATCTGTGTCGTACATTCTTGCACCCGCATAATAGTTCTGGAGTGAGCGATAATTTTCATTGGCTGTTTTATTTTCTTTGTAGGCGAATATCGGTTCTATAGCGCCGGTTTTTCCATACGCATAGTGTCCGTAAATCCCGCCCCCATAATATCCGTGGCGATGATCCAAACTAAACTCATTCGGTTTATGAAGCATCGTGCCGCCGTAAAAAAAGTCTAAAAAATTGCCCTCATCTTTAAAAGAAACTTTAGCCGCATCCCATATCCATTTTCCTGAATTTTTCCATTCCCCGGGCCCAAATACCCTGCCGTCCCCATAGGTAATTTTCTGGCGGCCCGCTTTGACCGTTAAATAAGGGGTTGTATACTGAAGATACGTTTCGTAAAGCTCAAGGGTGTCTTTTTGCGGATTATGTTCTTGCATGAACTCTTTGTTGTACCAATCTTGATCGTCAAAACCCCAGCCGATGACCCTTGAATCCTGCATAGAGAGCCTGGCCGTCCACTGTTCATCAAGCCGGTATGTCATTCCCAGTCGCAACCTTGTGAGCAAACAGCTATCATCACTTTCGCCTAATTTTGGAGCACTGCCGTAGAATTTTTCATTCATATGGTTAAAATATTCAAATCTAAGCCTTATCTCTCCGTCAAATTGAAGATCCGCCCAAAGAAAACTCTGAGATAAGAACAGGGCAAAAATCGGTAATTTGGTTGGTTTCATGCGGGTCCTTTTTCCTGGTTGGTAATATATAAAAATATATAACGCTTAATAAAGAAATAAGTCTTAAGATCAAATTTTAACACATTAAAACTTTATATATTTTTATATATAGCGTATCTGTTGAATAGTATTGGTTTGGGCAAGCCAAAGATAGCCGCATCCCTTACGTCTTTTAAATGGGGGTAATGATCGGATTGAACGCTTTTGATGAGAGAGTAACCTTTCGCCCTATCTTTAAATCCCGAATCTCCTCTTCTGTCGAAACTACTTTTACGACATCCTGCCCCACCAAAATACTCACGATAAAGACGATATCGCTTTGTGCAATATCTACGATTTCCCCGCTGAATTTAAATTTGCCGCTTATTTTGCTGCCGCCGAATATCTCACTTGGGGTTCCTTGCCTGAGGATTTTGCCATCGGCAAGCTCTAAAACAAACTGAGCTAATTTATATACTTCTCCTATATCGTGACTGACCAAAACGGTTGTAAGGTTGAAATGTCTTTGGATTTTAAGCAGTTCGTCTTGAAGCTTGGCTCTCATCGCAAAATCAAGGGCCGAAAGGGGCTCGTCAAGAAGAAGTATTTTTGGTTCTCTAACCAAAGCTCTTGCGAGGGCTACCCTTTGTTTTTGTCCTCCTGAGAGTGCATCAGGTTTTTCGTTTTCCAGTTTTGTAAGTTCGGTAATTTTTAGTATCTCGTCTACTTTAACTATTTTTTTCTTATCGTCAAGCGCATAGAGGAGATTTTGTCTGACGGTCATATTGGGGAAAAGGGCATAGTCTTGAAAAACAAAACCAACCTTTCTTTTTTGCGGCGGAAGGTTGATCTTTTTGCTGCTGTCATACCAGATTTCGTCTTCTATTATAATTTTTCCGCCGGTCGGCTCAAGCAATCCTGCAATCATCCTCAGAATAGTACTTTTCCCCGCACCGCTTTTGCCAAAAAGAACCGTAAGTTCACCGCGCTTGAACGTTGTGTCGATTTCAAGAGGAATCACTCCGTTAGCGCCTCTTAGGTCTTTTGAGAGTATAAGTTCATTCATGAGAGTTCAGCCTTTAAAAAATGTTTGTTGATTGCATAAACAAAAAGTAAAATAGCAAAAGAGATGAGAAAAAGAGTAAGCGCGTATTGGTTTGCGGCACCGTAATTTAATGATTCTACCTCGTCATAGATGGCAATACTTGCTACACGTGTTTCTCCAGAAATGTTACCTCCCATCATCAAAACGACACCAAATTCACCCACGGTATGGGCAAAAGAAATGACTATGCCCGTAAGAAGTGAAGGGCGAATGTTGGGAAGCAGTGCCCGGAAAAGAACATTGATTTTACTTTTGCCCAGAGTGTAGGCAGCCTCTGTGAGATTTTTTGGCAATGCAGAAAATCCGCTTTGTATGGGATGTACCATAAAAGGAAGCGAAAAGATAATAGAAGCGACTACCAGGCCTTCAAAGCTGAAGACCAATCTTAAATCCAATGTTTCATCCAGCCATTGCCCAAAGGCGTTTTTGGGGCTAAAAAAAACGAGCATATAAAACCCCAGCACGCTGGGAGGCAATACCAAAGGCATAGATACTATGGCTTCAAGCACCGGCTTGAGTCTGTTTTTTGTGGCAGCCAGATAGTATCCAAGCGGTATGCCTATCATCAACAGAAACAACGTTGTCACGCCTGCCAGTTTGAAAGTGAGAGACATGGTCTGCACAAAGCTTTCTTCTATCATTTGATCTCTTTTTGGAGGGTTACTTCGTTTGCTTTGACAAACCACAAAAATTCTTTGCCGGCCTCGATTTGCAGTCTTTGAAGCGATGAGGTGGTGATAAGCGATATGATATCGTTTCCTTCAAAATCAAAAACCACTTCGCTGAGGATTTCGCCTTGATTGATCTTTTTAATCATAGAAACAAAAGCATTGCTGGCGCTTAGGATAGATTCTTTTGTCCCGATCATGACTTCTGCTTCTTTAAAAAGCAGTTTGATCTCTTTGCCGATGACGATATCGCCAAAAGTTTCTATATCGATGATAAGAGATGTAAAAGTGTGGCTGTTAAGATCAATGATGATTTTTGACAACTCATTTACAGTTTGTATTTGTTTGATTTTGCCATGCAATACGTTCATTGGTTATCTTCCTGTTTGGAAATTTTTATTTGGATATCAAGCGGTTTGGCATGATACGGAGAGGAGGTAACTAGCAAATCAACCCCGCACTGTGCATACGCATAAGCGTTTTGCACAGTGATGCCGCCTGTTGCAGAGAGCAGAAGATGCGGAAATTGGGATTTGAGCGACACGCATTTTTTAAGTGTATCAAAATCCATCTTTTCGCACTGTAAAATATCGGCCCCCAAGGAGGCAAAGTAGAGCGCCTCTTCGTAGGTGTCAACCTCTACAGCCACTTTTTTTTCAATAAATTTGGTTTTGAGCTGCTTAAAATGCTCTTCCAGCTTGAGCTTGTCATCCAAAAAAATCAAATGCTGTTTAAAGATTAAGATAGAATCATACACCCC
Source organism: Sulfurovum sp. (assembly GCA_021166685.1). GTDB lineage: Bacteria > Campylobacterota > Campylobacteria > Campylobacterales > Sulfurovaceae > Sulfurovum. The sequence continues at coordinate 20,587 of JAJPEU010000009.1, read as the reverse complement.
CAGCCTATGCACAGATCCCCCTCCGGCCAAAACTGCTTTGATCATCATCTCTTTGGTGTTGGGAAAGTTTTTTCTTGTGGTGGCTATGGTGATATTTGGGTTTGCTTTTCTTGCATGAAGAAGCATATGGTGTGTATAGGTGGCAATGCCGCTTAAATATTCCAGCAAATTTTGAGATATTTTCCATGCATAATGAAGGTTTTGCGCATTTGAAACACACTCTAAAACCAGAGTGTTTTTTGTGACAAAATCCCCGTCTTTTGCATACAGCACACATTCAATAGAGAGTTTATTTAAAATTTGGATCACATAGTCTAGACCGCAAATGACCATATCATCACGGGCGATATATTCCATTTTGCCTTTATGCTCTCCTATGCCTAAACCATAGGTAGTGACATCAAATATCTGTATGTCTTCATTCATTAAATTTTCTATATTCATTGAGCGCTCCTTTTTTTGATAAATAACATTTTGAAAGCCGATACAATAAGCAGGCATCCTAAAAATATCTCTATAAACAGATCATTGGTTTTTCCTAGCAGCAGCACCCCTAAAAATGCACCAATGATAGAACCTCCGGCCATGAATAATGCAAAATCTTTGTTTTGCATTATTGGATCAAGCCCTAATTTTTTATGATATTTCCAGAGCGACACCAAAAGCGTAGGGATACTGATAAGCAAACTCAAGCTCCCGGCCAGTTTTATATCAATGCCGTAGATCAATACGATGGTTGGTATGATCAGTTCGCCCCCGGCAACACCCAGCATACTGCTTACAAGACCTATAAAATATCCGCAAATAATACTTAAAATAAAGCTCGTTAGCGGCGAAAATCCAAGATTATAGCCGCTTTCAAGGCAAGAATGGAGTATCAAAATAATACCAAGAAACAATAAAAATACAAAAACTATTTTCTTGAGCAATACCTCATCAACCTTTGAAACCAAATTGGCTCCGATATAAGAGCCGTAAAGTGAACCCAGCAGGATATTTAAAACGATTAAAATATGGGCCCAAACCAAAGAAATATCAACTTCAAAAGCCCTAAAAACCAATGAAAAGGTAACAGTTACCATGGAAATGGCAAGGTTTAAAACGATGGCACTTTTTAAATCAAATTTAAAAACAATATTAAGCAAAGGCAGTCTAAATTCTGCACCCCCTAAACCTATAAGCCCGCCCAAAGCCCCAATCATTGCACCGCTGCTAAAACCATAAAAATTTTTCAAATTAACCTCCTACAGGTAAGCAAGTTTTCTAAGTGCTAAAAATAGGCCAATAGAAACTGCGCCCAGAATGAGCGACAACACTATCGCTTTATCGATCTCTCCGCCAAAAGAGTAGTTGTAGATAGCCAAAGAGATCGTATCGGTTTTGCCTATAATGTTGCCTCCCAGCATCAAAGTGATGCCGACTTCCCCAAGCGATCTTCCAAAGCCCAAAAACACAGAGACCAAAATTACTTTTTTGATGTTGGGCAGCAGGACAAAAATAAGTGTATGAAATTTGCTTTTGCCAAGTGTGTAAGACGCTTCTGCATACCTTTTTGACTGTTCATCTATCGCAGCCTGAACGGGTTTTACCACCAAAGGCAATCCGGCCACAAAAGAGGCTATTAAAACACCCGTCATGCTAAAAATAATCTCTATATCAAATCGGGCAAACAGTTGGCCTATGATTCCGTTTTTGCCAAAGAGCAAGAGCAAAAAAAATCCCAAAGCAATCGGAGGGAAAACGATCGGTATGGTAACCAAAATATCAACAATAGATTTAATAAAAGTTTTGCGCCCGCTTAAATAGTAGGCTATGCCGATCCCTAAAAACAGGTGCAATACAATCGTAGCAACACTTACTTTAAGAGATAAAATTGATGGTTGATAGAGCCATTCCATCGATCAAAGCCCATGTTTGTTTAAAATATTTCTGGCTTCATCCGAAGATAAAAATTCAACCAAAGAATCTGTTTGGGGGCTTTGTCTTCCGCTGAGTACAACACCGATTATTTTAATGGGAGAGTAGAGATTTTTATCTATTTCAATCATTTTTCCCACATTTTGTTTTATGCCAAGATAGTCAGTTTTGTTGATAAAGCCAGCATCCAGGTCGCCGCTTATAAGATATGAGCTCACTTGCGGGGCGGCCTGGAATATAGTCAATTTGTTTTTGAGTGTATCGCGTAGATTTGCATGGTTTAAAAACTCATCGGCAGCTTTTCCGTATATGGTTTTTTTGGTGTCCGGCAATCCTATTTTTTTGATCGTCTCAAGCGGCAGTGCTTCGATGCCGGAGACGTTTTGGTGATGTTTTGAAAAAACAAGTACCAGCGACCCCATGCCAAGTTCAATTTTTTGAGAATACTCTATTTTGAGTTTCCTGATAAAATCTTCATCGCCAACAAATACTGCTATCTTGTCACTATATTTTATCTGTTCGGAAATTTGCTGCATATTGCCGTATATTTGATTGACTTCAATCTGCGTTTTTTGTTCAAAAACAGTTGAAAGCTCACTGACAGCTCTTTTGTATCCAGCGCCGCTTGCTATGTATATTTCGTTCGCCATTAAACCGGCGGATAGGGTAAGAAGTAAAAACAAAGTTCTCATTGTGCTCTCCTAAATCCATAGTTTTCTAAAATGGCTTGACCTTTTTCAGAAAGCACAAAGTGTGCAAAATCTTGTGCCAAGGGCTTACTTTTACCATATTTTGTGAGCACAAAAGATTGATGAAGAGGGGTGTAAAGCGATTGGTCTACAAGTTTATATATTCCTTTGGGAGCATTTGTTTCTTTTAACAATGAAAATGCGATAAGCCCTATATCTGCAGCGCCGCTATCTACAAAATGAATTGCCTGGGATAAGTTCTCCCCCATGACAATTTTGTTTTGTACGGCCTCAAGCAGCGAAGCATTTTTAAATACTTCCATGGCCGCTATCCCATAGGGAGCCATTTTCGGATTCGCTATTGAGATTTTTTTTATTTTGTCGGTTGCCGCTGCTTTGATGCCTTCATCGATCAGTTTTTGATCCAGTGAATAAAAAGCCAACACGCCTATGGCGTATACTCTAGATGGTGTAGCGGCGTCACCGTCGGCAACGATTTGTTCGGGATATTTGGAATCCGCAGAAAAAAACATATCGTATTGCATGCCGCTGTTAAACTGCATATAGGCTTTCCCGGAGGAGCCGGTATGAAATTTAATCTCATCGCCCGGTCTGTCTTTTAAGAATTCATTCTTTAGTTCTTCCATTGCATGTTTGGTTGCAGTTGCTCCAAAAATTTCTATTTGGTCTGCAAAAAGCATTGCAGACCAAAGCATGAAGAGAATGAGTGTTTTTATTTTCATGGGGTTATTCCTTGTAGTTTGACGGCACATCAAAGCCATATTTTTTCATCATCGCAGCGGCATTTTCTGTTTGCATAAAATCATAAAATTTTTTAGCAAGAGGCAAATTTGAGCCCGTTTTTGTGATGCCGTATCCTTGAATGAGGGGACTGTGAAGTCTGTCGTCTATCAGATAATAGGTGTGATGATCGCTGTTTGCTATGGCCGGCGCACGAGCAAGAGAGAGTGCAATGATGCCCACATCCGCTGCGCCGCTTGTTACGAATCCGGCTGCCTGAGAGATATTTTCACCCATGACGAGCTTCGATTGGGCGTCATCATAAATCCCGGTTTTTTGCATCGCTTGCTTTGCTTTTTCGCCGTAAGGCGCATGGGCAGGATTTGCAATAGCTATTTTTTGAACCCAAGAGGCTTTTAAATTTTCAAATCCACGTTCGGGCGCAAAATTTTTATGTCTGCTCCAAATTACGATTCTGCCAATTGCATAAGGTTTTGGCTTCGTGGCCACATCGCCATTTGTATAGAGCCGCTTTACAAAATTCATATCCGCAGAGAAGAAGAGATGATAGGGTGCACCGTTTTCTATCTGGCGCATCCCTTTTCCCGATGAACCGTAAATGATTTCGATTTGATCTTTTGGGTTTTGTTGCAAAAACACATCCTTGGCACCATCAAGTGCAAATTTCAAATCACTTGCTGCAAATATGGTTATTTTGTCTGCGGGCAGTATGGTGATTAGCAACAGACTAACCAGCAACAATTTTTTAAACATTTCTATCTCCTTTGGTTAAAACAGATAATTGATTTCAAATCTCAACTCGTTGTAGGACGGATCGTCTTTGAGCACACCGCCGCCGCTGAAAGTGTCCTTTTTCCCATCGGCAATCCCGATGCTTAGTTTGGTGGAAAAATCAGGCATCGAATCGTAGGTTTTGAAAAGATGCAGTGTAAGCACATCACTGTCGGCCTGGACTCCCGGTTTTGTGTCGTCGAAATTCTGGATCGCATAGCCTATTTTGGCTTTTAAGCCCGGGACAACCCCCGCTTTCCCGAAATCATATTTGCCGCCTATCGCAATAGTTTTAGTATTGGCATAAATATTGTATTGGCCCATCAGCCTGGTATAGCTGCTGGTCGGAAATTTTCTCCAAGGCGCAATCAAGTCTCCTTTGTCTTGAACCGATGTATAGCCCAGATCGATATTCCACGCATCATGTATCAGCTCTATCTTTGTGCCCCAAAGGCCGCTGTCCAGACTGTCCGGATCATCGTAACCTATGGTGTTTGTGGCAAGATTTGCGCCGCCTATGCTGCCTGCACCTTTATCAAATTGGTGCATGTAGCGTATTGAAGCAGCAGCAGCCAACGCATCACTGAGAGGTATGTTGTACGTACCGTCGATTGCAGCAGATGCAATAAGTTGGGGAACTGCGGTACAGTTAAGCAGCACAGATAAATCCGGAGCGGGGGTATAGCGGGTTTCAAACACAAAAAGCCGGTCATCGATACCTTCAGCTTGGAGTTTAGAAAGCGTCAGGCCTTGATGCATCGCGCTGTCGTCGTTTTCGCTCCAGTATGCACCAGGCATTACCGGATCATCGCCATAGGCAAGAAGATGGTGGAAGGATTCATGATCTCTGAGCTTTTGTCGTGTAAGATAGGCTGCTTTGACGGATAGGAAAGGAATATCCCGCGAGTGCAGCGTGATACCTTCAAAGGTATTGGGTATCATTTTGGTATCATTGCTTGCCGTTAAAAAGCTTTCAAAGATTTGGCGGCCCGCCTTAATGGAGAGCCTCCCGCTTTTGTATTCCAGATAGGATTGTGCCAATGTTGCCAAATCAAACCTTCCGCCGTGAAGCACTTCGTAACGCGAAAAAAGATCTTTGCCTGATTTGACAAACCCGATTTCCTCCGTATCCATATGCCAAGGATTGTAAGAGGTGTAAAGGCCCGCAGTAAAACCAAGCCCCCCAAGATAGGCGCTTTTATAGATCAGGCTGCTTCCTATCGCAGTTGCCCAGTTGTTTTGTTTTTGCTCGGTCTGCATCTCCCAGTTCCACTTGAAGCTGTTAAAGCGGATTCTTCCGTACCCTATGCCTTCTGTAAGCATTTGCATCAATGTTTCCGCACCGCCAGGGATTTGAAGATAAACCTCCCTCATATTGGACCTCAATATCCGCTTGGATGTTTCATCGGATGCGCAGAGTACTTTTGCATGCACAAAGAGGAGAGATGCCGCCAGACAAAATCTAAAAAAAGACATTCTCCTCTCCTTTTTTGTTTTTAAGATACTACTAAAATAATATCGTTATATAACTTAAGATATAAGGATGCCTTATTGAGCTTCAAAAATCTGTTTACCGGACCATAAACATTAATTTTGCCAACAATACGATAATAACGGCGATAGAAAAAATATATTTGTAAGCAGAGGTTTCTACCGGATTTGGATCCTGTGAATGTTGGATCTTAAAGAGGATTCTGCCGGAAACAGAATATAAAACTTTGGCGCCGATCCCCAAAGCCAGAACAGCTTTTATAATCAAAAGTGTTTGAAATGTTGTAGGGAAAAGCCCATTTTCAAAATTTGCATATTTAAAAAACAATATACTCCCTGTTATTATCAGGATGAAGAAATTGGTCGGATATATTTTCCAAACTCTCTTTGCTAAAGATTTTTTCATTTCAAAGTGTGCGTTTGCATCAATGTTGTTTTTCGCCGCCGACAAAACAAATAGTTTTGCAAAACCCCACCCCAAAAAAAGCATTGCGCTAAATAGATGTATGATGTGAACGATATTATAAAAAAGCTCCATTATTTTCCCTTCGTTTTAATTTTTATCTAAAGATTGGTATGCATCTTTTGTGTGCATCGTGTGTGATAATCTCTGCATTGACTCCGTAAACGTCTTGAATCATGGGTGCAGTAATCACTTCGCCGGGTTTGCCGTCCGATATAATTTTCCCGCCGTTCATAACCACTGTACGGCTTGAAATAAGAAGTGCATGGTCCGGGTAGTGCGTGGTTTTTAAAAATGTATACCCTTCGCGGCTTAGTTCATCAATAAACTCTAAAAGTCTCATTTGATTCCCATAGTCTAGCCCATTTACCGGTTCATCCATGATGAAGGTATCTACCTCTTGGGCAATGGCGCGTGCAAAAAGAACAAGTTGTTTTTGTCCGCCGCTTAATTGTCCGAATATCCTGTCTTTCAAACCCAAAATACCGGCTTTTTTTAGCGCTTCAAGCGCTATAAAATGATCATGGGATGAAGGAGAGGCAAAAATGCCAAGCTTTGAGACTCTCCCCATAAGTACCATTTCTAAAACGCTGTAGCCAAAAGGAACATGATGGTATTGAGGTATATAGGCAATATGAGAGGCTATCTCTTTGTGCGAATATTCTTCAATGGATTTCTCATGCAAAAGTATCTCTCCCTTCCCATAAAGCAGTTTTAAAATAAGTTTGATAAGCGTACTTTTCCCGCACCCGTTTGGCCCTAAAAGCGAGACAACTTCACCCTTGAAGAGATGCAGATCTACGCCGCAGAGAATTTGGCTTTTTTTGTATGAGAAGTGCAGATCTTTCACTTCTATGATAGGTTTTAGTTCCATGCTTCCCTCGCATTTTTTAAAACCATAATGAATATCGGTATTCCTATAAGAGAGGTTAAAATCCCAATAGGTATCTCGACGCTAAGTGCAAGGCGTGAGACGGCATCGGCCAGAAGCAAAAATGCTCCTCCGAAAATTGCAGAGAGGGGGACAAGCAAGCGGTTGGACGGTCCTATTGCCATACGGATGATGTGAGGAATGATAAGCCCCACCCAGCCGATAATTCCCGCCATAACGACAGAGAGCGAACTGGCCAAGGTAGCTAAGATAATCGCAACTATACGAATAAGCTTGACATTGATGCCAAGCGATTTTGCTTCTTCGTCGCCAAGGCTTAAGAGGTCAAAGTATTTACCCATAAAACTCATGCCCAAAATACTAAACAGTATCGGTATGGAGACAAGAAGTATTTCATCAAGCTGTGCGATGGAAAGCGAACCCATTAGCCAGTAAGTAATGGCGGGGAGCACACTGTAGGGATCAGCCACATATTTGACGACGGAAAGAAGCGAAGTAAAGAGCGAACCGCTAATGACGCCGCCAAGAACCAGCATCACGGTTGAGCGTGAGTTTGCTCCTGCGGAGCCGATCAAAACAGCAAAACCAACCGCGACAAATCCGAAAGAGAACGCCAATGCTTGCACGATGAACCATTGTTCGCTGATAAGCATCCCGCACGCCGCACCAAATGAAGCTCCCGCCAAAACACCCAGAATTCCGGGCGAAACAAGAGGGTTGACAAACATCGCTTGAAACACCGCTCCGGAAGTTGCAAGTGCGGCCCCTACAAGAATGGCAAGCAAAATTCTAGGCAGCCTGATCTCCAGAATGATATTGTCTATGAGGGCCAAAGTATCTATTTCTATATCGGCAATGCCGTAAATTTTATAATTTAAATATGCCATAAATGTGTGAAAATCGATAGGGTATTGGCCCAATAGCAGCGATAAAGCTGCTATTGCCGCAAGCAGAACGGTTCCAACCGCCAAGTATCTGTTTTCTTTGGTACGGTCAAACAAAAAATGCAGCATGGTCATTTGTGCTAAAACTTAAGTTCAATACCAAAATAGGCACCGAACGGTGCTCCTGTTTGGAAGGTTGCATCTGTCGTTGAAGCAGACAAAACATTATCCGGTGTGTTGATCGTAGCAATATATTTTTCATCGGTCAGATTGGTAAGGCCGATGTGAAGTTTTGCATTTTTTGTACCCAAAAATTCATAGGGCCGGTATGCGATATCAAGATTAACCAACGTGAATGCATCGATCTTTTGTGTATTGAGTACATCGCCGTATCGATTGGAGGTATATTGAACACTTGGCGTGAACGTCCAGTTGTCATATTGATAGGCAAGGGCTGCTTTTGCCATCACTTTGGGTGCATCGGGAAGCTGATTGCCGTCTGTTTGTACAGTAGACGTCGGACTGCTTTGGAAATTTTCCGAAAAGGCATAACGGTTGTATGAAAGCCCGATGATCAGCTCAAGATTATCAAGGATCGGGCCGTACGCTGAAAGCTCTGCCCCGTACCCGAGCGCATCCCCCATATTTGCAGGATAGTTCACGCCGTACTCCGGATCATAGATGTTGGCTTGCTTGTTTTTTACAAAAGAGACAAAAAGATTTGGGTTCAATGTAATGGCGCCGACCATCGTTTTAAATCCTAAATCAATGTTGTCGGAGGTTTCAAGTTCAAGTTCATCCCAAAGCGTTTGCAAAGTAACGCCTTTTGAGACAAATTTATCGCGATTTTTGATGTAAGTAGGGAAAAGGTTGACATCAAAACCATAGGTGCGTGTATAATCGATATAAACTGTTGTATCGTCCGTTGCTTGATACCCTAAATAAAGCGAAGGCAGAAAAGTGTGAAACGTATGCTCTTTGACGCTTGCCCATGGATCGATAGTGCCTTCTGCAATAGCGGTATCATAATCCATGCTGGTTGAGCTACTTGTACCGTTGGTATAGCTTGTTAAGCTTCCTAATCCAAAAGACTGATATTGGATACCTGCGGCATAGTCAAAACGGCCGTTTTCTCCATAAAGCTTAACAAAAGGCGCCTGGAGGGTATGATAATCATTATCTGCCAGCACGGCATAGCCGTCAAATACAAGTTCTCCGTCTACCACACGATATTTTGATTGATTGTACGGAGGCCCCGGAGGAAGCTGGCGATGATACCAGTAGCCTATTTTTGTTTTAGCCATGTCGGAAAATGTATGCTCATATGCCGCAACAGCCCCAAACAGATCATGGTCCATGTACCAGTCAACTACGCGGTTTTTGGCCGGATCTGCTTTTATGCTTGAATACCAATAGTCTCCTTCATCTTTTTTGTAGTAAGGCTTCAAAGAGAGCACATCATTGCTGCCAAGACGGTACTCAAGGTTCCCAAGCAAGGCAATCGTGTCAAAACTTTGCTTATTCCAGTCATAATAGTTGACATCATTGCTTGCAGTTGGCTGCGCGGTTGCATAATCTTTATCAAAATAGGTATCCAGATCCTGTGCCTCTGCATAGGTCAGGCTGTTATAATTATGATGATCGTCGCTATTGTAAATCGCATAAAATTCTGTTTTTAAAGCATCGTTTGGTTGATATGCAAGGCCAAACATTCCATTGATACGCTCCAAATCACCTTCGCCTTTATATTTGTCATTGCTAAGGTAAGAGAATGATCCAAAAGTTGAAAAATCGCCCATTTTGCCCGAATCAAACCGTAAAAAAGTACGTTCAAAGCTCTCTGTGCCAAATGACTGCGAAATAGTACTCTTGCCGGTAGAAGCAGGGGGGAGGATATTGAGATCCACTTTTCCGATCAAGCTTGAGAAGCCCAGGTTTTTATCTACTTCAAGATAGCCCTTGTAGAGATTGATAGAGCCTATATTTTCCATATCAACCATCTGTTTTCCGCCTCCGGGGTTGCTCGAGACAGGCAGGCCGTTTAGCATGAAGACGCCTCCGGGGCCTGATTGGGATTTGCCTCGGATGCGGATAGGATCATGAAAAGAAGGCTCATTGGAGCCTGCTTGATCGACGGGCGTAAAATTGACAGACGGTGAAAATGAAATGACCGAATAGGGGTTCATTTTTGCTTGAGATCCAAGCGATGCTATACTTTTTTGGGTGAAGACTTGTGCCGTTCGGTTGCTTTCATCCATAAAAAAATCTGCACTGTCTTGTGCTTCTACTATCGATATGGTTTCGATAGTGACAGGCTCGGCAAAAAGAGCCGAGGCGGTGATTGCTAAAAGCAATGAAAAAGAGCGTTTCATAGAGATGTCCTTAATATGGTTTTTATTTGTTCATCATTCAAACGAACATTGAAAAAAAGTTCATAAAATACTTTAATGCGGTCATTGAGATCGATAGTGTAGGCTTCGGGATGAAATACCGAAGCAAGCCACTGGATACCCAAGGCGCGCATGAATGAAGGAGGTCTGTCAAGCCAATTAAACGGCGCGGTCGGCACCAAATAGACACACTTGTTTTTTACTGCGCTAAGACGCCTCCAGAGCGGATCCAAAAGAATATCATTGTAGACAGCTCTGTTTTGCACTACAATGACTTCAGGATCATAGTTTAGAAGTGTTTCAAATGTAATTTTTTCCAATCCGAGCACCTCTTTTTGCTGGCACTTGTGAACGTTTTCTCCGCCGGCAAAATTAAGTGCCTGAACATGGAAAGACTGGTCGCATTCGGTCGAGAGCCCATCAATGCCTTCTGCATAGTAATATCGTACTGGTTTGAGTTTTGCTGTTGCTGCACGTACTTCGTCGATACTTTTTTGGATAGACTCTGCAAGCATTTGTCCTCGCGCTTTTTCCCCGATTGCTTCTCCTGTCCGGATAAAGGCTTTTGGCATATCTTCAATATCCTTGAACTCGATCGACAAAACAGGTATATCGGTTTTTTTGATTTCGCGTTCAATGATTTGTCTGCGCATGTCATCCTCCCACACTAAAATGAGTTGAGGCTTGTATGTCATGAGGCTTTCAAGATTGATATCGTTACCGCCGGCATGGAAAGAACCGATCACAGGAAGAGAAAGAAAGCGATCGCCTACAAGCTCTTTTTCCGCACTGTTGTTTGGATTTTTGGCTTTAAAGTTAAGTCCTGTTATTTTGTCAGGATTTAAAGCGTAGAGAAGATAAGTCATCGGAGGAGATGATCCGAAAACACGTTTTATCTGTTTGTTTGAAGAAAGAGTGTGTTCAGAGGCTTGAAGTGTATCTTCGGCCTCAAGCAAGCAGCCTGCAAGCAAACAAAACACAAGAATCGAAAATAATTTCATGTAAAACCTTCAATGACGGCAACCCCTCAGAAGATACCGCCGGAGGCTATGAAGGCGATATCTTATGAGAGGTTGCTGTTTATAAATGAAGTATTTGGCAAATAGAATCACTTAAGAATTTTGCAATACATGCAAAAACATCTATATAAAAATATATATAACGAGTTATCCCTTCTTCCTCCCAAATACATTCAAATCATATCGTTATATAACTTAAAATATAACGATATTTTTAAAAAAATGCATTTTTGCCGGTAAAATTTTGAAAAATTTGCTTCAAATTGCGCCAAAGCGCAAATCTAGACGGCAACCAACGCATTTGAGATATCAAATACCGCCCAGATTGTGTCGCCGCAAGCAAGCGATTGCGTTGTAAGATTTTGGGTCGGAATCGATGCAACAAGTGTCTGCTTTCCTTTGAGGGAGACTATGACTTCACTTTGTGCTTCATCTTCGTCAATGCGTATAATTGTCCCGCAAAGATAGTTTTTTGTTTCTTCTATGATAGCCGGTTTGGTTTTAAGCAAAGAGATCCAGGCGGCTTTGAGCAAAACATAGAGCGCTGCTCCTTTTTGGATATCCATCTCTTTAAGGCTCTGTTTGGTGATGATGACGTCAATTTGTGTTTTCTCATCGATTTTAATGGTAAGTTTGGCTTGGTTTTTGTTTGTTTTGATTTGGGTAACGGTGCCTAGAAGCTGATTTCTTGCGCTGGTTCGCAAGGTAAGTTTGGAGATAAAAGCGGAAAATTTATCGCTGTCGTCGGTATAGTGCTCCAGCGCTTCAAAAAAGAGATGCTGGGCATGTTCAATTTTTTTATAGAGGGCGATGTACTCCAGCCCTTTTGGAGTCAGGCGTGTGCCTCCGCCCCCTTTGCCTCCGGTAGAGCGTTCCACAAGCGGTTCTTCAGAGAGTTTGTTGATTGCATCGATGGCGTCCCATGCGGCTTTATAGCTCATTTTCATAATTTTGGCAGCGCCGGAGATAGAGCCCGTTTGATGAATATGTTCAAGCAGCTCAATGCGTCCTCTGCCTAAAAAATTTTGTTTGGCTTTGTTAATCCAAAGTCTTCCGTCAATATGGTTATGCATGAATACCCTTATTTTTTGATCCGGTATAGGGAGTGAATAAATGAATATTGAAAAATATAATTGATAAAAAACAATTCAAATTTTTTTCATCACGTGTGTATGTTAATTTATAAGTCGGAAAAGTATAGCAAAAAGAAGATTTTTTTACAATGTTGTGCGTGGTGACCCCACGGAGACTCGAACTCCGGTAACATGGATGAAAACCATGGATCCTAACCGCTAGACGATGGGGCCAAAACTATTTAAAGAAAAACAAGTTAAAATGGTGACCCCACGGAGACTCGAACTCCGGTAACATGGATGAAAACCATGGATCCTAACCGCTAGACGATGGGGCCATTACAACTTGTGGACGAAATTATATAAATTGAGCGCTTAAAAAACTCTTAAAGTGAAAAAATTTAAATAAAAAAGGAAAAAACATTGAAAATAGTATCTTTTGTATTTTTTATAATAGGTATATTCTTTTTAGGTGCGTGCGCACCTAAACAATATATAAAACAAAATGCAGCCTTGATCATTTTTAAAACACCGACGTTTCAGTATGCTGATTTGGGATTTATTTATGAAAACGAAGAGGAAACAAAAGTAGAAATTTACAGCAATGCCCAGCCATTGATGTCGCTTAAAATAGCAAAAGAAACAATTTGTATGAGTTTTTTGAAATGCATGCCCAAAGAGACATTCAATCAAAAAGTACTAAGCGCCTACTATCCTAAAGATACCCTTGTGCATATTTTTCACGGAAAACCTATTTTTGATCAGGTGGGATTGGAAAAAAATCGTAACGGCTTTACGCAAAAAATCACAAGCCCAAACAAATACGAGATTATTTACAGCGTTTTAAATGATGAAATTATTTTCCGTGATACAATCAACCAAATACTTATTAAGGTGAAAAAACAATGAAATTTGTAGGCGCGCATGTCAGTATAGGCGGTGGAGTGGAGAATGCTCCTTTAAACGCTATGGCCATTGGGGCGAAAGCCTTTGCCCTTTTTACAAAAAACCAAAGACAATGGACAGCAAAATCTTTGCTGCAAGAAAACATTGATGCTTTTCATCAAAATCTAGAGCTCGCAGGCATTCTGCCCAAACATGTACTTCCCCATGACAGCTATCTGATCAATCTGGGGCATCCTGAAGCTGACAAGCTTGAAAAGTCCCGCGAAGCGTTTATCGAGGAGGTAGAGCGTTGCCGCGTATTGGGACTCGACAAGCTCAATTTTCATCCCGGTTCGCATTTGACAAAAATCAATAAAAAAGACCCTTTGTGTGATGATTTGTTATTAAACGCCGAACAGCATTGTTTGGATGTAATAGCTGAATCAATGAACAGAGCCATAGAGGCGACTAAGAATTCCGGCGTCAAACTTGTGATAGAAAATACCGCAGGCCAAGGCAGCAATCTTGGGTATAAATTTGAACACTTAGGATATCTAATCGATAAAATTGAAAACAAAAGCCGCGTAGGGGTCTGTTTGGATACCTGCCATACATTTACGGCGGGTTATGATTTGCGCACCAAGGATGCCTATGATCAAACAATGGATACTTTTGGACGTATCGTAGGGTTTGAGTATCTTAGCGGGATGCACCTTAACGACTCTAAACCAAAACTGGGCTCAAGAGTGGACAGGCATGCTTCTTTAGGCCAAGGGGAGCTCGGCTGGGATACGTTTAAATGGATTATGAATGATCCGCGCATGGACGATATTCCTTTGATACTGGAAACGATCGATGAATCTCTCTGGGCAGAGGAGATTAAAGAATTGTATGCACTGATCAAACAGCATAGATAAAATCAGTTATCATAAAGGAGGGTAAGGGGATGAATGCAGCAAAAGGATGGATACTGAGTGTTGTGACAGGCACGATAGCTATGGCAGGAGGATATAAGATTCCTGAACAGTCGCTTAATTCGATGGCGTTGGGAGCAGCGTATGTTGCCCATACTACCGAAGCGGATACGGCATATTTTAACCCCGCAAACATGAGTTTTATGGGTGAATCGCAATACGTTGAAGGAGGCCTGACGCTGGCGCATCTTCCTTCAAGTGTCTATACGCTGATTGATCCGTATTCGGGGGAGTCTAAGACCGAAGACATCCTTATTCCCAACTTTCATTATGTATCCGCACCTATGGGAGATTTTAGATGGGGAGCAAGTTTGACGGTGCCTGCGGGGTTGACAAAACGCTGGGACACCTCTTATCAAAAACTGTATGCCCAAGAGTTTACGCTGAAAGTTTTAGAATTAAATCCTTCACTTTCCTATAGGGTGTCGGATCGCTTGAGTGTGGGCGGAGGAGTAAGATTTGTTTACAGCGAAGGGGTGGTAAAAAGTGAAGGGGCTGTTTCACGGGACATGGAAGGCGATACGTTTGAGACGGGATACAATTTGGCAATGGCATACAAGCCTGCCTCAGATGTCGATTTTGCAGTAACATACCGATCCAATATCGACCTCAATGAAGAAGGAACGGCAAAACTTTATTACGGAAGCGCTTTGCTTTACAATGGAGATGCAAGCGTTTCGGTTCCTCTGCCCGCATCACTCAATATCGCCGTAAGTAAAACATGGCAAGAAAAGTTCACTTTAGAATTCAATTATGAAAGAACCTATTGGTCAAAGTATAAGACCTTGGATTTTGAATATGGCGGCAAAGATATTGGGGGGCTGACACCTTATTTTGACGACCCTATTGCCAAAAACTGGAAAGATACCGATACCTTTAGGGTTGGCACAACCATAAAAATGGATAATCAGTTGACAGCCATGTTCGGTTTTGCGATAGATGAAACCCCTGTTTGTGTAGAAACCGTCGGTTTTGAATTGCCCGACAGCGATGCCAAGATCTTTTCGATGGGATTTCGATATCGACAAACAGAAAATCTTTCATGGGGTGCAGCGTTTCTTTATGACAGCAAGGAGAGTTTTTCTGTGCCCGCAGGCGTCAATCCAAATGCGGTACTTGCAAATGGCGGAAGCTTTGATGAAGGAGGAGCTTTTTTGACGACCATAGGAATTTCTTACGAGTATTAAAATGGATTATGTATTTAATAATTTTTATGAGCTGATCTCTTTTAGAGCACAAAAGGACAGAAGAAAAGCAGCGATTTTTATCGATGAAGAAAAAATAAGGTACGGTCAGCTGCTTGAAAAAATAGATGCGTTTGCAGGATTTTTAGCACATAAGGGCATTAAAAAAGGCGATAAGATCGCGCTTTTTTTGCGTAACTGTCCCGAGTTTGTCTATAGTGTTTTTGCTGCTTCCAAAGTCGGGGCTATTGTTGTGCCGATCAATACTTTCCTAAAAGAAGAAGAACTTTCGTATATTCTTGAAAACAGCGGAGCAACCGCATTGATCGCTTCGGCGGCCTATGAAAAAACAGTGAAGGCAAGCTGTGCTTATGCATTGTGTACCAATGTGATTTGGGAAGGCGATATTGAAATACAAAGCGGTTTTGAGTGCGAATTCGCAGAAGCCCTGAGCGCGCCATTGCATGTGCCCCAAGCAGCTACAGCACCCGAAGATACAGCGGTGATTATCTACACCTCCGGAACGACCGGCAAACCAAAAGGTGCGATGCTAAGCTATAAAAATATCTTTTCCAATACTCACTCAGGAGCAATTACAATCAATGTTACATCTAAAGACAGGGCGATTGTTTTTTTGCCAATGTTTCATTCTTTTACTTTTTCTATAGGGGTAATGCTGCCCTTATATGTGGGGGCAAGCATTGTCATTATCAAATCTGTACAGCCTTTTTCAAATATCTTTAAGCAGGTGCTGCTTAAGCGTGTAACAATTTTCTTCGGAATACCTGATGTGTATAATGTACTTTCAAAAACAAAACTGCCTTGGTATTTTATGTGGTTTAACTGCGTGCGCGCTTTTATTTCCGGAGCAGCCCCCTTGCAGCCCAAAACACTCGATGCGATGGCAAACAAGTTTAAAAGGGCTGCCCTGCTGGAAGGGTATGGTTTAAGCGAAGCATCGCCTGCGGTCAGTATTAATACATTTAAAAAACAAAAAGCCGGATCGGTGGGAACAGCGCTGTGCGGGTATGAGATAAAGATTGTAGATGAAAATCTGGTTGAAGTGCCCCCGGGTGCAACGGGTGACGTTATCGTCAAGGGGGATAATGTCATGAAAGGCTATCTTGGGCTTCCGGAAGCTACAGCCCAGACCATTGTCAATGGGTGGCTGCTTACAGGCGATATGGGGTATATGGATGAAGAAGAATTTTTGTTTATTGTTGACAGAAAAAAAGATTTGATCATCTCAAAAGGAATCAATATTTATCCGCGCGAGGTTGAAGAGGTAATCAACAGCTTTAAAGGAGTCGCTGCTTCAGCAGTAATAGGCGCAGACGATGAAAAAAACGGCGAAATACCCACAGCGTATGTGGAACTTGAAGAAGAATCAGATCATATAGACGAGGCAGAGCTTAAAACCTATGTGCGTCAACGCCTTGCCGATTATAAGATGCCTAGACAATTTCATATTGTCAAGGCATTGCCTAAAAATGCAACAGGAAAAGTCCTGAAGCGCGTGCTAAAAGAGCAGCTAAAAGAGAGGTATTTGCTTGAAGATTCTGGGGTTATTAAAGCGATTGTCAATGCCAGACTCTTTCTTGAGGAGGAGATAACAGAAGGAAAAGTGTTGCTTTTTGACAAGAAGATTGTCGGCATTGTCGATGTGCCTCCTGAAAATATAGAGATCATCGATGCGAAAGGAGCTTGTGTAAGCGCAGGTTTTATCGATTTGCATATTCATGGCTCTGGCGGTGCGGATGTCATGGATGCTACACCTTTGGCGCTGGAGACGATCTCTTCAACACTTCCGCAGACGGGAACAACCTCTTTTTTAGCTACAACGATGACGATGTCGACAGAAGCGATATGCAGCGCTTTAGAAAATATTCAAGCAAACAAACAAAAGGTAAGCGGTGCAAAGATATTAGGAGCGCATTTAGAAGGGCCATTTATTAATCCCTTAAAGCACGGCGCTCAAAACAAGGCATACGTGCAAACGCCCAATACGGCGTGGATTGAAGCATATATGGATGAGGTGAAAATGATTACGCTTGCTCCTGAAGTGGAAGGAGCACAAGAGTTTGTTCAGTATATGACAAAGCAATATCCCCATATTGTTTTAAGTATTGGGCATAGTGATGCAAGTTATGAACAGAGTAAAACAGGTTTTGCACAAGGCATTTCTCACGCGACACACCTCTTTAATGCGATGAACCTTTATCATCATAGAAAACCGGGTATTGTCGGTGCTGTGTTTGATGCGGACGTTACGTGTGATATTATCGCGGATTTGGTGCATACGCATCCTTCTGTTTTGGCTCTTGCGTATCGGATTAAAAAAGATAAACTAATCCTTATTTCTGATGCAATGCGCGCAGGATGCATGAAAAACGGGACATATGATTTGGGCGGACAAAAGACGGAAGTTTCAAAAGGAAAAGCGTTGCTCGAAGACGGCACGCTTGCAGGCAGCGTACTAAAGCTGAATGAGGCATTGAAAAATATGATAACCTTTACTCCTATGACGCCGCTGGAAGCAGTGAGGAGCGTGACAGCACTTCCCGCTCAAAAGCTAGGCATAAAAAAGGGAGCGCTAAAAGCAGGGTATGATGCCGACATAGTGATGTTTGATGAAGATTTTAGTATCATGTTAACGGTTATTGACGGAGAAGTAAACTATCAAAGGGGATAAATGTTTGGATTTTTTAAACGCAAAACAAGAGAGATAAAATCTCCCGTAGACGGAGAAGTGGTAGCACTTGAAAGTGTCAAAGATGATGTTTTTTCCAAAAAAATGGTAGGAGACGGAGTTGCTGTGATACCAATGTCTGAGATATTTACAGCACCTATTGATGGCATAGTAACAAAAATTTTTCCGACTAATCATGCCTATAGCATTAAATCAGATAAAGACTTAACTGTTATGGTGCATATTGGTTTGGATACGGTTGCGCTAGAAGGAAGAGGATTTGAGCGCCTTGTCAATGAAGGGGATACTGTTTCTTGCGGGGACGCGATTATCCGGGCAGATCTGGCATATTTGCGTCAACATGCAAAAGATATCATCACACCGGTTATTGTTTCTGATGAAAGTGATGTTAAAAAGATCGAAAAAAAATACACTATTGTCAAAAGCGGCGACAGCATAATGGAAGTAATGTAATGCCGGAAGTTGACAGCTATTATCACTATATTGCATATGCAGTCATTATTATTGTTTTCTTTTTGGTTTTGAAGTTGCCTAAAAGGAAAGATTAACGCTTTAGTGCCTCTTTGATCGATTCGGCAACATGTTGCGCTTTTGTGCCAAGTACGATTTGGATAGACGTATCATCGGGCCGTATTATTCCTTTGGCTCCCAATGCTATAAATGCTTTCTCCTTAAGCCCCTTGTTTTGTTTGAGACGCATTCTCAGCCTTGTAATGCATGCATCCGTATGGACAATATTGTCTGCTCCTCCCAATGCATTGATAAAGGCCAAAGCGTCATTGTCGGTTTGGAGTTTGGGTGTTTCTGCGGATTCATCAAACAGTTTCACCCTAAAATATTTAATAACATAGTAGCTGGCAACAAAATAGATAAGCGCAAATACTATTCCCAACGGAAGAATGAGCAGCGGGCGGGCAGCAAGTTTATAATTAATGAGATAATCTATAAATCCTGCAGAAAAACCAAAGCCCGCATGGATATCAAATATCTGTGCCAAAGCAAGTGCCAAGCCCGTGAGGAGCGCATGGACGATAAAAAGCAAAGGCGCTTCAAATAAAAATAAAAATTCCATAGGTTCGGTAATCCCCGTAAGAAAAGAGGTAAAGGCAACACCCCCTAAAATTGCTCCTGCCTTTTTTCGATATGCTTTTGCTGTACCAAGGTACATTGCCAAGGCCATTCCCGGCAGCCCAAACATCATGACTATGTAAAATCCTGACATATACACGCCGGCAGTTTTGTCTCCTGCAAAAAAACGGTGCAGATCACCGTGCGCAATAATCTCTTGACCTTCTTTGATGTAGCTGTAGTCCCCCAGTTGAAACCAAAAAACAGAATTAAGAATATGGTGCAACCCTAAAGGAATAAGCAGACGATTGAGAGTGCCGTAGATAAAGGTGCCCCATGCCTCCAATCCTATAATTGCGTCGGAAAAAGTATCGATACCGCTTTGGGCATAATGCCAAAAATACCCGGCCAGCACCCCAGCAAAGATCGCAGCAAAAGAAGTGACAATAAGTACAAAGCGTTTGCCCCCAAAAAAACCGAGATATTCGGGAAGTTTTATATCATAGAAGCGGTTATAAAGACTGCCTGCAAGTACACCGATGATAATGCCTACAAATACACCCATATTAACATTCTCGTCAATACTGGTGTATACCGCTTTGGCAATCAGTACCCCTATTGCGCCAGAAAGCGCAGCGGCTCCGTCATGATTTTTGGAAAGCCCATAGGCGATACCTACTCCAAAAAGCAGATCAAGATTGGAAAATACTGCCTCTCCCGCACTTTTCATCACTAAAGCTATTTGTCCGTCAAAAATATCGCCAAAGCCCAAACGAAGCAGCAACGCTGCAACAGGCAGTACCGCTATGGGGGTCATCAAGGCTTTGCCGATACGTTCAAACAGGCTAAACATGCCGTATCTCCTCTTTGACGGTGCTGATCATTTTAGGAGAGACGCTTAATGTCTCGATCCCCAGAGTTATCAGTTTGGGTATTGCCTTATTATCTGAGGCAAGTTCTCCGCACAGACTGAGAGGTTTAGCAGTTTCATTGACAATCTTTTCCAGTACATCAAAAAGTACGCTCGAATGCGCATCGAGTTTAAGGGTGGGGTGCGTACGCTCAATGGCAAAAAGATATTGGCTCAGATCATTGGTGCCGATCGAATAAAAATCAACTACTTGATTGAACTGCCGCAGCAAAAAGAGTACCGAGGGAACCTCTATCATGATGCCAAATTGGATAGAGGAGATATCAAGTTTATGTTTTTGGGCGATGTGATAGGCAAACGCTTTGGCTTCACTAAATTCCTCTACTTGAGCAACCATCGGGAACATTATTTTTATAGGTTTTTTTTGTGCAGCAACAAAGATGGCATGCAGTTGTTCTTCAATGATTTCAGGATGTGTCCTGAAAAGACGTATGCCCCGCACGCCCAAGAAAGGATTGTTCTCATGCGGGAGCCGGATGTACGG
>JAJPEU010000016.1 GCA_021166685.1 Sulfurovum sp. | reverse complement strand
ACACTCAAAATAGTTTAACTGCTATAAGCAGTTTTTCTCTTTTTGTGTTTGACTTTAACTCTCATCTTTATACGTTTTGTCGGCCTTTTCCACTTTGAATACCGATCTTGCATTTTCTAAAAATTGTTTCTTCTGCTCTTGCAAATTTTTTTTGGAAGCAGAGATAGCGTATTTACTTGCAGCAGGATTGGGAGTATGCTCTGCGACAAACAATTCCAAAACCACTTTCGTCTTAAACTCTGTACCGAATCGGCGTCATTTAGAAATAGTAAACCTTTAAATAGCTGTTGATTTTTTTCGGATATCATATACAGCATCAATTTTTCCAGTAATATCTTCACTAGCCCGCATCTATAAGATACAGAAGTCCGGCGAAGTAACATGTCGGCAAAAATTTATTTACAAATAAATTATTATTATGATATTTAATAAATAAAATAGTAAAGTTACAAACAGGCAGTCCTCTTAAAATACACTGAACTTGCAAGCAAAGCCAATATGCCAGTTGTTTTGAGACAGGATTTGTTGTGAATAAAAAGATAGAATACTCAACTTGGGTCCTAGAGGAGATCGGCATGGAAGCACTTTATGATGTGATTATTATCGGAGGCGGACCGGGAGGAATCGGTTCGGCTGTAGAGGCAAAAGTTCTTGGACTTGAGCGCATATTAATAATAGAAAAAACCGAAAACCATTCACATACTATCAGAAAATTTTACAAAGACAATAAAAGAGTTGATAAAGACTGGCAAGGTCAAGCCGTAGTATTGGAGGGAAATATTGATTTTATGGATGGAACCAAAGAAAGCACATTGGATTATTTTGATAAGCTTTTGGATGACGGAATGATCGATACACGCTTTAACTGTATAGTGGAGAAGGTAGAAAAAAAAGAGGATATATTTTATGTAACTACGCCTTGCGGTCTAGATAAGGCTAAAAACGTGATTGTAAGTATCGGCCGCATGGGAAAGCCCAATAAACCTTCTTATAAAATTCCTGCTTCGTTAAAGGCACAGATCAATTTTAATTTGGATAAATGCGGCAATCAGGAAAAAATATTGGTTGTCGGCGGCGGCGACAGTGCCGTTGAATACGCATGCGAGTTGAGTTGCTGCAACGATGTGACACTTAGCTACCGCAAAGAAACATTGGCAAGACCCAATCCTGCCAATCAAAAAATGATTGCCCAATATGTTCAAAATCAAACCGTTACACTGAGGTTGGGGGAAGATATAGAAGGTCTTGAGGCCGAACATGGGCAAGTTAAGGTGTTTTTTACCAACGGAAATGAAAAATATGACAGGGTTATATATGCGATTGGGGGAACGACACCCAAAGATTTTTTAAAAAGTTGCGGAATCGCGCTTGATGAAAGCGGAGAGCCTATTTTTGATGAAAATTATGAAACTCAAGTAAAAGGGCTTTATATTGCAGGAGATATAGCGTTTAGAAACGGAGGCAGTATTGCAATCGCACTAAACCATGGGTATAAAATCGTGAGCCATATCCTTAGAAATAAAATTTAAATTATGGCAAAATAAAATAAAAAAAGAAGGAGAGGATGATGGCTAGCGTATTGCTTCCTTTAGCAGAAGGGTTTGAAGAGGTTGAGGCGGTATCGCTGATAGATGTGATGCGAAGAGGCGGAATAGAGGTTTGCTTGGCATATCTGGATGATGGGCTGGCAACCGATATGGTTACCGGAACAAACGGAATTACGATCAAGGCAGACACTTCCATCTACAATGTGATTGCGGATGATTTTGATATGATAGTGCTCCCGGGCGGATGGGGCGGAACGCATAGGCTTGCAGAAAATGCAAAAGTGCAAGCGCTTCTCAAAGAATTTAAAGCCAAAGACAAACATATCGGCGCTATCTGTGCAGCGCCGTATGCACTGAAACAAGCAGGAGTATTAGGGCAAAATTATACGTGCTATCCCGGTTCAAAAGATGAAGTTAACCATCCGGGCTACAGAGACGATTTGCAGGTCGTAGAAGACGGCAAGATACTTACTTCGCGGGGTCCGGGAACCGCACTTTGTTTTGGTCTTGAAATTGTAAAACGTCTGGTGGGCATTGAGAGTTATCGGGCGATCAAAGAGGGAATGCTGCTTGATTTTTGCAGCTAAGAAAGAGCAGGATGGGGCAATTTGTGTCTGCTGGAAAATGGTTTTGCCCTTTGACCAAGAAGAGCTCTTGAGCTTTTCTTAATTGAAAATTTGTTATATTACACCCTCTATAATACGTTATCCTTTGTATAGTCTTCCAAAAAGCAAAGATTTAAAATATGCATAATTTTACACCCAATAAAAGGCAATCAATGTCCCAACCTAAATTTACCCATCTTCATCTTCATACCGAATACTCATTGCTTGATGGTGCAAACAAAATAAAAACGCTCGCAAAAAAAGTCAAAGCACTTGGCATGAACTCGGTAGCGATGACAGACCATGGAAATATGTTTGGGGTTATAGAGTTTTATAATGCAATGCGAAACGAAGGAATCAAGCCCATCATAGGAATGGAAGCTTATCTTCACAATCAAGAGGATATTGGCGATAAAAATATACGCCAGCGTTTTCATCTTTGTTTGTATGCAAAAAATGAAACAGGGTATAAAAACTTGATGTATCTGAGTTCTCAGGCATACCTTAACGGGTTTTACTATTATCCCCGTATCAATAAAAAAATTCTCAAAGAACATAGTGAGGGGCTTATCTGTTCTTCTGCGTGTTTGCAGGGAGAGATAAATTGGCATCTTAATCTTTCGGACAGAAATGTGAAATTCGGCGCCAAGGGGTATGAGGAGGCGAAACAGGTAGCCTTGGAGTACCGAGAGATGTTTGGCGATGATTTTTACTTGGAGCTTATGCGTCACGGTATTGGCGACCAGTACAAAATAGACAAACAGATCGTTCAGCTTTCCCGGGAGACGGGCATTAAGATCATTGCAACCAATGACACGCACTACACAGAACAAAAAGATGCTGATGCGCATGAGGCATTCATGTGCATTGCCATGAATAAACTTTATGATGACCCCAACCGTTTGCGCCACTCTGTGCATGAGTTTTATGTGAAGTCTCCTGAGCAGATGGCACAACTTTTTGCAGATATCCCTGAAGCGCTTGAAAATACACAAGAGATTGCCGATAAATGTAATTTGGAGATTAAATTGGGAAATCCGACACCCCCAAACTTCAAATTTACTTCTCAAAAAGCAAGAGAAGAAGGATTGTCTTTGCCGGAACCCGGCAAGGAGTACTCGCTTGAAAACGATAAAGTACTCTTTATTCATGCTTCTCGAAAAGGGTTGGAAGAACGGCTGAAAATTGTGCCCGCACAAAAACACCAAGAATACCGGGATAGACTTGAAACGGAAATAGGGATCATCAACTCTATGAAATTTCCGGGCTATATGCTGATTGTTTGGGATTTTGTCGATGCGGCAAAGCAGATGGGTATTCCCGTAGGGCCGGGGCGCGGATCTGCTGCGGGTTCTTTGGTGGCATATGCATTGAAAATTACAGATATCGACCCGATGCCCTACGGATTGCTTTTTGAGCGTTTTTTAAATCCAGAACGTGTCAGCATGCCCGATATTGATATGGATTTTTGTCAAGCCAGACGGCAAGAGATACTCGATTATGTGGTTGAAAAATACGGACGTGTTAACGTAGCGCAGATCATTACCTTTGGTAAATTGCTTGCCAAGGGAGTAATCCGCGATGTTGCAAGGGTGCTTGATATGCCTTATGCCAAAGCAGATGCTATGGCAAAATTGATTCCGGATGAGCTGGGGATAGATCTCAAATCATCTTATGAAAAAGAACCCAAAATCAAAGCGCTTTTAGAGAGCGATCCGCTTGCAAAACGGACTTGGGATTATGCATTGGCACTTGAAGGATTGAATCGTAATGCCGGAACGCATGCGGCAGGAGTGGTGATCTCCAATGAACCTTTATGGCAAAAAACCCCGCTTTTTAAGCCGACAGGACAAGAAGCTCTTGCAACTCAATATAATGGCAAATATGTGGAAGATGTGGACTTGATCAAGTTTGACTTTCTGGGACTTAAAACGCTGACGGTCATTGAGGAAGCAAACCAATTGGTCGAAAAACGTCATGGAAAACGCATCAATTTTATAGAAGAGGATATTAACGACAAGGGAGTTTATGAGTATATCAGTACGGGCGATACATTGGGACTTTTTCAAATTGAATCGGCAGGAATGCAGGATTTGGCTAAAAAACTTAAACCAAGCGGTTTTGAAGACGTCATTGCGATGCTTGCACTCTACCGCCCTGGACCAATGGAATCGGGAATGCTTGATGATTTTGTTGAGCGTAAGCACGGACGTGCCAAAATTACCTATATGTTCCCGGAGCTGGAACCTATACTTAAGCCGACTTACGGAGTCATTGTCTACCAAGAGCAGGTCATGCAAATTGTTCAAACCATAGGCGGATTTAGCCTGGGGGGCGCAGATCTCGTTCGTAGAGCCATGGGGAAAAAGATCAAAGAGGAGATGGATAAACTTAAAGAAGAGTTTGCCGATGGTGCAGCCAAAAAAGGATTTGATAAAACAAAAGCCGCAGAACTTTTTGATCTTATTGTAAAATTTGCAGGATACGGATTTAATAAATCACACTCAGCAGCGTATGCAATGGTTACTTTTTATACCTCTTTTTTGAAACGCTACTATCCGACGGAATTTATGGCAGCAATTTTAACGCTTGAGAAAAACAATACCGACAAAGTGGTTAAATATGTCGATGAACTCAAGCATATGCACATTAAACTGCTTCCTCCTGATATCAATCGCTCTGATTTGGTTTTTGTTGCAGATAATATCGAAGGTGAAGAGGTTATTGTATTTGGAATGGGTGCCATAAAAGGTGCAGGAGACATCGCTATCAATTCTATACTAAAAGCCAGGGAGGCAGGAGAATTTAAAGATTTAAGTGATTTTGTTTCCCGCATTGACTCTTCCAAGGTAAACAAAAAAGTAATAGAGTCCCTTATAAAAGCCGGTGCTTTTGATAATTTTGGATATTCGCGCCATGCATTGCTTGTGCAAATCGAAGAGATTATTCAGGCATCACAACAAGCAGCTCAGGCAAAAAAAATGGCAGTAGGTTCACTCTTTGGCGAAGAAGAGGAGATGATATCTGTTTCATTTGAAATTTCACAGTTAGATGAGTTTGAATCGATGCAAATTTTGGAATTTGAAAAAGAATCTTTGGGTTTTTATGTTTCAGGACATCCTCTGGATAAGTATCGTCAAACGCTAGAAGAGATAAGTTATACGCTAAGTTCGGAGATAGATGATCTTGCAGACGGTTCGCAAGCACTGCTTATCGGAAAGATTGAAGGAATTACTGAAAAAATAAGTAAAAAAGGCAACAAATTCGGTATTGCCAATATTATGGATTTACATGGGAATATTGAATTGATGCTTTTTGAAAATCGGCTTAAAGAACTTGAGGAAGATTTTGATATCACTAAGCCCATTGCTTTTAAGGTCAAAGTAACCAAAGACGGTGAATTTACACGACTTAGTATCCTTAAGATAGAGTCCCTTAAGGAAGCAAAAAAAGAAAAAATTAAAGTTACAAAAGAAGAAAAACATATTCAAGAACCTGATCATCCTCCGCTTATTTTAGCTATTCATTTGATGCCCGATCTCAAAATAGCTCAAGATCTTATGTGTTTGGTTCAAAAATATCCCGGCAAACGGCCTCTTGAGCTTCATATTAAATCAAAACTTGCCGATGTTATTATTGAGTCAAAAATGAAAGTCAACGAAAAGATCATTGAAGAGGCTAAAGAGCTTGGTGCATATATAGAAGAAAGACTGATATTGGAAGACTGATTTTTCTCTTTTAAATAGGGTTAAAATCCTAAAAAATTTATATCCCTGTGCAGAAAAAAGATATTTTGATTAACCAAAGAGAATGTCAATAGTCCAAGCTGATATGTGCGAGCGCGTTTGCCAGAGTTACCAAACGGTGCAATTTTATAAAGTTAAAGACAGATGAACAGATAAATTTTGATAATCGTCTAGATGGAGATAAAAGCATCTTGTTTCCTGCAAAAAGCAAATAAAAATAAAAATCTATTTGGTGAGTGCAAAATATTTCAAGTGCCTATTTTCAGAGCCGCAAGTGATTATTTTATAAAAAGTATCTCAGTGTATGATGCAACTGCAAAAATAGTAAAAAAGTTTTTTTGATACACTTTTTATAGTGCTTTACCATAGCCATCATGGATATATGTGTAGTATAGAAACATATAAAAAATATAATTTTTTGATAATGCCAAGTTTCACTCTCAAAATGCATAAAGCATGTTACACTATGCCCATTAAAAACCTAAGGAATTCAAATGTCAAAATTACCAAACATAATCTGGACAAAAATTGATGAAGCGCCGGCATTGGCAACCTATTCTTTGTTACCAATTGTAAACGCTTTCACTAAAGCTATTGGTGTAGAAGCAGTAGAAAGAGATATTTCTCTTGCGGGCAGGGTAATTGCAACTTTCCCTGAATTTTTAACAGATGACCAAAAAATTGCCGATGAATTGGCTTATTTGGGAACAGTGGTGCAGCAGCCAGACGCTAATATTATCAAACTGCCAAATATTTCTGCATCAATTCCTCAGCTTAAAGAATGTATTGCAGAGCTTCAGGGGCAGGGATATAATCTTCCGGATTTCCCTGAAGATCCAAAAACAGATGAGGAAAAAGAAATTCTTGCTAAATATTCTACTTGTTTGGGTTCAGCGGTTAACCCTGTTCTCCGCGAGGGAAATTCAGATAGACGTGCGGCGGTTGCTGTTAAAAATTTTGCAAAAGCAAACCCCCATAAACTAAGAGCGTTTTCGGAAAACTCAAAAACCTATGTAGCGCATATGAATGACGGAGATTTCTATGGGAACGAAAAGTCTATTATTAAAAATGGCGACGGTAAAGTAAGAATTGAACTTAACGGCAAACTTTTAAAAGAAATAGATGCGCTTGACAAAGAGATTCTGGACGGAACATTTATGTCAAAAGATGCTTTAAGAGCGTTTTATGCTAAAACTCTTGAAGAAGCGAAAGAAAAAAATGTTCTTTGGTCGCTTCATTTAAAAGCAACTATGATGAAAGTTTCAGATCCGATTATGTTTGGACATGCAGTTGCAGTATTCTTTAAAGATGTGTTTGAAAAATACGCTACGGAGTTTAAAGAGATTGGGGTGAATCCGAACTTGGGCCTTGGCGATTTGTATAAAAAACTTGAAAAGCTTTCAGCGGATAAAAAAGCTGAGATTGAAGCTGCAATCATGGCAACGTATCAAATACAGCCTGCCATGGCTATGGTTGACTCTGACAAGGGCATTACAAATTTGCATGCTTCCAATGACGTTATCATCGATGCTTCTATGCCGGTTGTAGTGAGAGACGGCGGTAAAATGTGGAACGCAAAGGGTGAAGTGCAAGAGTGTGTATCTGTTATTCCCGATAGATGTTATGCAACCATGTATAAAGAAATCGTTGATGACTGTGTAAAGAACGGTCAATTTGATGTTACAACTATGGGAAGTGTTTCAAATGTCGGCTTGATGGCACAAAAAGCAGAAGAGTATGGTTCTCACCCTACTACATTTGAAATTACAGAAGATGGCGCAGTGAAAGTTCTAGATAGTGACGGCAGTGAACTAATGAGTTTTACTGTGGCAAAAGGCGATATTTGGAGAATGTCTAGAACAAAAGATATTCCTGTCAAAGATTGGGTGAGACTGGCAGTTGAAAGAGCAAGACTTACAAATACGCCGGTAGTATTTTGGCTGGATGAAAAAAGAGCCCATGACGCGAATATGATTAAAAAAGTCAATGAGTATTTAAAAGATCATGACACTTCGGGATTGACGATAGAAATCTTGGCTCCTGAAAAAGCAATGGCTTATAGTTTAAAAAGGGTACGAGCAGGTCAAGATACGATCTCTGCGACAGGAAATGTTCTAAGGGATTATTTGACAGATCTTTTTCCAATTTTGGAGCTAGGAACATCTGCAAAAATGTTATCGATTGTGCCATTGTTGGCCGGCGGCGGTTTATTTGAGACAGGTGCAGGAGGCAGCGCGCCTAAGCATGTGGATCAATTTTTGGAAGAGGGCCACCTAAGATGGGATTCGCTAGGCGAATTTTTAGCACTTGCTGAATCTTTAAGGTATATCAATCAAAAAGCAAATAATGACAAACTGGCTGCGCTTACAGCTGCATTGGATGTTGCAAATCAAGCTTATCTGGACAACAATAAAGCGCCAGGAAGAAAAGCAGGCGAGCCTGACAACAAGGCTTCCCATTTCTATCTTGCCCAATATTGGGCAAAAGCGCTTGCTGAATGCAGCAATGCAGAATTGAGTGCAAAGTTTGTTCCGGTCGCAAAAGCATTGATTGAAAATGAAGAAAAAATTATGAAAGAGCTTTTGGCGGTAGAGGGAAAAGCACAGGACATTGGAGGGTATTATCATCCAAATAATGCTAAAGCTGCAGCAGCAATGAGACCATCTCAAACATTGAACAGCATTATTGATGCTATCTAAAGTTTTGACGCTATATAATTATACAGAGCGTTAGGCTCTGTATACACTTCGTTTCGAGTGCAAAACGATTCAACACCCAAAATAGGGCTTTATGCTTCTTGTGGCATTGCAGAATATGATTGATAATGAAAAATCTTTATGACTTATGTTTTGCTAAAAGATCGCCCTATAATTCTAAATTAAAGGATTGTAATGAAAAAAGGTAAAAAAGTAACGATTATCGGTGCTGGAAATGTGGGGGCAACGGTAGCCTATATTCTTGCCATGAACGGCGTATGTCATAGCGTTGTGCTTCGAGACAGAAATTCTGAGATTGCTAAAGGAAAGGCTCTGGATATGTCACAAGCAGCCAATGCGGCCAGAACACATACGATTGTTTCTGTAGCAGAAACGCCTGAAGGGATAGCCGATTCAGATATCGTGGTTATCACGGCAGGAAGCCCAAGGCTGCCCGGGATGAGCAGAGACGATTTGCTGATGGTGAATGCTGAAATCACCAAAGAGGTGGTGCAAGAGGTTAAAACACATGCTCCTGAAGCGATCATAGTGATGGTTTCCAACCCGCTGGATGTCATGACCTATGTAGCCCTGAAAGAATCCGGTTTTCCAAAAGAGCGTGTAGTTGGGATGGCCGGAGTTTTAGACAGCGCACGTATGGCGCATTTTATTTTTGAAAAGATTGGTTATGGCGCCGGGCAGATTCGTGCTTCTGTAATGGGCGGACATGGGGATGACATGGTGCCTCTTCCAAAATTTTCTACGGTTGCGGGAGTTCCTCTTTCGGATATTTTAACAGAAGAGGAAATTGTAGAGGTCGTGGAGCGTACAAAACATGGGGGTGCCGAAATTGTTGGTTATCTGAAAACGGGCTCGGCATATTATGCTCCGGCAAAATCAACAGCCATTATGGTTGAAGCCATCTTGAAAGATACAAAACAGATTTATCCTTGTGCGGTTTATCTTGACGGTCATTATGGATATTCTGATGTAGTTTCAGGGGTGCCCGTGGCATTGGGCGCAAGCGGGGTCGAAAAGTTGTTTGAAATGACACTCAACCAGGATCAAAAAAAACGATTCGCCAAAAGCGTAAAATCTGTAAAAACTATGATCCAAGTTCTCAAAGATAAAAAGTTTTTTAACTAAGAGGTACAGCAAAAAGTTGAAATCACTTTTTGTTCACTGGGGATTTAGGTTGCTGCACAAGGGACAGGGAAGACTCTTTTACCAGAAAAGAACAGAATAAAAGGAGATGAATATGAGTTTTAGAATAGAAAAAGATACTATGGGAGAGGTGCGGGTTCCTGCGGACAAGTATTGGGCGGCACAGACTCAAAGATCAGTTCAGAATTTTGAGATAGGCAATGAAAAAATGCCTCTCGAGGTTATATACGGTTTTGCCAACCTTAAAAAAGCATGCGCCTTGGTGAATCATGAACTTGGTCGGCTGGATGACAAAAAAACTGAGGCGATAACCAAGGCATGTGACGCTATTTTAGCGGGCGAACTTGATGATAATTTTCCTTTGGTGGTATGGCAAACAGGTTCAGGAACCCAATCAAATATGAATGTCAATGAAGTGGTTGCGAACAAGGCGATTGAAATTTTGGGCGGAGACTTTACAAAAGAAAAATTAGTACACCCAAATGATGATGTAAACAAAGGACAAAGCTCCAATGATACATATCCTACAGGAATGCGTATTGCTGAAGTTGTTGCAGTAACAGATAATCTTATCCCTGCATTAAATCAGCTCAAAGCAACGCTTGAAAGCAAATCAAATGCTTTTGCAGATATTGTAAAAATAGGCAGAACGCATCTTCAGGATGCGACGCCGCTTACCTTGGGGCAAGAACTTAGCGGATATGTGGCAATGCTTGAGACAAATCTTCAACAAATCAATGATGCATTAGTGTATTGCCGTCAATTGGCGATTGGCGGTACGGCAGTTGGAACAGGTTTGAATTCTCATCCTGAATTTTCACAAAAAGTAGCAGCCAAGCTTAACAGTTTTATGGCAAAAGATTATGCCTTTGTCTCTCAGCCCAATAAGTTTCATGCGCTTACCGGACATGATGCCGAAGTAGTACTCAGCGGAGCACTTAAGGCACTTGCAGGCAATTTGATGAAGATAGCCAACGATATAAGATGGTTAGCATCGGGGCCAAGATGCGGGATTGGTGAAATTTCTATCCCTGAAAATGAACCGGGTTCCTCTATTATGCCGGGAAAAGTAAATCCAACACAGTCTGAAGCGATGACGATGGTAGCCGTGCAGGTAATGGGTAACGATGCGGCGGTAGGGATAGCAGCATCTCAGGGCAACTTCGAATTGAATGTATTTAAACCGGTTATTGCTTATAATATTTTGCAATCAGCAAAGCTTTTGGCAGATGCAATGAGAAGTTTTGATACAAATTGTGCAATAGGTATTGAACCCATTAAGGCAAATATTGAGAAGTTCCTTAATGATTCGTTAATGCTGGTAACAGCCCTTAACCCATATATTGGATATGAAAATGCAGCAAAGATAGCAAAAACGGCACATGCAAATGGAACGACCCTCAAAGAAGAAGCGATTAGTCTTGGGCTTTTGAGCGCAGAAGAGTTCGATACGTATGTGCGCCCAGAGGATATGATTGCCCCAAAAGCATAGAATATTTAGAATTGGATTGATTTACAATGTAAAAATTCTACACAAGCAAGAGAGTCAAAACCTCTGCTTCAGCTTTAGACTTTTATCACACTGTGTAAATATTTAACACTTTTCTAAAATCATTCTTTATGATAATTGAATTAATACAATATTATTTCAGTTAAATGTATAATATTTTAACTTATTGTAATTTTAAAGGAGTACACGTGAATATTCATGAGTATCAGGCGAAACAAATATTTCAAAAATATGGCGTACCTACACCAAGGGGTATTGTGGCAAACACACCGGATGAGGCTGTGGCAAATGCGTCTGAGTTGGGCGGAAATATCTGGGTAGTAAAAGCACAGATTCATGCCGGCGGCCGTGGGTTGGGCGGAGGTGTGAAGCTCGCCAAATCAAAAGAAGAAGTGAGGCAGCTTGCCGGTGAAATTCTTGGAATGACATTGGTAACACACCAGACCGGACCTGAAGGGAAATTGGTTCAAAAGGTGTATATTGAAGAGGGAGCCGACATTAAAGATGAGCTCTATTTGGGGGTGGTGCTTGATCGTGCCAAGGAGATGCCTGTTATTATGGCTTCAACCGAAGGCGGCATGGAGATTGAAAAAGTAGCGGAAAAATCACCGGAAAAAATCATCAAAGTTGCCGTTGACCCTTCTATCGGATTTCAAGGTTTTCATGGCAGGGAGTTGGTGTTCGGTCTTGGAATTACTGATAAAAATGAACAAAATAAGTTTATTAAATTCGCAAAAGCACTTTATAACGTTTATATGGAAAATGATGCTGAAATGATCGAAATTAACCCGCTTATCAAAACCGGTTCCGGTGACTTCCTTGCGCTTGACGGAAAAATGGGATTTGATGATTCTGCTCTTGGAAGGCATCCGGATATCGAAGAGATGAGAGATGTTTCAGAAGAAGATCCGGATGAAAGAGAAGCAGGCCGATACGGGCTTTCTTATATTGCACTTGACGGAGAGATAGGCTGCATGGTGAATGGTGCCGGTCTTGCTATGGGAACTATGGATACGATCAATTATATGGGCGGCACGCCGGCAAACTTTCTTGATGTAGGAGGAAAGGCAAATGCTGAAACGGTTGCAAAAGGTTTTGAAATTATATTGAAAAATCCAAATGTAAAAGCAATTTTTGTCAATATTTTCGGCGGTATTGTAAGATGTGACAGAATTGCAAACGGTATTTTGGAAGCAACTAAAATGGTAGATGTGCATGTACCCGTTATCGTAAGGCTTGACGGCACAAATGCGGCCGAAGCAGCTGAAATTTTAAAAAACGCAAACATAGCCAATGTAATTGCAGCAACAGATTTGGCAGACGGTGCGGCCAAAGCTGTAGCGGCAGCAAAAGGAGAGTAGTAGATGTCAATATTGGTAAACAAAGATACAAAAGTGATCGTACAGGGGTTTACGGGCTCCGAAGGTACATTCCATGCAGAGCAGTGCATGGCTTATGGAACAAAAATTGTGGGAGGAGTAACTCCGGGCAAAGGCGGAGAGGTTCATTTGGGTAAACCTGTATTTAATACAGTTAAAGAGGCAGTGGCAACGACAGGTGCAACGGTTTCTATGGTATTTGTGCCACCCGCGTTTGTTGCTGATGCGGTCATGGAAGCTGCGGATGCCGGAGTGGAACTTGCAGTGATTATTACTGAAGGCGCACCGGTAAGAGATATGCAAGCTGCCAAAGCCTATGCCGTAAAACACGGTATGAAAACTATAGGACCAAACTGCCCGGGAATCATTACTGCCGAAGAGTGCAAAATAGGGATTATGCCCGGTATGATTTTCAAAAAAGGAAATGTTGGGTTGATTTCCAAATCAGGCACATTAACCTATGAAGGTGCGAATCAAGTCTGCAAAGAAGGCTTTGGTATCTCTACGGCTGTAGGTATCGGAGGAGATCCGATTATCGGACTTTCCTACAAGCAGCTTCTTCCAATGTTTGAGGCCGATCCCCAAACAGAAGCGATTGTCATGATAGGTGAAATCGGAGGGGATCTTGAAATTCAAGCGGCGAAGTACATTAAGGATCATATTACAAAGCCGGTTGTTGCTTTTATTGCAGGACAAACAGCCCCAAAAGGCAAAAGAATGGGGCATGCCGGGGCTATTGTAAGCGGAAGTGCCGGAACCGCGAAAGAAAAGATGGATGCGCTTGAAGCAGCAGGTGTAAGAGTAGTCGTTTCTCCTGCAGAAATTGGTAAAGCGGTAAAAGAAGTTTTATCCAAATAGATCATCCTTAAGGCTCAGGAATACCCTGTCCTTAAGCTTTCTTTTTGCCTCTTCGTTTCATTTTAATACATATCTTTTATTTTACAGAAAAATACTTTTAATTTTTTGCTTCAAATGGTAACAACATTTCTTGCGGCAACAATAATTCAATCCTATTTATAACACCCTTAATAAAACTAAGCTATTCTAGTCTTAGTGAATAGTAAATCTCACTTAATAATTATAAAATTAAAAGGGGAAACCATGGCAGTGATGAAAGCTCCGGAAAATACTCCAGTTTGGGTAAATACAGCCAGATGCAAAGCTTGTGATATCTGTGTAGATGTATGTCCGGCTGGTGTACTTTCTATGAAAGCGGATGCAGGCTCAACATTGGGTGCGATAATAGATGTTGTGGCGCCGGATTCTTGTATAGGATGTAATGAATGTGAACTTTCATGTCCTGATTTTGCAATCTATGTTGCAGACAAGAAGGAATTTAAATTTGCAAAATTAACAGATAATGCAAAAGCAAGACGAGAGGCGATCATAAACAATGATTTCAGATTGCCTGCAGACTACAAGGAGGCCAACTAATGTCAACAAGAGAAATAATATCAACAGGAAATGACTTAGCTGCAAGAGCAGCCGTTGATGCAGGATGTAAGTTCTTTTCAGGGTATCCTATCACTCCATCAAGTGAAGTAATGCATACCATTTCAGATTTACTGCCACGAATAGGCGGAACTGCGATTCAGATGGAAGATGAGATAGCCGGTGTTGCTGCTGCAATCGGTGCTTCAATGTCAGGCGTAAGATCATTGACGGCTACTTCCGGACCGGGTATTTCACTTAAAGCTGAGAATCTTGGTTTGGCGCAGATGACAGAAGTGCCTTTGGTGGTTATAAATGTTATGAGGGGCGGTCCTTCAACAGGTCTTCCCACACGTGTATCTCAAGGTGACGTCGCACAAGCAAAAAACCCATCACACGGTGACTATAAATCCATTACTCTTTGTGCGGGAAATTTGGCTGAGTGCTATACTGAAACGGTGAGAGCATTTAATCTCGCAGATAGATTTATGCAGCCTGTATTTGTATTATTGGATGAAACTTTGGGTCACATGCACGGAAAAGCGGATATACCGACTGCTGAAGCAGTAAAATCAGGTATCAAGCTAAGAAAAACATTTGATGGTCCGGCAGAAGAGTATCATCCTTATGGTGTAGCACAGGATGAACCGGCAGTTCTTAATCCGATGTTTAAAGGGTACAGATATCACTTCACCGGACTTCACCATGACAAAAATGGTTTTCCGACAGAAGAGATTGAAACATGCAGGCTATTGATTGAAAGACTGTTTAATAAAGTGGAAGCACATCAAGAAGAGATAGATTCTTATGAGGAGTTTATGATGGATGATGCTGAAGTGATGATCGTGGCCTATGGTTCAGTTTCCCTCTCGGCAAAAGAGGCAATCAGACATTTAAGAGCAGAAGGTATCAAGGCAGGCTTGTTCAGACCTATTACTTTATGGCCAAGTCCAGCCGAAGCAATCAAAAAGTATACAGATAAAATTGGAAAAGTATTATGTGTCGAGCTTAATATCGGTCAATACAGAGATGAGGTCCAAAGAGCTTCAGGCAGACTTGATATCGAAGGTCTTTTTAAAGTAAACGGCCGGCCGATTTCTCCATTTGAAATTGTAAATAAAGTAAAGGAGCTGTAAGATGGCATTTAATTATGATAGTTATTTAAGGTTAGAAAAGATGCCGACGCTATGGTGTTGGGGTTGTGGGGATGGAGTCATTCTTAAATCTTTTATCCGAGCCGTTGATAAACTTGGATGGAGCAAGGATGATGTATGTGTTGTCTCAGGAATCGGATGTTCGGGAAGATTTTCATCGTATGTTGACTTTAATACCGTACATACGACGCATGGCAGAACGATTGCTTTTGCAACAGGTATCAAATTGGCAAATCCTGACAAGCATGTTGTTTGTGTTGCGGGAGACGGCGATGCTTTGGCAATCGGCGGCAATCATACTATTCATGGATGCAGAAGAAATATTGACATAACACTCATTGTTATTCAAAACTTTATTTATGGACTGACTAATTCACAGACTTCTCCAACAACACCTCAGGGTATGTGGACTGTTTCTCAAAAAGCAGGAAATATTGACCCTACGTTTGATGGCTGTAAGCTGGCAATTGCTGCTGGAGCTTCTTTTGTGGGCAGAGAAACTGTCACGGCCCCTAAAAAACTTGAAAAACTTTTAGTAGATGCTATGGAGCATAAAGGTTTTTCTTATGTTGAAGCACTGTCAAATTGTCATATTAACCTTGGCAGAAAAAATAAAATGGCAAATGCTATGGAAAACCTTGATTGGATTGACAGCATTACTGTTTCAAAAGCAAAATACGATAAATTGAGTCCGGAAGAGCAACTTAACTTATTGCCAACGGGCATCTTAAAACAAGATGCAACTGCAAAAGAGTATTGTGAAATGTACCAAGAGATTAGAGATGTGCACCAGGGCAAGCGTGGGAAAATTACTCAAGACGACTTTGCCAAAAAAATATAAGGAGACGCAATGGCACGAACATTAATGAGATTTACAGGCGTTGGTGGGCAGGGTGTTCTTCTTGCTGGAGAGATTTTTGCCGCAGCTAAAATTAAAACAGGTGGGTATGGACTCAAGACGGCAACCTATACCTCGCAGGTGCGCGGGGGACCAACAGTTGTTGATATCACTCTTGATGATGAAGAGATCTTTTACCCTTATGCAAATGACGGTGAAGTGAATTTTATGCTTTCTGTTGCAGATGTAAGCTACAGGCTTTTTAAAAATGGTGTACAGCCGGGCGGTACGATCGTGATTGAGCCAAATTTGGTGCATCCGACAGAGGAAGATAAAAAGAAATGGAATATTTATGAAATTCCTATTATTACAATCGCGAAAGAAGAAGTAGGAAATGTAATTACGCAATCTGTAGTTGCGCTTGCTATCGCAAATACATTTACAAAGGCGCTTGACAAAAAAGTCCTCGTGGATACAATGTTGAGCAAAGTTCCGGAAAAAGTGCATGCTGTAAACCTTAAGGCGTATGAGCTTGGCGAAAAATACGCACTAGAGGCGATTGCCCAAGGGCCCGCTCAATAGTATATTGAATCTTTTAGTGAATCTTTATGGGCTGACCAAGTGAATCTTTTCCTTTGGTCAGTCTTTCTTTTATTCAAAACTTCCTTCATAAATCTTTTAATCTATACCGCATTTGTGCTATAATTCCAACAAGGTGTGACAGGTAGTTGCTGGCAGCATAATCGCTGCGAGAGGAAAGTCCGGGCTACACGTGAGGCAGGACTCCATCTAACGGATGGCCAGAGTAATCTGAGGGCAAGTGCAACAGAAAGCAGGTAGCCTGTCGGTATTCTATCGGCAGGTGATAGTGAAAGGGTGGGGTAAGAGCCCACCGGTGCTTTTGGTAACAGAAGCAGCCAGGTAAACCCTGTCCGTAGCAAGAAGTATATGGTATGAGTCTCACAAGCCATTAAATTGGCATTTATACTTTGCTTGAGCGTATTGGTAACACTGCGCCTAGATAAATAACTACCCAAGACAGAACCCGGCTTATCGTTGCACCTTACATAAATTCTAATATTATTTGTCTTGCAGCTAGAATTTTTCTATTTCCCCTTTTTGCTTAATGCTATTTTGCTATAATCACTTCAAAAGATATGCTCAGTAAAAAATATTAATATTGGGCAAGATGGCATTAAGGATAATAATATAAAATCTATGAGCTCAAAAAAGGAATATCCCTACAGTTTTGCAGTCAGAGAAGGTAGTTGTGCTTTTTAAGAGATTATGCTTGCATAGACAGTAGAGAATGTAAATAAAGAGTCATTATGACGCTGATGAAGGTGGAGATAAAATAATGCAGACTGCTTGTGGCCTGGACTGTTATGATGCGTGTCGTATCTTAGTGAAAAATGATGACCCCTTAAAAATTGAAGGAGACAGAGAACATCCTGCAGGCAATGGAGCTTTGTGCATTAAACTCAATAAATTTATATTTGAAACGCCCCGTATAGAGAAACCCCGCATCAATGGAGTGGAGGCGAGCATGGAGGAGGCACTTCAGGCAGTTGCAGAGGCCTTTAGAGCTAAACGTTCATTGCTCTGGAGAGGGTCTGGCAATGTGGGGGTAATGCAGGAAGTGACCAACCTTTTTATGGAAAAAATAGGCGGAAGCTTGACAAAGGGCAGCTTGTGTGACGGTGCAGGGGATGCGGGTATCTTGGCAGGAAGAGGGGTAAATAAAATGTTGCCTCTTGAACAGATACAAAAAGCCGATACAGTTGTTGTGTGGGGCCGCAACCTGACAGTAACCAATGCGCATCTGATGCCTTTTTTGGAAGATAAAAAGATTGTTGTGATTGATCCCGTAAAGACCCCTATTGCAAAAAAAGCAGATTTTCATTTGCAGATCAAACCCAGAACAGACTATTATGTAGCTATTTTGCTTGCAAGGTTTATTTTTATGGAAAACAGTGAAGATAAAACCTGGATGGATAAATTTGCTTCTTCATATGAAGATTTTTATGATTATACTCGGGAACATCGTATTAAAGCGATTTTGGAATATATCGGTATAGATTTGGAGGATATGGGGCGTATGCTGGAGTACTTAAGAAACCAAAAAGTGGTTTTTTTAGTCGGCGTGGGAGTACAAAAATATACAATCGGTTCGTATGTACTTCATGCAATTGATTCACTTGCTGCAACGCTTGGGCTTTTTGGAAAAGAGGGGTGCGGAGTAAGTTATCTTGGTAATTCAAAATGGGGATTTGAAAATCCATTTGACGTGAATTGTTCTCGTGAGTCTAAAGTTGTAACAGCATTTTCGGATTTTGAGACCGTGTTTGTGCAGGGAGGAAATCCTGCAGAATCAATGTCTGACAGTTTATGCGTTGAAAGGGAGCTGCAGAGTGTTGAAAATCTTATTTATTTTGGACTTTACGAAAATGAGACATCCAAAAGAGCAAAAATTGTTTTACCGGCAAAAAACTTTTTCGAAAAAGAAGATATTAGGCTTAGTTACGGGCATCACTATGTAGAGCCTATGCAGAAAATTAAAGATGCAGATTTTGGAATCAGT
Source organism: Sulfurovum sp. (assembly GCA_021166685.1). Classification (GTDB taxonomy): domain Bacteria; phylum Campylobacterota; class Campylobacteria; order Campylobacterales; family Sulfurovaceae; genus Sulfurovum. The sequence continues at coordinate 4,398 of JAJPEU010000016.1, read as the reverse complement.
GAGTATGATTTGACTAAAAAGCTTTTTGATGCCTTTGGTTTTGACGGATTACAAAGTGAAGAGTATTATCTTCGGTTTTGGCTTGACCAATGCAGGCGGGACCAATGGGATAATTTTCTTTCTCCCGGATATGAGATGCTGCCTTATGCAGATGGATTTGGGGAGAGCAGAAGAGAGGAGTTTGTGTTTATAGATGACTATAATGATGATTTTATCAATACAAAACATTTCAAAAAGCATCGAAAAGGAAATCAAGAAAAACAAAAAGACCAACTCTTTTGGCTTATAAGTTCCAAGGCGGTCAAAACACTCAATACGCAATTTCTAAGAGATAATAAGGTACAACTTCATCCTGCCTTGGGATATAAGGAAGGAGAAACAGTGCATATCTCTTCAGAATATGGCTCGTATGAGTTTACTGTAAAATTAAATGAAGATGTGCGCCGCGATTGTGTATTGATAACCAACAATACAAGAGGTATCAATAGGCTTACGCCGTCTATCGTGAGCGAAGAGGGTGAAAGCGCCTGTTATCAGGAAGTAAAAGTACAAATTAAAAGGATATAAAATGAATTTAGAGGAATTAGATAAAAAATATGTATTGCAAACTTATGCGCGAGACTATACCAACTTTGTCAAAGGAGTGGGTTCGATACTGTATGATGATCAAGGAAAAGATTACATCGATTTTGCTTCGGGTATAGCGGTAAACTCTGTAGGGCACGGCAATGAAAGGCTGGCAAATGCTATTTGCGAACAGGCCAAAAAAATAATTCATATTTCCAATTTGCAAGTGATAGAGCCCCAGGCAAAACTTGCAGAAAAAATAGTTAAATTAAGCGGATACGACATGAGTGTATTTTTTGCAAATTCAGGAGCTGAGGCTAATGAGGGAGCCATAAAGATTGCACGTAAATACGGTGAAATAAAATTTGATAAAAAACGTTATAAGGTGATTACGCTTGAAGGTTCTTTCCACGGGCGAACGATTACTACGGTTAAGGCCACAGGTCAGGAACATTTCCATTCTTCTTATTTTTCGCCCTATCCTCATGGTTTTTCTTATGAAAATTCTATTGCTGATGTTTATGCTGCCATTGATGATGAAACAGTGGCCGTACTTATAGAGCTGGTGCAAGGAGAGGGGGGTGTTCAGCCGTTTGATAAAAAAGAGATACAAACGCTTGCCCTTCATTTAAAAAAAGAAGGTATTTTACTCATTGTGGATGAGGTGCAAACGGGCGTTTTCCGTACAGGAGAATTTTTGGCTTCCAATCTTTATGAAATAGAACCCGACATCATTACTTTAGCAAAGGGACTTGCCGGAGGTGTGCCTATCGGGGCAGTGATGACTAAGCACAAGGATGTTTTAACTGCAGGAGATCATGGCAGTACCTTCGGCGGCAATTATTTGAGTACGGCAGCGGGATTGGCTGTGCTTGAGATACTTGAAGAGATGTATGAGCGCGGGGAAATTGCCGAAGCACTTCTTTATTTTGAAAAAAAATTACAGGATATTGTTCAAAAATATTCACATCTCTTTGAAAAAGAAGTGGGTTTGGGTTTGATGCGCGGGCTTCGCGCCAAAAGTTCTGAAATTCAAATAAAGACTATCAAGCAGAGTATGAAAGAAGGCCTTATTGTATTGAAGGCAGGACGAAATACGGTGCGATTGTTGCCAAGTCTTACGATTACAAAGGATGAAATTGATGAGGGGTTTAAGCGTTTTGAAAAAGCTATCAGTTCTATTGTTTAAAACTTGCAAGAGACAAAATTTTATATACTGCACTTATGCTGATTTATCTTTTCGGAAAAGATCGCAAAAGCAGCCGTTCTCAAAGGTTGTGCTTTTAAGTGCAGTGGCATGTTTTCTGGGTACGTTTTCGGCGGGATATCTTCATGCGGACGAACTGGGCGATATTCTTTCAAAAAATAAAACAGCCTTATTTGATTATCAGTTTCAAAGCAATGATCTTGAGTCCGATATATTAAGTAAAAGCTGGATTAATCCTATTGCACTTCAGTATAGCAAAACCTATTCGGAACAATATAGCGATAAAACAGTACAGACAGGAAGTTTTAGTATCGGCATCGATCAGCCGATTTTTAAATCAGGAGGAATCTATTATTCCATAAAGTATTCTGAGGCACTGCACGATGCGAATGCCGCTGATATTATGCTCCAAAAACGTCAAATGATCGGCAATGCCGTGACACAGCTTTATGCAATGAAGAAACTTGAACTTCAGCAACAGAAATTGACATATCTCATTAGGAATGATACGATTGATATCAAACAGAAACGCGAAAGTTACGAAGCAGGACTTTTAGACAGTAGCTATTTGGATCAGGCTCTTTTGCAAAAGAATGTCGATGAAACTTCGCTTTTAGAAACAGAAATTTCTTTAATGCAATCTAAGCAAGAATTTGCAGTACTCAGCGATAAAGATCCAAAGCATCTGAAACTGCCCAAACTAAAACTTATCTCTGCATCAGACTTTAAGGGATCAAACCTGGAGCTGGCAAGGGAAAGACTGCGAGAAAAAGAAAAAGCATACAATGCAAAAATGACATGGGCCAAATATCTTCCGACGATTTCTCTTCAAGGGCGGTATACAGACGGAGATGTCAATCCTTATTCTTATTTTTCAACACTTAAGGAAAGATATTATAGTTATGGGTTTACGATCTCTATGCCCATTGATATCAACTCGTTGAGCGAGGTAGAGGCTGCTAAAGTTGCGCGGATGAAGGCGGCTACAGAGGTGATCGATCGGCAAAATATGATTGATGAAGAGTATAATCTGGTTAATCAAAATTTACGTATCATAGACAAGAAGATCCAATTGGCCAAAAAAGATGAAAAACTCTATCAAAATCTTTATCAATTGACTCGAAATCTTGAAAAAGCCGGGGAAAAAACTTCCTACGATACAGCAATGATGCAAAATTCTCTAGAAATAAAAAAACTTGACCAGAAAATTTATGAAGTGGATAAGCAGATAGAACTTTTGAAGCTTTATATAAAGGTGGAAAATGCACTTTAGCAGCTACATGAACGAGTGGCTTTATGGAGAAGAAGGGTATTATAAAAATTTTAAAGCCATAGGAAAATCAGGAGATTTTTATACCGCGGTAAGCACCAGCCGATTTTTTGGCGCAAGTATTGCAAATTATTTTTTGAAGCTTTTAAAAGAGGGCAAAGCAGACAGGAACGGTTGGCTGATAGAGATTGGGGCACATCAAGGCTATTTGCTTTGCGATATGATACAGTGGCTTTATACGTGCGATCCGACTTTGATACAAACTCTCAGGTTTGGTATCGTTGAGAAGCAGCCCCACGTTCAGGAAGCACAGCGCATCTATATTAAAGAGCGTTTTGGCAACGATGTTGCTGTGGTGCACTTTAGTGACATGGATGAGGTTGGGGCATCCTATGCGTTTGTGGTTGCCAATGAGATTTTTGATGCTTTTCCTTGCGAACTGCTTAAGGATGAAAAAATAGCTTTTGTGGAAAATCATCAAGTGGTCTGGGAAAAAGCCCCCGATGAAATATTGAAATGGTCTGAGCCCCATCATCTGAGACAAGGTGAAATCGCAGTTGGTTATGAAGAGTTTGCAAAAGCAATGTCAAAAAACATAAGCCATTGTGATTTTATCTCTTTTGACTATGGAGAGAAATATGTGCGTAATGATTTTTCTATACGTATTTATAGAAAGCATGAAACGTTTCCTCTGTTTGATGAGGCTTTAATGCTTGCAGAAAGTTATAAAAAAGACGATATTACCTATGATGTGAATTTTAAACATGTCGTTGAAGCTTTTGAGGCAGCAGGTTTTAAAGAAGAGGCGTATGAAACACAGGCAAGAGCACTGGTGCGTTTTGGTTTGATTGAAATACTAGAGCAGTTTGCAAAAACAACAACCCAATCCTTTTATGCAAGAGAAGCAGATAAGATTAAAACACTATTATCTCCCACCATGATGGGAGATAGATTTAAGATGATACATTTTAGAAAATAGTTATTGTTGTACTTTTTTAATCATCTGGCAACGTTTTATTGAAGCCTCTTCGCTCCCGAGTAGAGCTGTATATTTGTCAAATTTTTCTTGACCCATCATGCTGATGCATTCTTCTTTTGTAATGATAGGGCCCGGTGCTTCAGGAGGTGCAGGTGTATCTTGCGCCACTGGAGAGGTTTTTTCTTCTTTGGCGTTATTTTCGGGATACATATATTCGGAACTGAAATTGTTATCTTCAACTTTTTTGAGCTCAATTATTTTTTTAGGCTTTTGTGCTATTTTTCTTTTTGCTGTTTCTTTTGTTGCGTTTTTTTCGTTTGTGGAAATAGTCAGCGTTTGATCTGTCTTGGGTGTTGCACGGGTATTTTGAGTGGC